>NZ_JBLLJS010000023.1:0-386523 GCF_047692315.1 Symbiopectobacterium sp. | reverse complement strand
ACCTCCAAGCCCATTTTTGTTTATTTTTTATCCATTGATATCAAATCGATAAATTAGCATTAACTCTATGAAATCCCATGAGTTCCCGCTAGATCCCGCCAATTCCCGGAAGTATCAAATAAATCACCTCTCTATACATTGCGGAGCAGCCTGATTACGATGAGTTGAGAGCGTATGTGATCTCGGAAAGCCTGCGCGACGAAGTACCTAGACTGGAAGCCGTTATTGCCAAAGGCATCCCCCCACGCTGCCTGAAGGCAGCCAGTTCTATGACGCGCAAACCGTACCCGATGCCCTGCGCCAGTACGCGCCAGGCTACCATCGCCTGGAAAGACCCGAGCATTGGCACCTGCTGGTGTTTGAGTTCAACAATCAGCGCTACTACCTGCTACAAGATGGCGAGTATTACACGCTTCTGGAGCACTTGATTGACGGTTTCGCGCCGCTGGTCATCCTGCTGTGCATTCTGTGCGCGTTCTGGATTGACCGACTGACTTCGGCGCGCGTTACCGCCTCCATTACACGCTTGGCCGAAGTGGTGCAGCGCAAGCAAAACCCTTCCCCTTTCAGGATGCAAGTGACGAAATCGGCGTGCTGGCGCGCGCATTTGCGCAGCACAGCGATGAACTGGAGCAGTTTTTGCATCGTGAGCGATGCTTTGTGAGCGATACCAGCCATGAATTGCGCACACTGCTGGCCATCATTGGCGGAGCGGCGGAAACCATCATGCACCAATTGCCTGCCGACAGCCACTTGGTACCAAGCGCTGAACGTATCGTGAGCACCACGCAGGAAATGCAACGCCAACTGACCTGTCTGCTGTTGCTCTCGCGCAATCCACAAACCTTAGCCCGAACCGATGTGCCTCTGCGCCCTTTGATCGAGGAGTGTATAACACGCTGCCAACCCTGGCTGACAAAAAAGCCAGTGGCGCTAATCCTGGATGCGCAGCAAAACCTGCAAGCACACACCAATGCTGAACTGGCGCGCAGTGTGATCTGGAACCTGATGCGCAATGCTTGCCAGTACACGGAGCAAGGTGAAGTACGCATTGCCCTGCGTGGCACAACACTGATCATTTCTGACACCGGTCCAGGTCTGCCACCCAGCATCGATCCGCAACAATTTCAGCGCTTCCAACATAGTGCACGCCAGCGTGGTGAAGGGCTTGGCTTATCCATTGTGCAACGTATTGTGGAGCATTTGGGCTGGCACATGGTGGTCGAAAGCTCGGAAAAAGGTTGCCACTTTACGCTGGAAATGCGCCATACAGAATGACGCATTCGCCCACATTAAAAAAAAATTATTTTTTAGTACACATCGCTTCTCCCGGTGACTTAAAATCTTCGCAGTACCATTCATTCACATCATCAGAAATAACATTTTCATTTACTGTCACCTTGCTGTCATCCAATCCCGTTAACAGTTCTGGCTCAATTTTCACGAACCAGACTGACTTACCGTCGGTTACGACATGATCAGACAATGATTTAAGGTTTTTCACGTCAGTATCCGGCGTAAAAATCGGGAAAGGTTTACCATAAATATAAAAACCTTTTTTATCAGCCGTCACGCTAAAAGAAAGACATTTAAAAGTACTCGCATCAAACTCATTATTTCTTTTACCACGAAAATAAAGCGCATCATCAATAGTCGCCCATCCAAAACATTTCTCATGAATGTTAACATTCTTTTTATAGGGTACTGTGGTTGAATTACTTTCTCTAAAATAATATTGATTTTTATCGAATGCCTGATTCGTTCCTTTTGTCTGGAACGTTGCCACGTCAGAGCCTTTTAACACCGAACCATCACGCATAAAGATGTGTTTGCCACCGCTGAAGAAAGGAAAATCCAAGGCCTCAAATTTCTCCCAGTCGATGTTAACGGTCACTTTCTTGCAATACGCATATGTCCCAACATTGCTAACCAGAAAGGAATCAATCGCTTTTGCTTTTTCCGGGTTAAAAGCCTTAGGCAAGGCAATAGCATTGCAGTAATAAGTACCATTAGCTTTCCCTACCCCAAATGCCGTATCGGTATAGATCACCGAGAAATTCTCAGGTTTAACATTTTTCATCGGCACTGCGGGTAGATTCACAGCATTTTGATAGTTTAATACACCATCAATAACTTTATATGGGTATTTCACACCGCTGTATGCTGCCGTCGTTTTTTCTGCAGCGATAGCCAATGATTGAGAAAAGCCGCATACCCCACCCATTAGCGCAACCAATAAATTAACAGCTTCTTTTCTCACTTTATTTATCTCCTTTTAAAAATTTTCTCATACTATAAAAAGACGTCTACACCAGAGGAAAACTGTCTTTGATAGATATAGCCAGAATTGATAAAGTATCAATTTCTTCATGTAGCGTAAATTGTAAAAAACACATTAAGGATATCTGAAGAAAATCCCCATAAATATTAAACCATTATGTCTTGCAAAAGAAAAAATCAGAATAAAACACCAACATCTATGATTTTAATGAAGCAATACAGCTTGTACATTCGTTTTCCGGCAAAGGGAAACACCGATGACAGCGAGATAGACTCGCACATTACCATTCCTATTTCCCGATTAAAGTGGCATAATCTTCTTCAATTCCATAATAAAACAAAAAAAGGACGTTGTGTTATGAAATTGCTACCCACTAAAGCTCAATGGAAAAAATGGAGCTTACCCAGTAAAATGACTGCTGTTGGACTTTATATCACCATTGTTCCGCTAATTTTTAGCATGATTTCGTATGTATTGATTAATGTTGGTCACTGGCTTGATGAACAAGTTGATATCACGACTGTTACACTTTCACTCGCAGATATTGAAAAAGAAAGTGGCATTACTTTCAACCATGATGAAGCGAACATGAAAGTAACCTATCCAAAGTTAACATACATATCTTGCCAAATGCGTTTCTGAAAAAAAATCAATCAGGAAATAGAAAGCAATGTCATGGAGTATATTGACAACCATCTTCTTGAGTATCAGGTAAATTATGAGAAAGGTGTACTATTAGAAAACCTGATAAGTTTAAAAATAGATCAATACTATTACTACAGAGGTGCGATTAATGGTAACAATTCACAATTCACAATTCACAATTCGCCATAAACATCAATCCTGACGATAATAGAATTTTTGATATTTTTGATATTTTTGATATTTTTGACGCGCAGCGGGACGCATTAAATGAAATAAAATCAATTATTAATGGAAAAATTGGTGAAGTTTGTGATGGTGGTTTTTTTGAGCAGGAATTGATGAAGGTCAGCTTTATTCCTCGTTTTTTCATTATGCCGAATACTATCGATTTTATTTTCAGCGAATATGAAATCACGCCTGGTGTGTGCGGCGGTGTCACCGTCAAAATTGACTATAATGAAATCGTAGATTATGTAAGAAATGATGGCCCACTAGGGCAATTAAAACCTTCTACGGGTATCTAGGCAGCGCACCAACATTTTATCAATCGAGTAATGAAAAGCATGCAAGAGTTAAAACGATAGCTATGTATTATTTTTTTGAGTGCCAGCATATATCTCGCCACTTGCTATTTTCACGCTACAGCGAAAAATTAGAGTGATTCTGTCTTCTATCTTACAGATTTAATCTCGATAAATACAGAAAAAAATAGAATTTTCATCCTATACTTCCCAAAAAACACACAAGGAGTAAGCATGAAAGTTTGGCCAATCCTCACTGGTGTCGCGCTATCGCTGGCCTTGGTAGCGTGTAAATCCCCCTCTCCACCCAAAGGGGTAAATCCTATAACCGATTTTGATGCTGAGCGCTATTTGGGCAAGTGGTATGAAATAGCTCGTTTGGAAAGCCGTTTCGAACGAGGTCTGCAACAAGTGACTGCAACCTATGGAAAACGCAGTGACGGGGGGCTAAGCGTGCTGAATCAAGGCTACGATCCGATAAAGAAGCAGTGGAAATCGAGCGAAGGGAAAGCCTATTTCACCGGTAAGGCTACGACGGCGGCACTCAAGGTCTCTTTCTTTGGCCCATTTTGTGGGGGGATATAACGTCATCGCACTGGATGAACACTACCAGTACGCGCTTGTCACTGGGCCGAACCGCGATTACTTATGGATCCTGTCGCGTACTCCTGAACTCCCGGTTGAAATAAAGCAGAACTATTTATCTGTGGCAAGAACCCTCGGTTTTGCGGTGGATAACCTGCTTTGGGTAAATCAGCAGCCAAACTGATATCACGAGCGTTGTTTATTAGCGAAGAGCGAGGGAGCCAGTCCTTCTCTGACGACATGCACTAGTCAGCCAGATAACCGCGCTACAGACAGACGCTCGCAAATAACATCTCGGCGCTGACTCCTTCACGCGCTGTTCGCGCACCGCTCGCCGAGCCATGCCAACCATTATTCCCAATTCTGCGCAGTTTTGGTCGAAAGCGGTAAAACATCACTCTCTGGGACCGGCAGGGCAAGCTCCTCTCGCACGCGTTCAGGGCTAAAGTAAAATAGGGTAATAAATCCACTTTGGTCACCAGCACAGCTTCTGCCTGGCGAAACATCACCGGATATTCATGCCAATTTGATTTAAATGCCATTAAGCAGATCGAAAAAATAATTTATATTGTCAAAATAATAAAACTGACTGGAAACGAGAAAGGAGGTTCCCCTCCTTTCTCCTTGGTAAACGTTTACAAGGTAAAGCGCGATACCACCTGTTCCAATTGAACGGATTGATCTTCCATTGACTGCGCCGCTGCCGCTACCTGCTCTACCAACGCCGCATTTTGCTGCGTGGTATTATCAAGCAGGTTAATGGCAATATTGATCTGATCGATGCCTTTGCTTTGCTCCTCGTTGGCAGAGCTGATTTCAGCAATGACGCCTGTTACGCTGTTCACGCCGGTCATCAACTCTTCCATGGTTGATCCTGCCTGTCGCACCAGGCTGCTGCCTTGTTCAATGTTGGTTACCGATTCCTCGATCAGTGCCTTGATTTCCTGAGCAGAGGTCGCACTCCTTTGTGCCAGTGAACGCACCTCACCGGCCACCACGGCAAAACCGCGCCCATGTTCACCTGCCCGCGCGGCTTCCACGGCGGCATTCAGCGCCAGAATATTGGTCTGGAAGGCGATGCCATCGATCACGCTGATAATCTCAACCACCTTGTTGGATGACGCATTTATCTTCGTCATGGTAGAGACCACTTCATTCACCACCACAGCACCTTTGTGAGCAATTCCGGACGCATCATCGGCCAATCTGCTGGCATGGCGTGCGCTCTCCGCCGTCTTCCGCACCGTGCCCGCCAACTCTTCCACGGAAGCCGCTATCTCAACAATAGAAGATGACTGCTCCTCTGTACGTGAAGAGAGATCGACATTGCCGCTGGCAATCTGCCGCGACGCAGACGACATGGCCAGCGCACTTTGCCCGACCTGCTGCATCAACTCTTGCAGGTAGGCGATGAAGTCATTAAAGCTCTGCACCACCGCATTGAATTCAGGATTTTTACTGGCCGGCAGTCGTTGGGTTAAATCCGCACCGCCTCTGGAAAGCGCCAGAATATTGTGCTGCAACAGTTTCAGGTTTTTCATGAAAATACGGAAGATGCTGACCAACACAATCAGCAACAACAAACACAGCGCTCCCTGAACCACAGTGAGTTTTGTCAGTATACTGCTGGTGTGTCGCGTCAGATGGCTGGACGGGATATCCGCAACCAGATACCAGGGGCTGCCAGCGATCGGTTGAACCAGCAAGGTGTGCTCTCCATCGGCCCCTTCATAGGTTCCCTCCACAGAAGCGTTACCGGCACGCAACAGCAACGCCTGCAACGGTGATGACGCGAGGGTATTCAGATCTTTAAGATTAAGGAGAGCGGCTTTACCCTGATCCGGCTGACCGTTCCCCACCACTTTTCCATCGGCTTCCACGATGAGTACATTACCTTCAACCGCAGTACTCATCTCATTGGCAAGCTTATTGAAAAAACCCAATGTTACATCAATGGTCGCCACACCCCAGGGTTTACCCTCGCGGGTGATCGCCATGGCACAGTTGGTGCGCGGTTGCGGGCTGGCGGCATCTTGATAGGCTTTGGCCCATGCACACTGGCCTTTAGTTGCATTCATCCCATCCTTATACCAAGGCTGCTCCCAATATTTTTCTGATTCTGGCTGGTTCCATACCGTATTGACATTCAGTTGGCCTGCCGCATCGCGCGCAAAAAAAGTACTAAAGCGATCGCGCGCTGCATCACGCACGCCAGGCAATGGCCAAATTCCCCCACCAAACACATTCAGATCGTTGTATTGGTTAACCAGATTGGGCAACAGTGTATCAATCTGCTCGCTGCTTAATGCACTGACCAATTCGGTAATGGTTTTCTGCTGCGCCTGCACGCGGTTCATTTGTTCCGTGATCGCTCGCGCCTGCCGGTCGACGGTAAGACGGATCAGGTTACTTTCGTTTTCAATCAGTTGAGGCGAGACAAATTGGTGGATAACCACAAACGTGAGAATCAGTAATAACCCGAAGAAACCGATAAGAAATATGCTAAAGCGCGCCTGCGTCGTTTTTAAAATGCCAGTTTTCCACATGCTATACGTCCATATTTTATAAGGGAGGGATACGTTATTCTTAACGACGTTAGCAGGGAATTCTTTAGCGGGAGAACAGCGATTTTCAACCCTTGTCACAGAACCGGACAATCAGTGTAAAATACTGATATTGTCAATTATTCGCTTTTTTATCATTCCTGAGCTGCCCGTAATATGGGCAACCTAAAGCTCTCTCGTGGTAGCACCACGAGAGACTGAATCAGAACTGCGACGGATACCGCAAATGAATCAATGGATAAGCCCGCCCTTGTCCGTCAAATGCAGAACGTCCGGTGCGCACAAAACCCATACGTTGATAGAAAGCAACTGCCTGCTCATTTTGCTCATTCACATCAGTAGTCAGTTGCGGATGTTGCACCAATACTGCATTGACCAGCGCACGGCCGATGCCTTTGCCATGGCAAGCGGCATCAACAAAGAGTGCCTCCAAATGCCCTGGGTGCAAAAACATGAAGCCGACGATGTTACCGGCAGGTCCAACCGCCAAGGTGAGCGTAACCTGAGGGAAAAAGGTGCAAAGTTCCACGTCAATCGCTGCGCGATCCTCTGGTGCAAGAAAATGATGTGTTGCATCAACAGCCTTACGCCAAATATCCATAATGCGTGGGATATCATCTGCGGTTGACGGGCGAAACTGAAGCATAGATAAACTCAGGGTTGCTAATAGGAACCGCTAGTTTACAACAAGATTATCATCATCTTGAGAGAGAAATATCAGTCGCAGATTTTCACCGATGAAGCGATGGTGTCGCGCCTGGAAGCATTTGGCCGAACTTCATGCACAATCCGCCATTGCTTATGACATTATTGTCTGTTCCCTGACACCAAATGTCCTGTTTATTGCCCAGCCCTCTCTGCCAACATGGGATGACACCTCTTATGTAAATCAAATTATCTGGCAGGGACCACTCACCATGCACTATCGTCCGATTTTAGACTCGCTTCGCCGCTTTGATCCTCCGAAAGCGTTGCAAGAAAGCAAAGGCACACTGATTAATCTGGCACTCAATGAAAACAGCCTTGGTTATTCCCCGCAGGTTGGTCAGGTACTCAGCGCAGCGCTGGCATCAGCCTCGCGCTATCCCTCCACCTTCTGCGATGCACTGCGCGAAAAACTGGCTCACCACCACGATATCGATCCGCAGAGTCTAGTCTTTGGCAGCGGCATTTTCGAAATGCTTTCGCTGATCAGTTCAGTCTTTGTCAGGGACGGTGATGACGTGGTGATCCCCACGCCCTCTTTCGGCTGGTATAATCTGACAACGCGGTTGAATGGGGGCAATGTTGTTGCTGTTCCTTTGACCGATCACACCATTAATCTCGATGCGGTACTGGAGGCCATCACCCCGCGAACGCGATTGATCTGGCTGTGCAACCCACACAATCCGATGGGGACGATGATTACCTCAGGTGCATTACAGGCGTTTCTTGCCAACGTGCCGGCCGATATTCCGGTGGTACTCGATGAAGCGTATCGCGAATATGCCGTGGCACCGGATGTACCAGACAGTATTGCACTGACCCGTCAGTATGCAAATCTGATCGTGTTGCGTACGTTTTCCAAGGCCTATGGTTTAGCGGGCTTACGTATTGGCTATGCGGTCGCCAATGCAGAAACGGTTAGCCTGCTACATAAAGTCAAAGTGCCACCCAATGTGAATCACCTGGCCCAAATCACCGTCAGCGCTGCACTGGACGATAGCGATTTTCTCACACGCTCTGTCCAACTGGTGCGTGATGGATTAGCCGATTACTATGCCTGCTGCGATGCGCTGGGATTACGCTATATTCCTAGCTTCGCCAATTTTCTGATGATCGACGTTGAATGCAATATCGATGAAGCCGCAAAAGCGTTTCTCGAAGCGGGCATTGTGCTGCGTTCAGGCCATGAAGTGGGCCTTCCTTCGTGGATCCGCGTGACGATTGGCAATGCTGATGAGAACCAGCGGGTATTTGTAATATTGCGTAAACTTGCCGCACTGCGCCAGCCATAGGAGGGATACGACATGGAAATAATCAGAGTGACAGAACCCTGGCATCTCGCCGCCGTTCACTATCTTCGTATTCAAATAGCATTGAGTCTGGACATTCCGATCTCTGGCGAAATCGACGAAAAGCCGGGTGATGAGTGTGACTATTTGCTGATCGTGGAAGGTGAAACGCCAGTGGCGACTGGCCGCCTGCGTCATTATCAAGGTCAGGCAAAATTTGAGCAGATCAGCGTCGCTGTGGAGTACCAAGGCCAAGGCATCGGCAGCCTGCTGATCCGAGAGATGGAAGTCTGGGCGGCAGAACAGGGTTTTACGCAGGTGCTCATCACCAGCAAGTGGGATGTGCGACAATTTTATTTGCAACTGAGTTATCAGACAGAAGGCGACATCATTGAGGGCGGCATGTTTGCATTGATTCGCGTGACAAAAACGTTGGGCTGATTGCTCCCTAACGAAAACGGGCACCTGCGGTGCCCTTTCTTTTTATCCCCCCTCTTAGGCCGCGGTTGCTGTTGACTGCCGCCGCGCCAGCCACAGGGCAAGCACCAACCACACCGCGCCCGCGCTGGCATATGCCGCTGGCGCAACATACATTGCCACACCCAGGGTATAACGATCGGACAGTTGGCCGACAAGTTCCGGGCCAATCACACCGGCAAGACCTGACGTTAACACGATGGAATACGCCATGGCGCTGTTGCGCAGATACGGGGGTACCGTTTCCACAATCAGCGTGGTTAAGGTACCGGCGCTAAAGCCGAAAGCGGCAATGCCCGCAACTATCCCTACCTGAGCAGATGACAGCGTCGGACTGCCATACGCCAATGAGAAAGCCACCGCGGCCAATAGTGACGTACTGGCTAAAAAGAGCGGGAATCCTCAGCGATACTGCCGTAATACCAGGCTGGAAAAGTATCCGCCGATAAGCCCCATTGGCAAGGTATACAACAACACCTGAGCCAAAAACCCAGAAGCCTGCGGATTGGTGAGTGCAAAAACACGATGTAAATAGGCCGGAATCCAGATCTGCACTGACATAGCAATAAAAAACAGCAGCACCAACACGATGCCTGGCAAGCCCGCCACGAAAAACGCCGTACGCCAGCCATATTCGCTGGCCAGTAGGCTGCCAAGCGCTAACGCGGCAGCGGTGCCAATTTTATTTCTCAACATGTATAACGAAAAAAACACGTTGCGCCAGCGCGGACGATAAAGATCGGCCAACCAACCAGGCGCTACCGTGCCGGTAAGCACGCGCCAAAACAGTAAGCCAAGGAAGCCCGTGGCGAGCCCGGTGGATAATGACGCCACGCTCCACACCGTCGCCCCAATCAATAATACCGTTTTACGGCTAAAGCGGTTGTCCAGCGTACCCATAATCGGCGCGCCAAGAATACCGGCCAGCGTGAACATCGAAGAGAAACGCCCCATTTGCTCATCGCTAAAACCAAACTCTGCTTTGATTGGCGTCAACAGCGAGGAAATAATGGCCGAATCCAGCACACACACCACACCCAGCATCCAGATGAGTGCTAACGACTGATGGCTGTTCTGCTGCCACCCGGACGCCTCTGGCGATGAATGATATAATAGTTCTTTTTGCGAAACAGCCATGGCATTGCACCTCACCCATAATATTTTCAGTAATCCATCCATTACAGGGGCTATTGTTTAATGGCAGACGCAGACGGTAAAAGGACAATCTGTGCCACAGATAGATGAAAACAGACTTTCGTTAGCTTTTTTATTGCATTGCTATTAGCGGGATATCCTGATTACATTTTTATTCATGATGACATCACCACAGAACACCAGGTGAAACATGGAATCGCAACGCGCACACACGCAGCCTGCACAGAGCACAAGCGTCGTTCCTGCACACGAGCAACTTGGGACGAATGACCGGTTTTTTACGCTATATCAAATATCGGGCTTATTACTTTCTTCGGCCGAAAAACCTATTTTTGCCGAGCGCTTACAACAACAATTTAATATTGACCCCACGCGACGCGGCTGGTCTTCAAACACCATCTCCTATCAGGAAATGCGTTATATCTTTGAACATTTATGGTTAGGAAAAAATAAAGACAGAAGCGAATGTTTATTCAATCATGCTTCACGAATTAATTACGCCAGTTTTGGCGCGATCAGTCTGGCGGCAATGTCATTGCCCAGCGGTGAGGAGAGCATCCGTTTTTGTTCCAAACATTTCCAGACGCCCTGGAGTGCGATACCGGAAATCAATCGCAACGGGGGTATCAGCCTGCTGCATATCCCCAGATTCTACGATCCCGAACTGCGCGCCACGCTTGAGCATTTTCACTTTGTAAACTGCTTTGCCGTATCACGTTCCCATACGCCGGGCATCCGCATTGCAGAAAGCGTGCGCTTTACGCGATCCTGTGGCATTGGCAAAATCGCACTTGAGCATTATTTTGGCTGCCCGGTTTTCTTTGATGAAGGGATCGCGCAGATCGATTTCTCGCGCCCGTGGCTCAACCGTCCCATGCCCCCCTTGAGTAGCACTTTGCGTCCACAGGCTGAACAGCAGGCTGCAATGCTGGCAGACCATATCAAGGATAAACACAGCCTGCTTCAGTTTTTGCAGACACACCTGGACACCATTCATTCTGCCGACGACATGGCGCGATTGCTTGGCATCAGCTGCCGAACACTGGCCCGCATCCTCGATCAGCAAGGTGCCAGCTACTCTATTTTGTCGCGAGAAGTCCGTGTTACCGAAGCTCGTCGCCTGCTGCGCAACGGGGTCACTACGCAGCATATTGCCGAACGATTAGGGTTCTCCGACGAACGCAGTTTCCGCTGCGCCTTTAAATCCTGGAGCGGGAGTAGCCCGTCCGAATACCGCTGTGGTCAGGAACAGTTTTTACATCCGCTGAAATAATCGCTAGTTATCCTGGTGAGGAGTTGTTATGTCTACCGTGCTATATCCAGAAAAAACCGTTGAGAAAACCGATGACGGTGGCTTTCGCCGCCAAAGTAACTCATTCACCACCCGTTTCTGGCCCGTTGACGACCAACTGCCCGTCGAAGCTGGTCGCTATCGTTTGATCGTCAGCGCCGGTTGCGGCTAGTCACGACGGATCCTTATTTTACACCGCCTGTTGGGTTTGGAAACGGCGATTTCCGTGGGATATGTATCGCATCGTGACAGCGACGGTTGGCTTTTTGCGGGGCAACCCGGAGGGGTTGATGCGGTACTCGGCGTTAAACGGTTAAACGATCTCTATCGCCGCACCATCCCTGATTACTCCGGGCGAGGCACGGTGCCCACCCTTGTGGATTTGGAAACCGGGAAGGTCGTCAACAACGATTATCACACCCTTCCCTACGATCTTGAAACCGCCTGGACACCGTTTCACAGCGCAACGGCACCGAATCTTTACCCCACCGATCTGCGCCCCGCCATCGACCTGCTTAACCAGCAGATTTTTGACGATGTAAATAATGGTCCTTACAAGATTCTGTTTGCCAACTCCCTGCTGGCAGCCCGGGTGGCGAAAAATATTTTCGAAGCGCGACTGGCCGATTACGACCACCGCTTGACTACCCGGCGTTATCTGTTTGGCGCGCAGATTACCGATTCTGACGTGCGCTTATTCCAAACCTTGCTGCCGTACGACCAGGGATACCGACCGAGCCTGCCACCCGAGTTAGGAACAGCATTCGCCATCAGCGACTTCCCACACCTGTGGGCCTGTGCGCGCGATTTGTTTGCCATGCCGGGCTTTGCGGATGATGCCGATAAGGTCGCCACCGGCTTATTGCCACAGGCCGATGGCACCTACCGCTACGGTTTTGGCTCCGAACGCATTGGCCGCCTCACCGGAGATGCAGCGCTGGCAAGCGCCTCACCATCGCGATGGATTGACGGGCTCACCGCTAGCCTCCGGACCCGGTGGCGCAGGCACGGAACGCTATTGGTCATGGCTGGAGAGAACGGCATTATTTAATTCAATTTCCAAAAAAAGCACCCTGCTTGCAACCTGGCGGACGAAATCCATCTCATGGGAAACAATGATCATGGTATTCCCCTCCAGGGCCGCCTGTTTAATCATATCCAGCACCTCCGTCACCAATTCAGGATCCAATGCCGATGTCGGTTCATCCAGCAGCAGAATTTGCGGCTCCATCGCCAACGCGCGCGCAATCCCTATCCGCTGCTGCTGCCCACCGGATAAGTGACGTGGGTAATAATCAGTGCGTTCGGCAAGCCCAACCTTTTTTAATTGGGCCATCGCAATCTTCTTTGCTTTCTCTTTCGGGTATTTTTTGACGATGGTTAAGCCTTCCATCACATTTTCCAGCGCAGTTTTTTGCTGAAACAGACTAAATTGCTGGAACACCATTGCCGTGCTCTGTCGCAGACGAACCAGGTCACGGCGATGTAAAGCCGCAAGATTGAAAACCTCGCCAGCGATGATCACTTCACCTTGTTCTGGCTGCTCGAGGTGGTTGATACAGCGCAGCAGCGTTGATTTACCTGCACCGGAAGAGCCAATAATCGCGAGAACATCCCCCTTTGCGAGACGAAACGAGATATCGTTGAGGATGATTTCGTTCTGGAATGTTTTAAAAAGATGCTTAATTTCTATCACTGGCTGTTGCTCCCGTAGTTACCGGCGGCCGCTCCGGGATCCGAATTCGGGTTTCAATCACTTTAATCAGAGTCTCAATAATAATGGTGAGCCCCCAGTAAATCAGCGCCAGAGAAATATACACCTCGAAGTAGCGATAGTTGCTGCTTGCCAGAATCTTCCCGCGTGCGGTTAATTCAATCACCGAGCAGACAAACGCCAGCGATGTTTCTTTCAACAAACTGATTAAGGCGTTACCCAACGTTGGAAACGCCACGACGAACGCTTCAGGGATTGTCACGCATTTCAATACCTGGAGCGGCGTCATGCCAAGAGATTGTGCTGCTTCTATCTGCTTCTTGTCCACCGACAATATCGCGGCCCGAATACTTTCCGAATTATATGCCGCTTCATTAAGTGAAAAGGTCAATAACACAAAAAGTAATGTGGGAATATCATTAACGCTATAGTCGGTTTGGTTGTAGTAATTATAATACTTCAACAGTATCGGAATGCCGTAATACGAAAGGTAGAGCTGAACAATCAATGGCGTTCCACGGATAAAAGAGACAAACACGCCTGCACTCGGGTTCAGCAACCACACGCGTTTGATTCTGATTAGTGCAATAGCAAATCCCAAAATAATACCAGCAATCATGGAAAATACGGTGATCAGCAGCGTTACAGGTAAATATGCCAGTAACGCCGGGATCTGCGTAAAGACTAATTTTATGTCAAAAATAGTAGGCATTCAGCGCAGACCTTATTTTATTTCGGTGCGTAGTCGCCGTGGAAATATTTCTGACTAATGGCGGATAATGTGCTGTCGGCAATCAGTTTTTGCAGTTGCGCGTTGATATCATTGGCCAGCACCGCCCCCTTAGCGCCCTTGGCGACCAAGAAATAACTGTACGGCGCCCCGATAAGTGCTCCTTCTTCCTTGCTCAACTGGATGACCTTAAGCGTCAACTGATACTCAGCAATGTACTGCTAAAGAATCTACTTATCAATCAGTTGTAAGTCGGCTTTATCACTTTCCACATTTTGCAAGACGGGCAGCAGCTCCGCCTCCGTGTACTTCAATTTGACCGGGTTTTCTTTATGCTGCTCGTTATATCTTTCCAGCGCGGTGGTAAAGTTGACACCGGGATTCATTTCCGTCGATTTTCCAAGAAGATCTTTTAGCGAGTGAATGTTGTCGTTTTTCTCATTGATGGCAATCACAAACTGATTTTCAAATATAGGTTGGGTAAAAATATATTTCTCTTTGCGCTGTTTATTTTCGGAAAAGTTATTCGCCCCGACCTGGAAACGGTCAGAATCCAGTCCAGCCAATATTGATGGGAACTCGGTTGTGGTAAAGGAGACGTTATATTGCGGCAGATGGCTGAACACTGCTCTAGCTATGTCGATATCATAACCTACCAGTTGATTATCCTTATCAAAATAGGTAAAAGGCCGCGGACCAGCAGAAGTGGCAATCACAATATTAACCGGTTTATCGCTTGTCGCCGCATTGGCGTTATCGATGCCGTAAATACTGCCGATAGCCACACCTGCCCCCAGCAACAAGAATGATGCAACGGCGTGCTTAGTCATCTGTAAATTCATATAGGTTATCCTGATCATAAGAAATTTATTGTTATCTCGAATAGAACGCTACTCACACCGTTCGCATTACAGCGCGGCGCGCTGATGGGGGAAATGCCACAGCGACACATCGGGGCCTTTTGCCAGAATTTGATATGGGTTAGCGTTAAAATCGCCTAACTGGTAGCCCTGCTTGATAGCGTGAAAATCCGTGGTATCGCCAAAACCTAGCGTTTGGTAGAGATCGCGCGCATATCCCCACAGATGAGGAAAATCAATCACGCGATTACGGTTAGTGCGAAAAACGCTGTAATAGGACACATCAAATCGCGCCAGAGTAACGTATAACCGGATGTCAGAATCAGTAATACGATTGCCAAACAGATAACGTTGGGTGGCAAGGCGCTGTTCCAGAATATCCAACCGGTTAAATAAGGTGTCCCATGCCGTTTCATAGGCTGATTGCGACTGTGCAAATCCGGCTTTATAAACGCCATTATTGATGTCATGAAAAATAACGTCATTCAGCGCATCGATTTGTGTGCGTAAATCTTCAGGATAAAGATCGGGGGCACCCGGCTTGTGGAATGGTTTAAATGCCATCTTGAAGTAATTCGTCAGCTTAAAATAATCATTATTAACCACAACCCCTTTTTTTACATCAACCACGGCAGGCACGGTGGCCCGTCCTGTGTAATTGGCATCACTCCTGGCATAAATTTCGGGCAAATAGTGAATGCCTAATACCGGATCCACTCCGCCTTCATCCAGTGAAAATGCCCAACCGCGTGCCGTTCTGACCGGGTGCACCGTGCCCAGGCTAATAACATCTTCTAATCCCAACAATTTTCTTACGATTACAGCGCGATGTGCCCACGGGCAAATCGGCGCCCACAGCAGACGATAGCGATCTTTTTCTACCGGAAGTTCACCCGGTTTATCACCAAAGGGCGTAGTAAAACGGTTCTGTTGTCTGACGAAAGCGCCATCTTGGGCAATTTCTGAAGTGGCTATATTGCTCGCTGTCGCGGTGGTCATCATCTTGTCCTTTAGGCAATATAATGCTCGCGCTTATTCTTAAATAAGAATAAAACGCAGATTAAAAATATTATTTTTGAATTATGCGCGTAACGATAAACAAAGTTAAATGCAGAAAACGGATATGTTTAGCAAAAAAAACCTGCGGCAACATTTGTTATCGCAGGTTGGTTTCAATCGTTAATCAGAGGTTATCAAAACATCCACTGGAGACCCAACGTGTACTGCGTTTGGGCACCATCATCATGAGCAAAACGGCTGCCCACTTCGGTGTAGACATTCAGGTGTTTTGCCGTTACCCACTGTAAGCCTACCGCCGCACGCCCGAAGTGTTTATCTGGCGATGCCACCTGCACGCTCCGCGCACCTCCGCCATCGCGCGCGCCAGCATCGGGCCCGTGCATGCCCCCAGCGCCTGGAATATACGCCAGAACACAATCTGCTCAATCGAGGTCGAACGGGCGCAGCCTATAGATCCAATGACAAACAGTACCATGCCAATAAACAACGGCAGACGCCGTCCAATGCGATCGCTAATCGGCCCCCAAATCAGTTGCGCGATGGCGAAGCCAATTAAAAATCCGGTAATGGTTAATTCGACATTCCCTTGCAGATCGCTGCCCATAACCGGTATCGCCGGCAAATAAATATCCGTGGAGAGCGAGGTGAATGCCATCAAGGCACTGAGAATGACAATAAAGCCCCATCCGCCATGCTTTAATGCGTTACGGGTGGTCGGTTGTTGCGGTTGATTCATGTTTATCCACTGAGCGGTTAGCACTGAGGCCGGCAGAAGAAGGGCTTCCCTTCATTCGGAATATCAACCTATCCTACCTGACTGACAACGCACAATTAATCCATTAAAATAGCAATAACGTTATGAATTGAACTCATGACTTGCTTGCTATTATTTTCAGAAACTAATCACCAGATAATAAAATCAATCACAGCAATAATAACAGAGTTTAATATCGCCATAAGGCTTGCTATTCGATATTTCATCTATACTCAAACCAATTTGGCTTTAGCATATACTCCAATTGTGATGAGCTCCCTGATGAAAATACGTTTAACGCAGTAGTTTTCCACCCTAAAAAAACAACGGCAGCAGGCACAAGCGTGGCCTCCGGCGCCAAACGCCCATGAAGACACCCTCAAAGCGGCACTTTTCTCCAGCGCACAAATGGCGCAGTACGGAAAAACGCTGGCGCAGTCACATCAACTCTCTGCAACATCAATGCCTTATCATTTGACTCGTCGTCTGACAGAAAATGAGGCTGTGATTACCCGTCACTGCTCGATACTCAGTACTGCTGATAAGGCAAGCATCCCCCCCCGCTGGAGAATGGTTGCTGGATAACTATTACCTGATTGAAGAGCAGATCCGCCTGGTAAGACACCATCTGCCTAAGGATTTTGGCAAGGGGCTTCCGGTTTTGATCCCTCCCCACCATCGCCCACGTATTTACGATATTGCCACCGAAATCATCGCCCACGGTGACGGGCGTTGGGATAGCGACAGCCTTGCCCATTTCATCGTTGCTTATCAAGAAGTGACGCCCCCCACACTGGGAGAACTGTGGGCACTGCCCAGCATGCTACGTCTGGCGCTGATAGAGAATTTACGCCGCGTCAGTATTGAGGTGGCGAATACTCAGCAAGAGCGTCATCTAGCCGAAGTGTGGGTGAGCAAACTTGTCGCCTGCGCCGAACAGCGCCCGTCGGAATTGATCATGGCGGTCGCCGATTTGGCCCGTGCCCGTCCGCCATTAAGCTGCGCATTCGTCGCCGAGTTAGTGCGCCGCTTACAGGGGCGCGGCAACCTGCTGATGCTGCCGCTGACCTGGATAGAGCAGCAGTTAGCGGATAACGGCACCACCGCGGATGCGCTGACCCAGCGCTTTAATCAGCAACTCGCAGCCCAGCAGCTTTCCCTCAGTAACAGCATCAACGGGTTGCGGCTCCTGAGTGAAACTCACTGGGCCGATTTCACCGAGGCAATGAGTCTGGTTGAACAGACACTTCGACGCGATCCTGCCGGGGTTTATCCCGAGATGCATTTTGATACCCGGGATCAGTATCGTCATGTGATAGAAATGCTGGCTCGCCACAGCCGCTATAGTGAAGGAGAGGTTGCTCAGCAAGTGGTTGCCCTTGCAGGTACCGCCGATGCCACCACGCTCGCCCACCACATCGGTTATTATTTGATTGGGGACGGAAGATCAACGCTGGAACAACAACTGGCAACCGATATCTCATGGATGGCGCGACTACGAGGCAGTTTTAATCAAATCCCCCTGCTTTCCTGGCTGGGCAGTCTGAGTTTGCTCACGACGGCGTTCACTGCCCATCTGCTGCTCAAAACCCACGAACAGGGCATGGGTTGGACGCTGTGGTTGCTGGCAATCCCGCTGATGTTGGTTGCCAGCCAGTTAGCCAATTTTCTGCTGAGCGAGGCAACCACCCGCTGCTGCACGCCGACACCGTTGCCACGTATGGATTTTTCCGGCGGTGTGCCCGCTGCATTCAGTACCATGGTGGTGATCCCTTGCCTGTTGACCAGCCGCGAGAGTATCAGTAACCTGCTGAAACGACTGGAAGTATGTTATCTGGCGAACACCAGCGCACATCTCTATTTTGCCCTGCTGAGCGATTTTGTTGATAGCACGACCCCCGGTTCGCAGGAGCACAGCGATCTATTGGCATGGGCGGACGCGCAAACGCACGAGCTCAACCGCCGCTATGCCAACGATGCCGAGCCGATTTTCTACCTGTTGCATCGCGCCCCCCAGTGGAACCCCAAACAGGGCGTATGGATGGGCTATGAGAGGAAGCGCGGAAAACTGGCATTATTGAATTGCTGGTTGCGTCAACCGGAGGGGCAGTTCGCCTACATTGTTGGCAACGCAACCGGCCCGACAGACCCGATTAAATATGTCATCACGCTTGATTGCGATACCGTGCTGCCGCGCGACACGGCCCATAAACTGATTGCCACGCTGGCTCACCCGCTCAATCATCCCAAGTACGATCCCGCCAGTCAGCGCGTGATTGAGGGCTATGGCATTTTGCAACCGGGATTGGCAGAGGAGATCCCGCGTTACGGACAAGGCCGCTATGCCGCACTGTTCAGCTGTGCGGCAGGTGTGTCCGGAAGATTTGGTGCTCAGCCACGATCTGCTCGAGGGGTGTTATGCCCGCTCCGGTCTGGTGAGAGACGTTCTGCTGTATGAACAATATCCGAACCATTATCTGACTGATGTCGCACGCCGCACGCGCTGGAAGCTGTTCGATAATCTGCGCCGCAGCCTGGTGCCGCCAGCCTTTTTGACCTTGTTACTCTGTACCATGCTGGCGGTGCCGAACACATCATACTGGCTGTCAGCATTGGCCCTGACGCTGCTGCTACCCACGCTGCTCTCCACATTCCAGGACATTATCAGCAAGCCTCGGCGGCGACCTTTAGACCAGCATATCCGTCTGGTGGTTACCGGCGCGTACAAACGGTTGATGCGCCTTGGCGTAGAGATCCTCACCTTGCCGCACCGCGCCGGTTATTCGCTGCATGCCATTATCACCACCCTGTGGCGCCTGGGTGTCAGCCGACGTAACCTCAATCAATGGGCCAGTTTTGCGTAATGCAACGCCCAACGCGACACGACCCCGTGGCGTTTTTACCGCGCGATGTGGCTCAACGTGGTGATTGGGCTGGCACTCCCGCTGCTTAGCGCACAGCTCACGCCCATGTTGTTGCTCGTGGCTCTGCCGCTCGGCGCACTCTGGTGCCTGGCGTACTGCTAAGCTGGATGAGTCGCGAGCCACAACGCGCTCGCACAACGCTGAGTGCCAAGCAACAGCGACGACTGCGGCAAAACAGCCGCGAAATTTGGGCTTTTTTCGAAACCTTTGTCTCAGAACAAGATAACTGGCTACCGCCGGACAATTATCAGGAAACACCGCGCGCGGTTATTGCTCACAGGACATAGCCAACCAATATCGGCCTGTCGCTGATGGCGACACTGACCGCCTGGGATTTTGGTTATCTTCCTCTGAGTGAGGTTCTGGCACGCTTCGCATCCACACTGGGTACGCTGGACAAACTGGAGCATTATCGCGGCCATTTGTATAACTGGTACGATACCCGTACCCTGGCGCCGCGCTATATCTCTAGCGTCGACAGCGGTAATATGGCCGGGCACCTCCTCACGCTGCATGCAGCCATGCGTTCACTGCGCCATCAGCCGGTTTTTGATAGCGCTCAGGTATTACAGGCGCTCTCCTAGGTGCTGTTAGGTGCGCCTATGGTAGATCGCTTTATGTCCAGCGCCGCATTTCAATCCGCACGCTTATTGCTGCAAGAACGCTTCCCCGAGGCCATTGAACTTTACAGCCCACGTCGGCACTTTGATTCCTACGATGGTAGTACCAGCCACGTCGCTTTCATGACGCCGACACGCCGTTCCCTAAAGTTCAGTTGCTTTCCAACAATGACTATCACCTGATGATCACCCAGGCGGGCGGCGGCTATAGCCGATGGCGAGACATCGCCCTCACCCGCTGGCGCAGCGACACCACCTGCGATAACTGGGAAAGTTATTGCTACCTCAGCGATCAGCAAACGGGAGAAGTGTGGAATACGGCATGGCAAACCGACGGCGATGCTGCCAGACACTACGATCGATGCGGGTGCTGAGTTCACCCGCAAACTGGACAGCCTGCGCGTAAAAACGCACATCGTCGTTTCACCGGAAGATGATATAGAACTACCCTGCTGCATCGCGGCCGCCAGCCGCACCCCCTCGCGCTGACCACGTATTCCGAGGTGGTGCCTGGCACCAATGGCAAGCGATCTGGCCCATCCGGCGTTCAGTAAGCTGTTTGTGCAAACCGAACTGCTCTGCGATTGCGATAAGGATGCCATTTTGTGCCATCGGCGTCCTCGATCCCCTGACGAACGTGGTCCCTGGCTGTTCCATATGGCGGTAGTGCGCGGTCAGGCGGAAAGTACCGTGTCATTCGAAACCGACAGAGCCGCTTTCCTGGGGGGTGGGCACATTTCCGCGAATGCCACAGCGCTTCGGCAAAGCGGCCCGCTCAGCAACAGTGCCGATGCCGTGCTATTCCCGGTGGCAGAATTACGCGCGGAAGGCCATGTCATCACGCGTAATCGCCGTGGGCAATCCGGTCTGTGGGGATGGGGAATTTCAGGCGACCTGCCGATCGTGTTACTGACCGTCACCAGCGACGAAAGCACCTCGCTGATTACTTCACTTATTCAGGCACACCATTACTGGCGGCTAAAAGGCCTGATGGCGGATATGGTTATCCTTAATACGCGTCAGGGCGGTTATCAGCAAGAGCTGCATCATCACATTATCAACCTGATTACCGCCTGTGCCGAAGGCAATCAAATCGATAAACCGGGGGGATTTTTGTGCGCAACAGCGAACAACTCTCGGCTGAAGACCGCCTGCTGTTGATGAGTGTGGCGCACGTTTTGCTCGACGATCGTGCAGGTGACTTACAGGCACAGTTAAAGCAAAAACTGCCCGGCTCGCTTACCGCGCGAGCCACACTGGATATGCGCACGGCACCGGATAGCGCGCAACCTGCAATTTTTCAATGGTCGCGGCGGATTCTCAGCGGATGGGCGGGAATATCACATTGTTCTCAACGATGGGGAAACAACCCCTGCCCCCTGGTCGAACGTGCTGGCTAACGCGCATTTCGGCACTGTGATTTCAGAAGCGGGACAGGCTTATACCTGGTACGAGAATGCCCACGAATACCGATTAACGCCGTGGGAAAATGACTCGGTCAGCGATCGTTCCGGGGAATCGTTCTATTTACGCGATGAAGAGAGCGGCGCCGTGTGGTCACCGACCACGCTCCCCTTACGCGGCCAGGGTGCTTATTTGTCACGCCACGGTTTTGGCTATAGCGTGTTTGCCCACCGAGAAACCGATATCGACAGCGAATTGACCGTGCCGGTCGCGCTGGAAGCACCGCTGAAACTTGCCATTCTCACCCTGCATAATCGTTCGGGTCGCACGCGCAAAATTTCTGCAACAGGCTATGTTGAATGGGTACTCGGCGTGTCTCGCCTTTCCAGCGCGCTGCACGTAGTGACGCGCCCTGTGACTCTCACTAAAGGATGCGGGATTCTGGCCAACAACTATTACGGCAGCAACGGCGCTGAGCAGACAGCGTTCTTCGCCGTCAGCGGTGCACATTGCTCTTTTACTGCCGATCGGCGTGAATTCCTCGGACGCAATGGATCACGCTATCGCCCCGCCGCCATGAGGCATTGCACTCTGTCAGAGAAAACCGGTGCCGGGTTCGATCCCTGTGCCGTCGTGCAGTCAACGGTGATGCTGATTGATGGCGATCGGCGCACCCTGGTGTTCGCACTCGGGATAGGCAAAAATGCACAGGATGCAGAAGCCCTGCTCGCACGCTACCTGAATGAGGATGCCGCTCAGCGTGAGTTGGCTGAGGTACACCGCTACTGGCACCAGATGCTCGATAAGGTCGTCATCAACACGCCTGACGACGCCGTCAATCTGTTGGCCAACGGCTGGCTGCTCTATCAGACGCTGGCATGTCGCATCATGGCGCGTAGCGGCTATTACCAATCAGGCGGTGCATTTGGCTTTCGCGATCAGCTCCAGGATACGCTAGCACTCAGCCACGCCGCGCCCGAGCGATTGCGCGATCAGCTGCTGCTGTGTGCATCGCGCCAGGGATGTCCAGCACTGGTGGCACCCGCCATTGGGAAATGGTGTGCGCACCCGCTGCTCGGATGATTATCTCTGGTTGCCTCTGGCCTTATGCCACTATGTGGACACCACTGGCGATCTCTCCGTGCTGGAACACCCGGTGCCCTATCTTGAAGGGCGACAACTCCTTCCCGGTGAAGAATCGGTCTATGAGCAGCCCGTGGTCAGCGCGCAAATCGAAACGCTGTGGCAACACAGCGTTCGGGCCATCGAGCACGGGCTTACCGTGGGTCGTCACGGTTTGCCGCTGATGGGCACCGGAGACTGGAACGATGGCATGAATCTGGTGGGACTCGAAGGCGAAGGGGAAAGCGTCTGGTTGGCCTTCTTCTTTTACGATATTTTGCAGCGTTTCGCCTCGCTGGCCGAGCGACGCCCATGACCTTGCCACGCGATGCCGCGAACATGCAACGCAATTACAGCAAAATATTGAAACCCACGCCTGGGACGGTGCCTGGTATCGTCGCGGCTATTTTGACAGCGGGGAACCAATGGGATCGCACCTGTCCGCGGAGTGTCAGATTGATGCCATCGCCCAAAGCTGGTCGGTGCTGTCCAGTGCTGGCGGCCCGGAACGTTGTGCACAAGCTATGCAGGCGTTGGATACACATCTAGTCAATCAGCAAGCAGGATTCATCAGACTGCTTACGCCACCGTTCAACGGTAATGGGCCGAACCCGGGATATATTCAAGGATATGTGCCCGGCGCGCGAGAAAACGGCGGGCAGTATACTCACGGTGCGATTTGGGCGATTATGGCGTTTGCGCACAGCGGGAATCGGGAACGTGCCTGGGAACTCTGGTCGCTGATCAACCCGATCAATCGTAGCCTGACGCTGGAGGCAACGGCGCGCTATAAAGTCAAGCCTTATGTGATGACGGCGGACATCTATAGCGTCGAGCCCCACACCGGACACGGTGGCTGGAGCTGGTATACCGGCTCGGCGGGCTGGGCCTATCGCCTGATCGTTGAAACACTGCTGGGCATTTCACGCCAAGGCGATACGCTCACCATTTCGACCTCACTGCCACACGATTGGCCATCAGCCAGCCTCCGCTATCAGCACGGTAGCAGCCGCTATGACATTACCTTAAAAACGGCAGCGACCAATACCGTCTCCTGTTGGATGGCAAGCCGCTACCGGGAAAAAGGTTACGCCTTGTTGAGCCCCAATTGCCCTTTCGCGCCGATAAAGCACAGCAGCAGCGCGCCCCACAGCGCCATGGTGAGATATGGGCTGACGCCCATAATATTGAACCCGCTTTCAATGGGTTGCAGCAGGATCAGCGCCAGCACCATGCCAATAATTTTTCCGCTGCCACCATCGGAATTAACGCCGCCAAGCACTACGGCCAAAATAGCCGTCAGCAGATAGGATTCCCCGTGAGACGCTTTGGCTGAGTTAAGCTTCGACATCATCAAAAACGCGGCGACAGCACATAACAGCGCAGAGATCACGTACACCCACAGCAACACCCGGCGCGTGTTGATGCCGGAATACCAGGTGGCACGCTCATTGGCACCGATAAGATAAATCGCTCTGCCCAGGGTGCTGCGCTCCAGCACCAACCATAGCCCAGCCGCAACCTCAACAAACAGCCACATCGGTAGCGGCACACCAAACCACTGCGCTTTAGCCACAGCACCCATTCGGGATAGTTAGCGATAGCGCTGCCGCCGGTAATCAAGATGTTGATCCCCTTAAGCAACGTCATCATGCCGAGCGTCGCCAGAATCGGAGACACGCGAATGCCCGCAATCAGAACGCCGTTACATAACCCAATCAGCACCGCCGCCACTCCCCCCGCAAGCAGCGTAGCCAATACGGTCAAGAGAGACGGCTGATAGCTGACGGCGACCCAGGCCATCACCAGCGAGCAGGCATTCGCCGTCGAAATGATCGACAGATTGATCCCACCGCACAGCATAGTGACGGCCATTGCCAAGGTTAATATGCCTAAAACCGGCATCTGCGAGGCGATCGACTGAAAATTATTGACCGACCAAAACACCTCCGGCATGGTGAGGCTAAATCCAATGACAGTCAGCACCAACAGGCCAATCAGGTAGGTTTCTACGTTATCCCGCAGCGATATCTTCATAGCAGACTCCGATTTTGGTGCTGACTCCACGCCGTGGCGCTGATGCTCACCACGATAATGATGCCAGTGATCAGGGTCTGCCAGTAAGAAGACACCCCGAGCAAATTCAGCCCATTTTGCAACACCGCCAGCAGGATAACCCCCAGCACGGTGCCGACAAACGTACCACGCCCGCCGACCCGACTGGTGCCGCCCAACACCACCGCCGCCAGCACCGTCAGTTCGTAACCCAACAGCGAATCCGGTGCCACGGTGCGCACCGTCCAGGATTGCACGACGCCCGCTACACCCGACAACAGCCCCATAATTAGCCGTAGACAAACCACTGCAACAGCAGCACGCTAAAACCCAGGCGGCTGGCCGATTCCCGATTTCCCCCCAGGGCGTAAATCTTGCGCCCAACGGTAGTGAAATTCATGATAAACGCCGTCAACGCCAGTACCGCAAGCATGGTAAGCATGGGCAACCCAAGCCCATAGTCATAGCCCTCTGCATCGGTGTATTTAAACAGCATAAACCCTGACTCAAACCACGCGGGGAAGTCGTACCAGCCATACCCCTTTGCTAAACCACAGCAGCAGGCCGTAAAAAATGTTCAGCGTGGATATGGTAATGATGATGGAAGGCACACGCAGCCGATTAACCAGAATGGCATTAACACTGCCCAACAGGATGCCCACACCACCGGCGATCAGATAGGCCAGCACAAAGTTGCCGCCGATATCGCGCAGCACCATCACATACTGTGCGATGATCGCCATGGCCGGAAAAGAAATATCAATCCCGCCCGAGATCAGCACCATAAACAGCCCACAGGCCAGGATGGTCAACATGGCGTAGTTGTTGACCAGATCGTACAAATTCCCCAGCGTCAGAAATTCATCGCTGCGCCAGGCAAGCCCGATAAACAGCACCAGAATCAGCAACGCCAGCCAGATTTCATGACGATAATTTTTTAAATTAGCCATTAACAACTCCGGCGATCTCCGTGGGGTTACTGGTACCCGGGGTGAACGCATGATGAATTTCACCCTGCTTCATCACTAAAATACGGTGGCTTTGATACCAGGCTTCATCCTGTTCGTCACAAATCATCAGAATGGCGATGCCTTGCGCCGCCAGCTCACCAATGATGTGATAAATGCCGGCTTTATTCGCGATATCAACCCCGACGGTGGGACTGTCCAGAATCAGTACGCGGGGATTTATCGCCAGCCATTTGGCGATGGAAATGCGCTGAGCGTTGCCACCCGACAACGTGCTCACCGGCAGGCGAGGATCGGGCGCTTTGATACTGAGTGCGGCAATCAAACGGCTCACCACCTCCTGCACCTGCCTTTTGCGGATCAACCCGCAGGCGTTGCGCACCTTATCAAAAATGGTGCTGATAATGTTGTCCTCAATGGACTGCGCCATCACCAGCCCGCGCGACATGCGGTCTTCCGACACATAACCAATGCCATAGCGTAAGGCATCGCGGTTACTGCGCAAATGCACCGGCTGCCCCTCAATCAGGATCTCTCCGCTGTCAGGGTGCGTCATACCAAACAGGCTCAGGCACAGTTCAGTACGACCCGCTCCCAACAACCCGACGATGGAAACAATTTCCCCCGCACCGAGAGAAAACGAGATGTGATGATATTCGCCCGCACGGCTGAGTTGCCGAACTTCCAGCACCTTGCGCGCCGCATCGCCCTGCCAGGGGTCGCGGATCTGATAGTCAAAAGCTTGCCCGGTCATCAGCATGCCGAGCTGGCGCGTGCTCATTTCGTTGGCTGGGTAGGTTCCCACCAGATTGCCGTCTTTCAACACAGTGATGCGATCGGATACCGCCAAGACTTCTTCCAGCCGGTGGCTGACGAACACCACGCAAATACCGCGCTCACGCAGTTGGCGCACCACATGCAGCAACCCCTCAACCTCCTGATGCGTCAGGGACGCGGTGGGTTCATCCATGATGATCAGCTTTGCATCCTGCGCCAGCGCCCGGCACCGATCGGGCCGTTAGAGCCGAACGAGACTACCGCTTTCATGTCCGGGTAGGCGCGCATCAAATCCAGTGTAGTACGGCGAGAATCATCCACACTCTCCGCCACCGGCATGCGCTTGGTGACTTCAAACATGTCGGGATAATGCTCTTTCTGGTATTTCACCAGCAAATCAGCCCACAGGTTATGCTGCGGCACTGTCAGGCTACCCACGTAGATGACGTAGCCCCCTTTCCCCCCATATGTTTCGCCATATGCTCCACGTATTCGGCGGCAAACTTCTGGTTATCAATGATTTCAACATCCCAGTTGGCACTGGGCTGCCCCGGAGATTCGTTGGTTAACACCACGATGCCACCGTCACGCGCTTTCTTGAACACTGGCTCCAGCACGTTAGCTTCATTTGGCACGATGGTGATGGCATTCACTTTATGGGCAATCAGATCCTCGATGATCTTGACCTGCTGCGGCGCATCGGTACTGGCAGGTCCCACCTGCGTGGCATTGACGTTGAAATCTTTACCCGCCTGCACGACGCCTTCGCCCATGCGGTTGAACCAAGGCATACCATCCACTTTTGCGATATTGACGACAGTTTTTTGTTCTGCATAAACCGGTGTTGCGACAAGCGACATGCCCAACAGTAGAGAGGACACTACGCCACAGAGAAGACGTTTTTTCATCATTTTCAGCCTCGTTACTCACCATTTGCCATGAAACGGCATCACTGTGACCTGCCTGTGACGCTCCGTTCCGCACAACGCCGCCGCGTCATCTGCCGATGGAGAGTTATTTTTTCAGCTTACGTTTTTTGTCTAACTAGATTGATTTTTCAGTAAAAATACAAGAAAGGGTAATCTTGGGGCGGACGACGAGAAATGCAGTTTTCTGCTATTTTTATGGATAAACACCCCATCTCGTCAGAATGTGATGCAGCTCGCATTGTTAGCATTGAAATAATAAGTATCGGAATAATTTTATAGCTTAATTCACAAAACAGTCGCGTTTTGTCCTTTACAGCATAGTAGAAACTAGAGGCGGGGAAAGCGCTCATTTATGGCAACGATCACACTATAATGTGCCTGTTCGATATTGCACTCAGCATAGGGCAATGTGTTGTCGCGCACATTGATACCCAATTGATGAATCAAATTTTCAGAAATAATGTTAGAAAAGTTTTCCCACTGTTCAAGAGACATGTCAGATAAATATTCATTGCCATCATCTCCGTGATTTATTTTTCTTAATGATTCTGGCAACGCATCTCTTATCGCCTGCGGTGAATGCAGGGTAAAATCACCGTTAGCGATAGTGTTGTTGTAGATGATCGCACCAACACTTTTTCCATCAGCGATAGGGGAATAACCATAAATCTCGCCCATTTTAACCACCGCATCTTTTATCGCTGTTTGTATTTTTGGTTCCCAACCATTATTTTTATTTCCTGTAAAATAACGGATTTATCAACATCCAGCCAGATTTCATTTTTATCATGCAGCATGAGCGCAGCCCGAAATTGGCAGGCACCGTCTTCGCGCAATGAATACCGCAATTGGCTGTCGTTTTCCCGAAATGTGGCGTAGTTCAGCGCATCAAATCCCCCTTGCTGCGGGATAAACCATTTCGGTTTTACCGGCAGAGTATCAATCTGCATGATTTTTTCTTTCACCTGAACCGGAATGTTGTCCATGTACGGCCCCTCATCTTTAAGATGGGTACCCGCGATAAACAGCAGCTTAAACCGGTCCTGTAAAAAAGTATTGTTAACCCACTGTGGGTAATCAGTAATTAACGACTGGCATTGGGCACGCGCCTTTTCAGCCACCTCAGCGTCAACCCCATCATCCTGACACACAATACGACACAAATGATCCTGCGCAAGCGTTGATACTTCGCTTTTTCCCATGGCAAGATTTTGTAATAGTTCAAGGCTTTCACAGCAATTATTTTTTGCCTGATGATAAACGCTATCAAAATGTTCTTTTACGGTAATGCCACCGCCGCAGTCATGATACAGGGGTGTGTCTTCGATAGCCGCAGAAATAAGTTTATCGAGCGTATTAGCGTTCCATTTTTGATCACAATCCCTGGATGACTGAATAAACTCGGGTGATTCTCGGATTGATACTGATGTAGACATGTCATTTTACTTTTTGCTTTGAATTAATGGGTACTTTTACTCCTGTTTTCTATAGGTTTCATTCAAAAAAAGCCATTACTTTCCTCAAAAATCTTTATTAACAATATCGGCAAGCTATAAACGTAATCCGCTATAATCCGCGGTAGCGCAACGGCATACGCCGAATGCCCGTGTGTTTATTGGTGCGCACCCACTCCACAGGACCGGTTAAGGCAAAGGTGTCGATGTGGTTTAGCAATTCACGAAAGATCACCCGCATTTCCAACGTCGCCAATTGTGCGCCCAAACAGCCGTGTCCCCCACTGCCGAACGCCAGATGCGCGTTTTTTTCCCGGCAAATATCAAAGGTAAAGGGGTTATCAAACTGTCGCTCATCGCGGTTGGCCGATGCCCACCACAGCGTCACCTTCTCGCTCGCTCTGATCAGTTTGCCGCCAACTTCAACATCGCGCGTCGCGGTGCGGCGATTGTAAGGCGTAGGCGATGTCCAGCGCCCGGTTCATGCGCGCGGGTTCGCGTTGCAGCAGTTGCCACTGTTCCGGATACTGAATGAAAGCCAGTATTCCACCAGCGATGGCGTTGCGCGTCGTTTCTAAACCGGCCACCATCACAACGCTAAAGACCATCACCTGCTCGGTTGGGGTTAATCGTCCCAGATCGGCAGAAAGTTCTCCGGCGATCGCCAGTGAAACAATATCATCGCCCGGCGCGTGGCGGCGTTGCTCCACAAAACGCTGGGCGTAAGCAATAAACTGCTGCATGCCTTCTTGACTGCTGACGCTGCTCTGTCCCAATTGGCGATCGGCATAATCGAGCACCGCGTTGATCCAACCGTAGATCGGGTGTCTGTCTTCGGGGGGAATACCCACCAGATGCGCAATGGCAAACAGCGACAATTCGGCAACGATATCAGACACAAAATCCCCTTCCCCTTTGGCCAACGCGCTCACTACAGCCTGGCGCGCCGCCACGGTAAGAATGGGCTCCAAAGCGGCGATGCGCCCACGGGTGATCCCCGGAGCCATCAGGCGACGCAAGGCTTTATGGCGCGGGTCGTCCATCATGTTGATGACGGAACCCGGCCCCGCGGCACAGGGAAGATCCTCAATCATCGTTCCGCCACCGGTGCGCTCGCCGCCGCTTTGTGAGGAGAATGTATCAATGTCTTTGGCCAGCGGCAGAAGGTTTAGCCGATCGCCCTGAAGTGCCAACTGCGCTGCTGAGCGCGCCGCTGCCCTGATAGTTGCCACGCAGCGTAAGGTTTTCGCTGGCGGTGACACTACCATCATTTTGCAACGAGAGCGCATCCAGAAGCGCCGCGCCCCGGCTGGTAATCGCGCCCTGATTGTCCAGCACCACAGCGCGCAGGGTGGTATCCCCCCCTACGCTTAGCGTTCCGGCATTATGCAATGCACCCGCGGCTGTCGCGCTGTCCAGCATGAGCGTCAGTGCGCCCGAACTCTGAATCACACCGTCATTGGTCAGCGAGTCTGCCGTCAGCGCGATATTTTCTGCCTGCCACTCACCCAGATTTGTCATCCGTGCCGTATTGAACACGGCGTTACCGCGCGATTGCGGTTTGCCGGTGTCGAGGTTATCCAGCGCGTCGGTGACACTCAGCGTGAGCGTATCGGTACCCAACAGTGTGCCCGCATTGCGCAGCGTCGCCGCCATTACTTCCCTTGCCATTGCCCCTCATTGCTGAGTTGCCATGCGCTTGCCGCAATAGTCCCTTGGCTGAGCAATTCACCGGCGTTGCTTAGCTGATTATCAACAGTTAGCGTCAGGGCATCGGTGCCCATCAGCACGCCCTGATTATCCAGATCGCCGTTCAGGGTGATGGTCAGGCGGTTGGCCCCCGCCATTTGCCCCAGATTGGTGAGCGACGTTCCTGCTTCGGTTAACGCTAACCCTTGCAGTTAGCCGTTATTCGTCAGCACCGGGGCGAAAAGATCGAGCGCATCGGCTGCGACAATCGAACCGCTATTGCTCACGCGTGATACCGAGCGCGCCCAGTGACTGAATCCGTCCCTGATTGACAAGGGCGCCGCCTTGCCAGGCGAGCGTTGCTGATTGCCAACTGCCGCTGTTGTTGAACGACGTTCCAGAAAGCACGCCGTTGCCGCCCAGCACCATTTGCCCTTGGTTGTTCCAATCCGCAACCTGAATATCGCCGTCGCCGTGAATACTGACGCTGCCTTGCTGTAACCAGCGCTGTGCTTTCATCGCGAACTGTTGCGCCTGAATGTCGCCCTGCGTGTCCTCCGCCGACGCATCAAGCGTCAGTCGGTCTCCCGCGAACAGAGTGCCATCACGCGTTTGCGTCAGCGCATCGGTCACCACGATTTCTGCATCGTGGGTGGCCTGCACATTGGCTTGATTTCGCAGTGCATCCGCCTTGAGGTGTAGATCTGCCGCACTCACCGTGCCCAGGTTATCGATATGGCCTGCTTGCACACGCAAATCCTGTCCAGACTGCACCATGCCGCGATTGGTCAACGAGCGATCGAGTGTTAGCGTCATTCTTTCACCCGCGCTCAACGTACCGCTGTTATTCAGCGCGCCGCCCTGCAATGCAATTAACCGTTGCGCACTGAACGTTCCCGCGTTATTACGGTGATCGACAATATCGTCGTGCGCCAGCGGTTGTTCAATCATCAGCAAGTTGAAGCGATCGAGACGTTTGAAGAAATCGATATCATCCAGCGTATAGGCGGAGTTGGCATCGGCCATCAGCGTAATATCGCCAAAGGTACTGCGCAGCGCCTCGATGTAATCGATATCTTTGCCCGGTTTGATTTTGATCTTGATGCGGCGGTAACCCTCGTCCAGATAACCCGCCACCACTTCTACCAGTTTTTGCTGGGTAGACTGAATACCGATGCTGACGCCCGCTTCCACCCGATCGCGCGTCCCGCCAATAGCCTGATGTAGCGGAATACCCTGCTGTTTGGCAAAAGCATCCCAGATACCGCCTTCAATGGCCGCTTTAGCACAGTTGTTGCGCTTCACCGGCATAAAGATTTCACGCACCTCAGCGGGATGGGAAATCTCTCCGGCTTGCTTGACCATCGGGATAAGAAAATCCCGCATGATATGCCAGGCGGTAACGTTGGTTTCTTCGTTGTAGAAGGGCAAAGATATCGCGGAGCAATCGCCGTAGCCAATAACGCCCCCTGAGTGGACTTCTGCAATGGTGAAGTGCTTTTCCGTTTGGGTGGCAAAACTGGTAGTAAACGGCGTCTTGAGCGCCATTTTCATTTTGCGCGGTACAATCTTGTCAATTCTCATGCGTCTTTAACCCTGTATTTTTCGAAACCGATGTTTCTAGCCTCAGCGTTTTTCACGCTTGTTGGCCCAGCGAGATACCCAGTCCCCGGCGGTTTGCACCAGTTGTACCAACACCACCAGCGCGATCACGGTGATCACCATTACTTCGGTTTCGTAACGGTAATAGCCAAACCGGATTGCCAAATCCCCTACGCCACTACCACCGACAATACCGGCCATGGCAGAATAGCCGATCAGGCTGACCAGCGTGATGGTTAATCCGCGCAGCAGCCCCGCCAGCGCTTCCGGCAACAATACGGTGGCAATGATTCGCATCGGACTGGCACCAAACGCCTCTGCCGCTTCCACAATGCCGGGATCAACCTCACGCAGCGCAGAATCCACCAGCCTGGCATAAAAAGCGATGGCCGCGACAGACATCGGCACAGCCGCCACCATCGGGCCAATGGTGCTACCCAGCAGCCACTGCGCGAGCGGCAACAGCAACACCAGCAGAATCACGAACGGCACCGAACGAATAATATTCACCAACACGGTGGAGAGCAGATACACCACGCAGTTTTGCCAAAAAAGATGGCGATCGGTCACATAGATGGCGATACCGAGCGGCAGCCCTAATAGCACAGCGCCGAGCGTGGAAATCGATACCATGGTGAGGGTTTCACCAAACGCAACGCTCAACTCACCGAGTAATTCATTCATGGATCACCTCCACGCCAAAGGTATGCTGGCCGATGTAGGCAAGCGCGGCGCTGACGTTTTCCGCCCGTGCGCCATCTTGATGCGAAATCTGGGCAATGATATGCCCAAGCGCACGTTCATTGATGTATTCAATATTACCGTGCAGGATGTTGACGGATACCTGAAAGCGCTGTGCAACATCGGATAACACCGGTTGTTCCACAGAATCATCGGCAAACAGGATCTTCAACAATGGCCCTTTGTCAGAACGGAAAAAGCGCTCTGGTAAGTCTATCTTGTCGGCGTGATACACCAGTTGCCGGGTAAAGGGGTGTTGTGGTGCGGAGAACACATCAAACACGTCGCCATCTTCCACGATATTGCCGCCGGTCATCACTGCCATGCGGTGGCAGATGCTTTTGATAACGTTCATTTCGTGCGAGATGAGCACCATGGTAATGCCCAGTTGGCGATTAATATTTTTCAACAGCGCCAGAATGGAAGCCGAGGTTTCCAGATCGAGCGCTGAGGTAGGTTCATCGCACAGTAGCACATCGGGATGATTGGCAATGGCGCGAACGATCCCCACACGCTGTTTCTGACCGCCGCTTAACTGTGCCGGATAGGCATTGCCGCGATCGGACAGTCCCACCAGCGCCAGAATTTCCAGCACCCGTTGCGCGATATCGGCGCGAGATTTCCCGGCAGCGCGCAGGCTGAAGGCCACGTTTTCAAACACCGTACAGGTGTGCATCAGGTTAAAGTGCTGTAAAATCATACCAATATGCTGACGATGCTGACGCAATTCATGTCCCGATGCCTGGCTGATGACCGTATCACCAATGCGAACACTTCCCTTGGTAGGGCGTTGCAGCATATTGATGGTGCGCAGCAGCGTGCTTTTCCCTGCACCGCTGGTGCCGATAATACCGAACACCTCGCCGGGGCGGATGATTAAATTAACATCATTGACGGCCCTGACCTGCCCGGTTTTACCACCGGGAAAGTCAACGCACACGCCTTCTAACCGAATCATGACCGGGTTAACTCCTCTCGTGGATGCGGATAATGGATATGTTGCAGGAATATCATCCCACCGGCAGAATCCGGCTGTGCGGTGCCTGTTTGTTTGGCTACTTATTTATGTCACGAGGGGAACATAAAAATAAATAACACATATAAAACAAAAATATAAACATTATTATATCGTTGTGTTAAAGTAGTGAGAAATGAGCGTTGCGTCAATGAATAAAAAAGCAAACCAGCTTTCTCATTTTTAGAAGAGAGGATTGAAGAAATCATGGTGGGCACAGCAGCTTGGAATATCAAGTTTTTATAGAAAAATATGGCACAGACCCGCACCAGACAGGGGATTTATACATCCCTATCCGGAAAAGCAAGGGGACCGTCTGCTTGTTTCACGGTGGTTTCTGGAAAATGCCCTACGATAAAAGCTAACTTGATGCGGTGGCCGTGAAGCTGGTTGAAAATAACTTTTCTGTCTGGAATATCGAATATCGGCGAGTGGGTTATATCCAGAAAGGATATCCGGAGATTTTTGTTGATGCGATCAATGTATTAGCCCCTTTGAGCGATAAATATCCCTACCTTAATCTAATCTGCGCCCATTATATATTGCCGGCCATTCTGCGGGCGGCCATTTGAGCCTGTGGCTAGGCAATGATAAAACCGGCTTGGGTGAAAATGCATTGAACGTTATCCAAGACGCGTTCATCGGTCTGGCCCCCGTAGTTGATTTATTGCAGAGCTACCACGATGTACGGCGTCAGGAATTTATCGAAGCGTTCCTGGGCTGCACGTCGCCGATCGCCCTGCTACCCGCTCAGGGTAAGCAGGTTATTTTTCACGGCGAGAATGATGAGGTACTGCCTGTTGTCGAAATAGACGAATATGCGCGGCAAGCTCAGCAAAAAGGCACACCTGTTGAACTGATAAAAATAGCGGACGGTGAACACATGGATTTTTGCGATCCTGATAGTCTGTCGACTGCTCGGTTTATCCATTGGCTTAATGCACACGCCAGGCTGGTGATTTAATAGCACCACGAGTCCGCAGCGACATGTTATTCGCTGAAAAGACGCTCAGTACGCCCTTGTACTGAGCTTTATGCATAACCCCAACCTCAAGCTCGACGACTAGAGCGAAAGTAACAGCGCAAAAAAGATCAAACTCAGAATCACCGCCAGCAGCATATTACGCACGAAGAAAGCGATGATCACACTGAACAGTGCGCCCCACAAGTAGGGATTATCATCGAACGACCGCATAATGCCGTGATCCAATAGGATGATCGGGCCGCAAATTGCCGTCAGTAAACAGGGTGCCGAATATTTCAGAGCCTGCTGTATCAGTCCGGGGAGGCGAATAGGCAAACGCGGCTCAAGAAAAAGATAGCGATTGAGAAACACAATGCCCGCCAGCGCAAACAACAACGTACCACTCATAGCCCCTCCTCCTCGCGCCGTGACAGCAATGCCGAAAAGAACATACCGCTAAGCCCGGCGATCACCACCGCGCCTTCCACATGGTAATAGGCCAGCACCATCGAGAGTGACAGCGACAACACCACACCCAGCAACGTACTGATGGTGCGCACCATCGGCACAACAATGGTAATAAAGGTGGCAATAATCGAGAAATCCAGATGGTAGCTGTCTAAATCCGGTATTCGTGTCGCCATTGCTATCCCGGCCAGACTAAATATCACCCAGCAGACATAAAAAAACCGCCGGCGGCGATCAAATAGCTGACAGAACGCGGTGACTGTACCGACTTACCACCGCTCAGCGCGAACAGTTCATCAGTCAGCAAAAAGCCGATGGGGGGACGAAAGCGCAGTGCTAATCGAGAAACATAATCACGTAAGGTCAGCGAGTAGATAATATGTTGAGTGGTAATGAAAAAGACCGTGATCAGGATGGTCACGACATTGGCACCACTCATCACCAACCCCAGCGTAACCAACTGTGCGGCACCGGCAAACACAAATGCCGACAAACCAACACATTGCCAGAGCGGCAGCCCCGCCTGCACGACCATTGAGCCTGCCAATATTCCCCAGGGCAGCACCGCCAGACAGAACGGGAACATATCCAGAATACCCGCACGAATATCGCGCAGTGGTGAACCGATTGGGTGTGCATTTGAAGCGTAACCCGATTGTGGTGAAGCCTGCTTTTCCATAGCGTCCTGAGACCTGTGAGATAAATTGCGGTCATTCAGGCTAGCCAAGCAGAAGAGATACCGTATTGAACAAGATTGCTGCCAAGTACGGCAGTTTTATTTCGGTTAACTCAAGTCACAGCGCCTCTGGCACCGTTGGGTTCCACACGATGCTTTGTATAAAACTGCCGGGCGTGGTGCCAAAGGCATTTTTAAAATGGCGCGTAAAGTGGCTCTGATCGGAAAAACCACACTGCGAGGACACGGTGGCGAGCGTATACCCTTGCAGCATCAGCGCCTTCGCTTTGCGTAAGCGCGCTTGCACCTGATAGGCGTGCGGCGGAATGCCCACCAGCGCTTTAAATTGGCGTAAATAGTGCCATGGGCTCAGTTCCGCCATCGTCGCCAGCGCAGTCAACGACCACTCTTGTTCGGGCGTATCATCCAACAGCATTTTGGTTTGTAACACGTGCTGCTCGGAAAAAGGCAGCGTGCGCGGTGCTCGCCGCGTTTTGCTGTAGCGCAGCGTTAACCAACTCAGCGAAGAGAACAGCAGCGTTTCTTTTAACAGCGTGTTACCTGGCTGCGCCAGGAGTCGAAACGCCATCTGCAACTGCTGCGCCAGCCCCGGATCGTGCAGTACCGCGTCAGGAAACCACGGGACAGTGCCTTCCGCCTGATGGAGATCGTGCGATATAGACCGAAACAAATCCGGGTGCGGATAGATGGCTCGATAGGCCCAGCCGTTTTCTCTGGCCGAGCAACCGGTATGCACGTCATCCGCATTGACCAGAATAATGTCGCCCTGCGGCGCAACATGCTCGCCTCCGGAGCGGTAAAAACGTTGAGCACCTTCTTCAATGACCCCAATGCAAAAGGTATCATGCACATGACGAGAAAAACGCTGGCGGTAATAGCGCGCCTGCAACATTTCCAAGCCGCCGAAGGCTTCCAACCGATGGTACTGCGCCTGTTCACGTGGCGTTGCTTTGCTCATATTGCCCCCTGATACACCCTCTGTAAGCAGTATCCGGATATTCACACCATTGTCACCCGGCATTAAAATGAAGCGGAAGGCAAAGAAGATAACTTTTACTCTGCCGGTCTGAAATGGGCCTACAACCGATATCTGTACAGTAAAACGATTGAAGCCTTCACCAACGGTGAAGTAGGACGGTCCCTGGAGGTACTGCACCTATCTACCTGAAAGCCGAAGGCGGCTTGCGCTTCAAGCTGACCGATTGGTCTTCATTAAGCATGCGCGTAGTGCGTACCCGCATCGAAAGCAACCAGGGTGATGTGGACGATACCATGTATACGCTGGGTCTTGGCGTGGACTGGTAGCCCTTTCCGTTTGCCATTGGCCGGAACTGTACAGCCAATGGCTACGCGATTGATGATGTGTTGATTGGTGAGGTTAGATACCCCACCAGTCACCCTGTTCTGGATGTGCCTGTTTCGCCTGTTCTTGAAGTTCCCGCACGCGCTGCGCCAGCGCCGTTAAGCACTCATCTGCCATGCCGTGATTTTTTAGTGCCTCTTCCAACGCAAACAGATACTGCGCGTTGGTTCCCAGCGGACCGCTGGCTTTTGCGATCAGGGGCGCGACGCGATGTATGTAGGTATCGGCTTCAATCAACGGATGTTTCTCTTGCGACACAAACACCAACGCCGTGAGTGTGTCGCCGTTTTGGCAGTGCAATTCACACCATTCCGGCCGGTAGCATCCGGTGATCATTTCGCGTTTCCAGAGCAGCTCCAGATCTTCGCGCAGGGAGGCTTCCGGTAAGCGAAACGCCATGCCGGCGGTCTCGCCACCGGGCGTTAACGCCAGCATACGCCCGGGTTGTGTTGCTGTACCGCGCCCTGCCGTCAGGCACAGGCAAAATGCGCGCTGCCAGCCGGGAAGCGTGGCCAAACGAACTTCCTCCGGATTAAATACCGGATTCCACATCAATGAGCCATAACCAAAGACCCACACCGGGCTGTCAGGACGACGCGATAGCGTCTGGTTCAGGGAGTCCGCTCGCTGCTGCGGCGTGAGCAACAAGTTTTCTTCGATACAACCAAAAGACGTACCACAATCAGCCTTTTGTAAAAACTCGCGTGTTAACAATACTTTAAAACCCCAGAAACCCAATGGCCGTACAATAGTCACCACTCCGTTCCAGGCAAAAGCAGCGTAACTGCTTAAAATTCCTGCAACTGGTTTCAGAATATGCCATTCTTTGTGTGGCAATCAAGCTTGATCTTAATCACAAAGGGTTAATGTAACGCTGAAACCGTAAGAAAAAATGTTGAATGAGGCGTTTCAGCCAGGCGTGCTCTTTGCCTGTCACTAAAATGATAATCACTATCATCAACATGCTATGATGTTGTCCATCAAATCAATAATGATATCGGCTGAATGATAGAGAAATTTAATGGCTCATCCGACAGGTTTACGCCCCGCCCAACCCCGGCTAATTCACGTCAAACGCATTACCGATCTCTCACCGCATTTGCGTTGCATCACCTTTCACAGCGACACGTTGCCCGACTATCCGGCAGTCGGGCGGCATGCGGCACATATCAAACTGTTTTTAGCCCGCCCCGGCCAGCGTGCGCCGGTATTACCGACATTGGGTGAGCGCGGACCACAGTGGCTAGAGGGGGAAGTGCGCCCATTTGTGCGCACCTATACCATCTACGCTTTCCGGCCTGAATTGGGCGAAGTGGATGTCGTGTTTGCCCTGCATGAACATGGCGGACCCGCTGTAACCTTTGCACGTAACGCACAGCCCGGTGACAGTGTAGGTATCACCCAACCGGGTGGCCCACACCCGATGCTGCCTGCGGCTAGCGCCTACTTTCTGGCAGGCGATCCGTCTTCATTGCCCGCCATCGCTGCGCTGCTCAGCACACTGCCGCCGGACGCCACGGGCCACGCCGTTATCCGCATCGACAGCGAGGCCGATCGTCTGATCCTGATCGCCCCCGCGGGTTTCAGCGTGCACTGGATTGTCGGCTCTACCGCCAGCACGGATAAGCACGGATATGCTGCTGCAACAGTTTCATGCCGTGACGCGTGATGTTGATGCCAGCCACGCATTTTTCTGGCTGGCCGGTGAAGACCGTATTGTGGTGCAACTACCTCGTTACCTGAGACGTGAACTCAATGTTGAAAGAAGTCAGCTTTATGCTGTGCCGTACTGGCGTGAAGGGTTAAACGAAGAAGATTATCACCAAAAACGTCACGATGTTATGGATAACCCTGATGACTGATTCATCAAAAATTCACTGGTTACATCAATACAGTGGGGAGAAAAGTGCCAAATCCTCCCCGCTTGACCTTTTTTTATCACCAAGAATGTAAAATTACTTAAAATATCCCGCCTGCTGCGCGTATTCTGTTAATCTGCTTTTTGTTTTTTAGGCTATAACTACCTGTGAGCAACTTTTTCCGCAACGTCACACCCTTGCATATGAATCGCGGCTTCCATCTGCGTATCTCATGTGGAGAGAACAATAAGGCGTGCAGCACTGCTAGTAAGACTCAATACTTTTGATAAGGAGCCGCCTGCCATGAAGTCTCAAACTGAGGTGATCAAAACGCGTCACCACGAATATTCTCTGATCTTCCCGATTATCGCGCTGTTTGTCTTGTTGCAATGGAGCGATGCACAACACCTGATTGCCATCCTTGGCATCAACTTTATTGCTTTGGTGGGTATCCTCGCCAGCGCCTTTAGCGTAGTACGCCATGCCGATGTGCTGGCCCACCGACTGGGTGAACCCTATGGCTCTCTGATCCTCAGCCTCTCCGTGGTTATTCTGGAAGTGAGACTGATCTCTGCGCTGATGGCTACCGGCGATGCCGGCCCTGACCTGATGCGTGACACACTCTACTCCATTATCATGATTGTCAGCGGCGGTCTGGTCGGGTTCGCTCTGTTGTTAGGTGGTCGAAAATTTGCCACCCAGCACGTCAATCTGATCGGTATCAAACAGTATCTGATGGCTATTTTCCCGCTGGCCATCATTGTGCTGGTATTTCCCAGCTCACTGCCGGGCGGTAATTTCACCACTGGCCAGGCGCTGATTATCGCGCTCATTTCCGCCGCCATGTACGGCGTATTTCTGTTGATTCAAACGCGCACACACCATAGCCTGTTCGTCTATGAACATGAACATGAACATGAACATGAAAGTGACGATGGCGACCCACACCACGGCAAACCCTCTGCGCACAGTTCCCTGTGGCACACGGCCTGGCTGCTGGTTCATCTGGTGGCGGTGATCAGTATTACCAAAATGGACTCCGCGCCGTTAAATGTCCTGCTGACACGAAGGGTTAGGCGCTATCAAAGCGGTTCTGCGCAATCAGGTGCAGCGGGCGATGAATCTGTTTTTCGGTTCGGTACTGGCCACCATTTCACTGACCGTTCCGGCGGTGACGATCATTGCCAGCCTGACGGGCAACACGCTGAACTTCGGCCTGGAGACACCGAACATCGTTGTTATGGTCTCGGTACTGATGCTGTGTCATATTTCGTTCTCAACGGGCAGAACCAACGTATTAAATGGCAGCGCACATTTAGCACTGTTTGCTGCCTATTTGATGACAATCATGCTGTGATCCTACGGGAAAGCCCTAATTTTGCTTCAGGGCTGCCCCCATTTTGATGTAAGTCTTAACACTTCCCACTTAACAGGCGTATCCTACACTTCACTTATCGACGACGGGCTCCCAGCCCGCCATTTTTTTGTCCTTTTTTGGTCTGACATAAGATGAAAACGCATGGAGTTAGCGGGGTTACGCCCTTTAGTGCGCTGATCGCCGCCTGTTGGCGCGAAAAATATACCTCACAACGTTTGGTTCACGACATTATCGCGGGCATCACCGTAGGGATTATCGCCATTCCATTGGCAATGGCGTTGGCGATTGCTAGTGGTGTTCCGCCACAGTACGGGCTTTACACCTCCGCCATTGCCGGGATTGTCATCGCCGTAACCGGCGGGTCGCGCTATAGCGTCTCCGGCCCAACGGCGGCCTTCGTGGTTATTCTTTATCCGGTTTCGCAACAATTTGGCCTCTCTGGTTTATTGGTGGCTACGCTGCTCTCCGGTGTGTTCCTGGTCTTGATGGGCGTCTGTCGCTTCGGTCGCCTGATCGAATATATTCCGCTTTCGGTCACCCTTGGCTTTACCTCCGGTATCGGCATCACCATTGCCACCATGCAGATTAAAGATCTGTTCGGTCTGCACCTGACCACCGTACCGGAACACTATATCGAGAAGGTAATAGCGCTGGCACAAGCGTTGCCAACGGTGACGCTGGCAGACACGCTGATCGGCCTGACTACGCTGGCAGCGCTGATTCTGTGGCCCAAATTGGGTATCCGTCTGCCAGGGCATTTGCCCGCATTGCTGGCGGGCGTTGCTGTTATGGGCATTATGTCTCTGATGGGGCACGATGTCGCCACCATCGGTTCTCGCTTTAGCTATATGTTAGCTGATGGCACGCAGGGACAGGGCATTCCGCCCATTCTGCCGCAGTGGGTGCTGCCCTGGAATGTCTCAGCTCCCGGTGAACCTAGCATGACGCTCAACTGGGCAAGCATTTCCGCCCTGCTCCCTGCAGCGTTTTCCATGGCAATGCTCGGTGCTATCGAATCACTGCTGTGCGCCGTAGTGTTAGATGGCATGACCGGCAAAAAGCACAACTCCAACGCAGAATTGATGGGACAAGGTTTTGGCAATCTGGTGGCCCCGTTCTTCGGCGGCATCACGGCGACTGCGGCAATCGCGCGCTCCGCAGCCAACGTGCGCGCCGGAGCAACCTCGCCTGTCTCGGCTGTAGTGCATGCGCTTTTAGTGCTACTGGCGCTTTTGGTACTGGCTCCCTGGCTCTCTTATCTGCCGCTGGCAGCCATGGCGGCCTTGTTGCTGATCGTTGCCTGGAACATGAGTGAAGCCCATAAAGTGGTGGATTTGCTGCGTCATGGCCCCAAAGACGACATCATTGTCATGATGCTTTGCATGTCGCTGACGGTACTGTTCGATATGGTAATTGCGATTACGGTGGGGATTGTTTTGGCATCACTGCTGTTTATGCGCCGCATTGCCCAAATGACCCGGCTGAGCGAATTGCCTGAAACCTCATCGCCTGAACGGTTGGTACTGCGGGTTAACGGTCCGCTGTTTTTCGCGGCGGCGGAGCGCATCTTCAACGATATCTTGCAGCGTAGTGAGAACTACCAGGCCATCATTTTGCAATGGGATGCGGTGCCGATTCTGGATGCAGGCGGTCTGAATGCCTTCTTGCGCTTCAGCGATGCGCTACCTGCTGACAAGCAGCTATTGGTCACCGATATCCCGTTCCAGCCGCTGAAAACGCTGGCGCGAGCCAATGTACATCCCATCGCGGGACGTCGCACGTTTTATCCAACCCTGGCTCAGGCACTGGAAGCAACACATTCTATTAATTAATCTGCCCGGTCACAGGGCCGCTCTGCGGCCTAGACCGGTGTAATCTGGACGCTCAGGCACTCATTGCGCTGCGTCACCGTCGCCGAAGCCGCGCAGGCTTCCCGGATTGTCACCAACTGTGGCGGGGTCAGTGGATACGGCAGCACAATATTTAGCGCCGTCAGTTTTTGCTGCTGCGCCAACGCGATAAGCCGCGTCAGGTTGGTTTCATCGTTGACCTGCGTGGAAAGTACCTGCATTGCCAGCATTTTCATTTGCTCTTGCGGTGCGACCTGACGCGCCGAGGCAGATTTTGTCACCATGCCTATAATAGGCAACACGCCATACATGGCATCAATAAAACGCCAGCGTTTATTACACAGCGCTGCCAAATACTCAGCGTAATCAATACTCAACGTCTCATCGGAACGTTATTGCCCATGTCCTTCTCTCCTGTTCGCCAGTAGGTTCATCGCGTTACTTGTACGTCAATCACCTTTCATCAAGCGTCGATAATACATCTGCCCTGTTTTACCAGGCTCACGGATTACCTTTCTATATTGTCACGAGCGTGCGTTTTTTGACAGCGCGAGCACGTTATCAAGTTCACGATATTGCAATGAAATCCGCTATCTGCGCGTTATACCCTTTTACGCTTCATTGCTGGCGCCGTCATTGTGTGGGCGCTATGCTAACGCAAGACGAAAAACGGTTTGCCACAGGGCAGACTGACGACATTGCAACAATAACTACGGTGACTATGCACAAGATTGGCCTTTGTGGAAGATGACCCTGAAGTGGGCAAATTGATTGCGGCTTATCTGGGAAAACATGACATTGATGTTCATCTGGAGCCGCGCGGCGATAAAGCGCTCGACTTTATCGCGCAGCAAAACCCCGATCTGGTATTGTTGGATGTGATGCTGCCCGGCAAGGATGGCATGACCATCTGTCGCGAGTTGCGCCTCTTGTACAGCGGCCCGATTGTTCTGTTAACCTCTCTTTTGATAGTGACATGAACCACATCCTGGCGCTGGAGATGGGTGCCGATGATTACATCCTGAAAACCACGCCACCGGCAGTGCTGCTTGCCCGTTTGCGGCTGCATTTGCGCCAATATTCAGCGCAACCTGCCGCACAGACAGCGACCGAAGCGCCGACGGTGCAGACACAGGTTCAGGTACATAAAACGCTGCATTTCGGGTTACTGTGTATCGATCCGGTTAACCGCGAAGTGACGCTGGCGGAAGAGAACATTGTACTGTCCACTGCCGATTTCGATTTGCTGTGGCAGTTGGCCACCCATGCCGGGCACACCATGGATCGCGATCTGCTGCTAAAGAATCTATGACGGCATGGATCGCAGCATTGACGTGGCCATTTCCCGTCTGCGTAAAAAGCTGCATGACAATGCGCTGGAACCCTTCCGCATCAAGACGGTTCGCAACAAAGGTTATCTTTTCGCCCCGAACGCCTGGGAGAGCACAACGCCATGAGAAAGCTGTTTGTGCAGTTTTTTCTCTTGCTATTTGCCAGCTTCGTGGTGATGACGCTGCTGGTTGGGTGGGTGTACAAGATGACCGCGGAGCGCGCTGGCAGGCAATCGATGAACGATCTGATGAAGAGTTCGCTCTATCTGATCCGCAACGAATTGCGTACCATCCCACCGCGCGAGTGGCATAAAACCATCAACGAGATGGATTTGCATCTGTCATTCAAACTGAACATTGAGCCACTGAGCAAATACCGCTTGTCGCCTAAGGCGCAGCAGCGATTGAATCAGGGCGAAATTGTCGCAATAGAAGATCAATACACCTTTATCCAACGCATTCCCCGCTCTCACTATGTGCTTTCGGTCGGACCAATCCCTTATCTGTTTTTCTTGCATGAAATGCGGCTGTGGGATTTGTTGTTTGTGATGTTGATTGGCCTTTCTCTGGCACTGCCGGTGTTCTTGTGGATGCGACCGCACTGGTAGGCAATGCTGAAGCTGGAAAATGCCGCACAGCGACTGGGTGAAGGACACCTTGAAGAACGCCTGCGCTACGATAACACCTCAAGCATGGTACGACTCGGCATCTCATTTAACCAAATGGCCGATAATCTGAACCAGCTTATCGTCAGTAAAAAAAGGCTGATTGACAACATCGCCCATGAATTGCGCACGCCGCTGGTGCGCCTGCGTTATCGCCTGGCCATGAGTGATAACCTAAGCGAAGATGAACAGACGGCGCTCAACCGAGATATAGGGCAACTGGAAGCCCTCATCGACGAGTTGCTGACTTATGCGCGTCTCGATCGCCCTCAGGTGTCGCTTCATCTTACGCACATTGATTTTGCTGCCTGGCTGCAAAACAAGGTTGAGGAGTGGAGCATGTTGCACGCGGACAAGGCGTTTGGATTATCGATTCCCCCCGGCACGGATATCGGCTATCTCGATATGCGTCTGATGGAACGGGTGCTGGATAATCTGGTCAATAACGCGCTGCGCTTTTGCCGCGAACGCATCACCGTCAGCGTTTCCCGTGAGGGGGCAATGGCCTGCCTTCAGGTCGATGACGATGGCCCCGGTATCGCCCCGGAAGACAGGGAAAATGTCTTTGAACCCTTTATCCGCCTGGAAGCAGGATTGGAAAATAGCAGCGGTGGCTGCGGGCTGGGCCTCGCGATTGTTTATGCGATTGTGCAAGCGTATGACGGCACCATCGTGGTAGAAAGCAATGAATGGGGTGGCGCGCGTTTTCGCTTCTGCTGGCCGATTAAAACTGAAATACCTACCCGTCCTGCACTCACACCCTGATGGGTGTACATTGCGTTACACACCGATACCAATGACTCACAGACCCCCAATGGGCTTTTTCTTATGCTTCTTTCACCGGGCCACTTCAAGGTCCAACATGTGAACGGAATAATGAGGAATTGATGATGAAAAAAGTATTAGTGTTGATCGCAGGTGCGGCTCTGGGTCTCTCCTCTGTCGCGTTTGCAGCGAACACCACCGCAGCACCGGTAACCACACCTGCTGCACACGCTCAGGAACATGCCAAAAAGACTGTGAAAAAAGCCGCTAAAAAGCCGGCTCCGACCGCAGCGTAAGGCCAGCGCAGCACAGTTCCTTGTCTCAAGTACCCTGTTCCGGCGGGGACTTGTTAGCCAACAAAACGTAAACAGTTCCCGTCTTTAAAAGGGATTGGCTCCTCGCAGGGATCTCGAGTCTGACACCCGGTTCGCTGGGTGTTTTTTATGGCAGGCATTCCAACTGCTGCCCTTCGAGAAGCCGCCGTATGCCCAAATGCGCACGGCATGTAATGGGGTGCCCGATGATGTTTCATCGCTACTCATTTGAAATCGCATTTTCCCTGGTACTAGTGTGCGGGTTTATCACGCTGTTGTTCTTTTTATGACGGACACATTATCGATTCATGGTAGCGCCGCTACCGGCATAGCGGGCAAACCTGCCTATAGTTAGTGGGCAATGTAAAAGAGATATTTTTTCCGCAAGGTAATTATATTAATGCGTAGACTGGCTTGGTTGTTCTGTTTATTGTCGTTACCGGTTGCCTGTTCCTGGGCTGAGAAATTGCCCTCCCAGGCAGAACGCCAGCAAACGCTGTTTTTCAATCATGACGATCGCGATCCGGTCCCCACGCCCAGCGCATGGCTCTGGCAGGTGATAGGTCAATTGGAAACCGCCAGCGGCAATTTGTGTACCGCAACGCTGATTTCGCCGCATCTGGCATTAACCGCAGGCCACTGCGTGCTCATCCCGCCGTCAGGAAAACCCGATAAACCGGTTGCGCTGCGTTTTATTGCGGTAAACGGTGAATGGCAATATGAGACGTATGCCATTGAGGCAGTAACCAATAACACGCTGCGCAATAAATTACAGCCCGATGGCGAGGGTTGGATCGTGCCGGCGGCGCCGCCGCTGGATTACGCCCTGATTCGGCTGCGTGATACGCCACCAGGCATCACGCCGTTAACCACATGGAGTGGCACACAGGCGGAACTGAATGCCGCGCTGGCGCAGCAACAAGCCAAGGTCACGCAGGCAGGCTATCCTGAAGACCATCAGGAAGCGCTCTATCGCCATCAGGATTGCGTCATTACCGGTTGGGCTGCGTCCGCCATATTGTCTCACCAGTGCGACACCTTACCCGGAGATAGCGGCTCCCCGTTGATGCTTAAAACGCTTCAGGGTTGGCAGTTGATTGGCATTCAGAGCTCTGCGCCGGATGCCAGCGATCGCGATCGCGCGGATAATCGTGCCGTTGCCATAACCGCAATTCAGCGGCAACTAAAGGCACTGGCACGGTATGCGATGAAAAACGCTGCTGATTCAGAGTAATTTATCGCCAAACGCGGCGTAAACCCAAACGCCGCGCATACAAGCGCTAGCCAGGCGATCGGTTTCATGTAAAATCGCTTTACTACGCCCTTCTCCTTTTCATCAGATAAAGCCAACTCGGTACTTCTCCGGTTTTTTATCCTGTGAAATATCATGAATAGCGGTGCCTAATGACAGGTTTGTCCCCTATTGAATAGTCTAAGATGAGGTGTTCTTATAGCGCAAAAATGGAGTCATCAATGCTAAGACAGTTGAATCATGATGAGGAGCAGCGGATGCATGCGCTGGATAGGTTATTGTTTCACCTGGACACCTCTCAAGATAATGTGCTTAGCCAAATCACTACGCTGACCAGCAAGATATTGAATATGCCCAGCGCGTTAATCACCGTCAGTGATACCCATTCATTGCACATCAAAGCCAAACATAATTTCGTTCTCAACGAGATGCGCAAAGTCGGCGCACTCGATCAGTACACCATGCAAACCAACGAACTGTTAGTGTGTAATGATGCCTCGCAGGATGAGCGCTTTAAGAGTAGCCCTTATGTCAGCGGAGAGCCTCATATTCGGTTTTATGCGGGTATCCCATTGATCACCAAAACCGGTTATGCCATTGGTACCCTGAACGTTGTCGACTATGTTGCGCGTTCGTTTTTTTACCGAGACAGCGTGCGCAAAAAAATGCGGACGTACCGTTTCCGTTCCGCCCGCTTTTGCTTTATCACAATGTGTAGAAGATGCTTACAACACAATTTGCTCCATAGCTTGCAACACCCGTTTATCCGAAATGGGATAAGGTGTACCCAACTGCTGGGCAAAATAACTGACGCGTAGTTCTTCAATCATCCAGCGGATGTTTTTCACATTCTCATCATCGCGCTGCGCTTCAGGCACCTTGTGCCACCACTGCTGCCAGGCTTGTTGCACCTGTTCTACCTTCAGCATCTGTGCCCTGTCTCGGTGAACATCCTGCGCCAATTTTTCCAGCCGACGTTCAATCGCCTGCAAATAACGCAGCACATCCGGCAAGCGCTGCCAGCCGACCTCCGTGACGAAGCCGCGATACACCAGACCACTCAGTTGCGCCTTGATATCGCTTAACGCCAACACCATCGCCATATCGACCCGACCTTTAAGGCGTTTGTTGATAGCAAAAACCGCAGTCAGGATCTGCTCCACCTGTTTCGCGATATCCACGACAGTTTCATTGAGATCGGCGCGCACCTTTTCGTGCAACTGCTGGAACGCGGCTTCGTCCCATACCACCCCGCCCGCCTGTGCCACTAACTTATCAACGCCGCAGGCGATGCAGTCATCGATGAGATCCAACACTTTGCTATATGGGTTAAAGTAGAGTCCCAACTTTGCTTTATTCGACAACTTTTCACGCAGATACTTGATGGGCGACAGGATATTGAGCAATAGCAGACGGCGCAAGCCGTGGCGCATCGCATGCAGTTGCTGCTCAGGGGTATCAAAGACCCGGATCGCTACGCTCTCCTTTTCATCCACCAGCGACGGATAGGCTTTCACCGAGTAACCACCGCGTTTCTGCTCATAGCGTTCCGGCAGTGTGCCGAAGCTCCAGATATGCAGCCCTTGCTGTTCTAGCCCGTCATCCGCTACGGCGGAGAGCGTCTGCTGCACTTTCTCCTTAAGCTGCGTTTTCAGCGCTGCCAGGTCTTTACCTTCGCGTAAAGTATGATTTTTCTCATCCACCACGCGAAATGTCATTTTCAGATGATCGGACACCTGTTCCCATTGCCACTCTTCGCGCGGCACAGTCACACCGGTCATCAAGCACAATTCACGCTCCAGCGATTCCAGCAGTCCGCGTTCCAGCGGCGTAGCACGTCCGAGAAAAGCTTGTGCGTAGTTAGGCGCTGGCACGAAATTACGTCGCAGCGGTTTGGGAAACGATTTGATCAACGCAATAATCAAATCCTCACGCAGACCTGGAATCTGCCATTCAAACCCCTCTTCACGCACCTGGTTGAGGATCGGCAGTGGAATATGTATCGTTACTCCATCCGCATCAGCACCGGGTTCGAACTGGTAGGATAAACGTAGTTTGATGGCACCCTGATGCCAAAAATTGGGGTAATCCAGCGCACTGACTTTCTCCGCCCCATCCTTGATCAACATGCTCTTTTCGAAGTTGAGCAAGTCGGCATCCTCGCGGCTGGCAGTCTTCCACCACTTATCGAAATGACGGGCAGAAATCACCTCGTGCGGGAGGCGCTGATCGTAAAAGGCAAACAGTGTTTCATCATCCACCAGAATGTCGCGCCGCCGTGATTTGTTCTCAAGATCTTCCACCTCCGCCAGAAGTTTCAAGTTACTGCGGAAGAAGGCATGCCGCGTCTGCCAATCGCCTTCTACCAGCGCATGGTGGATAAACAGTTCACGCGCCAGCACCGGATCGATCTGGCTGTAGTTGACCTTACGTGCCGCCACAATCGGCAAGCCGAACAGCGTGACTTTTTCCTGCGCCATCACCACACCCTGCGCTTTTTCCCAGTGCGGTTCGCTATAACTGCGTTTGATCAGGTGCTGTGCGACGGGCTCAATCCATTCCGGCTCAATGCGAGCCGCCATGCGCCCCCACAAGCGGCTGGTTTCTACCAATTCGGCTACCATCACCCATTTGGGCGGCTTTTTGAACAGTGCTGAACCGGGGAACAGCGCAAAACGCGCATTACGCGCGCCGGTAAACTCTTGCTTCTCTACGTCTTTCTGGCCGATATGGGAAAGCATACCGGTCAACAAGGCGCTGTGTACGCTGAGATAGTCTGCCGGTTCACTGTTGACCGGTATGCCCAACGTTTTCACCACCTGGCGCAGTTGGGTGTAAATATCCTGCCACTCACGCACGCGCAGGTAGCTTAAGTAGTCGCTGCGGCACTGTTTGCGGAACTGACTGGAAGAAAGCGCCTGTTGCTGTTCACGCAGGTAGTCCCACAGGTTCACCAGCGTGAGGAAATCAGAGGACGTATCGGCAAAGCGGCGGTGCTTTTCATCGGATGCCTGCTTTTTGTCTAACGGGCGCTCCCGTGGATCCTGAATCGACAGTGCCGCAGTAATCACCATCACTTCACGCACGCAGCGCGTCTTGCTGGCTTCCAACACCATGTGCGCCAGACGCGGATCAATGGGCAACTGCGCCAGTTGTCGTCCTGAGAGCGTCAACCGATAGTGACCATTCTCCGTCGTATGTATCGCGCCCAACTCTTCCAACAGGCGTACGCCATCCTGAATGTTGCGGTTATCCGGCGCTTCGACAAACGGAAACGCTGCAATATCGCCGAGCCCAAGCGACGTCATTTGCAAAATGACCGAGGCAAGGTTGGTGCGCAAGATTTCCGGATCGGTAAATTCCGGGCGCGACAAAAAGTCAGCTTCCGAATAGAGCCGAATACAGACCCCGGCCGCCACGCGTCCACAGCGCCCTTTACGCTGATTGGCCGATGCCTGTGAAATGGCTTCGATGGGCAAGCGCTGAACCTTGGTGCGATAGCTGTAGCGACTGATACGCGCCGTTCCCGGGTCAATCACATAGCGAATACCTGGCACGGTGAGTGAGGTTTCCGCCACGTTTGTCGCCAGCACAATGCGCCGCCCGGCGTGGGACTGGAAAACGCGGTTCTGTTCCTGATTGGATAAGCGTGCGTAGAGCGGCACCACTTCCGTATGAGGCAAGTCCAGTTTGTTGAGCGCATCGGCAGTGTCACGAATTTCCCGTTCGCCGCTCATAAACACCAGAATATCCCCCGGCCCTTCACGACTGAGCTCATCAACAGCATCGAAAATCGCCTGTAGCTGATCGCGGTCGCTGTCATCCGCCTCTTCGACCACGGAACGATAACGCACCTCCACCGGATAAGTGCGTCCAGATACTTCCACAATGAGGGCATTACCGAAGTGACGCGAAAAACGCTCGGGATCAATGGTTGCAGAGGTGATGATCACCTTGAGATCGGGACGTTTCGGCAACAGCTGGCGTAGATAGCCGAGAATGAAATCGATATTCAGGCTACGTTCATGCGCCTCATCGATAATGATGGTGTCATATTGCATCAACAACCGATCTTGCTGAATCTCAGCCAGCAAGATGCCGTCAGTCATCAGCTTCACCAGTGAGGTTTCCCCCACCTGATCGTTAAAGCGCACTTTATAGCCGACACAGCCGCCCAACAGCGTGTCCAATTCGGCGGCGATACGATTGGCCACTGCGCGCGCGGCCAGACGGCGCGGCTGCGTGTGACCAATCATCCCCTTGATACCTCTGCCCAGTTCCAGACAGATTTTCGGCAACTGGGTAGTTTTACCGGAGCCGGTTTCACCGGCAACGATCACCACCTGATGATCGCGCACCGCGCGCAAAATCTCGTCTCGTTTCTGGCTGACTGGCAGCGCTTGCGGATAGCTGATGGCCGGGCAACTGGCCCGGCGTAGCGCAACGCGCGCTTGTGCCGCAGCGATGTCCACGCCGAGCTCCTGAGCAATAGCCGCTTGTGCCTGTGGGTTACGCACTTTCGCCGCCCCCTGTAAACGGCGCTGCAAGCGCAACTTATCGCGCAACATGAGTTCATCTAACTGAGATGACAATGCTGTAAGGGGTGATGTCACAATCCTGTTCCTCAAACGTATTGCGTCTGCACGGCAGTACAAACGCTACGCAGGCTGTCTCTGCGCCTGCGTCTTATCATCCGGCGGGCATGTTATCACATGCCAGCGCCTCTGTTATCACCACGCCCTTTTTCTCTTGTTCAATAAAATCGAACAATGCCCTCGAAATATTGCACTTTCAACCTGTTGGTACACTGCATAAGATGCTAGTCATCCGGGGGAAACAACTAAATGCACCTCATCCAAGACGAGAAAAGGAATGACACAATGAGCAACGTATTAGTTCTGAAATCCAGCATTCTGGCGGGGTATTCCCAGTCAAACCAACTGTCGGATCACTTCGTCGCCGAGTGGAAAGCAGCGCACCCTAACGATACCCTGATCGTGCGTGATCTCGCTGCCAACCCCGTTCCGGTGCTGGATGGTGAACTGGTTGGTGCACTGCGTCCTTCCGATGAGCCGCTGACACCGCGTCAGCAAGAAGCGCTGGCACTGTCTGACACACTGATTGCCGAATTGCAGGCGCATGACGTGGTGGTACTGGCTGCACCGATGTACAACTTTAATATCCCAACCCAGTTGAAGAACTACTTTGACCTGGTTGCCCGTGCCGGTGTGACTTTCCGCTACACCGAACAGGGCCCGGAAGGTCTGGTGAAAGGCAAACGCGCTATCGTACTGAGCAGCCGTGGCGGCATTCATAAAGGCACGCCATCTGACCTGCTGAAACCATACCTGCGTCTGTTCCTGGGCTTTATCGGTATTACCAACGTGGAATTTGTGTTCGCGGAAGGGTACGGCTACGGCCCGGATGTTGCCCAGAAAGCCACCGAAACGGCAAAAGCACAGCTCACTTCGCTGGCTGCGGCATAACACCCGTTGCACGTCCCTGATGGCGCAAGCGCCATCAGGTCACAGATTCATCATTACTACCCTGTCTCAATATTGTGTGTTTTGGCTAGCCACTGCGCGTCTTTCGACGCGCTTTTTTTGTTATCAGCGCCCTTGTGCCGCCGCTGCCGCTGGACTGAAGACCGTTTCCGAGCACGCCTGCTCACGGGTTGTGGTTTCAACCCGGCTTTCACTCACCGCATCTGCTGCGGCATTATTGCCTGACTCCAGCAATTGCGTCACCTCTTTATCGGCACGAATTGTGATGTCGTGTTCCACCCTGACGTTCAATGTTGATGGTGATCGGTGCCGTCGGCGCAGCCACCTCGATACGTGGCACACAACCTGCCAGCAACAACGTCAGCAGGCTCGCTGCCGCGTAATTCACGGTGACAGAACGACGTAGCACGCACGCCCTGGGTATAAACATGGATTTATTATCGTTCATTGGCTCGTTGCTCTAGTGTGTCCTGCACAGTGCCGCCAAAGCGCAGGCTTTGCCAAAGCTGGCTCAGATCCTGCCAGTGGCGGTAGTTAAGTATGACCGGTTTCTGCAGTTCTTGCCTTCAATATGCGCCAGCAGCGCCATTTCACCTTGCGGCGTCATGTCCACGGAAGCATAGGCACGGCTGATTTCCAGATAACGCAGCCAGTTTCACCACGGCGCCTTGCGCCATGTTACTTTGCGCCAGTTCATCGGCCAGTTGTTGGTCAAGACGCAGTGTGAGCGACTTGTCATTGCGAAGCTGCCCGCGCGTAATCATTTTCTGCGGATCAGTGAAATCCAGCGGCAAGGTGCCACTCATTTTCCCAGACAGGGCAAACTGCTTTATTTTGAGCGCGGTCACCAGTTCACTGAGGTCAACCCCGGCAACGGTAAACAATACCGGATCGCACAGTGGCCAACGCAGCGCAGAGAGGCTCACTTTGTCGCCCAATACGCCCATCTCCACCTGCGACAAGATCAGTGGACTGGTATTGTCAAAAATCGTCGCAAAAACGGTGAATATTACTGGATCAAATCGAGCACCACGCCGTTGAAAAAAGGCGATCAGCTTACGGGTTACATGTCTGTGCGTATTGCCGCCACGCCAGCGGAAATCGCTCAGGCAGAAGCGCTGTATGACAAAGTCAATCGCGACAAACTGACACGCCAAACCTTTTTTCAAGGCCTGTTGGTCTATCGCGGCTTCTGGGGATGGTTAAACCTGACAAAAACCTTGCCGCTGCGCTGGCGTATTCGCATCTGCTTTCTGGTGTGCGGTCTGTTGCCGCTGTCGCTAACTGGCGTGGCTCTGCAGGCAACGCCCCTTTGTGGTTGGGGCTGCTGGCGGCATGCTCCATCGCCGGCTGCGAGTTGCTGGTTCGTCAGGTGGCTGCCCCGCTCGCGCGTATTTTGCAACAGGCGATGCGTGCCGCCGCAGGCCAGGCGGACTCCATGGAACAACTGGACCGCGTCGACGAGATAGGCATGCTGATGCGCGCGGTAAACCAATCCAGTATGAACTTTCGCACCTTCTTCGACGACGTCAACAGTAATCTGCAACAGCTCAATGCCGTCTGCCGCGATATCGCGCAGGGGAATCATACGCTGTCACAGTGTTGTGAAGATACCGGGGACAACCTGCAACAAACGGCCGCGTCCGTTGAACAACTCACGGCCACCATTAAAAGCAATGCGGATGCCTCATTGCAAGCGTCTCATTTCACACAGGATGTCAATCTGGCGGTAAACAGCGGCGAGGTTGCCGTTGGTCAGGTTTCTGCGACAATGGCGGCGATCACGCAATCCAGTGAGCGTATTACCGATATTATTCGCGTGCTCGATGACCTCGCTTTTCAGACCAATATTCTGGCACTGAACGCCGCCGTTGAAGCCGCACATGCAGGAGAACAGGGGCGAAGTTTTGCCGTGGTGGCCGGTGAAGTGCGCTCTCTGGCACAAAAGAGCGCCGCTTCTGCGCGCGATATCGCCACCATTATTGATGAAACGCTCGCCACGATCCGTTCAGGTGAACATCAGGTCACGCATACGCAGAAATCCATGGGTAACATCTTGCAGCAGGTGCAGCGCGTCACCAATTTGATGCAAGAGATAAGCCTGGCTACGCAGGAGCAATCGCAAGGACTCAATCAGATCAACAACGCCGTGACAAAGATCGATGAACTGACTCATCAAAACACGGTATTAGCCAGCCAGTCGCACAGCGCAACCGACCAGCCCGAACGACAAATCGCGGATATGGCCTGTGCCGTTTCCGTGTTCAATGCACCGCGTTAACCTTTATCATCAGGGCCGGTTCGGAACACTGTCCGACCTTTTTCTATCATGAAAATCTTTGCCTTCCCCCCTTCAAAATTCCAGACGTCACCTATAATAATTAGGGGCGTTTTTTGCTATTAGCAACGCGCTACCGTTATCACAAAAAAATTAATTAGCCACCTCACTATTTTCGGCTTTTGTCGTTAATACGTCTGAGGGGGCTATTTGCATTGTCGTTATCATTCGAACCTTTATCGCTGTAGTATTGGCATTAACGAAAAGGACTGGAAAATGCGAAAGAACTTTCCTGTAAGCGACATTCAGTATTCATTAGATGAAAAAGCCAAATTAATGTCGGTCACTACACCGACCGGGCATATTACCTACGCCAATACCGACTTTATTAATGCCAGCGGTTATACATTCGAGGAAATTCTCCATCAACCACACAATATTGTGCGGCATCCCGATATGCCACCACTGGCATTCGCCGATATGTAGCGCACACTGAAGGCGGGAAAACTCTGGACGGCGGTGGTTAAAAACCGGCGTAAAAACGGGGATTATTATTGGGTCAAAGCCAGCTCTACGCCGCTGATGAAAGACGGCGAACTGGCAGGATTCATGTCTGTTCGCACGCCAGTCGGGCAGCAGGATATTCAACAGGCTACCGCGCTTTATCATGAAATGAACGAGGGAAAACTTAAATATCGAAGCCTTTACCAAGGCGTGTTGATATTTACCGGGCCGCTCAAATTCCTGAGCATCGGTAAAATAATCCCTTTACGCTGGCGTATTCATAGCTACCTTTTGATGTTGTTTCTTTTTACACTGGCGGCGTTATCTGCCGCAACGCCCATTACGCCGCCGCTCGCGTTCTTCATGCTGTCATTCTTTTTCGCCACGTTGGTTGCCAGTGAAATGTTAGTGCGGCACATTGCTGCTCCGTTAGAGAAGATCCTCTGTCAGGCGATCAACTCCGCATCGGGTCAGGCGGACAACCATTTTCAATTGAATCGTGTCGATGAGATTGGCATGTTGCTGCGTGCCGTAAACCAGTCAGGCATGAATTTTCGCACCTTTGTGGATGACGTAAACGGACAACTGACAGAAGTCCGCAGCGCCTGCGGTGCCATCGCGCATGACAACCTGACGTTAAGCCAGCGCTGTGAAGATACGGCGCAAAGCCTGCAAAATACGGCCGCGTCCATGGAGCAGTTGACCGCCACAGTCAAAAATAACGCCACGGCGTCACATATGGCATCGCAGTGTGCCATGGATGCTAACAGCGCAGGGAAAAGCGGTTCAGCAGGTGGCCACCACCATGGACACCATGACGCAGTCCAGTCAGGCGATTAATGAGATCATCAATGTATTGGACAACCTTGCATTTCAGACCAATATTCTGGCGCTGAACGCTGCCGTGGAAGCCGCACATGCGGGCGATCAAGGAAGAAGTTTCGCCGTCGTTGCTGGGGAAGTGCGCACGCTGGCGCAGCGCAGTGCCACCGCCGAAGGACATCGCGGGCATCATTGACACCACCATCGACAACATCAGTCGCAGCGATAAGCTGGTGCATCACACCAGTGATTCCATGGACAACATTCTCACTCAGGTACAGCAGGTCACGCAGTTGGTGGGGCAAATAAGCCTGGCCACACAGGAGCAATCTATCGGACTCAATCAGATTACTGATGCGGTCAATAATATCGACGAGTTAACGCGCCAAAACACGCTGTTGGCCACCCACTCCAGCTCCGCCATTGATTGCCTGGAAAAACAGATCTCCACCATGGCAGATGCGGTTTCCGTGTTCAGCATCGCTCGCAGATAATAACCTGATTTTTCTGTGCTTTCTTTTTCAACAAACCACCGCGATGCGTGCGTTGGTGGTTTGTCTCGTCCTGATTTTCTTGCTAACGTAGCGGAAGTATTTTTGCGGAGAGACGCGTGATGAAAATCGCTATTTACAGCACCAAGCAGTACGACCGTAAATTTTTAGAAAAAGCGAACCAGCAGTTTGGTTACGAACTCGAATTTTTTGATTTTATGTTGAGCGCGCAAACAGCAAAAACGGCGGTAGGTAGCCAGGCAGTTTGTATTTTTGTTAACGATGACGGCGGCCGCGAGGTGCTTACCGAGCTGGCACAGTTGGGCGTACAAACGCTCGCACTGCGCTGCGCCGGGTTCAATAACGTGGATTTGGATGCTGCCAAAGAGCTAGGCATCAACGTTGTACGTGTACCCGCCTATTCACCGGAAGCCGTTGCCGAACACGCTGTCGGGCTGATGCTTTGCCTAAACCGCCGTATTCATCGCGCCTACCAACGCACCCGTGATGCCAACTTCTCTCTGGAAGGGCTGATTGGATTCAATATGCATCAACGTACCACCGGAATTATTGGCACTGGGAAAATAGGCATTGCGACGATGCGCATCCTGAAAGGGTTCGGCATGAAACTGTTGGCTTTCGATCCCTACCCTAATCCTCAAGCGTTGGAACTGGGCGCGCAGTACGTTGACCTGCACACGCTGTATGCACAGGCGGATGTCATTTCGCCGCACTGCCCACTGACACCGGAAAATCATCATCTGCTCAACGCCGATGCATTTTCACAGATGAAAGATGGTGTGATGATCGTCAATACCAGCCGTGGCGCTTTGATCGATTCACAAGCCGCGATTGACGCCTTAAAACAGCAAAAGATCGGCGCGCTCGGGATGGATGTGTATGAAAACGAACGCGACCTGTTCTTTGTGGATAAATCCAACGACGTGATTTTGGATGACGTTTTCCGCCGTTTATCCGCCTGCCACAATGTGTTGTTTACGGGTCATCAGGCCTTTTTGACCGAAGAAGCATTGCTCAGTATTTCTCAAACCACCCTGAGCAACATCAAGCAGCTTGCGCAAGGTGAGCCTTGCCCGAACCAGTTGGGCGTATAGCATTAACCGGCGGGCGATGTAGACTCACCCCGCCGGACACATGCCATTAAGCAAGGATGATTCATCGCAACGTTTACCGTTTACCAACTGGCAAGTGCCAATATTGCTGCCGTTCAATTGCCGCGACATCGCCATGGTGCCTCCGGCTAGCGTGCAATTGACCTCAGCCGGCGAGCTGCTTTTCAGCAATAGCGCGGTCTCATCCCGACTTATCGCATTGGCCCCGCTTTCCACTACCGAATTACGGTTACTGCTGCATGCGGTCATCAGCATGGCGCCGATACCGACCAATAGCCATTGATACCCTTTCATTCATTGGCTCCATTACTCATTTTATTCTCATTACGTTATGGTCTCCGTGTTGATACCGCCTGTATTGCTCGGTACATTACGCCACTCGCACTATTGTTTTTCTGCTCCACGGGCGGAATGTTGATGTGATTATTTTGCGATACTCGTCACAAAAAAACTTGCATTATGTGACGGAAGTCATATTATAGTCAGCAACAAGGCAAGAACAGATATCGCCAACGTCACACGGAGTCAAAAATGAAAATTCGCGCTTTCTTTAAAGACATCCTCGATTCCTATATCAAATTATTCGAAAATGCCCCGAAAGGCGGTTTTTTCTAAGCTTTAACTCTTTGTGAAAAAAGCTGCCTCGGCAGCTTTTTTTGTGCCTTAATGCCTTCTCTCGGCAAACAATCCCCTAGCATTTATGCTACACCGTGTCCCCGCAATATTGTTTCATCACGCCCGCGCAGACGACAGACAAGCACGAGAGTCAGTGCGCTGATTTTGGTTCCACTCTCTTTTTGAGACTTTCGGATTTTTGATCTTGGCCCAACGCAGCAAGACCAAATACTTCAGTTTAGTCTGGCACGGTTTTCCAAAAGAAGATCAGGTTTGCCAGAATACTTACCCCCCATTTAACCCTTTAATTGACTGGTGTGAGAATTTCACTACAATCAAACTTCTTTAATTATATTTTTAACCACTTCACCTACTGAAAATAGTTCAGAATACTGAGAAACGCATTTAACGATATCTTCCTTTTTTAATTTTTCAGGCGGCATTTCACACCAAAAATCCCTGGCCTTGACAGCAATGAATGCAACCAGAAATCTATCCATAGTGATATTCTCATCATAGGCACAATTAAATGACATAAAGATATTATTTAGCATCTTATCATCTACCTCAGCATTGCGAATATTTAAAGCTATACTCCAATGCAGCACTGGGTGGGATTTACGTCTGTAACCGAGGGAACTTGCATAAACTTCCCATGAATTGAAGATGTGATTTATTTTTTCACGCGGTGAACTCAAAGAAACATTTTCCCAATCAGAATCCGTTAATTTTTTATCCAGAAAAAATTTTGTAGGGAATGTAGTTATATTTCTTGCATTTTCACATTGAAAAACATGTGAGTTTTTTAAACTTTGCATTAATTATTTTACGACACCTTTCTCAAATTTTTTTCTTACCGTATTACAAATGATCATCTTTCGGCAATTCCTTTCAATTTCACCGCAGCATCCTCTCCCCAGAAGATTATTGATATCCTCAAAACATGGCAAGTGCACACTCATTATTTTAAAAGTTAGCCTGAAAGCTCCATAACTCTTTGAATCAAGGTAAAATGCGACTTTTTGTTTTATTTCCACAGGGAGGTTGCATATGTTTTTTATGCCATGATAAATGCGATTATCATTTTCTGAGATGCGTTGGAAATTGTTATCGGTTTCATTAGGTGTATTTCTATCAAGGGTCAACAAGTTTTTTATCATTTAAGGTCTCCTGTTTAATAACACTGACGAAAAAACCGTTTTACTCACACACTCGAATGACTTCAAAGAGATTAAATTCGACAACACATTAATCACGCACGTTAACATCAATCCTATAAACAATCATTTATATCATTATCCTTTTGGTAATAATATTGGCCTGTGCGTAAAATTATACGGACATCCAGATTATCACTGTTGATACTGTTAGCACTCATCTATTTACTGAGATAATAAATGTGTTCAATAATATTGCCTTAACTGTTAAGTTTACAACAGGTAAAATTTAAGAATTGTACTGAAACTGTTTGCTATACGCAGTGCTGCTGTCCTCTTTCTCATATCGAAACACCTTAGCAGAGCCAATAGCCCTCAAAGAGTTTTATCCGTTATCGCACGATGGGTTACGCGAGTTATTATTTAAAATAAAATCATTACCAACTTGTCAGGCAGTCAATGTACAGAAGTGCTCAACATGAAAAAAATTAAAATGAAAAAGAAAGTCAAAACGCCGTTCCATTGAAACATTATTGTTATTTGTAAGTATTTTAGTGCTATTTCAACTAAGTTAACACCCGATTATTAAAAGTAATCAATGTGATTCAACATTATAACTTTCTCTCTGTGATGATATACATAAGATATCTATAATCAGATGATTAATTAATATTAAAATGGAGTTTCAATGCAGGTTAATTCAATAATAAATGTCCCGATAGGGAATGTAGATATATGCAACACTAAGCAAGACACTAAATCCAATGAGACTTTAGAACAGATCTCTACTTTCTCTAATACCCAGGAAAATTACACTGTCAAACAATCACCTTCTGGCTCATCTGATTCGCAGCGTTCATCGCTTACTGCTATACGTGAATTCTTTTTCCGGCCATCATCAACGTCGCAGCAAAAAGTCACGCAGGATGAGTTAACTGTCATGGAGGAAGGAAAATCATTGATGCTAGAAAGCAATAAGTTAATGCAACAAACTCAGCGCGGCAGTAATCATGCATTTGCAGCGACATCCTCGTGTGGATGGAAAACGATATTTGGGTTAGGGTTGCTTGCCGGAACCAGTCTAACTGGTGGGATTTGGTTGTGGTCACGACAACAAAACAGTGTAATTTCAGGTGATGCTTGTCCAATAAACGATCTTTCGCCTTTCAGTACGTTTTCAACACCATTAGCGCATATGACACCCTCGACAACCGAAAGTATGCTGCTTACACCTGAGACAACACTACCTTCGCCTAAAATTGAACAACCCAAAAGGAAGTCAGCAAGGGGAGACTTTTTTAAACAAACAAAAGTGTGTGACAGTTCAGAAACACGTTATAAAGATTGCCATTTTAGAAATTATGCTGAAAATAATTATTATCGAAGTTGCTTTCTTTACTCAGAAGAAAAACCTTGCGAAAGACCAGAGGATTTTAATAAATCCGTTACGCGAGTGGTCTAGCCCCAAAAAAATATAAACACCAAAGCGCTTAAAACCAGGCAGGATGTGAAAAATGCACAACAAGATAGTTGTATACAAAATAACGTTCTATGCATACCCTATCCTTTAGAAGAGAACCCGGATACTTACATTCAAAAATGTTATCATTATAAAATCAGAACTGGGTGTTTGATAACATTAAACGACCATGAAACAGAATAATACCTCAAGATATTTTTTAATATCTTGCCGTTATTTAGGCTATCTACGTCGCCACCATTAATGCTTGTTGTCACATAGCCATTCGAACGGGGTTTATCATCATGATCTCCGTTCGACCAGGCGCGATCATATCTAGTCCCATCACTCCCTATTCCAGCTTACCGACAAGCAGGGCGTTACGTTACTGTCCCCATACTCCTACACAAAAATGGGTTACTCTCTTCCATCAACGGAACAATTATGGAACTCGACAGTAAAACGATCTGGCATTTGTCGTCGTAATCCGTACCATACGCGCCATACTTATGCATACTGGTTGCTTTCTGCAGGAACGAGCCCCTCGTTTATCGCTAACCAAACGGGGCATGAAAACATACAAATGGTGTATAAACTCTACGGCAAACGGATAGAAGGCCTGAATGCGGATCAGGTCGGAATGCTGAATAAACAGCTTTCCCTGTGAATCAATTTGCCCTTGTGGTGCCCATTAGGGTATGGCAATGAATTTAAATACAATAAAATCATTAAGTTAACCAAAAACAGCAGTACAACCTCAATAAATTGCAAAAACGTTTACGTCGCAACGTGGGTGAAGCGATCGCCGATTTCAATATGATTGAAGAGGGTGATCGGATTATGGTCTGTCTCTCCGGTGGTAAAGACAGTTACACGCTGTTGGAGATACTGCGTAATCTGCAACAGAGCGCGCCCGTGAATTTTTCGCTGGTGGCGGTAAACCTCGATCAGAAACAACCGGGGTTCCCGGAGCATATCTTGCCACAGTACCTCGATGGTCTGGGGATCGAATACAAGATTGTCGAAGAGAATACCTACGGCATTGTTAAGGAAAAAATCCCTGAGGGGAAAACCACCCGTTCTCTGTGTTCGCGCCTGCGGCGCGGCATTCTCTATCGCACCGCCACCGAGTTGGGAGCAACCAAAATCGCGCTAGGTCACCACCGCGATGATATTCTGCAAACGTTGTTTCTGAACATGTTTTACGGCGGCAAGCTAAAAGGGATGCCACCGAAGCTGATGAGCGACGATGGTAAACACGTGGTGATTCGCCCACTGGCTTACTGCCTAAAAAAGATATCGAACGCTTTGCCGAGGCGCGTGCCTTCCCCATTATCCCTTGCAATTTATGCGGCTCGCAGCCTAACCTGCAACGTCAGGTCATCGAAGACATGCTGCGCGATTGGGATAAACGTTACCCCGGGCTCATTGAGACCATGTTCAGCGCTATGCAAAACGTTGTTCCTTCTCATCTGGCAGATCATCAGCTTTTTGATTTCAAGGGAATACACCATGGTAGTGAGGTGATTGACGGTGGGGATTTGGCTTTTGATCGCGAAACGTTGCCGCTGCAACCCGTAGGCTGGCAGCAAGAAGACGATACCATTACCGAACCAGAGCGCCTCAACGTTATCGAAATCAAGTAATTCAAGGGCACTGCGGTGCCCGCCTGAAGCTCAGGCAAAAAAATGCCGACATAAACGTCGGCATGGTGTGAATCAATTGTGCTATGCAGTAATTCAAAAAAGGAAGTAAGACAATATGGAGCGCAACGCCCATCACTTGACGTTGCATTCACCTGCGAGAGTGATAGTGCCGCACCTGCACGGGTGAAATGTTGATATTTCTCAATATATTCAATTTTTTTTGAAGACTCACAACATTATGTGATAGTGAACGCAGTAAGGCGTTCAAAAATATCATAGCCATTTACTGCGTTTTAACCACAGGGCAACCCCCCCCCCCCACCAAGGCGAGCAACATAAAGCAGAAGCTGATAAAACCCGTGGATGAAATGCCGCCTGGGATCCCGCCCAAATTGACGCCAAACAGTCCGGTTAAAAACGTCGTGGGCAAAAAAATCATGGCCAATACCGAAATGGTGTAGGTGCGGCGGTTCAGCGCCTCCGTCATCTGTGACGTAATTTCATCGGCCAGCACCGTGGTGCGTGTGATGCTGGCATCCAGGTCGTCCAATCCGCGCCCAAGACGCTCAGCAATTTCCTGCATCCGCCGGCGATCGTCATCCCCTATCCAGGCCAGTCGTTCGCCAGAAAGTCGGGAAAAGACATCGCGCTGGGGTGTCATGTAGCGCCGTAACACAATCAGTTGCTTACGAATCAAAGCCAACGCACCGCGCGCGGGAATTTTCTGCTCAAGCAGATCGTCTTCAAGATCGATGATTTTTTCATGCAGATCATCGATAAACTCGCTGGTTTGATCCGTCAGCGCTTCCGCTACGAAAACCTGCCAGCTACCGCTGTCGGTTGGGCCATTACCTTCCCGCAAATCTGTTAGCACATCATTGATGGCAGCAATTTTACGGCGACGCGTTGATATAATCAGCGTATCTGTGATAAACACCCGCACGGCCACCAGTTGATCGGGGCGCGAATCGGCATTCAGATTGATACTGCGCAGGGTGATGAGTGTCCCCTCTCCCAGGCGGGTTACGCGCGGACGGGCACTGTCTCCAGCAAGCAAATTGCGAATGCCATCCGGCAACAGTGGTGTGGTATTCAGCCAGCGTGCACTGCCGGGCAAGCTGTAATCAAGGTGCAGCCAGCAAGGGGTTGTACTATCCACTATCCCGTCAGCCGAGATAGGTTTAATTCCCCCCTTACCGTCCAACTGACAGGCATGAACCGCCTCTGAATCCTGCAAGACTTTTCCTTTAAACGGCTTCACGTTTTTCTCTCCTACGGCCATTCCGTTATGCCAGCACGATAACGGTGACAACATAACGGTTTTATAACAGCTAAAGCCTAGTGATAATTAGATTTTTCGCAAATTCAATCAGTAACAAAATCGATTCCAACGCTGAGCTTTCCCTCATCTATTCGAATAGCACATTTTTGACACTCATCACTACCTGTTTGCCAAAACCCGCTACAGTGTAAATGAGCTCTTGTTTCCACATCAGATGATGAACAGGAGGTGATATGTATAAGACCGTGCTCGTTCCCATCGATATATCTGAAAACGAATTAACGCAACGCGTTGTTGCGCACGTAGAAGCGTTGGCGAAGCTGCATGACACCTACTGCACTTTCTCACAGTGATCCCTTCATTCCCTTATTACACCACTCTGGGTGTTACCTATCCTGCCGGGCTGCCCGATATAGAGGAGATGAAACGCAACACCAGCGCGGCGTTTACCGAGGTCATCAAACGTTTTAACCTGCCAGACGACAGGGTTGTGCCACACACCATGACCGGCACGCCCAAGGAGCAGATCCTGAAGCTTGCCAATTCGATTGATGCTGACCTCATCATCATAGGCTCCCACCGTCCCAGTGCCACAACCTTTTTACTGGGCTCTAACGCGGCCCGCCGTGGTGCGACACGCCACTTGCTCGGTGCTGAAGGTCTGAACAACGTTGTGGTGCTCTCTTTGCTGCGCGGTGCTGAATTCAAAGACAACTACGGCGTTGCCATTGCTGCTGGTCCGCTGCAGGGCCTGACTGCCGCGCCGTGGTGGTTCTGGACGAACAAGACAATGTGCTGCACAGCGAGCTGGTGAATGAAATCACCACCGAGCCCGATTATGATGCTGCGCTGGCTGTTCTGAAATAAGCCTCTGCGGATAAGTAAAAACGGCTGCCTCGGCAGCCGTTTTTACTGGGTTATTCATCCGCATCATCTGCGGACTTTTGCTGACTCAGGCCATATTCACGCAATTTATTGGCAATGGCGGTATGAGAGACACCCAGACGTTTTGCCAGTTTGCGCGTGCTCGGGTAAGCCTGATAAAGACGCGTGAGCACCGAGCGTTCAAAACGCTTACTGATGTCATCCAGCGAACCTCCGAGCAAATCATCGTTCTGCACGGCGTCGAGAGTAAACGAGGGAAGATCGATATCCTGCATGCGCAGTTCGCGCCCTTCCAACTGCGTTAACGCACGATAGATGGTGTTTTTCAACTGACGCACATTGCCCGGCCAGCCATACTGCGGAAGCAGATGATAAAGTTCAGGCGCGATGCGCGGTCTGGCTATACCCTGCTCACCAGCAAAACGCGCCACGAATAACTCGGTGAGCGCCATGATATCTGCCGGACGTTCGCGCAGCGGCGGCAGAGTGAGCATCAACACGTTAAGGCGGTAATAGAGATCTTCACGAAACTCTCCGCGCTGCACCAGATCCAGCAGGTTTTTCTGCGTCGCGCAAATCACCCGCACATCCACATGCACCTCGTACTCTTCCCCTACGCGGCGGAATGTGCCGTCATTAAGGAAGCGCAGCAATTTGGTTTGCATTTGCGGCGACATTTCGCCCACCTGATCCAGCAGCACTAAGCCGCCGTTAGCCTGCTCAAAGAAGCCTTTTTTGCCTTCCAGCGCATTCGGGTAAGCCCCCGGCGCATGGCCATACAGTTCGCTTTCCATCACATCGTCAGGGAGGGAAGCACAATTGAGCGCCAGGAAAGGCTTTTTGCCACGTGAACTCCGCAGATGACAGGCATGGGCCAGCATATCTTTACCGGTGCCGGTATCACCGACAATCAGCAACGGTGCATCCAGCATCGCCAACTTTTTGCCTTGTTCAACCACCTGACGCATTTTGGGACTGATCGCGACGATGTGGTTAAATTCATTTTCATCGTTGACCACCAGGTCTTGTAGCTGACGCCCCATGTGCACGGCCGATTTCAGCATTACCAGCGCGCCGGCGATAACGCTTTCACCCGCCTCACTCTCCAGATGCATCGGCGTGATTTCCAACAAGAAATCTTGCCCGCGGATCACCACGCGCTCCGCCTCCAGCTTGCGTTCATCGCGTTCCAGCCAACGAGTGAAGTTGTAATTAGGTATCAACTGGCCGATGGTGACATCACCGATGCTGTCAGCCGTTTGCTCAAACAAGGCCAACATCGCCGGATTGAACAGTTCAATATTACCTTTTAGATCGAGCGAGAAAACCGGCTCTGGCATCGACTCCAGGACAGCGTTCATCGCGCGGTGCTCTCGCTCTGAAGGCATGAACGCCACAGTGTGCACATCGCGCACACTTTCGATACGCCGAATCTCCGCCATCAGCACACGAAAATCATCAAATCCCAGCGTGGCAAAATTCAGGTAAATCCGTCCGGCGGGGTCAATTTCAATGCCCCGCAAATCAATAGCTCGCGAGGCCAGCAAATCCAACAGCTCGCGCGTTAGGCCAATTCGATCTTCACAAAAGACTTCCAGACGCATTAACAGCTACCTTCTTCCAGGAGAATGGATACCACGGGCATCATACCGCGTCCCACCCCACGGATGAAGACACCTGTCAGCAAAAGTTGACAGGTGGCAACATCTTTTTTTCCAGTGGGTGGCATTTCAGGCCAAAAGGCGGTTTACTGCTGCGTCGGCGGGGATTTTTTTGTACTAGCGTCTTGATCTGTCCGACTAACTCACGCCTGAAATCCCCGAGCTTCGGTTTATCGTCCAGCCAGGGCAAGGGCCAGCAGAGTTCCATGGCTTTAATGCCGAGCCGCGCGGTCAGCAAACCGGCACCAATCCCCTGTGCTGCACGGGCTGAGAGCCGCACAGCGAGATCCTGCGACATCCAGTCCATACCGATTTCACGCACCATTTCTGACGCAACGGCGAAAGCGATATTCAACAGCACCAACTTGAACAAGCGAATGCGACTAAAATAGCCCAGTTCAATGCCGTAAAGCGCGGCAATCCGATCGATGAGACGCAAATTACGCCAGGCGATAAAGGCCATATCCACCAAAGCCAGCGGGCTCACCGCAATCATCAGCGTCGATTCGGCAGCCGATCGGCTGATCTCCCGACGCACTCGGTTATCCAGCACCGGTTGTACCAGACTGGCATAGAGTGCCAGCACCTCTTTGTCATTGTGAGTTTCATGCAGCGAGGCCCGCCAGCGCTGGAGGACGGGATGTCCGTCATCCAATCCCGCCTGCTGAGCCAATTTTTCACAAAAATCGCGCCCCTGCCCGACGCCATGGCTGCCATGCAGCTCACGGGCTTTATCGCGCTCTTGCGCGCGGGCACGCAAACGGTACAAGCGTCGCCATTCCGCAATCAGGGAGCCCGCATCAGCCACCACAATCATGCCACCCGCTGCTAATCCCCCCAGTGTGATCCACTGTTGCTCCAGCCAGGCCGTATGAACAGATTGGATACCCTGCGCAATCGCGCTGGCGCCGAATAAAGCGATCCCAGCAATCACCAGCTTGCGCCACAGGCTGCGGCGCGGCCGTAATGCCGCCTCCGCCTCGCCCTCACTGCTCAGAGCCTCTTCCTGCACCGTCGGAGAAAAGTGGCGCGATGCTTCATCATCAAACGCAACCGTGCTGCGTAATGTGGGTGGCGTTGCTGAGGGTGCGTCATCATCAAAAGTGATACGCGGCTTTAGCGGTTCACTCATCGCAATTTGTCCCCCAATAAAAACTCCATGACACTGTCCAGGCGAATATGCGGCAGTGGTGTATCTACGTTCATCGCTTGCGGTCGAAAGGCTCCAAAATGGAAACCCTGCTGCTGCCAGAAAGCCGCTCCGGGCAAAAGCGCGGGCACTTCGCCGGGATAAAGTGTCAGCGCCGCCCTCGCCAGATCGTCTTTATCTTTGCGTAACGCCAGTTCGGCTTTTTCCTGCCATTGCGCTTGTTGCGCCTCAGCCTGCTCAACGCGGCGCGCTATCTGCTTTTTCTCCGCCAGCGCACGCGCCGACGTGGAACGCACTTCTACCAGTGTGTCCTCCATTTCCTGGATCATCAAGCGCACCAGTTTCTGTGGGTCTTCCGCTTTGTCCAGTAACGAATTGATGTTCGCATTCACGATATCGGCAAAACGAGAAAAAATACCCATTTTAGTGTCCTCTTGGTCATATCACAGCGCACATGCACTGGTTGGTAGTGTTGCTTCGTCCTGGTCAACGCAACGAACCTTATCGTTCATTATTGCTATTACAAGATACATGCCAACTTTGCCAATATTATATCTATCTGTAATTACTTAATATTATTTTTTTTGACAAAACGCACTCATCAGCTAAATTAGCAAAATACACCAACAGTTAGCGAAATTAACCGCAACAAAGAGCGATGGATAATGGATAGATAAAGGCCAAGAGAATTTGCTGGGTGAAGCCAACAGTTTCGTCGAAATGCTCGAGCAGGTGTCACAATTGGCGCAGTTGACCAAGCCGGTACTGGTGTTAGGCGAACGCGGTACCGGTAAGGAGTTGATTGCCAGCCGCTTGCACTATCTTTCACCACGTTGGCAAGGCCCGTTTATCTCCCTTAACTGCGCAGCACTCAATGAAAATCTGCTCGATTCCGAGCTGTTTGGTCATGAAGCCAGGGCCTTTACCGGCGCGCAGCGCCGCCATCTTGGGACGTTTTGAACGCGCTGACGGTGGCACACTGTTTCTCGATGAACTGGCAACGGCACCGATGCTGGCGCAGGAAAAACTGCTGCTCGTGATCGAATATGGCGTTTTGGAGCGTGCGGGAGGAAGTCAACCGCTCCAGGTAGATGTACGTCTAGTGTGTGCGACCTAATGAAGATCTTCCCGCACTCGCTGCCGCCGGCAAGTTTCGCGCCGATCTGCTGGACAGGCTGGCTTTCGATGTGGTGCAACTTCCGCCGTTGCGCCAGCGCCAGCAAGACATCATGTTGCTGGCAGAACACTTCGCGATCCAGATGTGCCGGGAATTGCAGTTACCACTGTTCACTGGGTTTTCTCCGTGTGCGCGTGACACGCTGTTAAATTATGCCTGGCCAGGCAACGTGCGTAAGCTGAAAAACGTGGTTGAACGCTCGGTCTATCGGCACGGTGCGACAGCCGAACCACTGGATGCCATCATTATTAATCCGTTTCAACGAACGGTTGAAATGTCAGTCTCCGCAACGACCGAGGACTCTGCACTACCGCATCTGCCGTTGGCGTTGCGTGAGTGGCAACAGACACAAGAAAAAGCGCTTATCGAGCAGGCATTGTCTCAAGCGTGTTTTAACCAGCGTAAAGCGGCAACGCTACTGGGGGTTAACCTACCATCAGTTGCGGGGACTGTTAAAAAAACACGATATCACCAGCGGCGAGGCTTAAACCGCAGGCAAAAAAAAGCCAGCAAACGCTGGCTAAAATAATACTGGAAGCAATGTGAGCAATGTCGTGCTCCCCTTCCGCGCTTACGAGAAGCCGTCTGGAATGCGAAATAAATGATAATAGTTATCAGTATCAGTTGTAAAGTACTTTGTTGATAATTTTCTCATTTCCGTAATAACGGTAGGGTTCTTCTCTATTTCTGATACTTTTCGACAAACTGCTGCCAGCTTGATATCAGCGCATCAAACTGTTTGTCCTGCTGCGTGTCACTGAAGGTGAGTTGCGAATACCACTGGGTCAGTTTATCCACCACAACATTCGGATCTTCAGTACTTGCACTTATCGCCATAACCTGCTCGGTTTCCACCTGCGCGCGGTAGTTACCTTGTTTATACGACTCAACATTCGCCAGCGCCTCTTCAATGCGAGGGGCATCTTTCAACGATCTGGCGAGCGTCAATTTTATATTCAGCGTACGTTTGATGCTGTTATCCCGAGCCGTAAGCTGGCGTTCCATATAGTTATCAATATCGGCGCGAACCTGCGCCTGATGCTCTTCAGGGATGTAGTGACTGTTGATGAAATCAAGCTTCTCACGCATCAGTGCAATACCCGCTGCCTGAGTGCTGTCGGTCGAACTCTCAAGTGGGATGGTAACTGCATCATAAAGTGCATCTGCTAATGCTCGAGTCGATTCACGGGTAGCGTTCGGCGCCAGAGCAAAAAAATTACGAAAATCCGTCAATGAAACGTCAGAGCCTATTGTGCTGTACAGCGGATGCGTCACACCGGGTGCCCTGCGCTCTAATTCATCAAGATAAGTATTCCTCATCTCCAACATCTGTTTTTTAGCCGCTTCCTGCTCTTCAGGACTCGGCGGCGTCGCATTGGCAAAATCTTCCTTGAGGCGGGCCAATGCTTCAGGCGAAATGGTCAAATCTACCGAGGCTAACGCTTCCAGGGCTTTTTCCCGCCCCACCAAGGCAGCGGCAGGTTCATAAGTCTTAGGCGTAGTATCATATGTCGCCGTTGATGGTAAGGCAGTCAGTCTGATAGGATGAAATTACACTCACACGCTTTTCTCCCTGTATTTTTGCGTTTTTATGGCATATTCAGAGGTATCCTTTTGTATAACGGCAGCGAGCGCTCATTCCTTAGGGGAAAAGTAACATTGGTTATCATTTTGTAAGGTAATGCTCTTTCTCGCAACAGCAAGGACGCCTGATTTGGCATTCAGAGATGCATTTCTTCGAATTTGGCGGAAAATACAGCAGGTAAGCATCTACGGATTGGGGAGCTTTAGCAGAGTGCGGTACACTCTTATAATGACAACTCTGATTTTCAGCCAACTAAAGCGCATCGAATGTCTGGATACACCTCCTGCCTGATAAAAATAGGCGCGCTGTTTTCCGCCTGCCTGATAGGGTCTGCTTTCGCGGCAGTCCCCAATAATGCGCAACGGGAAGATATCCGCCACAGCGGTTTCGTGTACTGCGTCAACGGCGTAGTGAATACCTTCAACCCGCAAATGGCGCGCAGCGGCGTGATCATCGATACGCTGGCGGCACAGCTCTACGATCGACTGCTGGATGTGGATCCCTACACCTATCGATTAATGCCCGAACTGGCGCAGCGCTGGGAAGTCCTGGATAACGGCGCCACCTACCGTTTCTATCTGCGTCATGATGTGCCGTTTCAAACGACCGACTGGTTTACGCCCACCCGCATGTTAAATGCCGATGATGTGGTATTCAGCCTGCAACGTATGCTGGATAAGTCCCATCCGTATCATGATGTAAACGGCGGCGAATATCCCTATTTTGCCAGTTTGCAATTTGTCGATGTGGTGCAAAGCATCCGCAAGCTCAGCAACTATTCTCTGGAAATTCGTCTCAACAGCCCGGATGCCTCTTTTTTGTGGCATTTGGCGACCCACTACGCGCCAGTGCTTTCCGCCGAGTACGCCCAGCAGTTGATCAAACAGGACCAGAAAGAACGGTTAAACCGAGAACCGGTCGGTACTGGGCCTTATCGCCTGGAAGAGTATCGCAGCGGGCAATTCCTGCGTCTGATGCGCAATGATCGCTACTGGCGTGGAAAACCGCGTATGCAGCAGGTGGTGGTGGATTTGGGCGCAGGCGGCACCGGGCGTCTTTCCAAATTGCTGACCGGAGAGTGTGACGTACTGGTGTACCCTGCCGCCAATCAGTTACCCATTTTGCGCAATGATCCACGTCTACGGCTCTCGCTGCGTCCCGGCATGAATATCGCCTATCTGGCATTCAACGTGCGCAAGCCGCCGCTGGATGACATGCGCATTCGCCGGGCCATCGCGCTTGCAATCAATAACGATCGTTTGATGCAGTCCATTTATTACGGTACGGCTGAAACTGCGGCGTCCCTGCTACCCCGCGCTTCATGGGCCTATGACAACGAATCGCGCATCACCGAATATAATCCGGAGGAAGCACGTCGCTTGCTGTCAGACCTGGGGGCAACAGACCTTAATCTGAAATTGTGGGTGCCTGTGGCATCGCAATCCTACAACCCCAGTCCGTTAAAGACCGCTGAGCTGATTCAGGCCGATTTGGCGCAAGTGGGCGTTAAAGTGACGATCGTTCCCGTCGAAGGACGTTTTCAGGAAGCGCGCCTGATGGAAATGAGCCATGACCTGACACTCTCCGGCTGGACCACCGACAGTAACGACCCCGACAGTTTTTTCCGCCCACTGCTCAGCTGTGCCGCGATTCGCTCACAAACCAATTACACGCATTGGTGCGATCCTACGTTTGACAGTGTGTTACAAAGCGCGCTCACTTCACAACAGTTGGCAAAACGTATTGAATACTATCATCAGGCCCAGCAGATATTGGCACAACAGTTACCGGTACTGCCGCTGGCCTCTTCCCTGCGGATGCTGGCTTACCGCTATGATATGAAAGGGCTGATATTAAGCCCATTCGGCAATGCCTCTTTCGCCGGGGTGTATCGCGAATTTGGTGAAACACCTGCGCCTGAAGGGCCGCCGCTGGTGGGTAAAGAAGGAGAGCCGCAATGATCATTTTTACCCTGCGCCGTCTGTTGCTGTTGTTGATAACCCTGCTGCTGCTAACGCTGGTTGGATTTAGCCTCTGTTATTACACTCCCAACGCCCCGTTGGGAGGCGCTACGCTGTTAGACGCCTATGGCTTTTTTATGCGCAGCCTGATGCGTGGGGATCTGGGTATTTCATCCATTAACGGCGAGTCGATCAGTGGGCAGCTGAAAGACGTGCTTCCAGCCACCATCGAGTTGTGCGTGCTGGCCTTCACGCTCTCTTTGCTGATCGGCATTCCCCTCGGCGTCACAGCAGGGGTGATGCGCCATAAAACCCCCGATATCATCATCAGCGCCATCGCCTTGGTGGGCTTCTCTCTTCCGGTATTTTGGCTGGCACTGCTGCTGACGCTGCTGTTCTCCCTTCAACTCGGCTGGTTGCCGGTTTCCGGGCGTTTCGATCTGCTCTACCAGGTTGAACCTGTAACCGGCTTTGCGCTGATTGACGCCTGGCTGTCAGACTCCCCCTACCGGGATGAAATGCTGATAAGCGCCGCACGCCATCTGATTTTGCCCATTATTGTTCTCGCGGTCGGCCCCACCATGGAGGTCATTCGCTTGATGCGCATCAGCACCACCGATGTGTTCAGTAAGAATTACGTTAAAGCAGCAGCCACGCGCGGTCTGTCACGTCTGACCATCATCCACCGCCATGTGTTACGCAATGCGCTTCCTCCTATCGCACCGCAGCTGGGGCTTCAGTTTTCCACTATGTTGACGCTGGCTATCATTACTGAAGTGGTGTTCAGTTGGCCTGGTTTGGGGCGCTGGCTGGTGGATGCCATTCGTCAACAGGACTACACCGCTATCTCAGCCGGTGTCATGGTGGTAGGCGCAATGGTCATTGCCGTCAATGTGCTGTCCGACATCTGGGGCGCAATGGCGAATTCACTGAAACATAAGGAATGGTATTCCCTTCGGTAAATGACCCTATAAAATAAAATGATTATAAATCAATAAACTAAATACACTGATGGCGACTTCGATCTAAGAATCGAAGTCGCCATCAGCAAAGAGCAGCAACGACCATCGGCGCAATACCTTTTAGTCACATAATATGGGTACAACGCATTACCGCTGTCGGCATCTATTTTCACTTAATATGCGAATGACAAATTCCCGCACTCTAGATCACTTTATATTTTATCTTCTTTCCTTTCAGTATCAGCAGACTACAACGATAACGCCTTTTATTTGATATTAGTTTTTTTCCTTCATAGGTGAAGATAGTGACGTGAGTTCACCTGAAGAGAAAAAATCATGTTGCCCATCAATTGCAGTAATCACTCGCATTCAGTGTTGCAGGCAGACTCGACGCCTAAAGTGTGTCGTGCACATTCAGATAGTGCTTCTCAAGCTGCGACGGCACCACTAGATAACAACCAGTATTATGCTATCTGGTCAGCATGGGAAAATGCGGTTCCTCAAGGCGGAAACGAGCAAAGGGACATTGCGGTAGCAAAAATGCAAGATTGTTTGGCAAGGAATGCCTATTATCTTGACTTATCAAACCTGAATCTCAGTTCGTTACCCAATATTCTCCCTGAACAGGTTACGGAGCTCAATCTGTGCAAAAACCAGCTTAGTGTCTTACTCTTGCAGCTTCCAGAAAATCTTCAGCGACTACATGCACTCAACAATAATTTAACATCATTACCAGAGACGCTTCCCACCAATCTTTTATTGCTATCACTTTATAATAATAAACTGGAGTCACTGCCAGAAAATTTACCAACCAACTTGTGCAAACTTTATCTCAGCAAAAATTTCTTGAAGAAATTCCCCGAACACTTGCCCGAATCCATTACCATGCTTGATATCAGCGATAATCAGATGGAGGGGGATATTGGTAATCTACCCGATTCCCTTGACCATCTGAAATTAAACAATAACAAATTAGCAAATTTTCCTGACAGTCTGCCAAATTCTATTCATTGGTGTGACTTAAGCTATAATCAGCTACAAACACTTCCCGAACATGTTTTTAGCATAACCAAGAATACAGAAATTAGTGTGATTGGTAACCCACTGTCAGAATCTACTTTCCTGAAATTACGTAACATTAACAAAGACCCAAATTACCAAGGGCCAAAATTTATCTATTCCGAAGCATCATATAAAGATATCTGAGCGATTTCCCTTAATCTGAAGCCTCGTTCTCCCCGTAATAAACCACGGGGAGTTATCCTTTAAACGTCAACCACAGAAAATTTTTATATAAGAGGCAGAAAAATATAGCTGACAGAAACCGATTGCTCATTTAAGAGCAGGAAAGATAAAGACACGCCGCCACGAGCCAAAAAAGCAATGACTTTAATGTGGCAGATCCCAGGTTTGGGCCGGCACCCCCGAGCAGTTTTCAAGCTTTAGCAGATTATCAATGTCCGCTGCCGCCAAACACCTTTTGTTTTGAGATTCTTAACGTATGTAGGTCCCCCTGCTAGCGCATCCCATCGCTGGCTCGGGTCTGTAATATCACAGGGCTTCAGAGAGGGTTTATTACCCTCGTCGGCAAGACATCTGTCTTTACTGAGTTCAATAAATTTAAAATCCAGGCGGACGGGCTCCACCCCAGGAGCGCCGGGACAGGTCAGCAAGGCCGACATCCCATTGGCATTTTCCGCCACACAATTACGGCCTCTGGCAATACTGACAAAGCCGTTCACCGTGTTACTGTTTACCGCAATGACATGCGCCTCTGAAATATCCTGTTCGCTAATTGCTCCCGGCTCAGCCGCGACCAATGAAGTAGAACTGGTCATCATGGACAGAAGGATGACCAACAGGCTGCAATTCTTTGCATTTTTCATGTTTGTCCTTAGTATTGTTACGGTGAATGGCAATTTCCTTACGTCGGATGGAAATACGACAAGTATAAAAACCTCACTAAAGAGAGTCTTTTGATACCCGTGCTGGATGAAATCGCGTCCAGTGGTGCATCAAAACGTTGTACGACACCTCGCTCTTCAAGCTTATATAATCACAGACAGTTCATGAACCCAACAATCCCCTCGTGTTTAAGCGCCGTGGCTCGTCTCCTTCGCAAATCCACGGATGAAATTGCTGATGGCGCTCCCTTGCTTGCGACAACGATATAGAAGGATAATCACCTATGCTTAGCTGTGCAGGTTTATTCTCCCAGCGGTAGCAGTAAAAGAAAGTAACACCACCGGAGACGGAAAGCTTGACATCAAGCCCGTGTGAATCAGAGAGAACCTCCACGTCATTTCGACGTTTTCTGAGTGATGTTCTGAGTTTGGTATCCGAAAGCAATGTGTACATAAAAGGCATAAATGAGAGACATACTCACCAAACTACCACACAGCATTTTGAAGCACTTTTTAAACCTAAGGTAATGATATGATTGCTTTAAACACATCAAAGCAAGTCGTCTTGAAGAAAGCCCAAGCGGAAAAATATGCCTTTCGATAACGTTTACAGTGAAAAACGCCTGCCCAGCCGCGTGCGTGACATCTGGCAATTTTTCCATCGCGATACGCTGGCGATGATTGGGCTGTACGACTTTTTGATACTGCTGTTTCTGTGCCTGTTCGGCTCAGCCATCGCCCCTTATGCCGTCGATCAGCAATTTTTGGGCTATCAGCTGTTACCCCCATCATGGTCACACTACGGTGAAGTCTCTTTCTTTTTGGGCACTGACGATTTGGGGCGCGATCTGTTGAGCCGATTGTTAACCGGCACCGCGACCACCGTCGGCTCCGCGCTAATCGTCACCTACGCGGCCGCCTTTTGCGGCATCGTACTGGGTACGCTGGCCGGGGTGACCCACGGCCTACGCTCCGCATTTCTGAACCATGTTCTCGATACCTTACTGTCAATACCCTCCTTGCTGCTGGCTATTGTCGTTATCGCCTTTATCGGCCCGGATTTGGTGCATGCCATGCTGGCCGTGTGGCTGGCGCTGTTACCACGCATGGTGCGTACCCTCTACACCGCCGTACACGATGAAATGGATAAGGAATATGTGATCGCCGCCCGGTTAGACGGCGCATCAACCCGCTATATCATTTGGTACGTGGTGCTGCCCAACATCGGCCCCGTGCTGGTGTCCGAGTTTACCCGCGCGCTCTCCATTGCCATTCTGGATATCTCCGCACTGGGCTTTCTTGATCTGGGGGCACAAATGCCGACGCCCGAATGGGGCGCGATGTTGGGGAATTCTCTGGAGCTGGTTTATACCGCCCCCTGGACGGTGATGTTGCCGGGTGCAGCCATTACCCTCAGCGTACTGATTGTGAATCTGTTAGGCGATGGCATCCGCCGTTCCCTGCTGTCACAAATGGATTAATGGCGGAGACGAACCATGGCACTACTTGATATTCGTAATCTGACCATTGAATTCCTCACGTCTGACGGCCCGGTCAAAGCCGTCGATCGCGTCAGCATTACCCTGACTGAAGGGGAGATTCGCGGTCTGGTCGGCGAATCGGGCTCGGGTAAAAGTTTGATAGCCAAAGCCATCTGCGGTGTGACCAAGGATAACTGGCGCGTTACTGCCGATCGTTTTCGCTTTGACGATATCGATCTGCTGCAACTCTCGCCCCGCGCCCGACGTAAGTTGGTGGGCCACAACGTTTCCATGATTTTTCAGGAGCCGCAATCCTGTCTCGATCCGTCAGAGCGCATTGGCAAACAATTGATGCTGGCTATTCCAGGCTGGACGTACAACAAAGGCCGCTGGTGGCAACGTTTCCAGTGGCGAAAACGCCGCGCTATTGAGTTGTTGCACCGGGTGGGTATCAAAGATCACAAAGATATTATGGGCAGTTACCCTTACGAATTGACGGAGGGTGAGTGCCAGAAGGTCATGATTGCTATCGCATTGGCGAACCAACCGCGGCTGTTGATCGCCGATGAACCCACGAATGCCATGGAATCTACCACGCAGGCACAGATCTTCCGGCTGCTATCACGGCTGAATCAGAACAACAACACCACCATTTTGTTGATCAGCCATGACCTGCAAACCATGAGCAAATGGGCCGATCGCATCAACGTGCTCTACTGTGGACAAACAGTGGAAAGCGCACCGAGCGACGATTTGATTACCGCACCGCATCATCCTTACACGCAAGCGTTGATCCGCGCCATGCCGGATTTCGGGCGTTCATTACCGCATAAGAGCCGGCTGAACACGCTACCGGGTGCTATTCCTTCTCTTGAATATCTGCCGGTTGGATGCCGTTTAGGTCCACGCTGTCCCTATTCGCAGAAAAAATGTATGCAGACACCGCTGCTGGTTTCGACTAAAAACCATTGGTTTGCCTGCCATTTCCCGCTCAATACGGAGGAGCAATGATGGATGACATCCTGCTCGAAGCGCGCAACCTGACCAAAACGTTCCGCTACCGTACCGGGTTGTTTCACCGCCAGCATGTCGAAGCGGTGAAATCCGTGAGTTTCACGCTGCGCGAACGGCAGACGCTGGCAATCATCGGTGAGAATGGCTCGGGCAAATCAACGTTGGCGAAAATGCTGGCGGGTGTGATACCGCCGACATCGGGCGAACTGTTGATTGGCGGGCATCCCTTAAACTACGGTGATTATTGCTACCGTTGCCAGCAGATCCGCATGATTTTTCAGGATGCGGGCAATGCACTTAACCCACGCCAACGCATCGGCCAGTTGCTCGATATGCCGCTGCGATTGAATACTGTACTCAATGGGCATGAGCGGGAAAAGATGATCAACCAGACGCTACAGCAAGTGGGCCTGCGTCCCGATCACGCCTACTACTATCCCCAGGCGCTGGCCCCCGGCCAAAAACAGCGTGTAGGGCTGGCTCGCGCTCTGATTCTGCAACCTAAGGTGATCGTGGCAGATGAAGCGCTGGCGTCATTGGATATGTCGATGCTCTCGCAAATCATCAATTTGATGCTGGAACTTCAGGAGGAACAGGGGATCTCCTATATTTATGTCACCCAACATTTGGGCATGATGAAACACATCAGCGATCAGATATTGGTGATGCATGAAGGTGAGGTGGTAGAGCGCGGCAGCACCGCCGACGTGCTGGCAGCGCCGCTGCACGATTTAACCAAACGCCTGATTGCCAGTCACTTTGGCGAAGCGCTCAGTGCCGATGCCTGGCGCCGTGACGGCGTGCAGTTTTAGCCGGATTTGCCAACGCGATATCGCGGAAAACATGCGGGCGATACTGCTCGAAGTACCCCACTGGGGGCAGCCATGCTAGAATCGCCCGGTTTACTCACTCCGAACGTCACGATTGACGCATTCTGTGCGGGCGTTCGCAGCAACTATAATCACAAGGATTACTGCTATGGGTTTTCTAACCGGTAAGCGCATTTTGGTAACGGGTGTTGCCAGTAACCGCTCAATTGCATTCGGTATCGCACAGGAGATGCAACGTGAAGGCGCTGAACTGGCGTTTACGTACCAGAACGACAAGCTGAAATCGCGTGTTGAAGACTTCGCTAAAGAACTGGGTTCCAGCATCGTACTGCCGTGTGATGTTGCCGAAGATGCCAGCATTGAAGCCCTGTTTGCCGAACTGGCTAACGTATGGCCGACCTTTGACGGTTTTGTCCACTCCATCGCTTTCGCCCCTGGCGATCAGCTGGATGGCGACTACGTTAACGCCGTAACCCGCGACGGATTCCGCGTTGCTCACGATATCAGTTCGTACAGCTTCGTTGCCATGGCGAAAGCCTGCCGCGCTATGCTGAATCCGAACTCTGCGCTGGTAACACTTTCCTATCTGGGTGCCGAGCGCGCGATCCCGAACTACAACGTGATGGGTCTGGCCAAAGCCTCTCTGGAAGCCAATGTTCGTTACATGGCTAACGCCATGGGCGCTCAGGGCGTGCGTGTTAACGCCATTTCCGCGGGCCCCATCCGCACGCTGGCTGCGTCGGGTATCAAAAACTTCAAGAAAATGCTCTCTCACTGCGAAGCCGTTACACCTATCCGCCGTGTAGTGACCATTGAAGATGTGGGCAACACCGCTGCATTCCTGTGCTCCAATCTGGCAGCCGGTATCTCCGGTGAAGTGCTGCACGTGGACGGTGGCTTCAACATTGCCGCCATGAACGAGCTGGAACTGGATTAATCTCCAACCTGCAGAGCAAAAACCACCGACATCCGGTGGTTTTTTTTCGCCTCGATCAGTCAGCGTTTTCCGCCAGCCACGTCTGGGCGCAAACAAAGAAATTTTGCGCCAGTGCGGTGACCCTGCCAAGCGGAGCCACCACCAACGCGGCCTAGCGCTGCATCGGTGGCAATGCGATGGGACGAAAGAGAAGCGCTGGCGTCATTTCTGGCAGCAGGCTCCCCTGCGGCACGATAGCGCATCCCAACCCCATAAATACGCTTTGCAGCAACTGCATCACCGAGGCACTTTCCACTTTTACCCAGGGTGTTACGCCCGATTCACGAAAGTGACCATCGATATAACGCCGGAAATAGCGGCTGGGTTCCGCCAGACACAGCGGCACATCGACCAAGTCCGTCAATGCCAGCGGCGTGTCCCCCACGACCTGAGGGAATGCTTGCGGGTGGTAAACCAGCGAGACATCGCTACGTGGCAAAGGGGCAGCCTGAAAAGCCAGCTCTTTGAGCGTGGCAAGCTCAAAAAAACCGAGACCGATATCGACCGTATGGGCATTCAGCGCTTCCAGAAGTTGAGCGGCGCTGAACAACGAGACCTGATAGTCGAGCTGAGGATAAATATCATTGATCGCGGCCAGGCCAGCACGCGCTCCCCCTCAGCAGTAAATCCTTCGAAGTTATTGCCACGGTTGATCAGCGCCAGATCGAGTTCACGTTCCAGGTTTTTAAGTCGCATCGAGAGCGTCGGCTGACTGACAAAGCTGGCCTCCGCCGCCGCGCGCCCAAAAATGACGTTATTTTTCAAGATTACACAGGTATATCAGCTGTTTAACGTCGATAATATCATTTCCTGTCTGCCGTAGCCTCTCGGGGCGTTCTTCCCTCACTGAATTGACAGTGAAACCAATTTATCCGCGCGCTGCAAGTCATATGCATGCAAGTATTTATAAAATGTGAAATATACCAAAGAGATACAAAGCAATAGACTTTTGCAATCGCTCCATAGCCACAGTCGATTAGACGTCGATCGCCATCACACCTAGACTGGCCGCACATCGCAAATATTTAATATAAAATTTACATAGAATAAACATTCAACACCTGCGGACGCCATTATGAAATTTAAACCCGCCATCAAGCCCTACCAGAGTGCAGCAGGCGGTTGGGGCTCTTTAGAAGCCACAACCCGTTTTGTGCTCGACAGCAAACAAGCGCTGAAAAATATCCGAAACTTGCTCCGCGTCAATAAATCGAAAGGATTTGACTGTCCCGGTTGCGCCTGGGGCGACGATAACAGCAGCACATTCAGTTTTTGCGAAAACGGGGCCAAGGCAGTGAGTTGGGAAGCCACGCGTAAAGCCATCGATCCGGCTTTCTTTGCCGCCCACAGCGTGAGTCGTCTGCGTCAGCAGAGCGACTATTTTCTCGAGTATCAAGGGCGGTTAACCCATCCAATGCGCTATGACCGCGCCAGCGATCGCTATGTACCGATTGACTGGCAGGATGTCTTTGCACTCATCGCTCGGCATCTCCATGCGCTGGAAAATCCCAATCAGCTAGAGCTATACACGTCAGGACGCGCCAGCAACGAAGCCTCTTACCTGTATCAGCTTTTTGGCCGCCTGTTTGGGACCAATAATTTTCCCGACTGCTCCAATATGTGTCACGAAGCCAGCGGTACCTGCTTGAAGCAAAGCATCGGGGTGGGCAAAGGCACCATTCGCCTTGACGATTTTGAACACGCCGATGCGATTTTCGTGTTTGGGCAAAATCCCGGCACCAATCATCCCCGAATGCTCCACAGCTTGCGCCACGCCGCCGATCGCGGTGCGCACATCGTGTCATTCAATACGCTGCGTGAGCACGGCCTGGAGCGTTTTTCCAACCCGCAAAACCCGCTGGAACTCCTCACGCCCTTGTCGGGCACCATTAGCGAAACTTACCTGCAACCGCACCTAGGGGGGGATATGGCGGCGGTACGCGGTATGGTCAAAGCCTTACTGGAGACGCATCGCCAGCGCCTGGCACAAGAGCAATCGGGCCTGTTCAACAGCGAGTTTATCGCTAGCCACACCGCCAATGTTGAGGCGTACCTGGCGGTGGTGGATGCCACCACATGGACAGAGATCGAACAGCAATCCGGTTTAAGCGAAGCGCAATTACGTGCCGTGGCAGATATCTATCAGCGCTCACCGCGCGTGATTTGCACCTGGGCCATGGGGGTAACACAGCACAAACACTCCGTTGCCACGGTGCGGGAGATAGTTAATCTGTAACTGCTGTTCGGCCAGTTAGGCAAGCCGGGCGCGGGGTTGTGCCCGGTGCGCGGCCACAGCAATGTGCAGGGTAACCGCACCATGGGGATCTATGAGAAACCGAGCAAGGCGTTTCTCGACAACCTCGGGGCGCACTTTGGTTTCACTCCACCGCGCGAGCCCGGTCATAATACCGTGGAAGCGCTGGAAGCCATGCTACACGATGAGGTTCGCGTATTGATCGCATTAGGCGGCAACCTTGCAGCGGCGGCGCCCGACTCTCCTCGCACCGAAGCGGCGTTGCAGCGCTGTCAGCTTACTGTGCACATCAGCACCAAGCTTAACCGCAGCCACCTGATCACCGGTGAACAAGACGCGCTGATCCTGCCGACGTTGGGATGCACCGAGCGTGATATCCAAACCAGCGGCCCTCAGTTTGTCACTGTGGAAGACTCCTTTAGCATGCTGAGGGCGTGGGCTATCCGCTTTCTGAGCAACAGCGCTCTGAGACCGCTATCGTCGCCGGCATTGCTGATGCGACGCTGGGTAGCCAGCGTGTGGATTGGCTCGCGCTCGCTGGCGATTATTCGATTATCCGCGATCACATCGCCGCCATCCTGCCCGGCTTTAACGATTTCAACGCGCGTTGCAACAGCCAGGCGGGTTCTATCTGGGCAATGCGGCGGCTGAATTACGCTTCAATACCCCGAATCAGAAAGCGAACTTCAGTGCTGCCAGACTGCCGGAAACCCTGTTCCCGCAACTCGGCGCACAGCAGGCACCGTTTACCCTGCAAACCCTGCGCTCTCACGATCAATACAACACCACCATTTATGGCCTGGATGACCGCTATCGCGGCGTCTACGGGCAACGCGAGGTGCTGTTTATCAATCCGCAGGATATCGCCGCTCTCGGGTTTTCCGAAGGAGACAATGTGGATATCGAGACGCTGTGGCACGATGGTATCACCCGCAAAGTGAGCGGGTTTCGCCTGGTAAGCTACAATATTCCTCGTGGCAATCTCGCCGCCTATTACCCGGAAACCAATCCGCTGGTGCCGCTCTCAAGCTTTGGCGATGAAACCCACACACCGACGTCGAAATCAGTCCCCGTGGCCATTACTCGCAGCCCACTCGATACGCAAGCGCCACGGCGTATCGCGTAGCTCACTGGCGTCTCGGAACAAACCGGGACGCCAGCTAAATGATACCGTTACGCTACCTATTGGCGGTTATTCCCAAAACGCGAAAGATTGCCCGCTTTGATATACATCACTCTTGCCGCCAGCGCGGGTTTCGCGTAAAACTATCTGCCATTCATTAGCGCCGTCAATAACCGCATCTGGACATCTCTTTTACTCATTATGTTTCAAGATAATCCGCTGCTTGCCCAGCTAAAACAGCAACTTCACTCTCAAACTCCTCGTGCAGAAGGCGTGGTGAAAGGCACAGATAAAGGGTTCGGCTTTTTGGAAGTCGACGCACAAAAAAGCTACTTTATTCCGCCGCCGCACATGAAGAAAGTGATGCATGGCGATCGCATTGTGGCGACCTTGTATACCGATAAAGACCGCGAAATCGCAGAGCCAGAATCACTGATTGAACCTTTTTTAACACGCTTCGTTGGCCGCGTGCAGAAAAAAGACGATCGCTTTGCCATCCTGCTAGACCACCCCTTGTTGAAAGAGGCGATCCCCTGCCGAACCGGGCGTGAGGTGAATCATTCGTTTCAGGATGGCGATTGGGCCGTAGCGGAAATGCGTCGCCATCCTCTCAAGGGCGATCGCAGCTTTCATGCAGAATTAACGCAGTATATTACAACCGGTGACGATCCGTTGGTGCCGTGGTGGGTGACGTTGTCACGTCACAACCTTGAGCGTACCGCACCAGAAATGGACAGTGAACTCACGCTCAAGGACGGCAGCCTGACGCGCGAAGATTTGACCGACCTGACGTTTGTCACTATCGACAGTGCCAGCACCGAAGACATGGACGATGCGCTGTATGCTAAAGATAACGGCGACGGCACGTTGGAACTCGCGATCGCGATTGCCGATCCGACCGCCTATGTGGAAGCAGACAGCACTCTGGATAACGTAGCGCGTCAACGTGCGTTTACCAACTACCTGCCCGGCTTTAATATCCCAATGTTGCCGCGTGTGCTTTCCGATGACATTTGCTCCCTGCGCGCACAGGAGCGTCGTCCGGCATTGGTATGCCGCGTCACGGTCGCTGCCGACGGTACGTTGGGCGATGATGTGCAGTTTTTCGCCGCTTGGGTAGAATCCAAAGCGAAGCTGGTCTACGACAACGTTTCTGACTGGCTGGAGCAGCAGGGAGACTGGCAGCCGGAAAGCGAAGCCATTGCTGAGCAGCTCCGTTTGCTGCACCGCATCGGTCAGGCCCGCAGTGCCTGGCGTGCAACCCACGCGCTGGTGTTTAAAGATCGTCCCGATTATCGTTTCCTGTTTGGCGACAAAGGTGATGTGTTGGATATCGTGGTAGAACAACGCCGCATCGCCAATCGCATTGTTGAAGAAACGATGATTACCGCCAATATCTGCGCCGCGCGCATTCTTAAAGAGAAGCTGGGCTTCGGCATTTACAACGTGCATAACGGTTTCGAGCCAGCACAAGTGGAACAGGCGGTCAACGTGCTGAGTAACAACGGCATTGAAGCTGATGCCGCCGCTCTGCTGACGCTGGACGGTTTCTGCAAACTGCGCCGTGAGTTGGATGCCCAACCTACGTCATTTTTGGACAGTCGCATTCGCCGTTTCCAAACCTTTGCTGAAGTCTCGACCACGCCCGGGCCACATTTCGGTTTAGGATTGGAGGCGTATGCCACCTGGACATCGCCCATCCGTAAGTTCGGTGACATGATCAACCATCGCCTGTTGAAAGCGGTTATTTGCCAACAAGCCGCCGAGAAACCACAGGATGACATCGCGCAGCAAATGGCGGAGCGCCGTCGTTTGAACCGAATGGCAGAACGTGACGTCGGCGACTGGTTGTATGCGCGTTTCCTCAAACCAAAAGCCGGGACCGACACGCGCTTCCATGCTGAGATCATCGATGTGACGCGTGGTGGTCTGCGCGTGCGTTTGTTTGATAACGGCGCGGTTGCCTTTATTCCGGCCTCCTTTATTCACGCCGTGCGCGATGAACTCGTGGGCAGTCAGGAAACGAGCACGGTTACTGTTAAAGGTGAAGTGGTATACCGTCAAAGCGATACGCTGGACGTGGTGTTAACCGAGGTTCGCATGGAAACTCGCAGCATTATTGCCAAACCCGCCGCATAACATGCCTTTGTCGCCAGCCTCCCGGCTGGCGACGTTGTTTTCCCCGCTGACGTTCCGCTTTTCTCCCTCTGCATTCGTCAAAACTGAATTTAATTTACAAAAATTCAGTTTTGCTCACATTTTCTCATCAGTACCTGCCGCGCATCACGCTGAAATACACTATGTTTTTAAGGGTGACGCCATTTGCCATGGCGTCACCCCATGAAAGCCAGCAAAACTCTCACCCCCTTTAGTTGGGTAACGAAGGAGCCGTTGTCATGAATAATGTCAAGAGCATAGTGATCTGGCTGTTGGTCGGCCATCGCCTTCGCTATGCTGACCCTGAGCCGTGGAGAACACGTTAATGCCGTGTGGTTGGTCATTGCTGCCGTATCCTGCTATAGCATTGCCTATCGCTTTTACAGTCTGTTTATTGCCAAAAAAGTGTTTGAACTGGATGATCGCCGCGTAACGCCACAATGACGGGTTGGACTATGTCCTCACCAACAAGTGGGTGCTGTTTGGTCACCATTTTGCCGCTATCGCAGGCGCTGGTCCGTTAGTTGGTCCGATTCTGGCCGCGCAGATGGGGTTCCTGCCGGGCACCATCTGGATTCTGGTCGGGGTGATGTTCGCCGGTTCGGTACAGGATTTTCTGGTACTGTTTATCTCGACGCACCGTGATGGCCGTTCGCTGGGGGAAATGGCAAAGCAAGAGCTAGGCACCTTTGCCGGTGTGATGATCATCATCCCCTCCGCTCCGCGTTGGCGCTGGTGGTGGTCAAGGCATTGGCACACAGCCCCTGGGGCGTCTTTACCATCGCAGCAACCATTCCTATTGCGTTGTTCATGGGCGTCTACATGCGATTCTTGCACCCCGGAAAGATTGCAGAAGTGTCAATCATTGGTTTTGTGCTGATGATGATGGCTATCGTGTACGGCGGTGACATTTCCGTCCACCCTTACTGGGGGCCTTTCTTTACCCTGCAAGGCACGACGCTAACCTGGGCACTGGTTATCTACGGTTTTATTGCTTCGGTGCTGCCGGTGTGGCTGCTGCTGGCCCCGCGTGATCATCTCTCCACCTTTCTGAAAATCGGTGTGATCGTCGGTTTGGCAGTGGGTATTGTGTTTGCCATGCCGGAACTGAAAATGCCGTCGGTATCGCGCTTTATTGACGGCAGCGGCCCGGTATTCTCCAGCAGCCTGTTCCCCTTCCTGTTTATCACCATTGCTTGTGGTGCCATCTCCGGTTTCCATGCTTTGGTATCCAGCGGAACCACACCGAAACTGGTTGAGCGCGAAAGTCACATTCGCATGATTGGTTATGGTGCGATGCTGATGGAATCCTTTGTGGCTATCATGGCGCTGATTTGTGCATCGGTCATCAATCCATCGCGCGGGCCGGGGCCAAAACCGGCACCGATATACATCCCTGTTGCCAATCCGTTGGTGACGACACCGTCGATCAGCAGAGCCGTGCGTGCGCCCAGATGCTCTATTTCCGGCAGCAAATCCAAGCCAACGTTGGTTGCCAACCCAATCACGATAACGTTGCTTATCGTCCCAAGCCCCGGTCGCTGGCGCAGAGGTATCCACAGCAGCAGAACTAATGCCCCCATCAGGATAATGATGGTGCCAACGCTCAGGGGCAAATGTTGTGCCAAACCAAGGTGAAACACATCCCACGGGTCCACCCCTAAATTGCCACGAATCATCATGGCGATTGCCACACCGTACAGCACTAACCCCACATACAGTAACCCAAGCCGATACGCCATAATGTACTCCACCCCACCACAAGTCCTTCGTCACCAACAGGGTGACGTCATCAAGGAAGTTATGCTACCTTGACGCAAAATGGACTTTATTTTAAGGTCCAGTTTATCGAAAGTGGCTTTTTCAATCCTTCAGGAGTCCAGGATGGCTGCACGACGAATCGGCTCTGCCTCATTACAGCGGCTGCTAGGCAACTGGCAGCATCCCGCATCGCGTATTCCTGCCTATCCGCACCCGTACACCGATGGTCGTTGACGAAACGATGTCGGAACTGTGGTACGACGAGCCACCACCACCGCTGGCCGCCTTTGATGACAGAGGACAAGTGATCATCCTCGGTGCAGGGCCGCGCTTTGGTATCGAAGGGGCTTTTGAACGCTTTCTGCGCGTCCCTTTTACCCTGCCCGCACATCAAATTGAAGACGCATTATTACGCATCAGGCCGGTATGGGACCGCATTGCAGCCCACCGCGTCAGTTATCCGCGCGGCGGGTTGATTTAGCGCTATTGGCCGTAATAGGCGTTCTTGCCATGCTTGCGCAGGTAGTGCTTATCCAGCAGTTCCTGCTGCATGGGACCGACATCCGGCGTCAACTGGCAGGTAAAGATGCCCATGTAGGCGATCTCTTCCAGCACAACCGCGTTGTGCACGGCGGTATCTGCGTCTTTTCCCCAGGCAAAAGGCCCGTGCGCATTGACCAGCACGGCAGGGATATCCAATGGAGAAAGCTGGCGCTCATGAAAGGTTTCTACAATCACATTCCCCGTTTCCCACTCATAGCGGCCATTGATCTCCGCTTCCGTCATCAGGCGGGTACAAGGAATTGCGCCATAAAAGTAATCGGAATGGGTGGTTCCCCAGGCTGGTAAGTCTTTGCCCGCCTGCGCCCAAATCGTGGCATGGCGTGAGTGAGTGTGAACGATGCCACCTACCTGTTCAAATGCGAGATACAGTACGCGATGTGTATCTGAATCCGATGATGGCTTCTTGTTACCTTCAACCACACGTCCCGTTTCCAGCTCAACCACCACCATATCCTCAGCGGTCATCACCGGATAAGCCACACCGGGGGGTTTAATCACCATCAGACCCTGTTGACGATCGATTGCACTGACATTTCCCCAGGTAAAGGTCACCAGGTGGTGCGTTGGCAGCGCCGAATTCGCCTCCAGCACCTGCTGTTTGAGTTCTTCTAACATCATTCGCCCCCTTTCATCCGATAGGATATTGTCGGGGAGGCGGGGGATGGCACCTATGGGCTAACTTGCTAAAGACCCAGCAGTGTTCTGCTACGCATCGTCATTTATGACAGCATTGTCATTTACGCGACCGCGAAGGTAACGGCGGACATAACCCATGCTGAGCAATTAGGATTTTTCCACCTGTCGAGAGCACTCCCGAAGATTATACTGAGAGACAGAGAGATGACCGATAAGGTCAGATTAAATAGTGCAAATATCGTGTAATGCGATATTTTCCTGCCATGGCGGGCGAAAACATCAGGAGATCAGCATGGTTATGACAAAAGGTTTCGTCGTTACTGCCGTCGCCGTCGCGTTGGTAATGGCACTCAGTGGCTGTTCCAACATGTCCAAGCGCGATCGTAATACCGCCATTGGCGCTGGGTGCAGGCGCAGTTGGTGGGGCAATTCTAACCGGAGGCGGCACGCTGGGCGGCGCAGCAATCGGCGGTATTATCGGGTACCAGGTCGATTAATATTTCGAGATAGCAGGGGTTTCCCTGCTGTCTTATCTCACGCGTTAACCGCCAGCCAGCTTAACTTTTAATCCCTTCGCTTCCAGCAGCTGTTTTAACTGGTCCCGTTTATCGCCCTGAATCTCAATAGTGCCCTCTTTCACAGCACCACCGCAGCCGCATTTTTTTTCAGCTCTGCGGCGAGCCCGGCATCATCCAGATCGAGGCCAGTGATAATGCACACGCCTTTTCCTTTACGCCCACTGGTTTGCCGCTGAATGCGCACCACACTGTCGCCTTTCGGACGCTGTACGGGAGCCGCCTCCTCCTTGATCCGTCCGGCGTAACCGGCTGTTACCCTCACTCATGCGTGCCCCCTGCCCGCAAGGAATGTCGAATTTCCGCCAGCGTTTGCGCCGGATCGGCAGATTGGGTGATCGGACGCCCAATCACCATATAATCAACGCCGGCCGCCTGAGCTTGTTGCGGCGTCATGATGCGACGCTGATCGCCAGACGCGCTGCCCGCCGGGCGAATCCCCGGTGTTACCAGCTTAAACGCCGTGCCACACACTTGTTTCAGGCGTTGTGCTTCCTGCGCAGAACAGACCACGCCATCCAACCCACAATCACGCGTAAGCACCGCAAGGCGTTCGGCCTGCTGTGCCGGAGTCGCCGTGATGCCTAAAGCCAACAGATCGTCGGCTTCCATGCTGGTCAATACGGTAACGGCAATCAGCAGCGGCGCATCGGCACCGAAAGGCTCGAGTGCGGCTTTCGCGGCCTCCATCATACGTCGACCACCGCTGGCATGGACGTTGACCATCCAAACCCCTAATTCTGCGGCGGCGGCTACCGCATGCGCGGCCGTGTTGGGAATATCATGAAACTTGAGATCCAGAAAAACATCAAAACCGCGCTGGTGCAATGCGTTGACAAATTGCGGACCAAACAGGGTAAACATCTCTTTGCCCACTTTCAGGCGACAATCCTGAGGGTTAATGCGATCGACAAATGCCAGTGCGAGGTTCTGGTCAGAGTAATCCAACGCGACAACGATTGGCAAAGTAACGGCATGCGGTTGGGTAATGTGTTCGCTCATGTGGCCCTCTGTTTTGCTCTGCGATGGAATCCGTGTTGCGAGATTGGTCAGCGTATGAAAATTTTCCCGCCGCATTTTACCCTCCTCACCCGCGAAAGCCCAGCAGCCTGTTGGACATTGCTGTATTTAACGCGGAGTCTCTGTCGGGTCTGTAATCAAAAATATATATGTTGTAACTAAATAGCATGCCATAAAAATATGCATCAGATTATTGTCCATCCAGACCACGGATCGGTTTAATGCTGGCCCAGGAACGGCATGACGGGCAGTGCCAGTAAAGGGATTGCGAGGTGAACCCACACTTCTGGCAACTGTAGCGCGGTTTAGTGCGTATCTGTTCTCCCACCATATCGCGCAACACCAGCAGGCTCTCTTTCGCCCGACCATCTTCTGCCTCGCTCAAGTGGAAGTCCATCAGCCGATGAAATACGCGCATCGTCGGGTGACGCTGTAACTGGCGGTTGATATAAACTTGCGCCACCTCAGCCCCTTCTTTGCGCTCAAGGATATCCGCCAGCATCAGATCGGCGCTGGCGCCGGTATTCTCTTCAACACAGCGTTTGAGAAAATCTTCCCACGCATCCGAGGCAGGCAAGTGCTGGTAACAGGTTTCCAGCATCGGCAACGTTTCACTGACAAAAGCTTTATCTTGCTCAAGCACCTGCTGGAGCACCTCCACCGCTGGTGCATAACGCTCCCGAGCAATATGAATGCGCCCCATCATAATCGACGCCCGCGCGCACGCTTTATCCATCGCCGCCCCTTTTTTGAGCAACGTCAGAGCCTTATCCAGATCGTCGCTGCTCATTGCTCGCAGCGCCAACTCACAATAGAAATGGGCAATTTCAGTATTCAACTGCGGTTGACCAAGCTTGACCAGTTTTTCCGCGATATCGATAGCCTTTTGCCATTCGCTCGTCGCTTGGTAGATCTGCAACAGTTGTTGCAGCGCGCTGCGGCGAAAATCTTCTTCATCCACCAATTGAGTAAATATCTCTTCCGCACGGTCATACAGCCCCGCAGCCATATAGTCACGACCCAGTTGCTGCACCACCAATAGTCGCTGTTCAAACGACAGCGAGGCGCTTTCCGTCAGTGCCTGATGAATGCGAATGGCGCGATCGACCTCGCCGCGAGAGCGAAACAGGTTACCGAGCGTCAGGTGTGCTTCGAAGGTATTACTCTCGTCCTTAATCATGTCAAGGAACAGCTCAACCGCCTTATCATGCTGATTATAAAGAAAAAAGTTTACGCCAGTGACATACTCGCGTGACAAGCGGTTGGCTTCCTGATCCTTGTCCTGCTGCGCGCTTCTGCGACCCATGTACCACCCGTATGCGGCGGCCACCGGCAACAACAGAAACAGCAGTTCTAACATAGGAGCGGATCCTTAGTGGGAAACAGAGGGCACAGAGGGGGTGGTCTCGCTCTCTGTCACGGATTGTTGCTGCTCCAGGCGTTTGATTTTACGCTGCGCACGGCCCAGCATGATGCGCAATCGCAGGTAAAATAAACCGCAAATCACCCACCCCAGAACAAACCCCACCGCAAACAGCGTCGCGAGTAGCATGGAAACGCGATATTCTCCCTGCGCCAGCAGATAGTTGAAGGTGACAACCTGCTCGTTATGCGTCCCCAACGTAATCGAAATGATAAATATCGCCAGTACCAATAAGAAGATCAGCAAGTATTTCACGTTCTCGTTCCTGTGATATCGCCTTAACCTAATGATTATGCCAAATGTTGGCGCTAAACCCCATAAAATTATCCATTATAGCCCGATAAAGGAAGCAGCTAACTGACGTGGCATCAGGCGAAAGTAACTGCGCACGATTATTTTGCAGAGTCAGACAGCAAAAAGCGGTGATCGATGAAATGAGATTCAGGCAGCAGCAATTTAAGGTATGGCAACAGCGCATGGCGGGTTTCAGCAGGGGGCATAAAATGACCACTGGCATTGCTCCAAAACGCCAACCGCTGTTGAACGAGTTTTAGCACGCCGGCCAAATGCACTTTGGTCGCATTCGCAAAAGAGGAGTGCCCCTTAAGAGGTCCCGTGCTTATCGGTGCTTCCGCACAGGCCAGCGCTGCGCACTGGATTTTATACGGCGCATTGAAAGGGATAATGAAAATATACTAGCCGTCAATGCGGGAGACGACACCCTCAATCGCACTCACCATCCTGTATTCTTCCACCCCACTTTTCCAGCGTGAGAATTTCTATTGGATCGTATTGTAATTGAAGCGTTTTGCCTTTAACAATCTCGTGCTGAGATGCAAGAGTTACTTTTAGCCTCAGGTGCAAACTTTCCAGCGCTTCTTGTGATGTTGTTCCATCATGGGCAATCACCTGATGTGGCATTACCCGCACGCCTATCTTCAAACGCCGTTTGGACAACCGCAGCGTATGCGCGACCTCTGATTTACCGTGATATTGAAAAACGCATCATGGGAGTGGTCCTTTGTGCTCATCAGCTTTGTCATCACCATCACCTTGCGTTTCCTGAGGTAACAGCGTCAATGGGCCGCACCAGCGCTGCGCCAGCGTACAGGCCAACACCACCAACACCCAGCTTATCAGGGTCGCGGCGATCAAATCCTGCGGCCAGTGCATGCCTAACACCAGACGGCTACCCATCACTCCTGATGCCCACACCATCAACACGACGACGGTTTTATAGTGCCGACGCGCCCACAGTAGCCCTACCGCCAACAGCGCCCCGGTTGCAGCAAACAAGGTATGCCCTGACGGGAAGGCAAATCCCGTTTCAAATTGCCAATGGGCGCGCAGCCATTCAGGAATTTGTTGTTGCGCGTTCAACTGCTCAGCAACCAGACGTGCGCGTTCGGGACGGGGCAGAGAATAAAAATAGCGCTCATCAACCTGATACTCTTTTTCCAGCCAGACCACAAAGGGGCGAGACTCTTGGAGCCGCTCTTTGATGAATGACTTCATGCCCTGACCAATAAGCACGGTAAGTGCCATGATCGCCAGCACGCCCAAGGCTGGTTTAAAACGAAAGCGCAAGCACCACAGAAACCAGATAGCCAACAGAGCGCTGGTCAATATCCCCCAGGGACGCGTCACCGTTTCTGTTACCCAAAACAACCCGCGCAGCCAAACCCCCTGTATTTCGGGATGCCATTGCCAACCACTCAGCCATACGACAATCGGCAATAACAACAGAATTCCTGCACCGAGTGCGGTACGTTTGGCAATGTCGTACATAGCTTCCCCTGTTTCCACTTTTCCTCAACAAATACAGATACGCGCCGCTGACGATGTTGGTATAATTCACAAATTTTTCATAAACTTATCATGAAATCCCCACCACTTTGTCAATGGAACGTAAACTAGTCCATCGTTATGTCAGTATCTGTACTGGTGTACACGTCTCAGTCAGCGCTTCGCGGTACAAAACCATCAGGAAACCACTGAATGCCATCTTCGACTTATGCTAGGTTTTGCTCAATGGTGGTGTTTTTACTGGTTAATTGCGTTATCCGGCAGTAGGATATGCGCAATCTTTTTGTGTTGGAGATGTAAAATGCAGCTTAAACGGGTGGCCGAAGCAAAATTACCCACCCCCTGGGGCGATTTCCTCATGGTAGGATTTGAAGAGTTAGCCACAGGACACGATCACCTCGCGCTGGTTTTCGGTGATATCTCCGGTCCAGCACCAGTTTTAGCTCGTGTCCATTCCGAATGTTTAACCGGTGATGCACTGTTCAGCTTACGCTGCGATTGCGGTTTCCAACTGGAAGCGGCATTGGGCCATATTGCGGAAGAAGGCCGTGGTGTGCTGCTCTATCACCGACAGGAAGGGCGTAACATTGGCTTGCTGAACAAAATTCGCGCCTATGCGTTGCAAGACCTGGGTGCAGATACCGTGGAAGCGAATCATCAGCTTGGGTTTACGGCGGATGAGCGCGACTTTACCCTATGTGCGGATATGTTCAAACTGTTGGGTGTGAACGAGGTGCGTTTACTGACCAACAACCCGCAAAAGGTGAAAATCCTCAACGACACGGGCATCAACATCGTTGAACGTGTGCCGTTGGTCGTGGGTCGCAATCCTAAAAATGAGCGCTATCTGGCCACAAAAGCCGCCAAAATGGGGCATATGCTGGATCTCCCCCCACGTTAATCTTTGTGTATAGCAACGCGCTATACCAACAGATAGACCATGTTGCTATCGGGGCCAGCAGGCCCCGATATTTTTCGTGTCTCCGCTCAGTATCAGCCTTGCCAGCTGGTCCTTACAGCATGTTGCGAATCACATAATGCAAGATGCCACCGTGCTGGTAGTAGGTTAACTCATTGCGGTATCGTAAATCGCCATGACGTTTTGCGAGGGAATATGCCGGGTGTAGCCCCCCTTCTGTTCCCGGTACCATCTCATTACGGATCTGCACATTGCAAAGGTGCCACGCATCATCACCTCATGATTACCCCGCCGAGAACCGTAGGAGTTAAAATCCTCCAGGTTCACCCCGTGATCGAGCAGATAACGACCCGCCGGACTCTCTTTTTTGATGCTACCCGCGGGAGAGATGTCGTCGGTGGTTACCGAATCCCCCAACAACGCAAGAATACGTGCCCCTTGAATATCCTGTATCGGGTCAGGCTCTTTCCCCATGGTGGTGAAAAAAGGAGTCTCACGAATGTAGGTTGAATCCTGCGGCCACACATAGGTCGGATTATCCCCCACGGCTATCGCCTGCCACTCAGGGGTACCTTCAAAAACCTCAGCATACTCTTTATGGAACATCTCAACGCTGACGTGCTGCACCGCATCAGCAACCTCTTTCGCGGATGGCCAGATATCTTTCAAAAAGACCGGTTCACCCTCGTGTCCTACACCAAGTGGGTCACGGGTCAAATCTAGCGTCATGTTACCCGCCAGCGCATAGGCCACCACCAGCGGATGGATGCGTCCCTCAAAATTTCGGTTACCTGAGAGTACCGCCCCGACGGTCAAATCTCCGGCTTTAATGGCCTGTTCAATCGCTTCCGGCAACGGCCCTGAGTTGCCAATACAGGTGGTACATCCATAGCCCACCAGTTGAAAGCCCAGCGTATCGAGATAAGGCGTTAACCCTGCTTTGGCGAAGTAATCGGGTACAACTTTGGAACCGGGCGCCAGCGAGGTTTTGACCCAAGGTTTATGCCGCAGGCCACGTTCGACAGCATTTTTTGCCAACAATCCGGCTGCCATCAACACGCTAGGGTTGGAAGTATTGGTACACGAGGTGATAGCAGCAATCACTACCGCCCCCTGACGTAACGAGAAGGTTTCATCCGCGATTGTCACGTCAATAGCTTCCGCTCGATCCTTGCCACTGCTCACGTCCAGTTCGCGACTGGCATTGAATGCATCGGGCACCTGAGCCAATGCAACACGATCCTGAGGGCGTTTTGGCCCAGCCAGACTGGTTTCCACTGTTCCCATATCCAGCGCCAACTGACTGGTAAAACGTGGTTCATCCCCCGGATAGCGCCACAACCCTTGTTCCTTACAGTAAGCTTCTACCAGCGCTATCTGTTCTTCGCTGCGGTTGGTCAGCCGTAAATAAGCCAGAGTGACATCGTCGATAGGGAAAAAGCCGCAGGTGGCACCATATTCCGGTGCCATATTGGCGATAGTCGCTCTGTCAGCCAATGCCAGATTGTCCAGGCCGTCGCCGTAAAACTCAACAAACTTCCCAACAATGCAGTGCTTGCGCAGCATTTGCGTTACGGTAAGCACCAGGTCAGTCGCGGTGATCCCCTCCCCCCAGTTTTCCGCTGAGCTTGAAGCCCACTACATCCGGCAGCAGCATCGATACTGGCTGGCCGAGCATGGCGGCTTCCGCTTCAATACCGCCGACACCCCAGCCAAGCACCCCGAGTCCGTTGATCATGGTGGTGTGAGAATCGGTGCCGACCAGCGTATCAGGATAGGCAATAGTTTTACCGTCTTCGGTTTCACACCACACAGCGTTAGCCAGATACTCCAGATTGACCTGATGACAGATACCCGTACCGGGCGGCACTACGCGAAAGTGGCGAAATGCTTTTGCCACCAGCGCAAAAACTGGTAGCGCTCATGGTTACGCGTCATTTCCAGCCGCGTGTTATCCACCAGCGCCTGCGAATGACCAAAATGGTCAACCGTCACTGAGTGGTCTATCACCAGATCAACCGGTAAGAGCGGATTGACCCGCTTTACCTCGCCGCCCAGACGGTGTACCGCATTGCGCATCGCCGCCAAATCCACTACCGCAGGTACGCCGGTAAAATCCTGCATCAGCACCCGTGCGGGACGGTATGCAATTTCACGATCCGAATGGCCGTGTTCTAACCAGGCGGACACCGCCTCAAGATCCGCCTGCTGCACCGTCTCACCATCGAGATGGCGCAACAGGTTTTCGAGTAGCATGGCCAGAGATTTCGGTAATTTTTTTAACGAGCCTAATGATTTTTCAGCCAGCGACAGGCTGTAGTAGTGATAAGTCTGTTGCCGGATATTGAGCCTATCCAGATATGCATTGTGTAGCGCCTGTGACATGCTGCCTCCAAATGGCTTGACAGGTTATCGGTGTTATCGCGCCGTCATGACACCGGGGAAAGAAATATCCCGCTGCTTCATGCGGTCTTGTTTAAAGATAACACAAACAAAAAATAACGTTTTAATAACAAAGCCATTATTCGGCTATCAATGCCATCACCGTAATAAATCGGACGTCTCGGACACATTTGGGGTGAAAGTGGGTACAAAAGTGTAAAAACAGCGTTTAGTTATTGTCAGGAATATGAATTTTTTATATCAGGATCTAATTGCGAGTTATCGCACACCTTGTTGAATTGATTTCGTGCACGATAGGGGGTGGTTAGGGCGTTTGAAACACACCACGGCCTAGCGCATTAATTTGTGGAAAGGGTCTTCCGCTCTCCATGTCCTAATCTAATGATACGAAGGAGCTGTTCATGAAGTTGTACTATACAGCAGGAAGTTGTTCACTTTTTCCCCATATTGTTTTACGCGAGGCCGGGCAAGATTTCACGTTGGAGAGTGTTGACCTTAAAAAGAAAAAAACGGCCAGCGGTAAAGATTTTATGGCAATCAATCCGAAAGGAATGGTGCCGGTACTCCAGTTGGATGATGGTACAGTGCTCATGGAAGGCGTCGCCATCGCGCAGTATATTGCGGATAAAGTGCCTGAATCCAACCTGATTGCACCGATAGGCACCATGGCGCGTTATCACTGCGTCGAGGTGGCTCAACTATATTTCAGCCGAACTGCACAAAACGTTTACCCCCATCTTCCGCCCCGGAACCCCGGAAACCTATAAGGAATTGCTGCAGGAATACCTTCAGGTGCGTTTTCGCTATATCAACATCGTTCTGAGTGAACAAAACTATCTGGTGGGTAATCGTTTTTCTGTCGCTGATGCTTATCTGTTTACCGTGATGCGTTGGGCGCAGTCGTTAAAGCTCGATATGTTCCGCTATCCGGCACTGGCGGCTTCTTATCTCGACCACATTGCAGAGCGCCCCGACGTATTGACGGCGTTAAAGGTTGAACGATTGAAAGGGTAATTCGACATTGCGGCACCTCAAGGTGCCGCATAACACCTGATCAGCCGAGACGCTCGGCCTGAAAATGATGGCGCGGATTGGCAATGCCATCCTGTGCAGCAACCAATTGCAGTTCGTATTCATCCATCTCTTTAGTCACCAGCATCACTTCATACACCGCCGCTGTGGTGTGCTCCAGCGCTTTATCTAATGCAACGCCCTTGAGCAGATTCACCAGTAACAGACTGCTGGTCAAATCACCCACGCCAACAGGCTGACGCTCAAACTCCACCAGAGGACGGCTGATATGCCAGGCATCAGTAGGCGTGACCAGCAACATTTCAAAACTGTCGGCACGGCGTGCTGCACGGCTGAGATGCTTGACCAATACAATCTTCGGTCCGCGTTCACAGAGCTGACGCGCCGCTGCAACGGCTTCATCCACATTGTATACCGTCAGTCCAGCCAACAATTCCAGTTCCGGCAAATTAGGTGCAATCACGTCAGCAGCCAGCAGCGACTGGTTGCAGTGGAAACCCGAAACACCAGGTGCAACAAAACAACCTTTCTCCGGTGTGCCCATCACCGGATCGCAAAAATAGATCGCCTGCGGATTTGCAGCCTTGACCTGACGGACAATGTCCAGAATGCTGGCACCCTGCTCAGGGGAACCGATATAGCCGCTCAGCACCGCATCGCAGCGCGCAAGTCTGTCAATGTTTGCGATGCCCTTCACGATGTCCGTCAGGTGACTGGCGTCCATCACACTGCCGGTCCACTGACCATATTGGGTATGGTTGGAGAATTGCACCGTATTGAGCGGCCAAACGTTTGCGCCCATCCGCCGCATCGGAAACTCTGCGGCGCTGTTCCCTGCATGTCCAAAAACCACATGGGACTGAATAGAAAGAATGTTTTTCATTTACCTACAACCTGACCTTGCTTGTCACTTGCCTGAGAGTACCACCAAGAATAAAGGGAGAATTCGCTCCCTTGTCCATGCTGTTTTCTTATGCTGCCCAACAAATCAGGCAGTAGTGTTTCTTGCCACGACGCAACAATGAGTAACGACCAAACAGACGATCGCTATCCGCGAAGAGATACTCAGGGTTGGATTGTTTTTCGCCGTTAATGGTCACTGCGTTCGACGCAATCATAGTACGTGCCTGGCCGCGCGAAGGGACCAGTTCCGCCGTTACCAACGCCTGCTGCAAGTCAGCCTCGCGGTCGAGCTCAATTACCGGCATGCCATCCTGTGCCAATTGGGCAAAGTCGTTTTCTGTCAGGTCATTCAGCACACCAGAGAACAGGCTCTGGGTAATGCGCTGTGCCGCTTGCAGACCTTCTTCGCCGTGGACCATACGCGTGACTTCTTCTGCCAGCACGTATTGCGCACGCGGGGCTTTTCCGCTGTTTTTGTCCTCTTCTTCCAGGGCATTAATCTCTTCAATGCTGAGGAAAGTAAAGAACTTCAGGAAGCGGTAGACATCAGCATCAGCAGTGTTGATCCAGAACTGGTAGAACTTGTATGGGCTGGTTTTCTTGGCATCCAACCAGACTGCGCCGCCTTCGGTTTTACCAAATTTGGTGCCATCTGATTTGGTGATCAACGGAACGGTCAAACCAAACACGGTATTCTGATGCAGACGACGTGTCAGATCGATACCGGAGGTAATATTGCCCCATTGGTCGGAGCCGCCGATCTGCAACGCAACGCCATACTGCTTGTTCAACGCTGTAAAGTCATAGCCTTGCAACAGGTTGTAAGAAAACTCAGTAAAAGAAATGCCCACATCATCGCGATTCAAGCGCTGTTTTACCGCTTCACGGTTAATCATCTGGTTAACAGAAAAGTGCTTACCAATATCGCGCAGGAAGGTCAGCACGTTCATGCCGCCGAACCAGTCATAGTTATTCGCCATGACAGCGCTGTTGTCCCCGCTGTTGAAATCCAGGAACGGCGACACCTGATTGCGGATCTTCTCAACCCATTCACCGACGGTTTCGCTGGTATTAAGTTTGCGTTCTGTCGCCTTAAAGCTAGGGTCACCAATCAGGCCGGTTGCACCACCGACCAGCGCGACGGGCTTATGCCCCACGAGTTGGAAGCGGCGCAGGCACAGCAGCGGCACCAGATGCCCCAAGTGCAAGCTGTCAGCGGTCGGGTCGAAGCCGCAATACAGTGCAATTGGCCCTTGCGCCAGCCGCTCTGCCAACGCGCTCTCGTCCGTTACCTGAGCAATCAGGCCCCGCTCTTGCAATTGTTGAATCAGATTACCACTCGCCATCAATAGCTCCATTTTCTTAAAATAAACGGTGTTGAAAGACAGTATTCCGAGGGAAATAACGCAACGCCATAGAATAAAGCGCTCCCGACGGGAGCGCCAGCATTTAAAGGGGATATTTGCTACAATTCTCCGCACTTAAGGTGCCAGACGATCAATTTGCCAGCCATCGTCGTTACGCTGATAAATAAAGCGGTCATGTAATCGATGTGCTCCCCCCTGCCAAAACTCAATGGCATCGATAGTCACACGATATCCGCCCCAGAAACTCGGTAACGGCACTTCGCCCTTCAGGAACTTTTGCTTTAGTTCTAAAAAGTTGCTTTCCAGCACGCCACGGGCAGAAATTCGACTCGATTGCTGCGAAACCCAGGCACCAATCTGACTCTCTTTCGGGCGGCTGTAAAAATATTTCAGCACCTCAAGCGTCGGTAAGCGCTCGGCATGCCCCGTCACAATCGCCTGGCGATCCAGACTGTGCCAGGGAAACAGTAAACTGATTCGCGCATTGAGCGCCAGATGCTGCGCCTTGCGACTACCGAGATTGGTGTAAAACACCATGCCTTTGTCATCAACATGCTTTAGCAACACAATGCGCTGATAAGGTTGCCCCTGCTCATCGACGGTGGCAACGCACATGGCTGTAGGATCGGACATACGCGCTTCACAAGCCTGTTTTAACCACTTATCAAACAGATCGAGAGGATTGGCCGTTAACTCATTACGGCGCAAACCGCCGCGAGTATATTCACGTCTGACGTCCGCAATTTCATCTTCGGTGGGAAATGCGGCGGAGGGAGAAGAAGTGTTGTCCTGTGTCATAACATCCTGCTGTGGTGTGTCGGGACGAAAATCATCATTCCATTCTGCGCCCACAGCGGGAAAATCTCAATGTAACACGGCGTGTTAAGGCTGATTCTGCAGAAGACAATCGTCCGCAATGATGTGCCCACTGCGCTCGATAAATGCGCGGTCTCCCTTGCTCCAGAACGTATAGCGGCTGTTACTGTATTTCGCGCCTGATGCAGAAACAACCTGCGGAAGCTGCAGACGCTCTCCATCCAGCAAGAAATGAACTTCCTCGGGTTGGATATCCTGCTTAAGCGTTACGGTGAGCGGCAGGGTGCCACACTGATAATGCAACGTTTTTACCGGAGTTTGTCGGTTGAAACCGCTGCAACTAGACAGCACCATAAATCCCAGCAGCATAGCGGCGCGACCAGATAGCGTTATTTTCATTTTCCCGTTGTTACCTGTGTAAAAATTATCGCCACATGACCGCGACTACGCACGTCGAGTAGCCCATAATGACAGTGTAACAACGGGTTTAACAACGACATCTCAGCAAAATCCGATTAGTCGTTCAGAACAGGAAAAATCGCCCCCAATATCGTCGTCTTGCTGGCGCCCGTCACCAACGGCAGGTTGCCGGGCAGGCCAGACAGCGTGCGCGCCGCGAGCCAGGCGAAAGCAAGCGCCTCCATGTCATCGCCACTCACACCACACTCATCGGTGGTGTTGACTTCAATTCCGGGCATCAGTGCGGAAAGACGTGCCATAAGCAACGGGTTTCGCACCCCACCGCCGCACACCAGCACGCGTTCACAACCTCCGGTCAGCAGCACCTGATCGGCAATGCTGACAGCGGTTAACTCTGCCAGTGTGGCCTGCACATCCTGAGGGGCAATCGCGCCATATCCGGCAAGATGTTTTTCCAACCAGCTAAAATTGAAGTACTCGCGTCCGGTACTTTTAGGCGCGTGTAAAGAGAAATAGGGATCGGCCAGCATGCGGCGCAGCAAGGAGACATTAACCTGTCCGGTTGCTGCCCACTGTGCATCTTTATCGTAAGGTTGCCCCTGACACACATCCAGAATCGCTTGCTTTAATGCCAAGGGCATTGGGTGACAATAGCTCGCCTGCTGCGCTACGGTATTGTCATCAATCACCGCTAAGACCATATCGACACCATCCAGACTGGTGCCTGACATCACTCCGATATATCTGCCTGATTTCATAACGATATACTTCCCTACACTGCACTGGACACGCACACAAAAAAGGCGCATATACGTAGCTGCACTTGTTTACAAAATAACATGGCACGAGGGCAAACCACTCAGGTATTCTTCATTTTGTGGCAGATTCGATGTTTCATTCTCGGAATGCATTTTTATTTTAAGGAAAAAACGGCCGTTTTTTCCTATAAAATGAACATATGCGTCAATAGGGTCAGAGAAAAGAGAAAATAGTGGCAACAGGGAACTTTGGCCATTATTTATTATCAATATGTACCCTATTCTATCATCGGGAGCCGCGTAGAACAGCTAATCTGGCGTTTTCTCGCACCAGTTTGATAAGCATGACCACGTCGGCCTACAGTAACGGAAGTTCGACACATTGTTATTACAGGAGTCTTATATATGATGAAGCGTTTTCTTGTGATTACTTTAGCCGGTATTACCTTGGCGGGCTGTGCCAATACCAGTTCGCTTTCCGGTGACGTTTATCGCGCCTCTGAAGCCAAACAGGTTCGCACTGTAACTTATGGCACCATCGTTTCATTACGCCCCGTCCAGATTCAGGCTGGCGATGAGAATGGCACCATGGGCGCTATTGGCGGTGCAGTTTTGGGTGGATTCTTGGGTAACACCATCGGGGGCGGCACAGGTCGTTCACTGGCAACCGCTGCCGGTGCGGTAGCGGGTGGCGTAGCCGGTCAGAGTGCACAAGGTGCGATGAACCGTGTTCAGGGCGTTGAGTTGGAAATCCGTCGTGATGATGGCACCACCATCATGGTTGTACAGCGTCAGGGCAATACCCGTTTCAGCGTGGGCCAGCGTGTAGCGATGTCCAGCAACGGCCAAAATGTGACAGTGGCACCGCGATAAGTATTTCCTCAAATTTTCTGTTATCACCACCGGCTCGGTGGTGATAACCCGCATTGTTGCTTTGGTCAAAACGTTACTTTGATCAACCTTTCATTCGATCACAAAGCTGTTTTGATAACAGATACATTTCGCACAAAAAATAACATTGCGAAAACCACGTTCAGGACAACAAGTCACTTTTACGAAAAATAGCGCATTGATCAAAAAAAACGCAAAAAGTATATCACCCGCTCAGGCCAAAGTCACATCAACCTTTCTCAGTAAAAATGCGATCTTCACGACATCAACACTTTCCCAGAGAATATCTCTCAGGTAGAAAATCACGTTATGGTGTCATGTTCGAATGCAGACCGTTATTCAATATGGCTTGATGAACATTTATTCTATCCAAATATTATTCATGTCTGCTGACGCATCAATGATGGTGTTCATGGTTTTCATGTAATGCGAGAATGTTTTTTTCCAGACGCGCAATAAGCCCCGTGAGCGCATTGACTTCCTGCGCCGAAATACCGAGTAGTATCTCGCCACGCGTCTGGCTAATCACATCATCCACTGCCTGGATGATCGGCTCTGCGGCATCGGTCAACGCAATGCGTTTCGCACGACGATCGTGTGCGCAGATGCTCCGCGTAATCAGGCCCTTCTCTTCCAACTGATCTAACGTTCGTACCAGGGACGGCTGCTCGATGCCAATTGGCTTTGGCCAATTGAATCTGCGACTGCCCCAGTGGCAGCTGGTATATTATGCAATGTAACCCAATGGGTTTGGGTTAATTCCAGCGGTTTCAGGCGAAAATCAATTAATGACCGCCACACACGAACCAATCTGGCTAAATCAGATCCTAACGGCAATTCCATAACATCTCCTTATTATTAGCGTACTAAGTTATATCCCTGGATTGCAATCAACTCTGATTTTAAAAAAAATGAAAAGGCACCTTGTATATTAATTTTTTCCATAAATGGCGGCTGCCGTAATGCTGTTATACCAAAACAATTCACTTTGAGGAAATTTCCCCCAAGGCGTTAGCAGGCAGGAGAGTTGTTCTCTCTGCTTATGCAACATAGGTTATTAGTGCCATAGGCGCACTAATCATCGTCAAATAATGAGGGCTGATCCCACTCGCTATTGAGTGTAGCTTTTTCCGTACGTAACATCCGTTTTTCGCGTTGCCGGCATAGTCTCAGCACATCCTGTTTTTGTGCATCACTCATCTGCCCCCCCAGGAGAAACGCTCGCTGCGGCTGCGAAAACACCCCCCGACAGTAGCCGCGCGCATCTGCTTCGCATACGCCACGACAAGGGTTTGGAACAGTAAAAAGCTCAAGTTGCTCAGGCACTGCGCCTCCTCTTCCCATCACATTTATTGAAGCGTCATCTGATAGCAATGGCAAGCTTTAGGTGCAGAGCAGTACTCGGCGTAGGCTGATACTGAGTATTATATATTGTAGCGCCGAAGATTTCTCTAGCGACACTATTTATTTGGCCTGTCATTAATATACCGCAATGTAATGGCGTAAATGTGATTTTAAGCAACAGAGTTCACCCGCAGTGTACCTTTCACATCAAGGGTTTGAACTCGATCGGCTTACGACGGTATACTTTGTAACGAGCCATTAAGCTGCCGCCCGTGATGGCGGTCAACCACTGTAGTCAATCGAGGATATTATGCGCTTACTTCATACCATGCTGCGTGTTGGTGATTTACAACGCTCAATCGATTTTTATACCAAGGTACTGGGGATGCGTTTGTTGCGGACCAGTGAGAATACTGAATATAAATACACGCTCGCTTTCGTTGGTTATACCGAAGAGAGCGAGGGGGGCCGTCATTGAACTGACGTACAACTGGAGTGTTGATAAATACGATCTGGATAATGCCTATGGGCATATCGCTCTGGCGGTTGAGGACGTTGCCGCAACCTGCGAGCGTATTCGTCAGGCGGGCGAAAAAGTGACGCGTGAGGCGGGGCCGGTGAAAGGTGGCACGACAGTGATTGCCTTTATCGAAGATCCTGATGGTTACAAGATTGAGCTGATTGAAAAAGCGCAATCCGGTAACGGACTCGGCAACTGATTGCCCTATCCCCTCTGCGGCGGCATCTCTCCGCCGCCTTTTGTTCCCCTTGTGTGAATTGCATTCGTTTTTATCCCCTCCCGATAGCAGAAGGCGTCAGGCTTACTGCATTGATGTCGGGAATTTGCCATAATGCGCTCTGCATTTGGTAAATGATTAAAGAGAACATGGCTGATAAAAATAACCTGAACGCGCTGAGTGGCCGTTTCCGTGGGTTTTACCCGGTTGTTATTGACGTTGAAACCGCAGGATTCAACGCAAAAACTGACGCGCTGCTGGAAATTGCCGCCATAACAATGAAAATGGATGATGGCGGTTGGTTGCAGCCAGATGAGACCTTGCATTTCCACGTTGCCCCTTTTGAAGGTGCGCTGCTTGATCCGGCTGCGCTGGCGTTTACCGGCATTGATCCCCACAACCCGCTACGCGGCGCCGTGTCCGAATACGAGGCATTGCACGAAATTTTTAAAATGGTGCGCAAAGGGATTAAAGACAAAGGGTGCAATCGCGGGATTATCGTCGCCCACAACGCCAATTTTGATCACGGCTTTCTGATGGCAGCGGCGGAACGTTGCGGACTCAAGCGTAACCCGTTCCACCCATTTGCCACCTTCGACACTGCCGCACTGAGCGGATTGGTACTGGGGCAAACCGTTTTAGCGAAGGCTTGCATGACGGCCGGAATCGCCTTTGATTCTGCTCAGGCGCACTCAGCGCTCTATGATACCCAGCAAACAACAGCGCTGTTCTGCGAGCTGGTTAATCGTTGGAAACGATTGGGTGGTTGGCCATTGCCGATGGAAGATCAAACGGCCTGAGTTTTCCTGCCTGGCGCAGAAACGCGCTTTCGCCCCAAAAAAAGAGGGGGATCCGTGTGTCAGCTCCCCCACCTTCACTTCCAGATAAAGGCGGTAGCAAGCCGCTAGCACGTACAACTTACTGTGCGCTTTCTCCATCCTGCTGTTCACGGTATTTATCAGCGGTCTCTTTAATCAACTGCTGCAACTCGCCACGTTGATACATTTCAATGACGATATCGCACCCACCGATCAGCTCGCCGTCAACCCACAGTTGAGGGAAGGTCGGCCAGTTGGCATATTTTGGTAGTTCGGCACGAATATCCGGGTTTTGTAAAATGTCTACATAGGCAAAGCGTTCACCGCACGCCGACAGCGCTTGTACAGCCTGAGCAGAGAAGCCGCAGCTTGGCAGCTTCGGAGAACCTTTCATATACAGCAGAATCGGGTTTTCAGTAATCTGGCGCTGAATTTTTTCAATCGTTGTTGTCGTCATGCTTTTGCTTCCTCAAACGGTGTTTCTGTGAGCCATCGCTACCCATGTCGGGGGGACTGCACGGCATCATAATGTAACGGTGTACCATCGCGCGATGGTCGCGTATGTGCTTTGCGATTCAATAGATTCCAGAACGCATGTACCGTTGCTTCATTGTAACGAGACGAGCCGTGACAAAAAAACGCTATTTTTTGTAGGGTTTCTTGGCTATCTCCGTTCACCCTAAGCACTCGGTGAAATATGCCGCAATAAATGATGAGATTTACAGCGGAAAAACAATTATTAACGTTTTCTCATGATTCTGTTAAGAGAAAAGATGATTTCCTACTTTTTTATCATGCCGTTTTCGTGAATACTGTGTGAATTTAGCGAGTTAAGGATTGTATTCGGTCTCTTTTATCATGCGCGTATTTATTACTCTGATCTTTGTTTTCTTCAGCCATCTTTTTCTTAATGTTGCCCAGGCGGCCCCGCACACCAATGCGGAGAAAAAAGCCAACGCTAGCAGCACAGATGACAAACACCTGAAAAAAACGCAGACTGCCAAAACCGCTAAAAAGCCACAAACGCCCCCTGAACCACCGAAGAAAAAGACCGCGCCAGTAAAAGAGAAAGCCAAAGAGCAGCCAGAAAAAAAGGCCGTAGAAAAGCGGGCCATCGACAAGAAAACCAAAATAGCGCCAAACACCAAGCCCACCAAAATCTCAGGGCATAAAAAAGTCGCTGACGAGGAAGAACCGAAGGCCGTCTCATCGAAAACCGCATCATCCCGCACCCACAGCGCAACACCCGCAAAATTGGTGAAGGGACTGAAAAAAGGGGCTGATGCCCATTCGCAAAAAACCGCCGCATTAAAGCCCGGTGCGAAGAAATCAGGCAAAGAACTTATGCTAAGTGAAGCGAATAAGCGGCGTTACCAGCATGCGAAAATGGCGGCAATGAACAAGTTGATGAGCCAGATAGGCAAGCCTTATCAGTGGGGAGGTACCTCTCCCTACACCGGGTTTGATTGCAGCGGTCTGGTCTATTATGCCTATAAAGACGTCGTGAAGATCCCTATCCCGCGTACGGCAAATGAAATGTATCATCTACGCGTACGCGATGCTGCGCCGATCAATAAAGGAGAACTGGAGATTGGCGATTTGGTATTCTTTCGTATCAATGGGCGCGGCACGGCTGACCATGTCGGGGTCTATCTGGGCAATGGTAAATTCATTCAGTCACCGCGCACCGGTGCAAATATCAAGATCAGTAAGTTGAGCGAAGACTACTGGCAGGAACACTATATCGGAGCGCGCCGTGTGGTGACGCCACAAACGATTCGCTAACTCTGATCTCAATACGTTGAGACATTTAACACGGTGAGAATAAAGACCAGTGCAACGATTACGTAGCCTGGTCTTTATTTTTTAATTGCGATCAGTTCAAAACGGCAACAAAACTAAATACCATGATCATGACTAACGCCCCAGCGGTGGTCAGTAATGACATTTTCAAATCAGTATTCATTCTATCTCCTTGAAACACAGAAACGCGTAAAAATCGCTGCCGCACTGGATGCCAAATGCTGCTTTGCACGCCAATAACCACAGCACAATGACGCAAGGAAAGTATTGTTACACATTTTGTAGGGAAAATCTCCGATCCCCGCTGCACTAATTATATCAATTATCCCTTTCACTTTCGCGCCAAATCAGCCAAAATTCGCAGTTTACCGTGCGCTGCGTCGGTGTCCGAACACGTCATCTTCTATGGGATCAGTGCGTCCCCTGTAAGTACAAAGTAAGTCGGCAGTCTCCTTCTGATATCCCGTTTATGCCATCAGAATCAGAAAGAGAACATTACGCAAAAGCAAACGATTAACAAACTATTTACTGCCGTAACAAGTAGGTTCAGGAGTCATTTTTAGATGGCAACGATCAAAGATGTGGCAAAGCGTGCTGGCGTTTCAACAACAACCGTCTCTCACGTCATCAATAAAACACGTTTCGTCGCCGAAGAGACCAAAACTGCCGTACGGGAAGCCATCAAGGAATTGCACTACTCCCCGAGCGCAATGGCACGGAGCCTAAAGGTCAATCACACCAAATCCATCGGGCTGCTCGCCACCTCCAGCGAAGCGCCCTACTTCGCTGAAATAATTGAAGCGGTTGAAAACAGTTGTTACGCCAAAGGCTATACCCTGATTCTGTGCAACTCGCATAATAATCTGGAAAAACAACGTGCCTATCTTTCCATGCTGGTGCAAAAACGGGTCGACGGCTTGCTGGTGATGTGTGCGGAGTATCCGCCTGCACTATTGAGTATGCTGGAGGATTATCGCAGCATTCCCATGGTGGTTATGGATTGGGGGCAGGCGCATAGCGATTTCACCGATACCGTTATTGATAACGCCTTTGAAGGGGGGGTATCTGGCTGGGCGTTACCTGATTGAGCGTGGTCATCGTGATATTGGTGCGATCCCCGGTATTCAGGAGCGCAACACGGGTAGTGGCCGTTATCTCGGTTTTCTCAAAGCCTTGCAGGAAGCTGATATTACAGCTCGTGATGAGTGGATTGTACAGGGCGATTTCGAGCCGGAGTCCGGTTATAAAGCCATGCATCAGATTTTGGCGCAAAAGCAGCGACCGACCGCCGTTTTCTGCGGCGGTGACATCATGGCCATGGGCGCCATCTGCGCCGCCGATGAGTTAGGGTTACGTGTACTGCAGGATATTTCCGTGATTGGCTATGACAATGTACGCCACGCACGGTATTTCACACCGGCCTTAACCACCATCCATCAGCCCAAAGAGCGTTTAGGCCACCATGCTGCTCGACCGCATCACCAGCAAACGTGAAGACGCGCAGATGATTGAGGTTCATCCGACGCTTAGTGCGATCGTTTAGACTGCTTTTTTCGGCGCATCTTACGCGCAGGGTTGGAGAAAAAGACCCCTCATCACCTCAAAGATATCCTGCATATTATCGCCACGCGCTTGATTAACCTGCAATCCCGCAAGCGGGCCTGGATTGTCGGCGAAGAACATTACGATCTGGGCAACGATCTCTTTAGCCTGATGCTCGATACATATATTGCAATACATATATTGCAATATTCCTGTGGCTACTGGAAAGAAGCCACTATGCTTGAGCAGGCGCAACAGGCCAAATTGCGCATGATATGCGAAAAGCTTCAGCTCCAGCCGGGTATGACGCTGTTGGATATTGGTTGCAGCCGGGGCGGGCTGGCCGCCTATGCGGCACGCCATTATGGTATATCCGTGTACGGTGTTACGATTTCGCGCGAACAGCCGAAACTGGCTCAGGAACGTTGTCGCGATCTCAACGTTACCATCCAATTGCAGGATTATCGCGACCTGAATCGGCATTTCGATCGAATTGTCTCTGTCGGCATGTTTGAGCACGTCGGGCCGAAAAATTATGATACGTACTTTCGCGTGGTGAGCCAGAACATTAAACTCGGCGGGCTGTTTCTGCTGCATACCATTGGGGCGAATAAAACCGATTCGCAGGTTGACCCCTGGATTAACAAATATATCTTCCCCAACGGCTGTTTGCCCTCCGCACGCCATATTGCTACGCGCAGTGAACCCTATTTAGTGATGGAGGATTGGCGCTGATTACGACAAGACATTGATGGCCTGGCACGATCGCTTTGTTGCCAATTGGCCACAACTCGCGGGCCGCTATCCGCCGCGTTTTAATCGTATGTTCCGTTACTACCTGAATGCCTGCGCCGGAGCGTTTCGCGCGCGTAACATTCAATTGTGGCAGGTGCTGTTTAGCCCTCAGGGCATTGAAGGCGGCGTGCGTGTAGCGCGCTGATAACGTTCTATCCTGTTAACGCCGTACACATAATAGTGTGCGGCGTTGTTCTTATCGCGTAATCAGACCCGGTTTCAGGCGCTCTGAGCAGCGTTTGCTGCTACGGTTTCCTGTGCCTGACGCTGCGCCAGCACACGCTCAACAGTGTCAATCACCGCCTGTGTTTGCGGATCGATCTCAATATTGACCCGGTGCCCTAACCGCTTTTGCCCAAGCGTGGTACGTTGCAACGTTTCAGGGATCAAATGCACACAGAAACGACTGCGCGTCACTTCACCCACCGTAAGACTGATACCGTCAATACCAATAAACCCTTTGTGCAGCACATATTTCATCTGCGATTCGTCGGCCAGACGAAACCAGATTTGATGATTATTTTCTGACGTAAGGATTTTAACGACTCCTGCCGTACACATAATGTGCCCAGACATAACGTGCCCGCCGATCTCATCGCCGTATTTCGCGGCACGCTCAATATTCACCAGACCGCCCGGGGTAATGTCGCTGAGATTGGTTAGACGCAGTGTTTCTTTCGTCAAATCAAAACTGACTCGATCGCCATCAATAGCCGTCACTGTCAGGCAACAACCGTTATTGGCGATCGAGGCACCGGTCATCAGACCGGTCAGTAATTCGGGAGGAAGTTTTACCACATGCGTGCGGAAGTTCGTTTTTTCATCGATGGACACCACCGGCGCGGTGCCTTGAACAATACCGGTAAACATACGCCTGCCTCTTAATAAACCAGTGAAATAACTGAATTCTACTGTGTCAGTCACTTCCCCGACGTTACCGTGGCAAGCCGCCAGAGAATGAAGACCAACAAATCATTTTGCAGTTTGCCTCATAACTACAGGAAAACCAAACCGTATTCCCACCTTTTGGCCCATGCCAGACAAGATAAGGCAATGTAAGCTCTCCATTGACATAATATCTTACGAAGAAGTTGGTTTACTTATGGCAAGCCGCTACACTAGACACAACGCTGTCATCGATTGATTTTCTGTCACAGGTGGATGGTTAATATAGCCATTCATGCTCATTATCTCGCTTGCGGTTGTTTAATTTCATCCACCCCAATCCCCTGCTGGAAATGCAATGCGCCGCCTGGTGGCGGTGCTGTATGACAGATAGCGGGGTGGTATCTCCATCAGTTTTCCGTTTTAACAATTCAAGGAAGGTGTTTGCGTGCAGAAGTATTTGTCAGAGGCGCGGAGTCTGTTAACGCTCGCGGTTCCTGTCATTATTGCGCAGGTTTCCCAAACGTCCATGGGTGTCGTGGATACCGTGATTGCGGGTGTCTATAGCGCAACCGATATGGCAGCCGTTGCAGTCGGTACGTCTGTGTGGCTACCGGTCATCCTGTTCGGACACGGTCTATTAATGGCGCTTACGCCGGTGGTGGCTCAGCTCAACGGCTCCGGTCGACGCCCGCGTATCGCCCATCAGGTTCAGCAAGCGTTTATTTTGGCGGCGATCGTTGCCGTAATAACCATGGTGGTGCTGTACAACGGCAAGCATGTCATTGCCATGATGCACACCGATTCACCCGAGTTGGCAAATGTCGCTATCGGTTATTTGCACGTAATGTTGCTGGGAGTGCCAGGCTATCTTTTCTATCAGGTGCTGCGCTGCCAATGTGAAGGGTTATCCAAAACCAAGCCAGGTATGGTGATTGGTTTCATTGGTGTGGTGATCAATATTCCGCTGAACTACATCTTTATCTACGGCAAATTTGGCATGCCCGAACTGGGCGGCGTGGGCTGCGGCGTCGCGACGGCCTCGACCTACTGGATCATGATGCTGATGATGGCATGTTACAGTATGCGTGCACGCTGGTTGCGGGATATCAAGTGGCAGCGTTGGCAGATTGATTTCCCGGCGATGCGCCGTCTGTTTTCTCTCGGGTTGCCCATTGCGCTCGCCCTGCTGTTTGAAGTATCACTGTTCGCCATCGTCGCTCTGCTGATCCTGCCGCTCGGCGTGATTGACGTTGCCGGGCACCAGATAGCACTGAATTTCAGTTCATTGATGTTTGTGCTGCCGTTGTCTATCGGCATTGCCTCGACGATCCGCGTTGGCCATCGTCTGGGGGAAGGTTCTGTGGAAGATGCGCGTATTGCGGCGTATACCGGCATCACGACCGGCGTCATGCTGGCCTGTTGTACCGCGATTTTCACTGCATTGCTGCGTGAACAAATCGCCCTGCTGTATAACAAAAACCCGGAAGTGGTCGCCATGGCAGCGCAGTTGATGCTGCTGGCAGCGGTTTATCAGATTTCAGACGCGGTGCAGGCTATCGGGAACGGCGTGTTGCGTGGCTATAAGGACACGCGTTCCATTTTTTACATTACCTTCGTCTCCTACTGGATGCTCGGCTTGCCAAGCGGTTATCTGTTGGCCATGACTGATTATCTGGTACCGAGGATGGGGCCAGCCGGTTTCTGGTACGGTTTTATCATCGGACTCACTGCTGCTGCGATCATGATGGTACTGCGTATCCGTTATTTACAACGCCAGCCGCCAGGCGATATCCTGGCTCGCGCCGCGCGCTAACCATGCTTTCACCCAGCGCAGGTGGTCAATACGCCACCCGTGCTTGGGTGAAAAAAACACAAAGTGAATACAAGCTCAGTAGTCGTGCGGTTCAACACCATAAATTTTGCATTTGCGACTTGCCAGCATCAGGCTCGCTCGCTACTATGCGCCCCGCACGGCAGCACAGGATTCCCTCGCGGCTTTGCGATAAATTTCTCACAATGCGTTCTTAGCTCAGTTGGTTAGAGCACCACCTTGACATGGTGGGGGTCGATGGTTCGAGTCCATTAGAACGCACCATTTCTTTTTCTATAGTCCACAACTCGCTGAAATCTCTGTAAATCGCTGTATATTCTTTCCCGCAACCCCAACTGATCCCTGCTTAAATTCGCTACATTTACGTTTATTCTCCATTCCACTCAGGGCTGACAATTAGGGCCGACTGGTTGCCAATTTCAGTGTAAAAGCATACTGCCAGATCGCATTACCCAGATGTAGCCATGCCTGCGTCTCGCTGATTGCTGCTGTTACCACCTTGTGGTAATGCTTGTGTTGAAGGTTCATGGATAGAGGTAAGCGAAAGATGACAACACAGGGCAGCAGCTTCGATACCATCATTAACAGGGCAAATTCTCCCTCAATCAAATGGGGGCGGTATCAAAGGGCAGACATAATTTCATTCGGTACAGCGGACATGGATTTTCAGTCCCCTCCATGCGTTCGGGATGCACTAATACAAAAAGCGGAAACAGGTCTCTACGCGTACGAGTACAAGACGGATGATTACTATCAGGCGATTACCGACTGGTTCAGTAATCACTACAATTGGCCGGTAAAAAAGGAATGGCTAACCAACTGTCCAGGTATGTGGGCAATGCTCGCGCTATGCCTCCGGGCATATACTGAGCCTGGCGACAGCATCCTGATACATGCTCCGCATTTCCACCCCGTCATCAGCGTCATTGAAGGTGCCGATCGAAAAGTTGTTACGCACGTGCTGTCATACGATGGGGTCAAATACAACTTTGACCCGCATGGCTTCGAAGACATCATCGTCAGGGAAAACATTAAACTCTTTTTTCTGGTTAATCCTCATAACCCTACGGGCCTGATGTTTACCCGCTCGGAACTGTCCGTTATCGCAGACATCTGTGAGCGGTACGGTATCATCGTAGTCTCAGATGAAATTAACAGTTATCTCACTTACGATGGCGCATTATTTGTCCCCTATGGCAGTGTGTCCCCCGCGAGTAGCCGTCATTCTGTCACCCTCACCTCTCCCTCAAAAGCCTTCAACCTACAGGGTCTGACTTACGCCATCGGCATCATCCCCGACAAGATAAAGTGGGCGCAATTGGAGAAAGTGCGCATCGGCATGGATTTAGATTTCGCGACGAATATCTTTAGTATTTCGGCAACTGAAGCCGCTTATCGGCATGGAAAAAAATGGCTTACGCACCTCAACAGCTATCTTCAGGGAAATCTGGATTTCATGGAGGACTATTTAAAGGCTAACTTGCCGCAGATACAACTCATCAGACCGGGCGGCGGTTACATAGCATGGCTGGATTTTAGGGCTTTTCATCTCACGCCAGAAGCACTCAGGGACGTTATCCTCGAAAAGGCCAAAATAGGCATGACATGGGGGAAACATTTGGTCCGGAGGGTGAAGGGTTTGAGCGCCTCAATTTTGCCTGCCCACGAGAAACATTGCAAAAAGGGCTTGAGCGTATGAAGATTGCATTTCATGACGTATAAGGATATTAACTCGTTCGCAAGGAATCCCCGTTTATGCGCTATCTCTCACTCTCTTATGGTTTTCATTTTGACCGGATGTCAGGCATTTAACACCTTTAACAAATATGCCAACCTGCGTCTTTATGAGGTCTATAGAATTGATGGCGTCTCTGCCTGTGATTACAAACCCAAGTTCAACGAATGCACGGATGACAAACGAACATTCAATCTAAAAATTTCGGACGATAAAAGCAAAGTCGCGTTAGTCACGCAAAATAAATATGCTTACTTCGGCTTCACGCGTGACGATTATCAAAGGCAAACACAGCCGCTGCGCGATTTCTTGCTATGGTATGGGCACAACAGCTAGACGCTAAAGACCAAAAAATAACGATGCTACGTAAGCAGGGAAATGTTGTTGGCACACTGTTTGAAAATACAGAAGTTGAATACCAATTTGATTACCTGCGCTCCCGTTCCGAGGTCCAGTTGCTGGTGATTAAACCTCATGAAAAAGCCAGCGCATACGCCATGACAGTCGAAGAGGTCAGGAATCTGTTATCGGTGCTGGATGCGTGGTATGCAGGCACATTTACCGGACAACAGTTGACTCATTAGAACAATATTGCCGGATAATGCATGCATTATCCGGCAATAACATCAGAATTGTTGGAATCGTGAATCGAAGGCCTTGCAGTTCTTTATCGCAAGATCGGTGACAGGTCTACGATCATAGAATCCTTTATCTGTCTTGAAAATCTCATAGACCGCCAGGTGGCGAGGCGAATAGGGGCTGACTAAAACACCGGTGACATAATAGTAATTCCCGATAACCGGCTTAAAGGTAATGGTATGCGCAGAGCCATTCGCCGCGATCATTCTCACCGCGATGTTCCCTTTGGCACTGACCCAAAATTCGTGCTTCATCGGAGATGACTCCGGGATTTCAGGAAAACCCAGCTCTTTATTGTTCAGCTTGGTCTGAAAACCTATAGCGTTATTGGTGTAGCCATTGTCAGGTGCATCCAGATTAATGCACTCATTAGTGTTCGGATAAACGCGAATATAATCAAGATTGCGGTTATCAAAAGTCATTCCGACACGATCGCTTCCCTGATAATCCTCCAACTTATGGCGATAAGTCGCAACAGAACATCCGCTCAGCACCCCACAGAACATCCCTATCCACATCAATCTAATAAGCATCGTTTTCCCTATATGTGAGACGAAAAAAACACAACATATTGATAAGATACATGAATATTATTCTGGAATACAATCATCTCGTTCCAACTCGGCGGCACGATACTCATTGTTGACGGACGTGTCCATTGGCAAAGACAAGTAAACACCTAAGCGACAGAGACTGATGAAGTAAACCAGAACGTCCCCGCCTCAATCATAACCATATTGTCTTAAATTCGATGAATATTGTCCTCACCCCATAATTTACGCCATCTTAATTGGCGGATAATTCCCGTGAGGTGGATCGTTCAGCCAATTTGGCGCCGTACCTTCCCCATCGCTCTTAACTTCTATCAGTGGTAAAATTTCATTCGTATGACTATCAACAGTTTCTGGCATCAGGCTCGGGCATTTTTCCTGATTTATGCCTGCCTGTATCTCGGGAGCGGCATCGCTGCTTTACTTCCCATCAGCATTCCGGGAAGTATCATTGGCATGCTGATTCTGTTCCTGCTGCTCTCCACGCAACTCATTCCAGCGCAGTGGGTTAAACCAGGATGTCATCTCCTGATTCGCTACATGGCTCTGCTTTTTGTGCCGATTGGCGTCGGCGTTATGCAATATACCGAACTGTTACGCACGCAATTCGCGCCGGTAGTGATCTCCTGCACAGTCAGTACATTGATCGTGTTGGTGACGGTAAGCGGGTGTTAGCATCTTGTTCATGGGCGAGTCTCATCCCGGCAGTCCACCAAAACGGAGAAAGGAGCAGATCATGTGGCATGATATCTGGTGGTCGTTGCCCTTGACGTTACTGGTGTATTTTATGGTGCGCCGAGTGGCGCAACGGCTGAATACGCCGCTGTTTAACCCGCTGCTGATCTCCATGCTGGTGCTTATTGCTTTCCTGCTGGTCAGTCATATCTCTTACGCGCATTACTTTAACGGCTGTCAGGCGCTAAACAGCCTGCTGCAACCCGCCGTGGTGGCGCTGGCGAATGCCGGACTTGGCGTTATTCACGGTCTGGCAGGCCCCTTGGGTGGATTGTGCGATGCCCCGCACGGTGCGCTCTGTGGCAGCCTGCTCCCGTTTGGGTTGACGCTGAATACCGATCCGGCGTTGCTGGCACGTTTTGATGAATTACGCGGTTGGTTTGCCAGTGCGCTCGGCGTTTCTCCGGCACAGGCTTTTGATGCACTTCGCGACTGGGGCCATCAGGCGGGATTAGGCTCGCTATGCGTGCTCGGGGTGCCACAAGATGCATTGGAATCAGCGGCCTTGGCTGCCAGCAGCTCATCATCCATGAAAGCCAATCCGGTGCGATTAACCTACGATCAATTATTTAGGATGTTGCAGCAAGCGTGGAAAGAGCCCGATCGCAGCAACGCAGACTAAACACGATAGCTGGATTTTACCTTGGCAAGCGCTATTTTGCTTGCCTCTGGTCTTGAAACGGAGAATGGTACTTTTTAAAGTGAAACACGTTTATTGAGGAATTACATACAGTTTACAGTGCATCGTAGCTATAACATATTCTTTGGACTGGATAAAATCAAAATAAACGTTTTTTTAATTATAGAAAACTCTCGTCATCCCTGCCATGTAATGATATGTATATCACGCAATAAGTTTATTTTAGGATTATAACTACAACCAATGCTTTTTACTTTAAATACATTAACCTATTCATATTTCCCATTCACAAACCCCTGCAAAACCGCAGTATAAAACACCATAAAAATACAAAGCACCACGAACAAAAAACCACAAAATAAAAAATATGCAGCATATAGATAACTCATTTACGTTAAAAAAGGATAGGTTACGCAAATATAAACGATATTGGTATTAAAAAACATTTTTGACAATGTCATAATTATATAAAATCGCGGCAACTGATGCTTCTATCACTTTTTATATTTTCATATCGATACGGAATGACGCATCAGTCAGACAATAACGCCTCATCCAAAACCGAGTTGAGGAAAAACGAATCGAATAAGCAGCCAGTTCTATTTATAGAGAGGCAAAATATTAATCGATGATGAATCGTTAGCGTCACATTGTAAAACCTGGAAGTATTGTCGTTATATGTATAAGCATACATTCTTTTGTAAATACTGCGCGTGCTGATCATTATAACGACATGAATATCAGCACTGTTGTATTTATTCCCCTTTTCACCAGGTCTTAGGGAAAGATGAATGCATTTCCAATATATTTGTTTAATTGTTAGGATTTTAAAATGAAAAAGTCATTGTTCGCATTAGCACCGGTGGGTCTTTTGCTTCTGGTACTCATCACCATTACTGGCAGCGTGGTAGCGACCTCTTGCGATATCAATCTGAGCACCACGTCACTCGATCTCGGAAACGTCGCACAAACAGCATTTACTACAGCGCTTGAGCCTGTTACTGCCAGCAAGCGCGAATTTGCGCTTACGTTGAGCAACTGTGGTACGCCAGAAGCAAGCCAGGTTGCGCAGGTACAAGTTAGCGGTAGGGCAGAACAATATCTTCAACAACGATTCAGCACGTAACACCAGTGTGATGCTTAATGAATCCGGCAGTCAGACAAGTTATATCGCCAACAATCAGTTGCTGACTATCGCCACTGCTGATGGCACCTCCCCAGATCCGAGCGACTTTAACGGCCAACGATTGAATTTACAAGCTGGACTGGCGTCAACGACCACCGATGCTAATGTTGATCTTGGAGGCGTAACTGCACCGATCCTTTTCAGCTTTATCACCAATTAATTTCGGTTGGGCGGCGCTGCCGCCCCACTTTTTTAGACAAGGACAAGCACATGCAACTCATATCATTTGTTATGGCTCTGCTGCTCTCTTTGTTTATATTGCCCACCACATCGCAGGCTGACGGGTTTGGCATTAATGCATCGCGCCTTATTTACCCGCAGGGTGCTGAAAGTATCAGCGTTTCAGTTCGTAATACGACAACATCATAGCCTTTTCTGGTTCAAGCCAGAGTCAGCCGTGCTCAGGCCAGCTATCAAGCAGCACCGTTCATCGTCAGGCCTCCTATATTTCGTCTCGAGCCAGAAAGCGTTAATCAATTACGTATCTCTGCCCAAAACATTAACGCGCCGACAGATCGCGAATCTCTCTTTTACCTTCATGCCAGTTCCGTACCGGCATCAAGTACGCCATCTGAACAAAATGCAGTAGGCAAAGTACATGGAGCGACTCAATTTGGCGTCGGCTCCATTATTAAGCTGTTTTATCACCCAAGCGGATTGCCGTCTACATCCGCTGCGGCACAAGAAAATCTTCAATTTTCCCGTGCGGATGGAGGCATAAAAGCGGAAAACGCCTCGCCGTATTTTATCAGCTTTGCCAGCCTTCAGGTTGGTGGACAAAATATTCGCCTGGACACGCCTGATAAACTGACAATCGCACCTTTTTCTCATCACGTATTTAAAACCAGTACGACCCGAGGGGATGTTCGTTGGCAAACAATCAACGATGAAGGGGCGGTCAATGCGTTCACCCAAACATTGCCTTAGCGCATTTATCACTGGCGGCGTAGTCAGCACACTGTGTCTTATCACTGTGCCAGCACAGGCTGTCACTATCAACTTCTCTGCCACGCTGATTGAAAGCACCTGAGCGCTCAGCCTGGAAAAAACCACGCTGGATCTGGGAACACTCCAACAAGTGCAATTGCCCCCTCATCACTGCTGGCAGCACAACCATTCGTTCTGAGCGTGCGGGATTGCAATGCAGGCGGTAACAGCCAGCTTCCCGTGGTGAATATCACCGGAACAGGAGTAACACAGGACGGGAAATGGCTGTTTCGCAGCCCTGTGTCGACGGCCAGCAATGTGGGCGTCATGTTGGTCAAAACCAATGTCCCCCCTCCTACAGTGATACTGAGGTTAAAAATGGTGATGACATTCCCCTGGCAAATCGTGGGGAAACGCCTGTCGATCAAGATATTACGTTCTATGCCGGATTAACCTGCGGTGTAACAGAGTGCGGAAATGTTACCCCCTGCACATTAACGGCTCCAATCCTGTTCCAACTTGCCTATCGCTGAGGGAAACATGGCACGATCTACGCTGAGGTTATTACTTTTCTGGGTCACAGGTAGTTTATTGTCGGGAATGCTCCCAGCTTACGCGGTGATACCAACAGAAGGCGGCATCCGTTTGAATCAAACACGCGTAAATCTGGAAACACAACCCTCCATGCTGGCGCCAATGAGCACGCTCACCTTTACTGTTTCAGGATCGCCATTGAGCGCGGAATGGCAAACCATTACCGATTACGGTAGATTATCCACACAGTGCAAACAACAGATCGCGCAAGGGGAGTCATGATCTCCGTATCCGCTTTGCGCGGCGCTAACCCTGCTGGTAGGGCTATTGCCGCGCACGCCGATAATCAAGAACCGCAGGGCATTACCTTCTATAGTGCTGCGTGTGATTTACATGGCAAGCGACAAGCAAGGTGTAGCACTCACGGCCTACAATAAAACACCGCGTCCTTACCTGATGCAATCTCGCCCGGTGATGTGGATAACGCCTCGACAGGCAACACTATCGTGCCGTTTATCGTTACGCCGCCCTTATCCCGCCTTGAATCTAACGGCAACCTGACACTGCGCATTCGCCGCAACGGTCACCCCCTGCCGGACGATCGCGAGTCGGTGTTTTTTATTTCGATGAAAGCCATTCCATCACAGCCAGCGGCAACGCCGCAGGACAACACGGCAAAGGTGATCCTTACGATCACCAACAACTTAAAGGTGTTCTATCGCCCTGAAGGATTGAAAAAACAAGCTGTCGCCGAGATGGCACCCAAACTGCGTTTTCAGCGAGAGGGAAACCGGCTGATTGCCGACAACCCTACGCCCTATTGGCTGACTTTTTCCCGACTAAAGGTAGGCTCCCATGCGCTCAGCAAAGCCCAACTACGGCTGATGGTTCCGCCTTTCGGTAAGCAATCTTATACCTTGCCGGCCAACGTCACGGGAAAAAATGTGGTCTGGCAGTTAATTGACGAAGACGGGTGGAATACGGAGGCCGAACAACGCGCCTTGTAGTGCATACGCCCATACGCTGCTGAAAGGTAGCTAACCCTTTGTTACTTAAGAGTCGTCAACAATGCAAAAACAATATATTGACGCCGTACCCGTTGCTCCTCTGGTTAGGGTGTGTTTATTGGCGACAGGCAACGTGTGGGCACAGGATTACTTCGATCCAGGCCCGCTCTCACTGGGCGGCGCGCAGTTAACCACCACCGATCTTAGCGTGTTCGAAAAGGCCGGCAATATTCCTCCCGGTACCTATATGGTTAACGTCTTCGTCAACCAGTTGGATCAAGGGCAACATACACTTGTCTTCAGCGCGAATGCGCAGGGTAAAGTAGAACCTGAACTCACGCCCGCTTATTGCATGAGCTAGGCATCAATACGCAAGCCTTGCCCGCCTTCGCGCGTTTGCCCGTTGAAAAGCCGGTGGAGAACCTTGCAGCCCTGATTCCAGAATCATACGTTCGCTTTTATTTTAATCAGTTACGCTTAGATCTCAGCATCCCACAGATTGCTCTGCGCCCAAACATCCGCGGCGCAGTCGATCCTGCACTGTGGGACCACGGCATTCCGGCTTTTTTACTGAATTACACCGTTAACGGCGGACGCAACTGGCAAGATGCGCAGTACGGTATGGAAAAACAGACGCAGACCAATCTGTTCGCCAACCTGCGTGCAGGTATCAATCTCGACGCCTGGCGGCTACGCAGCACCATGACATATATACGTAACAGCATCAGCCAAAATGGAGACGAGAGACAAAACAACCAAGATACGCAGTTCACTAATACTTACCTACAAAGGGATATTGCGCCCTGGCGTGCTGAAATATTGTTGGGTGAAAGCACCACCGGTAATGACGTGCTCAATAGTGTGCCCTTCAGAGGCGTCAAACTTAACTCCAGCGATGATATGTTGCCTATCAGCCAGCGCGGTTTTGCGCCGGTTATCAGCGGCATTGCGCAAACCAACGCCCGTGTCACCGTGAGCCAGAACGGCAACGTGGTCTACCAAACCTTCGTGCCACCGGGACCGTTTCGCATCAGCGACCTGTTCCAAACCGGTCAAGCGGGCGATCTCACCGTTACCATCGCAGAAGCAGATGGCATGGTTCGAACTCAAACGGTGACAGCGACCTCCCTTCCGGTGATGCGTCGTCCGGGCAGCCTGAAATATGAAGTGACCGCGGGGCGCTACAACGGCGGCATCACCGTCAACTCTCAGGAGGCGACGTTTGTTTCTGGCACGGCGATTTACGGTCTACCGCAGGATATCACGCTGTACGGCGGCGGCCTGTTTGCCAATGACTACCTATCGATGGTGGCAGGTTCGGGCATCTCGTTAGGCGCATGGGGAGCGTTTTCTGCTGATGTCACCACATCAAGCACCAAATTGCCACATCAGGATGACCGCAAGCATGGCGCTTCATATCGGGTTCGCTATGCGAAAAGCGTACAGGAAACCGGCACGACGCTCGATCTGGCGGCTTACCGTTACTCTACCGAGCACTATTACAACTTTACCGATTTCAACAGTCTGGGACACCGGCTCAGCTATGGTCAGGTTCCCTGGGCGCTGACACGTCAACGCTCCAGTTTTGAGATCCGTGTCAGCCAGCAGGTTGGAAGCAATGGCTCATTTTACCTCTCCGGTGTACGCACCGACTACTGGGGCAATGAGAATGTGATGAATACGCTCTCTGCCGGTTATAACGGCAACTATCGCGGTGTCAGCTATGGCCTGGCCTACAGCATCGACAGGATTAAAAGCAACAATAGCTGGCCGGAAAACCGTCAGTTTTCACTAAATGTGCAAGTACCGATGAGTTTGTTCAGTTCGTCCGCCTCGTTGAATCGTCTCTGTGCCTGCTACCAAATGACGCACGACAACCATGGTCGCGTACAACAGCAGGAGGGTCTCAGCGGCAGCATTCTGGACGATCGTCTGAGCTACAGCGTCATGCAAGGGTGGCAAACGATCAAAACAGCAGCACCAGCACGTTAAACACCAGTTATCAAGGCAGCAGAGGCAATGCCACCCTGGGTTATAGCTACAGTCGTAACAACCAATCCCTCAATCTGGGGGGGCAGTAGTTCAGTGGTTGCCCATCCCGAGGGCGTGACGCTGGGCCAGATGATAGGTAGCTCTGCGGCACTGGTCAGTGCCCCCGGCGCAGGCGGCGTCAGCATTATGCAAGGCAACGTGCAAACCGACAGCCGAGGCTACGCACTGGTGCCCTATCTGTCGAACTACCAACGCAACAGTATCGATCTTAATCCGGCAACATTGCCGGACGATGCCTATATCACCCAATCCAGCCTGAATGTTTACCCCACCAAAGGGGCCGTGGTGTTAGCAAACTTCGCCATCCGTATCGGTTATCAGGCGTTGATCACGTTGCAGTTGCCCACTGGCAGCGTGCCCTTCGGCGCACTCACCGCGGTAGAAGGCGCGCAACACGATGAAATCAATACCGGCATTGTCGGCGATGACGGACAGGTTTATATGAGCGGTTTGCCGGAACGCGGCACGCTCAACGTCAACTGGGGACGAGAGAAACAGCAACAGTGCCGGGCAAGCTTTGATCTGAGCAAACTTCCCAAACCCACGGCTAACAACCCGATACGGTCGTTAGCCGTACGCTACGAATGAGGTGATGCATGCACCAATTTATGAAGAGTAAGCAAACGGCCAGAATAGCTGCGTGGTTGGTTTTGTTAAGTGCTCAGACCTTGCACGCCAATACGCTGACTATTGGGAAAGGTGCGGGCGTGGTATGACAAGGGGCACATTTTGCTACATCAGGAACACTGTTAATTAGCGCACCAACAAATATACCAACAACAGGTGGGGCGGTATCCGTAACCAACTTAACAACAGAGTGTATAAGAAGTACAGATCTCACCACCATTAATGGGATAGATGTGCTGCCTATTGCGCCAGGTATCGGGTTAGTCCCAAATGCAAATTTTATTGTAAGCACATATAAAGGCACCGGTCTCATTTACCACTCGATGAGTGGGACAAGGCACTCAAGGGACGATAACGTCAGGCACGGGCGGATATGGTGTTATTCCTGCAGGCCGCGCATGGTGCTTAAACTTTGTCAATATTAATCCTAATCTTCATCAGTCACTAGCAATGAATGGGACCTGGGCAATAGTGACTGACGGCACCCAACAGACCGGTAATTATACAATCCCGCAGATGTATGCAGCTTCCTTCGTGAGTAATGATGGTCTTACACGGGATATATTCTTTTATACCTCTCTGCGTGTTACCGCCATCGCCTGCTCAATTGCCACCACCACCAATGTCAATTTCGGTACAGCAGCGCGCAGTGTTACACAGCTTGCTGAGTTGGCTAATTTCACAGCTCCGCTTACTGTTCTCTGGTTGACGGCCTCCCTCATTTGCCGCAAATCCAGCGGCTGAATGTGAAAGCGTTCTTCAGGAATAGCATGGTTTAACATCAGTTCCAACGTCTGCCACTGTTGCCGGGTGTTGGCCTCACTGCGCATGGCTAAAACCCCCACCGTCCACTCTCCCGCCTGCGCCATTGCGCATAACAGCAGGCTCAACACTGCTACCACAACCTGTTTCACCCAGCCTCCGGAGCAATACCCATGTCGTTATTATTGTTTTAGATCAACAACGCTTCGGGTATGTGGTTAACCACAATAGAGCCACACCCGCCGCCATTTTTACACTGTAAATCATCGACATTGTTAATTCATCGCTCACAGGTTGACAGCGTGACGCAGGTTACGGCGTTACGACGTGATGGGAGAACACCATGGACAGCAGTAAACGACAATTTCTGCAACGTTTAGGCATGATTACCGCAGGTGCATCGCTGGTTCCACTGGCGCAGGCCGGCATAACACTGGCACCAACCCGCAAAGAGGGTTCTCATGAACATCGCTATGCGATGTTGATCGACCTGCGCCGCTGTATTGGTTGCCAGTCCTGCACCGTCAGTTGTGCTATTGAAAATCATACGCCGCATGACGCCTTGCGCACCCATGTTAACCAGTATCAGGTGGTGTTAAGCGACACACACTCGGTCACCAATGTGCTGTTGCCGCGCTTATGCAACCACTGCGATCAACCGCCCCGCGTGCCCGTATGCCCGGTGCAAGCCACCTTTCAACGCGAAGACGGCATTGTGGTGGTGGATAACACGCGCTGTGTCGGCTGCGCCTACTGCGTACAAGCCTGCCCTTACGACGCACGTTTTATTAATCATGAAACCCAAACCGCAGATAAATGCACATTTTGCGTTCATCGCCTTGAGGCTGGGTTGCTGCCCGCCTGCGGCCTGCGCTGGCGTGGAGATGCCCAAAGCGCACGTCTCGAAAATATCACACTCATCATCACCCTGACCTGTGTCATTACTGCCCCACTGGCGCTAACCACCGATCTGCACCAGCCCGCGCGGGTATAGCATTTTTATGCCTATCCAACGCCCTGGTCATGGATGCCCTGGGGGGCGGTGTTTTTGCCCCTGTTCACGCTGTTTCTCGGGCTATGGTTTATGGCAGTACAGTATAAAACGCACACTGGAAAATCGTTTGCCGCCACGCGTTGGCTGGCGCTCTTCAGCGCGCTGGCGGCTGTCGGCCTGCTGATCTATACCGGCAGAGAAGCCTCAATTCTTAGAGTGTGGCCAATATGGTTTAACTATGCCTTTCCCATCACGATGTTCCTGAGCGCACTGCAAACGCTGTTGGCCTTACTGATTTTCTCCATGCGACGCGACGATGCGTGGCGACGTCGATTAGCGCGCGCACAGCTTTTGTCACTCCTCGCATTGGCTGGCACCGTTATTCTTTGGGTAACCGGCGATACGGTATCTGGCAACGCAATTCGCCTGTGGCTGATAAACAGTGACTCCGCACGCCTGTATGCCAGCGCATGGGAGGCGCTGTGGTTCTGCACAACATTGCTCGCCATCGCAATAAGCCTTCGGGTACAGGTGACGATCACCCTGCTGCGCCATGGCCCTGACCTGGCTGATTCGTTGGACACTGCTGATTCAGGTCCAAACCGTTCCTAAATACAACGCGCAACTCACCCCTTATACGCTGCCGAGCGGTACCGATGGCCTGCAAGCCCTTATCGGTACCTTCGGGCTCTGGATAGCACTTCTGATTATGGTTCGAGAAGCCCTCGGCTGGCTCGCAAGGAGAAAACAACATGGCTAAATTTACACGACGCCAGTGGCTGAAAGTGGGCCTAGTGATCGGCGGACTTTCCGCTTTTGGTCTAAGTTATCGCGATGTGGCAAAGCGTGCCGTTGACGGTCTGGTTAATGGATGATGACCCGCGATCGTATCGCCGGTAATGCGTTAGCGCCGGAAGGGCTCGCCCTGAATGGGTGGCAAGCCAATCCACAACAAACCGTATCGATGACACAATGCTTCGGTTGCTGGACGCAATGCGGAGTGCGCGTCAGGGTCGATCGGGTATCGGGAAAAGTACTGCGCATCGCGGGCAATCCTTATCATCCGCTATCGCACGAGCGCCACATCGACTCGGCGATCCCGATGGCCCAGGCACTGGCCAATTTATCAGGCGAAAGTGGCCTTGATGGGCGCGATACCTTTCTGCGTCGTTTTGCCCAAAACGGCTTTGGCAGCAAGAATTTCGGCGCACACGGTGCTTACTGCGGCCTCGCCTACCGCGCCGGTTCAGGCGCGCTGTTGGGCAATCTTGACAAAAATCCGCATGTGAAACCGGACTGGGATAACGTCGAATTTGCGCTTTTTATGGGGACTTCTCCGGCACAATCGGGGAACCCGTTTAAACGTCAGGCCAGGCAGTTAGCCAATGCGCGACTGCGCTCGGCGTTTCGTTATGTGGTGGTTGCCGCTAACCACGGTGTTGGCAGACGATCACGGTCATTGGCTGCCGGTCAATCCCGGCAGCAATGCCGCCTTAGCCATGGGGATGATCCGCTGGCAGGTCAGCATCTCACCACTGCACATCTAAGCGGCAGCGGCACAGAGGCTGCGATGCCCGTAGTGGTTGATGCCGCTGCTAACACGTACACTTCGCGCCGACGAAGTCGACCGAGTGGCGTTTATCTATGCGCACGGCGGCCGCTTCGCCCCCGATGCCAGCGGACGCGTTGATGATAGCGTTGGCAATCGTTTGGACACACCGTTGCAAATCTGGAACGCACAAGTCGCATCTCATCGACATGCCATTACTGGTGAACGTTTTAGCGGCTGCCCAACCTGGTATCCCGCGCGGTTATCCGATGGTCGCGCAATTGAACAGATCTACCCTGCCACACAATGGCCATTAAAGCTGATATCGTTCAAATCAAATACCATGGCGAGCGCGTCTGCGGTAATCCCGCAGCTACATCAGGTGAAACCGACCAATCTGGTGGCGCTTAATCCGGCGGATGGACAGCGTTATGGCCTGCAACACGGCGATCGGGCGCGCATCACTACGCCGGGCGGCAGCGTCATCGCCCAGATAAGTCTGTTGAGTGGCGTAATGCCCGGCGTTATCGCTATTGAGCACGGCTATGGACATAAGGAAATGGGCGCTGCGCAGCACTATCTGGATGGTGTCGCGCTGCCAGCCAACCCGTAGGTGGGCGCGGGGATCAATCTCAATGATTTAGGTTTTACCGATCCCACTCGCCAGAAACCCAATCAAGCCAGGTATTGGGTTTCTGGCGCATCGGTGCGACAAGGTTTACCCACCACTATCGCACGCCTGTAACGCTGAAAACACGCAGGCCGTTAATCGCGTCCGCGTGTTTTCAGCGTCAATGCATAAGAAATAAAAATACCTGATAGCTGACAACCTCAGAGGGATATGCAACACTCAATCGTAAAAATGTACGATTCGCGAAAACTGATTATTGGTGGTGAATATTTATTGCCGGTCAATAATCACACTCACTGATATGCGTGCCGTGCGGCCAGATAATGCGAGTAAGGTTGGTTGTTATGTCTTCATCCGTTTTGCGTCAAAAAGTGGCATTATTCGCCCTGATGTTTTTGCCCGGTTTTGCCTGGAGCTCCCGGATCACGCGAACGCCGTTGATTCGCGATACGCTTAATGCCTCGACGGAGGTTTTCGGGTTAATTCTGTTCGGTTTTTCATGCGGCTCCATGGCGGGAATAATCTGGTCAGGCAAACTGATTAACAAATATGGAATTCGTCGCGTTACGCTGGGCAGTTTTGCACTGCTCGCCGTCGGCTTCCTGTTACTGGCCGGTTCGTTGTTGCTGACAAATCAACCCGTCGCTTTCTGCGCTCTGGCATTGTTTGGCATGGGGTTGGGCATGATTGATATCGCCTTGAATATCGAAGGGGCCGCGTTTGAGCAGCATATCAATCAGGTCATCATGACCACGCTGCACGGCTTTTTCAGTTTGGGCACGCTGGTCGGCGCGCTGATCGGGATGGGGATGACCGCGTTGGGCATCAGTATCAACCTTCATTTTGGGATCATCATTGGCTTGACTGCATTAACGCTGGCGTTGCACTTTCCACGCATGCCTTGGGCAAGCGCACTGCTCTCAGAACAGCATAACGATAACCGCAGCTACAAAACCCAGGTGATGCACGAACTAAGAGACTCGCGTCTGGCGCTTCTGGGTGTGGTAATTTTGGCCATGGCGCTGGCAGAAGGCTCTGCCAACGATTGGTTGCCGCTGTTAATGATAGATGCCCACGGTTTCAGTCATACGCAGGCTCTTTGTTCTTTGTCGGGTTCGCCGCAGGCATGACTGCCGGGCGTTTTGCCGGTAGTTACATCGTCAACCAGTTTGGCCGCACCGCCATTCTCAAATTCAGCGCAATTTCAGCTGCTTTGGGGCTGGGACTGATTATTTTGACTCACACGCAATGGCTCGCTGCCCTCGCGGTCGTGCTGTGGGGGATTGGCGCATCGCTGGGCTTCCCGCTTACCATCTCTGCCGCTGGCGCTACGGGGGAAAACCGCGCGGTGCGCGTTACCATTGCCGCCATCCTCGGCTATATCGCTTTCCTCGTCGGGCCACCGGCGCTGGGTTTTATCGGCGAACATGCCGGGCTGCCCGTGTTGTGCATGGTTATCCTGGCCTTTTTCTGCACATCAGCCGCCAGCGAGAAAAAAACTCCGTTGAAAAATCCAGCCTGATGCTTTATGCGTTTTGCTCTCACCGTTGGTGCCTGCTAATCGGGCACCAACGGAAAATCGCGATGAATTTTATTTCAGTGATCGTTTCCACGCCTGACGATTGACCATGCCGATCCCGGCACAAACCAGCACCAGCGCGATGGCATATCGCCATTCCAGCATGTTTTAGCCCAAAAACAGCGCAGAGAGCAGCACACCGGCAACCGGGATCAGGAAATTGAATGGCGCTACAACCCCCCACTTTGTTGTATTTCAGCAGTTGACTCCACACGGCAAAGCTGACGGAGGAAATCAGCACCAGATAAAGCAACACCATGCAGGCCGTGCCATTTTCGACACGAATATTACCGCCCAAGAGGTAGCCCGCCACAATCATCACCACGCCGCCAATCGTCAGTTGGTAACCCGTCATTATTGTCGCATCCATAGCGGCAGAAATACGCTTACCGTAAATGGTTGCCGCTGAGATGAGAAACGCCGAAATAACGACGAACCCGTCGCCCATCAGCGTAAACGTGAAATCACCCAGCCCTTAATGTTCACGATGGCAACGCCAATAAAACCCACCAGACAACCGACACTTTTATTGATACTTAACTTGTCGTTATTGTATAAATAATGTGCCAGCAGCCAGCAGCACGCTGAAAAAGGTCTGGGTGGCATTCATTATCGAGCCGTTAACGCCAGTGGTATGCGCCAGCCCAATATAAAACAGCGTATATTGCACCACCGTTTGGCTTAAACCGAGGATCACCAATTGTTTCGGCTGATCCGGTTTTAACTGCGTCAGTGAGTTCCCTCGTACTTTTGCCAGCAACAACAACACCATGCCTGCAATGGCAAAGCGGTAACCCGCAAATAACAGTTTCCCCGGAATATCGCCGTCAGCAATATGAAAAAGCGCATAGCCATTTTTTATCGCCGGATAAGAACTTCCCCACAGTAGGCAACAGAGTGTCGCCAGCAAAAACACAACTTTCTTATTGGTATAAAATGCAACCACATTATTCAAAACCGTCTCCTTCCCCGAGTCCCAGCGTAAATATCTCCAATACCAAGTATTCTCAAATCTTGGTTTTCGAGATCGGATTACCGGTTCAGAATAAAGGTTCATTCAATGACTCAATAGCAAGATTGATGAATAAAATCTCATAATCTGTTATTTTGAAAAAATAATCACCTCAATGCAATGATTATTAATCATTTTAAATTAATGAAAAAATTTTCATTCTCAAGTTTGATGAATATCACAGACTGCAATATCGAATAAAATAACTACTTTTTCCCTCATGATCCAGCATAAAAAACCAGACACTAACTAACGACATCGTTTATCGCCTCGTGATGCCAAATCGCTTAGAATGCAGCAACATCAAACGTTGCTGCGCCAGCGCATCAGCAATGGGGAATCAGGAGCAGGATATGGCCGCCTCGTGCGATCGGGCAGACAATGGGACCAGAATCGCGCAAGCCGCGTTAAGCGTGATCCTTGAACATGGCGTGCGCGAGGCAACCTGTCGCTGGGTGGCGGCACAGGAGCAACTCTCACCGGGAACGTTGACATACCGCTATAAAAGTATTGATGCACTACTGATCGATGCATTTACCTTCATGATTGACGAAATTTCTCACGCCTTTCATCAGCGTCTGGTACAAGCAGAAGACATTGACGGTGCCTGTGAGGCCATTGCCGATTTGATTTGCGGAAATATCTGGGCAACGCCGAACCACCTGACGTTAAGCTTTGAGCTCTATGCGCTGGCATCGCGCCAGGAAGCCTATCGCGCGCTGTTGCAGGAGTGGATGTCCCGCAGCAGAGCGGCCCTGCATCGCCATTTTAGTACGGAAATTTCATGGACGCTGGATGTCTTGATCGAGGGATACACCATTCACAATTTCTTCAATAGCCATCCCATGAGTCGGGAAAAAATTCTGCTGGCGATTACCCGGTTGGTGCGGGAATAGCGTCTTGGACAATGCACCTTATCCCCGTCGATGTGGCCAGCAAATAGAAGGCACGCCATTGAGCAAAAGAAAGCCCTGAAAACGCCGAATGCCCGCAGCCTCCAGCCAGCACCACTCTTCCACCGTTTCCACCCCTTCCGCAACGATACTGATTTCCAGTTCTGCGCAACATTTAACGATGGCCTGGACGATGGCCTGCTTGGGACCATGTGCGTGAATATCCGTCACGATGCTGCGATCAATCTTGACCTTTCCGGGCTGAAATTTCGCCAGCAGTGATAGCCCGGCAAACCCGGCACCAAAGTCATCAATAGCCAGACCGATCCCCGCCGATCGCAACTGCCTGATAGCCGATGAGAAGGCCTCGAAACTGGAAATCACCTCATCCTCAGTCACTTCCACGATAACCTGCTCGGGTACCAAATCGTTGCGGGCGATCTGCTCAAGCAAAATATCTACCGCATTCGGCACCTTGACCAGCGACATCGGCAGCAGGTTAATGGAAATTTTATGGCTGCCAATATCGATATTTTTCACCAACGAGAGTGCCCACGCTTTGGAAGAAAGATCGGTTTCATGCAATTTTTCGGGCGGGATCGACGCAAAATAGGCCTGAGGTGATTCGCCGTTTGGGCCGCGGATCAGGGCCTCAAATGAACTGATCTGTCCGCGCAACGGCTCAACAATGGGTTGCAGCGCAAACTGGCAAGGTTGACCAACAAACGACTGTTCTGGAGGAGAAATAAAAGGCGGTGCCTCTGATAAAAATCCCCACGACTCGGGCTCACTGCTGTAGGCCAGCTGTTTCTTCCAGCGTCCTTCAACAAAGGTACGAATAAATTTATAAACCCGGTCATCACTCGCCAGATTATAACGCAGCGCGCCAGTTTTTATTACCGCGCGCAGCACGGCTCCGGGTTTCTCACGGCGCAAATCGAACAGCGCCATTCCCATATTAATAAAACGGCGCTTCGCCGCATAATCACGCATCAACTCAACAACGCTACCATGGCGATCATCAAGACAGATAGCCTCGTACAATTGATTCACGATTTCAGGCTCACCTTTCAAAACCTGAAGAAAATGGCTGCCATCAAAGATCAGAATACCGGTCAGTTGCAGCGTCATGTTACGCGCCTGAGACTGCGCTACTAATGCATCGAGCAGCGATAGCTCGAATGTTCGACTGGCACGACTTCGGTAAATCAATGTAGACAGCATAAGACTCAGACTATTAGAAGAAAAATACGTGTTTCAATATACCCACCATCAGGGAAAGGCATCGAACAAATAAGATACCAGACAAAGCACTCTCCGCGTATCAGCGTTTTTCCTAAACACGCTACGCGGAAGAATCTTGCCCAGGCGACAATTGCTGCAAGTAAAGTGTCCATTAAAAGATACGTTCATGGACAAAGATTAGCAGCAACAAAATTCATCCTCCAGTTTCCGCTCCTTTGTTTTGCACCAATAACCCATTGACATCAACGACAACACCTATTGAGCGTCACCGAGATAAACGGCAGAAAAGCGTTTCCTGCTAGTGTTTCAGGTACGGCCAACCGACAACGGCATCGTCAGGATAAACCGGTTGGCTTGCAGTGCTTGCATCCAAATCACTTATCTTATCAGGTCGTTGTTGGAAACTATCAGAAAACCGCTTGATTGATATGCATGGCCATTATACTGTATTTATATACATAGATAGAGAAACTCACCGTGCCGTTATCCACACTCACACCGCTTCCACTCCTCAGTGTCAATGCAGCTTCACTGCCCTTTTTTATCGAACACGTTCCCTGCGGCTTTCCTAGCCCGGCACAGGACTATGTGGAAGATCGGCTTGATATCAATCAATTGGTGATCAATCACCCCAATGCCACTTACTTTATCCGCGTCAGCGGTGACTCCATGATTGATGCAGGCATTGGCAACGGCGATCTGCTAGTGGTTGACCGCGCATTGGATGCACAGCACGGTGATATCGTCGTCGCTGCGGTGGATGGTGAATTTACCGTTAAGGAACTGCGTACCCATCCTTTTCTGCAATTGGTGCCACATAATCCCCGCTACTCACCGATACGGTTCCAGCCGGAAGAAGCGCTTGAGATTTTTGGCGTTGTCACCTTTACGGTAAAAGCGATGCGATAGCGGAATGAGCAATCTGATTTTGTGTATCATAACAACGCATTCCTCATGCATGACACGCGATCAAATCAGCCCTTCTTCTTTGCAGATCAACCACAAGCGCATATCAAACTCGTACTGATGATAGTCTGGCTCCATGTGGCAACAGAGCTGATAAAAAGCTTTGTTATGGTCTTTCTCACGCAGGTGCGCCAGTTCATGCACCGCGATCATACGTAAAAAGGCTTCAGGCGCGTTCCGGAACAGACTCGAGATTTTGATTTTATTTTTGGCTTTTAACTTTCCACCATGATTTTTCGAAATAAAGGTATTAGTGCCCAACGTACCTTTGACAGGATTTAGAGTACCGTCATAAATAATTTTTGCCAGCGCACTTTCCTTCTTCAGATAGCGATTTTTAATGCCATTCACATAATCGTAGAGCTGCTTGTCATTAGTTACCGTATGTGTCGATGGATATTTTTGTTTAATGACCGCAGCAAGCCGACCAGACTGCAACAAGCTATCGACATTCGCAATCAGTTCGGCAGGGTAATGTTTTATGTAATCCAGTTTGCTCACCGTGGCATTGAACGCGTCAGCATCAGCGGATGCAAAGGGTGAAAAATTCACGGTAATGCTAATCGATTTTATCCATGGCGGCTATCGACGATAACCGACAGCGTTTGATATCGATAACACAACCCTTTTGTGACACTTTGACAACAGCTTGGGTTTTAGAGAGAGCACATCAACCTATCCCATGGAGCGGTCACTGAACAGTCTGTTGGTCCTACAGAGGAAAATTAATCGATACTCTTGTCGTGCAGCAAGACCTTTCATGTAACGATATTAGAAATTCTTGCATACTAATTTTTCATCAGCATTAATACATTATACGCTTTCACTTAATTATATTTTAATAAAAAACAAAACCACCTTCTAACGTAGTAATTATCAAAAAAACATAATTTCATATTTAGGAATAAACTCACAACACAACTAACATTTTTTGTAATTTAGCTTTATCCTTAGACAATTAAACGAACCCTATCTTCCCAGAGTCCATTTATCTAACACAAGAAAGGCCTTTTTATAACTATACGCAAGCTGTAACACTTAGTATTAATAATATGGAAGATCATCATTTACACATTAACCTAGTTATGGCGAGGTAATTATGATTTCATTCAAATCAGTAGCAAAATTATTATTTGCAGCATTATTTTTATTCAGCGCGTATACGCATGCAGAGTACCTCTATGAAATTGAAGTCGATGATAAGTCAGTTGACACCCTGAAGGTTCTACTGGCAGAACCCACCACTCAGGAATTGATTGTTGGTAAATTGAATATCGATCGATTGAGCGGAAAAATAAAAGAGATTGAAATACCGTTAAAAACTAACATGGTAGTTCATTCAAAACTGGTGAGCTTCAAAAAAACAGCGAATCATGCATCTATTTGGAAAGGTAACATTGCACGAGTTAAAACCGGTGGCAATGTAGATAGTGCTTTTGAAAACAACCCGATGAATTATGTCACACTGGTGGAAGCTAATAACCGAATTACCGGCATGGTATCTATTAGAGGACAAGTATATTCTATTAAGCCATTGAATAAACGTCAGGTGGCGATTATCACGCGGGATAGCAGCAAGTTCCCTGAAGACGGACAGCCTTTGATTCCCACTGACGGAAATAATGTGCCAGTGTCGCCTCCTACCCAACCAACGGAACCGCCTGTTAACCAGGCTGACGTCAGCAGAATTAGCGTCCTGATGATCACAACACCAGAAGCCTATCAGCAGATTGGTGCCGCTAACTACTCAGGATCTGTCGCGCTGGCATCCGGTTCACTGCAAGACAGCGTGACTAACAGTGGTTTGGCTATTGAGTATAATGTAATAGACATCATCACAAATATCAGTGAAGATGGCCGGAATATGAGTACGTTATTGACTGACCTACAAAACCCTAATACACCGTTGGGCCAATTTGCAGCACAACAACGCGATATTGCAAGGGCGGACTTGGTTAATTTAATGGTAGTCGCTAATGAATACTGCGGACTCGCAAATTTACTAAATGGAACAATAGAGTCCTTTAAAGCTTATGGTTTTAGTGTAGTATGGTATGACTGTGCCGGTTGGAATGATACCCTAGGCCATGAAATTGGGCATAACCTTGGTGCTCAACACGATCCGGAAAATACCCAAGGTAATCCATATTTTCCTTATGGATATGGATACCAATATACCGGAACGCCAGCATGGAGAACGACCATGGCGTATGAATGCTCATCGATCGCCTGCCCGAGAATAAATATCTTCTCCAGTCCAACGCTATTTCACAATGGGTTACCCATGGGAACGGCAACACAGGATAATAAACGCGTATTGGAACAAACGCGCCATAATGCTTCTATGGTCTATCCTTAATGCTCTGTCGAATGATTATGTGCTCCCTGAATTTTTCGCATCATTCACGGCAGGTGCCAAATTCAACTCAGCATAGACCAAGCTTTGTTTCCGCCTGGCAACAAGCGCAAAGAGAACGATAAATGATGACAAGGGGGTTGCTTATCACCGCCCCCTTTACCCCTATCATTTGTATGCCAATACAGACCATGTTCACCTTGTAGGGTGGCTGCAACTTGCGAACAGTTAAAATACATATCCTTAATTATCAAATTATTAATTGAAATACATCTCCTATATTTTGATCCTCACACATGACAACGATACTGTATATAAATACAGATAAAAGAGATTCCCACCATGTTCGCCCTTATCGACGTCAATAACTTCTACACGTCCTGTGAAACCCTTTTTCGCCCGGATCTGCGCGGCAAGCCGGTGGTGGTGTTGGCTGCGTAATATCGCATTCGGCGGAAGCCAAAGCGCTGGGGATAAAAATGGCGGCGCCCTATTTCATGATGAAAAAAGCGTTTCCTAATACGCAGATAGCCGTGTTCAGCTCCAACTACACCCTCTATGCCGACATGAGTAACCGCGTGATGGCCACGCTGTTTGAATTAGCCCCAGCGCTGGAAATCTATTCGATCGATGAGGCTTTTATGGATCTGTCCGGCGTCAGCAATGCAACGCCTCTTGCGCTTTTAGGCCGACAGATACAGCAAAAAGTGTTTAAAGAGGTAAGTCTGTCCGTCGGTGTCGGTATCGCACAAACCAAAACGTTGGCTAAGCTGGCGAATTATGCCGCTAAGGTCTGGCGCAAAACAGGCGGCGTAGTAGATTTGTCAAACACCGATCGGCAACGCAAGCTGCTGTCGCTGGTACCGGTCAACGAGGTCTGGGGCGTGGGTCGACGCATCAGCAAAAAACTCAATGTAATGGGCATAGAAACTGCGCTGCGCCTGGCTGAAAGCCCAACCTGGCTCATTCGCAAACATTTTAACGTGGTGCTGGAGCGCACCGTGCGTGAATTGCGCGGCGAGCCCTGCCTCAGACTGGAAGAGTTTGCACCAACAAAACAGCAGATTGTCTGTAGCCGTTCGTTCGGCTATCGCATCACTGACTATAACGATATGCATGAGGCTATCTGCGCCTACGCTGAGCGTGCAGCCGAAAAGCTGCGTCAGGAACGGCAATATTGCTGTCAGGTCAGTGTGTTTTTGCGTACCAGCCCGCATGCTGATGATGAAGTCTTTTATGGCAATCAGGCTTCCGGCAGAGTGAGTATTCCCACCAATGACACGCGAGATATTATCCGCATGGCAATCCAAGCGCTCGATAGCATCTGGAGCACCGGACATCGCTATATGAAAGCAGGCGTAATGCTGAGTGATTTTTACAGCCAGGGCACAGCCCAGCTCAATTTATTCGATACCAACCAACCCCAAGCCAATAGCGCCGCGCTTATGCAGATCATTGACCACTTAAATACCTCAGGAAAAGGGGCGGTATGGTTTGCCGGACAAGGTATTCAGCAACCCTGGGCGATGAAGCGAGAAATGTTGTCACCCGCTTATACCACCCGTTTTACCGACTTACCGATTGCAAAATAGACGACAGTTCTAACCCACCATATCCATCACCGGTGTAAGCAATTTATTTTTCCGGTTGCGACGTAAAAAGCTCAGGCATATCGATTTGTTAATTTCCTGCTTTAGCGGAATGGTCACTACACGCTCACGTTTATATAAATTAACGATTGAGAAGGAGCCTGCGCTGATGTGGTTTAGTCGTAATAATAGCGTCAGCGCGCTCTATGTACTTATCCCCCTGCTCGGGATCACTGCCTTCGCTTACAGTCCGGTGTGAATACCTTTATCGGTGAACGGGTCCCGGTAGAAAAAACCGGTGCGGCAGTGGGTTTTCTTAATACCATTTGGCAATTGGGATCGCTATCCGCACCGATTGGCATGGGGATGATTCTGGATACCTTTGGTAACAGCCATTATTACGCCTTCTCTGCTCTGGCTGCGTGTGCATTTATTTCTGGGGTAATTGTACTCTTTATTTCTTTGCCCCACACTGAGAAATAATTATATACATAGAAAGTAATCTGTTTTTCCTTTGTTATAATGGCAAGCGTTATTACCGCACGATTGTTGCAGAACACGCATTATTTTCAACCCGGTGAGCACCATCAAAACAGATGCCAGAATATAATGCTCTGTCATCAAAACCACTTTAATACATAGTGTTGACTGATCTTCTCAAAAAAATACGCCACGATAATCACAATGCAATCCTCCTATAACGTGAACCACATCACGTTTGATAAAAATATCATTATGTTTGCATGACGCAGTCATCGTTAAATGGAAAAAATGAATTTACCTTCTACACTCCTAAGATAAGAGGATAAGCCGTATTACTGCCCTGTCGGTAAAACCCTTTCATATAAAAACATATCAACGCTCATCATTTTATCCCCAACGCCAGAAATGAAAACAACATAAATAACCAGATCATAGAGTTATAAAGTAATGGATGACATTCTTTCTGCACAAAGAAAGTCTCGCCATCATTGCTACATTTGCGTACTGAACAAAATAGACAGTAATTTCACACAGTTAAAACACTAATGTCGAGGTATTTATGATTGGATACAAATCATTAGCAAGATTATTTTTTATAGTTTTGCTTTCATTGAGCACATATGTTTATGCAGATCCTCTTTATCAAATTGAAACTGATGGCAAGTCTGCTGTCACGATAAAAAGATTATTGGCAGAGCCAACGACAAAAGAGTTAATCGTTGGCAAACTAACCATTAACAAGCTGAGCAAAAATATTAAGCAGATTGAAATCCCTTTAAAGCGCAACCTGGTGGTGCGCTCGAAAATGGTTTCTTTCGATGAAAATAAAAAAGACTCTGTGGTTTGGACTGGCAATATTTTATCGGTTAAAAGTGATGAAAAGACAGAGGGCCAATTTGAAAATAGCCCTTTGAATTATGTCACTTTAGTTGAAGCAAACCATCGTTTGACAGGAATAGTGTCAATTAAGGGGGATATTTATTCCATCGTTCCCTTAAACGAAAAGCAAATGGCTGTTATTACAATCGATAGCAGAAAATTTCCTGTAGAGGCTGAACCCATTACTCCCGATGATGCAGACAGCACGTCTATACCAACAGACACTCAAACAGAAACAAAACCCCCGCCCGCAAATCTGGCCACACCCAGTTTAATTCAAATCGCGTTCATATTCACTCCTGAGGCAAGGCAAGCTATTGGAACTGAAAATTTACTTGCATACACAAGGTTAGCAGAAACCCTTCTGAGGGATAACGTAAGAAACAGCGGATTAGCGATTGACTTTCGTCTATTCCCCGCACACTCTTCTGTATCAGAAGGCAACTCTAATTTTCGCCAACAACTGGCTGAACTCCAAAACCCTAACACCCCTCGGGGTCAAGAAGCGGCTAATATACGTCAACGCTATAGCTCACAGTTAGTCAGTTTAGTCACAACGCGTAATGAATACTGCGGGATTGGCTATCGATTGAATGGTTCAATACACCACTTCAGGTATTTCGGCTTTAGCGGGGTCAACTATGGCTGTGCCAGTTGGGGTTATACATTGCCGCATGAGATTGGACATAACATGGGTGCGCAACATAACCCAGAAAACGGGACAAACCGCTATTTTCCCTTTGGTTATAGCTTCCGATTTACAGGACAACCGGCCTGGAGAACCGTTATGGCCCTTGAATGTCCATCCGTCAACTGTGTCCGAATAAACAGTTTCTCCAGCCCAAACCGGTTGCATAACGGTATCCCAATGGGTTCGCCCACGCAGGATAATACTCGCGTACTTGATCAAACGCGTCATAATGCCGCGATTGCGTTTCCCTAGTTCGCGTGTTTTATATACTGCACGGCAAAGGATAATACCCCTTGCTTACGATTGAGGCGAAACACAATAAAAAAGATGCCCGAATAGATCGTTCGGGCATCCGAAGATTATCAAACTCAAAGTTCTAACGACGAATCCAATATAAATACAGCGTGATGGTCACAACGGAAACCAGCGTAGAAAACAGCACGCTACGCGAGGTGATAAGTCCTTCACGCTGATAAAACTCAGCCAGCATAAAAGGGCCAGTCCCAGTAGGCAGCGCGGCCAGCAATACGGCGGTGTGCACCAGCACCGGTGGCAATGTGAATACCCATACGGCCATCACCCACACGATAAGCGGATGCAGAACCAGTTTTAACGTCACCAATAGGCCGATAATCACATTAGGTTGATACAACGCTTTACTCGGTTTATTCGCCAGAAACAGCCCCAGCGCGATCAGTGCACAGGGAGACGCGGCACCGCCGAGGAGTTTCAAAAACACCGTTACCGGTGGCGGCACGCTTAGCCCGGTCAACGGAAAGAACATCGCCACAACTGGCGCCACCAGCAACGGATTACGCGCCAGCGAGCCGGTCACTTTCATCACCAGACGCACGCCGCGCTGTTCGCTTTGTATACCCACTTCGATAATCACGATGGCGATAGCAAACAGCACGCAGACGGTAATGATAGTGGCAATCAGCGTCGGGGCCAGCGCCGCCTGTCCCAGAAAGGTCAATGCCAGAGGAAATCCCATGAAACCGGTATTGGCATAGCTGGCATTCAGCGCATCAAGCGCGGCATCCGCCAGATGGCGTGAACACCACATTTGCAGTACCAGCGTAATGATAAACACCAGTAGCGTTCCAAGGGTAAATACCAGGATGAACCCCGGTTGCCACACGTCGGCGGGACGCGCGTGGGCAATGATATCAAACAGCAGCGCAGGCAGCGCCAGATAGACGACAAAACGGTTGAGTTCACGGGTCGCGTTTGGGCCAAGAATACCGATGGTGCGAGTGAACCATCCGGCAAAAATCAGGGCGAAGATGGGTAGAACAATACTCAGGGTGGATAACATGAAAACAGCTCATTTCAATGGGGCACGGAAAGCCGAGTGATGGCAGCGTGCCAGCGGTTCACCACGCTTACCCCCTTACGGTGACAAGCGTGGGCCTGCGGTACTGCTTAATTGCTGAGATCGGCACCGTTAGAGGCAATGACCTTTTTGTACCAATGGAAACTTTTCTTGCGCGAGCGCTTCTTGCTGCCATTACCCATATCATCCTGATCGACATGGATAAAGCCATAGCGTTTTGACATCTGCGAGGTACTGGCGCTGACCATATCGATAGGCCCCCACCAGGTATAACCAAACAGTTGTACACTGTCGGCAATCGCCTCTCGCATCTGCTCGATATGCAACCGCAAATAGTCAATACGGTAATCATCTTCAATGATACCGTTCGGCCCCACCTCATCGACGGCACCCAAACCATTTTCAGCGATAAATACCGGCTTCTGATAGCGGTCATACAGCTGGTTCAGTGCCAGACGCAGCCCTTTTGGATCGATCTGCCAGCCCCAGTCGCTTTCCGGCAAGTGCGGATTACGAATACCGCCCGTGATCAGGTTGCCCTTGACCCCCTCCAGTTTTTCCGGATGCGCGCTAACGGTGCTCGACATGTAGTAGCTGAACGACACGAAGTCCACCGGATACTGACGCAGGATTTCATCGTCGCCCATTTCCTTTTTCAGCACCACGTTCTTCTCAGAGAACATGCGCTCTGTCCAGGCAGGGTAGTAACCGCTCGCCTGCACATCGCTGAAGAACAGAGAAACGCGCTGCACCTCTTCACACGCCTGAAGATCGTCTGGATGGCAGGTATGCGGGTAGAGGATTTGATAACTGATCATGCAGCCAACGCGGGAGTCGGGAATAATCTGATGACACGCCTTGGTTGCCAGCGCACTGGCAACAAACTGGTGATGCGCCCCCTGGTATTTCGCTTGCTCCAGATGCGGGTGATTCTCTTCCACCACGCCAATACTGACGTAGGGGTGATGCTTCACACAGTTGATTTCGTTGAAAGTCATCCAATATTTGACCTTGGTGCGATAGCGCTGGAACACCGTTTGCGCAAACCGGAGATAGAAATCGATGATCGTGCGATTCGGCCAACCGCCGTATTCCGTCACCAGCGTCAGCGGCATTTCATAGTGAGAAAGGGAGACGATCGGCTCAATGTTGTGTTTGCGCAGCGTATCGAACACCTTATCGTAAAAGCGCAGCCCGGCTTCGTTGGGTTCAGCCTCATCACCGCGAGGGAAAATACGCGTCCAGGCGATGGACATATGGAAACATTTAAAACCCATTTCAGCAAACAGCGCGATATCTTCTTCATAATGATGGTAAAAATCATTGCCGTTGCGCTTCGGATAGTATTTCTTGCTGTTGGGATCCTGCGCTTCCGCGACCTGAGCATGGGTCATCCCCGCCCATTGATCCAACCAGCGTTCTTTCGGCGCGTTAGCATCGAAAATAAATACATCAGAAGCAGACAGCCCCTTGCCATCAATGTGGCATGCCCCCTCCAACTGGTTAGCCGCCGTTGCGCCACCCCATAAAAAATCGTCAGGGAAATCCTTGGTAAAGGTCATCATCTCTCCTTACGCCGCGGTAGCGGACAGTTGCAAAAAGGGTTCACGTTCATTGATATTTCCCTGTTTCACCAGGCTAATATCACTGTAGTTTTCCGTATTGGTCACAATAACGATCACGCTGGGGTCAATGTTTTCCGCCAACAGCGCATTGAGATCGAAGCTGATAAGTGGGTCGCCCACCGTCACGCGCTGCCCGTCTTCAACGTGACGCGTAAAATGGCGCCCATTGAGCTTAACCGTGTCGATACCGATATGAATCAGTACCTCAGCTCCGGTATCGCTTTGCAGCGTAATGGCATGATTGGTGGCAAACACCGAGCCCACCACCCCGGCAATACCTGCCAAAGCGCCCATGTTGGTCAGCAGCCAGAGAATGCCGCCCGACAAGGCGTTACCGAGGAAAATACCGGCAGGGCCGATGATAATCAGCATGACGGGAGCCACAATCAGCAGGCTGAACAAGGGAACAAAGATGGTGCGCAGCGCCGCATGCATGATGGCATTCAGCAGACACTCTACCCAGCTCAGTAGCCAGACAGACAGGATGATCGGAATCACCGATGAGGCATAGGAGACCGGCGAAACGCTGAGTCCTAAAAAGTGGACCGGCGCGCCGGATTTGAGCAGCGTGACCAGCGTCGGGTGAAACAGCGCCGCAGCCAGCGCCACGCTGACAAACGGGTTAGCGCCAAATTTCTGTCCGGCACTGAATGCCAGCACGATCGGCATAAAATAGAACACACCATCGCTGATCGCGGAAAGGATCTGATAGGTCTGATTGGTGTTTTCTACCCAGCCAAAGGAGATGAACAGCGACAGTAGCCCCTTCATCACCCCTGCCCCGACAATGGCCGGAATAATCGGTGAAAAAATTCCCGAGATCACTTCAAACAGAGCCGAAACAGGATTGCGTTTTTTCGTCGCTTGGTTTTGGCTTTCACCTTCTGCCGCCTGGCGTTCAAGATGTGGCAATTGTGCATAAATAGCCTGGCACACCTGCGCCACTTTTCCACCGATAATCACCTGAAATTGATCGCCCGAAAGATTGACGCCCATCACGCCATCCAAATCTTCCAGAACCTGACGATTAACCTTGTCGGTATCTTTTAAATTAAAGCGTAAACGCGTGATGCAATGAAACAGGGAGATAATATTTTGCTCGCCACCCAGATGTTCAATTATCCGGGTGGAGCTCTGTTTAATATCCATCGCCGAGACTCTCCAGAAAGAAACGTGTTATTTCACTCAATACCTACCGATAGCAAGGCTATCGGAACCTGGCTTCCTCTGGGGTTTGCCTGATTGAACAGTAACAATCCTAAATGGAATTTTTTTGCCGCTGCATCATGTTTTCAATGTGCACCGTTAAATACAATTTTTCCGCATCGGTCATCTGATACTGGTAATTCTTTTTAATGAAACCGCCGATCGCATTGACACAATTAACCGTTTTTTCATGTTTTTTCTTTACCAGGTTAAATAAGTCATCGACATCATCATTCAGTTCAGTTTTTCGTAATACCCGCTGGGCAAAAAATTTAATATGTGTGATAAAACGCTGGTAGCTGATGTTTTGCTCATCAATGGCCATACTGTACCAGTATTTTACAATATTCTGAATCTGGTAGATAAGCTTGGTGATTTCTCTCACCTGACCATCTGGGCTTTTCATGCCAGCGTTCGCCATATGCAGCGCGATACTGCACGCTTCGGCGTTGGGCAAAAGTACGCCAGTGCGTGAAGCAATGACCGCGAGTGCCTGTAACGCAATGGTATATTCATCTTGATAAAAGTGGCGAACTTCCCACTCCAGAGGATTGTGTATTTCCTGCCCCTGCTTTTGCCGTTCAATGGCATAATGTAAATGGTCAGAAAGGGAAACATACAGCCCTTCGCTCAATTTGTAATCCAGCGCGTGTTGCGCCAGTCAGACAATATCATCGGTGAGCTGAATAATTTCCACCGGAAGCTCATTGAGCAACACCATAAAGCGGGAAGTGGTTTTGTCATCACGCAGGTGGAAAGTTTTTTCGACTTTATTTTCCGGCACAATATCGCCGACGCGCGCTTCAAAACCCAAACCTCTACCGGTCAAAATACGTTCATTGCCTGCAGCATCAATGGCACTGACAACATTATTATTTAATATTTGTTTGATAGTCTGTGTCACAGCTATCCCCTAAAACAAAACGGGCAAAACATAAATGCAACCGGAAAAGAAAAATTCTTTTTCGCGCCTGCAATTAGGTTTAGCCCGCCGAACGGTAACAAGCTCTAAAAGCTGTTTGGAATCTACCACTGCGGCGAAAGCGGGTCAAGACAGCGTCACACCCCGATCGCCCAGTATGTTAAAATTGTGATCGCGATAACATGGCAGAAGACGCCTACAGTTCACTCATCACCGTCATCCGCAGTAGCATCGAGCGTATCGCCAATGGCATAGTAGCGCCCACCAGCGATATAGTGCAGGCTGCGCCAGGCGGGATCGGCGTCATCAAAATGCCAGCGCCCGGCACGAAATACCCGCGTATCGGCCCATGCTCCCGTAATACACGCAATAAAGAGATCGTGATTCTGCTGATTGTGCGGCTCCGGCAGCAGTTGACATGCGAGCCAGGCCGCGCAGCCGCTGACAAAAGGCAAATCAAAGCCCGGCTGAGTGAACAATTCAACCTCTGCCTGTGCCAGCTTATCCGGCTGGTTAGCCAGACTGCGCGTACCCATATGGTGAGTCAGCATCAGCTGCGCCACAGTGGGCACCTGAATCGCAAACCGTCCGCTCTTTTCCACCAGTTCGCGCGTTTTCGCACCTTTATCCAATACTACCGTCAATTTCGCCGGGGAAAAATCAATGCACACGCCCAGGAGGCTGCCATCACATTATCAACGCCTTGATGCCGAGCCGACACCAGCACGGTGGGTCCATGGTTGATAAGACGATACACTTTTTCCAACGCGACAGGGGCAAGGGTATCCATGCTAATTCCTCTTTGTTCTCAATAGGCGGGTTGCCAATGCCGCTATCCTAATCAACGCTTGACGGATACGCCAGTGAGAAGAAAAGGGAATACATCGGATAGAAATTAATGAATTACACTCATTAGTGCATGCGTATTTTGCTATCTGGTGCCAGGTTACACGATGCGATACGCTCGGTGTAATACCGTTTCGCACCACCATAACACCGCGATGTGCGCTGATGACAGGCCGCATCACCGCTTTTATTTCGACGCAAACCGTCAATAACGCAAACAGGGAGCTTACCATGAAGACCATCGGTTACGCCGCACTCAGCCCCAGCACGCCGCTCGCCCCGTTCACTTTTGAACGCCGCGCCCTGCGCGCCAATGATGTTGCTATGGAAATTTTATACTGCGGCGTGTGTCACTCGGATTTGCATACGGCACGCAATGACTAGGGTTGGACGCTTTACCCCGCCGTACCGGGATACGAAATTGTTGGACGGGTGACGGAAGTCGGCCCGGACGTTACTCGTTTTCGCGTCGGCGATGCGGTGGCGGTCGGCTGTCTGGTCGACAGTTGTCAGGAGTGCGACCATTGCCACCACGGCGAGGAGCAGTTTTGCACCAATGGCAGGACGGATACTTATAACGCGCCCGATCGCATTACCGGAGAAAACACCTATGGTGGCTACGCCAAGCACCTGGTGGTACGTGAAGAGTTTGTCCTGCGCGTGCCGGATAACCTGACGCTGGCGCATGTTGCGCCGCTGCTGTGCGCAGGCATTACTACCTATTCGCCACTGCGCACCTGGAATGTCGGCCCCGGCAGCCGCGTTGGCGTCATTGGGTTGGGCGGATTGGGCCATATGGCGGTCAAGCTGGCGGCGGGTCTCGGCGCCGATGTTACCGTGATGAGTTGCACTAACAGCAAAGAAGCCGACGCGCTATCTCTGGGGGCCGATCGGCTGCTGGTGTCCAGCGACAGCGATGCCATAGCGGCCGCACAATCCCGTTTCGATCTGATTATTGATACCGTTCCGGTCAAGCACGACGTTAACCCTTATATGCTGCTGCTGAAAGTCGACGGTACGCTGGTGTTAGTTGGACAAGTTAGCCCGCTGGCGGAATCGACCACGGTGCCGCTGATCCTCGGACGCCGTCGTATCGCCGGATCGCTAATCGGAGGTATCCGTGAAACGCAGGAGATGCTCAATTTCTGTGCGAAAAAGCAGATCCTGCCCGATTGTGAAATGATACGTATGGATCAGATCAACGAGGCTTTCGATCGTATGGAACGCGCCGATGTGCGTTACCGTTTTGTTATTGATATGGCCTCACTCCCTGCGCCCAGCGCACAGTAATTAGCGGATAAACGCGCCGCTGCACAGCCCGGGCGGCGCTAATCGGAAGACGACATGCTGAAAGAAAATTTCAACGACCTGATGTCATTTTTGGCGGTTGCCAGAGAGCGCAGCTTTACTAAAGCTGCCGCCCACCTCAGCGTATCGCAATCCGCTCTTGGCCATTCAGTACGCAGTCTGGAAGAGCGTCTGGAACTGCGGTTACTCACCCGAACAACGCGCAGCGTGGCCCCGACAGACGTCGGTGAACAACTCGCCAATCGCATTGGACCCCGACTGGCCGATATCGAAAATGAACTTATCGCCCTGCGTGATATGCGTGCGCGCCCGGCGGGAAATATCCGCATCACGGCCGGTGAACATGCCGCCGATTACGTGCTGTGGCCCGTACTGAAATCGTTTCTCGCCACCTACCCAGACATCAACATTGAAATTACGGTGGATAACGCGCTCACCGACATTGTCAGTGAACGTTTCGATGCAGGCATTCGTCTGGGAGAACAAGTGGCAAAAGATATGGTGGCAGTGCGTATCGGCCCCGAAATGCGCATGGCTGTGGTGGGTTCTCCCGATTATCTTGCGCGTAACGGCGTACCTTCTTCGCCCCAGGCATTGCAGCAGCACCGTTGCATTAACATTCGCCTGCCGACACTGGGCGGGTTATATGCCTGGAAGTTTGAACAAGATGGCCGCGAAATGCGGGTACGCGTCGATGGGCAACTGACATTCAACAGCTTGCGCCAGCGTATTGATGCTGCGCGCAACGGTTTCGGTCTGGCTTACGTACCGGAGAATACGGTTTCTCAGGAACTTGAATCAGGAACACTGAAGCGGGTACTGGAGGCGTGGTGCGCCCCCTTTCCCGGGTACTACCTTTATTCCCCTACGCGCAAGCAGCATCCCACTGCGTTTGCTCTGTTTATTGAAGCCATGCGCTATCAGGGATAATCACCCATTGTTGCGTCACAGCACAAACATTCAGCACTCAGTAAAAAAGCAGTAATAAAGCACTTGCCATCATGCGATGACGACGCCATAATAGCGCCCACTCCACAAGCTGGAGTGTAAAAAATGTATCTAATCAAATAATTGATTGATACTACATACAGTACGACCGTAGCTCAGTTGGTTAGAGCACCACCTTGACATGGTGGGGGTCGGTGGTTCGAATCCACTCGGTCGTACCAATTCTTTTAACAGATATCCGTTATCTGACTTGCTTTAAACGCCCTCTGTTTTAAATATTTTCAATCTGTTCACAATCAATTGTTGTCTCGCCTTCTTAAGCTTTCCTCAACCGCCATATTGCTCACTTTTAACCGTGCCACTTCATCACCTGGCGTTGCACCAAAATAGCGTTTAAATTCCCGGCTGAATTGCGACACGCACCGCTGCCGTACCAGCCCGTACACCGTCGTTAAGCATCATCAGGCGTGCTTTGTGCAACCGATAAGACTTCAGGTATTGCATCGGCGAGGTGTTGGTCACTGCCTTGAAGTTATGATGAAAGGCAGACATGCTCATATTCACCTCCGTCCCCAGCACTCTGGCGTCACGCGGGGTTTGCATCGCATCAAACAAGCGTCCAACCGTGCACAGCATCTCTTCGGTGAAAGGCACGCTGTTGACGCCGCAGGATCCCGAGCACGGGCGAATAACGCTGTCATCATCGCCAATATCCAGCAGCAATTCCTGAAGCACCTGTGGATCGATACGTATCGAAATGCCCACCAGCGGCTGTTCTGCGCTGGCAACCGTCTCACATTCAAACGGCAATGGCACCGTCATCAACAAGTAGTTTTCTGCGCCATACTGAAAAACGTTATCGCCCACATAGCCAATCTTCCTGCCCTGAAACAGGATGACAATCGTCGGGTCATACATCACCGGCACGCGTGGGTGAGGCTTATCCGTATAGAGAATTTTCACCTGCGCTATCGGCGAGGGCGTCACCCAGTTTTGCGTTGTATAGCCGAGCGCCTGCTTGATTATCCTGGCAAACACTGGGGCATGTTGGGTACGCATCATCAATAAGGCCTCGTTCAGGGTGATATCAGTATTCTGTAATAGGAAAACAACATGACACAAATCACAAGCTTTATCACCCAATTCTCTTGGTAATTGTAGAAATAGGCAATAACCGAACAGGAATGTGCATTGAATGCCTGTGGTCAGATGCTGATAATAGTCCCCATCAATCATACTGAATGTTCAGTATCCACCTCCCGTAAGCTTTAGCCGGGATCCCCTATCAAGGCGTTGAACTGGATAAATACCCTATGCAAAATTTCACACTTCATACTCCGACCAAAATTCTGTTTGGTGAAGGCAAGATTGCCGAGATAGGCAAAGAAATTCCTGCTGATGCGTGCATCCTTATCACTTACGGCGGCGGAAGCATCAAACGCAATGGCGTTCTGGATCAGGTTTATCAAGCGCTGGAAGGCCGTAATGTGCGCGAATTCGCAGGCATTGAACCGAACCCATCGTACGAAACGCTAATGAAAGCTGTCGAACTGGTACGTACCGAAAACATTGATTTTCTGCTCGCCGTTGGCGGTGGCTCCGTGGCGGATGGCATCAAGTTTATCGCAGCTGCCACACACTATGAAGCCGTGTAGGATCCCTGGCATATTCTGGAAACCACCGGTGCACATGTCACGAACGCCGTGAAAATGGCCTGTGTGCTGACCCTGCCAGCGACCGGTTCTGAATCTAACAATGGTGCCGTTATCAGCCGCAAAACTACCGGTGATAAACTGCCCTTCTTTTCCCCCTACACCTTCCCACTTTTTGCCGTGCTCGATCCGGTCGTCACCTACAGTTTGCCGCCACGTCAGGTTGCCAACGGGGTTGTCGATGCGTTTGTGCATACGGTTGAACAGTATCTGACCTATCCGGTTGATGCCAAAGTGCAGGATCGCTTTTCCGAAGGCTTGCTGTTAACGCTGATTGAAGAAGGCCCGCGCGCGCTGACTGAACCAGAAAACTACAAGGTTCGGGCCAACGTGATGTGGAGTGCCACCATGGCACTGAATGGCCTGATTGGTGCCGGCGTGCCACAGGATTGGGCTACCCACATGCTGGGTCATGAACTGACAGCATTGCATGGCCTTGACCATGCTCAAACGCTGGCCATTGTGCTGCCTTCCATGCTGCAAGCCAAAAAAGCGCAAAAGCGCGCCAAACTGCTGCAATATGCAGAGCGCGTGTGGAATTTGCGTGAAGGTAGCGAAGAGCAACGGATTGATGGCGCTATCGCCGCCACGCGTGCGTTCTTCGAGAAAATGGGCGTGCCGACCCACATGGCGGATTATCAGTTAGATGGCAGCACCATTCCAAAGCTGGTTGCCAAACTGAAAGAGCACGGTATGACAGCGCTCGGCGAACACGGTGATATTACGCCGGAAGTAAGCCGGAAGATCTACGAAGCGGCTCGCTAAGCGCCGCCCCTCATTGCTGTGTCTGCAAAGGGAGCCATTGGCTCCCTTTGTCAATCACCCGTATCAGGCCAGCACAGCCAAATCTGCCGCATTAAACCCGCGCAACGCTTCCGTCTGACCGGAATGCACTTTCGCAGCCCAGTCAGCATCAGAGAGCAGAACACGTCCTACCGCAATCAGATCGAACTCATCCCGCTCCATGCGCGAGTAAAGATTATCCAGCGCCGCAGTACCGGAACCTTCACCGCCGAAGGCAGCAAAGAAATCAGAGGTTAACCCCACCGATCCGACGCTGATAGTGGCCGCACCGGTCAGTTTCTTCGCCCAACCCGCAAAATTCAGCCCTTGCTCACCATCAATTTCCGGGAACTCCGGCTCCCAGAAACGGCGTTGAGAACAGTGCAGAATATCGACACCAGCCTCTACCAACGGTGCCAGCCACTCCGTCATTTCTTGCGGTGATGTGGCGAGACGCGCTTTATAGTCCTGCTGTTTCCACTGACTGACACGCAGGATAAGCAGGATAGGCGGGAAATCAGGACCAACGGCAGCGCGAACGGCACGCACAATGTCAGCCGCAAAGCGAGAGCGCTCATGGATAGTCGCCCCACCGAAAGCATCGGTGCGCTTATTGGTTCCCGGCCAGAAGAACTGGTCAATCAGATAACCGTGCGCGCCGTGCAACTCGAGCGTGTCAAAACCGAGCCGTTTGGCATCCGCCGCCGCTTGCGCAAACGCCGCTACCGTGTCAGCGATATCCTCTTCTGTCATCGCCACGCCGCGGGGATCATCGGGCCCAACCAACCCTGACGGGCTTTCCACTGGCGCATCCGGCGCCCATTCACCTGCCCGCATCGAGCCGGTATGCCAAATCTGTGGGCCAATCTTGCCACCCGCCGCATGGACAGCCTCAGCCACCCCCTTACACCCAGCCAGTGCTGCCTCACCGTGAAAGAAAGGAATACCCGCCATATTGCGCGAGTCAGGACGGTTCACCACTGTGCCTTCCGTCAGGATCAACCCTACGTTGCCCTGCACACGACGACGATAATATTCCGCATTGGCCGAGCCAGGGATACCCTCTTTCGCCATACCGAGCGTCATCGGCGCCATCACAATTCGATTGGGCAATTGCAACCCTTTCAGCGCAAAGGGAGTGAACAAAATATTGTCGGACATGGACCTTTCCTTTTTAACGATTAACGTTCACGAAGTCATTCAAACACAGTCAGTCGACAAAACAGGTCGTATCAAACACATCGGTGCGGCGGCTCGCTGGCACTTACGCCATCCTCATCGAGGCAATCAATGCACTCTTCAAGCAACTGATGCAACGTAGCCACTCGTTCAGCACCGAGTTGTGTCACGATCGCCACCTGAGCCTCCTGCCACACGCGCTGCGCTTCTGCCTGTTTCTCTCGCCCAGCGGCTGTAACTTCAACGCGGCGACTGCGCGCGTCATTTCCTGCACAAATTTTCAGCCATCCCTGCGCAACCAGCGGCTGCATATTGCGCGTTAGCGTAGAGGCATCCATTTGCATGTGTCGGGCCAGATCGACTGGCCTAACCGGCTCCAGGCTCACGGCTTACGACAACAACGCGTACTGGGTATTTTTCAACCCACATGTCGCCACGTAGTGGTCGTAATGTCGCGTCACCATCCGCGTAAGCTGGCGCAACTTGAGGTTGGTACAGCCCTGTGTCTTGTCTGTGTTTTTCATGTCGTTAATTGTATATGCAATGTTTTTTTGTGAGAAACGATCGCAATGCGGGTACGTTATCTCATCCATGCTACACGCGTTTGGCGATCATTTTTGGTTTCAATGTCGCCAGATTAGCGATAAACAAATGTTTTTTATATATATTATTAGTTAGCGTGAACCGACTGTTATCAACTTTATTGCTGGCAACGCTCGCCGCTTACGCGCACGCAGCGCCTGCCGCCACGGATGTCACCATGACAACACAATCCCCGCAAGACACGGATGCCGGGTTGGCGAACAAGCATCCCAGCGAACTCCATCTGCATGCCAAACGCCTGTTTGAAACCGGCCATAAAGATGACGCGGTAACCTGGTTTTATATCGGCCAGTTGCGCTGGCGCTATCACTTGCTGGTGCATCCAGAGCTGCCGCCAGACGGTGAACCTGCGGCGATGGATGCACTGAATGCGACGCTGGGACAAGCAATTAATGAGTGGGCGGGCGGCTCTCCCGAAGCCTGGCATGCTGCCATCGGCAAAGCGCTGGCATGAGATGCTGCACACCCGAACCCTACCACCCCGAAAGAGAAATATGCCGCCCAATGGCAACAGGTACGTGCCGGGCTAATGCAACTTGACGGTTATATCCGCGATCATGAAAGCCAGATCCGAACGGAACGCCAAGCGCGCGGTTTGGAAAACCGCTAAACAGACCTCTTCGGGTTCAACGCACAGAAAACCACACAAAACGTACTCAGGCCGTGTTTTCCAGACAGAAACACGGCCTTTTTTCACCCGCATATCAACGTATCGCTCATAATCGCATCAGTCGATTACCGAAGGCCATCAGGGTTCTTCAGTTAGAGCGGCTACAGGGCGCAGCGTTAAATCACGACTGTGCAGTTGCGCAATAAAAGAAAGAAAATGAGGGAAAATGACAAAATCGTTAGTTTTTTTGCGCAACCACAAGAAAACGGGGTATCTTAGCAGCGTAATTATCTTGTTTCCCCATGCGTTATAACTATAATACGAAACGTTGTTTCATTGAATGGTTTCAGCAAATCGACGTGCCGAAAATACTACGATTAGACACTGTTACTGCAAACATAACTGCCAGAAACGCGCTGAGCATCAAGAGGCACGTTTTACAGGTGGCAAGCGACACGGTTGCAGCACATCCCCGCACTCGGCTTACCTCCGGTGGTAATAGGCCACGTCCATCATCTTTCATTCATCGTTACCCGCTACACTTACTATTCGCTCTGGACTTGCAAACACATTCGCTTCGTCGGCCCGCTACCCGCTACCCGCGAACTCATGATTTTTTTATCCATCACAACTTGTAGAAAACACTCGTATGAAAAAGACAAAAATCGTTTGTACTATCGGTCCGAAAACCGAATCAGAGGAAATGCTGACCAACATGCTGAACGCGGGCATGAATGTGATGCGTCTTAACTTCTCACACGGGGATTATGTTGAGCACGGGCAGCGCATCAAAAACATGCGAGCGGTCATCGAGAAGACAGGTAAACAAGCTGCCATTCTGCTGGATACCAAAGGGCCAGAAATCCGTACCATGAAACTGGAAAACGGTGCGGACGTGAGCCTGGTTGCAGGCCAGACCTTTACCTTTACCACTGACCAAACGGTTATCGGCAACAAAGATCGCGTTGCGGTCACCTACGAAGGTTTTGCAACTGACCTGGCCGTCGGCAACACCGTATTGGTGGATGATGGTCTGATCGGCATGGAAGTGACTGCCATCAACAACGGCGAAGTGGTTTGTAAAGTACTGAATAACGGCGACCTGGGCGAGAAAAAAGGTGTGAACCCGCTGGGCGTGTCCATTCAGTTGCCTGCACTGGCTGAAAAAGACAAAAGCGACCTGATCTTTGGTTTCGAGCAAGGCGTTGACTTCGTTGCTGCCTCTTTCATCCGTAAGCGTTCTGACGTTGAAGAGATCCGCGCCCACCTGAAAGCGCACGGTGGCGAAAATATCCAGATCATCTCTAAAATCGAAAACCAGGAAGGTCTGAACAACTTTGATGACATTCTGGAAGCCTCTGACGGCATCATGGTTGCCCGTGGCGATCTCGGTGTGGAAATTCCGGTTGAAGAAGTGATCTTCGCGCAGAAGATGATGATCAAGAAATGCAACAAAGCGCGTAAAGTGGTTATCACTGCCACCCAGATGCTGGATTCCATGATCAAGAACCCGCGCCCGACCCGCGCAGAAGCTGGCGACGTTGCCAACGCCATCATCGATGGCACCGATGCGGTAATGCTGTCTGGCGAAAGTGCTAAAGGGAAATACCCGTTGGAAGCGGTGACCATCATGGCCACCATCTGCCAACGTACTGACGTGGTAATGAACGCGCGTCTGGATGCACAGCAAGACTCGACCAAAATGCGTATCACTGAAGCGGTATGCCGCGGCGCAGTAGAAACCGCAGAAAAACTGGATGCACCGCTGATCGTGGTTGCGACCAGCGGCGGTAAGTCTGCGAAATCCATCCGTAAATACTTCCCGCACGCGCGCATTCTGGCGCTGACCACCAATGCCATCACTGCCCGCCAATTACTGCTGAGCAAAGGCGTTGACACGCTGCTGGTGAACGAAATCGCCTCTACCGATGATTTCTACCGTATCGGTAAAGAAGCCGCACTGAAAAGCGGCTATGCGCAACCGGGAGACGTGGTTGTGATGGTTTCTGGCGCACTGGTTTCCAGTGGCACCACTAACACGGCATCTGTACACCGTCTGTGATCGTTGCCGTTGGCCGTCAGTCGTTAAATGATCGGCCGCGGATAAATGTTCGATAGTAAAAAAGCGCCGTAAATGGCGCTTTTTTATATTTTTATGTTATCAATCGACTACACTCAAAAAATAAGTCCTATTTCATACCACCTATTTCCGCAGAATATATCCCCGATTGGCATCAGAAAATAACGCTGTTTTCACTCCTTTTTTAACTACTATGTAAAACTCGCTGCTTCTTTGAGCGAACGATCAAAATTAAGCATGTTCTCACCAAAAATTTATTCTCATTAGAAAAAGCTTTGTGTAATACTTATAATGCTACATGGAGATTAACTCAATCTAGAGGGTATTAAGAATGAATCGTACTAAACTGGTACTGGGCGCGGTAATCCTGGGTTCTACTCTGCTGGCAGGCTGCTCCAGCAACGCTAAAATTGACCAACTGTCTTCTGATGTTCAGACTCTGAATGCTAAAGTTGCTCAACTGAGCAACGACGTGAACGCAATCCGCGCTGATGTACAGGCTGCTAAAGATGACGCAGCTCGTGCTAACCAGCGTCTGGACAACCAAGTTCGTACTTACAAAAAGTAAGAATTGGTTAAGTAGTGAAAATGGCGCACAATGTGCGCCATTTTTTTGCCTGTCGTTTTTTTCAACGCCTTCCGTTGGTACATCCCAGCCTTGCTGACTGATGCTGAGAACAGCATTGCAATAAGCTGCCACTGCACGAAAAAACCCCGGCATACACCGGGGAGGGTCATTCGTTCGCGCTCAATGGCTCCAGAACACGTCTAACCGTCAAATCACTGTGATAGCTGATTGAGGAGATAGGCGCAGCCTGATGCGTCTCAGGCGCCGTTATCACAGGTTCCTGAAAGTGCTCGACACTTTGCCCTGCGCTGACCAGAATCGGCATTCCGGAGCGACGCACAATCGCATCAGCCACCATTTGGCTGTCAGTTTCCGCAGCGTGAATAAAGCTCTGGATCTGTTTGTTGAGTGGGAGCGCCATGGTCTGCGGATCATCCTTCGGCGATTTAGACAGCGGTTGGTGCACTTCGATGTAGCGTTTGCCGTCTGGTTCCAAGGAAGTTTTCACCGCATCATTAATAATTTGCACCCGGGTGCCGACCGGTACGTTATTAAACAGCCATTCAATGTCATCGGCACGCAGGCGGATGCAGCCGGAGCTGACGCGCATGCCAATACCGAAGTTGGCGTTAGTACCGTGCAGCAGATAGACACCGCCATGAGCCGCCAGACGCAAGGCATGCAGCCCCATCGGATTATCCGGCCCAGCGGGCACAACGGCCGGCAGCTTGATGCCCTCTTCTTCCAGATAACGTTTACGGATGTTGGCCGTCGGTGTCCAGGTCGGGTTTGCACGCTTTTCGCTGACCGATGTCACCATCGACGGCGTATTGCGCCCCTGCTGACCGATGCCAATCGGGAAAACGAACACGGTGTTCTTGCCGTTCGGGAAATAGTAGAGGCGCAGCTCAGCCAGGTTTACTACGATGCCCTCACGCGGAGTATCCGGCAACAGCATCTGCGTCGGGACGGTCAGCGTTGAGCCCGGCGTTGGCAAATACGGATCGGTGCCGGGATTGGCTTCCAGCATATTCAATAAGCCGATTTTAAAATCAGATGCAATGGCCTCCAGCGGCCGCCCATCATGCGGCACGGGATAGGCAATGTTCTCACCAATCAGTCGGCTGCCCGCCGGTGGCAGAGGATACTCTGTGGCAGTCGCTGCCGTGCTTCCCGCCAGGTAGGTCGCCAGTACCATACCTAAAAATGTAAACATACGCTTCATACGAAAATCTCTACAGGTTGACGTTATTATTCGTTTGTCATTGATATCAGCCGGGGCCGTGATACGGCCACTTCCGTCGGATTCTGCAAGTGTAGCATGTCCAAAATACCTACAGGTTTTATTTGCTAATCAATGCATTAATATGCAGTTCTTGACAAAGCACCACGACAGAATAAAAGGGGCTAGAGGTAATAACCAGTGGGGTAATCTGAAAAACCAGGCAGTTGGCGTGTAAATGCCGCGCTTCGGTGTGCCAGCCCATAGCAAACGGGCTGGCTTTTAGCATCAGACCAGCGCAGACGCTTTGGCGCGAATAGCGCGCAGCATCGCTTCCAGCCCCTGCGAGCGAGAGGGTGTCAAATGTTGACTCAGCGCCAGTTCTTCAAAGAAAGGCCGCACATCAAAGCGCCAATACTTGCTGTGCCGTCAACGATTGATACAAGCTGAAAACCACGGCAACCAGTCCCTTGACGATGGCAGCATCGCTGTCCCCGCTAAAAACCAGACGCCCCTGCTGGTCGCGCGTCATTACGATCCACACCTGGCTCTGGCAGCCGGCAATCAGGTTTTCGGGCTGACGCCATGCCTCTGGCAGCGGCGCCAAACGGCCACCAAGTTCAATGATATACAGATACTTCTCTTCCCAATTGTTGCACCGGGAAAAATTCCGCAACAATTTTTCTGGCTCTGGCAAACTTGCCATCAATTCCTCCCAACAGGCTGATACGCACGCCTGCACCATTGCCGCATGGCGAAAACGCCAGGACAAAAAAGCAATGGGAAATGCAGGCGCGCATGGAGGCTTATCAGCCTCTCAGCAAACGATGAATACGCTGTAGCCCGGCAAACAGCCGGTCTATTTCTTCACGGGTAGTATAAACCGCTAACGAGGCGCGGCACATACTGGGTACGCCGTAATGCGCCATCAACGGCATGGCACAGTGATGGCCGGTGCGAATGGCAATGCCGTACTGGTCAAGAAAACTGCCGACATCATAGGCATGATGCTTACCGAGGTTAAAGGCAATCACCCCTTTTCGCTCAGCCGGGCCATAGAAGATAATATCCAGTACCGAACTCAATGCATCCAGTGCGTAGTGCATCAACGCCGTTTCGTAATCATGGATAGCATCCAGCCCGATGGCGCTCACATAATCCAGAGCGGCACCCAGCCCCATGATTCCCCCCGTGTTGGGCGATCCCGCTTCAAAGCGCCAGGGTACATCCGCATAGAGAGTGCCTTGCGTCAGGCTGACATCACGGATCATCGCACTCGCCCCCTCTTCCCACGGCGGCATAGCGTTGAGCAACGCATGCTTGGCGTACAGTACGCCAATACCTGAAGGGCCATAAATCTTGTGGCCGGAGAAAGCGTAAAAATCACAATCCAGCGCGCGCACGTCCACACGCTAATGCATCACGGCCTGCGCACCGTCGACCAGCACCGCGCAGCCCACCGCGCGCGCAACTCAACGCCCTGCCGTTCCGCCAGCATTTGCCAGGGAACGATATTGGCATGGTGCTCCATTTCGGTGATCAGAATATTGTCACCGGCTTCAATAAAAGCGCTGCCGTAGCTGTTGGCAACCAGATTGATCGCCTCTGTGGTGCCGCGCACGAAGACGATCTCTTCTGCCGAGGTCGCATTGATATAGCGAGCAACTTGCTCACGTACCGATTCCATAGCGCTGGTGGCGTTGGCACTCAGCGTATGAATACCGCGGTGCACTGTGGCATATTCATGGCTGTAAAACGCCATTTCACGGTCAATCACCGCACGTGGTTTCTGCGCACTGGGCGCATCTGCCGCGCATGAGGCGTCAAACAACTCCTGCCACTGCCGTAGCGTTTTGGCCTGTTTTTCAGCCAGCGTGTTACTGTTGGTCGGTAAGCCAGCCATAGCCTTGCTCCTCCAACTGTTTCACCAGTGAAAAATCGCCAGATTTTACAATGCGACCTTGATAGAGCACATGCACATAATCGGGTTGGATATAATCCAGAATACGCTGGTAGTGAGTGACGATAATAAAGGCGCGCTGTTGGTTACGCAGGGCATTGACCCCGTTGGCAACAATCTTCAACGCATCGATATCCAGCCCGGAGTCAGTTTCATCCAGAATACAGAGTTCCGGCTCCAGCGCCGCCATTTGCAGAATGTCGTTACGTTTTTTCTCGTCGCCGGAAAAACCCACGTTGACCGAACGGGTCAACAAATCTTCCGGCATTTTCAGCAGCTTGATTTTATCTTCGATAAAATCGGCGAAATCAAACCGGTCCAGCGGCTCCTGCTCACGATATTTGCGCACAGCGTTGACGGCCGTTTGCAAAAAAAACTGGTTACTGACGCCGGGGATCTCTACCGGATACTGGAAGGCCATGAAGATACCCTCACCGGCGCGATCTTCCGGATCCAGCTCCAGCAAGTCTTTCCCTTTAAACGCCACCGTGCCGTCGTTCACTTCATAATCTTCACAGCCAGCAAGCGTCGCGGAAAGCGTACTCTTACCAGAACCGTTTGGCCCCATGATGGCGTGAACCTCACCGGGTTTCACCTCAAGATTCAGCCCGTTCAGGATCGCCTCACCTTCAACGCTTACGTGTAACTTCTTAATGCTTAACATAGTTTATCCTTGCGGCGTCGTGCTTAGCGCGCCTGATAACATCAATTCGCGTAGGGTGCAGTCAGATTGACACTCGGCACCCCGCTGCATATTTACTCTGCGGTTGCCCTTAACCGACGCTGTGTTCCAGACTGATAGCCATGAGCTTTTGCGCTTCTACAGCGAATTCCAGCGGCAGCTCGGAGAACACGTCCTTGCAGAATCCGTTCACGATCATCGAAATGGCATCGTCTTCGCTGATACCGCGTTGCAGGCAATAGAACAGTTGATCTTCACCGATGCGCGAGGTTGTCGCCTCATGCTCCAACTGCACGCTGTTGTTGCGCACTTCCACATAGGGAAAGGTATGCGCGCCGCAGTCACTGCCAATCAGCATTGAATCGCACTGAGTGAAATTGCGCGCATTGGTCTCGCTCGGCATAATTTTCACCAGGCCGCGATAGGTGTTTTCGCTGTGTCCGGCTGATATCCCTTTGAAGATAATGGTAGAGCGGGTGTTCTTGCCGATATGGATCATCTTGGTACCGGTATCCGCCTGCTGATGGCCACTGGTCAGCGCGACAGAGAAGAATTCACCTACCGAATTATCACCACGCATCACGCTCGGGTATTTCCAAGTGATGGCAGAGCCGGTTTCAGACTGTGTCCAGGACATCTTTGAATGCTCTCCGGCATAAAGCGCGCGCTTGGTGACGAAGTTGAGAATACCGCCCTTGGCATCCTGACCGGAGAACCAGTTCTGCACCGTGGAGTATTTGACCTCTGCGTTCTTGTTGACGATCACTTCCACCACTGCGGCGTGGAGCTGGTAGCTGTCGCGTACTGGCGCCGAGCACCCTTCGATATAGCTGACATAACTATCGTCATCGGCAATCAGGATGGTGCGCTCGAACTGCCCGGTTTTCGCCGCATTGATACGAAAATAGGTGGAGAGCTCCATTGGGCAACGCACGCCTTTCGGCACGTAGACAAAGGTGCCGTCAGAGGCAACCGCTGCATTGAGCGCGGCAAAAAAGTTATCGTTAGCTAGCACTACCGTACCGAGATATTGGCGTACCAGTTCAGGATGCTCCTGAATCGCCTCACTGAACGAGCAGAAAATAATCCCCTGCTGCGCCAGCTCTTCGCGGTAGGTGGTCGCAACCGACACGGAGTCAAAAATCGCATCCACGGCCACGGCTTGCCCTTCACGCACCGGCACACCCAGTTGATTAAAGGCGTTCTCGACCTCTGCGGTCAGGTAGCTGTTCACAACAGCAATGCCGGACTGCTGCCTAGCGCCAGGTTCAGAGCCGCAGGTGTCATCACAATGACCGCAAGACGGCGCCGAGTAATAGCTGTAATCCTGATAGTCCAGCTTGTCGTAATGGGCTTTTAACCAATGCGGCTCCTCCATCTCCAGCCAGGCGCGGTAGGCGTTAAGACGGAATTCCAACATCCATTCAGGTTCATTGCGTTTGGCTGAGATTGCCCGCACCACATCTTCGTTGATGCCTCGTCCCAGTTGGTCAGTGGCCAGCTCGGTGAAAAAGCCCTCTTTATAACGGCCCTCGCCCATCCAGATTTGCACATCTTCAGGTATATCTACATTGCTACGCGCCATATCATTCATCACTCAATGCCAAAGCTCTCGCCACACCCACAGGCATGCTGCGCTTTGGGATTATTAAATTTGAAAATCTGGTTCAAGCCTTCACGCACATAATCCAGTTCGGTGCCGTCGATAAAAGGCATTACCTTTAACGGTACGTACAGGTGTGCGCCATCGCGCTCGAACACCAGGTCGCCAGCATCCGGTGCGTTGACCAGGTCCAGCACATAGATAGCCAAACCCTGCGCATCCTGATTGCTTGACGCTCAAACGTAACCCTTTCACCGTTTCATCAGACTGGACAAGACGGTGAATCTGTTGAGCGGCGCTGGCCGTCAGCGTCAACCCTTGCCAGGTGTTTTCATCCAGTGAAAATGTTTCTACCTTTCCCGTTTGCATCCGCCATACCTCGTTTCAGAAAAGCTTTGTCTGAGCCTAATGTTAGTGATAATGATTATTGCTTCAACCTATTGTTTCGCAGGGGTATTTGTAACATTTCACCGTCGCGCTAAAAAACTCGGTTTTTTTCTGCCTGACAGCGCAGGTAACGGTGGCTGATAAAAAAATAACTTCTTGATCTGAAATAAATAATTTACCATGACGTGACAGGCATATGAATTAATACAAACATGTTGTTATCATAATTATAACATTCATAGACGATACCTATTTTTAAAACAGGAAAAATCGTGACCGATTTTATTGTTTGATAGCGCAATTATTGACCAGAAAAAGCCCTATCGAGGTGCGCGATTTTTTTTTCACAAGGAAACGGCAGTGAGTTGATCCCGACGAACATTACAAATATGATAATGATTATCATTAATATCCATGGTGATCCCTATGCAATCCGTGAATGCCTGGCTACAGCATCAGATTGACGAGTACAAATTCTTAATCCGGGATGTCACTGTGGATTTCTACATGGCAGAAGCGCGGTTAAATCGGCAGGAAAGCCATATCGACCATCTGTGCCGCTACCATAATGCCTGCATGGAAATGATCGATCTGTGCCGTAAAAATGGCGATGACGAGAGCTATTTACACGCGCTAGTCAAATTGCATAACCGATTGATTAAATAGATTAATAATGAAGGGCGTTGTCACCTTTTTCGTGTGCAGAGCTACTACTTCGCCCGCAACACGCTAAAGCTGATTTGCCACCAGCTCAGCCTTGAAGGCAATTGGGATAAAGCCACCACCTTTCAGACTGATTTTGTGCGGCGCGTTCCCTTTTACCTTGATTGACGGGATAATGAAAATGCGCGCTAAGCGACGCGCATTTTACAGTTACAGCGAGATTAGGGTGTCACCACTGCCGTGGTGAGACGAGAAGTGCAACACAAACGGTTGTTTTCGTCGTAGATGTCGATTTGCCATACTTGATTGCGGCGCCCCACATGCAATGCGCGGCATACACCACGCACTTCGCCTGACGTCACCGCCCGCAAATGGTTAGCGTTAATCTCCATCCCCACCACGCGTTGTTCCCCTTCGGCACACAGGTATCTTCCGCAAAGGGAATCAGCTTGGCTTGCCCTTTACTGTTGCCGAGCAACCCTACCGTTTTTTTGCGCATGGCGTAAATGCGTTCGACGCCAGCAAGGTCATGGCAAATCTGATAGCCGATCACCCCTGCTTCATGGGCAGCCAGCAGGCCATCGATGCGTTCGCATAAGGCACGCACTTGCCCATCGATCAGTGCTTCATCATCCCCGGCAAATTCAACGATGTTCAGCCCTAGAATGTCCTGACCGGGCACATCCTGAATCAGCTCGCTCACGGAATGCCAGACGATATCTTCTCGCGCCAGATTCAACACGCGAGAATCGACGGTTTCCACCGAGAGCGCGTTGGCTTCCACCATAAAAGGCGCGCTGCGCAGCGCTGAATCGAAGGAGTCAAACTTGACGTTGACCAGACGTCTAACCTTCGGCAAGCGCGTGATATCCAGTTTGGCCTCGGTGATAAAGGCCAGCGTGCCCTCAGCGCCGGTCAGGATGCGCGTCAGGTCAAACGTTTGCATATCGTCGCTGAACACATGGCGCAGATCGTATCCCGTCAGGAAACGGTTCAGTTTAGGGAACTTGTCGAGGATCAACGCTCGCTGGTCGCGGCAACGTTCAAAAACGGTACGGTATACGCGGCCAATCGGCGACGATTCCTGCACCAACTGCTGCGCCAATGCCACAGGCATCGCCTGGGTATCCAGCATTTCCCCGCCCAGCAGCACAGCGCGCACACCGAGAACGTGGTCTGAAGTTTTACCGTATACCAGTGAGCCCTGCCCTGAGGCATCGGTGTTGATCATACCGCCAAGGGTGGCGCGGTTACTGGTAGACAGTTCCGGCGCAAAGAAATAGCCGTAATGATTAAGGTATTGGTTAAGCTGATCTTTAATTACACCGGCTTCAATGCGAGCCCACCCTTCCTCGGGATTGATTTCCAAAATCCGGTTCATGTAGCGGGACATATCCACCACAATGCCCTGGTTCAGCGCTTGCCCGTTGGTGCCCGTGCCGCGGCCGCGCGGGGTAAAGGTCAGCTCGCGGTAGGGCTCCTGCGCTGACAACTGGGCCAGCAGAACGCCACATCCGCCGTCGAGTGGGGAAATACCACCGCATCAGGCAACAGCTGGTAGATGCTGTTGTCGGTCGACATCGTTAAACGATCGGCATAACTGGTGGCGGTATCGCCGGTAAAGCCACGTTGCTTCAAAGCATCCAAAAAATTAAGCACCGGCTGAGCCAGCCCGGGTGCATGAGAGATCTTTGGGATCATTATGTGTTGACCCTGTCTGTCGACTAAAAAATGATTAGCGTGTTGTGAGTGTTGTTTGTTGTAAAAATCATTGTGCGAATTCACAGTTTTACATTTTATCACATTTCGGGGCTCTGTGCGCCGCCAGACCAAGAAAAACTTTCTGCATATCGTCGCTGCATGATTTGTGGAGCCCTGTCCGTGAATGCGTTAACAAAATACCTCTTACGCTATCAAAAACGTGAGAAATACCCCATGATAAGTTATCCTCGCCGGATGACCCGAGCGATCGCAGGTAATTTGTTCAACGTTGGGTCTATATACAGAGGTATTGTCCATTGACGAAGTCATCATCGCCCAAACCGCTGGCCGCGCACTCTCCACTGTCGACAACGATGCCGAAGAGCGCACGCCAGCAGCGTTTTGATTTGCCCCGAATCCTCTTTAGTCTGATGTTTATCACTATCATGATCATCGCCTGTTTCTGGGTGGTGCAACCTTTTATCCTGGGCTTCGCCTGGGCCAGCATGGTCGTGATTGCCACCTGGCCCTTGATGCTGAAAATGCAGAAATTGCTGTGGGGCAAACGTTCATTGGCTGTGACTGGCATGACGTTGCTGCTTTGCCTGCTGTTTGTGATGCCGATTTCTATTCTGGTCAGCACGGTGATGGATAACACCTCCGCCATTGTCAGTTGGGCTTCTGGGCAGGAAAAGCTGACGCCACCGCGCATGGAGTGGCTGACATCCCTTCCCTTTGTCGGCAACAGGCTGTTTTCCAGTTGGCACAGTTTGCTGCAAAGTGGCGGCAGCGGCGTTTTCGCCAAAGTGCAACCTTACATTGGGCAAACGGCGACCTGGCTATTATCGCAAGCGGCTCACATCGGGCGATTCCTGATGCACTGCGGACTGATGCTAATCTTCAGCGCCCTGCTCTACTATAAAGGTGAAGCGGTCGCTCAAGGCGTGCGCCACTTTGCGCTTCGTCTGGGGCGTGAGCGCGGCGATGCGGCGGTGATCCTGGCTGCGCAGTCTATTCGTGCGGTAGCGCTGGGCGTGGTGGTGACGGCTATCGTGCAATCGGTGCTCGGCGGTATCGGCCTTGCCGTCTCCGGCATCCCATACCCGACGCTGCTCACTGTCGTGATGTTTCTGTTCTGTCTGGCGCAGTTGGGGCCACTTTTGGTACTGATCCCCGCGATAATCTGGCTCTATTGGAGCGGTGATACCACCTGGGGCACTAGTCTACTGGTGTGGAGCTGTGTCGTCGGGACGCTGGATAATGTGATCCGTCCCATGTTGATTCGCATGGGGGCCGATTTGCCCATGCTGCTGATCCTGTGTGGAGTCATTGGAGGCCTGCTGGCATTTGGCATGATTGGCCTGTTTATCGGCCCGGTCGTGCTTGCTGTCTCTTATCGCTTGCTCTCCGCCTGGATGAAGGAAACGCCACTGCCGGAAATCGTTGCGGGTACATCACCACCACCGACCGACAGCACGACAAATGCACAATAAATAGGTTGCCGCAGCGCGAGACAGACTGCGTTGCGGCAAATTTATCAAGCATTGATTAATAATATTAATGATTGTCTCATAGAGGACACGGATTATTCTGATAATCTCATGATCACCCCCGCATTACATCAAATAGTTTGACACTTCGTATCTCTTCGTAACACGTACATTAAAAAAACGTTAACCATTAGGATGATTCTTAATGACTTAATGCCTCACAGCTTCTAGCATTATTCATGACACATGACACATGACATATGACATATGACACGATTGTCAACCGTTGTCTTGCTGAACGAACGCTTTTTGTGATGACAACGCGAGTTTGCCAATGAGGTTTCCTCCTCGTCAGAGCTAGTAACGAATTGCTGTGTGTAGTCTTTGCCCATCCCCTAAGATGGGCATTTTTTTTGCCGTTTATCCTGTGCTTTCCCGCTGCTTTTGCTGAGAAATTGCGCCTCATCCTGTTTTTATCAATCTCTGCTTTGCAAGTGCGCATTAATGGATTATCTCTAACGTCTCTTTTTCATCAGGAGTCATTTTCTATGTCACATTCCCCACTGGCACGCAGGGTGTGCCTGATTCTGGTCAGTCTGGCGGTCTACAACACGGCCATTGCCGATACCCGCCCGTTGACCAGCCTGGAAGGCAAAACCATGGGGACCTTTTACAGCGTGAAGATCAGAGGTGAACTGCCTGAAAATAAAGCGCAGCTGCAACAGGAGATCGATGCTTTGCTTGAGCAAGCCAACGATGATATTTCCACTTACCGTGAAGACTCTACGCTGTCACGCTTTAACCGTTATCAAGGCAGCGATCCACAACGAATTCCCGGCGGCATGGCAGACATTATTCTGGCAGCCCAGCGCATTGGTCGGGCAACAGACAACGCGATGGATATCACTGTGGGCCCGTTGGTGAATCTGTGGGGATTCGGGCCACAAAAGCAGCCTGTTACTATTCCCACCCAAGCGCAAATCGATAACGCTCGTCAGAGCGTTGGCTTGCAACACCTCACCCTGATCAGCAACAGCCAGGGAGAGTGGTTGCAAAAAGACCTGCCCTCGCTGTATGTGGATCTCTCAACGTTAGGCGAAGGTTATGGTGCCGACCTGCTAGCACAGTTGTTGATGACACGCAAAGGCATCACCAATTATCTGGTCTCTGTCGGCGGCGCCATTTCAAGTCGCGGCGTTAACGGGCAAGGGGTGCCATGGCGGGTGGCGATACAGAAACCCACCGACCGGGAGAACGCCGTGCAAGCCGCGGTCGATCTGCAAGGCTATTCCATCAGTACGTCAGGCAGCCATCGCAATTACTTCGAGCAGGATGGCAAGCGTTACTCCCACGTGATCGATCCCAGCACGGGGCGGCCTATCAACCACACACTGGTTTCTGCCACCGTGATTGCCAAAACCGCACTTGAGGCAGACGGTTGGGATACCGGATTAATGGTATTGGGAACGGAAAAAGCGCTGAAAGTAGCCGAGCAACACGGGTTGGCCGTTTATCTGATTACCAAAACCGACAACGGATTTGAAGCGGTGATGACGCCACAGTTTAAAGCGTTCTTGCAGCAAGAGACGAAACCGTAGCATCAGGTGCTTTTCCTCAACAACACTCCCCGATGTTGCCGGGGAGTATAAGTATCAGGGAATGATTACTTTTCGGCCAGCGTCAACCAGGTTTGCACCACGGTATCCGGATTGAGCGACAGGCTGTCGATGCCTTGCTCCATCAACCAGATGGCAAAGTCTTCGTGATCGGAGGGACCCTGACCACAAATCCCCACGTATTTCCCTTGCGCCTTGGCCACTTTGATCGCCATCGAAAGTAGCGCTTTCACCGCCTCGTTACGCTCATCAAACAGTTCAGACACCACGCCAGAATCGCGATCCAGGCCCAATGCCAGCTGTGTCATATCGTTGGAGCCAATAGAGAAGCCATCGAAATGCGCCAGAAACTGATCCGCCAGCAGGGCGTTAGAAGGGATCTCACACATCATGATCACCTTGAGGCCATTCTCGCCACGCTTGAGCCCTTGCTGCGCCAACTCCGCCACCACGGCCTCCGCCTGCGCCACAGTGCGCACAAACGGGATCATCACTTCCACGTTGGTCAGCCCCATGTCATTACGCACACGTTTCACTGCCGCGCATTCCAACGCAAAGCACGCTTTGAAATCCGGTGAGACATAGCGTCCGGCACCGCGGAAGCCCAGCATCGGGTTTTCCTCATCCGGCTCATAGCGTTCGCCACCCACCAGATTGGCATATTCGTTGGATTTAAAGTCGGACAGACGCACAATAACGCGCTTCGGCCAGAACGCCGCCGCCAGTGTGGCAATCCCTTCCGTCAGACGCGCAACGTAAAACTCGACCGGATCGTCATAGCCTTGCATCAACCCCTTGATCTCTTTTTGCAGTTCTGGCGTTTGGCTGTCGAACTCCAGCAGCGCGCGCGGGTGCACGCCGATCATACGGTTAATGATAAACTCCAGCCGCGCCAAACCTACGCCATCGTTTGGCAGGCAGGCGAAATCAAATGCCCGATCGGGATTCCCCACGTTCATCATGATTTTCAACGGCAGAGACGGCATTTCGTTGACTTGTGAACTCTTGACCTGAAACTCCAGCAGATCGGCATAGACGTATCCGGTGTCCCCTTCCGCACAAGATACCGTCGCTTTTTCGCCATCATGCAGACGTTCGGTGGCATCACCGCAGCCTACTACCGCAGGAATGCTCAGCTCACGGGCGATAATCGCCGCATGACAGGTGCGACCGCCGCGATTGGTCACGATAGCCGCAGCTTTCTTCATGATCGGCTCCCAATCCGGGTCGGTCAGGTCGGTCACCAGCACATCACCCGCCTGCACCAGATGCATTTCGCTGATATCCTGAATCACTTTCACCGGCCCGGCACCAATGCGATGGCCAATGGCACGGCCTTCCGCCAGCACCTTGTCGCGTTTGATCAATTGATAACGCTCCATCACCTGACCGTTGGAACGCACCGTTTCAGGCCGCGCCTGTACAATATAGAGCTTGCCGGTATGCCCGTCTTTCGCCCATTCGATATCCATCGGGCGACCGTAGTGTTTTTCAATCAGCAACGCCTGATGTGCCAAAGCTTCCACTTCGGTATCCGCCAGGCTGAAACGTACACTCAGTTCTGCGGGCACATCCTCAATACACACCTGTTTGCCGTGATCCTGACTGTCGGCATACACCATGCGGATTTTTTTCGACCCCATGGTACGGCGCACAATGGCCGGTTTACGGTTTTGCAACGTCGGCTTGTGTACGTAGAACTCATCCGGGTTCACCGCCCCTTGCACCACCATTTCCCCGAGGCCGTAGGCGGCAGTGATAAATACCACCTGAGCGAACCCTGATTCCGTATCCAGCGTAAACATCACCCCCGATGCCGCCAGATCCGAACGCACCATACGCTGTACCCCAGTGGAAAGCGCCACGCCGCGATGATCGTAGCCCTGATGCACACGGTAAGAGATGGCGCGATCGTTAAACAGTGAGGCAAACACATGCTTCACCGCCACCATCACCGCATCAATCCCCTGCACATTGAGGAAAGTTTCCTGCTGCCCGACAAAGGAGGCATCCGGCATATCCTCTACCGTCTCGGAAGAGCGCACGGCAAAAGAGGCGTCCTTCTCCCCTTCTGACAGTTGATCGTAAGCCGCACAAATCGCCTGCTCCAGCTCAGGTTGGAACGGCGTGTCGATAATCCACTGGCGAATTTGCGCCCCCGCTTTGGCGAGCTGGTTCACGTCATCGACATCGGTCTGATCCAGCAGTTCATAGATCCGCTGGTTGATACCGCTTTGCGTGAGGAAATCGTTAAACGCCTGCGCCGTTGTCGCAAAACCATTGGGGAACCGATACGCCAAGTTCTGACAAATGGGTGATCATTTCACCCAAAGAGGCATTCTTGCCGCCCACCCGCTCAACGTCATGCATACCGAGCTGGTTATACCAAAGGACATTACGCAAATCAGGGCCGTTATTGAACATCGAAAATAATCCTTTCCGCATACGATTTCGGCCTGCATACCAAAGGGTATGGAGACCATTGGGGATGTGTAAAAGTTTGGTTGGGCAATTGCCTCAACGCCCTGAATGTAGCATAGCGTTTAACAAACCTGGGAAAGGCGAATCGTTCAACCTATGAAATAAAAACGATTTCACTGCCGAATCTTGTTTAACGCTGAAAAAATACAATACTGTAAAATTTTAACTTTTTTATCATGAATATAATGAAATATCGCTTCATTAAAAATATCGTTCAACGCCAATTTTTGAACGAGTTTAGTTACTCTTTTTCGCAGGCAAAAATGCAGGGGTTGATGTGGAAAGAAGCGTCTTTTATATCTCTGATGGCACTGCCATCACTGCCGAAGTGTTAGGCCATGCCGTACTTTCTCAGTTTCCTGTCAACACGGTCAGCTATACGCTGCCGTTTGTGGAAAGTGAAGAACGCGCCAACGCAGTGCGCGATCGTATCAATACGCTCTACCAACAGACGGGAGTGCGTCCTCTGGTGTTTTATTCCATCATCAGTCAGACCGTGCGGGATATTATTAACAGCAGCGACGGTTTTTGTCAGGATATCGTGCAGGCACTGGTTGCGCCACTACAGCAAGAACTCAATATCCCTCCCGCGCCAGAGGCGAACCGCACTCACGGCCTGACGGCCAAAATCTGGGCAAATACGATGCACGCATCGCCGCCATTGACTACACCCTGGCCCATGACGATGGCATTTCGTTACGTAACCTCGATCAGGCGCAGGTCATTTTGCTCGGCGTTTCCCGCTGCAGCAAGACCCCCACCAGCCTGTATCTCGCCATGCAGTTTGGCATTCGCGCTGCCAACTACCCTTTTATCGCTGATGATATGGGCAATCTGCGGCTGCCAGAAGCGCTAAAAACGTTTCAACACAAGCTGTTCGGCCTCACCATTGATGCCGAACGCCTGGCGGCGATTCGTGAAGAGCGGCGCGGCAACAGTCGCTATGCGTCGTTGCGTCAGTGTCGGATGGAACTGAGCGAAGTGGAAGCGCTGTTTCGTCGTCACCAGATTCCTTATCTCAACACGACAAACTACTCTCCGTGGAGGAGATTTCCGCCAAGATCATCGACATATTAGGCATGAGTCGTCTTATGTACTAGTATATTATCATTTTTTAGTAAAAGCGGGTTGAATTGCCCTCTGATTCGGTTATCGTGGGTGTCATGACTTCCCGACACGTCGTCGTAGAGAAGCAACCCATTTGGCAGGAGAAGGGAAAAAACTGACACTCGCTTAGCGCTCTATCATCCCGCCGCCGTCTGACGCGACGCGCAAGCCATTTACCCATGATGCTTTTATCCTCAATGCGATAAAGCGAGTTTGGGCGATGACTTATTCCGATGCGCGTTACCCATTTGTTCAGTGGCGTTTCTTTGCGAGACGAACCGCCATGCGACGCACTTCCCTGACCGGCCCGTAAGCAGAGACATTTCATGTTAAAAACTGATGAGTTACGCAGCCAGCGGCTCGATCGTCTGATCGCGCCGCATGCGCTGCTGGAACAATTGCCCGTGGTTCCGTCCGTTGCCGAAAACGTGACACTGTCATGTAGGAAAATCGAAGACATTCTTGCCGGAAAAGATCCCCGTTTGTTAGTGATCATTGGTCCTTGCTCGATTCACGATGTTGAGGCGGCGCTCGACTATGCACAGCGGCTGTCTGCACTGCGCACCCGCTACCAGGATCGGCTGGAAATCGTGATGCGCGCCTATTTTGAGAAGCCGCGCACCGTGGTAGGTTGGAAAGGATTGATTTCCGATCCTGCCCTTGATGGCAGCTATCAGGTCAATCACGGTCTGACTTTGGCACGCCGTCTGTTACTTGACATCAACGCGCTCGGTTTGCCGACGGCAACGGAATTCCTGGACATGGTTACCGGACAGTACATCGCTGACATCATCAGTTGGGGAGCGATTGGCGCACGGACCACGGAAAGCCAGATCCACCGCGAAATGGCCTCCGCCCTCTCCTGTCCGGTGGGTTTCAAAAACGGTACCGATGGCAATCTGCGTATTGCCATCGATGCCATTCGCGCTGCGCGCGCGTCACATCTGTTTCTCTCTCCAGATAAACAGGGGCAGATGACCATCTACCAGACGCACGGCAACCCTTATGGGCACATCATTCTGCGTGGCGGTAAAAATCCCAATTACCACGCGGCCGATATTCAGGCAGCCTGCGAACTGCTACGCGAATTCGCCTTGCCACCACAGTTGGTGGTGGATTTTAGCCACGGCAACAGCTACAAGCAGTACCATCGACAAATGGATGTGTGCGCCGATGTGTGTCAACAAATACGTTCGGGATCGCGCGCCATTGCAGGTGTCATGGTGGAAAGCTTTCTGGTTGAAGGTCAGCAACCGTTGGCTGCGCCGCAAACGCTGGTTTACGGCAAATCGATAACCGATGGCTGCCTGGGCTGGCAGGAGAGTGAAACCCTGCTTTCACAGTTAGCCGAGGCGGTAGACAGCCGCTTCTAGCTCCCCACCTCTGTTCACACCGTGCACGGCCGTTCCGGGCCGTGCACTGACTCTTCGTCTCCCCCGCTGGCTCGTCTGTTCCCAACATAATTAAGAAATCTCCACTTGATGTCACCTTTTCGCAACATGAAAATGATTCTCATTTATTAAGTTAATTATTTCTAATACGATAACTCCCATCGCAGAACGACCACAGGAACAGACAATGCCGAACGCGATTTATGCTCAATACCTGCAAGCCAAAAACAACAATCCACGCCAGTACGCCCGTGATATCGCCACGGCGTTCGGCATCAGTGAAGCAGTATTGATGCACGCGCGCGTCGGTCATGATGCGCAACGTTTGCAAGGCGATGCCAAGCGCTGGCTGCTGCCCGGTTCTGCGCTGGCGGGCGCCGGGCTGCTTATCGCAGCTGATACGCTGGCACGAACCCTGCCGGCCCCTGCGGAAATGCCCGTGGGTTTACCTCACCAGTCTGATCGGTGGCCCCTACTTCCTTTGGCTCATTGTCACGCATAAGGGGCGAACCCATGACTGACCGTCTGACAGCCCAGCATCTGCACTATCAGGTTGCCGGACGCGCATTGATTGATGATGTCTCGTTGGAAATCAACAGTGGTGAGATCGTCGCAATTATTGGCCCGAACGGCGCAGGGAAATCCACACTGCTGCGTTTGTTAACGGGCTATCTGGCACCGGATAGCAGTGAATGCCTGCTGGCCGGAAAAGCGCTCGATAGCTGGCAGCCTGATGCATTGGCCAAAACCCGCGCCGTGATGCGCCAGCACGGCGCGCTGAATTTTCCCTTTAGCGTACGCGACGTAGTCGCCATGGGACGAGCACCTTATCGCCATGACCGCGCAGGCGACAGCGTGGTCGAGCACGTCATGGCACTAACCGAGTGTACCGCCCTGGCCCAGCAGGATTATCGCCACCTTTCCGGCGGGGAGCAGCAGCGCGTGCAACGGGCAAGGGTGCTGGCGCAGCTATGGCACCCGACACCTATGCCCTGCTGGCTGTTTCTGGATGAACCCACATCAGCACTGGATCTCTATCATTAGCAACATCTGCTGCGCCTGCTCAAACAGCTGACGCAACAGCAGCCACTTGCCGTGTGCTGCATTTTGCACGACCTGAATCTGGCCGCGCTTTATGCCGATCGTATTGCGCTGTTGCATCAGGGAAAGCCGGTGGCACAGGGCACGCCGCAGACAGTATTGCAGAGTGAAACGCTCACGCACTGGTATCAGGCTGATGTTTTGGTACACCCGCACCCGGATGATACCACGCCGCAGGTTTTTCTGCGCCGTTAACCTAGCTTGAACAAGACACTTCCAGCGCTTTGCCCCACGCTGGTGGCGCTGCTGCCAGCGATTCATATTCAGGCTGTTCATCATAAGGATGACACAGCACCTGATGCAATTGCGCCAACGGGCCCATATCATCTTTCTCTGCCGCTTCAATGGCCTGCTGCGCTAGATAGTTACGCAGGATATATTTAGGGTTGATAGCCTTCATACTGCGCTGGCGTTGTTCATCACTCTGTGTTTCCTGCGCCAACCGAGCTCGATAGTCGCGAAACCAGGCATCAAATGCTGTCCGGTCAATAAACATGTCGCGCAGCGGCGAGTCAGCACTTTGCACTTCGGTGTCACTCAGCAAACGGAATGTCCGCGTGTAGTCACTCCGCTCACGCGCCATCAAGTTCAGCAAGCCAACCAGCAGATCGTTATCGCTGGGATCTGCATCAAAAAATCCCAATTTAGCGCGCATCAGTTGGCCAAAGTGTCCCATCAGCGCCGGTTCATAACAACCGAGTGCAGTTTCAAGATCTTCAACCGACAGCGGCCCCGAAAGCGCCTGCGCTAATCGATGCAAATTCCACAACGCCACCGCAGGCTGGTTATCAAAGGCATAGCGACCGTGGTAATCGGAGTGGTTACAGATAAAGTCAGGTTGGTAGTCATCCATAAAACCATAGGGGCCATAATCGAACGTCAGGCCAAGGAGCGACATGTTATCGGTATTCATCACGCCATGGGCAAACCCTACGGCCTGCCAATGGGCCACCATACGCGCTGTGCGTTCGACAATATCTGTAAACCAACGCGAGTATCGCTGCTCATCATGCTGCCACTGCGGCCAGTGGTGTGCGATGGCAAAATCGGCCAGACGCTTTACCTGTTCCGGCTGACGCGCATAGTAAAAATGCTCGAAATGCCCGAAACGCAGATGGCTTTCGGCAACACGCATCAGCATGGCACCGCGCTCTTCCTGTTCACGCTGAACGGGTTCATCGCTGGTGACGATAGCCAGCGTACGCATAGTGGGAATACCCAGATGATACAGTGCTTCCGAAGCGAGAAATTCGCGTATCACCGATCGCAACACGGCGCGACCGTCTCCCATGCGCGAATAGGGCGTCAACCCTGCGCCCTTTAAATGCCACTCCATGCTGGAGCCATCCACCAGCCGCCGCTCACCCAGCAGAATACCTCGTCCATCGCCGAGCTGCCCGGCCCATACGCCGAACTGGTGGCCGCTGTAAACCTGCGCGAGCGGTAGCATACCGGGCAGCAACGTCTTGCCTTGCCAGATATCGATGTGTTCGGGTTGAAACCAACTGGCGGGCAGCCCTAAATGTTTTGCCAGTTCCGCGCTATGGTAAAGCAGGCGAGCACCCTGCAACGGTGTGGGCGAAAGCGCCGTGTAGCAACCGGGCAAGGCATCATAATAGTGGTGGGTAAATCTCAGTCCCTGTGTCATCGTCGTTCTGTCACTCTACTGCGTCTGTCAAACTTGAGTGTAGAACGTCAATAGGAAAATAAACACGGAGAGAATGCAGGGGTACTCGTTTAGGCTGCCGGCGTTAGCTAGCGCTCCAACGCATGCAACGGAATAGCGGGCCACAGTTTACCTTGTACCGCGTCCACATTGAGTTGATGCACTTTTTGCAGATGATCGGGCGTATCGATCCCTTTAGCGATCACGCCGAGACCCCGCTGATGGCTTTTCATCACATTAAGCAACGGATCCATGATCAGGTCGGGTGCGGGTCGCGAAAGGATATCCCACACTAGTTTAGGATCGATTTTCACATAGCTCAGCAATCCATCATGGAATGCCTTCAAGTTTACCTTGCCTGAGCCGAAGTTATCCAGCCACAGGGGAAACATGTTGCTGAGTTCGGTGATGTCGTTATTTCCTTTCCCTTCTGCCAGGCAAGGAAACGCCTCGTTGATTTCCAGATGCACAAACGGTAGCGCACGAATCGCGTTGCGGCGTGGGATCGGTGCTATCAGGATTTCGGCGCAATGTTTCTCAATGCGCCATACCAGCAAAAAATAGTGTAACTTGAGCCATTCCGCCTTGCCTTGGATGATATCGATTTGTTCATCCAGCAACGCCAGTTTCTGCGCGGTGCTCAGCATGCTCATCAGGATATCGCCGGGCACACTGAGCTTGCCATCCCCACTATTGAAGCACCCCGTCATTTCCAAGGCCAATAACCGCTCATCCCGGCTATAGATAGGCCAGAACAGGTATTCACTTTCGTAGTCAACGTCTAACGTGATTTTCATGATCAATGTCTGCGGAAATAAGCGTGCGATTTCACTCTAGCGCTAACGCTGAGCGCTCAACAATCCCTCTTTCATTATCCTGATACTCTCCTTACAGTGATGTCACGCTGTTAACGATTATCCCGGTTTAACGGATATTCCCCGCCAGCCACGCATTCACTTGTTGCAGCTCAGAGTGATATTCAGGAAATTGGTCAAACAGCGCTTCACCCGCGGCGATAATAGCGGGAACACGATATGCACGTCCCTGGAAGCGCCAGCGCTTCCAGCGGCGCAGGGCTCAGGCTGTCCGTAAACAGCAGACTACGCACAATGACACCGCGATCGACATCCATATGCAGCTCAATGCCGCCCCAGGGGAAACGGGTATCCAGCATGTGCGTAAAATCGGGTGCCTGACCAAAATTCCATTCCCAACTGCTTTGCTTGGCAAATTGCTCGCGAAAACTGGGAAGATCCGGCATCTGCGCCGGTGAAATGTGTTCCGCCGTGCAACTGTCACCGTAATACGCCGAAGAAAGCATCGCACACCTGAGTGTGGTAGGCAGAACCCGAAATCTTGCGTTCGCCCTCTGCCGTCGCCACGACCAGATCGTTACGCTCGGAGGCGAAAGCCGCCACACCCAGCGCCGTCAGTGCATTAAGAATAATGTCCGTGGAAACGCTTTTATCATAACCCGGCTTTCCTGCCATAAAGGTAAAGCAGGTGTTGCCCAGATCGTGAAAAACCGCGCCGCCACCGCTGCTGCGGCGCGCAAGTTTGATGCCGTCCGCTTCCATCTTGCGCGTATTGCACTCTTTCCACGGATTTTGCGCCCGACCGATCACCACGGTTTCCGCATTGCGCCAGAGGAACAGCACATGCTGCGTTGGCGACATTTGACGAAAGATGCACTCTTCGACGGCCAGATTAAACCAGGGATCGTAGGAGTCAGACAGTAATAAGCGGAGTGATGACATTGAGGCTCCATGCGCAAACGGCCTGCCAGTATCGGCAGCCGTTATTTCAGAGTGGAACTAGATTCGGCGCGCCTGCCAGTAGGCATGCTTCCAGTAGACGTTATCCAATGACGATCGCATTACACCCTGGCTGGTAGAAGCGTGGATAAACTGATCGTCTTTATCATAAATACCCACATGCAATCCGCTGCTACCGCTGCCGGTTTTGAAAAACACCAAATCGCCGGGCAACAGGTCATCCCAGTCAATACGCGTACCCAATTCCGTTTGCGCTTCCGTCGTGCGCGGCAGTTGCATACCAAAACGATCGCGAAAGGTTAAATAGACAAAGCCAGAGCAATCAATGCCGCGGTGATCCAATCCACCATAGCGATACGGCGTACCGCGCCACTGCGTGAGCTGCTCGTTAAGTTGGCTTATCACCATGATGGAGTCGCCCAGACGGGCATTGGGCGGCGGAGCGCGATGGCTGCTGCACCCAACCAAAAACAAACTTGCGATCAGCAACCCCTGAATCAAGCGCATCTGCGGTATCCTGCGAGCATCGGTCCGTGCTCTTGTTCACCGCTTCCTGTGATGAATGTCACGCTATCAGAATGATATTGCAGTCTAATTTAGCGTTGAATTCACTGCCTTGGCAAGTCTGGCGCGCTAAATGACAGGCTACTCGGACACCAGCACCAGCCAGTCGCTCTCGCCGACACGGTGGCGTTGGAAGTCGATGCCAAAGACCGGAGCCAGCCGTTCGGGCTGCATCACGTCTATCGCATTGCCAGAATCAATCAATTTACCCTCTGAAATCAGATAGATATCATCATCCTGCTGTAAGCTGTGGTTTAAATCATGGGCGCTGGCCAGCACAATCAATCCTGCCTGGCACAACACTTTCAGCATGGCGTCGAATGCTACACGCTGCGCTACATCCAGGCCGGTAGCAGGTTCATCCAGCACCAGCAGTCGGGCATAAGGGTTGAGCGAGGGCCATACCTGGCGGCAAGGCGCACTCGCTGCCACTCGCCGCCGGAGAGTTCCGTCAACGGGCGCGTCAGTTTATCGGTTAACATCAGGCGGGTGGCAAGCTGGGCAACCACTTCATCTACCGCGATGACGCTCACCTGCCCTGGCTGATGCAGCGCCAGATATTGGAACATAGGCATCAATGCACTCGGGCTTTGCTGCTGCGACAAATAGGCGCGACGCAGCGCCAGATCCCGTGCAGACAAATCGGTGATAGTCATGCCATCGAGCTCCACGCGCCCTTCGCCCTCCAATAGCCCGGAAACGCGCGCCAGCAAAGTGCTTTTCCCTGAACCGCTGGGTCCGACGACGTGAATCAAGCGACCAGCGTAGGCGCTAACGCTGACCGGCTACAAACGGCGTCCGCAGACCACATTGGTTAGGCGCAGCGCGCAGGGAACGTGATGTTTCAGCTCTTGCGTTAACAATTACTCGGCCACCGCAACATCAATGGCGTTGATAATCATTTTGTCATCTGGCGCGATATCGGGAGAGAAACGCTGGATCACGTTACCATCGCGCCCGATCAGGAATTTTTCAAAGTTCCACAAAATATCTTCTGGATGCTTGGGTGCTCGACCTTTGTTGAGTAAGCGCTCATAGAAACCGCTGAGCAGATTTCCCTTGGCTTTAGGCTGTTCGGCAATCAGGTGGCGGTACAGTGGGTGGCGGTGCTCACCGTTCACTTCAATCTTGATGAACATAGGGAACTGTACGCCAAAGGTGGCACGGCAGAATTCCTGAATCTCTGCGTCGCTGCCCGGCTCTTGCCCGGCGAACTCATTGCAAGGAAAGCCTAGTACGACAAAGCCGCGATCGCGATAGGTTTCATACAGTTTTTTCAACGCATCGTATTGCTTGGTTAACCCGCACTTGGAAGCCACATTAACAATCAACGCCACTTGCCCCTGATAAGCGCCAAAGGTGGTCGCCTCGCCGTTGATGGTGGTTAACGGGATTGCATAGATGTCGTTACTCATAGCCACCCTCCTGTTGTATGTCATTAGGTTACATTTACCGGATTACGACGGCGCAGCAACAGCCAAATAAACAACGGCGCGCCGAAGGTTGCGGTGATCACACCGATAGGCAGCTAGGCCGACGGGAGTATCACGCGCGCCATGGTATCAGAGAGCGAGAGCGTCATGGCACCCGCCAGCCCGCAGCCCGTCAGCAAGTAACGCTGATCCCCACCAGAATGCCGACCACCAGTACCAAAAGGTTACGCCAGCGGTAAACGGAGATCCCCAACTGCCGCGCCTGAACCTCGCCCAGAGAGAGGCGGTTGAGCGTCTGCCCCTGACGGCTTAACCACGCCAGACAGGGCAACAATGTAACCATCAGCCACCCATAGCGCCAGTCTACGCCGCTGAATCCGCCCAACATCCAATACATCAGTTGGCGTAAATCCAGGCTGGTGCTGAAATAGACCGCCCAGGTCATCACTGCACTGCACACAATCCCCAGCGCCACGCCAATCAGCAACAGACGCGCATTGGAGATATGACACCGCGCAAAGTGTAATAACGGGAACGTGGTGGCGAGCGCACCGACGATAGCGCCTACACTCAGCACCCAAACGGGCTGCAACCCCTGCCCCAGCAGTACGCCCAGGACCAGCGCTACCCCCACACCATTGGCAACCCCCAACAAACCTGGCTCCGCCAGCGGGTTATCGAAAATGGCCTGCATCACGGCACCCGACATCGCCAGATTCGCCCCCACCAACATCACCGCCAACGTCCTCGGCAGACGTAATTGCCAGATGAACACGCGCTGGACATCATCCCACCATGCCCAGGGCACCACCCAACGATCGCCGGCGCATAACCCGATGATCAAGGTCACCGCCGCCAGTAGCGCCAATACCACGATGCGTTGACGGTCATGATAACGCTGCCGCGAACGCAACAGCGAGTATCCTTTGTTCAATGACTGCATGCCATCGCCTCGTCGTTCCCCCCCTGCCAGAGGAGACCGTTATCATGTGGAACTGGCTAAAAGAGACAACGACGCAGTACCCGGCCAACGCGCCATCCGTTTCGACACAGCCTCGCCTGACGCAGTGCAACGACTGCGAATACAGTTTTTTTAATCATGACGCCATGCTGCCGTTCGATCATCTGAATGAGTGCCAGTGTAACGAACATAGTGTCAATGCACGCCATATCTCTAACAGCAGCATTCAGGACACCGAGTAGCGATTAAAACGTCACTTTTCGTCGCCCTGTCAGCCAGGCACCGACAAACTCAGGCACCACCGTGGTGGCCGAGCCGTAGATTTTCTCATCAAACTGGCTCTCCACCTGGCTCGGTTCCAGATTCAACTCTATGGTGTAGGCGCCATGGGTGTGCGCTTCATGGACGAACCCCGCCGCCGGATAGACATGGCCGGAAGTCCCAATGGCGATGAAATAGTCCGCTTGCGCCAGCGCCTGGTAAATGCGCTCCATGCCAAGGGGCATCTCACCAAACCACACGACATGCGGACGCAACGGTGCAGGAAACTGACAACAGTGGCAACGTTCATCGGCAGCGATATCGCCCGTCCATTCGATAACCTGTCCACTATGGCAACAGCGCACCTTGAGCAATTCACCGTGCATATGAACCACCCGCTGGCTGCCCGCTCGTTCGTGCAGATTATCGATATTCTGCGTCACCAACAGGAAGTTATCCACAAGCGTCGCCTCAAGATTGGCTAACGCCAGGTGCGCCGCGTTCGGCACCACCTCCGGCTGCTGCAATTGCCGACGGCGCGCGTTGTAAAACGCCTGCACCAACTGTGGATCGCGTTGAAACCCTTCCGGCGTGGCCACATCTTCCACCCGGTGCTCTTCCCACAGACCATCCGCCGCACGAAAGGTACGAATGCCGGATTCTGCTGAAATCCCCGCGCCGGTCAGAACTACCACGCGCGGACTTTTTGATTCATTCACCGCCAGATAATCCTTATGGAAAATTCGTGAACGCAGACGCTGCTGACGCAGCCGCTTTCCTTGATGAAACCGAATCATCCGTTGACGCGTGTGCATGTCTGCTCCCGTGATAACTGGGTAGCGTGTTGTTAGCGTTGCGTACTTTTTATTACTAAGAAAATTATTACTAAGAAAAGTGCAACAGGGCTGCGCCCCGCATGCCACCGGCATCGCCGTAGCGCGCCTTCTCGATGCGAGGTAAGCGGGCTATCGGTAACAAATAATCGGGCAGCCGCGCCGGAAGAAACTGGTAGATCTCATCAAAATTAGACAAGCCGGCGCCCAGCACCAACAAGTGCGGGTCAAACATCGTCAACAGATTCCCCACGCAGGCAGCAAGCACACTCATATAACGATCGACGTGTGCCAGCGCATTAGCCTCACCCGCCCGATAGTGACGAATAATGGTGACCGCATTAAGACTTTCACCATAGATATGTGCATAAAGCCACTCAAAACCCCGGCCAGAAATATAGTTTTCGATACAACCCGATTGGCCGCAGTCGCATTTCACCCGCGGAATATCCTCACCCATGATATCCAGCGCATCCACCGGTAACCGGAAATGGCCGAACTCACCGGTAATACCGTTACGCCCGCCGATCGCCTCACAGTTAATCACCAGACCGCCACCGACGCCAGTGCCAAGGATCAGCCCCAATACACAGGATACTGCCGAAACTCTCCATCCCAGGCTTCCGAGAGCGCAAAGCAATTGGCATCGTTGGTCATGCGCACGTCGCGCTGCAACAGGCGTTGTAAATCGGCCTGTAACGGTTTTCCCATGGTCGCAGGCAGATTCGCCGTAAACAGCGCACCCTCATCGCCGCCGGGCATGCCGGGAATACCCACACCGACACTTCCCGTTTTGCCCGTCAAGGCATCGGCTTCCTGCGTGAGCGCAACAAAGGCCGCCAGTAAGGCATCGTAGTCATTACACGGCGTAGGCACCCGTTTTTGCCACACGGAATTCATATCCGCATCGAAGACGCCGACTTCAATCTTACTGCCGCCCAGATCAAAACCATAATACATGGCTCACTCCTCTGTGGCTGAACAGGTCGCCGTGATTGCATGCGTGATTATTCCCAACATTACAATAATCGCTCTGCGTTGCTATCCCTCGCCCCGCTACTGCCCGCTTAACACCCGAGCAGGTTCAATGCGGCTGGCGCGGCGCGCCGGGTACCAACTGGCCAACAAGCTCAGCGCCACGGCGGTGAGCAGTACCAAAACCACATCGGTCATATGCAATTCCGACGGCAGGAAATCAATAAAATAGATATCTCCCGACAAAAAATGGTGCCCGGTCAGTGATTCCAGCCCGCGAATAATCGCGCTCAGTTGTAGCGTGGCCACCGCGCCAATCACCGCGCCGATCACGCACCCGAGCAAGCCCGCCAGCAGGCCGTACCAGATAAAAATAGCCCGGATCAGCCCATCACTCGCCCCCAGCGTACGTAATACCGCAATATCGCTGCTCTTGTCTTTTACCGCCATCACCAGCGTGGAAACGATGTTAAAACAGGCAACGCCGATCACCAGTACCATCGCTAAATACATGATAGTCCGAATCATCTGGATGTCGCGATACATGTAGCCGTAGGTGCCAATCCAGTCACGAATATAGATATAGGTGTCAGTCACTTTTCCTGCGTCACGCACCAGCTTGCTGGCGGCAAACACGTCATCGACCTTGATGGCGATACCACTGACATCATCACCCATGTCAAGATACTGCTGCGCGTCAGCCAACGGGATCAGGGTCAGACTGTGATCGAGCTGGCCGCTTAATTGCAGAATACCGCTGACGTGCAGGCGAATGCGTTTCGGTTGCAGCAACTTCATCTGCGGATCGCTGTTCGGGACCATCACCGTGACCCAATCCCCGGTTTTCACCTCAAGCGCCTGCGCCACCCCTTTACCCAGAATGACCTGCTGCCCACCCGCTTTAAAATTGGCCCACGCTTCTCCGGTCACAAACGTTGGCAAGGTGCTGAGATGCTGTTCCTGTTGTGGATCAACACCTTTCATCTGTATCGCACGAAGTCTGGCACCTCTCTCCAACAGCCCGGTAAAGTGCACATAAGGTGCTGCGGCAACGATACCTGGCACCTGTTCAATTTTCGGCAACATTCCCTGCCAGCCAGTGAACGGCGGATTGACCGGCTCCATTTCACTATGGGGCACCACCGCCAGAATACGATTTTTCAATTCACGTTCGAAGCCGTTCATGGCGCTGAGGCCGACGATCAGCACCGCGACCCCGAGCGCAATACCGATGGTAGAAATCACCGAAATCAGGGAAACCATGCCACCACGCCGACGGCCCCGGCTAAAACGCAGCCCAATCAGCAGGGAAAGCGGGGGAAAGCTCATTGCGCTGCTCCCATCAGGGTTAACTCTTGCCGAAGTTGCCCGTCACGCATTTCCAACTGGCGACGCAAGCGCGCTGCCAGCGACAAATCGTGTGTCACCACCAGAAACGCGGTGCCCTGACGCACGTTTAATTCACCCAGCAGTTCAAAAATGGTATCAGCCGTGCGCTGGTCAAGGTTACCGGTGGGCTCATCCGCCAACACCAGCGAAGGGTTATTCACCAGTGCACGGGCGATCGCTACACGCTGGCGCTCTCCTCCCGATAATTCACTGGAGCGGTGTTCACGCCGGCCATCCAGCCCTACTGCCGCCAGCATGGCGCGCGCCTGTTCCTGCGCCTGAGCCGGCGGGGTGTTACCAATCAGCAACGGCATCGCGACGTTTTCCAGCGCAGTAAAATCGGGTAACAGATGGTGGAACTGGTAGATAAAACCCAATTCGCGATTGCGCAACGCTGATTTTGCGGCGGCAGAAAGCCCACTCAGCGCCTGACCTTTGAATATCACATCCCCTGTCGTGGGCGCATCCAGCCCGCCTAACAAGTGCAGCAAGGTACTTTTACCCGAACCGGAGCTGCCGACAATCGCCATCATTTCACCGGTCTGCATACTGAACGTCACATGACGCAGCACCTCGGTGGACAACTTACCTTCCTGATAGGTTTTGCACAGGTCATTACATTGCAACAACAGGGAATCATTCATAGCGTAAAGCCTCTGCGGGATGAACGGCGGCGGCGCGCCAGCAAGGATAAAGGGTAGAAAGCAGTGCAACGATCATCGCCACCATCGCGATAGTCACCACCTGCACGGCATCAATGTGAACCGGCAGCGCGGCGCCATCCAACAACAACCCCAATGCGGGGATCAGCGTATTAAGCTGGCTGGCCAGCAATGTGCCAAGCAGCGCACCTAACAATGCGCCAATCACCCCGGCGCTCCCGCCCTGCACCATAAACACCGCCATGATCTGGCGTTGAGTCAGCCCCTGCGTTTGCAAAATGGCTACCTCGCCCTGTTTTTCCATCACCAACAGCCCCAACGACGTAATGATATTGAACGCCGCCACCGCGACGATCAGACTCAGTAACAGCCCCATCATGTTTTTTTCCATGCGAACCGCCTGGAAAAGTTCCCCCTTGCGCTCACGCCAATCTTTCATAACCAGCCCTTGCGGCATGGATTGCGCACTGAAGGCAACGATGTCTAACGGATTTTCCAGCCATAAGCGCCAGCCAGTGATATGCCCAGCGGGATAACGCATCAGGCGCGATGCATCCTGCTGATTCACCAGCATCTGGTAACCATCCACTTCGCTGCCCGCAGCAAAGGTGCCGGCCACGGTAAACAGGCGCTGACTGGGAATGCGCCCCATCGGAGTAAGCTGGCTGGCGCCGGTAACCATAATTCGCAGTTGTTCACCGCGTTTAACACCAAGCTGAGAGGCCAGTTGCTCACCGAGGATCACCTGGTACTCGCCGGGTTGAAGCTGCGTTAACGCGGTATTTTTCAAAAAACGCGATAAAGGTTCGGGTTCATCGGGATTAACACCCAGCATCACCCCCACCGCGACGCTGCGCGCGCCTTGCAGCACCACTTCTCCGGTCGTAATAGGTGCGATGCGCGTCACGCCCTTCAGAGTACTCAGCGAAGACGCAGGCAGTGCTTGCGGGTCGAGTGAACCGTTCGCCGTGGTCACCACCGCTTGCGGCATCAGCCCCAGGATGCTCTCCTCAAGCTCCTGTTCAAATCCGTTCATCACCGACAATACCGTCACCAGCGCCATCACACCTAACGTGATGCCGATGGCCGATAACCAAGAGACAAATCGTCCGAAACGATCCGACGCTCGCCCACGCATATAACGCAGGCCAATAAACAATGCGACAGGTTGATACATGAAATCCGTCTGGATAAGGTTGCTAAAGCAAAGTGATCAAGGATAATAAAGGGTCATATCACTTTATGGAACCCTACCCCGCTTTCTACACTGCTTTTTCTTCTGCTGGAACGGGGCAACACCAGATATTCGGAATATGCCTGAACAAAATCGCTATGCCCTGCCCGTAAAAGCGGGTGAACAACGCCTGTTGGGTCAGCTCACCGGCGCCGCGTGCGCCGGTGAGTGTGCCGACATCATTGAACGCCACGCCGGGCCGGTGGTGCTTATCGCGCCCGATATGCAAAACGCGCTGCGGCTTCGCGATGAACTTCAGCAGTTTACCGCACATCCTGTCACCACGTTGTCAGACTGGGAGACGCTGCCTTACGACAGCTTTTCTCCGCATCAGGAGATTATCTCGGCGCGCCTTTCCACGCTGTATCACTTGCCGGAGATGACGCGTGGCGTGCTGGTGTTGCCGGTCAATACTCTGATGCAGCGCGTTTGCCCACATACCTTCTTGCACGGTCATGCATTGATGGTGAAAAAAGGGCAGCGCCTGTCGCGCGATAAACTGCGCGCGCAGTTGGAGCAAGCGAGCTATCGCAGTGTCGATCAGGTGATGGAGCACGGTGAGTTCGCGACACGCGGTGCGCTGTTGGACCTGTTTCCCATGGGCAGTGAGGAACCCTATCGTATCGATTTTTTCGACGACGACGTAGACAGCCTGCGCGCATTTGATGTCGATAGTCAGCGCACACTGCACGAAGTGGCTCAGATTAGCCTGCTGCCCGCGCACGAATTCCCTACCGACAAAAATGCCATTGAACGCTTTCGCAGTCAGTGGCGCGAAACCTTTAAGGTACGTCGCGACGCCGAGCACGTTTATCAGCAGGTCAGCAAGGGCACCTGGCCGGCGGGTATCGAATATTGGCAACCGCTGTTTTTTGAACAGCCGCTCAGCACCCTGTTCAGCTATCTTCCCCACAATACGCTGCTGGTGAACACCGGCGATCTCGAATCGATCGCCACGCGTTTCTGGTCCGATATTCAACAACGTTTCGAAAGCCGCCGCGTAAACCCGATGCGCCCGTTGTTGCCGCCCGAATCCTTATGGCTGCGTGTCGATGCGCTGTTCAGCGAACTGAAAGCCTGGCCGCGCGTTCAACTCAGCAAAGAGATACTGGCGGAAAAAGCAGCGAACCGTAACCTTGGTTACCAGACGCTGCCGGATATTGCCGTTGCGCACCAGAACAAAGCACCGCTGGATGAACTGCGCCGCTTTTTGGAGGGGTTTATCGGGCAAGTTATCTTTTCGGTCGAAAGCGAGGGGCGTCGAGAAACGCTTCAGGAATTACTGGCACGCATCAAACTGGCACCGACACCCATCACCCGACTGGATCAGGCAGATAAGCCCGGCGCTTACCTGATCATCGGAGCCAGCGAGCACGGCTTCATCGATACGCTGCGTCAGCGAGCATTGATTTGTGAGAGCGATCTGCTCGGCGAGCGCGTTGCGCGTCGACGTCAAGACAGTCGCCGCACCATTAACACCGACACGCTGATCCGCAATCTGGCAGAACTGCACCCGGGTCAGCCAGTGGTGCATCTGGAACATGGCGTCGGGCGTTATGTCGGCCTCACTACGCTGGAAGCGGGCGGCATCACAGAGGAATACACGATCCTGACCTATGCCGGTGAAGATAAGCTCTACGTGCCGGTTTCATCGCTGCACCTTATCAGCCGTTATTCCGGCGGGGCGGATGAAAACGCTCCGTTGCACAAACTGGGCGGCGATGCCTGGTCACGCGCGCGGCAAAAAGCGGCGGAGAAAGTACGCGATGTCGCTGCCGAGCTGCTGGATATTTACGCACAGCGCGCAGCGAAAAGCGGGTTTGCCTTTAAGCACGATCGTGAGCAATACCAGCTATTCTGCGAAGGCTTCCCCTTCGAAACCACGCCGGATCAGGCGCAGGCCATCAATGCGGTGCTGAGTGACATGTGCCAGCCGCTGGCAATGGACCGGCTGGTGTGTGGTGATGTGGGCTTTGGCAAAACCGAAGTCGCGATGCGCGCCGCATTTCTCGCCGTGGAAAACCACAAACAAGTGGCCGTGCTGGTGCCAACCACCCTGCTGGCACAGCAGCACTACGATAACTTCCGCGATCGTTTTGCCAACTGGCCTATCCGCATCGAAATGCTCTCCCGCTTTCGCAGCGCCAAAGAACAGACACAGGTGCTGGAACAAACGCAGGAAGGCAAGGTGGATATCTTGATTGGCACGCACAAGCTGCTGCAAAGTGATGTGCACTGGCGCGATCTTGGTCTGCTGATTGTGGATGAAGAGCACCGTTTTGGCGTGCGCCATAAAGAACGTATCAAAGCGATGCGCGCCGACGTGGATATCCTGACGCTCACCGCCACCCCGATCCCACGCACGCTGAACATGGCGATGAGCGGCATGCGCGATCTTTCGATTATTGCCACACCGCCCGCCCGTCGCCTGACCGTAAAAACCTTTGTGCGCGAGTATGACGGCCTGTTGGTGCGCGAAGCGATGATGCGTGAAATTTTGCGTGGCGGTCAGGTTTATTACCTCTACAACGACGTAGAGAATATCGAAAAAGCCGCGCAGCGGCTGGCAGAACTGGTGCCAGAAGCGCGCATCGCGATCGGTCACGGTCAAATGCGTGAACGGGACCTGGAACGCGTGATGAGCGATTTCCACCACCAGCGCTTTAATGTGCTGGTGTGTACCACCATCATTGAAACCGGTATCGATATTCCCAGTGCCAATACCATCATCATTGAGCGAGCCGACCATTTCGGGCTGGCTCAGTTGCACCAGTTGCGTGGCCGCGTCGGGCGTTCGCATCATCAGGCTTATGCTTATCTGTTGACGCCGAACCCGAAAGCCATGAGTACCGATGCGCATAAACGGTTGGAGGCCATCGCTTCACTGGAAGATTTGGGCGCAGGTTTTGCACTGGCGACCCACGACCTGGAAATTCGCGGCGCTGGTGAACTGCTCGGAGAAGATCAAATCGGACAAATGACCACCGTTGGTTTCTCGCTCTATATGGAGTTACTGGAAAGCGCGGTCGATGCGCTCAAAGCCGGACGAGAGCCCTCTTTAGAAGATCTTATCAGCGGCCAGACCGAGGTGGAATTACGTATGCCAGCCCTGCTGCCGGAAGCGTTTATTCCTGACGTCAACACCCGTTTGTCGTTCTACAAGCGTATCGCCAGCGCCAGAAACGATAACGAGTTGGAAGAGCTAAAAGTGGAACTGATCGATCGCTTTGGCACGCTGCCGGATGCCACACGCCAGCTGTTGCACATTGCTGCTCTGCGCCAGCGCGCGCAAACGCTGGGCATCAAGCGCATTGAAGGCAACGAAAAAGGTGGTTTCATCGAGTTCAGCGCACAAAATCTCGTTAACCCTACGCACCTAATCGGCCTGTTGCAACGCGATCCTCGCGTCTACCGTTTGGACAGCCCTACACGTTTGAAATTTATCAAAGACCTCAGCGAACGGGCACAGCGGCTGGATTTTATCGCCGCACTGCTGGCGGATATGGCGCAACACACGCTGGCCGCCTGACCCTTCGACGGCGCTGTTAGCGCAGCGCCGTCGTCATTTCCCTATACAAGCCTCTGCGCGCGCAGTAAAATCGCCGCCTTTTTCTTGCTACCGGGGAGATAACATGTTTATCGATTTCGACTACGGCACGGCCAACTGTTCCGTTGCACTGATGCAAAATGGCACGCCACGCCTGTTACCACTGGAAAACGGCTCTCCCTATCTCTCGTCCATGCTCTGTGCGCCGACGCGTGAAGCCGTCAGCGAGTGGTTGTGGCGTCATCATCAGGTTGATGCCCAAGGCGAAAATGCACAGTTGCTGCGGCGAGCCATCAGCTATAACCGCGATGAAGATATTGCCGTTGAGTCTCACAGCGTACGCTTCGGGCAAGCAGCGCTGGCGCGCTATATGGACGACCCTGAGGAAGTTTGGTTCGTTTCGTTTTTAGGCGCGGTGGGGCTGAAAGCGCAGCAGATCGCCTTTTTTGAAGATCTGGTGTGCGCCATGATGCTGCATATTCGCTAGCAGGCGGAGCAACAAGCTGGAGAAGCCATCACACAGGCGGTGATAGGCCGACCTATCATTTCCAAAGCATTGGTGGCGACGCCGCCGACAAGCAGGCACAGGACATTCTGCAACGGGCAGCTACCCGCGCCGGGTTTCGAGATATTGCGTTTCAGTTTGAACCCGTTGCCGCCGGGCTGGATTTCGAGGCAACCTTGCGTCAGGAAACGCGAGTGCTGGTGGTGGATATCGGCGGGGGAACGACCGACTGCTCGATGCTGCTGATGGGGCCAGAGTGGCACCGCAAGCAGGAGCGCCACGATAGCCTGCTAGGACACAGCGGATGCCGTACTGGCGGCAACGACCTCGATATTCAGCTCGCCTTCAAACAGTTTATGCCGCTGCTCGGTATGAATGGTATGACGGAAAAAGGCATTGCACTGCCGACATTGCCCTGGTGGAATGCAGTCGCCATCAACGATGTACCCGCACAGAGTGCATTTTATCACAATACAACCCGTATGCTTATCAACGATATGGTACGCGATGCGCGAGAACCCACGCAGGTCAAACGCCTGTTAACCTTCTGGCAGCAGCGTCTGAGCTATCGTTTAGTGCAGCAAGCGGAAGCGTGCAAAATTGCCTTGTCAGATGCGCCCATGACCGATGCAGAGTTGGCATTTATCGAAACCGCGCTGGCAACGCATATCTCAGCCGAAGAGATGATTCAGGCCATCGCTCAGCCTGTATCACAGATTCAGACACGCCAGGCGTTGGATGACAGCGGTACCCGCCCGGATGTCGTCTACCTGACCGGCGGCAGCGCCCGCTCACCGCAACTACGTCTGGCAGTACAACAAACACTACCCGATGTCACCATCGCCAGCGGCGATGATTTCGGTTCGGTGACCGCCGGGTTGGCACGCTGGGCTGAATTGCTGTTTCAGCGCTAAAGAATGAAAAACACGCCCTGTCGGGCGTGTTTTGATTGCCAGTTATGCCTTTTGGTTCAGCACCAGTTGGCCATTTCTATCCAATGGAATCTGGGTACCGGGATCGCGGTCCATACGGATCTTGCCTTGCTGCGTACCAATTTTATAGGTGACGTCATACCCCAGCACTTTCTGCGATTTATCATACACCGTCTGGCAACGCTGCTGCGTGGTGGTGTAGGTATCATTGTTCTGCATATGACCCTGCACCTGATTACCCGCATATCCGCCCGCCAGTGCTCCTGCTACCGCAGCAATATCCTTTCCTCGACCACCGCCAACCTGATGGCCCAGGACACCACCGGCTACAGCACCAAGTACTGAACCTGCCAGGCGATTCTCATCCTGCACCGGACGACAATGCGTCACAGTCACATCACGGCACTCCTGACGTGGCGTTTTCACCGTTTCCTTAATTGGCGTTGCCGAGATAACCTGGGCAAACTGAGGCTCGGGTGAAAAAACCTCCATGCTGGCTACCGCCTCTACGCCTAAGGCAGCAGCCACACCGATACCCACCCCCGCTAACATGGATTTGTTCACAGAAACCTCCTGAATGACTTCTCACACGTTCCTTATCGACTTGCGTCAGAGGGGGATGCCCTTAACGCGTGTTACAGCCAATACGGCGTGCGTTGCTTCGTTGATTACCTGCGAAAGTGTGCATTCCGGATGAAAAGGTGACAATCAGATTAGTTAACCAAAAGCGCAGAGATGTTAATAAAATGCGGTTATTTGGGATTTTTCCTAACGGGTATTGGTGTTAAGGCGAGATTTTGTCCTGAGGGAGAAAAGGCTCGGGGTTGAGGCTTGTCGGGACGCGATAACGTGTCGCCCCGACAGGCGACACGTCGTAGGAGACCGCCTGTTAGTGCAGTTTCAGACGCGGACGAATCACGCGGTTAATGCCGCCCACCAGCAGCATCAACCCGGTTTTGGTATAACCGTGCAAGGCAATCTGGTGCATACGGTACAGTGAAATATACACCACGCGCGCAATGCGCCCTTCCACCATCACCGACCCCCGCATCAGGTTACCCATCAGGCTGCCTACGGTGCTGAATTTGGACAGCGAGACCAGCGATCCGTGATCCTTGTAAACGTAAGGTTTCAGCGTCTGGCCGTTAAGCTGGGCAAGGATATTGTGATAGCAGCGGGTCGCCATTTGGTGCGCCGCCTGAGCGCGCGGCGGGACAACGCTGCCGCTCGGTTGCAGGCACGAAGCGCAGTCACCGATGGCATAGATGTTCGGATCGCGCGTGGTTTGTAACGTCGGTTCCACCACCAGTTGGTTGATGCGGTTGGTTTCCAGACCGGCGATCTCTTTCATGGCATCCGGTGCTTTAATCCCTGCGGCCCACACCATCAGATCGGCTTCGATAAACTCCCCCTCTTTGGTATGTAACCCGCCGGGTTTCGCTTCCGTGACCATGGTTTTCGTCAGTACACGCACGCCAATATTGGTCAATTCCTGATGGGCTGCGGCAGAAATACGCGGCGGCAGCGCAGGGAGAATACGCTCGCCTGCTTCCACCAGCGTCACATTCAGCGCCTGATTATCGAGCCCGTCAAATCCGTAGCTGTGCAGCTGTTTCACCGCATTATGCAATTCTGCAGAGAGCTCCACCCCTGTCGCACCGCCGCCCACGATGGCAATGTTGACTTTTTCCTTGTCGTCGTTGGCGTTTGAGGTGAACTTCAGGAACAGGTTGAGCATTTCATTGTGGAAGCGGCGCGCCTGTTTCGGGCTGTCGAGGAAAATGCAGTTGTCCTTGACGCCTGCGGTGCCGAAATCGTTGGAGATACTGCCCAATGCAATCACCAGAATGTCGTAGGACAGCGAGCGTTCGGCAACCAGCATTTCGCCCTGCTCGTTATCGATTTCTGCCAGTCGAATGCACTGGTTTTCACGATCGATGTCAATCAGGGGGCCTAGCTGAAAATGGAAGCCATGATTGCGCGCATGCGCCAGATAGCTCAGCGCATCAATATCATCATCCATCGACCCTGTTGCCACTTCGTGCAGCAGCGGTTTCCACAGATGACTTTGATTACGATCGACCAAGGTGATCTCAGCTTTGCTTTTGCGCCCTAACTTGTGGCCCAGGCTGGTGGCTAACTCCAAACCGCCGGCTCCACCGCCGACAATAACAATTTTTTTTTGTGTTGATGTCAAAACGACCCCCCTGATTGTGAACCAATAGTTAATAAGGCGTAAAAAACAATATCCTTATATTACATAGGGTTCTCATAAGTTAAATTCAAAATCTGAGGGAAGAATATCACGTCAGGTCATTTGGTCATACCAAAATTGATATATATCAATTTATTTTTTAGGCACTTGATTCGCTTCTTAAAATTTTCTTTTGAATTCATCAAATTATTTTTCATGCCGGTTTGTCAGTACAGGACACACAGCGTTCGGCGATAAACGCCAAACGCCGCCGGTTGAAAAAAGGGGAAGTTGCTTATGGATTAACCTAGTATTTTGAACGCCTTAATGCGCTGGAGGTGCGGAGAAATACTCTTGAATTTGTGCGTCTGAATGTCGTCCCAGATCACCTCATAGAACGATCCCAGCAGCGCGGCACTGCGTTGGTTATCCAGCATTTCATCGTTGCGCGACAGCACAGCCAGACAACGATCGCGGTTCTTCTCACGGAAATTGGCCACGCATTTAGTGGCGATATCCGCGTACTCTTCCGGCCTGTCGATCTTCCCCGCCATGTTCTCTTGCAGAAACAGGTTTGGATTAAAGATCACCTGACGAATATCGCACAGGAATCCGATGCGCTCGGCCCAAAAACCCCCCAGCCCCACGCCGCAAATAAGTGGGCGATCGTCCTGTGCTCGCTGAACCAGCTTGTCGACCTGCTTTAGAAAATATTGCATATCATGCCGAGGATGAAGCGTACTGTAGCTCAGCAGCTCAACATCCTGGTCAATAAATTGTAACTGCAGCACTTTTTCATGGTTGCCGGGGCTAGTAGTCGAATCAAAACCATGCAAGTAGAGATAATCATCTCAACCTCATCCTCTGGTTACGGCCAACGCGAGAAGTCCACCCCTTCACGCCAGACAGACTCTTTTTGATAGTACACCTGATGAAAGGTGTCTGCATTGACCGGTGACAGGTTATCTGCCACACGAGGGGAAAACATTTCCCTGCCTGATTTGGCCTATTCTTTTAGTCCGAGATGACGACGCGACGCCGTGCCTGCCGCTAAAAATGCCGCTTGCCCGGTCTGATGCCAGCATACTTCACACCACATCAGGATAAGATAATCGGCCCAGGGCAGCCACTGCTCAACCGATAAGTGCAACGCCTGCAAGCTAAAACCGGGACGCAGCTGTTGGTAGGCCAGCAGAAAGCGCCGTTGAGACTCACCTTCAAGCCCATTACTGCGTACCAGCAGCGCCAGCTCCAGCCCAATATCACCATCGGACGCGTATTCCCAATCAATGAGCAACAGCGATCCCTGCGGTGTGACCAGTACATTCTCGCAATGTACGTCGAGATGCAAAGGCGCCCATGCCAGCGTATCGGGCTGTGCAATACGTTGAAAATGGTGATGCCAGCGCAGCAGAGCAGGCGAACGCCGACGCGGATCCATATGTTGCCAATGGAGGGCAAACTGCGTCGGCAAATTCAAGCGATAACCGCTGCATGGCTGGCGGTGAAGCTGGCAGAGCAACTGTGCCAGTGCCCCCTGTTCCACGAACCGAGAATAGTCTTGCCCGGACGCGGTACAGCCATCGGCCCACTCGACAATCAACCAGCCTTCACGGTAAATAACGGGTTTTAGGTGCCAGATGGTGTGCGGAGAATTGGCGTAACAGACGGTATTCACGCTGTCTTAGCACCCCCAACTGTGCCGCTTCAGCGGTTTGGGGCCGGGCCAGCAACACACGATCGCCTGTGTGAACGCGCCAGCAGCCGCTGCCAGAACCATTCACGGCGTCGAAATGAAAACCGGCGGTATCAACCGCCGGAAATTGTTGCGCAAGCAAACGTTCAAGTGCCAATTGACTATTGGACGGCGCCATTTCCCGACCACACGATTTCGCCGGTTTGCACCAGCATCAATTGCATATCCAACTGCGGCGTTTTTACATCGCCGCTGACATCGCTGTAAAGCACATACTGTGCACTCACATAGCGCGCCAGGCCAATTGCCTTGCTGCGCGATCCCAGACTGTCATCCGCCGACAATCCCAACGTCTGTTTGGCTACTGCCACTTGTTCGCGCGGCACCATCGTGAACGTTTCACCACTGGTCAGCGAATCGTAAATCGCCGCTGTTGCCTTGGCGACCGGCAGCGATCCGTTAGTGTTGTTCTTCACGCTGTCAACCAGCAGAATACTGCCGGGAGCCACACCACTTGCCTGTAGCATTTGCGCCACCAGCGGTGCCACACTGCCTTCCCAGTTCAAGGTTTGAATTTTCGGGGGGGTTGGCACCTGCTGCCCCGGCGGCGGCGCTACCACTTCCGGTTGCTGTGGTTGTACCGGCTCAATCTGCGCCGGCGGCTGTTGCTCTGGCGGACGCGTCATACAGCCCGTCAACACCATCGCCCCTAACATCAGCACAAGATACTTTTTCATGCTTTCCTCTCTAAACGCCCTTACAGAAACAGGTGAAGGCGTACTTGCTGAACATCCTGACCCGCGTGCGCACCTGAAATGCGCACTGCGCTCTGCGGCAGTACCAGAACGCTGCGTACCTCGTCATAAGGCAACACATCCAAACCTTTTTCGTCATACCAGTAAAAACGGTACTGCACCGTCACCGTCTGCGTCTGCGTCTGCGTCTGCGATGAAGTGTTGCGCGGCAATGCCGACGCCCTTCCCCCCTCACTGCGTGTTATCAGGTCGGGTTTTGATGCCGTAATCCCGGCGGATAGCGGGGAGGCATCAAGCACTAACGCTTGCCGTTCGTTGATGGTCAGCACCGGCGGCGGGCTGGAGCACGCCACAACGCCCCATACCATCACAGCAGATAACAGGGTACGCGCAATCTGGACGTTCATGAATTTAATCCGACAATAACGGCCCCAGAGGACGACCACCCAACAGGTGCATATGAATATGATAGACCTCCTGGCCGCCATGACGATTACAATTGACGATCAGCCGATAACCGTCTTCGTCGATGCCTTCGTTGCGCGCAATCTTGCTTGCCACGGTAAACAGTCTCCCCAACGCCAGCTCATGCTCAGACAAGACATCGTTCACGGTGGGAATCAATACGTTAGGCACGATCAAAATGTGTGTTGGCGTGCGGGGTGCGATATTACAAAAGGCAGTCACCAGATCATCCTGGTAGACGATGTCGGAAGGAATTTCCCGGCGGATAATTTTACTGAAAATGGTTTCTTCAGCCATGTTTGAGTTCCTTGTAAACGCGTAACGCCGAATGGTTACGGCAGTATGAGTGACTCTTTCGGTTGCTTTCAACCTTCTTTCCTGTTTTTTCTTGCTCAGATGGTTGAATTTCTGCTGTTTCACCGTCGATAACCGCTCAATAAAAAAGGGAGCCCAGGCTCCCTTTATCACTCCCCGAACCACGAATCGGTGATTGCGGATGTAGTCATCCATATCGGTTTTCAGGTTGTCTGACTTGGTACCAAAAATCGCCTGAACGCCAGAGCCCGCCACCACGACGCCTGCCGCGCCCAGTTTTTTCAGGCCAGCCTGATCCACTTTAGCCACATCACTTACACTCACACGCAAGCGAGTAATGCACGCGTCCAGATTGGTGATGTTCTCTTTACCACCGAATGCGGTGACCAGTGCAGCCGCCATTTCACTGTTGTTTTGCGCAGACTGTTCGGAAGCACTCTCTTCACGGCCCGGTGTTTTCAGATTCAGCTTGTCAATCAGCACGCGGAAAATGGTGTAGTAAACCAGCGCGTAGCACAGACCAACGATCGGGAACAGCCACAGATTGCTGCCGTTACCGCTCAGGACCACAAAGTCGATCAAACCGTGGGAGAAGCTGGTGCCATCACGCTAGAGACGATGGCCGGCAGCCAGCTAAAGTTGGCCGATCCGACGCCCAGCAGAATACCTGCGATAGGCAGTACGGAAACAGGCAGCATCAGCGACTTACCTACTTTTTGCAGGTTGGCAAATGCATTCTTGAACATAATTGAGTGTGCTCCTGAGTAATAGTGCTTTTACGGCGTTATAGCAACAAAAGGCGGGGAGGATACCCTTTGTTATTTTATGGATTTATCCCTCTTTTAATTTTTACGCAGAGTAAAATAAATACCCCGTTTAACGTTTAACTGTTATCACGTTCCATGGCGCAGACAGGTCGACTGGCGCACAAAATCGCTATTCTTGTCTGCTATCGGGACAAATCTCCCCCATCGCTGGCGATGAAAGACCCTGCCAGCGAAGAAATAGGGGAGAATTAATTACACACCACGAAAAAACTCGGCTATTTTCAGACACTAGGCCGCGGCGGTCAACCGATGAGAATCGATGTGGAACAGGCGGGAGAAATTTTCTGTGGTGGCAGCAGCCATCTGGGCAATATCAACACCTTTCAGCACGGCCAGATACTCGGCAACATCGCGCACATAAGCGGGTTGGTTCTCTTTACCACGAAACGGCACTGGCGCCAGCCAGGGAGAATCTGTTTCCACCAGCAAGCGATCCAGTGGTACAAACCGTGCGACGTCGCGGAGTTCATCCGCATTGTGAAACGTCACAATGCCAGAAAACGAGATATAAAACCCCATATCCAGCAGCGTGCGCACCGTTGCAATATCTTCGGTAAAGCAGTGCAACACACCGCCGCAACGTTCGACCCCCTCTTGTTTCAGGATATCAAGGGTGTCCTGACGTGCCGCACGCGTATGAACGATAACCGGTTTGTTTAACTCACATCCGATGCGAATGTGCTCACGAAAGGAATCGCGCTGTTGTACCTGTGTTTCCTGCTGGTAGTAGTAATCCAGGCCGGTTTCTCCCATTGCCACCACTTGCGAATCTGCGGCCAGTTGGCGCAGCTCGGCATAATCATACGGCGCGTCCTGATTAAGGGGATGCACACCGCACGAATAAGCCACTTCGGGCCGATCGCCTATCAGTTCACGCATAGTGCGAAAACCGGGCAGTGTGGTTGCCACCGCCAGCACAAAGCCGACATCGCGTGCCCGAGCTTTGGCCAACACATCAGACACATCTTTATGCAGAGATTGATAATCCAGACCATCAAGATGGCAATGCGAATCCACTAATAACATGCTATTTACTCAACGCTTATCAAACAGAGAAAGGTGGGAGGGTATTCAGGCTTTCCGTTTGGAACAATTGTTCCCATTCCAGCAGCACATCGGCCAGCAGGAGTTCACGGTTTACGCCTGTCACCGTCAGAAGCTGATGGCGGCAGCATAGCCAGCGAGACAGTACCGCATCCAATTCAGCCGCGGTTAATCGGTTGGCCAGCAAAGTCACAAGCTCGTCTTGATCGAGATTCACGCGCGCGTTCGCCGCGCCGCGCTGTATTTTCAATGCATCCAGCAGCAACGAGGACAACCAGTGAATACGCTCCGGCGAGTCTTCATGGTTGAGTAGTGGCAATAGTGTGTAAAATGCACGCGGCGCCACTGCATTTGCCAGCGCCTGACATAATGCAGTGCGCTGGCGCGCGGTCTCTTCTTGCAGAAAATGCTCTGCCGCCAGCGGTGCACCGGCTTGCAAACGTAGTGCGGTTTGCAACACCTGAGTAGACGCGGGATGACGCTTATTAAGCCAGACCACGCTCTGCGCTTCATCAGGCGTAGGCAGGTAAAGATACAGGCAACGGCTACGCAATGTTGCCAACAAACGCGTGGGCTCATAGCAACCCAGCAGGAAGTAGGTCGCCTCCGGCGGTTCTTCCAGCGTTTTTAACAGCGCATTGGCCGCCGCTTCCGTCAGTTGCTCGCTATTTTCGATCCACACCAGTTTAGCACCGCCCTGCCGTGAACGCTGGTAGAGGTTTTCCAGCACGCTGCGGATGGCATCAACCCCTAACGTCTGTTTACCTTTTTCCGGGCTGAGTGCATACCAGTCAGGGTGCGTTCCCGCCATCATCAATTTACAGGAATGGCACTCGCCGCAGCTTTTCATGCCCTCTGGTGTCTGGCACAACAGGCGTCGTGACAAGGAATAGACCAGTGACTCACGCCCCATGCCCGGCAACGCATGCAGCAATACCGCATGGTGTGCCCGCCCCTCCTGACATCCCTCAATCAGTTGCCGATAGGGCCCGTTCAGCCAGGGATACCATTCCATGCTCAGCGCTCCTGTACCGGCTGTGGCACATCATCTTGTGTTGGTTGCTGGTGTAGCCACTGTGTCAGAGCCGCTTCGATATCCGCACTCACCCTCTCCAACGGCTGCGCTGCATCAACGGTAACAATGGTGGGATCCGCTGCGGCCAGCGCCTGATAGCCCGCACGCGTGCGGGCAAAGAAATCCAGTGACTCCTGCTCAATGCGGTCGAGTGCACCGCGCTGACGGGCGCGCGCCAATCCCTGCTCCGGTGGAATATCGAGATACAATGTGAAATCGGGGCGAAATGCACCCAGCACGGTGTCACGCAACGACTGCATTAACTGTTGATCCATACCGCGCCCACCGCCTTGATATGCCAGCGAAGAGAGATCGTGACGATCGCCAATCACCCAACTGCCGCGTGCCAAGGCCGGCTTGATGACATTTTCCACCAACTGCACGCGCGCGGCATAAAGCATCAACAACTCCGCTTTATCTGTGATCTTTTCATCATCGGCACCCTGCTTTATCAGGTCACGCAGTCGCTCGGCCAGCGGTGTACCACCCGGTTCGCGGGTAAAAACCACCTCCTGCACCCCGTGCGCTCGCAAGGTTTTCAGTACGGTATTCTGCGCACTGGTTTTACCTGCGCCTTCCAATCCTTCAATCACGATAAATTTACTGTTCATCCCGGTCCTTCAGCGTAGAGCGGTAAGCGCGCACTGCACGGTTATGATCGGCAAGGTTGGTGGTAAAATGATGCCCGCCCTTCCCGTCCGCCACAAAATAAAGATAATTTGTTTTTGCCGGATGCGCTGCCGCTTCAAGCGAGGCGCGGCTCGGCATGGCGATTGGCGTCGGCGGCAACCCGTCGATCACGTAGGTATTATACGGCGTGGCGGTGTCCAGTGCGCTACGCGTAATCACTCCTCGATAATCATCCCCCATGCCATAAATCACGGTCGGATCGGTTTGCAGACGCATTCCGGCGCGCAGGCGGTTAACAAACACCGAGGCCACCTGAGGGCGTTCCTCTTTCACTGCCGTCTCTTTTTCAACGATGGAGGCCATGGTCAGCAGTGCCTCTGGTGAATCATAAGGCAAGCCCGCCTCGCGGTTTTTCCACACCTCGTCCACGGCATTACGCATCCGATGATGGGCACGCAACAGTAGATCGCGATCGCGGGTTCCGGCGGTATAGAGATAAGTATCAGGATAAAGCCAGCCTTCCGGGTTATCCGCCTGTTTGATATCCAACAGCATGGCAATTTCTTGCGGCGTCTTATCCTGCACGCTGTGCGTCAGGTACGGTGCTGTTTTAAGCGTTTCCCGCCAATCACGCAAGCGTGTCCCTTCAACAAAACGGATTGAGAACTGTGCCTCTTTGCCGCTCGCCAGCAGTGCCAACATCTCCCGCACCGTCATGCCGGGTATAAAGCGGTAGGTCCCCGCTTTGAATTTTGCCAATTCGGGCTCGGTACGCAGAAGCCACTGAAATAGCATCGTCGGCGAGATCACCTGCTTTTCAGTGAGCGAAGTTTCCAGCCCTTCTCTGCCGGTTCCCACCGGGAGGGTGAAAATCGTCTCCTGCTCAATCAGCAGCAGTGAGCGGGCAAATTGTTGGAGGTTATGCCATGCGATGCCGAGCGCAGAGGACAGCACAATCACCAACAGCAGGAAAAATATCGTTTTCTTTCTTTTCATCATTCAACCATCGACTAACCGTTAGGGCTCAGTAGTTGGTACAACGCTCTGGAGCGATAACACCAGGTATCAATTTGATTTACCGGAAGCACCGGCATCAGGGCATTACAAATAAACACTTCATCGGCATCGGCGAGCGTCGGCGCGGGCTCACGCACCACCTGCAACCGGTAATCAGGATATTGGGCCAGGCGAGCAATCAGATGCTGGCGCGCCACGCCGTTCACCCCCGCGAAGGATAGCTCTGGGGTAAATACCTGATTTCCCTTGCGCCAAAATAAATTAGCCGCACAGCATTCCACCAGGTAGCCCTCACTGTACGTCATCCACACCTTGTGTTTCCATCTCTTGACGTATCAGGATCTGCTCAAGGCGATTCAAGTGCTTGATGCCCGCCAGCCGCGCATTGCATCCTAAGGTAACAGGGCTGATGCCAAGAGTAATGCCCTTCTCACGCCATTCAATGTAATGTGCAGGTGTGCAGGATAGGCTGCTTGCATGACAATACGTGTCGGTTCGCTGCAAGACAGGGGGCTATAGCCACGTCCACCACTGCCACGGGTCAGAATGGTTTTTACCACGCCTTGCTCACAGCCTTGTGCCGCCTGCTCCATTTCAGCTTGCAGTGTATCCCATGCAGCAAACGAGATAAGCAAACGCTCAGCATCCTGGCGTAAACGCGCCATGTGCCGTTCTAGCCAGACTATCTTTCCCAACAGTAGCGCGCAGTCGTGAAGCAACCGTCGCCAAACTGAAGGCCGCGATCGGCAACGGCTATCTGCGCTTGCGCCAGACCATTTATCCAAAACATGTGATGTCCTCACCCAACACAGTCATTCACGCCTATGCCATCAATGCAGAGAATATTGGCAATGGCGTGGCGTTCAGAGTGCCAGTAACCCGTGATTGCAACAAGCGGTACGTTCTGAATTCGTCCCTATGCACGCAACGCTGGACGACAGGTAAAAAAACCCGGTTTCCCGGGTTTTTAAGCGGTATCGCAACATGATTACACGCGGCGGAACACCAGCGATCCGTTGGTGCCACCAAAACCGAAGGAATTACACAGCGAGTATTCCATATCGGAAACCTGGCGTGCTTCATGCGATACAAAATCCAGGTCACAACCTTCATCCGGATTATCCAGATTAATGGTCGGTGGAACAGCCTGATCGCGCAGCGCCAGTACAGTGAAGATAGACTCCACAGCACCCGCAGCACCTAACAAGTGTCCGGTCATGGATTTGGTTGAACTCACCAGTACGCGGCTTGCTTCTGCACCAAACACGGATTTCACGGCATGCGTTTCCGCAAGGTCACCTGCTGGCGTCGACGTACCGTGCGCGTTGATATAGCCAACCTGTGCCGGAGTAATACCTGCATCAAGCAGAGCGTTTTTCATCGCCAACGCGGCACCTGCGCCATTTTCCGGCGGTGACGTCATGTGGTAAGCATCACTGCTCATACCGAAGCCAACGATTTCGGCGTAAATTTTCGCGCCGCGTTTCTTCGCATGTTCGTACTCTTCCAGCACCATGATCCCTGCGCCGTCACCCAGCACAAAACCGTCACGGTCTTTATCCCACGGACGGCTTGCCGCCTGCGGATTGTCGTTACGCGTGGAGAGTGCACGGGCTGCGCCGAATCCACCAACACCCAGAGGGGTACTGGCTTTTTCCGCACCTCCAGCCAGCATGATATCTGCATCGTTGTATGCAATGATGCGCGCCGCATGGCCGATATTATGCACGCCAGAAGTACAGGCGGTGGCAATAGAAATACTCGGACCGCGCAGTCCGAACATGATGCTCAGGTGCCCTGCAACCATGTTTACAATGGTAGAAGGAACAAAGAACGGACTGATTTTACACGGACCGCCGTTCACCAGTGAGCTGTGGTTCTCTTCAATAAGACCCAGGCCACCAATGCCGGAACCGATCGCCGCACCGAAGCGCGCCGCGTTTTCTTCCGTTACTTCAATACCGGAATCGCGCATGGCGTTAATGCCGGCGGCGATACCGTATTGGATAAAGGCATCCATCTTGCGCGCTTCTTTGCGCGAGATTAAATCCTCGCTATTGAAATCCTTTACTAAGCCAACAAAACGGGTTGCATAGGCAGTAGTATCGAAATGGTCGATCAGGCTGATGCCACTCTGACCGGCAAGAAGAGCACTCCAGGTGGACTCAACTGTATTGCCGACAGGAGTTAACATGCCCAGTCCGGTCACAACTACACGACGCTTAGACACGCTTGTCCTCCAGGGAGGGAAAATATGACACTGCGGGACAAAGAAAACTTAGGCGGTCGAATGACCGCCTAGATATGTTCGCTTACTGCTGGTTAGCCTGAATAAAATCAATGGCTGCCTGAACAGTTGTGATTTTTTCTGCTTCTTCGTCTGGAATTTCAGTATCAAATTCTTCTTCCAGCGCCATTACCAGTTCAACGGTGTCAAGAGAATCAGCGCCGAGGTCATCAACGAAGGAAGCGTTGTTAACCACTTCTTCCGGTTTAACACCAAGCTGTTCAACGATGATTTTCTTAACGCGTTCTTCGATAGTGCTCATACTCTTAAATTTCCTATCAAAACTCGCTTTCGCGATGGTTTTCGTAGTGTATAAGATGTTGAAAAAGATGCAACAAAATCCCGGCTGGTCTAACCACGATTTTGTGCTATTTTGCGGTTTTCACCGCAAATAACGCAAATAAATTCCGAGCTCATTAGATCAATTACATGCCGCCGTTGACATGCAACGTCTCACCCGTAATATAACCAGCCTCATCAGAGGCTAAAAAAGCAACAGCACTGGCGATCTCTTTCGCGTCCCCAAGACGGTTCGCGGGAACCTGGCTCAAAATGCCTGCACGTTGTTCTTCTGTCAATGCCTGCGTCATGTCGGTTTCGATAAAACCTGGCGCAACCACGTTGACAGTGATGCCGCGTGAGGCCACTTCGCGCGCCAGCGACTTGCTAAAACCAATCAGGCCCGCTTTCGCTGCCGCATAGTTCGCCTGTCCGCCGTTCCCCATCGTCCCGACGACGGAACCGATGGTTACGATACGGCCAAAGCGTTTTTTCATCATGGCACGCAACACCGCTTTTGACAGACGGAATACCGACGTCAGGTTGGTGTCGATAATATCTTGCCACTCGTCGTCTTTCATTCGCATCAACAGGTTATCACGCGTGATGCCGGCGTTATTGACTAAAATGTCGATTTCACCGAAATCCGCACGAATGGCTGTTAATACCGACTCAACGGAAGCCTGATCGGCGACGTTGAGCAGATAACCCTTACCGTTGGCACCCAGCCACTCACTGATGGCTTGCGCGCCATTTTCGCTGGTAGCGGTTCCGATCACGGTAGCACCGCGAGCGACCAACGTTTCAGCGATCGCACGGCCAATACCGCGGCTTGCCCCCGTCACCAGGGCAATTTTTCCTTCAAAGCTCATGGTATTCTCCGTTTTATTGTTCCAGCGCGGTAGATAATGACGCAGGGTCGTTTACCGCTGCGGCGCTCAGGGTATCAACGATACGTTTTGTAAGCCCGGTCAACACATTACCCGGCCCTACTTCCAACAAGGTGTCAACACCTTGAGCGGCAACGAAGGCGACACACTCTGTCCAGCGTACCGGGCTGTAAAGCTGTTTTACCAACGCAGCACGAATCGCATCGGGATCGGTTTCGACACGCGCATCGACGTTGTTCACCACCGGAATGGCTGGCGTAGTAACTGTAATCGCTTTTAACGCCACTGCCAGTTTTTCTGCTACTGGTTTCATCAACGCGCAGTGGGAAGGCACGCTTACCGGCAACGGCAGTGCACGTTTGGCACCCGCAGCCTTACAAGCGGCACCGGCGCGTTCTACGGCCTCTTTATTGCCTGCAATCACCACCTGGCCCGGTGAGTTGAAATTCACCGGAGAAACCACCTGGCCCTGCGCGGAAGCGTCGCACGCAGCCGCAATGGCATCGTTGTCCAGGCCGATGATGGCATACATGGCCCCCGTCCCTTCCGGCATGGCTTCCCGCATCAGTTTTCCGCGCAGTTCAACCAGACGCACCGCTTCCTGAAAATCTAACGCACCGGCACACACCAGCGCAGAGTATTCACCCAGACTGTGCCCTGCCATCAACGCGGGCGATTTGCCGCCCTGCTGCTGCCACACACGCCAAATTGCCACCGAGGCGGTCAGCAATGCGGGCTGGGTTTGCCAGGTTTTATTCAGTTCTTCTGCCGGGCCTTGTGCGGTGAGTTGCCACAAATCGTAACTCAATACGGCAGAAGCCTGAGCGAAGGTCTCTTGTACGACCGGGTACTGTGCGGCCAGTTCAGCCAGCATGCCGACCGTCTGGGAACCTTGCCCCGGAAATACCATTGCAAATTGCGTCATATTAAACGTCCCGTTTCATCAAAAGCGAATCAGCGCTGAACCCCAGGTGAACCCGCCGCCGAATGCTTCCAGCAGGATCAACTGTCCGGGTTTTATCCGCCCGTCACGCACCGCTTCATCGAGCGCGCTGGGCACAGAAGCCGCAGAAGTGTTACCGTGACGATCGAGCGTCACCACAACTTTGTCCATGCCCATACCCAATTTCTTCGCCGTGGCACTGATGATGCGCAGATTAGCCTGGTGCGGCACCAGCCAGTCCAGTTCGCTCTTATCGAGCTGTGCGGCACTCAGTGTTTCTTCAACGATATGCGCCAGTTCCGTCACGGCCACTTTAAACACTTCATTACCGGCCATGGTGAGATAAGCGGGTTGATCCTGATGCGCACGATCCTGATGCGGCAGCGTAAGCAGTTGGCCATAGCGGCCATCGGCGTGCAGATGTGTAGAAAGGATGCCGGGCTGTTCCGACTTGCCCAAGACGACCGCGCCCGCTGCGTCACCAAACAGGATGATCGTGCCGCGATCGGCACGATCCAGCGTGCGTACCAGCGTATCGGAACCAATCACCAACGCATAATCCACCGCGCCGTTTTTAATATATTGATCCGCAATGCTGAGCGCATAGGTAAAACCCGCGCAGGCGGCGGCGACATCAAACGCGATGGTGTCACGAATTTCCAGCATCTGCTGAATCTGGCAGGCCGAACTTGGGAAAGCGTGTGTCGAGGAGGTGGTCGCGACAATCAATAGGCCAATCTTGTCCTTATCTACGCCCGCCATCTCCAACGCGTTTAACGCGGCCCGATGTCCCATGGTCGCCACGTTTTCATCCGGCGCGGCAATGCGGCGCTCACGGATACCGGTGCGCGTCACAATCCACTCATCGGAAGTGTCGACCAATTGTTCTAAATCAGCGTTCGTCCTGATTTGTTCAGGCAAATAACTGCCCGTTCCGATTATTTTAGTATACATGTACGCTCAGTCACTCTTGGGTAATACAGTTTTCAGGCGCGCCGCAATCCGATCCGGAAGTTGCCGCTGCACCGCCTGCATTGCCTGTTCGATGGCTACGGCAAACGCCCGTTGGTTTGCCGCGCCATGGCTTTTTATTACGGTGCCCCGCAGCCCTAACAGACATGCGCCATTATATTGATCAGGATTGAGATGACCGAACCGTTTTGCCAGTCGTTTCTGGATAAACCGGCCGATCAACGTGAGCCACCACGCTTGCTTTTGTTTACGCCCCACACCTGTCGACGAGGATTTCAGCAGCGACAGGAACATCCTTACCACGCCTTCCATCGTCTTCAATGTGACATTACCCACAAAGCCATCACAGACCATCACGTCTGTCTTGCCTGTCAGTAACTCATTGCCTTCAAGGTAACCAATATAGTTAATCGAAGGCGTATTCTTTAACTGTGCAGCCGCATCACGAATCGCCGCCAGCCCTTTGGTCTCTTCTTCGCCGATGTTCAGCAGAGCAACCCGTGGGTTTTGCAGGGCCAGTACTTCTTCAGCCATCACAGAACCCATCACGGCAAACTGCACCAGTTGGGCGCTGTCGCACTCAACGTTAGCCCCCAAATCCAGCACCACGGTTTTGCCATGCTGTTGATGCGGCAGAACCGTGACCAATGCCGGGCGATCGATACCTTCCAACGGTTTGAGCAGCAGTTTTGCCAACCCCATCAAGGCACCGGTATTTCCCGCGCTCACGCACGCTTGTGCCCTACCCGTTTTAATCAGTTCCAACGCAATACGCATCGACGTGCCACGGCTGGCACGGATCGCCTGCGACGGACGCGCATCACTCGCAATAACCGATTCTACCGGCACAATTTCTAACCGGGACAGTAAAGCGGAATTGACTTTGGCGAGTAATGGATGAAGCGCAGCGGGATCGCCGACCAATAACAAGTGAAGACCCGGATTAGAAGCCAGTGCCTGCAACGCCGCAGGCACCGTTACGCAGGGACCGACGTCCCCGCCCATTGCATCTAACGCCAGTGTGAGGCGTGTCAAGGTATTGCCTTGCTAATAATTCGCGAGAATTATTTGGCAATAACCTTGCGACCGCGGTAGTATCCATCCGCAGTGATGTGGTGACGCAGATGAGTTTCGCCAGAAACTTTATCTACGGATACAGAAGAGGTGGTAAGCGCATCGTGAGCACGACGCATACCACGTTTGGAACGGCTAGGTTTGTTCTGTTGTACGGCCACGGACCTTACTCCTTGATTACTTACGCTTTAAACTGGCTAATACGGCAAATGGGTTTGGTTTTTCCGCCTCTTCAGGCAGTTTACCAAACACCATGTCCGCTTCGGACACTTCACAGTGTTCAGAATCATGTACCGGTGCGATGGGCAACACGAGAATAATCTCATCTTCAACCATCGCCAGCAAATCGACCTCGCCAAATTCATCGACATCGATTGGCTCATAAGCTTCCGGCAGAGCCTCTGCCTGCTCGTCGTTGACGACAGGACTGAAACAAAATGTGGTGTGAATCTGATGCTCGAACGGTTTACCGCAGCGCTGGCACATCAGCGTAACTGCCACATCTGCACTGCCGATAATCACCGCCAGGCGCTGATTATCGATGTTAAACGATAAAGAGACCTGCACATCACTATCCACACTGACTACAGACTCGACAACGCGTGCAACTTGTTCAACCGTGTAGACACCAACATAGTCTAAACGTTTTTGAGCCGTGCGAAACGCATCCAGGGTCAGGGGTAATTTTACCTTTTGCATAGGGCGCGCATATTAACGTCGTAACGACATAGAGTCAAAGGAAAAGGCTGCGTTGTCTCACTATTTTATCAAGATTCGCATTCGCCCAGATTCGCTTTTTCAGCGGCGCACAGTGTAAAATGCCTTTTTTGATTGCGCTACGGTTTATCGTAAAATTATGTCTCAGATTGTACTCGCCTCCACCTCCCCTTATCGCAAAAGCCTGCTATCCAAGCTGGGGCTGCTTTTTCTGTGTGCCAATCCCGACATCGATGAAACACCGCGTCCGCAGGAAAACGCGCTCGCATTGGTTGAGCGGTTGGCGCGGGAAAAGGCACAAGCTCTGGCTGACACCTACCCTTCGCACCTGATTATCGGCGGCGATCAAGTGTGCGTGCTCAATGGCGTCATTACCGGAAAACCCCTGACGCCGGAGAACGCCGCGCAGCAGTTGCGTCAGGCGAGTGGCACCTGCGTCTCCTTTTACACCTGCTCAATAGTGCCAGCGGCGCGTTGCAATCGCTGGTCGAACCCCTTTGAGGTGCATTTTCGCGCGTTGAGTGAAGAAGAGATTGCCGCCTATCTGGCGCGAGAGCAGCCTTGGCACTGTGCGGGCAGTTTCAAAAGTGAAGGATTAGGCATCAGCCTGTTTGATAAATTGTCAGGGCGTGACCCCAATACGCTGGTTGGCCTGCCGTTAATCGCACTGTGCGAGATGCTGCGTTACGAAGGCGTAAACCCGTTAACGCTGTCTGGATTAGGGTAATACGCAGCAACAGTAAAAACGCCCGCGCGAAGCTGGCGTTTTTACTGTGAAAGACCGTTAACGCTATTTTTGCTGCCGCAACACCTGCAAGCAGTGGCGCAGTGCAGCATCAAGCGGCGCTTCAATGCGCATGGTTTCACCCGTGCAAGGGTGTTCGAAGGTCAACGACTGCGCATGCAAGAACAAACGCGACAGTCCGGTGGAAGCCAACTGTCGATCAAATTCCCGGTCACCATAGCGGTCGTCAAACGCAATGGGATGACCCGCATGCAGCGTATGCACACGAATCTGGTGCGTGCGTCCAGTTACCGGACTGGCGCGTACCAGCGTTGCCTGTTCAAACCGCTCTTCGACTTTGAAACGGGTTTCTGAGGGTTTGCCTTCGCTGCTGACGCGCACCACGCGCTCACCGCTTTGCAAAATATTCTTCAACAGCGGTGCCTGCACTACCTTGCAATGGGATTGCCACTGACCGCGCACCAGCGCCAGATAATTTTTCTGCATTCCCTTGAGGCGCAGTTGCTCATGCAGGGCACGCAGCGCTGAGCGCTTTTTCGCGATCAGCAATACGCCGGACGTGTCGCGGTCAAGCCGATGCACCAGCTCCAGAAAGCGCGCTTCAGGCCGTAGGGCGCGCAACCCTTCAATAACCCCGAAGCTTAACCCGCTGCCGCCGTGTACCGCTGTGCCAGAGGGCTTATTGAGTACGATCAGACTGTCATCTTCATACAGGATGCAATCGGCCAATGCCGCAACCTTACCGAGACTGGCTGACACGGCAGGTTCGTCACGCTCCGCCACGCGCACGGGAGGAATTCGCACTTCATCACCGTCCAGCAGCTTATATTCCGGCTTGATACGTTTTTTGTTCACGCGCACCTCGCCTTTACGCAAGATGCGGTAAATCATACTTTTCGGCACGCCTTTGAGACGTGCGAGCAAAAAGTTGTCGATACGCTGTCCTGCTTCATCGGCAGAAACTGCGATAAATTGTACTGATGGATTCTCTGTTTTCATGATGCGCGATTCTAAATAGCCCGTGCAGATAGCGCCACTTCTCTTTAATGTGCTTAACTGTCTGCCAGGTGCTTAATAGGTTGATGCAAAAGGATTGGGCCAACTGACCGCTATCACGCTGACGGATCCCGGTAATACATCCGGCGGTTTGATGAAAATCAGGACAACAATCTTGTTGCACACGCGTAAAGTCACCTTGCTATACACGCGTAAAGTCACCTTGCTATAACAGTACCAGCAATGGAATAATGCTGTAGTTTTGCCAGCCTATCTTCCTGAAACAGTGGAAAGGGCGAAATTGTTAAATTTGCCTGATGATGCATAAACGCGGCAATGGCGTAAGACGTAATGTGGAATCAAGCAGTTAGCGGGCTGCGGATGGCAGCTTGACCGGTAAATGGAATCAGATCTGGCGACCCTTCTTCAGAAGCTGTTCCCTCAGTAAATGTGCTGTTTTCCATCAGGAAATACAGGCTACCGAAATATGCGCCTCTATGCAGGCGACAACCGGGAGGTTGACGTCCCTGCGATAAAGCCACGAGGCCATCGGTGTACCCGATCACTCAGCATCTTTGTCCGTAGCTCTACCAATGACGCAAGTAAAAATAACGAGTAAGTTAAGATGAAAAGAATGTTAATTAACGCGACTCAGCAAGAAGAGTTGCGTGTTGCTTTGGTTGATGGTCAACGGCTCTACGATCTGGATATTGAAAGCCCTGGCCATGAGCAAAAGAAAGCCAATATTTATAAAGGAAAAATCACCCGCATCGAACCCAGTCTTGAAGCTGCTTTTGTCGATTACGGCGCAGAAAGACACGGTTTCCTCTCCTTAAAAGAGATCGCTCGCGAATATTTCCCCAGCAACTATGCCTCCCACGGTCGTCCCAACATTAAAGATGTGTTGCGCGAAGGTCAGGAAGTTATCGTTCAGGTGGACAAAGAAGAGCGTGGCAACAAAGGCGCGGCGCTGACCACCTTTATCAGTCTGGCGGGCAGTTATCTGGTGTTGATGCCGAACAACCCGCGCGCGAGTGGCATTTCTCGCCGTATTGAAGGCGACGATCGTACCGAATTGAAAGAAGCACTGAGCTCGCTCGAACTGCCTGACGGCATGGGGCTTATCGTGCGTACCGCGGGTGTCGGCAAATCTGCCGATGCACTCCAGTGGGATCTGGCGTTCCGTCTGAAACACTGGGAGGCAATCAAAAAAGCGGCAAAAGGTCGTCCTGCCCCCTTCCTGATTCATCAGGAAAGCAACGTTATCGTACGCGCATTCCGCGACTATCTGCGTCCGGATATCGGTGAAATCCTTATCGACAACCCAAAAATCCTCGATCTGGCTAAAGAACACATCGCGGCGTTGGGTCGTCCGGATTTCAGCAGCAAAATCAAATTGTACAGCGGTGAAATTCCGTTGTTCAGCCACTATCAGATCGAATCTCAGATTGAATCCGCCTTCCAGCGCGAAGTGCGTTTGCCTTCTGGCGGCTCCATTGTTATCGATACCACTGAAGCATTGACGGCGATTGACATCAACTCCGCCCGTGCAACGCGCGGCGGTGATATTGAAGAAACAGCATTCAACACCAATCTTGAAGCAGCGGATGAAATCGCACGTCAGTTGCGTTTGCGCGATCTTGGTGGCTTGATTGTCATCGACTTTATCGACATGACGCCAGTACGCCACCAGCGCGAAGTGGAAAACCGCCTGCGCGACGCTGTTCGTCAGGATCGCGCCCGTATTCAGATCGGCCGCATCTCCCGTTTCGGCCTGTTAGAAATGTCCCGCCAACGGTTGAGCCCGTCGCTGGGTGAATCCAGCCACCACGTTTGTCCGCGTTGTAGCGGGACGGGAACGATTCGCGATAACGAATCCTTGTCACTCTCTATTCTGCGCCTGATCGAAGAAGAAGCGCTGAAAGAGAATACCCGGGAAGTCCACGCTATCGTGCCGGTGCCTATCGCGTCTTATCTGCTTAACGAAAAACGCGAAGCCGTGAATGCGATTGAAAAACGTCAGGGTGGCGTACGCGCCGTTATCGTGCCGCATGACGGCATGCAAACGCCGCACTACAACGTCCTGCGTATCCGTAAAGGCGAAGAGAAAACCACGCTCAGCTATCTGTTGCCACAGAGTCTTGAAGCCGAAGCGCAGCAGGTTCAGGAAGAGCAGACGCTGGAGCGCAAGGCGCCTGAGCAACCAGCATTGGCCACGTTCACCATGCCTGACCTGCCTGAAACGCCGGTAATCACACCAAAAGCTGCGCCGAAAGCTGCTCCGGAGCAAGCCTCTGTGACTGCAACGCCAGGGCTGTTTGGTCGTTTGTTTGGCGCGTTAAAGAGCATGTTTGCTAGCGCTGAAAGCCAGCCGGAAAGCACCAGCACGCCAGATACAACCGCTACGGAGCAACGTCAGGAACGTCGTTCTGGTCGTCGTCAGGGTTCAAACAACCGTCGCGATCGCAATCAGCGTGATGGCGGGCGTGATAACCGCGACGGCAACCGGGAAAGCCGCGAGTCGCGTGACGATAACCGTCGCAACAAACGTCAGAACACTCCTGCGGTCGCTGAGGCCGTCGCTCCGGTTGAAGAAACGGCAGAAAAAACACCGCGTGACGATCAGCAGCGTCGTGAACAACGTGCCGAACGTCAACGTCGTCGTCAGGAAGAAAAGCGTCAAGCCCAGCAAGACGTCAAAGCCCTGAACCGCGATGAAGAAGAAACGCAGGAAGAGGTTGAGCAAGAGAAACCGACGCCGGTTATGCCGCGTCGTCAGCGCCGTCAGTTAGCGCAGAAAGTGCGTATCATTGACGGTGACGCTGCTCAAACCGACAGCCAGGCTGATGACGCAGTGGCTCCAGCACCCGTTGCAGAACACGCGCTGCCGTTGCTGACGGATGCCACGGCGAACACCTCTGTTGACGCAGAAGCCAACGGCGAGCAGGCGGAAGCGGGCCGTAACGATGCGAATATGCCGCGCCGTTCACGCCGTTCACCGCGTCATTTGCGCGTCAGCGGTCAACGTCGTCGTCGCTACCGTGATGAGCGTTATCCGACACAATCACCGATGCCGCTGGCCCAGGCATCAGCTTCACCGGAAATGGCGTCAGGTAAAGTCTGGATCCGCTATCCGGTAGCGGCATTGGCGCAAAGCGAAGAACACGTCGCTGAGCAATTGCCTGTATCCGAAGCGCCGCTGGCAGCCCTGCCAGTGATTGCGGCACCTGACGCTGAGACGCAACCTGCCGCTATGCCCGTTACAGACGCCGTAGTTGCTGAGACGCATGTTGCTGAAATCGCAGCGGAGACCGTCAGCGCAGAACAAACCATCACGAAAGTGGTTGCAGAGCACGCGGTGGAAGAATCCGTTAGCGCAGAAGATGCCGTGGCCCCCGAAGCTGACGTGACGGAAGAAAACGTTGACGTCACTGACGCTGTCGTGGCTGAGAATGCCGTAGCTGAAACCGCCGCCGCCCCCACCCCTGTTGTCGAAGAAGAGCCGGTTGTAGCTTCAGCGACGCTAACAGCAAGTGCAGTGCAGGCAGCAGTTGAGTCAGCAGAGGAGCAATCGGCCGCCGCGGATGTTTATCAGGCAACGGAAGAAACCGTGCATGCGGCCGTAGAGGCATCAACCAAGGTTGAAGAATCTGCTACGTCGGAAGACGTCGTCGAGACAGCAGCGCAGGTTGCAACGATGGTACGTGCAGTGCAACCGCTACGCACCGCCTCTAAACAGCAGCATGCTTCGCACCGATGACCAAAGCCCCAGCACCGGCTTACGTTGCAGAACCGCCGCGTCATAGCGACTGGGTGCGTCCGACAACGTCGTTCTCAGGCAAAGGCGGCGCAGGCGGTCAATCACGCGACCGCCGCTGCGGCAAAACCCGCAACCTTTGAGTAATCAGGCCGTTCAGGCACTAAAAACCCCTCTTCGGAGGGGTTTTTTATATCGGCGTGAGAAATACCGTAGCTTAGAGCAGTGCACGCAGTGGGGTAATCACCATTCCCAACGTTTTCCCTTCCAGATCGGCCACCAGTTGTTGAAAATGCGGGGTCGCTTCGTGCTCCGTCAATACAATACTTCACGGCTTGCCCAGCGTTCAAAAAACACAAACGTACCAGGCGCGTCCAATGACTCGTACAGATCGTATTGCAGGTTTCCCGCTTCGGCACGGCTGGGGGCCACGACCTTTTTTACCGCTTGTTCTACTGCATCGACATGTTCGGGTTTAGCCTGAATACTGGCGACAATGCGCAATTCCATATGTTGCTCCTGTTAATGTATCCCCATCTGCCTCAAAGGGCGCGACAGAGAAAGTATTGATGGGGTTTACCATACGCTACTCTTTTGCTTGCGGGTACCCTATCAGCGTTTCGTTAGCACATAACGTCACTCGTCGAGAACCATCACCGCAAACAACAAACGGGTGCATTTCCAGCGCTTTGCGCTTATGCTTGTGACCCGCCGTATCTGCCGTGACATTTAGCATTTAGCCCGCTGGAGCGCTTTTCATGACGACATTGTCCACCGTTTTAAAAATTCGCCGTCCTAACGACTGGCACCTTCACTTGCGTGACGATAACGTACTCGCCACCGTTCTGCCGTTTACCAGCCGTCATTTTGGCCGCGCCATTGTAATGCCCAACCTGACTCCCCCTATTACCAGCATTGCCAGTGCGCTGGCCTATCGCGAGCGTATCCTTGCCGCAATCCCGGCAGGTGATGACTTTCAGCCGCTGATGACCTGTTATCTGACTGACTCATTGGATGCAAAAGAGGTGGTGACCGGTTTCGAGCAAGGGGTCTTTACCGCAGCTAAGCTCTATCCTGCCAACGCGACCACCAATTCCAGTTTTGGCGTCACCGATGTTACCAATATCTATCCCATCCTCGAAAAGATGGCTGATATCGGTATGCCACTACTTATCCACGGCGAAGTGACCGATCCAGCGATTGATATTTTCGACCGTGAGGCCCGTTTTATTGAATCGGTGATGGAGCCGTTACGCAAACGTTTCCCTACGCTGAAAATTGTGTTTGAACACATTACCACCCGCGAAGCTGCGCAGTATGTGCTGGCCGGAGATCGTTACCTGGGCGCTACCGTGACTCCTCAGCACCTGATGTTTAACCGCAACCATATGCTGGTAGGCGGTGTGCGGCCTCACCTGTACTGCTTGCCGATTTTGAAACGTAATATTCATCAGCAGGCACTGCGCGATGCGGTTGCCAGTGGTTCAGACCGTTTCTTCCTCGGTACCGATTCCGCTCCCCATGCGCGACACAAGAAAGAGGCAAGCTGCGGTTGTGCTGGGGTGTTTAATGTGCAGGCCGCACTGTGTGCTTATGCTACCGTGTTTGAGGAGATTGGCGCGCTGGATAAGTTAGAGGCGTTCTGTTCACTTAATGGACCAGCCTTTTATGGCTTGCCGGTCAATGACGGCTGGATTGAGCTGCATAAGGCTCCCACCACCTTCCCCGAAACCATCGCGCTGGGTGATGACGCATTGGTGCCCTTCCTCGCTGGCCAAACCCTGAGCTGGCAAGTGCGCTAATCAGATCGCAGGTGCACTGACACTAGCGGGGCACCTGCTTTCGCATACCACCGCAATTTATCGCGCAAATATTTGTATTCATCGTATTGCTCTCCTTTAATTAACGGTATAAATAAACAGCTAATTAAAGGAGAGCATCATGCGCGTAGAACTCACATTAGCCACCCGCTGGCGCCATTGAAGCCTTGACGTACGAACTGACGCAGCGCGTACACCGTCATTACCCCGATACCGCCACCCAGATTCGCTATGCCGCAGCGAACAACCTGAGCGTATTGGGTGGCAGCAAGGATGATAAAGAGCTGATATCAGAAATCCTGCAAGAGACCTGGGAGAGCGCTGACGATTGGTTTAGTACGGAATAATCACTGGCATTAATAATCGAGACCTTCTATTTTATCCTTGTAGTCTTCACAATAGCCGGTAAGCACGCTTAGCATGGTCGATGACGGAGGGATATGACAATGACAGTAGAGAAACCAGAACAAGCCATGACGTTCGGCGAATTATTGGCGCTGATTGGTGACCAGCAGCACAAGATTGATGCGCTGGAGCTGGCGTTTTCCTCCCTGGCATTTGCATTGGATGAAAGAACGGCTCAGCTGCTGCTGCATAATTTGAAACTGGAATCACACAACGAAAATCGCGCTGAACAGACCAAAAAACATCTGGCATTACTCATTGCCGTGTTTGAAAAGAATGTTGGTATTAGCGCCGAATAGCCTGCCTGAGTTCCTGTTTGACTGATATCCCCTTGTATTTATGGGATATCATATTCAGAAATTTTTCTTTGCAAAAATAGTCAAAATAACTCACCTGCTGTACAAAAGTCACAGTATACTTAAATTGCTCTTGTTAATAAGGAGCCACCCAAGCCTCGTTAGTCACTCATGTTAGTAACTAGTCAATAAGGGGTATGCATGGACAGAAAAAATGAAGTTATTCAGACACATCCTCTTGTAGGATGGGATATCAGCACCGTTGACAGTTATGACGCCATGATGATCCGTTTGCATTATTTATCAACCCCCGACCAGGCTCCCGCAGAAGCAAACGTAGGCCGAACATTATGGCTTACCACTGATGTAGCAAGGCAACTTATTTATATTCTTGAAGCTGGTATCGCTAAAATTGAGTCAACGGATTGCCCGCCACAGGATTTGCTCAAGCATTAGACTACCGATGTCGCAGTAACCTGTTATCTCTTAATGACACCGCCCAATGGCGGTGTCATTACATTCAGCACGCTTATGTTTCCATGATCGGCATGGGAACCCGCTTACTACACTTTGCTGTCGTTTTTGTCAGGCATCGGAATACGCAGTGCCCCCATCAGCCGACCACGAGATTTATTAAATATCTTCATGCTGGTTTCCCGCCCACGACGCCGCGCACGTTGCTCTTCAAGCGGCAGCGCCAGCTCATCCTTACAGGCAACGCTGCAACAGCCCTGGTATTCCTCCTGACAGCGCGGACACTGGATGAACAATAAGTGACAACCTGCATTGCGGCAGTTGGTGTGCGTATCGCACGGTTCACCACATTGATGGCAGTGGGCGATCACATCGTCAGTGATGCGCTCTCCCATACGTTCGTCAAACACAAAATTTTTACCGATAAATTTCACCGGTAGTCCTTGTGCCTTGGCCTGACGAGTATATTCAATGATACCGCCTTCCACATGATAGACATTCTTGAAGCCCTGATGACGCATATAGGCACTGGCCTTTTCGCAGCGAATGCCGCCCGTGCAATACATCACAATATTTTTATCATGCGCATCAGCCAGCATTTCTGCTGCCATTGGCAATTGCTCGCGGAAAGTATCAGAAGGCACTTCAAGTGCATTCTCAAAATGGCCAACTTCATATTCGTAATGGTTACGCATATCAACAAATAGCGTGTCCGGATCGTCAGCCATAGCATTAACCGCATCGGCTTGCAGATAGGTGCCAACATCGCTGGGGTTAAAGGTCGGGTCGTCGATACCGTCTGCCACGATACGATCGCGCACTTTCATACGCAGCACCCAGAAGGATTTACCATCATCATCCAGCGCTACATTGAACCGAATATGTTCCAGTGCGGGATGTGCGCCATACAGCGCCGCTTTGAAATCGTCAAAGCGGTTGGAGGGCACGCTTATCTGCGCGTTGATACCTTCAGTCGCCACATAGACGCGACCAAATACATTGCATTGTTGAAATTGAATATAGAGGTTATCGCGAAACGCTTGTGCGTCATCAATAATAAAATACTTGTAGAAAGAAACTGTCGTGCGTGGCTCGGTTTCCGCGAGCATGCACGCTTTCAGTTCCTCATTGGAAACACGGTTGTGTAACACTGGCATGGTGTACGTTCCTGTCTTCAGCGAGGCTTAACCAGATTATAACGTTACGGCGACATGTACGTAACGCGCGGCATTATAGCCGATGGCCATTATTACGCCAGAGGAGGAATTCGTGCTACGCGGAAAAAATCGCCGCCACCGGAAAAATATCTCGGCGTATGATGGTTAACCCGTTTTCCGTTGGATAAGGATACCACCATGAGTCGGTTGTTTACCCCACTCTCCCTGGGCCCTGTCACGCTGCCCAACCGCATTATCATTGCTCCCATGTGTCAATATGCGGCACAGAATGGTTTGGCTACCCCCTAGCATACCATGCATTTAGGTAACCTGTCCCACTCTGGGGCCGGATTGCTGATTATTGAAGCGACCGCGGTTCTGCCTGAAGGCCGTATTTCTCCTCAGGATCTGGGGCTATGGAATGATGAGACAGAGCAGGCGCTAGCCACTACCGTCAATGCTGTTAAGAAGTACTCATCCATGCCACTGGGCATTCAGTTGGGCCACGCCGGACGCAAGGCCTCTACCGCCGTGCCGTGGCAGGGGCGGGCTCGAGTGAGCGAACAGCAAGGGGGTTGGCACCCCGTCTCTCCTTCGGCACTGCCCTATGACGAAAATGATACGCCGCCCATTGCGCTGACCACTCAGCAAATTGCTGATGTGGTTACCGCCTTTGTTAACGCAGCACAGAGGGCCGATCGCATTGGGTTTGATGTGTTTGAAATCCATGCAGCCCATGGCTACCTGCTGCACCAATTTCTGTCACCGCTGTCAAATCAGCGCGATAACCGCTATGGTGGCAATCTGGACAACCGTATGCGTTTGGTGCTTGAGGTTTTCCGCGCTGTACGTGAAGTACTCCCCCGCACACAAGGCCGTTGGTGTGCGCATTTCTGCGACCGATGGCGTGGAAGGCGGATGGGATCTCGAGCAATGCGTTGCCCTCAGCCTGGCACTGCATGCCGCTGGCTGCGATTTTATGCATGTATCCAGTGGCGGGCTCTCCCCGGCACAGCATATTCAGCCGGGGCCGAATTATCAGGTTCCATATGCTGAACGCATAAAACGTGAAGTGGGGATCACCACCCTAGCGGTTGGACTTATTACGGAAGCAGAGCAGGCTGAAGCGATTGTCGCAACAGGACAGGCTGATGCCATCAGCATCGCGCGTGCCATACTCTATAATCCGCGCTGGCCTTGGCACGTTGCCGCACGCCTGGGCGCGCAAGTATCAGCATCGCCACAATTCTGGCGCAGCGAGCCTCATCACATCAAAAATCTGTTCCAACACTGAGTATTACCACTCCCCGCGTTACGCGGGGAGTGGTCCGTCCAGAACATACATCCCACCAAAGGTTAAACATCATTATTCGTCAATGCTATGATAAAAGGCTGATATTGGTTTCTGGAGCACCTCACATTGCCTTATGCAAGGCCTTCCTGTGCCGGAAAGCTTTCCTGTGTCATTAATAGAATAGATGACGCATTGCACTTCATCGGACACTATCACCTCATGGTGTGACTGATTTCTTTTAACGGCAAGTGCGTATTAACCGCACCTGCATTTTTTTGATACTGGAACTCATGACACAACCCCCATCATTCACTCGTTCATTATTACACCCTCGTTACTGGCTGACCTGGCTTGGGATCGGCGCACTCTATCTCATTGTTCTATTGCCTTATCCGGTTATCTATCGTCTCGGGACGGCACTGGGCCGCGTCGCAATGCGTGTAATGAAGCATCGTGTACACATTGCAGAGCTCAATCTGGCTCTCTGTTTTCCCGAAATGACAGAGCAAGCACGCGCAGCGTTGGTGCGAAAAAACTTTGAATCTGTTGGCATGGGATTATTGGAAACCGGCATGGCCTGGTTTTGGCCAGACTGGCGTATCGCCCGCTGGTTTACTGTTACCGGTCTGGAACACATACAACCGTTGCGTGCAGAAAAGCGCGGAGTGTTGCTGATTGGGTTACATTTTCTCACGCTTGAACTGGGCGCGCGCATTTTTGGCATGGATAATCCCGGTATTGGGGTTTATCGACCGAATGACAATAAACTGATCGACTGGCTGCAAACCTGGGGCCGTATGCGTTCCAATAAATCCATGCTCGATCGTAAAGATCTCAAGGGAATGATCCGGGCGCTTAAACAGGGGGAGATCATTTGGTATGCCCCTGACCATGACTATGGGCCTCGCAGCAGCGTATTTGTCCCCTTCTTTGCCATGGATCGCATCGCAACCACCATCGGTAGTTATTTACTGGTGAAAGCGGCGAAACCCGCCATTGTGCCGTTTGTTCCGCGTCGTCGGGCTGACGGTAAGGGTTATGAGTTGCTGATCCAACCTGCCGAATTGGATGCGCCATTAGAAAACGAAACGGTCACCGCCACCTGGATGAACACCCTTGTTGAACAGAATGTTTTGCTGGCACTGGACCAATACATGTGGCTACACCGCCGCTTTAAAACTCGGCCTGAGGGTGAACCGTCGTTGTATTGACTGCTACACCCGAGGCAATGTAGCACACATTAAAAACAGCGGCCTAAGCCGCTGTTTTTAATCGTGAAGCAAGTCAGGCGTCACAGTGAAAGCATCACGCTTCCAATGTCCTGTAGCGCTGATGCCAAGAGGCAAATTGCTCCGGGTTTTGCCATACGGCACAGTGCAAGCGGGAAATAGTCACCGGATCGCTCAACAGCACCAGACGCTGGTTATCATTCAACGCATCCAGATCCTGTTTTAGCGCATCAGCCACACGCTGCGCACGCCCCTGTTCAACCGCACGGCTAAAACCGTGACGAGCCGTTGCCATTGCACTTGCCAACGCGTTAAGCGAAGGATCGAAGACCGCCTGTACAAAACCGTTTTCCAACTTACGGGCACGATTCTCACGGAAATACGTGTCTGTTACCACCAACTCACGCGGCGGATCGTACTCTTCCGGAATCAGCAGCAAGTTAGCACGTTTGCATGCCAGGCCAATCGAGGCGCGGCTTGACATAACAGACACAAACGGCGAGAGGATCAGCGAGAAGACTATCGGTGCCAGCCACCACAGGAAGCGCAGATCCAGCCAGGCCATACCTACGGCCCACACCAAACCCAATACCAACTGGGAGCCATGGCGAACAAAGGCCTCACCCCATGGCGTGGCATCATCATCGCGCTGGGGCGATTTCCACTGTACTGACCATCCCAGGAAGGCGCTGACCACAAAAACGGTATGGAACAGCATGCGCACCGGAGCCAATAGCACCGAAAAGAGCATTTCCATCAGCAATGACAGGAAAACGCGCGCGGCGCCACCGTAAGGTTTCGCGCCTTTCGCCCATACCAGAATCACACTCAGCAATTTCGGCAGGAACAACAGCACCAACGTGGTTGAGAACAGAGCAATCGCCAGTTCAGGACGCCACTGCGGCCACACCGGAAAGAGCTGACGCGGCTGGAGGAAGTATTGCGGCTCCATGAGCGTGTGCACCACCTGAAGCGCGGTCGACAGCGCCAGGAACATAAACCACAGCGGCGCGGAGAGATAAGACATCACCCCGGTCAGGAACACTGCACGGTGTACCGGGTGCATCCCTTTCACCAGGAATAACCGGAAGTTCATCAGGTTACCATGACACCAGCGACGATCGCGCTTGAGCTCATCAAGCAAGTTGGGCGGCAATTCTTCATAGGAACCGGGCAGATAGTAGGCAATCCACACGCCCCAGCCGGCACGACGCATCAGCGCAGCTTCGACAAAGTCATGAGACAGAATCGCCCCCGCAAATGAACCTTCACCAGGCAGCGGTGCCAGAGCACAGTGCTCGATAAACGGCTTCACGCGGATAATGGCATTATGGCCCCAATAGTGCGACTCGCCCAGTTGCCAGAAATGCAGACCCGCGGTAAACAGCGGCCCGTAGACGCGTGTCGCAAACTGCTGGCAGCGCGCATACAAGGTATCCATCCCAGAGGCTTTAGGTGAAGACTGGATGATACCGGCATTCGGGTTGGCTTCCATCAAACGCACCAACTGCGTCAGACATTCCCCGCTCATCACGCTGTCGGCATCCAATATCACCATGTAGCTGTATTGGCTACCCCAGCGACGACAGAAATCATCAATGTTACCACTCTTGCGTTTCACGCGACGGCGGCGGCGGCGGTAGAAGATACGGCCAAATCCGTCTACTTCGCGGCACAGATCCATCCAGGCTTTCTGTTCTGCAACGCATTTGTCAGGATCGTTGCTGTCACTCAACACATACAGGTCGAAGTGATCGAGCTGACCGGTTGCCGCCACTGACTCATAGGTTGCCCGTAATCCGGCAAAAACCCGCTCAACGTCTTCGTTACAGATCGGCATAATCAACGCTGTTCTGTGTTCTGGGTTGAGAGGTTCATCCCCCACTGTCGTCGACGAGATGCTGTATTTGTCCTTGCCGATCAGAAGTTGCAAAAAGCCCATCAGCGCCGTCCAGAAGCCCGCGGATACCCAGCAGAACAGCACGGCAAACAGCACCAAAATGCCACTTTGCAAAATATAAGGCAGCACCTGCATAAAGGAGCGCAGGAAAGGCTGATTCACCATGGCAAACGGGTCGATCAACGCCCATCCTTGATACGGCAGAATGGTCTTCATGTACCAGGTGGCGATTGCCGTTTGGAACAAGGTCAAGATAAGCAGGATATAGCGGCGAATGGTTCCCACCGTTCTCCAGCGGTTCTCGGCAATCTTCTCTTCGGGGCTGGCATGAGGACGGTTCGGTGCCGGGGAGCGTCCCAGCATACTCTCCCACCAGCGAACCAGTGGGTTGGTACGCCACATGTCAGGAAACATCGACGCACGCTTGATCACGGGTATGGCTTGTAATGCAGCGCGCCCTTCTTTGTCAGCGGCAATCGGTTTGACCGCCGTAGCCGTATCTGGCCAGGCAGCATCCAGGCGCGCCTTCACTGATTGCAGCGGCGAATCATCTTCCGTCAGCATCGTCACAGCGGTTTCCCCCTGCGCAAGAGCCCGATGGATAGCAGAAAAATTCTCGCTCTCAGTGTGAGGCAACGCATGCTGCAACGCCTCCGCCGCATCAGCGGACAGAGGCAATTTCCCAATATAATCAGGGCTCGAGATTAACTTATTCATTGGCAGGTAGCTGATAGCTCCAGGTTTCCGATAACAGCGTTTCGCCGTTCACCAACGCAGCACGTAACTCGGTTGATTGTTTAGGATCTTTCACACGCAGGCGCAGCGTTAAACGCCAACCGTGTGTGACTGGATTATAGCGAACATTGTTCTCAACGATTTCACCATTATCGCCAATGCTGACTTGAGAGGTTACCGGCGTCGCCTCTTCCATCTCTTTCATCATCGGCCCAACGAAATCGACCAGGAAAGCAACGGTGCCATCCGGTTGGCGAATCAGGTTAGACTGTTTCACATCCCCGGTAGAGCGCATAGTGCGCTGAACGTAGGCCAGTTCGGGTGAATGCAGTTGCTCTTCATCACGCGTAAAGTGCAAGCGGTAGCCAATTTCCAGCGGCTTGCCAATTTCAGGCAATGCTTCCGGCGTCCAGAACGCAACGATGTTATCGTTGGTTTCATCGGCTGTCGGGATCTCTACCAGCTCAACTTTTCCTTTGCCCCACTCGCCCTTGGTTTCCACCCAGCCGCTGGAACGCAGATCGTAGCGGTCATCCAGATCTTCATAGCTGGAGAAATCACGCCCGCGTTGCAGCAAGCCGAAGCCTTTCGGGTTTTCAATAGAATAGGTGCTGACCGACAGGTGTTTCGGGTTATTCAGCGGACGCCAAATCCATTCACCGTTGCCCGCATGAATAGACAGGCCGTTAGAATCATGGAGCGCCGGACGATAGTTTAACGTCGGTGAAGGCTGGTTCGGCCCAAACAGGTACATACTGGTCAGCGGCGCCAGCCCCAGTTTGCCCACGCGAGCGCTCAGGAACACCTTGGCCTGAACATCAACAACACTGTCACGTCCCGGATAAATGACGAAACGGTATGCGCCAGTGGCACGAGGAGAGTCGAGCAGTGCATACACCAGCAGGTGTTTGTCGTTAGGTTTTGGACGTTCGATCCAAAACTCACGGAAACGCGGGAACTCTTCGCCAGAAGGCAATGCCGTATCAATGGCCAGACCACGCGCAGAGAGGCCATAAACCTGCCCCTTGCCAATCACTCGGAAATAGCTGGCACCCAGCATGCTGACAATCTCGTCATCTTTGCCGAGTTTATTGATGGGATAAAGGATCTTGAAGCCTGCAAAACCGAGACTCTTCACGGTTTCCGCATCATGATTCACGGTACCGAAATTGAAATAATCCGGTGAATAGGAGATCTCATTGACTTCAGTCGCCGTCACTTCGTTAATTCTCACCGGCGTGTCGAAGTACATGCCCTGATGATAGAACTGGATACGAAATGGCGTTTGCAGGTTATTCCAGTATGACTTCTCCTGGTTAAAACGAATCTGCTGATAATCAGCAAATTTCATATCGCGGAACTGGGAGGGAAGATTGCTCTTCGGCGCTTCGTAGCCTTTAGCCGCCAATTTTTCAGCTTGCGCCACCACATCATCCAGCGAGAATGCCCAGGCAGGCAACGCAGTGAAAGACAACACAATTGCTGCTGACAACCAGCGCAGATTCGCTACTCGACGTTCAACCCCAAAATTATTAACCAGCACATCTCCCCCCTGTTCGTGTGCTTAAATCAACTAAAATCCATATTAATGGATAAGTTAACCATCCGACAACTTGATAAAAGCCCGGTTCATCATGATAGGTCAGCGTTTAAACAACGCAAACTGCAACCCCGATAAATTTCTGTAAAAAATCGAAAATTAGAGAGGATACTCCGTTACCGGCCAGCCTTTGACAACCCCTTGGGGTTATTTATTCCATCGGCGTGATGCTCCCCCGCGATTCTACCTGCGCGCCGTTAGCAAAACACCTTGTTCATGCCGTGGCAACAGAGAAAATATGCCTCTTTTGTTAACACGGTTGCGATGAAATTTCTCAACACACAATTTTTCAAGAATAATCTGAGTACGCTCGCGCATGCGCACTGAAAAACATCGGTTGCTACAATTATTACACCTGCTGATAACAAAGAGACGTTAAATCAGGTAAACAGTAAGGCGATACGCCAGTACTTATGCACCCACGCTCACCGACGTTAACCTGACTTTGACATGAACCCATTGCGCCACGCTAAAATCGCCTCCACGCTAAGCCTCTTCGCGTTGCTGATGATTTTCGTTGCGCCCATCGTTTCACAAGCGTTAATGCGGCATGATTATACTCCTGCCACGCACACTCAGCACCATCATTCTCATGGGAAACCAGAGGTTCAGACACCGATATCACCGGGCATGACGATAAGCCATGATGCCCGTGGCTACTGTGCGCTTTTATCCCATCATCCCGTACTCTCTCCCGAAGATTCACATCCCCTTGCCCCGCGTTTTGTCACCAAAGAAAAAGCGGATGCCCCCCTCATGGCGCAGGATTATCACAGCGCATTATCGACCGCAATCGCCTCGTGCGTCGCCCGACAGTCATATAACACAACACTAAAGACAAAAATTTGATATCGGATAACGTCCTGTCACAAGACAGCGTGTCCTTTTCCTTTATTTTCTTCTTGTTACGATGACAAGGGCGCTTATGCTATGGATACCGTAAACGCAAAAAAAACTCCCCCTCTCTGCGGCGGTAATGGCACTGATCTTACGCTTGCATTTTTACATTGGACTGTTTGTCGGCCCGTTTATCTTTATTGCTGCACTGACAGGCACGCTTTATGTGCTGACACCACAAATTGAAGAACTCCTGTATGCACATCAGCTTTATGTCGATGCTTCCGGCACACCGCAGCCACTCGCGGCGCAGATAGCCGCCGCGCAGGCCGAACTGGCAGAACAGCCCTCCGCGCAATTGCTGTCGGTGCGCCCTGCGCCAACATCACGCGATACCAGTCGTGTGTTGTTTCGTCTCCCTGAGTCAGGCCCTTCTGAATACCTCTCCGTGTTTGTCAATCCGGCCTCGCTCGCCATACAGGGACAACTCAAGGTCTATGGCACATCAGGAATACTGCCGTTGAGAACCTGGCTCGACCACTTGCATCAGAGGCTTTTTCTGGGGGCAGTCGGCAGAATCTATAGTGAACTGGCGGCGTCCTGGCTTTGGGTCGCCGCACTCGGCGGCGTATATCTTTGGTGGAGAACACGTATGCCTTCACGTGTCGCCACACGACGTAAACGACCGCCCGCAACCCGCCTGAGATACTGGCACAGTACGCTGGGGCTGACATTACTTCTCGGAATGCTGTTTTTCTCCGCCACCGGGTTAACCTGGTCACAATGGGCAGGCGGTAACATCAGCGTGTGGCGTAACGCATTGGGTTGGCAAACGCCGTCACTTAATACCGCGCTTATCACTCACAACACCGAGACACAGCACGACGCCTATGCAGAACACCACGGCGATGCGATGGCCCATCATCCTGCCTCATCACCTTTGGCGTTGGATAACTTCGATAGCGTACTGGCGGCAGCAAGACAAGCAGGTATCAGCGCAAACAAGCTGGAGATCCGCCCGGCAAAAACGGCATCTAACGCCCGGACAGTAACTGAACTTGAGCGACGTTGGCCTACGCAGGCCGATATGGTTTCCATCAACCCTGACAGCGGCGCTATCGTCGATTACGTCAAATTTGCCGATTATCCTCTCACAGCAAAGCTGACACTCTGGGGCATCGATGCCCACATGGGCGTATTATTCGGATTGCCAAACCAACTGATTTTGGCGGCATTCGGGCTGGGGCTGTGTGCTTTAATCGTGTGGGGATACCGGATGTGGTGGCTACGCCGACAGCGCCCAGGTGGCCAGCCACACCCGGCAAACACACTTTATGCCGCCTTCACCGCTCTGCCCACCGCTCTGCCGCTCGCGTACTGACGGGGGGCATTGCGCTGTTGCTGGGCGGGTGTTTACCCGTTATGGGCATCAGCCTGCTGATTTTCTTACTGATCGATATCGTGCGATGGCGACGCCATGAAGGAATACAACACCTTGACGCGCTAGAACAAACACAGCAGTGATGCTTTGCCGTGTAACCCGGCTCTGACGATGGCGCAGAGCCGGGATATTCTTATGCGCCAGGCAACAAGCGCGGGGCGCCTTGATGAGCGGCAGGGCCTTCGTGATGAAAATGCTGACTGTACCGGTCAGGGCCTGGGCTTGTTCTTGCAATGACAATGCCGCAGCGGCAGATTCTTCTACCAGCGCCGCATTTTGCTGTGTCGTGGTGTCAATCTGCCCGACTGCCAGATTGATTTGGTTAACACCGTCGCTCTGCTCCCGGCTTGCCTGGGCGATTTCCGTTACGATGCCGTTGACTCCCTCAACATTCGTCACCAGCGTTTGCATGGAGACGGCGGTTTTTTCTACCAGGTCCATCCCTTGACGCACCTTTTCCACGGACCCATCAATCAATTCTTTAATTTCTTTCGCTGCCGTGGCGCTGCGCTGCGCCAGTGCGCGGACCTCGCTCGCCACCACAGCAAAACCACGCCCCTGCTCACCGGCACGCGCTGCTTCCACAGCTGCGTTCAACGACAGAATATTAGTTTGAAAAGTGATGCTGTCTATCACGCCGATGATTTCCGCCATCCGCTGTGATGATTCCCAAATCCCGCGCATTTCATTGGCGACTTCATTCATCAATTCACCGCTCTGGCGCACAGTTTGTGAGCCCTGCGCGGCAAGCTGTGTCGCTCCAGTCGTATTATCCGCCGTATTTTTGATGGTTGCCGTTAGTTGCTCCATAGAGGATGCCGTTTGCTCCAGCGAACTGGCCTGCTCTTCTGTGCGAGCAGATAAATCCTGATTGCCGGCTGCAATCTGGGCGGCAGCACTGGAGATACTTTCCGCCCCATCCCATACCTGGCTCACAATATGACGCAGGCTGTCATTCATATTCCGTAGCGCTTGCAGCAATAAACCGGTTTCATCCTTACGCGTGACAAGAATATCTGAAGAGAGATCCCCGGTTGCTACGCGTTCGGCAATGGATAATGCCTCATTCAGCGGATGCGTGACGCTACGTGTGATAGCAGCAGCCACGATCACGCTCGCCAAAATAACGGCGATGATCATTCCCACCAGCAAGAGACGGGTATTGGTATAACTCCGCGCCACCTGCTGCTGTGAAACAGACATCTGGTCATCACGATGGTCAATAAAAGCGCTAATGGCCGCTTTGTAGGCTTGAATGCTTCTCTACTGTTGCGGTCATAAACTCATTGAATGCGGCAGCAGTATCACCCACACTGATATATCCAGAGAACTTAGTACTTGATGTATGAAAATCCGCACGCGCCCGATTGATATCCTGTAATATCTCCTGTGAACGGGCATCATTCGCTGATTATTGGTTACCCTTTACTGTAAGCGGATAGTCACTCGATACGATCTTGTCTATCTGAGTGTTAAAATCAGCCAGTCGGCCCAATGACATCACGCCGACCACCAACAGCATTAATACCAGGAGTGAAAACCCTATCCCTAATCGATATCCAATACGCCAATTTGACAGATTCATATAAATTCCTTTATTCATCTTTAATATAAACATCACGGCAGCGTTACAGGCCGTTTCGTTCAACAGAAGTCTATTCACTGAATAGCGGCACGCGCTATTTATCCCTGTAGGTTTGACATCGGCGTATTGCATCAACTGAACAATGGCAACACGCACGTGGGGTAACCGAATATGTTAGCTGCGCGAGTGCGACATTAAATCTTGCATGAGACCCGTTCATTAGAACAATCCTTGTTATTCTTTGATACATCACGTCCTTTTAACCACACAAAGCAATAAAAATCATAATGTTAAATACAAAACACAGTTCTGATTATTACAAAAAAACCACACCCCCACACCGGGTATGGTTGTATTCACGCAAATCCAGAGACTTATGCTCAACGGCATATTATACGATTTCTTTACTGATTGAATGAAATTTATATGTCTATTTTTATTTACAAAACCTATATATCACCATAATCGATCATTATGTAAGTATTTATCTGTATTCAAGGTAAATAATGATTGTAGACAGTAGGTATTAAACTTTAACAAACTTCTCGTTCAATAGCCTCAAGTGTGCACGCACAGCAAAAATGCCAGTGATAAAAACGTCGACGTTAATACATGCGTTAATCCCTTACCAGTAAGTAAGGAATTAACGTTATTGATTTAGGGGTAACAAATAGTGTCAGTTAAGATCAAAACCACCACATCATTGCAGAATAACAGTTTTGTGCATTTCATTAAAATGTAATTCGCACTCGACTCTGGCATTAGGGAGATAATTTGACTTCAACATCACAAAGGGAATTATCATTTCCCAACTTGGTGTTTTTTTATTTTGATTAGTGCTGTTATCGGAGAAATAAACAATAGAAAAATAACCGCCCCAGTGTTCATTTTTAAAAATCTCATAGCGGTAAAATCGGCTATCATCCTGATGCTGAAAAATAAGTGTTTCTTTTAATATTCCCAGTAACATCTTTTTCCCTCCCAATGCCTAAACTTTTTTCATCGGCCTGATCGGAAAAAACCTTAAAGCAAGGCACCAAAAACACGACATCGATCGCTATTGATAAAAAACCTCACCGGGATGAAAAACACGGTGAGGTTTCATCGGGCAAAATCACTTTTTCTTTGATGTGCCTTTGCCTTTTATTAGCTGTCTAATTTTTTTCAATTCTTTTTGACTTAACGGCTGTTCAACAACTTCTTCGGTGTGTTGATTGTCCACATCTGGCTGCTCAGCATTGATGCTACCCTTCGCGTCGATGTCAAAGCTTTTCGCCAAACGCGCGGCCACTTCTGCACTAATGGAAACCTGATTTTCCAAGGCAGCTGCTTTGATTTGCTCTTTCAACTCTTGAGGAATCTTCAGGGATAAACTGGATATCTCACTCATTTTCTTACCTTTTTTTAGAGATAAAAGGACACGTTATGTTAGTCGTATGGTAAAGTCTAGCATGACACAAAAATTTAATATTTCTGTCATGAGGAAGACATCAGTATATGCGACATCCCTCACCCGCCAGCGCCTGGCACCGCTACGCAATTTCACGACATGCGGAGCAAGTATGGCAGAATCAAAGACGCGAAAATGAATTATGGTGGACGTTGATGACAAGAATAATTATTGGCAAGCAAATTATTTTACTTACAAATAGCGGGAGATAAATGAGTTGCGATCGTTGCCACAACATCAGGCTTAACGCGTTGATCATAATATGTTAACACATTAAGATAGCGCGCCGTCACAAAAAGGAACCCGCAGTGTCACACCACACCATCTGGGAATTTATCAAACATGCTTACCTGTTCGGTGCCATCATCGCGATGGTAATAACCTTTTTACTGAGCCGAGATAAATCCCTGTTGATGCGTTTTCTGGCCTCGATACTGATCGGGTTAACCTGGCCGCTCAGTTTCCCGTTGGTGTTACTGTTTTCACTGCTTTAGCGACGCTTCCTGACTGACAGCACCGCACAATAACAACAGCGACACGCTATCTCACGACCAAAACCGTCGTTGCTGCATGACGAACAATGGCCGCAGCGTTAGAACCTAGCAGATAAGTTTTTACATTAGGCCTGCGCGAGCCGACCACGATCAAATCCGCACTAATTTCTTCAGATAATTGCAATGTCTCATCACGTGGGGGAGCCGAAGCTCACGCTATAGTGCAAGCGCTCGACAGGAAGATCTATCTTTGCAACCAGCGCTTTAAGCTTCTCGTTTGCTTTGACTACCGCTTGATTTTCAAACTCTTTGATACCGAATGAATAAGCAGACATGAAGGCGGAGGCATCGGGCAAGGCATGAAACAAGTGAAGTGAGGCTCCAGAAGCCTTTGCCAAAGACACGGCATGTTGCAATGCGTTTTAGGTTAATTCATCTTCTTCCAGATCGATGGGGAGCAGTATTGTCGTATACATAGCAGCTCCTTATTGCAGGCTTCCGCTAAAGAAAAGCATATCCCACTCCCCAATGATGTAAAATAATGCGTTACAAATCTGTGAGGTAGGTATTCTATGGACAATCTTTTCGCGCGGCTGTCTCGCTCTAGGTTTCGGCAACGATTTACTCTCGGACAGAAAGAATTGAATTACCTGAATGAAAAGGGGTTTAGCGTCATCAAGCAGCATACAGCCGACTTTATTGCACAGCGATTGGCTCCAGCCGAACCTCGCAATGATGGCAAACAAACCCCAATGCGAGGTCATCCCGTTTTTATTGCCCAGCATGCCACTGCTACTTACTGTCGAGGATGTTTAGAAAAATGGCATGGGATTGCTGCGCACCACCCACTAAGCCAGCAAGAACAGAGCTACATCGTGACAGTTGTGATGACATGGCTAGACAGGGAAATAACAAAGCGAGAGCCGACAGCACAAGGATAAAAGATGTGTGCCGCAGGCTCTTCATGCAGAGTAATATGTGTGGCAACGTTTTTAAACGGTAGGGTGCACCATTAACACTGGCTATAACATACCCTTTATGCCATCGGGGAATACGGTCAGTGCATCGCTCAGCACCGCAGTTTGTTCAATCCAGCGCATCACGATAGGCATGCCATTGAACTCAACGCCGTGCACCACTTCTTGCTGATAAAACGCCTCATCGGCAAAACGTCCTTCATAGACAAAGACAATTTCGTGCCCCGGTTTTCCGTTGTATTCGAAAATATTCTCGGATACGCCCAACAATGTCAGATCAACTGCATCCGCGCTGATCTCCTCTTCAACTTCACGCTTTGCGGCGGCGGCAGAGGTCTCACCAAAATCAACGCCACCGCCGATAGGCAATAAATAGTGCGTCCCTTTTACCGGGTCGTGCCCTTCTGCTAACAAAATACGCCCATCATGACGGAAAAGGCAGACGGCTTTGACTCTTATCTTACTCATTATTAATGCTTCCTTGACGAAAAGGGAGGAGCAGATTACCTGATGATGATGATGTAGACACGTATTGCGATCGCGGTCAAAGAATGGAATAGCACCATTATTTTATATTTCGCGAATTTCCCGCCACATTGCCCAAAGTAGCGATTATTTAAACTCCGTTTAGGGTATATATCTTAGAATTAGCGTTGATATTTAGTCAGGCCGTTTTCACTACAGAGGATTATCTATCGATTTACATTATTTTAAGGAGTTTTACTATGTTAGCAAACGAAAATGTATTTATCAGCGTGCTCGCTGTTATTGTAGCGGTAGGTTTTATTATCGTTTTCTTTAGCCCTAAATGGGATGACTGATGAACACTAATCCCCCCACCCGATGACTCCTCTCATGCCATAACGGCGGAGAGGAGGCATTCTTTCAATTAGCCACCCAAGCATACCGGCTGCTTGTTACATGGCATCTCAAACTTCTCAACATTTATCTCAATCTGTCAAAATAGCGCGGCTATCGAGTGAGTTAGCCATAATTATCGCGTTTACCCCTTTGAATGGATTCCCTGAAAAAGTCGCATTATCTCATTTCCCTACTTTGTTCAGGAAAATACGAATGTCCATTATTGAAACATTGGCTACGCGTACCTCTATGACATCATCCGCATCACGCCTGGTTGGGTTGCATCACAAGGAAACGCTTTCGATGTTGAGTTAAAAAAAGCAGTCGCTAAAGAACATCCGATTCGGCAAGAAAATGCCATCAGCATTCAACCACAGCAATCCTCTCAACAATCTGCTGCAGCGCAGGAGTTGAAGGAATGGCTTGAAATGTCTCCCGAAGAGCGACTCTTTTTCACCGTTCTTGCTTCAATGGGGATCTCCAAAGAGGAGTATGAAGCAATGCCACCAGAAGAGCAGAGTCGGATCACTCGTAAGGTTCAGGAAAACATCAAAGAGAGGGCAAAGAAAGGCATTCAAACGCAGATAGCCTGAGAGTGTTGGTACAATGAGCATTGCCACCTGATAAGAGGCATTCTTCTTACCTCATTACAACACAGGTGGCACAATGCGCAGATCTTTCAGCGCTGATATCTATTTATCAGTCTACAAGCACTCAATTTTCCGAATGATTTTATCGGCAGAGCCCCTTAGAAAAAACGGGGCTTCCGCGCCCAGTGACGCACCGCTGGCTGATGTCTTTACTGTCTATTTTCCAGATATCATCCATCCTGGATAATTGATAGGTGTAACGCATTGCAGCCACGGAATCATCGGTTGGAACATCTTCCTCGATCGTCACTGTTACACGTTCAGGGGATTCAACAGAGTCACCGGATACGACCTGCTTAATGACTAACGTAGAAGGAATCTCCTGAAAGCCCTCCCCTCTGTGTCTTAAACAACGATTAACGGTACTGAACTATCAGGCTGCCTACTATCCTTGCCATTGTTACCATTTTCCAGCTGTTGTGAATCGCACCCAGATAATAAACCAATCACCAACATCGGTGTAATTTTAAATAACTGCATAGCACCACCTAATATTTTTTTCGCACATCATGGTTAATTGAAAATCGAGCTGGATCATCTCACAGATATTATTTTTCGCTTTAAGAATATGATGAGATTCTGTCAAAAAACTGAAGCTGTTATGTAATCATTTAGTTTTTGATACTGCCGCTAAGTAATATCCGCCGGGAGTGAGTTCCACGCTAAACCATAGCTTGTCCCGACAACGCCCCGCAAATCGCGCACAGTCAAAAAAATCAGCTTGCCCTGAAAACTGTTTTTTTATACAGTAAAATCACCATAAATGTTAAGGATATCGTGATGATTTTAAGAACTGCGTCCCACACCAAGGATGATACTTGCCCGGCTTACGTGGTGGCTGGTGGCTTTATTTTCTTAGCGCATCATAGTGGCGGCCATGAAAAAGCTTGATGCGGTGTTTCAGGCAAGAGCATCCCTTAGAGCCCTGAGTAAAACCTTACAATCGGTCAATGCGAGCCTGGATGATATGGTTCAGTTGACGCTTTATCTCAAGCACCGACACGATTTCCCTGCTGTCCGAGATACTTTTCGCGAATTTTTCACTGATGGGCATTATCCGGCGCGGATGACGGTATTTACCGATTTTATCAACGAAAGCTGTCTCTGCATGGTAGATGGGACTGAGGTGGTAACATCGGGCCATTAAGATGGCGATATCGTCAGGCAAACAGAATACCCGGCTTGCTTTTATCACGGAGTGTGGTGCCCACCATGATTAAGTGGGCACCGCGTTGTCGGGATGTTCAGACAGTAAAAGACAGCGTTAATCGAATACTTGCTATTGAACCACATCAAAAAGCTCGAGCGTTCTCAACGCCTGTCAGTATCTAATGAAGAATGTCAAAAATATGAGTGTGAAGGGATAAATAGATAATCAGGGGAAGTAAGATTAAAAGGATAAGCTATAAACAAAAAAGTCCTCTATAAGAGGACTTTTTTGCTGCGTATTACGCATAACAAAACCGAATACATGGATAACTATCGATTCCGCTGAATGAGTGTGGCGGAGGAGGTGAGATTCGAACTCACGGAGCTGTTACACTCGGCGGTTTTCAAGACCGCTGCCTTAAACCACTCGGCCACCCCTCCACAACGAAGCGAACTATAAACACAGCCCGGCAGGTTGTAAAGCCTGACAACGCTCAACTGCGCTAAAAATAACCTATTTAGCGTCAACTGGACGTAATATCATAATAATGCTTATAAAAATAGCATCTCTCAGCGTAAAGAAGGGTAAAACGGCTTTAATAACCCTGTGCAACTATCTATGCTGACATCCTGAGTTATTATAATCATTTAACAGAGAGAGTCGCTGCCATGGATCGTATTGTTGTCTCTTCCAGACAGGAAAGCTCACTGCTCAGCGCGCATAAAGTGCTGCGTAACACGTATTTCCTTTTATCTCTTACTCTGGGTTTTTCCGCACTTACCGCAACCGTTAGCACCGTGCTAAATCTCCCTGCGCCAGGGCTGTTGTTAATGCTGATAGGGTCTTATGGACTGATGTTCTTGACCCACAAACTCGCAAACAGTCCTGCTGGCATTCTGGCTGCGTTCGCGCTCACCGGATTTATGGGTTATACGTTGGGCCCGATTTTGAGTTCGCTGATTGCCGCCGGCGCCTCAGATATCATTATGCTCGCACTGGGTGGCACCGCATTGGTCTTTTTCTGCTGTTCTGCTTATGCACTGACAACACGAAAAGATATGTCATTCCTGTCTGGGATGATGATGGCAGGATTCGTTGTGTTGCTCGGCGGCGTGGTTGCCAACCTGTTCCTGCAACTTCCTGCACTGCACCTTGCGTTGAGCGGTTTGTTCATTCTGTTCTCTGCCGGTGCCATTCTGTGGGAAACCAGCAACATTATTCATGGCGGTGAAACGAATTATATTCGTGCCACGGTCAGCCTGTATGTTTCCATTTACAACCTGTTTGTTAGTTTGTTGAGTATTTTAGGCATTATGCGCAACGACTAATCGAATTGCTGGCTTATGCCATTGCAATGTCGCCGATGTTACAGGCCTGAGTTTGGCACTTCTGCTCCTCAGGCCTTTTTATTGATCTTCCCCCCATTCTTACGACTGCATTTGTTTGCTACACTTCGCTTAAAACAGTGGTTACGAGGCACTATGTTGGAGTTTGAAGGTCGTTTTATAGAAACGGATGCACAAGGGTATTTGCTCAACAGCACTGACTGGAGTGAACCTCTTGCTCCGATGCTAGCAGCGCAGGAAGGCATTTCATTAACGGATGCGCATTGGGAAGTTGTACGTTTTGTTCGTCACTTCTATCTGGAATTCAACACCTCTCCGGCGATTCGTATGCTGGTAAAAGCGATGGCACAAAAATACGGTGAAGAAAAAGGTAATAGCCGCTATTTGTATCGACTATTCCCGAAAGGCCCAGCCAAGCAGGCAACCAAAATTGCAGGGTTACCCAAGCCGGTTAAATGTATTTGATGCGCGGCTAATAGCGGATTGAAAAGTCACCGTAATCCATCATCGCGCGGGGTTCAATAAGCACACGATCAACATGAGCACTGCGCGGTCCTCCCGCTTTCAGCCAAGAGATAAGCCGTTCAACCTGCTCCGGTTCACCACACGCAACCACTTCCACACTGCCATCATCGCAATTTCTGGCATAGCCTTTTACACCAAATTGCCGAGCCTGATGCTGTGTGTAATAACGAAAACCGACGCCCTGCCCCCACCACACCATAGACATAGGCCGTCACACATTGTTCTGACATCTAAACGTCTCCTCAATCATGAACGCACGACCGCCTTTATTTCCTGCACAGCGACACAATATGCATCATACTATTAACAGTACAGTAACGTTATCCGGTAGCAAATACGCGGCATCCGCTTTCTACCCGCTACTTGAAAAGTGGGAGATCACTCCCATATACACTCCCATATATAAGTTAAGTTACAGAGTCAGATTATCTCAGGAGGCACTATGATTATCTGTAAATTTGGTATTGGAGAACAGATCCGTCATAAGCTGCTGGGATACCCTGGTGTCGTGATTGATATCGATCCCGAATACTCGCTGGTAAGCCCCGCGTGGGAAGAACTTGATGCTCACGATGCGCTTCGTTCTTCGCCCTGGTATCATGTGGTGATGGAAGATGAGCAGGGACAACCCATTCATACTTATCTGGCTGAAGCGCAGCTGGCCCAAGAAATGCCAGACGATGACGGACACCCTTCCCTGGATGAGCTTGCCAAAGAGATTAAACAGCGAGCACCGCGCTTACATCACTGATGCCCATTTGCCGACCAATACGGTCGGCATTGAATTCAAAGGCACACCCACTAGTTAGCGATGCCCAGGCGAGGAGTCTCAATTTTTGGGCAGCGATCCATCACTACCTGCAGCCCGGCATTTTTTGCTAACACGGCAGCCTGCTCGTTAATGACGCCAATCTGCAACCACAATACTTTTGCGCCAATGGCAATGGCCTCTTTAGCCACCTCATAAGCCGCTTCTGACTGGCGAAATACATCTACCATGTCCATCTTGCGAGGAATATCTGCAAGTGACGCGTACACCCGTTGACCATGGAGCTCTTGCCCCGCTAATTTAGGGCTGACGGGGATTACCTCATACCCCTGTTCCAATAAATAAGCCATCACACCATAGCTGGGACGAGAGACTTTTTCACTGGCACCTACCAACGCAATCGTTTTTACCGTCTCCAACACCGATTTAATCCCTGCATCCTTCATTGTTGTTACCTCGTATCGCATGGACTCTTTTACAGTGTACACCACAGCACCTCCTTCTTTTTACCTTACATACGTCACTAAGCAGGTTTCCGGTACGGAATAGAAAGTATATAGGCCGCATAAACAGGAAATTGAAAGCACGATGGGCGACAAACGTCAGAAGCCCGTATAGAAAAAATATGTTAAAAAATGAAAACTTTGACACATTTAGCCAAATACTCAACAATAACGCGTTCAACAATGCCTGGGGAAAGCTGATGAAATTATGTCGTCTTATAGCGCTGCTTTTCTTCGCTGTCAGCACCATTTCCGCCGCGGCAACAACCTTAAGATTGCATCAGGATATTGAACTGCTGGCCGTTGATGGACAAAAGGTATCCAGTTCGCTGTTAAAAGGCGCTGATAGCCTGGAGCTGGATAACGGTCAGCACCAGTTGCTGTTTCGTGTAGTAAAAGTTGTTTCCCTCTCAGGCAGTGAAAAACACACCTATTCATCACCTTTACTGCTGGCGGCGTTCAATATGCGAAATCAGGATGTCATCACCATCTTGCTGCCTGCGCTAGATACGCCCAAAGCTCGGGAGCGCTTCGATCTCGAAACTCAATATCAGTTAGTGGATAACCGTAACGCCCCCATCAGTGCACGCATGGATAGGCTTGATCTGAGCAGTGATGACCTCACCCACCGATTGGAACCCATCCTGGCGCAGTATAATGCCGCCAATAAATCGGCATCTGTGGCTGCATTTACGTCTCCCAAGCAAAACGCCAAAACCTGGCCTGAAAATAATGCAGCCAATGCCCAAGACGGTATTGATCCTTTTCTTATTCTCAAATACTGGTTTTGACAAGCCGATAAGGACACTCAGGATCGTTTTTTGAAATGGGCAAAGGAAAAAGACAAGCAATAAAATTGCACCGCTGTTTTGATTATTTTAACCGCAGTTGCATCAACGCGTTGGTTGTTAGTCGCATTTTTTTCATCTACATTTTTTCAGCGAAAAAGCGTTCTCGTACTCTGTGTTTATTATTCTGACTAAAGGACGTAAACATGGAACTCACCACCCGTACTATTCCTGAACATAAGCACATTGCTTTAGTGGCGCATGACCACTGCAAGCAGGCACTGCTAGATTGGGTGAGTACGCACAAGAATACGCTGTCCGAGCACCATCTCTATGCGACGGGCACCACGGGCAACCTGATTCAGCGCACCACTGGGCTTCCCGTCAAAAGCATGCTGAGCGGCCCAATGGGCGGTGATCAGCAGGTTGGAGCCTTGATTTCAGAAGGGAAAATTGATCTGATGATCTTCTTTTGGGATCTGCTGAATGCCGTTCCTCACGATCCCGACGTCAAAGCTCTGCTTCGTTTAGCCACAGTCTGGAATATTCCTGTCGCCACCAACCGCTCCACCGCCGATTTTTTGGTTAACTCTGCACTGTTTAAACAACCCGTTGAGATCGCTATTCCCGATTACCAGCGCTATTTAAACGAACAACTGAAGTAACACCGCAGGTCCAGCGCTACCATGCTCATGGCAGCGCTGTTGCTAGGGTTTTCTCTGTACCGGCACACCAATACGGTGCAATTGTTCCACAAATATTGATGGTGCATCGCGATCATAGAGTAGCCAGACCCGGTGTTTCGCACGGGTCAGCGCCACATACAGCAAGCGACGTTCTTCCGCATCGGCAAAAGGTTCCGGCTGTGGCAGTAAGACTTGTTCCAGCAGGCTTTCGCGAGCCTGCGCCGGAAAACCTTCGTTGCTATCTTGTAATCCCACAATCACCACATAGTCAGCCTGTTGACCTTTGCTGGCATGAATGGTCATAAAATCAATAGACAGGTTTGGCCACCTCACACTGGCCTTCTCCAGCATGGTTGGTCGTAAATGGTGATAGCGCGCCAACACAAGAATGCGTTCATCAGGCGTAACGTAACTGCTGAGCTTATCAAACAGCGCTTCCAATTGTGTATCTGGCAACGACGTGACCGCTTTTTTGTCGCCAGCACGCAGGCTGTTGAGCGGCTTTTTTAATTGATAAGGATTTTGCTGCACAAAAGTATTGGCAATCTCACTGATGCGATCGTTAAAGCGATATGTCGTATCCAACGCACAGCGTTCACCACGACCAAAGTAATGCTCAAACGCGGTGGTCAACGTCAGTTCTGCGCCACTGAAACGGTAAATAGCCTGCCAGTCATCCCCTACGGCAAAAAGACTGGTACACTGATTCTGTCTGCACAGCGCCACCAGCAGTTGGGCGCGCTGAGGCGAAATATCCTGAAATTCATCAACCAGAATATGTTTCCAAGGGCTGATAAAGCGCCCCTTATCCAACAGATTCACTGCCTGGTGTATCAGGCCGGAGAAATCCACCGCGCCTTCCTCTTTTAATGCACTTTTCCATGCTTTAAGCAGCGGAGCCATCAGGCGTAAGCCACGTTGCAAACGCGGACGCTGCTCATCATCTGCCAGAGCCAGCATTTCATTTTGGCTACCACCCTGCATACGCATCAGCCCGAGCCATCGCTCCAATCGACCGCTCAAGCGTGCAGCCAGACGCGTATCCTGCCAGAATTCGCCGTCTGGTACGTCCCATTCCAATTCATCGCCTAGCCACTCACGCCAGCCTTTTGCCTGTGCTTTTTTTTCCGCACACTGTTGCTGCCAGGTTTGAACCAGCAGCTTACGCCGCTGCATCCCGTCGCTTTCCAAGCGACTGATAACAGGGGCCTTGCGCGTTGCCTGTTGAATAATATGCAGCGTCAGAGCATGAAACGTTTTCGCCTGTACAGAGTCGGTGTGCAGGCGATCCTGGATACGTTCGTTCATCTCTTGCGCGGCTTTACGACCGAATGCCAGCAAGAGGATTTGCTCCGGCATCGCTTCGCCTCGGTGTAACAGCCAGGCAGCACGCGCCACCAGCACCGATGTCTTGCCACTGCCCGCCCCCGCCAGCACCAATACAGAATCTTCACCGTTGACCACTGCGCGACACTGCGAAACGTTAAGGGGGGTTGTTTCTACGGACTCGAAAAATGCCTGCTCGGAGGAAAGCGTCTGTTCCATCCAGGCCTGATTGCAGGCAGCTCTGTGCGTTTCTCCCTCAGTAAGCCACTGCTGGCAAAGAGTATAATTATCGCGGCAGATGACAAATTCTGACAGTCTCGCCGCAGGCAGCGGCAAAGATTCGAGCGTTGCGCGAATCTCCGTTTGCAACTCAGCCAACATCAGGCGTGAAACCCATCCTTGCTGGTTCGTCCGTTGCTCAATATCAGTGACCTGACGTTGCAGTTCTTTCGCACACACCTCGCTCATGTCGTCGCTCCATTGACGCCACATTTTCATCAGATAGCGATAGAACTGCTGAGTCTCCTGCCACTCGGTGCCGTGCAAACGTACAGCCTGGTTTTCCGGCAGCACAAACTCCAACTCCCCCCATACCAGGCCACGCTTACACTGAATATCCAGCAATTGGTTAAAGGGAATAACATATTCGTGTTTCTCACCGCTCACCTGAACGCCAGCATTGAGCAGCTTCACCCGGTTATAGGGGTGTTGCGCCAGATGTTTGCCTAAAGGGGTTGCTTTCAGTTCCATTTTCGTTACGCCATGAAAAAAACGGCTTTTCGGTAGTTTACCTGCGACACAGGCCCCTTCTCCAGTGTTAAAACACGTTAAGATATCCCCGCGCTTGATGTAATATCTCTGATGGCGACATCCTATGCAATGCGCGTGGAAACAGCGTTATAAGCCTGTCTGTAATTTGTAATGATAAATACGTTATTTACAATAACTGCGCTATGCCTGACCTCATGGAGAAACAATGCGAGCCGTATTGAATATTCTTAATTTCGTGCTGGGCGGATTTTTCACCACGCTGGCATGGTTTATTGCAACGTTGGTGAGTATCGTTCTGATCTTCACCTTGCCCTTGACCCGTTCATGCTGGGAAATCACCAAGCTGTCGCTGTTCCCTTATGGAAACGAGGCTATGCACATCGACGAGGTGGAGCCAGAGCGTAAAAATGCCGTATTGAGTGCGGGTGGAACCCTCCTCAATATCTTCTGGTTTATTCTTTTCGGCTGGTGGCTGTGTTTGTCACACATTACCAGCGGGATTGCGCAATGCCTCACTATTATCGGTATTCCTGTCGGAATCGCCAACTTCAAGCTGGCAGTCATCGCGCTTTGGCCCGTAGGTCGGCGTGTGGTTTCTATTGAAGAAGCGCAGGCAATACGTGAAAGAAATGCGCGCCGTCGCTATCTCTAATCGTCGGTAAGGAAACAGGCGTTGTTGACTTTCATTTCAGGATTCCGGCGTTACCTTTACAATAGCGGTTGGCTATACAACGCGCGTATTTTTATTGCATTAGCCGGCGCTGCGTTGTTGCCCTGGTGGATGGACCAACCGACCACGACCATTCCGCTCACGCTTGGCGTGGTAGCCGCTGCCCTGACCGATCTCGACGATCGGCTAACAGGCAGACTGCGCAATCTGTTTATCACGTTGCTCTGTTTCTTTATCGCATCGGTCTCCATCGAGTTACTGTTCCCGTATCCGTGGTTATTCGGCATCGGGCTTGCCTTTTCAACGGCGGGTTTTATTTTGCTTGGTGCATTGGGTCAGCGCTATGCGACCATTGCTTTTGGCGCATTGCTGATTGCCATTTACACCATGCTTGGCGTATCTCTGTATGACAACTGGTATCAACAACCGCTTTTGCTGCTTGCGGGAGCCTTATGGTACAACCTGCTGACACTGATGGGACATGTGCTATTTCCCATTCGTCCTTTGCAGGACAGTCTGGCAAGGTGCTTTGAACAGCTTTCGCATTATCTGGATGCCAAAGCAGCACTGTTTGATCCCGATATTGATGATACGACAGATAACCCGTTGATTGATGTCGCTCTGGTCAACAGTGATGTGGTGGCGACGCTTAATCAAGCTAAAGCCTCTTTGTTAACCCGGTTGCGCGGGGATCGCGGTCAGCGTGGCACCCGTCGAACACTGCACTATTATTTCGCAGCACAAGATATTCACGAGCGCGCCAGTTCTTCCCACGTCCAGTATGCGCAGTTACGCGAAACCTTTCACCACAGCGATATTCTTTTTCGTTTTCAACGTTTACTGACCATGCAGGCACGTGCCTGTCGCCAGTTGGCGCAATCAATTCTGTTACAGCAAAAATATCAACACGATGGACGTATCGAACGTGCTTTTGTCTATTTGGAGGCAGCCCTTCATGCTTTTTTTGCCCAAGAGGGCGTGAATACGGCCCACGGGAAAGCATTACGTCATCTGTTAAATAACCTACGAGCCATTGATGCCCAGTTAATGAATATTGAATCGGAACAATGGCTGGAATCGCAGCAACAAATGGAAGAAAGTCTTGCTGATGATGGTCTGACGGGATGGGGCGATATTCGTCTGCGCATCAGCCGTCATCTCACGCCACGTTCAGCATTATTTCGCCATGCGATCCGTATGTCTGTCCTGCTCTGCGGGGGTTATGCCCTGATTCAATTGACACATATGCAACATGGCTATTTGATTCTGCTCACCAGCCTGTTTGTCTGTCAGCCAAACTACAATGCGACGCGGCGACGTTTGGCACTGCGCATCATCGGGACACTAGCAGGAATACTGATAGGAATACCGGTACTCTATTTTGTCCCTTCTCTTGAAGGACAACTGACGTTGATTGTTATCAGCGGCGTGCTGTTTTTTGCCTTTCGCAACGTACAATACGCCCATGCCACCTTGTTTATTACCCTGCTGGTATTACTCTGCTTTAATTTGCTGGGTGAGGGTTTCGAAGTGGCTGGCCCACGCATTCTGGATACGCTAATTGGATGTGCTATCGCGTGGGCGGCGGTCAGTTTTATCTGGCCAGACTGGCGTTTTCGCGGTTTACCTGCGGTAATCGATAAAACCATCAACGCCAACTGCCGTTATCTGGATGCCATTCTTGAACAGTATCATCAAGGGAAAAGCAACAGCTTGCGTTACCGTATCGCGCGCCACGATGCTCACAACTGTGATGCCGGGCTGGCTTCTGTCGTCGCCAATATGTCTTCAGAGCCCCATGCCATCAGAAACAAGCTTGATGATGCGTTTCGCTTTATGTGCCTGAACCATACGCTGCTGAGCTACATTTCAACGCTCGGTGCCCACCGAGAAAAAATGATTATACCGCAAACCTTGCAACTGCTGGATGATGCCGTTTGCTATATTGATGCTGCACTGCATCATCCTGAAATTAATGTACAAACGCAGCGTGAGGGTTTATTGGCACGTCAACAGCACGCGCAGCAACTTGCCCCCGATCCCGACAGCAAGGAACAACTTGTCTTGCAACAAATCGGCCTAATCGTCGATGTTTTACCGGAATTGACGCAGTTGAAGGGAGCGATTCGTTAAAGTATGCGGTTTGTGCAATGCAGCGCGGCATTACTGTGTTAAAGATGCCGCGTAAGTTTATGCATTAGGCTTTAGGCAGGGGAGCCGAATGGTGTTCATACCATTCAATCAGCTCATTTCTAACCCCTTTAGGTAAAGCGGCCTGATGCGTTCTACAGATCGCGCCCGCTAACGCCAGTAAGATATTCACACTGGCATGTTTACTGACAGCTTTTAACTTTAAGTAGCTCTCCTTAGCACCGTGTTGTTGCAGCTCATCGGCATTTCTGATGCCCGCCTTCCATAACATCCGCTCAAGATCGTGATTCAGATTGGGCAAATCTTTTAGCCGTGTGCAATGCTCACGTTCTGATTTGTCCCGCTCTGCCCCCTCAAGCGACATTCTGGCCAGTTGCAGCAGTTGTGCCGGATCCTCCCATAAAACATCACCCACCAGATAATAACTCAAGCAGTAAAGTTATACCTTGTTTAGTATAAACCAGATGCGGCATATTTGCAAGAAAATGTGGCTCACACCGCTTGTCTGCGCGTAAATAAAGCTCACCGTTGGAGATCAGACCAAAGATCGTTTTATTTGCCGCGATGCTATAGCCGCCAAATTGGGACCAGGTGGTAATTTCTCCCAAGGAGGAGAAATAAGCTTTTGATTGCAAAATCCTTTTTTTGCATAACTGATTCATACAACACCCTTTAGTATTGAAAATCAATCCTCTGTCTGTATGTGTGTTCTTAACGTGTTAAAGTAATTAATCACAAGGCAGGTGAGGCTTCAAACACAAAATGTGATCTCACGCCGCCGCCATGCGAATTATGCGAAGCGCTTCCAAAAAAAAGCGGGATGAAACTCATCATGCGTGCGCACCCTATTCTTTCAGAACGTCATCAGCCAGCCTCACTGCGCAGTGCCTCGCTGCCACGGCAAACTGTCGCAGGATACGGTAGCGGTATCATCAGCGAAATCGACTACAGCGCTGAGCATCCGATGACAACACTGCCGTTACTTCCGCTTTTACAACAATTAGCAGCGCAATCGCGCTGGCTGTTATGGCTAGCGCCACAACAGAAAATCAGCCGTCACTGGTTACAGTAATCAGGCTTACCCCTAGATAAAGTAATCCAGCCATATCATATCAACCCAAATGAAACCGTAGATGCAATGGAAAAAGCGCTGTTGACAGGAAATTACAGCGTCGTTCTATGCTGGCTTGTGCACGATTTGACTGAAGAAGAGAGTCTACGTTTGAGGCAAGCCGCTCAAAAAGGAAACGCTTACGGATTTATCATGAGACCACAATGCATAAGCGGAGAAGAGGATGGGCTATTTTCTCGCCTAAAAATTCACTCAACGCTGCACCATTAAGTAAATTAAGAGTTTTCTCATCAGCATATGGTTATCTTAGTTTGTTTAAGTAAAAAACCGCGGATAAGCAGGTGCAATGTATGCCAGCCGTTACGGATAAACGTTGCGATTCGCCAAAATAAACTATTATTTGTTAGGAAGTATGTATGAAACGCTGTTTTTTCAACAAGGCAGATCATATCGTACTTGTAACTTTCGTATCACGTTGTAGACTTTAACGCGCTGGAGTTGCTCTTTCTATAATGCCAGTTGGCTGGCAGCAAGTTATAAATTAAGAGCAGTGGCTTCAGTCAAGGATTTAACCAAAGGCCTATTAGCGTTTATGCTAATTGCCGGTTTGAATGATAATGAGGCGTAAAATGAAAAAAACAGCAATTGCAGTGGCACTGGCTGGCTTCGCTACAGTAGCACAAGCCGCGCCAAAAGAAGAAACCTGGTACGTTGGCGGCAAACTGGGTGTTTCCCAGTTCCACGACACCGGTTTCTACGGTAATGGTTTTGAAGGTCTTAACAATAACCCGATCAAAAGCAAACTGGGCACAGGCGCATTCGTCGGCTATCAGGCAAACCAATATCTGGGCTTTGAATTAGGTTATGACTGGCTGGGCCGCATGAAGTATGCAGGTTCTGCGACCAATGCAACTGACAGTGCCGCTTTCAAAGCTCAGGGCGTTCAGTTGGCCGCAAAATTAAGCTACCCGGTGATGCAAGATCTGGACGTGTACACCCGTCTGGGCGGCATGGTATGGCGTGTTGATGCTAACGGCCAGAACAACGGTACCCAGTTGAGCGACAGCGACACCGGCGTTTCTCCGCTGGCTGCTGTTGGTATTGAGTATGCCTTCGATCGTGACTGGGCTGCCCGCGTTGACTACCAGTGGACCAACAACATTGGCGATGCTGGCACCGTTGGTGCACGTCCTGACAACTTGCTGATGAGCGTTGGCGTTTCCTACCGTTTCGGTCAGGGTGATGCTCCGGCACCTGTTGCAGCGCCAGCACCGGTTGTAGAAACCAAACGTTTCACACTGCGTTCTGACGTTCTGTTCAACTTCGGCAAAGATACGCTAAAACCGGAAGGTCGCCAGTCACTGGACCAACTGTACAGCCAACTGAGCAACCTGGATCCTAAAGACGGTTCCGTTGTTGTTCTGGGCTTCACTGACCGCATTGGTTCTGTAGAAGCTAACCAGGCTCTGTCAGAAAGACGTGCTCAGAACGTCGTGTCTTACCTGGTATCTAAGGGTATCCCGGCTAACAAGATCTCCGCTCGTGGCATGGGTAAATCCAACCCGGTTACCGGTTCAACCTGCGATAACGTGAAGCCGCGTGCAGCACTGATTGACTGCCTGGCACCGGACCGTCGCGTCGAGATCGAAGTGAAAGGCATCAAAGACGTTGTCTCTCAACCTCAGGCTTAAGTTATTCGCTCGCGAATAATCTTGTACTGATGAAAAAAACCTCGCAATTGCGAGGTTTTTTATTTCCTATTTTTTGTGTCGTTGCCATCTTCATCTTGAGCGAGAATTGCTTTCAGATCCTGCTTGAGCAATGACATCTGATTCGCATAACGCTCCTTGGATTCCGCATCTTCTATCAATTGCACGACGGTTTCAGACAGTGTTGCATTACGACGTGTCGCCAATGCCGCGAGCCGCTGCCAAACCAGGTACTCGAGATCGATAGATTTCTTGTGAGTAAGCTGGTTCTCAGCATTAAAGTGACGCTTGCGACGGGCACGTATCGTTTGTTTGAGCCGATTTTCCAACCCGGGATTCATGCACTGTTTAATCCAGGCAAGCACCTGCACCGGCTGGTTCTCCATTTTTAGCAACGCGGCTACCGCATCATCGGCCGCACTTTGTTCGATAAAGCGCGTTATGGCTTCACCTTCCCGGTGTTTTTTCACCAGATATTTCCATTTCCAACCGCACTCAAGATTCTCTAGTTGTTGATATTTCATGATAAAATCTTCAGTGACCGTGTAACACTATCCTTAGCATAACAGTTTTTACCCAACTTTCCTCTCGGTGCTCTCGTTTTTAATATAAATGGCAAAACGGTGCACCACAGCACATCAATTATCTATTTCCCTACCGTTCCAACACTTCGTCCGTGCAGCAGGTATTATTCTTGTATAATCACGCTTTTCATTCAAACAACTACCTTTGATACTTTGACCAATAACCAACTTGCATGGCAGCATCTGCTGCCCGACCATACGCCTTACCAGTCTCTGTTCGATCGGGCAGATAAGCTTGAATCGTTGGATTTTTCTGCGCTTCAACCCCGGCTGGTGGATAGCCTGAAGGTATTTTGCCACCCACACTCACCTTCACCCTTTATGCTAGTGAAAGCAGAAGAGACTAACGATTATCTTGCGCTCATCGCGGGTGCCGTGAGAAATCTATGCCAACAGGTCACTACCCCCTACGGTAGCCGTTATATCATCGAGCACGATCGGGTTGATATTCAACCGGCGCAACAACTTGATGATAATTTTGCAGCCCAGCAGACTTGTGAATTCCAGGCATGGATCGAAGCAGAACAGTTATTTGGCTGTGTGCGTTATTTTCAGGAACGTATTAGCCTGCAACCGGGGTTATTACACCATATCAATGGCGGTACCCTGATCCTAACCGCGCGTACCCTGTTGACTCAACCGCTGCTTTGGTTACGCTTGAAGCAAATTATCGCAGAAGGTCAATACCATTGGCTCTCACCCGATGAAAGACGTCCTCTCCCCCTCGCCATTCCACCGATGCCGATCAACATTCGTCTGATCGTGGTTGGCGATCGAGAAAGTCTTGGCGATCTGCATGATATTGAGCCCAACCTGCGCGACCTGGCTGTTTACGGTGAATTTGAAGCCGAATTGCCGCTGATAGATGAAGAAGACATGGCGCGCTGGTGCGCATACATTAATGCGTTATGCAGCACCAATCGTCTTCCCTTGCTCGCGGCAGATGCCTGGCCTTCTCTGCTGCAATTAGCCGTACGCTACAGCGGCGATCAGGGCAGTCTGCCACTTTGTCCGCAATGGCTTACACATCAGCTAAAGCACATTGCCATTTATGCCCAGGAAGAGAGTATCACCGCACAGACCGTCACTGATGCGATCGCAGCCCAACGCTGGCGTGAAGGCTATCTGGCCGAACGTATGCATGATGAAATTGAACTGGGGCAGATAGTGATCGAAACCGAAGGCGAAGTCATCGGGCAGGTCAACGGACTTTCTGTACTGGAATACCCGGGCCATCCGGTCGCTTTTGGTGAACCGACGCGCATTAGCTGCGTGGTTCATCCCGGCGATGGTGAGTTTACCGATGTCGATCGCAAAGCAGAACTTGCCGGTAATTTGCATGCCAAGGGCATGATGATTATGCAGGCATTTCTGATTTCCGAGCTGGAACTTGAGCAACAACTTCCCTTCTCAGCCTCGCTGGTCTTCGAGCAGTCTTACAGTGAAGTGGATGGCGACAGTGCGTCGTTGGCGGAACTATGCGCATTAATCAGTGCGTTGTCGCAACAACCCATTAATCAGCAAATAGCGATTACCGGTTCGGTCGATCAATTTGGGCGCGTTCAGCCTATTGGCGGCGTCAATGAGAAGATCGAAGGCTTCTTTGAAATTTGTCAGCGACGCGAACTCACGGGCAACCAAGGTGTCATTATTCCAGCGGCCAATCTTCACCATCTGAGTCTGAATCTTGATGTGGTGGATGCCGTGCGTGCCGGGCAGTTCCATATTATCCCGGTGGAAACGGTGCCGGAAGCCATCACGCTACTGACCAATATGGCTTATGACGATGAGCAGCAACCAAACCTCTTGGGTTTGATTAAAGAACGCATTGCTCAATTTTCACCGCCAGAGCGACGCCGCTTCCCGTGGTTCTTTCGGTGAAAAACTGGTTTAACCAGATGTTTCTGGGTTGCTCAGCTTACATGTGTAAGCTAACCTGCGTGCTTCACTAGAATAAGGCTTACTGAGAATATGGTAGATAAACGCGAATCTTATACGAAAGAAGACCTTCTTGCCTCCAGCCGCGGCGAACTGTTCGATCCTCAAGGCCCTCAGTTGCCTGCCCCGAATATGTTGATGATGGACCGTGTCGTTAAAATGATGGAAGACGGCGGTAATCATGGCAAAGGCTACGTTGAAGCCGAATTGGATATTACGCCAGACTTGTGGTTCTTTGGTTGCCACTTTATCGGTGACCCGGTTATGCCAGGGTGCCTGGGACTAGACGCCATGTGGCAGTTGGTCGGGTTCTATCTCGGCTGGTTGGGCGGTGAAGGTAAAGGCCGTGCTCTGGGTGTAGGTGAAGTGAAATTTACTGGCCAGGTGCTGCCAACAGCTAAAAAAGTCACCTATCGCATCCACTTCAAACGCGTTATCAATCGCCGTTTGGTGATGGGGATTGCCGATGGTGAAGTGTTGGTTGATGGAAAGCAGATCTATACGGCTGACGAATTAAAAGTGGGTCTGTTCAAAGACACTACGTCATTCTAATCGCAAAATGTGGACGGTTTTTTCCACCGTCCACATCCTACCTACATAGCACCGTTATAATGCAGCTCGCTTCGCTTGCACTCCGTTACCAATAGATTCACAGACATCAGCCGGAATTTTGAGCTCCTGAGCTAACGCATTGAGGTAGTTTTTTTCCATAAAATGGTCGATATCAATCACCGCACAGCTCAAGAAGTAGACCTCCAGCACTTCATCCTCGTTCTTGACACCGCGAGCTAACAGCACATCTAGCGGTTGATCGATCGCCTCTTGTATCCAGGTTTCTGCTTCTGCGCCCAGTTGAAGTTCCTGAACGTTCTCTTTAATTCGTTGCTGCTCTGCCGCATCGATATGGCCATTGCTCTTGGCCGCAAAAACCAACGCCATGATCAAACGCCGGGCACGTACGTTGTCGCTGGATGACTGAACGCCGAAATCGGCATCGGCGGCATGGGTATCACGCACGCGTTTTTTATACTGATTCCACAGCACGACGCCCGCTGCCGCACTTCCGCCAATAATCAATGCATTTTTTCCCAACGACCCCAGCAGCTTTCTCGTCGATTTGTTTGCCAGCAACACGCCTGCCAGCCCACCAAACGCCGCAGGTTTCAACATATCCCCCAGATTGCCATTTTTGGCGTTATTCGCCGCCGAACCTGCCTTTGCACCCGCCGCCCCAAGGAGCGTTTGTATCTGCTGCATCCACTGGCTCATGATCCTCTCCCCGTTATCGATGCTATTATCATTATGCCCTTCAGGCGAGCACAACTTGCATCTATGCATAGTAGAGCCTCTTACGCCCGTTGTTTGTCAGGTAATGTATAACAATAAAAATGTGGCACAGGCCCGGTTTTACTACAGCAATGGCAATTCTGCGCTGGGATGATTTGCGCTTTATTTTTGACAGGGTATACTGAACCCATAGAAATAAAATAGTGTTTTATTATTTGTAGTTGTCCGTCACAATAAAGGAACGAACATGAAAATTGCACTGATTAACGAGAACAGCCAGGCTGCCAAGAACGCTATCATTGCCGAAGCGCTGACTAAAGCCGTTGCACCGCAAGGTCACACCGTATACAACTACGGTCAGTACGCCGTTGATGACGCAGCACAACTGACCTACATCCAGAACGGTATTCTGGCAGCTATCCTGCTGAACTCTGGTGCGGCTGATTTCGTGGTAACCGGCTGCGGCACTGGCCAGGGCGCGATGCTGGCATGTAACTCTTTCCCGGGCGTAATCTGTGGTCTGGTCGTTGACCCGTCTGATGCGTACCTGTTCTCCCAGATCAACAACGGTAACGCGGTTTCTCTGCCGTATGCCAAAGGCTTTGGCTGGGGTGCTGAGCTGAACCTGGAAAACCTGTTCACTCAACTGTTCAAAGAAGAAGGTGGCTGTGGCTACCCGAGCGATCGTGTTGTTCCGCAACAGCGTAACAAGAAGATCCTGGACGCAGTGAAAGAAGTTACCTACAACGATCTGATCTCCATTCTGAAAGGTCTGGATCAGGATCTGGTTAAAGGTGCTATTTCTGGTCCTAAATTCCAGGAATACTTCTTTGCCAACAGCAAAGATGCAGAACTGACCAGCTTCATCAAATCTCTGCTGGCGTAATTCTCGTACCGAGAACGTTGCTGTATCGATAAAACCGTGGGTGAAAACACCCACGGTTTTTTTGCGCTTTACCACACCCTATTTCGCCTACGTATCTCGTTGTTCCACCCTCTAATCCAGCCTGTTTTACCTTAGCCGTTCACTGTGTAAGCAGATACGAGAAAACAGTGAAATACTGCTTGACCGAACGCAGTCGACTCCCTATAGTAGCGCCCCGTTGCCCCTGAATGGCAACCCCCGGTGAGGTGTCCGAGTGGCTGAAGGAGCACGCCTGGAAAGTGTGTATACGTGAAAACGTATCGAGGGTTCGAATCCCTCCCTCACCGCCATATACCAAACAAAACGCCCCTGAGTCATCAGGGGCGTTTTGTTTTTATAGCGTGAAATGAGAAATAGAAAATCTCATTCCCCCTGCTGATAGCGCTGATATAAACTGATCCCCAACAACATGGTGGCCAGGCTTACCACCATCGCCACAGTCGCCATCGCCATCCCCTGCCCGACAGATCCTTGCTCAAACTGCCGCCAGATAAAGATCGCCGTGGTTTGCACTCCCGCCGGAGCCAAAAGCAATGAGGTCACCAGTTCACGAACGGCTACGGCAAACACCAATAGCATGGCGGCCATCAAGCTGGGGAAGACAAGCGGCGCAATGCCCTCAGCGTAGAAGCACCGTGAACACGCGCGGCGGCTTCCAGATTCGGTCCAAGTTGACGCAATGCGGCACTCACATAGCGAATGGGGTAAGGCAATAACAAGCAGCTATAGGCCAGCAACAGAATAGCCCAGGTGTTGTAAGGCGTAACCGGCCGAGTGACAATTATCCTTTCAACCTCTTTATGAATCAGCGCTTCAGCCGCCTTCGCCGCACTGAGAAACGTTTTGCCACACCCTGCCTCACCGGTGGCAAAGATTAACTGTTTATTTTCTATTGCAGACAAGTAATGCTCCTGGGCGATGGTACGCGCAGGTATCGCGATTTTCTCGCGCCATACCGATGGCTTCAATCCCCCCCATCTGGACCAGAGAAGTGACCGATTCCTCCTCACGCTGACGATGACTGCGTGAATCACGACGAAAACGCGTTTAGCTTCACGACGCGCTTTGATCACTGCTTTTTGTCTTCCCATAGTGGCACCTTACAGTTTGTTTCACTTACCGCACATAACTGCTGTGCGTGACGTTTCACTCACAAACGAGGTTGGCTTCCTTATTAAGCCGATACTGGAGACATGAGTTGCGCACCGCCAATAACGGCAGCGGACGAGAATATCATCCCTAAACGTGGGCGCAAGGGTTAAAAAACGATGAAGCGACAGACAGGAATAACGATAAGAAGCAATGAGGGAGAAATTCACACGGGGAGTTAGCCCCTCACCTCCCTTTATCAACCATCGCGTTTGATGACGGCAACAGCAGAGGTGATATTGAAAACGACATGTCAGAAGTTGCTGATTGGGTCCCCAAAAGGACATTACCATGTGCGTTCCTCACTGTGGCAACAACTATTCCGCGGAATAATGATTGACCGTATTAGAACTCCCGATCATCACCCGGAAAAAATAACGCGGGTTGATGTTAGTAATATGACATTGCAATAAAATGCCCTCTGTTGGCAAGCGTTTTTACAGTTCCATAACATTTATCTATGATAAAAAATATAACCCTTTGCCAATGCTGACTTTTGCTACTTCATTTTTTACAAACAGGTAGGCTCAGCCCGCAGACGGGGACACCGCCCCGCCCGCCTGACTCACCAGTGATGCCGAGCTGTCATCGCTCGGCATGAAGAAAAAATATCAATAGAGGCGTTGCCAAGAGAGGTATTGGTCATATTTACGCAACGCGCTGCGATAAAGCGTATGCTCTTTTTCGGGTAAATATTCACCTAGCCGTTGCTGCACCCCTTCGGGTGAAAACGTCTCCGCTGGATGATTTTTCGCCACCAGAATGTCATCCAAGCGCCGCAGCCGGATAACATATTCACGCATGGTGCTATGTCGTACATCCGTTTGGTCAATCAGGTATTGGGTAAAATCTTTGATCTTGAAATAACTGGTGTGCGTATTACAAAAAACTTCGCTACAGAAGCGACAAACAGGAATAAGCTCATCCTGGAGTGACAGCCATACATCCTCACATCCTCATCGATCAAGCGATCAAAATCACCCAAACTTTTTTATTGATAAGCTGGTTGCGAAACACCAGCGATACGCGATCGAGAGGTTTATTGCAATTTGAGCAATGGGTTTGCTTATGTTTGAAGTCTTTCAGATATCGGCTAAGAAGCTGCTTTTTTCGCGGTGAAGATAGCATGAATCCATTCCATGAGAGTGGATATTATTTTTTATGCAGACGAATACTTATAGGCGACATTATATGTCAATGACGCTATTAGCCACGCTTCAGCATAAAGGCTGGTATCCTTTGATAACACTATTCCTGCGCACAGTGGTTACTGTTCCTGCATAAGCTTCGCGCGCAGTCGCTTTATCGCCTGGCTATGCAACTGGCTGACACGAGATTCACCGACATCCAGAACCGCACCAATTTCTTTCAGGTTGAGTTCTTCCTGATAATAGAGTGTAAGCACCAATTTCTCACGCTCTGGTAGATTCTCGATAGCCTCCACCACGCGATGGCGTAAATTACCTTCCATCAACTGATGTAGCGGATTCGCTTCCTCATTGCCTTCCAGAAGCGCTTCAGCGCTGTCGCCGTGTTCTTCACGCCATTCATCGTAAGAAAAAAGCTGGCTGTTATTGGTATCCAGCAATATCTGACGATAATCTTCCAGCGTGATGTTCAACGACTGAGCCACTTCCTGCTCCGTCGGCGCACGACCAAGTTGCTGTTCCGCCTGTTGCATCGCTTGTGCCACTTCCCGCGCATTACGCCGCACACTACGCGGCACCCAGTCCCGGCTGCGCAATTCATCCAACATCGCGCCTCGGATGCGTTGCACGGCATAGGTAGTAAATGCGGTTCCCTGCAATGAGTCAAAACGTTCCACCGCACTCAGCAGGCCAATGCCTCCGGCTTGCAGCAGATCGTCAAGCTCAACGCTCGCGGGAAGGCGAACCTGTAAACGCAAGGCTTCATGGCGCACTAACGGAACATAGCGCTGCCAGAGGGAATTCTTATCCATGGTGCCTTCGGCGGTATACATATCGCTCACAGTGACAAATACCTACGATGATAATGTTATCGACACTATTATGCGTTTGCGTAGAGTGTCCAATGCTGCGAATAGGGGCGTAAAAGAGGGGCTATTTGGGGTATGTGGTGGCGACGACATTCTATCGTCGCCACCGTTCCTATCGAGACTGTAACAGTGTGAGCACCGTTTCAGGCAGTTGGTTCGCTTGCGCCAGCAGTGAGGTTGAAGCCTGCTGGACTATCTGGGCACGCGTCATTTGGGAGATTTCCACCGCATAATCAGCATCCAAAATACGCGAACGGGATGCAGTCAGTGACAAACTGGTCGAGGTATTTCCCTGAATAACTGACTCTAGCCGATTTTCCAGAGCACCTAATTGACCGCGCTTGGCATCGACGCGCGAAATCGTCTGATCGATCGCCGATAGCGGATTAGGCGGAGTACGTAAACGTTGCGAATCCTCAGCCTCATACACGGTAACAACGGTTCGATTATTCTCAACGTTAGTTGAAACAGAAGAGGTCATAGGGTAATACAACACGATGTCCCCCATACCATTGACAGTTTGCAACAAATAACTTCCGTTATCACCGCGTACTACTTTGGCTGTTTTATTTGCACCTTCCCCATTGATAAATTCTTCAACGTTGAAAACGTATCCTCCGTCACCATCATCACGCATCACGTCGGTGTGGGTTCCGCCAGCTCTGTCGACATAGTTGACCTGAACGTTATTATTTTCAGGATCAAGGTGTGCGGTGCTGGTTCCTGAAACATAAGGCTGATCGCTTACTGTTATTGCCTGATTACGATCAGAGACGACACGGATGGTATTCTGCGCACCGCCCGTTTTGATTGTCACATCAGCACGATAGTACGCATACTGATCGGGGCTAACCTGCTCTTCCACATAGTAATAGCCACCGAGATGCACTAAAGACAGATTACCGTTGGTGGTTTCATCTGCCCCATCCAGCGAAAGCTGGTAATCTGCGCTGGCTATGGCAACGGCAGGTGCAGACAACACCCGCTGCATTGTGCCTCCCAGCATGGCTTGCGTGACACGAGTATCATTCTTGGCCTGCGCCGTAATACGGTGCTGATCGCCCTCTATGGTGAGCTCGGCCTCATAGTAATAGGCATTATTTTGAGAGCCTTGCTGAATCCAATATTTACCATTAGCCTGCACGAGCTGGGTGTTCGTGGCTGACATTGTATTTCCATTACTGTCTTGAAAGCGCCAGCTTGAAATGGACTCTCGTGCAGTGCTGGTAACCACCGCGCTGGCAACGCCAATACGGACACTACTCTCCCGCGTGTCAGTATCATGGGAAGCACTAATGGAGGCTTCCATCAATCGACCACCGTCTCCACCAACCTGCATCATATCGCGACTGCTGCTACGACTCGGTCGCACAAGATTGGGGCTATTTGTCCGGAGGAACATAGTTCACTGAGGTATACGTTGCATCGTCCAGATTGATTCGGCTGGAGAACCCCGTTAACGTGGAAACCGGTGTAACCGTGGCAGGTGTCCCCTGAACATTCATCCCCCACAAACCCAGTTCTTTTACGCTAAAGCCAGGAGGACCAAGATCCACACCACGGTTTCGTTATCATTGGCCCCCACTTGCAACGATGTAACGCCGCCCTGACCATCCAGCAGCGATATACCATTATAAAAGACGCCCAGGTATCCAAGCGGTCAATCTCTTTGAGGTTGATATTGATTTCAGCCTGAATGCTGTCGCCGGTATCGCCGCTAGTAAGAGCCATTCACCCCTTGTACGGTTAATTCACGAATGCGCTGCAATCGTGAATTAATTTCATCCAACGCCCCGAGCGTCGTTTGAGAGAGAGAAATACCGTCATTGGCATTACGCGAAGCCTGAGTGAGTCCACGGATATTAGCTGTGAAACGGTTGGAGATCGCCTGCCCGGCAGCATCGTCTTTTGCGCCATTAATTCGTGAACTGGTAGAAAGTCGCTCAATGGCTTGACCCAATGCAGAAAGCGACCGTTTCTTTTGATTTTGAATACCCAGAGAAAGTGAATTTATTTTTATTGATGTCATACAACACTCTTTAGAAGCCTGTTCCTGCTTTTGAATAAAAAATGTTCACCGTGCGGTTAGGCAATCGCCTACGTTTGCGCACAGTGTAAAAACCAACATCATTGCTGACAAGTCAATACTTTACATTTCAGATTTTGCTAGCTCAAGCGATTTAATGGAGAGAGGAAAGAAGCGCACGAATGGCTAAAGTGTTTCTCACTACGTTATAAAAGAAGCGGTGATATGTTAATCACCGCTTCTTTTTCTAAAATACTATTTATTCACATCATAAATTTCACCGATGGCGAAACTCTCTGGTTTTTCTCCAAGGCAATAGCGCCGCCAGCATTCATGGAACATATCAGCAACATATTTGGAAATTAACTCTTTTTGATTATTTTCGATTGTCATGCGCCCGCGTAAACCAAGGCGAATCTCATTTAATTCTTCGGCCTTCTCCGCCCAAGAAACAGCATGATCAATATATTCTTTTTTACTGTATGCAACGAATTCAGGCAGTCCAAGGGAATACATAATTGATGCACCTTGCCGTGATACCAATGTTTCCCCTGCCAATGAAATGGTGGGGACCCCCATCCAAGCAGCATGGCTTGTCACAGTACCACCAGTGAACGGGAAGGTATCCAACAATAAGTCAACATCATGATGTGCTTGTAGATACTTTTGTAGCCCCGCCGACTCACGTAATGTAATTCGCCCCTCATCAATGCCTCTGTCACGTAATTTTTGGTACATGTCAGCCCACAGAACTCTGGCCATATTGCCAATAATCATTCGCGAGGTAGGAACACGCTTCAGCACATTAGCCCAAATATCTAAAACATCATTATTGACTTTATTAGGTCGGTTAAAGCTGCCGAAAGTAAAGTAACCATTCTCCAGCGCAGGGAGGGGATTAATGGTTTGATTTTCTTCTTTACTGCCAAAATTGCGGGGCAAAGAGAGGTAAATCAATTTTTCAGTAAATTGGGCTTCAATTGCTGGGTCTTTTGGCACAGGGAAGATAGTGGCATAATAATCCATCGCGGGTAACCCTGTCGTGGAGTGGTAACCAACCCAAGAAATTTGTACGGGTGCCGGTTTCAGTGCAAAAGTCGGCAATCGGTTGTGCCCTGTGTGTCCAGCAAGATCGACGAGAATATCTATCTTATCCTCTTTAATCATTTCCGCAAACTCTAGCACGCTCGCATATTGAATTTCTCGCCATTTATCTGCCGTTTTTTCAAAACGGTCTGTACCTGCATTACGTGAATAAGGCGGAGCGCTGTTATAACCATATAGCTCAAACTGGCTGCGATCCAGAGCATCCCAAATAGGCGAAAAATAAAAGCTTACTGGGTGGTTGTCGTGAAAATCGCCTGAAACAAAACCAATACGCAATTTGCGAGTAACCGATTTGTCCGTAGGCTCATAACCTTTGAACGTTTGCTGTTCTACCCACGCCATCAATCCTTTGGCATAAGCGAGGTGACAATCAAATATTTCTGCGGCGCTTGCCTTCCCGCTATGAGTGAGAATAAAAGCCAAACTACCGTAGTAGCCATAATCAACCAATGGGTTTTTAATCGCCCGGCGAAGAAATGCTATGCCTTCATCAGTCTTGGCTTGCTCACATAAACAGCTACCTAATAGATTAACGATTTGCTTACTTTCTGGTGCTAGCTCATAAGCCTGACGTGCACAATATTCTGCTCGTTCATAGGTTTTACTCTCTTTATGCAATGTACTAAGCAGATACCAATCCGGTGAGCTTTTTCTATCACACCTTAGCAGTGCCCGAACCAAGCGTCCAGCCTGCCAAGACATACGATAGTCGTATAATGCCATAGCAAGTTCGGAATAAATAAACGTGCTGGTGGAATGAAAAGATAACATACGTGTCAACATTCTGATTACGGAAGCATGATCCGCCATACGTTTGTAAAAGCGCGCGAGATAATAGCAGCCATTTACGGTTTTCAGCAGGCGTTCTTGTTCTACCAGTTCAATGGCGCTCTTGTTATTTCCTTTAATTATAAATTTATTGATCTCTAAAACCAGTTCGCCATCGACAGAATCATCCAATTCTTCCTGCGCTTCACGGCGAGCTTTCTTCGCAAGGCGTTCAAAATCGCGATTATAGAATCCGCCCGCAGAAGCATCACTGGAGAATAACAATAGCGAACACGCTAAACGTCCTATATCACGCAATTCTACATCTCGCGCAACTTGCTGAAAATAGTTTTTCCAGCCTAAAATAGATGCCGTTAGCAACCCTTTGCGATGTAATGAATCAAGCAAAGCCTGATTATCGGCCGTTACTTCTTGTTCTTCTTGCAATAGTTGCTCGCGCTCAGCTTCAGTAATATCAACGGACTCATGCCACTGGTTGACAACGGAAAGTCCATCAACATTCACGAGAAGCTGTGTTTGTATGCCTTCGGGAACAATTACCTGATGCGTATCACTCGCCGAATAAGTATCTTCATCCAACTGAAAATGCAGGCTGGCAATCCCTTTTTTAAACAGCGCCGTGAGGGCTGCCAGCACCTTTTTCTCATGGTTGAACTCAATTGCTGATTCTGGATCATTATCAGGAAGACGTGTATGAAAAACCAGCTGTTCGAAGCTCACGCTATATGGCCATGCTTCACCCAACACATCCAAAACGCCCATTGTCACCATATCTTGCGTCGCTACAGGGATCCCATCGTGTCCTGCCACACAATCGGGTGTATGACGAATATGCGAGCTTGTGCGGCGAAAACTACCGGCCCAACGCATCTGTTTTAGGCGCTGATAGTCCACACGCTCCAGAATCTCAGCTTTACGCGCATGGGACGTCAAAAGACTAAAACGACGATTACGGTTAACCGCTATGTCAAGGTATTGTTGGCCAAGTATTTTACCCCCATCAGCCGTAATGCCTTCCCATAAAGGTTTTGTATCTTCATCATAATAATCGGCGTGTTCGGTTGCAGGTTGCGCATCCCCTATATAAGCGAGACCAGCGTTCTCGATACGTGCATTAAATTCCACCAAATAATTGGCTTCATTTTTTGCTTCGAGAAAATAATGGCCCAATAAAGTGTCTGAAATAGATTCGTATTGCTTAAGTATATGTTTGAGGAACGGTTTAATTGGATTGTGATTATGTGTGACATCCGTGAGCCACGCCAACATCGCTCGCCCTTGTTCCAGCTGCCCTTCATAGCTGATGGCACGGCTGCTATGCAGTTGAATCGCATCACGCACCATGTCTAATGCTTTTGCACCCGGTTGGCATGGCCAGTCAATCGCAGTAATCCCCTGACTCGTCAACTTCTGCTGACAAAAGGTTAGCAAAGCGTCGATTATGGTATTGGATAGCAGAGAAAAACTGTTTTGGATAATAATATAATCGAAGTTCTGCCATTCACTTGCCAACACATCGGGAATAGAGAGACTATGAAGTTGTAAATTGCAAGGGGCAAGCTCACTTACACGCTGATGGCGGTGCGTAGAATGGGATTCAGTATCCAACTCGACACCAACCACATTGGCAAAAGGATGAGTAGTCACAAACGGCAGAAGATCGGCTCCGTCACCACAGCCTAAAATAAGTACCCGGGCATATCGAGCCTTCACAGTTTCCAAACCGTATAGCCATGCGACAGAACGCAAGTGTTCTACCGCACCGTATACCCGCCGTGCACCCGAGGGAACCGCTACCGTATCCGTCGCCTGCTTCTCTTCACTCACTTTTTTGCTCTCTAGCGCCACCATATTGTTAACCTCTGAGTCAATTTATTGCCTATACTACTAAAACACTCTTAGCACCAATGCAATAATGACCTTTGCCATATGGTCTCTTATCCAAACGTAAAAAAGGTCAGCCGAGGGCTGGCCTTTTTTCAACACTGCTATGTCATTAACGCAGCAGAGACAGAACGGTCTGCGGAACCTGGTTTGCCTGTACCAATACAGCGGTACCAGCCTGTTGCAGAATCTGGTTTTTGCTCATGTTAGACACTTCAGTGGCCACATTAGCATCTTCGATACGGCTACGCGCAAAAGTCAGGTTGCTTACCGTGATGTTCAGGTTAGTGATGGTAGATTCAAAACGGTTTTGAATCGCACCCAAATCAGAACGTTGGTTATCAACGGCTTTAAGAGCAGCATCAACAGTTTTCAGAACATCTGCCGCCATAACGTCGATACCACCAGAGTAGGTATTAACAGAACGGGCATCTGTACCCACCATTCCAGACAGAGTATTAGTTACTGTCGCATAGGTTGTGGTAGCAGCAACTGAAGGTACTGTTTCGTTCCCATCAGTATCTGATTGAGCCGCCTGAGAAGCTACTGTAGCAGAAGCACCCAATGCTGTAGCTGTAGCTGTATCAGTAAATGCAGCAGTGGCTTCAGCACCCACTGCAGAGCAGCCCAGTTTGTTCCAGCCAGAGTTAGCATTCAGGCTGATGGTAATGGTTTCATTATCGTTGGCACCAACCTGGATTTTAATATCGGTGCTACCGGTGTTGTCAGCAAGAACTTTGTTACCGTTGAATTGAGTTTGCTGCGCAACGCGGTTGATTTCCTGCAGACGCAGGTTCACTTCAGACTGGATGGAGTCGATGTCAGAAGCAGAGTTGGAACCGTTTTTCGCCTGAACGGCCAGTTCACGGATACGTTGCAGGTTGTTGTTGATTTCGTTCAGAGAACCTTCAGCAGTCTGCGCGATAGAGATACCATCGTTAGCGTTACGAGCAGCCTGAGTCAGGCCCTTGATGTTCGCGGTGAAACGATTAGCAATCGCCTGGCCAGCAGCGTCATCTTTAGCGCTGTTGATGCGATAACCTGAAGACAGACGTTCGATAGCTGTCCCCAGTGCGGACTGAGATTTGTTCAGGTTATTTTGTGCTACCAGCGACAGGCTGTTAGTGTTGATCACTGCCATATGTTGTATTCCTTTTTCAATTCAAGTCAGTTAGGGGGACAGCGTCTGCCGCCCACGGTTTTCTTCACCGTCCTACCCGATATCGGCACCTGTTTCAGAAGCTTTAATGATTTTTTGAAATTTCCTTTCAAGATTTTTCCCCGCTAGAATGCACGCTATAGATCACGTTATAGATTAAAGCAGCAACCGTATAGCCATGATCGGAAGATTATCGCTAAACTTTATTATTCATTTGCCGATAAGCGATCGTAGGCATCAAACTATCGATTAAGGAATCACCATGGCAAGCATCAGCTTTACAGGTTCCACCAGCGGATTGAGCAGCATACTCACGCGGTTGACTGATAACGAAAACACGCGCTTAATCCCGATCAAAAACCAACAAACTCTCTATACAAATCGGGATAAAGCGTTTGACACGCTGAAGGCTGCTTTAGAAAAACTGAATACAGCCAGCGAAGCGCTTGCTAAAGCAGAAAGCGTCAATAAAACCACTGTCAGTAGTACTAACACTGCGTTTACTGCCACAACCGACAGTAAAGCCTCTACGGGTTCTTATAGCCTGGAAGTGAAAACACTCGCTACCGCACATTCATTGCTCTCTGGCGAATTTTCCAGCAGTAAAGAAAAGTTGGGAAGCACCACTGATGGTGGAACGCGCACGCTAACGATCACCCAGCCAGGACAGAAAAAACCGTTAAAGATTACATTAACTGACGGACAAACCACGTTGGAAGGCATTCGTGACGCCATTAACAGGGCAAACGGCAGTGTGGGTGCCAGCATCATTAAGGTAGATGACGATACTGACTACCTCGCCATCACTGCAAAAGACACAGGCAACAAAGCCAAAATGTCTATCATCGTCACCGGTGACGATGTACTTAATAGCAAACTGAATTACACTGCGGGTGCAACGGACGAGGACGTTGGCAGTGGCGCAATGAAACAGCAAACTGCTGGCGCAAATGCCGTTATCACCCTGAATGACATCACTATCACGCGTCAAAGCAATACCATCAGTGATGCTATTGATGGTGTAACCCTGACGCTAAAAGCCGCTACGGAAGCTGACAAACCAGAAACGCTCTCCGTAACCAAAGATATCGCACCGATGCAAAAGGCCGTACAAAGTTTTGTCGATGCCTACAACGCACTGCAGACGACGATTGGCAACCTGGCAAAATACACTGCCGTAGAGCAAGGTTCGGATGCACAGGATACAAGCAACGGCGTATTGTTAGGTAACGGCACAGTGCGCGGTATCCAAACCGAGCTAAAGACACAACTCTCCACGGCACAAAGCGGCATGGATATCAGTACGCTGAATGAAATGGGGATCAAGCAAAACCCTACAACTGGAGCGCTTGAAATCGACAGCGAGAAGCTGAAAACCGCATTAACTGACAAATCATCTGAAGTCACTGAATTTTTTGTTGGCGATGGTAAGAAAACTGGTCTTGCCACTCAGTTCAATACCTACTTAGATAGCGTATTGGATTCCAAGAAAGGGGCTATTCAGACGGCCAAAGACAGTATCGCGGCTACACAGAAAACGCTTAAGAAAACCTACGAGCGTACGCAGCAAAGTATTGAAGACAATATTGCCCGCTATAAGGCTCAATTTACACAGTTAGATAAACTGGTCTCTCAAATGAACAGCACCAGTGATTATCTGACGGCACAACTTGCAGCGCTTAACAAAAGCAGTTATAACAAAAGCAGGTAATGGAGAAGGCAACTGATGTATAGCAGAAATGGCAGCCAGGTCTATGCACAAGTCGGCCTGGAAAGCAGCATAATGAGCGCCAGTCCACATCAGCTTATTGTTCTGTTGTTTGACGGTGCACGCAGTGCGCTGGTACGGGCACGAATCTTATTGCAACAAAATGATATTACTGGCAAAGGTAATGCGTTATCCAAAGCTATCGATATCATTACCAATGGTCTCAAAGCGGGTCTGGATGTAGAAAAAGGCGGCAAATTGGCAGAAAACCTGGCCGCCCTTTACAACTACATGGTTCAACGTCTGATGATTGCTAACCTGCATAACGATGCAAAAGCGATTGAAGAAGTTGAAACATTGCTCAATAGCATCTCAGAGGCCTGGCGCCAGATCGGCCCAGCACCGCAAACTGTACAGAGCGGAGCGGCATAATGACAACGCCTTCGCAACTGCTCAAAGATTATCAGCAGCTTCAGCAACTGAGTCGGCAGATTTTGGCTCTGGCTAACAACGGCGCATGGGATGAAGTGGTCGAACAAGAGATTATCTACATCCAGTCGGTGGAGAACCTGAGCAAGACGCCAATTCCTGATAATCTGGACTGTGTGATGCAGTTGCAATTTCGCAAGATTCTGCGAGAAATTGTGGAAAGTGAAGCGCAGATAAAAGAATTGCTGCAAAAACGGATGGATGAGCTGAGTTCATTAATGCAGACATCTGTCAGGCAGCATAATGTGAATGCCTCTTACGGTGAATTTTCTCCGCAAGGGGTCATTCCCGGTAACGTAAATCGTGGAGAGTAGTCCGCTCCCGACGGCTAAAAGCGTACAATAAAAAACCGTTCTGACATCATCAGAATGGTTTTTTTTCAGCCTATATCTGCAAATTCGGTTTATCTGCTCTTTGATTCAGACCGAGAGACTCATCATTTCCTGGTAAGCAGCAACCAGCTTGTTACGCACCTGGATACCCATTTGCATATTGATTGAGGATTTCTGCAAATCCACCATGACATCATTCAACGCTACGCCCGGTGTACCTAAAGTGAACTTCTGAGCTTGCTCACGAGCAGCTTGCTGAGTACTGCTAATGTTATCCAATGCTGATTTTAGCTCGCTAGCAAAACCAGGCTCGATAGTCGGTTTCACGACAGGATTGTTCCCCGCTTGTAACGCGGTAGCTTGCAATTGCTGCACGACGCTCTCAATACCTTGAACTGACATTATCGCTCACCTTTTTCCGACGGCATCGCTTCGCGAGAGCGAGAGATCCCGCACATGATTAGGCAACAGAAAGTCTGACATTCATCATCCCTATCGCACAAAAATCACCCGATTAACACAGTGCACTAAACTACCATATCAGTCTTATCCTAAAAGGCATAAAAGACGGAGAAAATGCCACCTTATCGGGGCATCGTTTTTACCGTTACGGAAAATAATACTATACTGACAAAAGTAGGTGCATGTCTTAACGATTGCGCAATCAGGGAGTGCTGTTTTGTTACGTACCAACGTTAATTTTATCGTTCAACAACCAAGCAGAGAACGAGTATGAACGCCGCAACCGGTTTTGCGTCCGGTGGGAAAGGGTTTGGCGAGATACTCAACCGCTTGTGCGCCAATCCTAAAATTCCCCTGCTCATTGCTGCGGCAACTGCTGTTGCGATCGTCGTTGCCATGGTTTTATGGGCCAAAGGCCCGGATTACCGTGTGCTCTACAATAACGTCAACGATCGTGACGGTGGAGCGATTGTCAGTGAACTGACAAAAATGAATATCCCCTACAAATTTGCCGAAGGTGGCAGTGCGATACTGATCCCCGCGACAAATGTGTATGAAACCCGTTTACGTTTGGCACAGTTGGGGCTTCCCAAAGGTGGTGCAGTGGGTTTCGAATTGCTGGATCAAGAAAAATTTGGTATCAGCCAGTTCAGTGAGCAAATCAACTATCAGCGCGCGCTGGAAGGTGAATTGTCACGCACCATTGAAACCCTCGGGCCGGTGCAAACGGCACGCGTACACCTTGCCATTCCGAAGCCATCATTGTTCGTTCGGGAGCAAAAAGCGCCTTCTGCGTCAGTAACATTGAATTTGCAACCGGGCCGCGCTCTGGATGAAGGGCAAATCAACTCCATCGTCTACATGATCTCCAGCAGCGTATCAGGTTTACCGCCGGATAACGTCACGGTGGTAGATCAAATGGGTCGCTTGCTCACTTCCGCCGGAGCCGCAGGGCGTGATGTCAATGCCACACAGTTGAAATACGTGACTGAAATTGAGTCCATGTATCAGCGACGCATTGAAGCCATCATCGCCCCTATCGTTGGCGGCGGTAACGTGCATGCGCAAGTCACGGCACAAATCGATTTTTCAGCGCGTGAACAGACAGACGAGCAGTATCAACCTAACTCCGCACCGAATCAGGCCGCTATTCGTTCTCAGCAAACCAGCCAGAGCGAACAACGCGGCGGTCCGAATGTCGGTGGCGTACCGGGAGCACTCTCTAACCAGCCGGCGCCAGCACCGACGGCACCGATTGCTACACCGGCAAATAACGCTGCGAATGCCAATAACGCCAACCAGAACCAAAACAATAACCAGAATCCCCAGCAAGCTAATCAGCAAAATCAAAATGCTGCCACTGGCACACAGGGAAATGCGGTTATACAAACGTCAAATTCTCGTAATGATGCAACCACAAACTACGAAGTTGACAAGACGATTCTGCATACTAAACACAGCACCGGCGGCATCAAACGTCTTTCCGTTGCCGTGATCGTCAACTATCTGCCACCCGGTGAAGATGGTAAACCTATCGCGTTATCGGAAGAGCAGATTAAGCAAATTGACACCGTTGCACGGGAAGCCATGGGCTTTTCAACGGAGCGTGACGATTCATTAAATGTGGTTAACACACCGTTTATGTCTACCAGCGATCCGACCAGCGAGCTCCCCTTCTGGCAGAAACAAGCCTTCTTTGAGCTGATGGTGGAATTGGGTCGTTGGCTGTTGGTTCTGCTGGTTGCCTGGATCCTGTGGCGTAAGTTGGTCAGACCGCAACTCAAGAAACGTGAAGAACAACAGGCTACGGCGAATGCAGCTGCGCAAATGCGTGACAGTGCCAACGATGTCATTGTCAAGCTGAGCAAAGACGAAGAAGAACTGCAACGCCGCTCACAACAGCGTATTAATACTGAGTTGCAGAGCCAGCGTGTACGCGATCTGGCTGAGAACGATCCGCGTGTTGTCGCCCTGGTTATTCGCCAATGGATGAGTACTGAACTATGAGTATGACAGGTACAGAAAAGAGCGCCATTTTGTTGATGACGGTGGGTGAAGATCGCGCCGCCAAGGTGTTTACTCACCTCTCTATGCGCGAAGTGCAGCATTTGAGTGCTGCGATGGCAAACTTGCGCCAGGTCTCGCCGCAACAATTGGCTGAAGTCCTCAAAGAGTTCGAAATTGAAGCGGAACAATATGCAGCACTGAGCGTGAATGCTAGTGATTATCTGCGCTCGGTGTTGGTGAAAGCGCTGGGCGAAGAGCGCGCATCCAGCTTACTGGAGGATATTCTCGAGAGCCGCGAAACCACGGGCGGTATCGAGACCCTCAACTTTATGGAGCCACAAACGGCTGCCGATATTATCCGCGACGAGCACCCACAGATTATCGCCACAATTCTGGTGCATTTAAAACGTGCACAGGCTGCCGATATTCTGGCACTGTTCGATGAGCGTCTGCGTAACGATGTCATGCTACGTATCGCTACGTTCGGGGGTGTTCAGCCTTCTGCACTGGCGGAACTGACCGAAGTATTGAATGGCTTGCTGGATGGTCAGAACGTGAAACGCAGCAAAATGGGTGGCGTTCGTACTGCGGCTGAGATTATCAACCTGATGAAGAGCCAGCAGGAAGAAGCGGTTATCGATGCGGTACGCGAATTCGATGGCGAACTGGCACAGAAAATCATCGACGAAATGTTCCTGTTCGAAAACCTTATCGATGTGGACGATCGCAGTATCCAGCGCCTGTTGCAGGAAGTGGAATCGGAGTCGCTGCTGTTGGCACTGAAAGGCTCCGACGAGCCGTTGCGCGAGAAATTCCTACACAACATGTCGCAGCGTGCGGCAGAAATTCTGCGCGACGACCTCTCGACGCGCGGTCCTGTCCGTATGTCTCAAGTGGAAAACGAACAGAAAGCCATTCTGCTTATTGTGCGTCGTCTGGCCGACAGCGGCGAGATGATCATTGGCGGCGGCGAGGATGCTTATGTCTAATCCCGCTGACAACATAGCCTGGAAGCCCTGGAAGCTGAAAGATTTGGCGTCACCCTTTGATGCTGAACCTGAGCCGGAAATCGACGCGGTGGTACTGGAGCAGGTGGAGCCGGAGCCAGTGGATCAGTTTCGTTCCTTTGAGGCGGAGCTGGAACGCATGCGTGAGCAAACCATGCGACAGGCGCGTGAAGCGGGTTTTGCTGAAGGGCAGCAACAAGGGTATGACGCAGGGTATCAGGAAGGGCTAAAAGCGGGTACCGAGCAGGGGGCACAAGACGCATTGCAACAACAGCCGCTGATCGATCACATGCAGCAAATGGTGAGCGCTTTCCAGCAGACATTGGATGCGATGGACAGCGCCATTCCGGCGCGCTTGACGCAGCTAGCATTGACCGTTGCAAAACAGATTATTGGTCAGGCACCGTTGTGCGATGGCACGGCCCTTCAGCACCAGATTCAACAGTTGATCCAGCAAGAGCCACTGTTTAGTGGGAAAACACAGTTACGAGTACATCCTAGCGATCTCGAGCGCGTAGAGGCCGCACTGGGCCCAACGTTGGAGCAACACGGCTGGCGTTTATTAGCCGACGGTCAACAGCATCCCGGAGGATGCAAAGTCAGCGCAGAGGAAGGCGATCTCGATGCCAGCCTTGCTACGCGTTGGCATGAATTATGCCGACTGGCTGCGCCGGGAGAATTATGATGACCCATCATCTCGCACGTTGGTTTGCCGAATTGGACGCCTTTGAAACGCGTATCAAGGAGACTCCTGCTGTTCGCCATTGTGGGCGTTTAAAGCGTGCGACAGGGTTAGTGTTGGAAGCAACCGGACTGCAAATGCCGTTGGGTGCAACCTGTCTGATTGAACGTCAAATGGGCAGCAAAACGGATGAAGTCGAGTGCGAGGTGGTTGGCTTTAATGGTCAAAGCCTGTTTCTGATGCCGCTGGAAGAGATGGAAGGCATCGTCCCTGGCGCGCGTGTCTATGCCCGTGCGGCAGCCCAGGGTGTTGTTCAGGGTAAGCAGTTATCCCTAGGTCCAGAATTGCTTGGCCGGGTTTTGGACGGTAGTGCCAAACCCCTAGATGGATTACCCGCACCGGAAACAGGTTATCGTGCACCGCTGATCACTGTGCCGTTTAACCCGCTACAACGAACGCCGATTGAAGATGTGCTGGATGTAGGTGTACGCGCCATCAACGCATTATTAACGGTGGGCCGCGGTCAGCGTATGGGTCTGTTTGCCGGTTCCGGCGTTGGTAAAAGTGTGCTGCTCGGCATGATGGCGCGCTATACCAAAGCGGATGTGATCGTCGTTGGGCTGATCGGTGAACGTGGTCGTGAGGTAAAAGATTTTATTGAAAACATTTTAGGTGACGAAGGTCGTGCGCGTTCGGTAGTGATCGCCGCACCTGCTGACGTCTCTCCCCTGTTGCGTATGCAGGGTGCCGCTTATGCGACGCGCATTGCCGAAGATTTTCGCGATCGCGGCCAGCACGTGTTACTGATTATGGATTCCCTGACGCGTTATGCCATGGCGCAGCGTGAAATTGCGTTGGCCATTGGTGAGCCACCGGCAACCAAAGGCTACCCGCCTTCCGTGTTTGCCAAGCTCCCGGCGTTGGTTGAGCGCGCAGGCAATGGCATTCACGGTGGTGGTTCGATCACGGCGTTTTATACTGTGCTGACAGAAGGCGATGACCAGCAGGATCCTATTGCGGATTCTGCGCGTGCTATTCTGGATGGACATATTGTTCTGTCGCGGCAACTGGCTGAATCTGGCCATTACCCGGCTATTGATATTGAAGCCTCAATCAGCCGTGCCATGACGGCACTGATTGATGAAAAGCATTACGCGAGCGTAAGGCTGTTCAAACAGCTACTCTCCAGTTATCAACGCAACCGCGATTTGATAAACGTGGGTGCCTATGCGGCAGGCAGCGATCCGACGCTGGATCATGCTATTCGCCTTTACCCGAAGCTTCAGGATTTCTTGCAGCAGGGCATATTTGAACGCAGTGGTTATGAGGCTTCTTGCCAGGCCTTAAACGTCATTTTTCCCCGTAACGAGTAGGAGGACAGATGAAAACGCAGTCACCGCTGGTTACATTACGCGAGTTGGCCCAAAAAGAGGTCGAAAAAGCAGCGACCCAATTGGGGCAAGTGCGTAAAGCTTATCAACAAGCTGAACAACAACTGAAGATGCTGTTAAACTATCAGGAAGATTATCGTGATAGGTTACAAGCGACGATGTCAGCAGGCATGGCCAACACCAGTTGGCAAAATTTCCAGCAATTTATTCAAACGCTGGATGTCGCTATTACTCAGCATCAGAAACAATTGCAACACTGGAATTCTCGTCTGGATCTGGCGATGAAAACCTGGCAGGAAAAACAAATTCGCCTGAATGCCTTTGAAACGCTACAAGAGCGCGAAGATGTCAGGCAACTCGCGCGTGAGAATCGTCTTGATCAAAAACGGATGGATGAATTTGCCCAACGGGCTTCTCTGAGGAAAACAGATTTATGATACTGCCAATCGTTACTACAACAGCAAATACCGGCGTCAGTGAAGCCGCAGGGTCAGCTTCTGGGTTGCTCACCTCCGAGCAGCTTCCTCAGGATTTTGTCCAACTGTTATCCCTGCATCTGCCCAAGAAAACCGCCACAGCCGCGATCCCGGCGGATAATAGCTCTGCACTGAGCGGCAAAGACAGTAAACAAAAGTTGCTGGATGCATTGACGGCACAAGATATTGACTTAAACCAGCAAGACCTGAATACGCTGCTGACGGTCATTAACGCCCAAGGTACACCGGATGACAAATCATTGTCAGAGCTGGTGACGTCATTGCGCAAGTCGTTTGCTCAAGGGCACGATGATAGCCTTGAGAAAAGCGCTGACGACGCCAAGTCCACAGATACTCAGGCAGTACAGGCATTGATGGCAATGTTAACACCCGCAGCACCACAAAACATGGAAATGTCATCCTTGCTTCAGGGAACACAGTCACTTTCTTTACCGGGGCTGAATAGTACCGCAGCGCAGAGCAAAGATGATAGTGCGACAGCATCCTTATTCACCACCCTCTCTTCGCGTGATGCAGTGACCAGTAAAAGTGATACGCTGGCAACAGCAATGTCCACAGTGAAGACAAATCGTTCTGTTGCAAATGACCAGGCTCAGGTTCAAGCTCAGGCAGATGATAGCGCCCAAATGCAGGATAAAACCGCCGCACTGGCCCAAACGTTCACAGAGGTAACAAGACAGGATAGCAGCGTCAGCCAAACGCCGTTAACAGGACATACTGCTGCCGTAACGCTGGCGCCCAATGCTCAAACGTCAATGACGAACAACATCGCACAACCCGGTGCCAGCGCGCAGCTAAATGCCCAACTGGGCACAACGCAATGGCAGGATTCTCTCAGTCAGCAAATTATTATGCTGAGCCGCAGTGGACTACAGAGTGCACAATTGTGCTTGCATCCAGAAGAGTTAGGTACACTGCATATTTCATTGCGACTGGATGATAATCAGGCACAGATTCATCTGGCTTCAGCGAACAGTCAGGTACGCAGCGCTCTTGAAGCCGCGCTGCCTCATCTGCGAACCGCAATGGCGGAAAGCGGTATCAACTTAGGTCAAAGCAGTGTTGGTGGCGAAAACAGCGGTTGGCAGCAGGCGCAGCAACAGATGGCAAGCGGCATGAATAGCGGCTCGGGTGACGAGAGTACCTCTTATCGTCAACAATTTGCTGCGAATGCGCACTATGACAACGAGCCCACTGATATTGATATGTCAAGCACGGTGGTTGCGCGGCCAGTGAGCGGTGTCGATATTTTTGCATAAACCTTAGGCAAACGAACAAGTTAGCGCGGTTTTTCTGGTTTATTCTTTGTATTGAACTGACGAATAGACAGGATAATCATTAACATCATATATTCATTTAGTGCTACAAAATGATGGCATTAGATATTGATTAATAATAGGAATTCTCTTTGGCTATGGCAGACATGCAAGCTGGTTCACGGCGTAAGCGCTCTATCTGGGTAATATTGCTTATTATCATTGCGCTGGCGGCGACAGGAGCTGCGGGTGTGTCTTGGTGGATGTTGTACCACAAAACTCCCTCTGCTGAGCAGGAGGTTCCGCCTCCCCCTGCACTGCCTGTCTTCATGCCGTTGGACACGTTTACTGTCAATCTGGTCAACGCCGACAACAATCCCGATCGTGTCCTTTACGTTGGTTTCACGTTGCGTTTGGCTGATGAAGAAACCAGAACACGTTTGACAAATTATCTTCCCGAAGTGCGTAGCCGCTTGTTATTGCTGCTGTCACATCAGGATGCCATCTCCTTGGCAAACGAGCAGGGTAAGCAAAAGTTGATTGAGCAAATCAAGCAGGTGCTGAGCCCCCCACTGGTCCCTGGACAGCCAAATCAGGTGGTTACTGATGTGTTGTTCACTGCCTTTATTTTACGGTAATCCTTATGGGCGATAGCATTCTCTCTCAAGCAGAAATTGACGCATTGCTCAACGGCGGCAGTAGTGATGACGCCAGCAATGCCAACGCCGCTGCGAAATCTGACGGCGATGTCAAACCCTATGATCCCAATACACAGCGACGTGTTATTCGTGAACGCCTGCAAGCGTTGGAGATCATTAATGAACGTTTTGCGCGCCAATTCCGTATGGGATTGTTCAACCTGTTGCGTCGTAGCCCGGATATCACGGTAGGCGGTATAAAAATACAGCCTTATCATGACTTTGCTCGTAACTTGCCGGCGCCTTCCAACCTCAACCTGATTCACCTGAAACCCTTGCGCGGTACGGCACTGTTTGTGTTTTCACCGAGCCTGGTGTTTATCGCGGTGGATAACCTGTTCGGTGGTGATGGACGTTTTCCGACAAAAGTAGAAGGCCGCGAATTCACGCATACCGAACAACGTATTGTGAAACGCATGCTGCGTCTGGCTCTGGACGCCTATGGCGAAGCTTGGAACGCGATTTATAAACTCGATATCGAGTACGTGCGTTCTGAAATGCAGGTGAAATTTACCAACATCACCACATCGCCGAACGATATCGTGGTGACAACACCGTTCCATGTTGAAATCGGTACATTGTTGGGTGAATTTAGTATTTGCATTCCTTTCTCAATGATTGAACCGTTGAGGGAAGTGCTGACCAATCTACCGTTGGAAAACTCGCGCCAGGAAGACCAAAATTGGCGAGAAACCTTAGCTAAACAGGTACAACACTCAGAGTTGGAACTGGTGGCAAATTTTGTCGATATTCCATTGCGTCTCTCCAAAGTATTAAAACTACAGCCGGGGGACGTACTGCCTATCGACAAGCCCGAACGCGTCATTGCACACGTTGATGGCGTTCCGGTGTTAACCAGCCAATACGGCACACTGAATGGGCAATATGCCTTGCGCGTCGAACATTTGATTAACCCTATTTTGAATTCTCTAAATAATGAGGAACAGCCCAATGAGTGACACCAAGAAACCGTCCGATGATAAGGAACCTGTGGACGATCTGTGGGCTGATGCGTTTAACGAGCAACAAGCCGCAGAAAAGCCCAGCGCGACAGATAACATCTTCAAGAGTCTGGATCCTTCCGATGCACTCGGTAGCTTGCAGGATATTGACCTAATCCTCGATATCCCCGTCAAACTGACGGTTGAACTCGGCCGCACCAAAATGACCATCAAAGAGCTGCTGCGCTTAACGCAAGGTTCAGTGGTGGCGCTGGACGGCTTGGCGGGTGAACCGCTGGATATTCTGATCAACGGCTATCTGATTGCACAGGGTGAAGTGGTGGTGGTATCGGATAAATACGGGGTGCGTATTACCGATATTATTACTCCCTCCGAGCGGATGCGTCGTTTGAGTCGCTAATGGCCGATACTCACCCCCTTTCCCCTGCGCCGTCGGCACCGGTAACACATGCCACGACGCAGGTTGCCACAGCTCCCTTCCCCGCCAGTTCACTGCTTACGCAAGTAGGCTCTGTACTGGTGGGCGTTTTAATGCTGATCCTCGCGATTGCCTGGGTGGTGCGTAAACTCGGTTTAACCCTCCCCATTAAGCAAAATAAGCTGGTCAAGGTGGTTTCAAGCTGTCAGGTTGGGCAACGAGAACACGTTGTTGTGGTGGAGATTGAGGATACCTGGTTAGTTCTGGGCGTAACGGCGCAACAAATCACGCCGTTACATATCCTGCCCGCCAAAGAGATGGACGACACTCCAGCTGGAGAGATGGCCATACCGGTCGATTTTCGGCAGTTACTCAATAAAGTCATCAAACGTCCGGAAAAATCGGAATGAAAGCGCGCCTTCCTGTTTCACCGCTATCAGTGCTAAAGCGCGGACTGCCAATATTGGCCGCCGTTTTGGTGTTATTTACCCCTTCAGTCTGGGCGCAATTGCCGGGTATTATCAGCCACCCTTTGGCAAACGGCGGTCAAAGTTGGACATTGCCGGTTCAAACGCTGGTTTTCCTGACGTCTCTGACGTTTATCCCGGCAGCCATGCTGATGATGACCTGTTTTACACGCATCATCATTGTTCTGGGCTTATTGCGTAACGCATTAGGTACCCCCACTGCGCCGCCTAATCAGGTGTTGCTGGGTTTAACGCTATTTCTGACTTTTTTCATCATGTCCCCCGTACTGAACCGTGTTTATGATGAAGCCTATGTGCCGTTCAGTCAGGATCAGATCAGCATGCAAAAGGCGATTGAACGCGGTGCGCAACCTTTACGCGAATTCATGCTGCGCCAGACGCGTCAATCCGACCTTGCGCTATTTACACGTCTGGCACAGATGGGCGAGATTCAGGGGCCAGAAGCCGTGCCAATGCGCGTCCTGGTCCCGGCGTTTGTCACCAGTGAACTGAAAACCGCCTTCCAGATTGGTTTTACCATTTTCATTCCGTTTTTGATTATCGATCTGGTGGTGGCCAGCGTACTGATGGCGCTTGGTATGATGATGGTGCCACCGGCGACCATTTCGTTACCGTTCAAGCTGATGCTGTTTGTTCTGGTTGACGGGTGGCAATTGTTGCTCGGTTCACTTGCACAAAGTTTTTACAGTTAATTCCTACTGAGGTTGCCCGATGACGCCAGAATCCGTAATGGCTTTAGGCTATGAAGCAATGAAGATCGCACTGGCGCTTGCGGCCCCTCCCTTGCTCTCAGCGCTGTTCAGCGGGTTAATCATCAGTTTGTTACAGGCCGCAACCCAGATTAACGAAATGACGCTGTCATTTATTCCCAAAATTCTGACGGTGTTCTTCACACTGGTGATCGCAGGGCCCTGGATGCTCAGCCTGATGCTGAATTATATGCGCACGTTGTTCGGCCAGTTGCCGACGATCATTGGCTAACCATGCTGACGCTTGATAGCACACAGTGGGATCTCTGGGTCAACCAGTTCCTGTTGCCCTTGATACGTATTTTGGCTTTAATCACCACCTGCCCTGTGTTTAATGAGCGCGCCGTTCCAGCCCAGGTGAAAATCTGTCTAGGGCTCGTGATTACCCTGCTGGTAGCGCCCTATTTACCCGTTAATACCACGCCTTTATTCTCTATTGGCGGCGTCTGGATTATTCTCCAACAGTTATTGATCGGTGCCGCACTAGGTTTCACCATGCAATTGGCTTTTGCTGCTGTCAGGTTATCGGGCGAGCTGATTGGTATGCAGATGGGGTTGGCGTTTGCCACCTTTTTTGACCCCACCGGCGGGCCAAACATGCAGGTACTGGCGCGTTTTCTCAACATCATGGCTATGTTGCTCTTTATGGCGTTCAATGGTCATTTATGGATGATATCGCTGATAGCCGACAGCTTTTATACCCTGCCAATCAGCACGGCACCGCTTAGCGGTGATGGATTCCTGGGGCTGGCCCGGGCGGGGAGCTTGCTATTTATTAACGGAGTCATGCTGGCACTGCCGTTAATTACTTTGCTGCTGGCGCTTAATATCTCTCTGGGCTTGCTGAACCGCGTTGCACCGCAGCTCACCGTTTTTGTCATTGGTTTCCCATTAACTTTGACCGTAGGCATCATGACGCTCGGTATGCTGCTTTTTCTGCTGGCTCCATTCACCAAACATTTGTTCAGCGAAATCTTCAATGTTCTTGCTGACGTGTTGACTCGACTAACCAGAACCCCTTGATAGCATTATCCGAAACTGATCGAGGCCAGTGCATTTTACGCTGCTTGCAGGGAAAATTGCGGGTTCAGAAAGGAAAGGAATAAAACAAAAAACGGCACATCATTTAAGAAATGACATGCCCAAAGAATACGCCCGGTTTAAGCGCATTCAAATCTGTGCTGCATCACCGTCCGTTACTTATTAATCTGGAACAGTGACATACCCCGCATATTTTGATACGTGGTATAAGCAGCCTGTAACGAGGCTTGCTGCATGATATAAGTAGAGATTGATGACACCCAATCCGTATCCACCAACGCACTCTTAGTCTGTGAGTTAGCCATTTTGCGGTCTGCACCAATTGTATCAAGCTGATCCAACTCTTGAGATTGGATACCAATCGCCGATTCGACCGAGGATACGTTATTCAGTGAGTTACGTAACCCACGGTTCGCTGTAGCCAATGCAGCCTGAAGCGCTTCTTGTGCTGCTGTGTCACCGTCCGCAATGGGTGTTTTCAGCGTGTTAATGGCGATATCCAAGGTGGCAAACAGATCTTTCTGAATTGAGCCATCCGGTTCCTTTACTGCATCGCCAATAGCACTATTGAATACCTGTGGTCCGATATTGCTCACCGTCATGGTGCGGCTAGAATCAACCTGCTGTGAAATTGCGGTGAATCCACCAACATAACTCACTACTTTGGTCGTGGGATCCTGCACATAAGGTGCAGTAGTCGTCTGATAGCCAGCAAAGATATAGTTGCCATTCCCATCCGTCGTATTGGCAATGTTCAACAACTGCTCTTTGAGCCCTTCCAATACTTTGGCCTGAGTATTCCGATCGTCATCACTTTTTACACTGCCTGCACTGATGACTTCGGTCGAAGCCGACGTTACCGCTGTAACAATACTCCCCAGCACCGACAATTCTAACGACATGCTCTGGCGAGAAAAAGTTCTGGCTAAGGTATATTGGTCGGTCTCCGCCTGCGCCTGACCGATCATGATAGCCTGAGAAGCAGCAATAGGATTATCTGAAGGTGTCGTTACCTTGGTGCCACTGGCCAGCTGCTCTCCCGCTTTCTGCCAAATGGACTGACCATTCAGAATACCATTCATATTCTGCTGATATATCATGCTGGTGCTTAAACGCATGGTATAAATTCCTCTTTATTCGATCGCCAATCAGCTGCGCATAGAGAGCAGCGCGTCAAAAAGTGCCTGTGCAGTTTGAATCACCTGAGCATTCGCCATGTAATACTGTTGGTAGCGCATCAGGTCGCCATATTCTTCGTCCAGGTTTACACCTGACACGGACTTCTGCTCAGCGGTTAGCTGTTTCACCACGTTCTGTTGTGATGTGTTATTGATTTTCAGCGCGCTGGTCTGGTTACCGATCTCACCCACGATACCCGCGTAAGCTCCAGTGAAGGTGGCCGTGCCGCCAACAATCTTCTGGTTCTGCAAGGCCAACATCGCCTTGGCATTGGTATTATCATTCGGCCCACCGGACTCGCCGGGCACTTCGTTCCCATCTTCATCCAACTTGGTCGATGCTGCCGCCACTTTATTCGGATCGCTAATAGCCACTTTCATATCAATAATGACGTCACTCACTGGCTTGAGCAGATACGTATCACCAGCAACCAAAGGCGTACTTCCCGCAGTAACCGTTACTTCGAGGCCATCAAAGGTGAGCTTGCCATCAGCATCCGGCGTCAAACCCGTTATTGTTGTATTGGTTGCTGTACGGGTGACATCCCATGACGTGCCGTTATAGCGCATTGAGTAGTCCGTTGCCTGTACCGCTTTGGTATCTTTATAGGCCGCACTCAGCACCGCATTACCGGTATTTTTACTGTTTTCGTATACGACTGGACCGCCAAATTCAAAGAAATCAACGCCTGGCGTACCGTTATAGTCATACCCTTCTTTATGTTGGGTATTGAACGCGTCAGCAAATGCCAGCGCCAATTGGTTAACCTGATTGCGTGTGGTATCGAGGGTAGCGCTTCTGAACGAGATGAACCCTCCCAGTTTGCCACCGGATATGCTACTTTCGCGAAGCTCGCTGACGCCTACGGTCGGATCGTCATACCCTACCGCCACACGCTGTGGATCGCTGCTAGAGGGAACAGTCACCAAATTAAAGCTGCGCGTCCCCTGTACCAGGTTCATGCCATTCTTGAGCGACACGTTATAAATGGTACCATCTTGAACCGCAACGTCCACGCCCACCAGTTTATTGAGTTCATCCACCAACAGATCGCGCTGATCGAGCAGATCGTTGGGTTGCGCCCCTTGGTTAGCACCCAGCAGACGCGTAATTTCTTTGTTCAGATTTGCGATCTGGCTAGTGTAGGTATTTACCTGACCAATCACACTCTGGATTTCACTGTTAATGCTGGAATCCATGTCGCGCAGATATTTGTCGGTGACCTGAAACTGGTTAACCAGTCCTTGTGCTTTACCGATCATGGTTTGACGCGCAGAAGAATCCCCTGCGTTATTCGCGACGTTCTGCAGGTTGGTGAAAAATTCCTGCAAGGATGAAGAGAGATTGGTAGTACTGCTTGCCAGCAAGTTATCAATTTTCGATATCTGTTCGTAGCTGGTCGTTACTGAACTACTGGTGGTTTGCGCTGAACGCAGTTGGGTGGCGATAAATTCGTTATAATCCCGATTGATTGAAACCAAATTTACACCGTTACCAATGTAGGCATTGCCGATCTTCGTGCCCGCCGCTTGTTCAAGCAGTGCGGTCTGTCGGCTATATCCCGTCACCGCCTGGTTACTAATATTGTTGCTGACCGCGCTCAATGCTGCCTGCGCGGCCTTCAGCCCACTCATCGCAGTATTTACCAAATTGGCCATGAAACCTCCTTTCCACGGGCGTGAATGCCATACAAATAGACAAGATACAGAAAGTGATTGACCCACTTTCATCGCTAATACCAGTTATCGGCAAGACAGCGAAAACCTTCAGAAAAAAATCAAAACAGTTGGCTTAAATCATGGGTGTACGCTTTAACTGCTTTCTCACTGGTATTCTTCATCTGCTGAATCATGCTGATCAGTTTCTGCGCATACTGCGGGTCGGTAGCATAGCCGGCACGCTGCAAAGCGTGAGCGGCTTGTTCCGCACTTCCTGCCGCTGCAACATTGCTATAGCGCGGGTTATTGGTCAGCAGTTTGACGTAATCGCCCAACGCATCCATGTAGGAGTCGTAAACGCGGAAGCTGGCCTTGACCTTTTTCGCCACGCCATCTTCATACTCGGTGGTGGTGATCTCGGTGACCGGGCCATCCCAGTTACTGCCCGCCTTAATACCAAACAGGTTGTGGCTTGGGCGGCCATCCGCCGTGGGGATTTCACTCTGTCCCCAACCGGATTCCAACGCTGCCTGAGCCATAATAAGGTGATGGGGAATGCCGCTTTGCTGGCTGGCTATCTGTGCAGGCACGGCGAGTTGCGAAACAAAATTGCTGCTGGAAAGCGGCAACGCTGAGCCGCTGGCGGGTAATTTAGGTACGGCTTTACGCACCATTTGCTCTACTTCGGCTGTCGGCATCGTTCTGAGCAAGGCTCCGTCAAAACGCAACGTGCTCTCCTCTGCCGCAGCAGAGGAAGGGATGTCCGCGTTCTGCGTCGCCGTCAGTTGCTTGACCATGACATCTGCCAACCCCAGTCCTTTTCCTGAAGCAATTTTCTGCCCCACCTGCTGGTCATACATCGAAGTATACAGCTTAGTTTGCTCGTTGTTTAGCAGCCCATCTTCCATCGTTGCCGAACGCATGCTTTTCATCATCAGTTGGACAAAAATACCTTCCATCTGGCGCGCAACCGCTCGAATTCCCTCTTTACTTTGCGGATCGGTAGAGACTTCACGCTTGAGTGAATTTAATGACTGCGCGTCATACGCAGCATTATGGAGCGACTGAATATCGGCCATTAGATGATTTCCAGTTTAGCGCGCAGGCAGTCTGCACTTTGCATCGCTTGTAAAATCGACATCAGCTCCATCGGTGTCGCGCCTAAGGAGTTCAACGCACGCACCACATTGTTCAGGTTGGCACTGGCATTAACGCGCTGCAATGCACCGCCTCCTTGCTGGAGCGAAATTTCGGTCTGCGGTGTCACTACCGTTTGCCCACCCGCTAACGGCGTATCCGGCTGACTGACAACATTTTGCTGATTGATAGTGACAGAAAGATTACCCTGCGCGATGGCACAGCTTTGCAAGGTGACTTCGCGGTTCATCACCACGGAGCCGGTACGAGAGTTAACGATAACCTTGGCATCCTGAAGACCAACGTTAACATCAAGGTTCTGTACGTCCGCCAAAAAACGTACCTGCGAACTGTTGCCACGCGGTGCAATCACCTGAATGGTGCGCGAGTCAACGGGTGTCGCACTGCCGCCTAAACCTGAGCGGTTAATCGCATCGCTGACACGCTGCGCCATGGAAAAATCATCCTGCTTGAGTTGCAGCATTATCAGATTAGACGAGCCAAAGGTAGAAGGCAGTTCCCGCTCAATCACCGCGCCGTTGGTAATACGCCCACCCGCCAACTGGTTGACCTGCACGCTGCTACCACCGGCGGCGGCACCCGCGCCACCGACCAGTACGTTACCTTGCGCCAGCGCGTAAACCTGGTTGTCCACACCTTTCAGCGGCGTCATCAACAGCGTACCGCCGCGCAAGCTTTTGGCATTCCCCATTGAAGAGACAACAACATCAATAGATTGCCCCGCACGACCAAAGGCAGGAAGTTTGGCCGTCACCATCACCGCCGCCACGTTTTTCAACTGCATATTGGTACCTGCCGGCACGGTGATACCTAACTGTGACAGCATGTTCGTCAACGTTTGTGTGGTAAAGGGGGTTTGCATCGTCTGGTCACCCGACCCGTCTAGCCCCACCACCAAACCATAACCAATCAAAGAGTTTTCCCGCATGCCTTGTATATCAACAAGGTCACGGATCCTGTCGGCCTGCGACGACGCAGGCAGGAAAGCCACCAGGGCTAACATCAGGCTAAGAAACGACGCGATCCGCATTCTGTACCTCTTCACTTAGCTTAGAACGGAGAAACGTTGAGGAAGAAACGCTGCAACCAGCCCATGTTTTGCGCTTCATTGATATACCCGTTGCCAACATATTCGATACGGGCATCTGCCACCTGGGTGGAAGGCACAGAGTTAGCGCCACTGATGGTTCGTGGATTCACAACGCCAGAAAAGCGGATAAATTCAGTCCCCTGATTGATGGCAATCTGCTTCTCGCCCACCACATGCAGGTTACCGTTAGCTAACACCTGCCCCACCGTTACAGTAATAGTACCACTGAAGGTGTTATTGGCATTGGCACCGCCTTTGCTGGCAAAGTCATTTTTACCCTGTGCTTCTAGGTCAGCACGATTATTGCCCAACGGCCCTTCCAGATAGCGCGGCGCGGTTATTACACCGAATGATGAGGAACCATCCCGACTGGCAGACGCAGATGAGCTCTTGCTGGCGCTGACGTTTTCCTGCAAAACGATGGTCAGGATATCACCGACATTTCTCGGCCGCCGGTCTTCAAACATCGGCTGGTAGCCATAATTCATCGGCTGAACCGCCTGGAAAATGGATCCATTTGGCGCTGCGGCTGAAGGCGGTGCGGGCTGTGCCGAGGTGGGACCGGTAACCACTTTATCATGAGGAATATAGGCGCAACCGCTTAGCGCCAACATCACGACCAACGCCAGCGAACGCGGCTGGCACAACGGTTTGATAACCGGCTTTTGCATCATCATCACTACGGATATCGCCTTATAAAGGTTGCCCATTTATTCATGCTCAACGGGGCAATGACAAGGATAAAGCGGGAAACTGACACATCACCGTTTTATCCTTGTCATCGCCCCGTCAATCGCCCGGTTTTACAACTGGGTCAGTTTCTGCAACATCTGATCGGAAGAGGAGATCGCCTTACTGTTGATCTCATAGGCACGCTGAGTCTGGATCATCGAGACCAACTCCTCCGCCACGTTGACGTTAGAAGTTTCTACAAATTTTTGATACAGCAATCCTGCACCGTTCAACCCAGGGTTAGTTTCATTTGGCGCGCCGGAACTGGTGGTTTCCAGATAGAGATTTTCACCAATGCTTTCCAAACCGCTGTCATTGATGAAAGTAGCCAGCGTCAACTGACCAATCTGGTTCATCGCTGTCTGGCCCTGCAATTTGACACTGACGATACCGTCACGACCGATTGAAAGTTCGGTGGCATTAGCAGGAATAGTAATTGCCGGCTGTACCAGATAGCCGCTTGAAGTGACCAACTGGCCGTTTCCATCCAGTTGAAATGCGCCATCACGAGTATAGGCGGTGGTACCATCAGGCATCTGTACCTGGAAGAAACCTTGCCCACGAATCGCAACGTCCTTGGAGTTACCGGTTTCAGACATACCACCTTGCGTATGAATACGCTCTGTCGACACAGGACGTACCCCCATCCCTAATTGCAGCCCGGAAGGTAAGGTAGTTTGCTCAGAGGACTGAGCGCCCGGTTGGCGAATGGTTTGGTACAGCAAATCTTCAAACACGGCGCGCTGGCGTTTAAAACCATTGGTGCTGACGTTCGCCAGGTTGTTGGAAATAACGTCCATATTGGTTTGCTGTGCGTTCAAACCGGTTTTTGCAATCCATAACGAACGGATCATAAAGCAACTCCTTCACGAAAATAGCGTGTTAGCTTATCGCCAATAACTGATTGGCACTCTGGGCATTAGTGTCGGCACTGCTAATCACTTTCATCTGCATGTCGAAGCGGCGTGAGTTAGCAATCATATCCACCAGGGCACCAACCGAATCGACGTTGCTGCCTTCGAGTACGCCAGGCATGACGCGCACGGTGGGATCGTTCTGTAATACATTGCCGCGCTGCTGCTGGGCTGCCGGCGTCAAACGGAACAGGCCATCGTCGGAACGCGTTACTTCTTGTCCTGTCGCTTTCACCAGCTTCAAGCGCCCTAACTGAGCAATGGTATTGGGCGCATCACCAGCATTCAGCGAGGAAATAGTACCATCGGCAGAGATACTGATTTGTGCATTGGGCGGAATTTCAATCGGACCACCATCGCCCACCACAATGCGCCCCTGGATGGTCAACTGTCCATCGGCATTGATTTCCATATTCCCATTACGGGTATAGGCTTCTCCGTTTGCGGTTTGCACTGCCAACCAACTCTCTTTAGGCAGTGCAACATCCATGGAACGTCCGGTGTAATCTATGACACCTTCCAACATATCCGCTCCCGGCGTAGAGGCCACAACCAATGTCCGGGTTTGGTTGGTCGGTCCATTGATGGGCACTGCACGCAGCGCAGCTAATTGTGACTTAAAACCCGGTGTTGATGCATTGGCCAGGTTGTTGGTCGTAATCGCCTGCTTTTCAAGTGACTGGCTGGCGCCACCCATCGCTGTATAAATCACGTGATCCATGGAGTTTCTCCGCTAAACGATTAACGCATGCTGACAAGCGTTTGCAGGATGGAGTCCTGCGTTTTAATGGTTTGCGCGTTAGACTGGTAGAAACGTTGAGCAACGATCATATCCACCAACTCTTTACTCATGTCCACGTTTGAGCTTTCTGTCATATTGCCAAGCAACGTACCCAGGCTACCGATACCTGCTTGACCGATAACCGGTTGACCGGATTTCTCGGTGCTGGACCATACGTTATCGACCTCAATTGACAGCCCTTCCGGATTAGAGAAACTGGCCAGTGCAATCTGCCCCAGAGGCTGTGTTCTGTCGTTGGAGTATTTGCCGGTTATGACACCGCCATCGCTAACGCTATAACCGATCAGGCTACCCGACCTATAACCGTTCTGAGTTGGGGTTTTGTTGCTGTTTGAACCAAAGTTCTGTTGCACGCTACCAGCAAAATCAAGAGTAAACGAAGATGCCAGAGAGCCATTCAGCGACTGCAGCGGGATGGTACTCGCCCCCGTGACAGTAGCGGTGCCCGTTACCTGCGTCTGTGATTTCAACGCGCCGCTTTCCGTAAACTCCAGTGCAATTTTAGTGAAAGCAGAACCTGCGACTGAGCCATCCTGAACGTTTACGGTCCACTTGTTATCGCCCGTTTTTTCGAAATACAGACCGATGTTATGGGGGTTACCCAGTGTATCGTAGACGGTGATCGAACCCTTGTAGTTCGCCGTTTCGGGATTAGCCGGATCAAAAACTTTAACAGCATCAGAAGAGTTCAGGTTGGCAATAATTGAAGCAACTGTCGTCTGTTGGGCAGCCATCGCCGTTTCAGGGATAGTCAACGGCACCGGAGCAGCCCCTTGCTGAATAGTCGGCGGAGTACCGATAACCGGGTATCCCGTCAGCAACATGCCTTGCATGTTAACGATATTGAGGGTAGCGCCATCCAGAGTAAACTGGCCATTACGGCTAAAATACACTGAACCACTGCTATCCTGCATGCGGAAGAAGCCATTGCCGCTGATCGCAACATCCAGCGCACGTGTACTAGAGTTCGGAGGACCATCACCGAAATCCTGCAATGTGGAAGCGACCTTTGTCCCTAAGCCCGTACCACCCGTAAACATATCTGCAAACGCAATAGTGCCCGTTTTAAAACCCACGGTTGACGAGTTGGCAATGTTGTTGCCAATAACGTCCAGTTGTTTCGCTGCGGCATTCAAGCCGCTGACCGCTTGATAAAAACTCATGGTGCTCTCCGGATGAATCGCTTAAATGATGCTTCAGAAACGGTTTCAAGGTCAGCCAGATTCCGTGCGCAACTCTATCTTTCAGTTACAAAATCTGCCGCACGTCGTCCAACGTCGCTTTGCCTTGTAGCCCCAGATCCAACTGGGCACCAGAGTCATTGCGAACCACCCCATTAACCAGGGCATAACGTAATGGCTGTATAGTTTGTTGGGCACCATTGGTACTAGCCGCAACAGTAAAGGCGTATGAACCATCAGGAGCAGCCGTGCCATCTGTCACCTTGCAATCCCAACCCCAAGAGTGCACGCCAGCAGTAAGTGCGCCAAGTTCCAGACTGCGCACCACCTTACCCGTACTGTCAGTGATGGTGACAGTGACGTTTTCCGCAGCACTTTCAAGCTCAAGTCCAAACGGAGTGCTGGTCTCTTTGCCCACCAAAATCTCGTTCCCCGGCACCATCACGCCATGACCAATCAAGGTGGTAGCCTGTATCGATTGGTTATTGTTGATTTGCCCAGAAATGGAACCCAGCGTGGTGTTCAGCTTCTCAATCCCACTTACCGTGTTCAACTGCGCCAACTGACTGACCAGTTGATTGTTGTCCATGGGATTGGTGGGATCCTGGTTTTTTAACTGTGCGACCAGCAGCGTCAAAAATTGATTCTGTAGATCGGCACTGGTGTTTGCCGCTACAGAATTTGACGAGCTGCTGGAGCTGCTTGTCTTGCTGGCGGAAGTACTATCATTAATCGTGACTGACATTTGCACGTGTCTCCCGGTTATTGCCCGATAGTCAATGTTTTCAGCATCATCGTTTTAGTAGTATTAAGCACCTCAACGTTAGCCTGATAACTGCGTGAAGCAGAAATGGTGTTTACCATCTCGGCAACCGGATCCACGTTTGGCATACGCACATAACCTTGCCCATCTGCCAACGGATTACCGGGTTCATAAACCAGACGCGCGGGCGAAGTATCTTCAATGACATTGGCGACGCGTACGCCCCCTGTCGCCTGCCCTGCGGGTGCAGCCACTTCAAAAACAACCTGTTTGGCACGATAAGGTTGCCCGTCAGGGCCGGTCACACTGTCTGCGTTCGCCAGGTTACTGGCACTGACGTTCAAACGCTGAGATTGCGCTGAGAGCGCGGAGCCGGAAATATCAAATATGCTTAGCAGTGACATAACGCCTTAGCCTCCTCTTTCATCATTCTCAGGAAGAACCTGATTGCAGTACTGACATCATGCCTTTGATCTGACCACTTAATACGGTAAGACTGGTTTGATATTTCAGGCTGTTGTCGGCAAAATTGGTACGTTCACGATCCATATCGACTGTGTTGCCATCAAGGGCGGGTTGATCGGGAACGCGATACAACAAATCAAGTTCTGGCGGCTGAAAATTCTGTGCCGGGATATGGCGAGTGGAGGTGGTTTTCAACGCAATCCCCGTGCCGCTCACTCGGCCTTGCTCCATCACTTTGTTGAGCTGGCCGGCAAAATCGATATCACGCGCCTGATAACCCGGCGTGTCAGCATTGGCGATATTCGCTGCCAGGATTTCTTGTCGTTGGGCACGCAGATTCAACACTTCCTGTTGAAACCGGAATGAGGCGTCAAGTTTGTCGAGCATGCTCCCTCCGCAAATGAGAATTTAGAGTTGGTAGGATAATTCCGATGCTGATAACGCCATCGCGAGAATAAGCGCAAAATGCAACGCTATTTGTTGCCTTAACGCGCGCCCAAGACCCTTACACTAGGCAAGGCAGTGATTAGCAAGAGGTGAAGTCAGTGAAAACCAAGTTTTACCCCATTTTGTTTGCGCTACTGACCAGCCTGATAGGGAATGTGCATGCCGCCGATTTGCAGGCTCAGCTTGAGCAATTTTTTCACGCCCGCTTTCCAGACAAACACAACAGCGTGACCGTCGTGATTAAAACACCGCAGGAACAATGGCCGCAGTGCAAAGTGCCACTGCTGACATTGCCCCATACGCGCGTATGGGGCAATGTCAGCATCTCCGTTCGTTGTGGCGAGCAGCGGCGCTTCATCCAGGCGGAAGTGCAGGTAACGGGAAATTATCTGGTCAGTGCCCGGCAGTTGCGTCGCGGCGTGACGCTGGCGGCGGCAGATGTGCGTCAATCCACAGGGCGGTTGGATCTACTGCCGCCGCCAGCGCTGTTGCTCGCCAAAGAAGCATTGGGTGCCGTGTTATTGCGCGATCTCCCGCCAGGGCAACCCCTCACCAGCGCGATGCTGCGGCACGCATGGGTGGTAAAATCAGGACAAACCGTGCAAGTGCTGGCGCAAGGGGTGGGTTTTAGCATCAACAGCGAAGGTAAAGCGACGAGCAACGCCGCTGCCGGACAATCCGTGCGCGTACGCATAGCGTCTGGCCAAATCGTCAATGGTGTTGCAGGAGAAGACGGTGTTATTTATATTGCGCAATAATAAATTAAAGTATTTGCCATTGTTGCCGATAATAGCTTCAGAGTAAATTTTGCGTCGCCCCTTCCTTTCGTGCGGCGTTTATGTAAATAAACCTGAGTGGAATCAGGTTATTATTTAACCTTTTGACACCTCATTTTAGAGGGTAACATTATGAGCATTGAACGCACCCAGCCGCTGAAGCCCGTTAGTCAAGTACAGTCTCGCGACGTCAGTGAAGCGACGAAGCAAAAGCGTGTACAGACACCCGTACAAAGCGAAGTGGCAGGGACCCAGGTCAAGTTAAGCGATGCGCAAGCACGTTTAATGCAGCCTGGCACTCAGGATATCGATATGAACCGTGTCGAGACGCTGAAGCAGGCCATCCGTGATGGCTCTTTGCAAATCGACGCAGGTAAAATCGCTGATGCACTGATCAAAGATACTCAAGACTTCTTAGCGAATAATTGATACTTATGGAAAAATTGCAAGCAACGCTCGATGCGGTACTCGATACCCTAAACCAGTTGGGCAGTATTTTATCAGAAGAGCAAACCCTGCTCTGTGCTGGTCATATTAACAGCATTGCTTTACAGAAGGTCACTGATACCAAAAGTGCCACCTTAGCTACTGTGCAATATCTCGATAAGAACCGGCAAGAGATTGAAGCGCGTTTGCAGCTTCAGGCGCCTTATGAATCAGACACCGAACTGTTCGAGCGTTGGCAAGCGATTCAAACATTAACTGCCCGCCTGCATGATATGAATAAACACAACGGTCTGTTGTTGAACCAGCATATCACTTATACTAACGAAGCCATTGCGATACTGAAACCCCGCCACGGTCAGAGTCTTTATGGCCCTGATGGACAATCATCGGGATTAGTGGTTGGCGGCAGGAAAATCAATCTATAGCGCGATGTTGTGCGCACGTCGAATCACTCATAATTAACGGCGATTTCAACTTGCCGTATGTCTATTGGGCGATAAACACACCCTTTACCTTCCAAAAAATAGGTAAATCGAAACTCGCTGGTGGCTGGCAAACCACGGAAAGCTTGGGTCTGCCCACTGCCGCCTTCAATTTCAGCGCAGCGTTGTACCGTACACAGTTTAACGCGCAAGCCAGGATCATAGACCCCGTCGACGGTATAACGCCAATAAACCACAGTAATCACATTGTCAGTTTTAACACCCTGCGCCGGCGTTGGTGCCAAGGGGGATGAATTAAACAGTTGACCACGATACGTCAACATCACTCCAGATTTGCTGGCATTCCACCCGCCTTGTGCCGCGTAGACCGTCAAGGGAGCAAGCACCAATAATAGTGCAGAGAGTCGTTTCACATTCATTATGCCTCTCCGATCATCGCCGTCATTCTTATCTGCCGACTGTCACTGATTTCAAGATTGGATAGCACTGCCATCTGCGGCAAGCTGCGGTGTAGAAAGCGCGCAAGTAAACCACGGAGAGCATGGTTAACTAACAGCACAGGCGGTGCCCCCAGCATTTCCTGACGACTTAGCGCCTGCTTGGCCTGAACCAAAAGTCGATCGGCCAGCCCCGGCTCCAGCCCGCTGCCGCCTTGCAAAGCTTGCAGCAAAATTCGCTCAAGCGAGCTGTCCAGGCCTATAACTTGCAACTCGCCGCCACCCGGGAACCATTGCTGAGTGATTGCCCGGCCCAACGCAACGCGCACGACCGTCGTTAGCTCATAAGGATCGGGTTGAACGGGTGCATGTTCAGCAAGTGTTTCAACGATGGTACGCATATCGCGAATAGAAACTTTCTCTTTCAGCAGGTTTTGCAACACCTTGTGCAAGGTCGTCAGAGTCACAACGCCCGGAATCAAATCTTCGGTCAGCTTGGGCATTTCCTGCGTGACACGATCCATAAGTTGCTGCGCTTCCTGACGGCCAAACAGTTCGCTCGCATAGAGACCAATCAGGTGATTAAGGTGGGTCACAACGACGGTGCTGGCTTCCACTACCGTATAGCCTTGCGTTTGCGCTTGCTCTTTCAATACCCCTTCAATCCACACCGCAGGCAAACCAAATGCCGGATCTTGCGTCTTATCACCCGGCAACTCGCCAAACGCATTTCCAGGGTTAATCGCCATCCAGCGGCCGGGATAGGCTTCGCCATGCCCCACTTCAACCCCTTTCATCAGAATACGGTAGCTTGCAGGCGGCAATTCCATATTGTCCCGAATGTGCACCACTGGCGGCAGGAAGCCCATCTCTTGTGCGAACTTTTTGCGAATACTGCGAATTCGCCCCAGCAATTCACCGTCCTGCTGATGATCAACCATGGGAATCAGTCGGTAGCCAACTTCCATTCCCAGCGAATCTTCTAATTGCACATCAGACCAGGTCGCCTCTATCACTTTCGGTTTTTCATGCAGTTGCGGTTCTACCCCTGCAGCAGGAACAACGCTTTCGCGTTTTTTCATCCAATAGGCCAAGCCCAGCAGCCCTGCGGTGAACAGCAAAAACACAAAGTTGGGCATCCCCGGCACCAGGCCGATCAACCCCAGCACTGCGGCACTAAGGATCATCACGCGCGGATTGTTGAACAGTTGGGTGACCATTTGCTGGCCAACATCCTGGTCAGTGCTGACACGGGTAACGATCACACCAGCCGCGGTAGAAATAACCAACGCGGGTATCTGCGCAACCAGACCATCACCGATGGTCAGCAACGTGTAGCTTTCTGCCGCTTGTCCCATCGGCATATTGTGTTGTACAACCCCAACCAACAAACCACCGACAATGTTGATCACCATAATGATCAAACCGGCGATGGCGTCACCTCGCACAAACTTACTGGCACCGTCCATTGAACCGTAAAAATCGGCTTCTTGTGTCACTTCCGCACGGCGCTTTTTCGCTTCATCTTCACCGATCAATCCGGCGTTTAAATCCGCATCAATCGCCATCTGTTTACCTGGCATCCCATCGAGGACGAAACGGGCTCCCACCTCAGCAATACGTCCGGCACCCTTGGTGATAACCATAAAGTTGATCAGCACCAGAATAATGAACACCACGATACCGATAGCAAAATTACCGCCCACCAAAAAGTGACCGAATGCTTCTACTACGCGTCCCGCTGCCGCACTGCCCGTGTGACCTTCAAGCAAAATAATACGCGTCGATGCAACGTTCAACGACAGACGTAACAATGTGGAGAACAGCAAAATGGTTGGAAAGGCGGCAAAATCCAGCGTGCGCTGGGTAAACATCGCGACCAACAACACCATGATCGAGAGCGCAATATTAAAGGTAAAGAGCAGATCCAGAATGAAGGGAGGCAGCGGCAACACCATCATGGAGAGGATCAACATGATAAGAACCGGGCCAGCCAAAATTTGCCACTGGGTATTTTTAAATGTGGTCGGTAGACGCAGTAAAGAGGCCAAATCAGGCATCGGTATTCATCTCTTCATTATTGGGTACAAAATCAAGCGCTTTCGGGACAGGAAGATTTTTGGGTTTACGTGGGATGAGTCCCCCCTCACGCCGCCAGCGCCTTAACTGGTAAACCCATGCCAATACTTCTGCCACGGCAGCATACAGTGTTGCCGGAATATGTCCGCCTATTTCTGCATGGCGAAACAGGGCTCTCGCCAACGGTGGAGCCTCCAAAACAGGAATGCGATGTTCAGCACCAAGTTCCCGAATACGCAATGCAATCTCTCCGGCACCTTTTGCCAACACCTTGGGCGCATTCATTTTTTTATCATCATATTGCAAAGCAACCGAGTAATGCGTCGGGTTGGTAACGATCACATCCGCCTTTGGCACATCGGCCATCATACGCCGCTGGGCCAGCGCGCGCTGTTGTTGTCGTATCCGCCCTTTCACATGCGGATCGCCTTCACTCTGTTTATGTTCATCACGGATGTCCTGCTTGCTCATCCGCAATTTTTTAAAATGGCTCCAGAGCTGCCAGAAAACGTCAAAAGCCACCATGGGTGCGAGTCCCACGATGACAAAGAATGCACATATTGCCACCAGTTCCAGGGCATCTCCCAACGCTGCAATCGGCGGTTCAGAGACCAAATGGAGCATCTTCGGCCAGTTATGCAATAAGAACCAACCCGCAATCGACCCCACTAATATAGATTTGAGGATGGCTTTGAACAGCTCGGCCAACACTTGTGAGGAAAATATGCGCTTAAGACCACTGATTGGGTTTAGCTTTGTCAGGTTGAATTTTATGGAATTTAGACTGAATAACACGCCCCCCAGTAACATCGGAGCACCAATAGCTACCAGTACCGCGCCCAACATCAGGGGAACCAACGCCGAAACGCCCTGCATCAACAAGGATCCTAAATGGCGCAATAGCAGCTTGTCATCACTAATCAAGCCGGGATCGAAGTGGAGCCCTTGCGCCACCATGGCAGAAAGCTTTTGCGCCATCGCACTACCGCCAAACCACAAGAGCGCCAGTCCTGAAATCAGCATTAACAAAGACGTCAGTTCGCGCGAACGCGGAACCTGTCCCTCTTCCCTCGCCTTCTCTTGTCGGTGGGGTGTGGGGGCCTCTGTTTTTTCCAGGTCGCTATCTTCAGCCACAGCCGTGTTCCGATCGCATTCTGTCAGGTTGAGGAATAACGCTTAGCATGACAAATGTCAGCAATCCTTATGGCTTGAACAACGAAACAAACCTATAGCTTATTCAGGGATAGGGTAAACCCAATAGAAACACCGTGACTGACCAACAGATCAATCACGGTGTCAATGAAGGGGGCATCAGCGGGAGGTTTAAGGTTCCCCCCTCTCCCACTGATTACATCAAAAGCCCAGGATATCGAGCAAGTCATCTACCTGATCCTGACTGGACACCACGCTGGCGGCGGTTTTATCCATCTGAGGGCCGTTGAGCAAGCTGTCATTTGGCCGTTTCTTCTCAGCCGATTGCTCTGGCATGTTTTCCAACAACACCATCAGCAATTGTTTTTCGATTTCCTGAATCACCGTCATCATGCGTTTGATAACCTGACCGGTAAGACCCTGGAAATCTTGTGCCATCATGATTTCCAACAACTGTGCATTGGTAAAAGAGGTGTGCTGTGGTACATCATTCAAATAATTACGCGTATCCGTGACCAGTTCTTTTGCTTCTGCCAGTTCAATCGGATTTTCGAACTATTGATCCCAACGTGCCTTCAGCGACTTGGCTTCAGACTCAAGTTGGTTTTGTACTAGCTGGGCGGCTTCAACGCTGCTTAGTGCACGTTCTGCCGCTTGCGCCGTCATTTGCGCCACATAGTCCAGACGATCGCGTGCATCGGGAATCGCTTCCGCGGCTTCAGCAATCGCCTGATCCAAACCCAGTTCGCGCAAGCTGTCACGCAGCATACGTGTCAATTGGCCAATACGGGAAATGATCTCCGTTGCTGAAGCAGTATCATTCACCGGTGGCATAGGATGTGACGTCATACGATCCCCTTACATGCCTAATTTTTCGAAAATCTTATTAAGTTTTTCTTCCAGGGTCGCTGCAGTGAACGGCTTGACAACATAGCCGCTAGCACCCGCCTGAGCGGCAGCGATGATGTTCTCTTTTTTCGCTTCCGCCGTGACCATCAGCACAGGCAGGCTAGAAAGTGAACCATCAGCACGGATCGTTTGCAGCAGCTCCAGACCATCCATATTGGGCATATTCCAGTCGGAAATCACAAAATCAAAACCGCCGGCGCGCAATTTGTTCAACGCGTCAGCGCCATCTCCTGCTTCTTCCACATTATTAAATCCCAGTTCATTCAGTTGGTTACGAACAATTCGGCGCATAGTCGAAAAGTCGTCCACTACCAAAAATCTGAGTTCTTTATCGGCCATACCTACTCCTAATTTTTATTGCTCCCTTGGAGCTGCTGTTGCTATATACGTAATGCCTGTCCGGTAGAAATTTGTGCCAGCATACGCTGGCTCACCTGGCTTAAATCTACCACTTCATCGACGCCCCCCATCGCAATGGCTTCGCGCGGCATACCAAACACCACACAGCTTGCCTCATTTTGCGCCAGGGTGTAAGCGCCAGCCTGATGCATTGCCAGCATCCCGGCCGCGCCGTCGTTTCCCATCCCAGTGAGGATAACCCCCACCGCATTTCGCCCGGCATACTGCGCGACCGAACGAAACAACACGTCTACCGATGGGCGATGCCGATTTACCGGCGGCCCGTCATTCAAGAGTACCTGATAGTTGGCACCGCTTTTCACTAACTCCAGATGGCGAGCTACCGGTGCAATATACGCATGTCCCGGCAAAACACGCTCGCCGTCTTCCGCTTCTTTCACCGTAATCTGACACAGTTTATTCAAGCGCTCAGCAAAAGATTTGGTGAAACCCGGCGGCATATGCTGTGTGATCAGCAATGCCGGGCTCGTTGCCGACAGTGGTTGCAGTACCTGACGAATCGCCTCGGTACCGCCCGTCGACGCGCCGATGGCGATCAACTTCTCACTGCCCAGTATCGGCGTGTACTGAATAATTTTGGTTGGTTCGCTGGACGTACTGCGCTGCGGCAGGCGCGCCTTGGCCGCCATGCGAATTTTCTCAGCGATCATCTCGCTGTAGGCCAACATCCCTTCGCGAATACCCAACTGCGGCTTGGTAACAAAATCAAGGGCCCCCAACTCCAGAGCACGTAACGTCACTTCAGAGCCTTTACCGGTGAGCGACGAAACCATCACCACAGGCATGGGCCGCAAACGCATCAGTTTTTCCAAAAAGTCCAATCCTTCCATGCGCGGCATTTCCACATCCAGCGTCAATACCTGCGGATTAAACTTTTTGATCAAATCGCGGGCAACCAGCGGATCAGGCGCGGTGGCAACCACTTCCATATCCGGATGACTGTTAATAATTTCCGTCATGATCTGGCGCATAAGCGCCGAGTCATCTACACAAAGTACTTTAATCTTGCTCATTATCTTTCCTTAGCCAACCCATAGACCGTCTGCCCGCGCCAGTAGAACTCCCGACTGATCTGGCTGAAGTTTTCTGAATGGCTGGCAAATAATAACCCACCCGGCTTAAGCATAGGAACAAAGCGACGCAAAATGCGCCCCTGCGTCTCTTTATCAAAGTAAATCATTATATTACGGCAGAAGATAGCATCAAATGGCGCAGGGACATCCCACGTTGGTGCCAACAGGTTCAACTGCTGGAAATGGGCCATCGCGGCCAGTTCAGGCCGTACGCGCACCAAACCGCTATGGGGCCCGGTCCCGCGTAAAAAGAATTTCTGCAATTGCTGTGGAGAAAGCGTGCGCAGCTCCTCTTGGCGGTAAATACCCGCCGTGGCTTTTTCCAACACTTGCGTATCGATATCACTGGCCCAGACCTGACAGCCACTGACGCGGTTGCCCAACACCTCAGCCAGCGTGATCGCCAATGAGTAGGGTTCTTCACCGGTTGATGCCGCTGTACTCCAGACGGTATAGCCGTTCGGCCTGGAGCGCGCATGCTCGGCAAGAATCGGAAAGTGATGCGCCTCGCGAAAAAACGCCGTCAGGTTTGTCGTCAGGGAGTTAACAAACGCCTGCCATTCAGGGCTGTTGACATCCGCTTCCAACAACGCCAGATATTGCCCGAAATCATTAAGCCCCAGGGTGCGTAACCGCCTCACCAGGCGGTTGTAAACCATTTCACGTTTATGATCGGTCAGCACGATACCGGCGCGCTGGTAAATCAACTGACTGATACGCCGGAAATGCGTATCTGACAACGGCAATCTATCGACCATCTGCGTCAGGATAGACGCAGATTCAAGGCGATTTGGCGATGGGTTATTTTTCATATCAAACCGCTCAAACATCAATTAAGGTTATAGAGTTATTCAATCCAGCCTTTCCTTTAACGCAAGTGCAGGTGTTGCTTTGTAAGTATTAGTCGATATTTCATCGTCGGCCACGTCAAGACGGAAAACTGAAACTGCATCCGTCAACATCATCGCTTGCGCTTCCAATGCCTGAACAGCAGATGATGCTTCTTCCACCAAAGCAGCGTTTTGCTGCGTTGCGCTGTCCATTTCTGTAACAGCTTGAGCAACCTGCTCAATTCCCCTGCTCTGCTCATCTGAAGCAGAGGCAATTTCCCCCATGATGTCTGTCACGCGTTTTACCGCGGTGACAATATCATCCATGGTAGTACCCGCATCTTTCACCAATACAGAGCCTTGCTCTACGCGCCCGACAGATTCCTCTATCAACGCTTTAATCTCTTTTGCTGCCTGAGCGCTACGCTGCGCCAGACTGCGGACTTCGCCCGCCACTACGGCAAAACCACGCCCTTGTTCACCGGCACGCGCCGCTTCAACGGCGGCATTCAGCGCCAGGATATTGGTCTGGAAAGCAATGCCGTCAATCACGCCGGTGATGTCACTGATTTTACGTGAACTCACGGCGATGTCTTGCATCGTTTTCACCACGCCGCTGGTAATTTCTCCCCCTTTATGGGCAGTGCGGGTTGTCTCCTGCGCCAGTTTAGAAGCCTGATGCGCATTGTCGGCATTTTGCTTCACAATAGCGGTCAATTGTTCCATGCTGGCGGCGGTCTGCTCTAACGCGGACGCCTGTGATTCGGTACGCGATGACAAATCTACGTTGCCAGATGAAATCTCACGCACGCCAAGCAGCATCCATTGGCCCCTTGCCGAACGGTATGTACCGTGGTGGCCAGCGAGGTCTGCATATGTTGCAGCGCCGTAAACATCACCCCAATTTCATTTTGGCCGTAGTCAGCAATTTTTACCGTCAAGTGGCCTTGCGCAATGTGCTCAAAATGCTCGCGCATAATCATCAGTGGCGTCAGAATGATTTTCCGCAGCCAGACGACGGCAACGGCAACCAAGGCCAATGAAACGACGACAATGCCAAACGACCAGGTTGAGTGGTTGTAGGAATCACGGCTTGCCTGACCAGCCTGCTGCAAATGCGTTTGTACATAGCTCAGATAGGCAGAAAAACTCTTCTCAAAATTATCCTGAAATGACTGGGTAGGCTGATCGAAGGAAGGGTTGCAACTGGCCTTTATCCAGGAAACCAATCAGTTCTGCCAAGGCGCCATTAAGCTTGTCGTAACTCGCTTTGGTGCTCTCTGCCAGACGCTGCCCTTCATCCGTCAGCTGCGTGGTGGCAACGAACTGTTTGAAATAGACATCCGCCTGCGCCAGCGAGGCTCGCGCACTGTTCATCAGCACTGACACCTGTTCTTGCGGCACGGTTCAGCGTATCGCGCGTTTGCAATAGCGCGACCCAACTCTGGCTTAAGCTGTCGCGCTGCTGGCTTACCGTCCCCACGCGCGTGAAGTTCTGATAATCCGTTTTGAACGCCGTGAACGATAAGCTGCTGGATACCAATTGCACAGCACAAAACACAAACAACAAGATAAACAAACCGATAGAAACACGAATCCGCGTCAACATACTGCCTCCAACCTGTGCGATCGGTCGGCACGAGGCCGACACGATCGATACGTTCTTGTTTTAAACTGCTTCTTTTAAGTCACCGTGTTAAAAATAGATTCGGTAGTTTGGTTAAAAAGTTTCCCAGTTATCGGAGGCTCCTGCCTCTGCTGTTTTTTTACTGCCCGCTGACGCCGTCGGTAGCAATACGGGTCGCGTTGTATTTTCTACTCGGGCCGTTGCTGTCGGTGCGACCAGAGGTCGACCTCCCTGCACAGGCAGTTGGAATACCGCCACCGCCTGATTCAACGCGATCACCTGTTGCTCAAGTGCGGCTGCCGCTGCAGCTGATTCCTCAACCAATGCAGAGTTCTGCTGTGTCACCCGATCCATTTCTGTAACAGCAACCCCAACCTGACCAATGCCTTTGCTCTGCTCGTCAGGAGCAGAGGCGATTTCTCCCATGATGTCGGTAACGCGTGTCACCGAGCTGAGAATTTCGCCCATGGTTTCGCCCGCACTTTCTACTAATACAGATCCTTCATCGACACGATTTACAGAATCTTCAATCAAACTTTTAATTTCTTTAGCCGCCTGGGCGCTACGCTGTGCCAAATTGCGCACTTCTCCAGCCACGACGGCGAAGCCACGACCCTGCTCTCCTGCACGCGCCGCTTCAATGGCCGCATTCAATGCCAGAATATTGGTCTGGAAAGCGATGCCATCAATAACGCTGGTGATATCAGCGATTTTCTGTGAGCTACCGGCAATGTTGTGCATGGTTTTCACGACATTGTCGACCACTTTGCCGCCACGCTGCGCAGTCTCGGAGGCACTTAAGGCCAACTGGCTCGCCTGGCGCGCATTTTCCGCATTCTGTCGTACCGTTGCGGTCAGTTGCTCCATGCTCGCCGCCGTTTGTTCCAATGACGATGCCTGCTCTTCAGTGCGCGATGAGAGGTCGTTATTCCCGGCACTGATTTCCGATGCGCCGGTGTAGATAGCATCGGCACTGTGACGCACGGCGCTGACCGTACTGATCAATTCAGCCTGCATATGGCGCATGCTGTCAGCCAGTATCCCAATTTCATTGCGGCTACGATAATTCATATTCTGTGTCAGATCGCCACACGCAATGTGCTGCGTGTGTTCCACAATATTATTCAGCGGATGAATTAGTATACGTTGGATACCGAACCAGACAAGTAATATCAAGGCGACGACAACCAAAATGACGGCACCCAGAATCCATAAGGCAGATTGATAAGCGCTCTCGTTGCGAGAGATTTCTATATTATATAACTTTTCACTTTCTGCTTTATAAGCATTGTACGCTTTTTCAAATCCATCCTGATAGCTCTGCGTTGGCTGATCAATAAACTTTTTTATCTCTCCCGCTGAAAGTAATTGAATTAACTCTGTCAGCGCCGCATTCAGCGTTGTGTAATTCTGTTTGACATCTTGCGCGATAGCATTGCTTTGCTGCGCGCCGCGCGCGACTTTTTCATAGTCTGCGAAGTATTTGTTTGCACTGATTAATTGCCGTTGCGCGTCCTCCAGCAATGCTTTTACCGACGACCCCGTGCCAGCACCCGTGGTATCGAGCGCAAAACGACTTCCTGTCCGATTGAGGGTATTTCGCGTTTGTAATAAATATGACCAGCTTGCATCAAGCGTGGATTTTTGATTATTGATAATTAGCGTATTGCCAAATACCTCTTTATCATTTTTCAGTGCATTGAAAAATAGTCCACTGGAAACGAGTTGCAGCAAACCAAATAGCAGCAGCACACAAAGTAGCGCTGTAACAATTTTAATACGATTTAGCATATGACGCCTTTATAAGTAAACGAAAAGCCGGAAAACCGGCATCAGCATGGAATGTGTTCCAGATAACCTAAATAGAGAAAAGAGCAAGAAAGGTCAGAGCCATCAAAAAACGATGGCTCTGAAAAAAAGATTATGCTTTTGCAACGATGTCGACCAGCGCCATTTCTTCACTGCTGAGCAGTTTTTCGATATCTACCAGAATAAGCATTCTCTCGCCCAGTGAACCGAGACCGGTCAGGTATTCGGTAGACAGGGTTACAGCGAATTCCGGCGCAGGGCGAATCTGATCTGCCGTCAATGACAACACGTCAGACACGCCGTCAACCACAATCCCAACAACGCGCTGGCCCAGGTTGAGCACGATGACCACCGTGTTGTCATCGTAATCCACTTCTTGCTGGGCAAACTTGATGCGCAAATCGACGATCGGAACGATAACACCACGCAGGTTGGTCACCCCTTTGATAAACGATGGCGTGTTAGCAATACGTGTGACCTGCTCGTAGCCCCGGATCTCTTGCACCTTAAGAATGTCGACGCCGTACTCCTCGTCGCCCAGTGTGAAAATCAGGAACTCCTGTCCCACGGTTTCACCGGCTATTTTTGTGACGTTGGCAAGTCCAGTCATGTTTTTCACCTTAATTATTCACGTTCTATGTGTTATTACGCCGCGGTCTCAACAACGCGCTTTTCACGGTTCAATGCCTGCAACGCCGAAACGTCGACAATCAACGCCACGCTACCGTCACCTAAAATGGTAGCGGCGGAAACACCCGGCACTTTGCGATAGTTGCTTTCCAGATTCTTCACTACGACCTGATGTTGACCAATCAATTGATCAACCAGCAAGGCATAACGACGACCAACGCTCTGAAGAATGACGACGATACCCTGAGTGGCGTCTGTCTTCGCGCCTTCAACATCAAAAATGTGGAACAGCTCAACCAGCGGCAAATATTCACCACGCACTTGCAGCACCCGCTCCCCACCTGCCAGCGGATAAATACCCTCAGCTCGAGGTTGTAACGACTCCATCACCGCGCCCAAAGGCAGGATAAAGACTTCGTCACTGACCTTGACGGACATGCCATCGAGTATGGCCAGCGTGAGGGGGAGCAGAATACGGATAGTGGTACCCTTGCCTGCCTGGAAGTGAATATCTACGTGCCCACCCATCTCCTGGATGTTACGTTTTACTACATCCATGCCAACACCGCGTCCAGAAACGTCAGTCACTTTTTCGGCTGTCGAGAAGCCCGGCGCAAAAATCAGCATGCCGACGTCTTCATCAGACATGTTGTCATTCACCGCCAACCCTTGAGACAGCGCTTTCGCCAGAATACGTTCGCGGTTCAAACCTGCACCGTCGTCGATAACTTCGATACAGATATTTCCGCCCTGATGTTCCGCAGACAGCGTCAGGTTACCCACTGGCGATTTTCCCGCAGCAACACGTTTCTCAGGGGATTCAATACCGTGATCGAGGCTATTACGCACCAGGTGAGTAAGAGGATCGATAATGCGTTCAATCAGGCTCTTATCCAACTCGGTGGAGCTGCCGATCTGGGTCAGCTCTACCTGTTTGTCCAGTTTGGCCGCCAAATCACGCACCAGACGCGGGAAGCGGCTGAACACATACTCCATCGGCATCATACGAATGGACATCACCGATTCTTGCAAATCGCGCGCATTCCTCTCCAACTGGCCCATACTGTTCAACAGGTCGGCGTGTACCACCGGGTCGAGCGCTGTGGAGCGCTGTGCCAGCATGGATTGCGTGATCACCAGTTCACCAACCAGGTTAATCAATTGGTCAACTTTCTCTACCGCTACGCGAATACTGGTATCGCCCGTTTTAGGACGGTTTTTGTTGGCATCGTGCGCAGGTTGAGCCGGTTGCGCCTTGGCAGCCGCCAGGGTAACAGGCGCTTCAACCTTCGCTTCAACAACCGGCTGGGGCGCCGCCAGCACCACGGCCAGCTCTGGTGCTGATGCAGGAACGGCAGTTGGCGCGGGTGCCGAGGCACCAAAATGAATCTGCTTAGGTTCGAGCGCAAAGCAGAGCACCGCGCTGATATCGTCTTCACTTTCTGACGTGACCAGCGTGACATCCAGACTGGTATCGGTCTGGTGGGGATCTTTCACCGTCCCCAGATTGCCCAGTTCTTCGAGCATTTGCGGAATTTCTTGCGCTTTGAGCCCCGTGAGCGAAATACGCATTTCGCCGTTTCCAGCCTGAGCAGGCGTTGATGCAGCAGCAACGGGCGCACTTTCAGCAGCAGCGGGAGCAGCAGGCGCGCTGCCTTCTCCTTTAGCATCTAGCGCCAGTTGGCGCAGTGCCTGACAGATATACTCAAAGCTCTCGGCATTGGGTTCCTGTGCGGTTTTATAAGCGTCCAACTGATCCTGCATAATATCTTTTGTTTCCAAAAACAGGTTGATGATATCGGTACTTAAACGCATTTCTCCGCGTCGTGCACCATCAAGCAGGTTTTCCATCAAGTGCGTGGTTTCCTGCAATACGGTAAAACCGAAAGTTCCTGCACCGCCTTTAATCGAGTGGGCGGCACGGAAGATGGCATTCATTTGCCCGGTATCAGGGGCTTCTGGATCTAACAACAACAGATGTTGTTCCATATCCGCCAGTAATTCATCTGCTTCATCAAAAAAAGTTTGATAAAAAGCACTCATGTCCATGCTCACGTGATCACCTCTGCTGCGAATCGTGGCTTATTGATGAAGGTGTTGCCTGGCTGTCCGGGGCGGCTGGCAACGCGGTGGTCGGTTGCTGGCGCCCTGAAGCAGGTACTCCATTCCCTGTCTGCGGCGATGACGCACCGCTGTTATTTCTGGTATTGGGAGGCGCGCTGTTAGTTGACTCCGTGTTCATGGCTCCCCCTAATACTGGAACATTGTTTGCACCGTTATTGCTATTGTCGGCAGCGGGCTCATCAGGTTTAGCGTTCTCAGCGGGCAAATTTTGCAAACTTTCCGCTTTATCAATATCGATCGCGCGACTTTCGCTGTTCTCTTGCTCAATGGCACGTTGCGCATCACGGTTGAGCACTAACAGGCTGATGCGCCGGTTGATGGCATCATTTTTGTTAACCGCCCGCTTTAAACTCATGGTATCGGCCATGCCCACCACGCGCAAAACCTTGCCATCAGAGAGGCCGCCGGCAATCAACTCGCGCCGATACGCATTGGCACGATCGGCAGACAGTTCCCAGTTACTGTAACCGCGCTGGCCTTGCGCGTATTGCGCATCATCGGTATGCCCTGACAGGCTTATTTTGTTAGGGATATCATTCAGAATAGGGGCTATCGCACGCAGGATATGGCTCATATAGGGTTCAACCTGCGCACTGCCAGTTTTGAACATAGGCCGGTTTTGGCTATCGATAATCTGGATACGCAACCCCTCATCCACCATTTCAATCAGCAAATGCGGCCGTAATGCTCTGAGGCGCGGATCAGACTCAATCAACTGTTCCAACTGTTCGCGCAGTTTATTCAAACGGATATCATCAAGCCGATCGCGCTGATTGGCTTCTGGAGGAATCTCGGGTTCACGCTTGACCACGCCTTCCTGCTGGGTGTAATCATTGCCTCCGCCAGGGATCGGGCTGCTGTCTTCACTGACGCGGGAACCAGACGTTAACGCCACTTTGAGCGGAGTACGAAAATATTCAGCAATCTGCGTCAATTGCGAAGGGCTGGCGATGGCGATAAGCCACATCACCAAAAACAACGCCATCATGGCGGTCATAAAGTCAGCATAAGCTATTTTCCACGAGCCGCCATGGTGCGCCGCGTGGCTAGACTTCCGTTTCTTGCGTATTATCGGATGCTGATGTTTCATTAGTCACTTTCCGAAGCCTGCTGAGCCGGTGCTTTCACACGACTAATATGTTCTTCCATCTCAGTGAAGGTAGGACGGACTGTGGAATACAGCGTTTTGCGTCCAAACTCGACGGCAATCTGAGGCGCATAACCGTTCAGGCTAGAAAGCAGCGTCACCTTGATGCATTGCAGGACTTTTACCTTTTCCGCATTCTTTTGCCGCAGCAGCGAGGCCAATGGCGAAACGAAGCCGTAAGCCAGCAAGATACCCAGGAATGTCCCCACCATGGCGTGCGCGATCATCATCCCAAGTTCCGCAGCGGGACGATCCACATAGGCCAGTGAGTGCACCACCCCCATTACCGCTGCAACAATACCAAATGCCGGAAGGCCATCGCCCATCAGGTTCAGACTCATTGCCGGCACTTCAAGTTCGTGCTCAAGCGTTTCAATTTCTTCGTCCATCAAAGTTTCAATTTCGAACGCATTCATGTTGCCGCTGATCATCAGCCGCATGTAGTCCGTAATGAATTCAATGATGTGACTGTCTGCAATCACGCGAGGATAGCTGGAGAAAATCTCGCTTTCACACGGACTGTCGATATCACCTTCCAGAGAAAGCATCCCCTGCTGACGTGATTTCGCCATCAGACGAAACAGCAGCGCCATCAGATCCATATAGAGATCGCGACTGTATTTGGATCCCTTGAACAGTTGTGGGAATGCGCGAACCGTACCCTTGATGGCTTTGGCATTGTTACCGACGATAAATGCGCCGAGAGCCGAACCACCGATAATCAGCAGTTCCGAGGGCTGATACAACGCGCCCAGCACTCCGCCAACCATGAGGTAACCACCCAGTATCGAACCCACTATTACGAGATAACCCAATATAACAAGCACAAGAATTCCTTATAACAAATCGCGGGTGGAAGTTGAGGTAAAAAACATGCGTCGAGCAGGAATTACTTGAGGAGGGATGTACTCAGCCCGAAACAACACGGACTGAGACAGACTCACAACCGCCACCAGGCTCAGACAGCATGCTTTACCGGTTCATCCAGTAGTTGCGGTAGTATATCGGCAAGATTCGGTGAAAGTTTACGTCTTTTTACCGCTCTGGAGGGAGGCTGACACAAGCTGCAAACAAAGCTGTTTTTTGGCTGGTGCGCATGGGTAATAAACATTCCATTACAACAATTGCACGATGATAACTGCAACATACCGCTATCCACGAAACGTACCAGTGTCCAGGCACGCGTCAAGGCAAGTAACGGAGAGTCATTATTGGGCGCGCACTGTTCAAGATAAAGACGGTATGCTTTTATAACGGCTTCAACGCCGTTGCAGTGACTGTTCTTTAACAAAAAGGCGTACGCATTATAGAACATGGAAGAATGAATATTCTGTTCCCAGGTCATGAACCAGTCCGTGGAAAATGGCAACATTCCTTTTGGAGGTGGGCTCCCCCTCAGCTCTTTATAAAGTTTAATTAAACGCCCACGACTTAATTGTGTTTCGCTTTCTAACATCTGCAATCGAGCACCCAGAGAGATCAAGTCCATCGCTAGCTGGATGTCTTTTGCTTCCTGAACAATACTCTTTTCCGTCATTATTATGCCCTTTTCTTAGGCAAATTATCGTCTTTCGAAGATAACTGGTTTAATAAGTGACTCGACAGCAAAATTCCAGTATGGATTTGTTGTAAATCATCCACGCGGGATTCTTGTGTTAATAGCTTGATCGTGTTGTGATCGTCAAAACGAAAATGACAAATCAGTTGATTAGTTTCCGCCAGTTTAACCATCTGAGGCAGTGTGAGCTGCATCAAGGTGTCCGCCATTGTTTCATCAATACCTAAACGGAACATAGCAGAGGCTTTTTCGTCATTGATTAAGCGTTGTGCCAGTAACAGATAAGACAGATTTATGTCATAAATGTGCTTGAGTAATTCAGAGGTACCCATATTTCTCATCTCGACAGGCTATGTTCAAAGCATAAGTTGGGGGATAGAGGCTATCGCCCGGTTAAAAAATCACTCTCCATTGATGGCATGAAAGCATTCGGTGCCAGAGACTATCTTTTGCTACTCTACTTTTCTTATTATGACAATCACGTGCTACTGCCAACTTCTTTTGCTGCCCAATCCGCTTATCCTTTAACCCCGTATGACAACCTAAACGACCACATCAGGAAGCATAGGATTATTCCTAAATCTTCGCAACTGTACCGCCTAATCCCTCAGACACACAACGCGACCAGAGAATCATTTTAGTAATTATGTGACACACATTACATAATTGGAAGGTATTCTCACGAAAAGTCATGTGGTAAGAACTCTTACCAGATCGTTTATTGCCCATTTTTTCCAAAGAAACGTTTCGCTTCCCCGAAGCAAACACGATTATTCATTTTTGAAATGATTTTATCTTAATGATAGATATATAAAAAAATGTAACAAGCGCGTCCATGCATCAACGGACTTAACGTCCATGTGCTATTGCGATAAGTGTAGGAGAGGATAACCGTTATGTCTCAACCAAATGTCACTCTCCCTGACTTTGAAGTAGTATCAAAGCCGTTTTTTGTTATTTTGAATCTGGGGTGACCATAAAATATACAATTTTAGTTATTTTAACCCAACACGGATCGTGTTTGGTCAGGGAAGAATTGCAGAAATTGGCCAACATATCCCCGCCAACGCACGCGTGTTGATAACCTACGGCGGGCAAAGTGCGGAAAAATTCGGCACGCTGGCAGTAAGTAAGACAAGCACTTGGCCAGCGCGAATACGTGGAGTTTGGCGGTATTGAAGCCAATCCACACTATGAAACCTTGATGAAGGCCACGCAGTTGGCAAAAGAGAAGAATGTCGATTATCTGCTGGCCGTCGGTGGCGGTTCAGTGGTTGATGGCACCAAGTTTATTGCTGCTGCTTATTACCATGAAGATGTGTGGGATCACTGGGTTAACAAAACGCCCTTGAAACAAGCGCTACCGATGGGCTGCGTCATGACGTTGCCGGCCACAGGATCGGAGATGAATGCCACATCAGTGGTATCCCATATCGCGCCAGGCGCCAAAGTCGGTTTTAACCATCCGCTGTTGTTTCCTCAATTTGCCGTTCTCGATCCTGAGAAATCTTATACCCTGCCAGTTCGGCAGGTCGCCAACGGCGTGGTGGATGCTTTTGTTCATGTTATCGAGCAATATCTCACTTTCCCTGTCTATGGCAAACTGAAGGGTTACTGCTTACCCTGTTGGAAGAGGGTCCCAAGGCGCTTACGCAACCGGATAATTACGATGTGCGTGCCACCATTACCTGGAGCGCCACACTGGCGCTAAACGGCCTTATTGGCGCAGGCGTACCACAAGATTGGGCGACGCACCGTATCGGCCATCAGTTAACCTCACTTTACGGTTTGGACCATGCGCAAACGCTCGCCGTGTTACTTCCTTCTTTATTATATGTACAGCGGAATAATAAGCATGAAAAGCTTTTGCAATATGCCACGCGTATTTGGCAAATAACCGAAGGTGATGATGAGACCCGCATTTCCCAGGCGATTACAAAAACGATTGATTTCTTTGAACAAATTGGCATCAAGACACGCATGCGCGATTATGGACTAACACTCGATGCGGTAGAGGCGATAATCCAAAATCTGAAAGCGTTTAATCTTTTACCGCAAGGTGAAAGACAGGATATTGATGAAGCAATGGCAAGAGAAATTCTAACACTTAGCTATTAAATACTGCCCCCTCAGTGGTTACACGAGGGGATATCCGCTTATTTTGTCTGGGGAACCCGATTAACCAATCCGATCCCCAGGCACACCATCACCAGCGCCGCTGCATAGCGCCACTCGAGGATGCTCTCATCAAGAAACAGTGCGGAGAGCACTGCTCCCGCAATCGGGATCAAGAAATTAAAGGGGGCAACAGTACCTACTTTGTTATATTTCAGCAGCTGGCCAGCTTCGCGATTGCCATGCTGCTCTCCTTACTGACCTTCACGTTCCTACGCGGTGCACTCATCAAGCCCCTGAACGCGCTGGTCGCGCGCATTCAGCGTATTGCCCAGGGCGATCTCACGCAACACGCTGTTAGCTATGGCTCAAATGAGATTGGCACGTTAGGTAACAATGTGCAGCAGATGCAAGCATCGTTGGTTAATACCGTCGCTACCGTGCGTGAAAGTGTCGATTCCATCTATCAGGGCTCAACCGAAACTTCTTCTGGCAACACCGATCTCTCATCGCGTACCGAACAGCAAGCCGCTGCGTTAGAACAAACGGCCGCCAGTATGGAGCAATTGACGACGACCGTTAAGCAGAACTCAGAAAACGCGCACCATGCCAGCCAGCTGGCTGCAAATGCCTCCAATAAAGCGAAGCAAGGTGGCAATATCGTTTCTAATGTTATCGAAACGATGGATAGCATTTCCGGCAGTTCGCGCAAGATTTCTGAAATCACTAACGTGATTAACAGTATTGCTTTCCAGACCAACATTCTGGCGTTGAACGCAGCAGTCGAAGCAGCACGTGCCGGTGAGCAAGGCCGTGGTTTCGCCGTAGTGGCGAGCGAAGTTCGCAGTTTGGCGCAGCGCACAGGCGGCAAAAGAGATTGAAACATTAATCTCTGAATCGGTATCGCTGGTCAGTAGCGGTTCGACGCTCGTCGATCAAGCCGGGCAAATCATGAAAGAGATTGTCGATGCCGTCACCAATGTGACCGACATCATGGGAGAGATCGCTTCCGCCTCCGATGAACAAAGCCGCGGTATTGGTCAGGTGGGGCAAGCCATTGCCGAGATGGACAGCGTCACGCAGCAAAACGCCGCGCTGGTACAAGAAGCGTCTGCCGCTGCGGCTTCACTGGAAGAGCAAGCGGCACTTCTGACACGGGCTGTGGCCGTGTTCAAACTGATCGAACAGCGGGCCACCGCAGCACCTGCTTCTTACGCATTGGCGTCAGCCAAGAACACCCCGGCGGCACTGCCATTGGGTAACAAGAAAGCCACCAACAGTAACGAGCATTGGGAAACATTCTAATCGCTGAGCAACCTCGTAGGTCCGCCCGTCAGACCTGCGTTACTTGAGTGCCGGCCTTCCTGTTTCAGCTCGACAAATATCCCTTCCGGGTTTTCCTCTTCATTAAAAAACCAGATTCCCGCAGGATAATCCGACAACGCAACGAGATACATCGTCCCTTCCAGAAACGGCTCCACCGCGAGCACCGTACCTTCCCTTCTCTCAGCGCCATCGGTTTTCACAGTAACAATATCATTCACTTTCACGGCGTATGCCCTCAACGTCGTCTTTAGCTGCTCGTCACACCGTGTAAACGGTCATACTGTTCCTGTGCCAAACGCACCGATTCAATATTAGACTCTGCCCAGTGCGCCAAACTTTCGAAAGTTTCCACCAACGTCAGTCCGACTGGCGTCAGAGAATACTCTACGGTAACGGGAACCGTGGCAAACACACGACAGACAACCAATCCATTGCGCTCCAGTTTTTTCAACGTTTGCGACAGCACTTTCTGGGTGATGCCTTCGATATCCCGTCGTAATTGATTAAAACGCGTCTCACCTAACTTTAAGCGGCCGATAATCAGTATGGTCCACTTGTCCGCCAGACGCTCCAAAAACTGTCGCGCCGGGCAGTGCGATGAATAAACGCTGTAGCCAGATGCAATGTCGTCCTGCGTCTGGCTCGTTTGCATAGTATCCTCCAGGTAACCTGGTATCGTTCAGGTGCCTTCTTGTCAACGTAGTATACCATATATACTATCTTTCCATTGAAAACTGATGGTTTCTTCAATCTCTTACAAAACCATTGCATCCGTCCCTGTTATTGCTGACGAAAAGATAAGTGAAGATGAGTAAGGCAGTTGTTGTTTATTTCTCAGGATATGGTCACACGCAGCGCGTCGCAGAGTATGTTGCGCAAGGCGCTAATGCAACGCGTATCGCCGTGGATGAAAATGGCGATATTACGGCTGATGAATGGGAAACGCTGAACGCGGCGGATGCCATCATTTTGGGCGCGCCAACCTACATGGGCTCAGTACTGTGGCAATTTAAAAAATTCGCGGATGCCTCTTCTAAAGCCTGGTTCACTCGAGCCTGGCAGGATAAGGTTTTTGGCGGCTTTACCAACAGCGCCAGCCTCAATAGTGACAAGCAGGTTAGCCTGATTTGGATGCAAACCCTGGCTTCCCAACATGGTGGCCTGTGGGTAAGCCTGGGCTTACTGCCCTCTAACACCAAAACGGCTACACGCGAAGATGTTAATAGCCTCGGGGGCTCCGTGGGTCTTCTGGTGCAATCCCCTTCCGATGGCCCGGCAGATGATATTCCTTCCGGTGATTTGGAAACTGCAAAGCAATATGGCGCGCGCGTTGCCGCCGTTGCATCACGCCTGCACGGGTAAACTATCTCCCCCCCCGCTTTACCACAGGTTTTCAAGCCAGCGACTCGCTGGCTTTTTTATTTAACACGCATTGTCCATCTCCTCGTCATCATAGTGTCATCATTCATACACATAATGATGAAACGGCCATCAGGAGATTAAAAAATGATAGCCATCCATGCAAAAAGCACCTCAGAAGCGGAATAATTGCTGTCATCCGGCACCGCCAGCAAAGTGCTTCTTGATTATTCCGTGACCACCGACGATTTTTTCAGAATTGCTGATGCATGGTGTGCACAAGGCGCAAAGATCAGCAAAAAAGCCGGGATGTTTGTTATTTCGTTGAAGGGATTCCGCATACCGCCAAATGATTAATGCGCTGACTAAGCAAGAATAATGCCACTGTCTCGCTAATTTCATCGCCGGTAACAACGCATGAGGGTGTTGCAGCAAAAATTATTCCAACAAGGAATACACCTCTCAATATCGTAATTTACTCTCTTTTCACTGATGGATATTAAACCGCCGTTTAATACATCCATGTCACTTTATCCTCGCGCGACGGTTTTCTATTGGGGCGCATTTATCCCTATATCCCGATTTTGTCAGCGATAGGACGAAGCCATGAAAGTTAAATTTTTCGACTGCTACCAGTCATTTTTCTTGCTGCCTGTACCACAACAAAACAGCCTGAAGCCACTGTAACGCCAAGCGCGTTCTCGCCGATGAGCGTATCGGTAGAAGAGCCAGAAATTGATAATTGTAGGGTGGGATGTCCTACGGGGGGGGGGGGAGTCATCAAACAGTGATACGCGAAGCGTACACATTGAATAATAATCGCAATACCCGATTTGCCAATTGGGTAGCCTATAAAGTCACACACGACAGTATTGCCAGTGGCGGAACCAGAAACTGGAGGCGCGACCCGGTTCTACCAGAATCGGATACCCTCTCACCAGCGGCTTACACTGGCGCGAATACTGCGTTGTCCATCGATCGCGGACATCAGGCGCCGCTCGCAGGGCTGGCAGGCTCTTCCGATTGGCAATCTCTGAATTATTTGTCGAATATCACACCACAGATGTCAGCGCTAAACCAAGGCCCGTGGGGCCCGTTTAGAGTTGCAAGAGCGCTTGCTGGCAAACCGCTCAGATTCATCCCCCATTTACGTGGTTACTGGCCCCTTATTTACGCGCAAGATAGCAACGCTACCGGCAGCCCCTGACGTCGAGATACCAAGCGGTTACTGGAAGGTTATCTTCACCGGCAACAGCCCGGAAACAGGAGAATTTGCCTCGTTTATTATGGATCAGAATACGCCACGAGCAGCCAATATCTGTAACTATCAGGTCACTATTAATGAGATAGAAGCCAAAACCAAACCACATTTGAATATCTGGCCCTATTTGCCTAAAGATGTGGCCGCTAAACTCAAATCACGCAAAGGGAAGTTAGCGAAAGCAATGGGATGTTTATAACCAATGCATTGCGTACTGCAACGCCCTTTATTTTACAATGGCTACGATAGCCAGACTGGCGTTTACATGGATGCATTCCTGATGGGTATGCATCCAATGAACAGCGGCTAGTAATAGTTAATGGTAAACACAACTTTGCCATCGGCTTTACCCGCAGTCGCAGCGGTGCCAGTTTGGATATAGCGTGCTGATAGCGGAACTCGGATCGTGGGGCTGCCATCTTTCGGCAACGTCATGGCTTGCTCTGCCGAGAAATTAAACGGTGTAGGTGTTTGGCTATTCAACCCCCAACCGATCTGGATCCCCGAAGCCGCACCGGGCACCGAAGAGTCAATGGCCATGATCCCGTTGGCAGCATCTTTAACTGCCGTTGTTGGCGTCAATCGCACCCCAATGCTGTTATTGATTGATGACGTCGCTGTTGCATTCCCGATATTGAAATCCATCAGTGTCGTAGTATTCGTTTGATTATAAAACCCATGAAACATTGGGCAATTTTGCAGAGAGATAGAGGCATCAATCCACGGCGTAGTTGAATTGGACCCCCTGAAATGTTCTCGTATATCATACGCACCCATCGCCACATTGACGTCCGGTGTGGTGCCGGTTTGCGCTGTTACCGTGAGATTTCCGGTAAACGTGATGCGATTTAATTGAAGAGGTAACCCTTGGCTCCCCAGAACGAGAGTTCACCATGTTATCACTTGCCGTAGGGAAACTGGATGCCGAGATAGCATAGCTCCCTGGCGTCAGCGGACCGATTTTAATCAGCGAGATATAACGTGTAGCGGCTCCCAGCGTCACACCACCATGTGGTTTAATGTCTTCATTACGATAGCCAAACACGCCAAGCGTTGCAGCAGCGCTTTCGCTATGACGTGATATCGCTACCCCAATCCCCGGAATATTGGTTTGATATACTGCTCCGGCAAACGGGCCGGTATTCAATCCACTCAGCGGCAGTGGCGCTTGCTCGATGCCGACCGCCCAGTTGAAGGGAAACCCGCCGCTAGGTGATTGGCACTCAATCCCCACAACGGGTGCATTCATCCAACGCCCCTGATAAATAATGGTGCCTATCGGTATATCCGCACCGGCCGATATGATCGGCGGACTTAACGGCACGCTAAGCGGGGACGAGCTGAAACCTGCCTGATAGCTACAGGATATTGCAGCCCAACTGTGGCTACTGACCATGGCTAGCAGCATCGTGCCGAGCAGCGTAAAAAAAGGGTTGTTCGAATACTTCATACTATTTCTCCACCTTCCGGCATTGGCCAAAAAGGACAGGCTGTATGTAACCGCCATTACGTGTTGTGGGCGCTCGTGAATGTGCTGCTTTTAGCCAATCTGGCTTCTGCCGGCGCAGAAGCCACCGCAGGTTTGCACTCAGAATTGAATTGCTGAATCTGGCGCTGTTCATTCCCTTTCGCCATTGGCACCAGCAAGTAGCCGACCGTACACGACATATCCGGGTCTTCTCCCCATTTCACACGCAACTGTCCTTTATCTTGTGAAACACGCGCATACAGTTGACCACCCTGCCCGACTGCACCAACGCTGTTGCCTTGGCTGTCAAAGATATCTGCACCAAAAGGCACGGGTTCTCCCCGATAGGTCGCATTCACCAGAATCGGTGTACCGCTCTTGGCGTTGTATTTCACCTTCACCACTGCACCGGAATGCGGGGCCACTTTCATGCTGGTATTATCCAGTTCCAGATTCGCTGACGCGCCTTTAGGATCAGATTCGCTGACGCGCCTTTAGGATCAATGTTGATCTCGTTCATCTGGTACGGGTTCAAATACGGCACCACTGCATAGCCGCGTGAATCAATACTCACCCCCGGGTAAGATGACACGCTAGCACCTTCTGCTCCTTTGGCCTCCACCAACGTAAAGGTATCCGAGGAGTACGGCGTGAAGGTCACACCGCCAGCATGCCCGATAACCGTGCCGTTCATCCCGGCAGAAGCACTGTGATATCCCTTACCTGTGCTGTAAGCCCCACTCAACGCTGTCGCCGAGTTACGGTAGCTACCACTCACAGAACCACTGGACCCCACATTCTGATTGGCATGCATCGCCGTCACCGCATAGCTAAGTGGGTTGTCTGCCCCCACAGAGCCAGACACACTTGCCTGCTGACCATAACGACCGCTGCTGTCGTGAGACAGGTCCATACGTAGATAGGGCGTATGGGAAGTATCGTTTCAGCCCAGTGGCATGCTGAAACTCAACAGATAGTTAGTCTGCGCAGCACCCAGACTGGAGAAGCTGCGATTAACGCTAAAGCCGTAAGAGAGATTTTTATAACGGTTGTTATAGCCCATCTGGTACTGCTTTTCGCTGCCCGCTTTATTCCAGTAATTCTGCAATGATCCGCTGAGATACAGTTGCCCCCAATTCTCTGGCAGGCCCTGTCCAGCAGTGACCGTGACGCGATTCTTCGCCCTTGAAATCGCTTGCGGTGAATATCCCTCAGCCAGAGAGTTGCGTGTGCGCATTGCCGTCATAAAATCCATGTAACCATCAGTCGAAAACCGATACGCCGCCAGCGACAGGTCGCTGTTGGTTTCACTGATAAGTTTACTGTAGCTTACGCGATAGCTTTGCCCATTAAAGGTATTCCCCGCTTGATAACGGCTTTCCGTATTAGCGTGACTATCCAGTTGCGTGCGCGCCTGGGTGGCATCAAATGCCAGCGCCCCGACGGCGTGCCTACCGCCGCCCCCACCTGCAACGCAGAGTAATGCTCATTGTCCTGTACACCGCCATAACCGGTGATAGCGTTGGTTAAGCCGCGTTGATATGTCGCCTGATAGAGTGATGGCTTATCGCGCAGACTATCGTTACGCACTTCTCCACCCGTGATCGCATAGCGTGATGAACCTAGACGCAACAACTGCACCACCGACGCATAGGGCACACTGAACGTTTGCTCGGTACCATCAGACTCACGCACCGTGACATTCAGATCGCCACCGTAACCGGTAGGATAAAGATCGTTGATCAGGAACTCCCCGGGGCTGACCGTGGTTTCGTACAAAATCTGCCCCCCTGCCGCACCGTTACTCGCGCATTGGTTCGCGCGATACCGCGGATCTCAGGCGCATAGCCGCGCAGGGATTCAGGCAACATCCGCTCATCAGTCATCAACTGCGCGCCAGTAAAAGGAAGCGTATCGAATAGCTGCCCAACCGTATTTGATTGTCCTACAAGCATCCGCGCTTTCAACGTCGGAATATCACGCTGAAGATAGGTGTTGATACTGCTGTACTTACTGGGCCCGTTATCCATATGGGTATAAGAGCCGTTATGGCGTAGATACCAAGGTCCAACGTTTAGCCCGGCGTTCAGCCCGGCAAACAGCGAATTAAACGTCTCACCATGAGATTCACTGGTGTAGCCATTGACGTTATAACCCAGTAGAGTAACGCAGAAATACCATCGTCCCACAGTTCCGGGCTTACCGAACCACGTGCTGTGTTCTGCATGTAAATCTGGGGGATCGCGATATCCAATCTTTGTTCGTTACTGTCGTAATTCACCTGAGCGTCAGGGAGTTTTTGCTGTAAATCGACACATTGTCCGCTCGCATTTTTTGAACCCCAAAAATCCGATGGCAATTTATCATAATTAAACGCAATATCTTTAATCAGGTCTATTGGGAGACAGGGGTAGACTGTTTTATCTGCACGCGTTGTGAACTCAATATCCACATTGCTGACCAATTGCTCATTAATATAGACCGCCGTTTTATATATTCCCGGCAGAACAGTCGCGCCATCGGCAAAGCGGCTGAGATCGACCTGAGCCCCATGATCAACATTCAGGAAAGAAGCATCAAATTCCAGGTTTTTTTACAATTTCCTGAGGTGTACCAGGTGTCATGTCAGCATTAACATCGCCCATGAATAGCGCTGACAAAATAGCAATGCTTAATAAAGATAGCTTATTTTGGGGTTCTGATTGTAAATACTTTGACATAATAAGTCCTGTCAACACCCTTTTCCTGAATGATGATTGGTATAAATTAAATAGATGTATTACGCGGAAATAACTATTTCGCGACAGATTCAAATGCATGCACTGCGCCATAATCATTAACAAAACTGCCGCTAATTTTATTCCCTACATTAGCCGATAACTCCAATGCCATGGAGCTGCGTGGCGGGATCATTGCATAATCAAGTTTTTTACCATTTACCGCTATATTTACCAAAGAGACATAATACGGTGTCGGATTGGTTGCCTGAATGCGATTCCCCTGGGCATTCCAGGTGACGGCTTTTGCCGCTTCATTGGCATTGCCTTCAAGACCGACCGGGCGATAAAACAGTTTAATTCGTGAGCGAAAAGCCATCTGCAAACGGTTCTCTTCACTTTTTGCCTGAGATTTTGCAGGCACTTCCAATACGTTGAGCCAAAATACGGATTCTCTGTCTGGTGGCAGTGCATCACCGGTATAGCTGATGCGCAACGTTTGCCCCTTGCCCGGTTCGACGCAGTTCATTGGCGGTGTCAATACAAACGGCACTTTAATTGCGGATGGCTTAGCGTTGACATCGCCGTTATCGATCCAGCTTTGCAGCAAAACGGGAGACGGACCACCATTATTAATTTTCACGCTCACTTCGTTGGCATCAGCGGGATATATCACCCGAGTACCGCTAATGACAACACTAGCCTGTCCTGTCGCGCTAAACAGGGCAACGGCAAGCAGGCAAATCCGCCGCAGATTGAAAGAAAGCAATTTCATACGATACTCCTGACCGGCAAACTGGGAGGGAATTTCCCCCTCCCGCAGACCATTACTGATACTGAATAGAATAGACAACGTTGCTGACAACCGTACCCGCAGTAGTCGCACCTTCCGCAAAGTAGCGCACGATGTAAGGCAGGTTGGCACTGCCCGCTGAAATGTTTACATAGGCGTTACCGTTAACCTGACTCTGATTACCGGCTTCAATCACTGCACGAGACGGACTGGAGCCATCAAGTAATTGCAGGCTGACATTGGTCGCAGTCCCGATGTTATTCAAACGTCCCGTCACAGAATCTACGGTAGCCCCTGCTTCGAAAAATGCGGATACGGTTTGCAATGTGCCAGCACAGTTGTTCAATGCCATGGTAAAGCCGGTATCACCCGCAGTTTGGCCTGTGGTAGACAACTGGTTCGTTCCAATAGTGGGCAGCACAACTGTTGCATCTGCTGCCTGACCATCAACCACAATATCACAGGTATTAGAATTCAATTGTCCATTAAAAGTGATCGTGCCGGTTGAAGCAGCGTGTGCCAGGCCAACAGACATCATTGCGACGGCAACTGAAGAGAAAACGATTTTTTTCATTTACATATACCTTACCTGGTTATAACTCGTAATTTTTGATACTTAAGGATTACCTTGATATTTACATGGTTATTATTTAAACATCTTTATTGAAAGGAGTAGGCGTCTTCCATAAAAAGGAAAAACGTTTATTTAGTCACCTGGGGGAGTTTTCAATAGACGTCCAGAGAAATAAAACAGCCAAAAAAACCACACCAACATTGACTAGCGGAGTGCACTATAAAGCCCGTCAGATAATTCGGTAAAGAAAGTAATTTTTATCAGTGATAAAAAATACTTTATTCACAATCGCCAGGTATAATTTTATAATGCGCCTTTATCGTTCCCTGAAGAAAAAACTAACATTCATCGTTTTTTTACGCACACCTTTATGGTTGTAAATTTTTATTTTCAACTTTATCTCCCTTACAATTTTATACGCATTGGGATTAAACACTCTGCCGTGGCATACCTTTATCTCGGCTCTTGCCGCTGCCATGTGCGCTGTTTTCCATTCAATAAGGAAAATTTATTAATTCGATATAACGAAAATTTTTTAACTAAACGCGGACTGCTTATTTTATCGATTGCGAGATGTATGGCACCGAAAATCAAGGATAGCGAAAGTAAAATTATATTTATGAGACATTTTCCCAAACCGAATCAGTTAAAAATATTCCAAACAATATTGGAGCATAGCAGCTTTCGAGCAGCAGCCAAGGCGTTGTATCAAACTCAGCCAGCCCTTACCCAGTCGATGAATGAGCTAGAGAAAATGCTAGGAACCCCACTATTGATTCGTAGTCCACGCGGTGTGGCGTTAACCGAAGCTGGGAAGCTTTTTGAACCTCGAGCACAGTTAATTCTGAAAGAACTGGAACGTGCCGTAAGTGAAGTCAGAAAATTCAATACGTTATCCTGGGGTACTATTGAAATGGGAAGTTCATCTCTGCCCTTTTTGACCATGCTACCCTCTGCAATACAACGTTTTCAGACACGCTTTCCACACGTCAATGTCAATCTTACGGAAGGGCATCTCTCCGCGCTGTTACCCGCACTTCGGATGGGAAAATTAGATTTTATTATTGGTGAGACATCCCCCGAGAGCGCACTCTCCAGCGAATTTATTAAAGAACCTTTTTTTACTGCTCCTTTTTGCATACTTGCACGCCGCAGACATCCTCTTGCACAGTGCACATCATTAAGCCAGCTCAATGGGGCCAAGTGGTATTTACCGACAGCAAAGATTGGCTACTATAACCAACTGGACAAGTGGCTGTTTCCCTCGGGCCAGCAACCCGCAAATATGATAGTTAGGGGTGATGCGGCCATCATGGCACAACAAATGGTATTACATGCAGATTTCCTGACTGTAGCCGCCAAAGAGGTCATGCAGGTGCCTTATCTCGGCAGACTGTTTTGTATGGTACCAATTAAAGAACCGTTACCTGATGCCCACTTCAGTTTTATTTATTCCCAGCATTCACCGTTGACACAGGTTGCCAGAAGGATGATCGATAAACTGCGTTGGGAATGTAATAACTATCCCTGGCAAAGTGAATCCGAATCCCATTCACCGCTCGTCAAAGAAGGAGGATAGATGGCGACAAAACAGTGACGCCAATTGTCTGTGGTATTTAATATTTAATGATGTGTCTTGTGCCTACGACGGTGAATAAAACCGTTTTTTCAATGGGTTGTTGCCAACAATCAAAATCCTTCTACCTTAAAAAAGACGCTTCCAATAATGCTGATGGTGACCCATGAAAGAGCTTCCCAAAATTAATCAACTAAGGAATTTTCAGGCAATCATTCGCTATGGGAGTATCAGAACCGCATCACAAGCGCTGTTTCAAACTCAACCGGCCATGACGCGCAGTATTCAGGAGTTGGAAAGAATATTGGGTGTCACCTTGCTAGCCAGAGGGCCTCAAGGAATGGTATTAACCAAGATGGGACATATTTTTGAACCCAGAGTAGATATGCTGCTTAACGATCTGGAAAGGGCCGTTGATGAACTACACCAGGCGAGCCAAATGTCACAAGGCTCCGTTGTGTTTGATTGTTCACATTTGCCAGCCTTCAGCATCATGCCGGCCTTGATCAACAAATTTCAAAAAGAACATCCGACAGCCACGATTACCATATAGAAGGGCAATTGTCTGAACTTATCACGTCGTTACGCTTAGGGAGAATAGACTTCTATCTCGGCATTGCTTCACCGGAAATATCCATGAACGAGTTTTTTATCGAGAATTCTATCAAGACAGAGTTTTGCATTATGGCACGGCATGGACATCCGTTAGCCAACAGCACCACACTCAGCCAATTGCAAGGGTGCAAATGGTATTTTCCCAATGGCAAGCAGGATAACTGCAGCATCATTTATGGCGATTCAATGACGATTGGCGAACAGCTGGTGACAAATGAGGATTATCTGTTTATTGGTCCCAAGGCGATTCTCAGCGTTGATCACATCGATTCTCAGCGTTGATCACATCAAAGATATCGTATCGATGGTTGATGTCAAAGAAAAGCTGCCTGATGCCGAGTATACGTTGATCTACAAACAGCAGTTGGGGCTGACACCCTTGGCCAAACAGTTGATGGACGAAATCAACGCGGCCTGCACAGCATTTCTTACCAACGCGGTATAGGCGCGCCGCTGCCCCTATTTTCTCCTAAAGCATCAAGAGCCTTGCTGGGTAAATAATAACAAAAACTCAATAAGAGATGAAAAATCATAGAGTATGATCTTGGGATCACGCAATTAACTATGATAACAAAGAACCTCTCGAATCAATGACAGGGAGTTGTCATGGCTACAATGAAGGATGTGGCTCGCTATGCGGGCGTTTCTGCGGCGACAGTATGCAGGGTGATAACAATACCGTTTATGTTAAACCTGTTACCCGCGAACGGGTTGAGATGGCGATGCGTGAGTTCAACTATCATCGCAATGTTGCTGCACTCGCTATGACGAAAAGAAGCGGTAAGATGCTCGGGCTGCTTACTGGCAATCTGGACGATCCGTTCTTCTCGCGTATGGCTCGGGGAATTGAAGATACCACGCGCAAAGCCAGAGTACAGTTGGTAGTTTGCAGCGGTGGACATCGCACTGAGTTGGAAAAAGAAGGTCTGGAATTACTCATCAATCAGGGGGGCGAAGCCATTGTCGCCCACCTCCCCCGCATGAACGAAGACGATATATTACGCTACGCAGCCCATACCCCAGCATTGGTGGTGATAAACCGCTATTTACCGGTCATCGCCAATCGCTGCGTGTGGTTGGATAATACCAGTGCCGCTGAAGCTGCGACCAATCAGCTTATTCAACACAGTCATCGCAAAATAGCCTGTATCGCAGCAGATATTCCTATCGACGAGAGAAAACATCGCGTAGAAAGGTTACCGCAAAGCCATGGCTAATGCCGGGCTCCCGGTTGCAGATGAGTGGATCATCAACGTTCCCTTTAATGAACAAGGGGGCGAGCAGGCCGCAGAAAAACTATTGCACGCAGGGCTCACCTTCACGGCTCTGGTAACATTCAATGATGTAATGGCTGCTGGCATCATGCGCACTTTCCACCACAGACAGATTAAGAGTCCAGACGACATCTCCATGGTCGGTTTTGATGACATTGCCTGGGCCAAATATCTGCATCCTGCGTTGACGACCATGCATAATCCCATTGAGAAAATGGCGCGCCATGCCGCGACGTTAGCGTTACAACTCAACGCAGGGATAGTCGGGCCACCGCAAAATAACTGCTATTCCGCTGAGCTTATCCCACGTGCATCAGTAAAGTTTCTTTAATTCTTCCCTATTCGTCCAATTCAAGACCAAAAAGCGCGAGTGACTTCGCAACAATTCAGTCAATGAAACCGGTTACACACAGTTGCCAAGGATCACATTTATGTTGCAAACCATTTAATACGCTTGGCCCTTTCAATGCCTAACAGGAGAGACAAATGAACGCCAAAAAGGACCTTAATCTAGGATTGGCATTGCTGCCCATTATTGCCATGATCGTGTTGCTCGTTATTAGTTATGGTCAGCTAAAATTGCCCATCGAGTCGTTATTGCTTGTTTCTGCTTCCGTTTCTGCTGCCGTCGCCTATTGGCAAGGCTACCGCTGGATTGACATCATGAACGCGATAGTGAATAAGCTAGCGAAGGCTATGCCAGTGATCCTGATATTAATTTGCGTTGGTGGAATGATCAGCTCCTGGATGTTGAGTGGCACAATTCCTTACATGGTGTATTGGGGGCTGAAACTGGTCAGCCCTCAATATATCGTTATCACGTCTTTTCTCATTACCTGCGCAACGTCAGTATGCACAGGCACTTCCTGGGGAACCGCGGGCACCGTAGGTGTCGCATTAATGGGCGTAGCTGCTGGACCCGATGTCTCTCTGGCCGCCACGGCCGGTGCGGTGGTCTCAGGGGCATATTTTGGTGACAAGTTGTCACCGTTGTCTGACTCTACTAATTTCGCCGCTATCGTCGCAGAGACCGATCTTTATAGCCATATCCGCCACCTCATGTATACCACCCTTCCGAGCTTTGGTTTAGCTGCGGCGGTCTACCTGTGTTTCGGGTACACCACCCCCTCCAGTCACGCAGCGAATCTGGGCAAAGTGAATCAGTTCGTGACATCCATAGAGAATCTGTATCACTTTAACATGCTACTGCTCCTCCCCCCCATACTCGTGTTAGGGGGTGCCATGACTAAACTCTCGGTCATCCCGCTTATGCTCGCGGCGTCCGTTCTGGCGATTGACCTCGGCATAATCCTGCAGGGATTCACATTACAACAAGGGTTTATTTCACTGATACACGGTTTCAACATGTCAATGTTTACTGCTCAGGGTACAGATGTAGCCGGCCTGCTGGACGACATTCCTCGCTTACTCGATCGCGGAGGTATGTTTTCAATAATGAGCACGATTCTTTTGGTTCTCTGCACGTTTTCCTTTGCTGGCGCATTAACCCTGACTGGCGCGCTGACTGTCATCATTAATCGGTTGTTGAAGATGATTAAAGGTGTGGGCCAGTTGATTGCCGCCACAGTGGCCACAACCCTGCTGGTCACGGGTGCTACCAGTGATGGGAAGTTGGCGTTACTTATTCCCGCTGAATTGTTTAGAGAATCTTACCAGCGTATGGAGCTGGATAATAAAAACCTGTCACGGACTGTGGAAGATGCGGGCACTGTGACTGAGCCCTTACTCCCCTGGACATCGGCTGGCGTGTATATGGCCAGCACTCTGGGAGTGAGCACGTTGGATTTTGTACCCTGGGCAATCCAATGCTACGCCGCCATCATCTTCGCGCTTATTTACGGCTTTACCGGTTTTGGTATTGCCAGATTGCCTTCTACCACAACACAAGCAAATCCATAGTGACTCCGATGACGTTAAACGCCTAATTACCCAGGTGGTTCAAAGCCTGATTTACCGTAGTGAGCCATCTGATTTCTCCACGTTTATCACTGTTACTCACATGAGTACTCGTACTGTCATTAAACAATCCGATCAGTGCATTACCAGTCGGCAGCAGTACTCATCGCTGTAATGGCTTCAAACGCTTCATGCCCTACACTATGTGGCCTCCCTCCATGAATAACCAAGCATTGCCGATTAAAACGCTCGACAATAGTTAGTGTCTGGCTCCGGCCCCCCATTATTGTGAAGCATACGCGATAAAATCATTTTAGATGCACATAACGCTAAAAATTTTTGAAAAATAACCGTTAATAGTTTATGGATAGATGTAATTTTACCTGCATGTGGCAGAGTGCAACCCCTGCCAACAGAACAATATACCTTTGTAGGGCAACAATGTCATACGACATAACATTATGACACACAGGATAAAAAGGTATTATGGATAGCATATCGACATTAACGCCATACACCGCGACATATTCAGGGCAAAGTAGCCGAACGGTAAGCAGTCAATCTGAACAACAGAATACCGAGAGCAGTAATTCTGTGTTGGTTGAAGAAAAAATCCACCTTCAGACTGTGCATATAAAGCCAGGAAGCTCTCGCTAAATTTCAGGCGTATAGTGAAACGCAAAAAGTGGACAATATGGCAGCTAATCCGCTAAGAACCGCTGAAGGTTCAGCGGCTGCCCAACTAGGGCCCGTTAGTGAAGAAGGGCAAGCCAGACAGACACAGGCCTTGGAGACTGACAAAAAGAACAGTTTGACCGAATATTTAAGAGTATCAGATGAGGCTTGGACAAACCTTTCTGCAGTAACTCAACAGATTGACCAAACTTATTCATCTTTTCTGGAGCAACTTGCCGAAGACAACCCTGATTTGAAGGGCGCATTTTTTGGATTTAGTGTGAATAAAGATGGAACACTTTTTGTCTCGTACTCTGAAGATCTTAATAAAGAACAAATTGATCGTTTGAATAAGGCGTTGAATGACGATGAGGGATTAGTCGCCTTGGCTAATGACTTAGCGGATGCACAAATTGCAGTATTTAATGCTCATGATGGATTCAACAAGCAGAAGGCGCTTAATCGAGATAACTACGGTCAATCCATTGATATGGGCATTGATATTCTGACAAGACACCTCGCGCGTTCCGCTCCTCATGATGGATCGGCGTCATCCATTCATCAAAGCAACTGGAATAGCAACTGGTATAACCAAATATAATTACGAATCTATAATACCTCGAGTTGCAAGATACTTAGGTTCCTATTACTGCCCATATATAGCGGCACGGGCGGTACGGCACTGATTTTTTCCATATGAGCAGAGGTGATATGATCATCTCAAAACAACACAATGTAAGTATCCCGCTCACCTCTCTATTTTTTAAGGATCGCCAGTGCCTGCCGACTTAGTGGGACAAGATGTGGCGTGTGCATTTTTGAGCCTCGCTCAGAGAACTTCACACCGGGAATCGGTTTACGCTCTGGAGGGATCGTCCACAAAGCACGTTCAAAATCGATTTCCGGCCAGCGTGCAAAACGGGGCTCACTGGAACGGATAAAAATCAGTAGGGAGAGATTAATGACCCACTTGGTAAACTCACGGCCTTTGTAACCATCGATACGGCCCAGAATTTCATGCAAACGTTCGAGTTCCAACGCCGGGCGATGCTCTACCTTGCCGGGCATAATCGCCCCTGCCATATCGTGTGCCGGATTATAGTCAATCAAGCCGTTTTGTACGGTATAGATCATGATGACACTAACACGTTGCTTTAAGCGTTTAGCCACTTCTAAGCGCCATGAGATGTTGCTTACCGCCAAAGCGAAAACGCAGCCGCCAGTATTTGGATCCATTGGGGTGAACCAACAGAAGCATCCCACCACCGTCAGTCAGTGAATACTGTTTTTCTTCTGGTTTTGCCGTGCGCACTTTGATATCAGTCAGGGCCATCATCAATGTCCTCATAGGTGCTTACGGTGAGTATACAGAGCAAAATTGAACCAACGGATATACTCAGCTGTATACTCGCAAGCAAGTTGATGTCGGTTAAATTGTGTTGACGCTGGGAGAGTAAGGAATGAAGGAAAAGCCTGTAAGCCGTAGATTTTAGACAAAAAAATAGACGTCTGTTGACGTCCATTGATATGGTGATGGTGCCGGGGCAGGACTTGAACCCGCACAGCGCGTACGCCGAGGGATTTTAAAAAGTTACACCACAGTAAGTAAAACGATAGGTTATTTGATATCAAAGAGTTATATTTACGGAATTGTACGTAATTCTATGCTATGCCCGTTTCTGCTGCCACCGAATCACATAGTTCAGTGGCAGCGATTATTAATCTAGGGTTAATGAGTCGAACGGATTTAAGGTAACAGCCGCATCCAGGTGATCCGGTGCGAAATGTGCGTAACGCATCGTGATCGTGCTGTGGCCTAAAATCTGTTGCAGCACCAGAATGTTTCCGCCATTCATCATGAAGTGTGAAGCAAATGTGTGGCGTAAAACGTGGGTAAGTTGACCGCTCGGTAATTCAATACCAGCTCGCTTAATGGCGTACTTAAATGACTCGTAAGCTGGGGTGAAAAGCGCTCCACGTTTTTTAGGTAGCAGATTGCGCACCTTGTCCGATATCGGAACAGTTCTGTTCTTGTTCCCTTTCGTCCTGGTAAACGTAACACGATTTGGCAAGATTTGAGATTGTCTCAAGTCTTGTGCCTCACTCCATCTAGCTCCTGTAGCTAAACACAGGCGAACGATGGTACCTAAATCCTTATTGTCAGATTCATCACACGCAGTTAGTAAGCGCTTTATTTCATCAGGGTAGAGAAATGCCAACTCCTGATCGCGTTCTTTGAACTGGCGTATGCCATCAAGCGGGTTTTCTTTATCCCACTCTCCCATTCTTTTCAGCTCGGAAAACACCGCCCGTAAATATGAATATTCACGGTTGACCGTTGCTTCCTTCAAAACAGTTTTCCCCTTCGGATTCCACTCACCTTTTAGCCGTCGTTCTCGATAGACTACGAACATGTTTTTATCGACGTCAATAGCGAATGGATCGCCTAAACGCTCACAGATGGCAAGTAATTTTGCGTAGCGGGAATCGCCAGACGATAGTGTTTTGCCATGCATGTCATACCAGCGCTGAACTAAATCTTTCAGTGTGATGTTGCTGGTCGTGGTATCAACGCCTTTTTTATCGGCCATAAGGCGACGCTCATATGAAAGCGCCTCCCCGCGTGTGGCAAACTATTTACGTATGCGTTTGCCATCGCGGCCATAAGGGAAACACTGGCAAAGCCATTTCCCCGAGGGGAGTTTACTTACAGTCATAATAACAGTTCCCCATTGACATCTGTTTAACTTTCACGGATACAGACGTCGGAAAAGTATTTCCCATAAATTGTAAAATCAAAGCACTTATATTTTATCTCGGCTTTACCATCATACGAACTGTTTATCTTGTTAACCATTTCAATCACACAAGGTTGTTTTAAAACAAGCTCATACCTCTCCTTTGACGTATAAGAAAGACCACTGGGAACTTCACATAAACCAAGCCTACATAAATTATCTACATACATAGATAGTTTTTTGTGATCATTAATACCAGCTTCCACATCGATTAAAGAATAGTTTCTTATAAGCACTGAAAGGCCACCAGAATTTTTCATTTTTATACATACATCAACTGATGGAGTAGAGAATCCATGATGCATATATTTTATTATTTTCGCTTCATCAGAGCTAAGTTGCTTTATTATCTCGACAAATCCAGAATGAGTATTGTCAGCCATAGACTTATTCATAGCTGACGCTAAAAAGCCCGCAAACAGGTCACTCAAAGACTCATCATGTGCCATATATCGCAGTGCTCCAATGGTTGGAACAGCTATATTTGGTTTCGGTGTGATAATATCGTCCAGCTTAGTATCTTTTAATTTTTCAGCCACTTTAGGAATGAACTGTTCCTTAATTTTATCATATCCCCAAACCATGACACTTAATGGCGAAAGAGCAACATTTACTGATTTAGCAATAACAGCAAGGCTTTTGCCTAGTTCTCTTGCTGCAGGCTGTATCAAATCTTGATAAACAGGCACAGATTGAGTAAGCCCTGTTACTGCATTGATAGTTTCCGCAACTTTGTTATTCCCAGAGAACTTATCGCTTTCAGAGGTATTTTCATCCATCATTATTAGCTCGCTAATATAATTAGACTTTTATTCATAGGGACTCTGATATCAATGCGACAGTAATACACCTAACACAATTCCTATCGCAAGAACTGTACCGAAAAGCCGTGGCTCCGCTTTTAGGATGTTTATCGCATCTTGCCACGTCTGCACTTTGGACGCTGATGGTTTGGGTCTACTCCTACCCTGCTGCTCATCAAGTCATCCCATCGCCTGCTGAAGCTGCGGGCGAGTTAAATCAATTAACCGACTCGAACCAAAATTGATATGGCAAAATCGTGTAAGCTGTTCACGTAACTCTATCTGCTGTATATCTTTTAATAATTGATGCACTAACACATTGTTTGCATCTTTTTCTCGGCTGCGATCATGTAATGCATTCAAGAAACTCAACGCCGTGGAATACTGACTGACGGTAACTTCTTCAATACTATTGACGCCGAGTTCAGCATGCAACCGACGCCAAACAAAACGCGCATCTTCACGTCCTGCTTCCGCAATATCCTTCACCAATTGATTTAATTGGGAACGTTGTGCATTTACCAAATGGGCGTAAATCTTCTTTTGGATACGGAATGCTAACGTTTATATTTTTTTCATAATAATCGCGCCCTGCGGCCCGATTATTATCGCCTTGAGCCTCTACACTCATCTACAGCATCCTTGGTTCTTGCTACTTTTTCTCTTCGTGATAGTCCCTACCAGCCACGCGTTGGCCACTCCCCGTTACGTTTATCGAGCCCGTTGCAGAACTACCCGCCGTCAATGCGGCAAGTGCAGCGGCTTTTACGGCCAGCGGTGCGGCACGATAAATTTTGATCAGTTCTAATTCGTCATTAGAAATGTCACCAAGATCGGGAGTTCTCTTTCCGGTAAGGATATACAAAGTATCCATACCATACTTTGCGTTGAGGAAAGCCAGCGTTGCACCATCAGGTGCAGTTTCACCGCGCTCGTATTTTCCCCAAGTCCTTGTTGTTGTACCTAATTCTTCGGCAATGGCACTCTGACTTTTACCGATCGTTTCCCGCTCTTCGCGCAAACGCCCACCAATAAGGAATAAAAATTCCTCTTTCGAAGTTGACATAGGAATTTTTCTTCACTATATTGTGTTGAACAGGAACTTAGTGGATCACAACATACCATTATGACACAAGAAAATCATGCTCAGAAATCGCGTTTACCACGAGGTATCGCGTCCAAGAACCCTACCCCAATGCGCTTATCAGACGATGAGCGTGACAAGTTAGCGGCACTGGCAGCACAAGAAAGTCGCTCACTTTCAAGCATGGCCCATCTGGTATTTCTGCGGGGGCTGGAATCTTTTAACGTTCAAGGATAGCAGGTGGTTAAATGGCTAAAGCATTAAACATTAATATCACCGTCCCTACCCCATATGTTTCATTAAAAACATATTCAGAAATGACGGGCATCCCATTGCGTACCTGCGAAGGAATGGTTTCTGATGGGCGGATAATCATTCGCCCGAAAAAAGCGCGAATGGAAAAAGTAGAGGTTAATTTAGTTGCCATGCTGCGCGATGCCATAGCAAACAGCGAAATATAGTCGAAAAGAAACATCAATAAACAGGGATTATCATGGCGCTAGTTCAATTAAATAGCAAAGCCTCGCTTTATCGCGGATTCACTATTTTGAAACTACCGCGAAAAAATCCCTATGAGGTGGTGCGTTATCAAATAACACGCGGAAGCGATTATTTAGGTTTGGATTTTTCTTTATCAGAAGCTTGTAAAACAATTGATGCGATTCTTAATCATGCAAAATGAGCCGGTAATTAGCGTTGCGCCTTTTCTCAAATATCAATCACCCGCGCCGAAGCAGAGCGTTTACGCGACATGCCGTAATGCCGGATGGTTTGAACATTCTAACGGGCGTCGTTGCTCACCAAAGCCCCAGCAAGTTTATTTTCATCCACAAAGCAACAAGCCATACATACCTGAAAGAAAGCGCAGCAGTTGGGTTGCGCACCTGATAGGTATTAAGGCGTAGAGCCATGGCTAATACAGAACCCGCCCGCGCCATTGAGATTGGCATAAGCGCCAGGGTTGAGGGACTAAACCATATTGCGGCGTTACGGGGTAAATACTTTCCGGCAAATGGTGAAAAAGATATGTGCCGCTTTATCGATGATATGCGAGATAAATACGAGCCAGGTTATCACGATAACATTCGTGTTCTGTCAGCCCTGTTTGATTTGGCTGATATTGATAAGGAATGGCAGAGTTTGAAATTTAATGAACTGACAACTGATGAGAAAGAAAGGCTGATTAAAGCAATGAATAATCTCAAGGCAGTTGTGAGTTTATTCCCCAGGAATCTAATTCTACCACTGTAATAAATCCGTTTTTAAAGGCGTAAACCCGCCGGGACTTCTATTACCTGAAAAAAGGACATCACGATGAGAAATGCAGAAGTTAAACAAATACGAGTGGCAGATAACAACGCGCTCATTGGGTTGTTAGCCAAAGCTCGTCTTGAGGAAAAAAAAGACCAGCACTTAGCCTTTTCGATTCGCCTTGCGGCCCTGTCTATCCACGCACAGCAAAAAGAGTATTCCGCAGTAGAGATCATTGAACTGCTGCGCAAAGAGGCTGAACGGTTTGAACACTCTGCTCAGGAGATCATTGCATGAACCACGTAATGATAGCAGTTGAGGCCATGGGTAAAAAACGAGTGCGCCTCTGATGGCTGTTGGCGCTGTTTTCTTTGATCCAGTGACCTGTTCGCTAGGCGAGCAATTTTACACCCGAGTGAACATTGAAGATTGCATTATCAAAGGGGCAATTCCCGAAGGGGGCGTAATTAAATATTGCCTGGGATTGTGCAGCGATGAGAGGGCAAAGTTAATTAGCGATAACAACCCAAACTTATGGGATGCCGGAGAAAAATTTTCTGACTGGTTGACTGGCAACGCTGATGACTTAGCAACTCTTGGCGCATGGTCAAGAAAACCAAGCCTTGAGTTTGCCATTTTAAGACGTTCTTTGGGTTTGTCTTTTGAGGGCATTCCATGGGCGCGAGATCGGGAATGGGGGAGTTATCGCGCTAGGGATGCATTTTGGCATAGATCCGCTATCAACTTACCCAAAGGGCAATATTGAAAATGCAATTGCCTTATATAGAGCCATTCATCAAGTGCATTTGTTGTTCGCTGCACAGCGCGCAATTGCTCAAGGGGACAAGTTATGATCCGCCCGTTCATCAAATGGGCGGGGGGGGGGGGGGTAAAACCCGCGGCCTGCCTGATTTGCTGCCGCACTTGCCGAAAGCCGATCGCCTGTTTGAACCATTTGTCGGTGGTGCTTCGGTATTCCTGAATACCGACTATCCCCGGTACGTGCTGGCCGATATAAATGCCGATCTTATTAATACTTACCTGATGGCCCGTGATGCCACCAACACATTTATCGGAGTTGCAAAAGAGCTATTCGAAAACGGCAATAGCCCGATCGCGTTTTATCGTAACCGCGACATGTTCAACGCTATATCAGATGATGAATGCTTGCTAAAAGCTGCTTTATTCCTATATCTCAATCGCCATTGCTTTAATGGCATTTGTCGCTACAACAACGCCGGTTTTTTTAATGTCCCATTTGGGGGGTATAAAAAACCTTACTTCCCAGAAGCCGAGATAAAGCTTTTTGCGGAAAAAGCTAACGACACAAAAACCGCTCTTGTAGTTGCAGATTTCAGCAAGACCCTGAAAGCGAAAGCGATAAACGAAAGCAGTGTTATCTATTGCGATCCGCCGTATCTTCCCGCCAGTGATACAGCGAATTTCACGCAATATCATCATGCTGCCTTTACGCACGAACATCACCTCCAATTGGCTAAGTGCTTACTGCACGTTCGTTACGAAACTGATGCAGCGGTAGTTATCTCAAATAGCGACACCCCCGCCACGCGCGAAATTTACCAGCACTATCTATTTCATGAAGTCAGCGTGAGCCGTTCGCTGGGCGCTGCCGTTGCATCAAGGAAAAAGGCCGGGGAAGTGATTGGCGTGCTGAATGCAGGGAGGTTACGCCATGCGTAAAACCCCTACAAAAATGCCAGAAGGGTTAACCCGCCCAGATTGCCCCCATCGCCACCAATGACGATGTTGGCATTAGAAAATACAGATAGAGCGCAGGCTTTAGCTATCGAGATATCGCTGAATGAGCAGAGCAAAGAGGACTTAACCCAATTAGTTCTTTGCGAAATCAGTGATTTTTTTGCAAGACTCGAACAGCCCGGCGCGCCAGAAACACTGGAAGAGATGCAAGCGGTTCTGATGGCGCGTGTTCAGTCCGTTTTAATCGGCGGTGCCTGATGCGTAAAGGAGCTTACTACAACGAGATTGATCCCTTTGCAGCCCAATGGCTGCGTAACCTTATCGCCGCCGGCCATATTGCGCCGGGTGATGTTGATGAACGCTCGATCGAGGATATTACTCCCGATGACTTACAAAACTACACGCAATGTCATTTCTTCGCTGGGATTGGCGTCCGGTCATACTCCCTGCGTCGCGCCGGATGGCCCGACAAAAACCCCGTATGGACAGGCTCATGTCCTTGCCAACCATTCGGCGCAGCAGGCAAAAAATCAGGGTTTGACGACAAGCGGCACCTCTGGCCCGCATGGTTTCGTCTTATATCTCAGTGCTGCCCTGGAATCGTGGTTGCAAGCAAATACGGCCTTTCTTGGCTCGACTTTGTACGCCTTGACATGGAAACAGCGGAGTACGCCTTCGCGGCTGTTGATTTATGCGCTGTGGGCGTCGGTGCCCCGCACATTCGGCAGCGGCTTTTTTGGGTGGCCGACGCCGACGGCATGGGACGGCTCGGGAGGGGGGCAGCAGCCATAGCGATGAATCCAGCAAGTCAGTCGCATTTGAGGGATGTCGCTCATCTAGCAGGATGGCCCACTGTCACAACCATCGACAACAACCAGGTACGCGGACAGGGTGCGGCAGCGAATGCGCCACAACGGGGGACGACGCTGGGCGGAGCGGCAAGGCTAGCCACCTGGCCGACACCCAGCGCACAGGATTCAGACCATCATCCCCGGAATGTATTGGCGCGAGTCAATTCGAGCAGCAAGCGTCAGTTGATGTTAGCGCATGCGGCGGGGCTGACCGGGCCTTGCAGGTTAACAGTTTTTGGCGTGATGCAGATGGGCTCTTCTGCCGAGATGGAAAGTGGCGGCTAGTTGAACCCGGCACATTCCCATTGGCTTATGGGATTACCAATCGAGTGGGACGACTGCGCGCCTACGGCAACGCGATAAACGCCGAGATAGCCACAGCTTTCATAAGCGCCTATATGGATGCGGGGCAATGACCACCGCCACTAATGGGCGTCGCGCCCCAACACCGCCCCCACCGTATCCGGGTAGCGCACCAGACGCCACCCGGTACGATTACGAATGGCAGAAGCCAAAAACCGCCATTTTTATTGATAAGACTCCCGTTGTTGATCTCGCTGAGCTGGGTCAAGAACAAGAGTTTTTGGCGTGGGTAAAACGCACCCTATCGCCACTGCCTCGCTTCATCCGCCTGCGTCTAACGTCGCGCATCGACAGTATTTACACCATGAAAGGCAGACACATAGCCCGCCTGTCACTGCGCGATATTATTCGCAGGGATCTGCCTCACATCAGCATGGTCAATGAGCAATACGCGATTGCGGTAAAATATGATACGATATCTCAAAACAATAACGTATTCAGTGAGCTAAACCCGCTTCACCATACGTTTAATACCCTTCACGGATTGGTTGAGCGCTTTAACCGCCTGCCGGACTTCACCCCGGAAGATGTTGAATTGCTGGCGCAGGATGTTGCTATCTACATGCGTGCGGTATTGAGCGAAGTTAATGAAACCGTGTCAGCGTTAGATGATCGTCAGTGCGCGAAATACCTTTACACCGAAGCGGCAAACCTCGCGCGGCTTTTCTTCCTCGCGCCACCAAGTTGGGGGAAGTACTGCCGAGGCAAACTGTTTATTGATGATGCCGCATCAGGTATCAGCAAGATGCTGGATGAAGGCTACTGGCACCGTAATCTTAAAAAATACGCTATGCGCTGGCGTGAACATCTGCATATTGCTTTTGGTGATGTGAAACGGGGGGCAGCACCCTATTGCAGTAAGCATCATGTCGAAAAATGGGACGCCAGACGTAAACGCAGCCGCGCGATCATGGCGCGCCTGGAGCTGGAAGATCAGGACACAAAAGAGCGTATTTCACTGATTGAGCAGATCGATAAGAGCATATCTAACCCGGCGTTACGTCGCGTGGAGCTTATGACCCGTATTGGGGGATTTGAGAAAGTTGCCAACGATAGCGGTTTTTCTGGTCAATTTTTTACGTTGACCGCCCCGTCCAAATATCACGCCTATACCATGTTCGGGCATCGTAACACCCTAAGTGGAACGGTGCCAGCCCCAGAATGACGCAGCGCTATCTTAATCGGGTTTGGCAACAGATCCGTGCAGAATTGGCCCGCCGTGAAATCCCGGTATTTGGCCTGCGTGTGGCGGAATCTCATCACGATGGAACACCACACTGGCACGGACTACTGTTCTCATTGCCCGAGCATGCCAGCGAGTTGCTGGAAGTGATGCAGGACTATGCCACCCGCGAGGATGCGGAAGAATTGCAGGGGAAACACGGCAAGCAGCCACGTTTTGAAATGAAGCCTATCGATCAGGAGATCGGCAGTGCTACCGGCTACGTGGTGAAGTACATCAGTAAAAATATTGATGGCTACGCACTCGATGGTGAAACCGACGACGAAAGCGGCAAGCCGCTAAAAGAAACCTCAAAGCACGCCACCGCCTGGGCTTCATGCTGGGGCATTCGTCAGTTTCAGTTTTTAGGCGGCGCTCCTGTTTCTGTCTAGCGCGAGTTGCGCCGGTTTCGCAATCAGACATTGGCAGACAAGATAAACCCACTGTTTGCTGAATTGCACCACGCTGCCGATGGCGGCGACTGGCAGGAATACACCCTGTTGCAGGGCGGTGCGCTGGTTGTCCGGCGCAATCTGCCGCTACGCATCTGGTATCAACAAAAAGATAAGCCTAATGCTTACGGCGAGTATCACCATCTTATCAAGGGGTTGGTGATGCCTGCCGCTCATATCCCCCTCATTGAAACCCGTTTGCATACCTATCGCATCGTGAAGAAGAAATCGGCGATTTCAGACGACGTAGGCCAGGCCGTTGACGTTGCTTTTGACCTTCGGGGCTCGTCCGCACCCTCTAGGACTCGCGTCAATAACTGTACCGAGGTCAAAAAACAGACAGAATCGGCGGCAAAAAAATCACCACCGGATGAGCCTGAACAGTTCGAAATCGGCCAAATGACCCGCGAACAGAAAAAACAGCTTGCCGAAAGCCTGCGACACCACAGACCAATACGAAAGAAATCACCAGCTGATGAATTTGAAACGCTGACACACGTTATCACATTGGGCGATTGCACGGATTATGACCGGCGAAGAGCGGAAAGCTACCTTAAAGCGGCGCACGAAATCAGGCGGCAAGAGAAAGCGATGAAGCCGGAAGGGATAAAACTGGCTGAACAAATTCAAGTGTGGGCACGGATTAAGAATATTCAAATCAGCAAAGTTCAGGCAGATCGGCTTGCGTGCGGTGAAGAGGTTACCGCGCTGGATACTGTATATCGTGCTCATCCAGTGACCGGGGAATTGATTGCAACTGATATCAATTTACCGTGGCGCAAAATCCTGGCGCGCCATAAGACCAGCAACCTCATCAATCGTTGGCGGTTGGCAGTGAAATAACTTGCCGTCCATGTATGGCGCTATTGCATCGCGTCATCGTATTGCGACACATGGTGGCACAGTCATAACCGGCGATGTTTGCCGTAATGAACAGACAGAAATGTCTGTTCTGGCCATACATAGATCACAGTCAGAAATGACGTAGCTGCAGCACAGATAAAAACATCTATGTGATACCACAAGGGGGAATTATGGCATTCCCAACAGGTAAAGAAGTGCCTAAATACACTAATAAAGACCTGAAAATAATGGGGATCTCATCGCGATTACAAACCATCATGATTAACGAAAACATCACAGTTGGTGAGCTTGTGGGGTGCGCCGAATCCGTTAGGAATAGCTATCAAGCTTTGAAACGTGAAGGGATGACCGCTGTTAACGGTGAATTACGGTGAATTACGGTGAATTACGGTGAATTACGGTGAATTACGGTGAATTACGGTGAATTACGGTGAATTACGGTGAATTACGGTGAATTACGGTGAATTACGGTGAATTACGGTGCTCATTCTGTAATGTACCGAGGGCGGAAGCCAAGAAAATCATTGTCGGGCCGGGGAGTGTGTGTATCTGTGATCAGTGCGTTGAGCTTTGTGTCGTAATACTAAAACCAGATGCGGAGGCAAAATAATGGGATATCTGGGGAGCAAGGCGGCACCTGGTGCATACCAGAAAATCATTGCCAATATGCCGCCGCATGATGTGTACATAGAAACGCACTTAGGTGGCGGAGCGGTGATGCGGCGGAACGTCGGGATCGATATCGACGAAGAGGCATTGAGAAATTTCGCTATCGGGCATTCTATCGGGGCGGGCCAGTTGCAGCACGTCAGCTTGATAGGCGGCGATGCCGTGGAATACCTGCGCCTGCTCGACTTTTCCCGCATGGGCCGGGTATTGATTTACGCCGATCCGCCCTATCTGCCCGAAACGCGCACCAGTCGGAACCGCTACCGTTACGAATACACCGAAGATGATCACCGAATACTAATTGCCGCGCTGCGCCGTGTCCCGGCCAGCGTGATGATCTCCGGCTATCCCTCTGCACTTTATGATGAACTGCTGTCCGATTGGCGCTCTATTACCTTTCAGGTAATGACTCGCGGCGGGCCGCCGCACAGAAAAGCTATGGATGAATTACCCAGACAACGCAGCGTACAGCGCGGCTTTTGCGGGTAAAGACTACATCGATCGGCAGCGTATCAAACGCAAAGCGGAGCGGTGGAAATCTAAATATGCCGCGTTACCGCCTGCTGGAAGGTTGGCAATCATGACGGCATTAAGCGAAGTAGATTCCAAATAAAAAAATAACTCCAATAACTCTAAAAAGGTTGCAATTTGGGGTTATTGGGGTTATTATTATTTCATTGGATGGCGACAGGGTAAAAGGATGGACAGACGGACGTTAATAGCAGAAATCAAAGCCGACGGGTGGGAACTGGTAAGAGTTAACGGAAGTCATCACCATTTCACACACCCTGACAAACCGGGATTAGTGACAATCCCACACCCTAAGAAGGATTTACCGATAGGCACGGTAAAAAGTATCAGGAAACAAGCGGGGATTTAATCCCCGCCACTTGAAGAGGATGAATTATGTTTTATCCAGTGGCAATCGAAGCGGGCGATGATACTCATGCATACGGCGTGACAGTGCCGGATCTGCCGGGGTGTTTTTCTGCCGGTGATACACTTGATGAGGCAATCGCGAATGTCAAAGAAGCGATAACCGGACATATCGAATTGTTGATCGAAATGGGCCAGGATATACCCGCCGTATCGTCTGTGGGGGAGTTGGCGAAAACGGCGGAATACTCCGGTTATACCTGGGCTGTAGTCGATATTGACGTTACGCGACTGATGGGCGGCGCAGAAAAAATTAACGTCACCTTACCCAAATCCCTGATTGACCGTATCGATCGCTGTGTGGCGAGTAACCCCGAATTTAAAAGCCGCTCGGGCTTTCTCGCACAGGCAGCGATAGAACGCATTTCCTCTATCCGATAAACTGTTTCTATCACATCTGTAAGCCCGCTTGTCGGGCTTTCTTTTCCCTCAATGCGCGTTGCACAATGCTGCACAATTTTGCACAAATATGTTGATGCTATTTTTACCCTTTCCACCCTGTCCCCGTGCCGTTTTGGTTGGGATCTGCAAGTGCACAAAAACACGCAGGTTTGCTGCGCGCAGGTGACGGGGGAAAAGCCCCCGCGAAGGGGGTAGGTAGGGGTCGGCTTGATTCATCAAAATGTCGCCCGATTTCTGCCGTTCTGCGTGGTTGTCATGCGTTTGGCAAGGCCGTTCGCAGGCGAACGCCATCGCCTCACAGCATGGCGTTGAAGCGCGTTTGTGTGCGGGTATTCTGTGGGTGAAATGCCGGGTGCTTCAACGGGATTGCGTGATCGGTGGCATGAATACTTTTGAAGAAAAACCGCCGCAGGACGCGGCGGCGAAGTGGATGGCTATTCGGCTTTCAGCAAGGCGTAAGGGTTGAAGCGGATCCCAGCCAGTCATTAATATGCTTAAGCTCTTCCATGACGGGCATCAGTTCGTTGATGGCAAACACGCGCGCGGCTTTCTCAACGTCACCGAATGAGCCATTGCCCTCCGGCATGGCGCCCATCAGTTGCGGCGGTACACGGTGCGCGGCAAGGATATCGTCGCGGGTAACAGATTTGATATTTAAAAACTCATCCTTGGCAGATATCTGGCTGAACGGGATGATTTGCACCCCCTTCTCGCCCCCGCCTGGCGCGTGCAACAGCAAATACCCCTTTGCCGCGCGCTTCCGTCAGAGTCTTTTTCACGTTCTCCATGCTCTTTTCATCAACCTGCGCCTCACCGATGTAGATAATGCACCCGGCATGCGATCCGTTGTCGTAGTAGAGTTTGCGGAACATGTCGGCGGAGTGTGACAGGCTGGCTGACAGCATGGCCCCGATGTACTCCGGCATACCGTAGATCTCCTGGTGAATATCGGGGTTGATCACATGGTACACGCTGCCGGTATCAAACTGGTGTTCGTCTTTCCACTGACGGATAAACCAATAGGTTTCCAGGTCACTCCCGCGCCGGGTGTACTTGGCCGGGACATGGCGCAATGACAGCACACCGCCGAGGCGGTTTGTTCTGCGCTCAAGGTAGCCATTGCCAAACACGAACCAGTCCAGCACAAAGGCGGAGAACTCCTGCCGCGATAATAACGGGTGCGGAATAAAACACCCGATCAGTGCATTGCGTTTGAAATAGAGTGCTGACTGATGCCATGACGCGCTACCGAATGAACGCGCCAGCCCATACCAGTCAATTGGGGTTTCGTAGTAGCGCCCGTTATCCGCGCAATACATATTGTCCAGCAGATCATAACTGTCGCGCACCGGATAAGGGCCGTCGAACGTGAACGCGCTTAAACCGGGTTCGTTTTTTAGTGCGGTAGCAACATCCGGTTGCGTTGCAGTGTTGGAAGTGGCTGTGTTGGCCATCCGTGTGTAGTGCTGTTTCTTGCTCATCAGAACTCCATAGCAAAACCGCCGCCACCTTGTTCCTGGCCGAGCGGCTCATTGATGATGGCCAGCATGGTGGCCCAGGCCAGATCGCCGTGATTTGAACCGCGCATGCGGTCTGAGTCATAGGTAATAATGCCGCCGGGGGTTTTAACACGGCGCACGGTGTTAAAGGCTTTGATAAGGGCTTGTTCGCTGCGGTCATACTCCCAGCGGCCCGCTCGGATCACCTGCAACATTTTCAACACCAGGGCGCGCTTGGAAGATACCGACATCAGGTAACACACGGCGGCCGGAAAGAATTTTTTCACCAACCGATAGACCGCTTCCCCTATGCCGGTGCCGTCAATCGCGATGTGCTGTACGTTGTATTTGAAAGTCAACGCTTCGATCACTTTGGCCTGTTCTTCAAACTCAAGCCCGCGTATCTGCTGGGTTTCGATGGTGCGGAATTTCCCCCCCGGCCACGAGTGGCGGAACGTTCACCGAAATGGCACCGCTGTCGCCGTTACCGCTGCTGCCGTTGGCGTCATAGCCAATCCACACACCGCGATCGGCCATGGGGCGAGAAGCAAACGGCTTCCAGTCGAACCATTCATCGTAACCGTCGGCGCCGCAACTGAACAGCAAATTAAGATTAAAGGCGCTCTCCCCGTCACGCACAAACTCGCAGCAACAAAGGTTTTGATATTCGTCCGGGCTGTTCTCATCCTTGATTTCTTCAAGGTCGGTGTATTCCCATCCGTGATCGATAGCGTCTTGCAAGGTGACGATCTGACGCCAGGTTTTATCCGGGCACAGCAAGCCGCTGTTAAGCGTTTTCCATGACACATCAAAATCAATTTTCTGCGCCTTGCTGCGCTTTTCGTTCCAGCGCGCGCCCGTCCAGAACGGGTACGCTTCATGGGTTTCACTGGATGGCGTAGAGAAATAGGTACGGGTGAGCCCTTTTTCAGGGTTGCCATGGCCCCGGCGACTTTGCGCAGGTTGGCAAAGTTGCTTGTCCAAAAGAACTCATCAAAGAACAGGTTGCCGGTATAAGACTGTACGGTAGCGGCTGATGTGCCGAGAAAATGCAGCTCTGCACCATTACTCAGCACAATTTTATCGCCGCCTTTTAATTCAATATCGACCTCTTGCGCCACCTGCTGAATAAAGCCCCGGAACTGGTGCGCCTGACGGCGCGACGCCGACAAAAAAATTTGATTGCGCTGAATAGCCATATTTCACATCATCACGCAGCGCTTGCAACAGGGCTTCACGGGCAAAATACCAGGTCGCCCCAATCTGGCGCGACTTCAGGATCATACGGTTACGGCGTGCACGCTCTGCATACCAACCCGTTTGATGCCAGGCCAGTGAACCGAGGATTTTTTCACGTAATGCGGCGATCTGCGCTTCCGTAAAGTGGTTCTTGGCTTTGCACTGGCGCGGTTTCCTGCCGCCTGCGGCTTCTGCTGGCTAGCCGTCGTTGAGCTTTTTCAACTGCCGCGTCAAGGCGTCCATTTCTTTCAGGTCGCCGGTCTTATTCGGTTTTTGCGCAAGCTGGCACAGACGCGTATCAATGGATTGACTGACGCGCTGGATCGTCGGCGTCTCGTCCCATTCGTCACGTTTCTTCCAGGCATACACCGTATTTTGATTGATACCCATCAGGCGTGAGATTTCCGCCGGTGGGTAACCCTGCCAGTAAAGTTGCTTTGCTCTTTTCCTTACAAACGCGTCCTGGATCATGCGCTTTCCCCCTTTGCCGGGAGGATTACCGCGCGCGCGATCCTGTCTGCGCTGCCTTTCGGGTCTGGTGCGCCTCTGACAACAAAACCGCGTTAAGACAGCAAGTTACGCTCTGCCATCATGATGCCACTGACACCACATGACAGGACAAACAGGCATGAGCGCAACAACCAAACCCGCCCGTAAAAAATTCCGGGTCGCTGTCTCCGGCTCGACCGTTGACGGGCGCGAAATCAGCCCCGAGCACTTGCGCGACGCGGCCGCCAGTTACCGCACTGATGTGTATGGCGCACGCGTCAACGTTGAACACTACCTTTCACCGCTGCCCGGTAGCGAATTTGGCGCGATGGGGGATGTGACCGCGTTAAGCACGGAAGATATTACCGAAGGGCCGCTTGCCGGGCGCACCGCACTCTATGCGGAAATCGAACTGACACCGCGCATGAAGCAACTGACCGATGAAGGCAAGAAGGTGTATTCCAGTATTGAATTGCATCCTCAGTTTGCGCTCAACGGCAAGGCGTATGTTGTGGGGCTCGCCATGACAGACACCCTGGCCAGCCTCGGCACTGAGCGCCTCAAGTTTGCCAGCCAGCAACGTGCACAAATCCAGGCATTCAACAATCAGCAAGGCGAAACGCCGCTGTTTTCTGACGCTATCGAGGCTGAAATCATTGAACTTGCCACCCAAAACAGCGATGAGGGGAAACAGTGGTTTTCTCGCGTGATGGGGATCATTGGCAAGGGCCGCAAATCAGACAGCGAACAATTCATCCAGGTACGTGAAGCGGTGGAGAACGTCGCGCAATCCCATGCTGACCTGCTGGATAAGTTCAACGATCTGACGGCACAGCGCCAGCACGGACGGCCAGACCATTCAGAAGCTGAATACCGAACTGGCCGCACTCAGGCAAACGCTGGCTACGCAGGATAACAGTTACACCCAACGCCCAGCGGCCCCCGGAGCAACCAGCGGCACACAGTTGGCTGATTTTTAAGCCCCGTTAAGCGAGAAAAGCGAACATGCAAAATAACACCCGTAAACTTTACAACGAGTACCGCGCCCGTCAGGCACAGCTTAACGGTGTGCAACCTGGTGATCTTGCGGCAACCTTCAGTGTTGAACCGTCGGAGCAACAGCGTTGGAAAAGGCATCACAGGAAAGTGATGAGTTTCTGAAAAAAAATTAACGTGTTTGGCGTCAACGACCAGGAAGGGCAAAAAATCCTGATCGGCAGCAAAGGGCCCATTACTAACACCAACAATAGCAGCGACGGCACTTCACGCCGCAATCCGGCAGATAATCATTCCAAAGAACCGAGCGATTACCATTGCCGCAAAGTTAACTATGATTCGGCACTCGGTTATGCCCAGCTTGATGCCTGGTCACAGCAGTCTAATTTTCAGACGATAATCAGTCAGGCGAATGCGCAGCAAATTAGTCTTAACCGCATCATGATCGGTTTTAACGGCACCCTCTATGCCGAAAAATCTGATCGTGCGGCCAATCCGTTATTGCAGGATTGCGGCGTCGGTTGGCTGCAAAAAATCCGCAATGAAGCATCCCATCGCATTATCAAAGACGTCACGCTCACCTCGCGTAATGAAGATAACAAAGTGATTGCCAAAGGCACCTACGGCAATCTTGATACCGCCGTTTATGATGCCAAAAACAGCCTGCTGGATCCCTGGCACCGCAAGGCGCCTGATCTGGTTGTCATCATGGCGTCCGGCCTGCTGACCGCAAGCAACTTCCCCAAACTTAACGCGCTAAGCCAAAGCAATCCCAGTACGGAATTGCTGGCCGGCCAGTTGATTGTCAGTCAGGAACGCGTTGGCGGATTGCCGACCTTCTTCGCTCCCTATTTCCCGTCGGATGGAGTGTTAATTACCTCCTTCAAAAACCTGTCGCTTTACTACCAGTTGGGTGGACTGCGCCGCAGCATGATTGAAGAGCCGCAGTACAACCTCATTGCGACCTATCAATCCTCTAACGACGACTTTGTGGTGGAGGATTACGGCAAGACGGCATTTATCGACGGCATTCAGTTTGCGCAGGCGCAAGCACAAAACGGCGGCGAGTAACAGCACAGCGGGGGAACCCCGCCCTAACGGGAGATTACGCAATGCTGACACCAGCACAGCGACATTTTCAGCGGGTAATGGCCGAGCGGCGCGGGCAGGTTGATGAGCAATCCGACATCGCGCGCACGGCCCATGAAGAGATCCTGCACCGCCTACGCCTTGATATGGCTCCACTAAGCCGAGTGCAGTCGGACGTCACCAAAGCCGACATGAAAAAGGCCATGTTGCCCGCCTATGAGGGCTGGATTGACGGCACTATCGAGGGTGACAGTGGGCGTCAGGATGAAGTGATCGCCACGTTGATGGTATGGGCGATTGACTGCCAGGACAGCGCGCTTGCGCTGAAGCTGGGGCTCTATGTCGTTAAACATGGCCTGTCTTTGCCTGCCGACAAGTTCCGCCGCGATGCGGTAACGGTACTGGCTGAGGAAGTAAGCAACCCTGTGCTGACGCTGGCAACCACTGACGCAGAGGCCGATCTGTCCGGTTATACCGCGATGCTGGATGAGGTAGCGGAGATTGTTGCCGGAAAGGATATGCCTGATGAAGTGCGCGCCAAACTGTGCAAAGCCCGTGCGTTCTCTCGGCGCGCAACCTGCGATGCCGAAACCAAAGGCGAAGCGCTGAAACTGTTCCGTGAAGCTATCAGCCTCAACCCTAACGCCGGTGTGAAAAAAGAGATTGCCGCGCTGGCGCGTGAGCTAAAGAAGCTGATGCCAGCCAGTAACCAAACGGCGGTGGATGAAACGGCAGAGGATGGCGCAGGCCAGGAAGGCGCAGCGGTAACAGATACCGTTGATGCCTCCGGCGTACCGCCAACGGCAGCAAGTGAAAACACGGCGAAGGTCAGCGCGCCCACTCCGGCGGCCAAACGCACCACGGCGCGTAAAGGTACGCGCAAAACGGGAACGGGAAAAACACCCCGGCCCCGTAAAACCACCAAACAGAATTAACGACTTCGGCCCCGTCCGACAGGCGGCGCACGTGGTGATCTGCCCGTTACGGTCTTTTGACCGCGCGCCCACCGCCTGACTTTTGGGAGATCTGATCATGAGCCTGGTAGCAACCAAGCGCGTTACCCCTGCTGGCAGTGACGTGGCAGATATTGACGATGGCGAGGCAAGCGTGAGCGCCGGTGATTTCTGGCCGCTTGTCTTGCTGCGTGAATTGCGTCTTGCGGTTCGTATTACGGGCGGTATTACCTCCACGCGCCTGATGCATGCTGCCACGGAAGCCGTGATACACGTCACCGATCAGTTGGCTGACTGGCAGCAAGCGCAGGAATCCGCCGGTTATCGCACGTTGCAATCCGTGCCCGTGCGTCTGGTCAATAACGAAAGCGAAGGTATACCGCTACAAGAGCGCGGTTTATGCCCTCAGTCACGCGGCATTGCTGGAGCGTCATCGCGATGTGGATAGCACGCCCAAAGGCGGCAAGGAAACAGACACATTCGAGAAACAGGTTGACGATCTGTGGCGTGATGCGCGCTGGAGCATTGCCGATATCCGTGACGCACAACGCCTTTTTGCCGAGTTGTGCTGATGATCGTTAACGCACTTCAGGGCGATACGGTGGACTTGCTGTGTTACCGCCATTATGGCACGTCACAGGGGGGGTTACCGAGCAGGTGATCGCCGCAAATCCGGGCCTGAGCCGACAGATATTCCTTAACGCCGGTCAGGCCGTGGAGTTACCGGAAATTACCCGTAAAGCAGAACAGGAAACGGTGCAGTTATGGGATTAAGTGATTTGCAGCGCCTTAATGATTGGGTGACGTTCGCCATGTCAGCCATGGTAACCGGCATTGGCGTGATGACCGTCAGTGAAAAAGTGGCGCTAGCCGGTCTGATTGTTGGCGTGGTCACCGCCTGGCGCGCCTGGCTGTTCCGGCGTCGTATCGAGCGAGCACAAAGCCGCCGCAATGACCTGATTGAGCAGATATTACGCCAGGCCGAACACCGTGCCATGACGGAATCTGAGCGTCGTGCCGTTGCCATTTTGCATCAGGGAGACGTTGACGATGAAAGCCGTCATTAAGCGTTGCTCTATCGCCCTGATCGTTGTGCTTGGTGCCTCCCCCGCCCCTGGCTCGTTACGCACCTCGCCGGAGGCGCAGCAAAAAACCGCCCGTTGGGAGGATTGCCGCCAGTCGGCCTATTACTGCCCGGCAGGCGTGCTGACGGTGGGGATTGGCTCTACCGGCAATGTGCAAAAACGCGAGTACAGCAACGAGGAGATTGCACGGCGCTGGATGAACGATATGCAGCGGGCAGAAAACTGCATCAACAGCAATTTTGAGGGGCAAGCGATGCCTCAATCCCCCTTTGATGCGATGACCGATACGGCGTTTAACGTGGGGTGTACCGGTCTGATGTGGTTTACCAACGCGCAAGGCAGCAAGCAGCGCACCACAATTTGGAAGCATGCGCAGGCGCATGAGTGGGGGGTAATGTGTGGCCGGTTAACCGACTTCGTTAACAGCGGTGGCAAGCGTTCCACAGGCCCGACTTTAAAGCCTGGTGCCTGTGTGATGTGAGCACGACGCCATGAAGCTGGTTGCCACGCTTGCCGTGTTGCTGGCATTGGCCGTTGCGGGTTTGCTGTGGCAGACGTACCAGCGCGGTATTGATAGCGCCACCCGTGAGGCGTTGACGACCAGCGCTAACCAGCAACGGGAAGTATTGGCAGAAGTACGGGCACTGAATACGGACACGCAAAAGATGCTGGCCGAGATACGAACCCGTGACCAACAACGCAATGCACAAGGGGAGGAACGCCGTGAAAAGATGCGTGCTGATATGCAAGCCGATGCATGTGCTAACACTGTTGTGCCTGCTGCTGTCAGTGACAGCCTGCAAAAACGTGCCGCACTCCCCAGCGATCAGCATCGTGGCGGAGCCGATACCGGAAAGTCTGACAAACCCGACGCCGACGCCAGCACTGCGCACGCCAGTGACCTGGGGCGGGATCGCGCTGTGGAGTGATCAGTTGCGTGACGCGCTGGACACCTGCAACGACGATAAAGCCGCGATCAGCGATCTGTATCTGCGCCGCTTGCAACGTATCAACGCCGCCGCACAAAGCGCCCAATAGGAGAAAGCCATGCTGAAAATTGATTCACTGCGCGATGCGCTGACCACGGCTAACACCTGGTGCCGTGCCAATCCTGAAGGGTTTACCGTCTTTGTCGAAGAGGGTGGCATTGAAACCACGGGCGAAACACCGTCATTCGCCTATCGCTACTCACTGGTGCTGTTTGTGATGAATTTCACCGGCGATATTGACGATTTTGTTTTGCCGCTGATGGCTTGGCTGTGGCACAACCAGCCTGATTTGCTGCTTAACCCGGAAAAAAACCGCGATGTGAAATTCACGACGCTCATCAACAACGACGACAGCACAGACATTCTCTTTGAAATCCCGGTGCGCAAGCGGGTAAAAGTGGTGCGCGCCGCTGATGGCACCTTAAAGGCGGAGCATTTGCCTGAACCACGTCCGAGACTTGTTGGCGGTGAGTGGGATGCGGTACTTCAGGATGTGACCTGGAGCGATCCGGTATGACAGACAATCGCTTTCACGCACTGGATGCCGTCTTTGATGACATTCTCTCGGGGGTGTCCGCCGCTGGCCGTCAAAGAACGGCGCGCCAGATAGGCCAGGCGCTTCGCCGCAGCCAGCAACAGCGCATCAAGGCGCAACAAAACCCGGACGGCTCCGCCTATCCCGCTCGCCGCCGCAAGGTGCTACGTGCCCAGCAAGGGATTTCGTTTGTCTGGGAAGGACAGGTTCGTCACCTGAAAAACTGGCACGGCGCGCGTGGCAAATATGGCCGTACCCTGACCGGGTTTGATACTGACCGCAATGATATTCGCACCTTCTACCGTAGCGACATTGAACGCTATATCGAAATCAATATGCGGTCAGTACGACAAACAACGGGCAAAAAATCCCCCATGTTCCAGAAGTTACGCGGCTATCGCTTTCTCAAGATGCGCGCTGATAGCAATGGGACGGGCGTTGCCACATGAGTGCCGAATTGATGCGCCTGCTGGCGAATATTTTGCGCGTTGGCGTGGTGGCTGAAGTAAACCCGATAACCTGGCGCGTGCGCGTCAGAAGCGGGGAATTGGTCACCGACTGGTTGCGCTGGAATACCCAACGCGCCGGTGCGTTCAAGGTCTAGATCCCGCCTGTGGTGGGGGAGCAAGTCTGGTTAGGCTGTCTCGGTGGCAACCTGGAAACCGCTGTCATTATCGGCAGCCTCTACAGCGACGATAATCCCGCGCCGGGTAGCACTCCGCAAGAGATGGTGATTACCGCCCCGGACGGCGCCCTCTTTACGCTATGACGCTGCCGCCGGTGCGCTGGAAGCCGTCGGCATGAAAACCGCACGGGTTAGTGCTGAAACCCGTATCACACTGGATACGCCGGAAGTGATTTGTACTAACAAGCTGACGACAGGCACGCTGGAAGTGCAAAAAGGCGGAGAAATGCGCGGCAACATTGAGCACAGCGGCGGCGCTTGAACTGGAATCCGAGCCGTTAAACGTGATCGCTCAGGTCATTGCCTATCGCGAAATGATGTTACGCCAGCGGATTAACGAAGGGGCCGCCGCGTGCATGCTCAGCCATGCTGTAGCGTCAGATCTGGATAATCTGGCCGTGAATCTCAACACTCAGCGCCTCACCATCACAGAAGCAACAGAGATACCGCAGACGCGGTGGTGGAAAGCGACAGCGCATTCCGTCTGCGTGCGCAGTCTGCCTTTGAAGGGTTAAGCGTGGCGGGCCCGACGGGTGCCTATGAATATTTTGCCAGGAGTGCCAGCGGCCAGGTGGCTGACGCCAAAGCGATTAGCCCATCACCGGCCACGGTAGTGGTATCGGTACTTTCGACTGAAGGGGATGGCACCGCTTCGGAAACGTTGTTAACTCAGGTCAACGCGGCACTCTCTGCGGAAGATAAACGCCCGGTGGCTGACAGGCTGACGGTGCAGAGCGCGGAGATCGTCAGTTACGCGATAAACGCGCGGCTCTACCTCTACCCCGGCCCGGAATCAGAGCCCATCACCAAGGCCGCACAGGATTCACTGCGCAACTGGATCGGCAATCAGGGCAAGATTGGGCGTGATGTGGCTCGTTCGGCCATTATGGCCGCCTTGCATGTGCAAGGTGTTCAGCGCGTTGAAATCATTGAACCCGCACAGGACATTGTGATCGGTGACACTCAGGCGGCGTCTTGCACGGGTTTCACCCTGTTGGAAGGGGGTATGGATGAATAACGACCTGTTACCCCCGTCTGCCAGTGACTTTATGCGCAATGTTGCGGCGGCCAGCCAAATCCTGACCGAGATGGCGGTTGATCTGAATACCCTGTGGGATGCGGAAAAATGCCCGGTAGACCTGCTGCCCTTTCTGGCCTGGGCGCTGTCCGTTGACCGCTGGGATAAACGCTGGTCAGAGCAAACCAAGCGCCAGGTGATTAAATCTGCCTGGTTGATACACCGCCAGAAAGGCACCATTGCCGCGCTGCACCGGGTGGTTGAGCCGTTTGGTTACTTGCTGCGCGTGATCGAATGGTGGGCGTGCCGGGAACCTTTCACCTTGATATCGGCGTGCAAGACAGCGGCATTACCGAAGAAACCTTTTTAGAGATTGAGCGGCTGATTGCTGACGCCAAGCCGCTTAGCCGTCACTTACTGGGGCTTAATATCACGCTGGATACGCAAGGCGCGGCCTATGTCGCTGCCAGCGTCTACGGCGGCGATGATTTGACCGTATACCCCTATTTCCCTGAGACCATCACCGTGATTTCGCCGGACAGTACCGGCGCAGGCATTCACTTGATTGATACGATGAGCGTAACCGTATGAGTATAAAATTTTTTGCCCTGTTAACCAATATTGGCGCGGCCAAGCTGGCAAACGCGACGGCACTCGGTTCACGTCTGGATATCACCCAGATGGCCGTGGGCGATGGCGGCGGCGCACTGCCGACGCCGAACCCGGCACAGACCAGGCTGATTAACGAGAAACGCCGCGCGGCCATCAATAGCCTGAGTGTCGATCCCGACAACACCAATCAGATTATTGCCGAGCAGGTGATCCCCGAAAATGAGGGGGGATTCTGGATCCGTGAAATCGGCCTGTTTGATGCCGAGGGGAATCTGATTGCGGTTGCCAACTGTGCCGAAACCTATAAGCCACAGTTGCAGGAAGGAAGCGGACGCATTCAGACCGTGCGCATGATTTTGATTGTATCCAGCACAGAAACGGTATCACTCAAAATTGATCCAACGGTCGTGCTGGCAACGAGTGGCTATGTGGATGAGGCCATCGCCACCCATGAGAAAAGCCGTAAACATCCAGACGCGACGCTTGAGGCAAAAGGCTTTGTGCAACTGAGCAGTGCGACTGATAGTGCCAGCGAAACCCAGGCCGCTACACCCAAAGCGGTGAAAGCGGCAATGGATAATGCAAATAGCCGATTACCATCGGGAGGGACAGCGGTACGACAGCCCGTACCATTGGCGGCGTAGCATTTGATGGGACGGCCAATATCAATCTCCCCGGTGTGAATGCCACAGGGAGTCAGAACACCACGGGTAATGCAGCCACAGCCACAAAACTGGCAACCGCGCGGAAAATTAACGGTGTGCCTTTTGATGGTACTGCTGACATTAATTTGACCCCACAAAACCTTGGTTTTGGAGAATCACTGCTTTCAGAAAACGGTTTTCAGCCGCTGCCTGGTGGTTTTCTCATGCAATGGGGGGTAGTGAACGAAAACAACACAGGAACGTTCCCTATTCCATTTCCGAATAAATGTTTTGTCATTAATGCCACGTTGTGTCAAAACGGCGCGCCATGGGATGGTTCGGTGACCTCTGCATATATTTTAGATAACCGTCAATTTAAGGCAGCATGTGGGCAATTGACGGGAAACCTGATTTATTGGACGGCTATAGGGTATTGATATGCAATATGTATACAGCACATCTAAAAACAGTTTTTACCCTGTTGATTTAAAAGAGCGTTATCAAGTTGCGGGAACATGGCCCGATGATGGTATTGACGGGATGAGTGTGTTTTCGCGGAGTTCTCAGCAAAAGCGGCCCCCCTTAATATGGTGCGTGCTGCTGGTAATGACGGGTTACCCTGTTGGGAAAAATGCCACCCGCCTCAATATCGGAAATAGTTCAGGCGGCTGAGCAACAAAAAGCAAGGTTACTTATCTCGGCTAATGCGGCTATTTCGCCCTTAGTTGACGCAGTTGATTTAGGCATTGCTACAGATGAAGAGCAATTATCGCTAGCAGCATGGAAAACCTATCGTGTGATGTTGAACCGTATCGACATCAGTACTGCTCCTGATATCGACTGGCCACCAGTGCCACAAAAATAATCTATCTCACACAAAAGCCCGCCACTATCGGCGGGCTTTGTTTATCGAGTACAGTTATTTTTATCTATGCATGCCGTAACGCACAGTCAATACTAACTGTGTTGGCCATCAAAATAACCCTTTCAGGGTGTTTATCGCAGAGTTAGCGCTGCTACGTGCATTTTCCATCAAATCACTGAATGACGAGGATTGTAGCCGCTCGCGCAAATCTTCATCGCATCGCTGAAAGCTCAGTGAAAACTCTATCTTTTTCGCCTTGCCATAGCGGTCAAGCTCTGTACGCGTTGTTTGCATGCCGGTCAGTAACGTAAAGCCTAATTGCAGTTTTGCAAGCGGGCCCAGCAACAAGCCCGCAGCCAGCGAGGTGGCACCAATCGCCGCCGTTAGTGCTAGTGCGCTGCCACCCGCAATCACCAGTGTACGGGCTAGTTCCGGATTAGCCTGTACCCATCCACGCAACTGATTAACCCATTGCGTCGCCGTCTGTGTCAGACCGCGCAAACCATCCGTGATCCCGCTAAATACGTCCGTACGCAAACCGGACAGCGCACCGACCAATTTATCAAGATCACCTGACAGGTTGTTCCCTAAGCGTGTCGCCCATTTGGTCAGCTTTGCCACGCACGTCGCCAAGACGGTCAGACGTGTTCGCAAACGCCAACAGAAACGCGGGGATTTGATCGACGGATAAATCCTCTATTGGGGTGCCGAACAGTCTGATCGCCGCATTTGCCCGCTCTGCCGGGTCACGAATGGCCAGCAGCCCCCTGGCGGTTTTCTGCATAGCCGTGCGCGCGGGCGCTCCGCCACGGGCTATGGCAGAGGACATGGTGTCGGCACTCAGCCCGATTTGCTTGTAGGCCTCGACGCTCTTTTTCGACATGTCGGAGCCACGGATGCTGAACTCCTTGATCGCGTCCCCGGTTTTGTCCAGGGCAAATTTACCCTGCTGCGACATGCCAACCAGCAGCGACATGGCTTCCCGACCGGTGAAACCCATATTGCGAAAATGGGTGGAATATTCATGAAGAATTTCTGGCAACTCGCCGCGCATGCTAGCACTCATTTTCTTCATGCCTGTCGTCATCAGATCGAATGCCTCATCACTGCTGATGACGAGTTTATTTTTCATCAGGATTGCGGCGGTCTGAATCCCTTCCGCAAGGTCAGTCTTAAAGACCTTCTGCATGTCCAGTGTTTTGCGCGTGATACGTGACAATTCGTTATCACCCACATCACCGAGGTATCCTAGTGCGCTGCGTACAATGGACAGCGCCTCAGACGCCATTTCTAGATTATGGCTGACCCCGCTACTGTTGAGATCCTGAATGAGATGGGTATAGCGTCCACCGGCGGCAGCGTTCTCGCCACTCTGCGCTGCAATCACCGCACCACTACCCTCTGCCTGTACCTGTGGGGCTAGCACCCGCGTACTGGCATACATCCCGGCAGTAGCGGTGGCTATGGCAACTGTCCCACTATTACGCAGCTTTCCGGCGATTTGCTGCATGCGGTCATAGCGTGCGCGTGCCTGCGTTACGGCGGCCAGTTGTAGCCGCTCTCGCTCTAAAGTTTGGTTGTATTGTTCAGTGCGCCGGATAGCACTTTGAATGGTGGCAGTGCTTCCTGCCAGCGATACGCCATGCCCGCGCAACGCCTGGGCACTGGCACGCAGTTTGACCATTTCCTGATCGCGTGTCGCGTTAAGACGTTCCATTTTTGCCGCCAGGGCGGCCATGTGTTCGCGCTGTTTGTCAGTCAGCACGGTGCCATTGCGCTGGGCCTTGTTCAGCCCTTCCAGAGAACGGCCCGCCTCGTCAATCTGGCGCGAGGTTTTTTGCACGCTATCGCGCAGGCGGTTAAAGGTTTTGACTGTTTGTCCAGATCGTTAATGGCGGCCTGGGTTTTTTTGAGGGATTCAGACAGGCCGCCCGCACCCTGGCGGGCGGCATTGACCGGGCGGGTTAAACGGTCTATCACGCTGAAAGCAAAGCGGATATCAAGGCTTTTCATCGTCACTGGCTCCACTGCGGATAGCCTCCCGCTCGCGCCAGGCTATCACCTCACCCAGATCCATGCTGAAGAGTTCAGAAGGCGGCCAGTTAAAAACAACGGCAATATCGGCGACCAGATCATCAATCTGGTCAAACTGCAACAGGGTTACTCTGTCTCCGTCTCCGCCTCGTTCGATTCGCCAGGCTCCACCAGGTGCCAAAAAAGGCGTTAACGCCTCCGCCAGTCTGACAAAATCGCGTGTATCCATGGTGTTGATTTCGGCAAGTTTCAGTTTGGGAGACGTGACACGGGTTAACAGCGTGGTGACTGAATCCGCATCCATATTCAGCACGTTAACTAGACGCAAGCCACGCAGCGAACCGGCCTGTTTGATCTCGTCGGTAATAGCCACGCAGGTGATCGTCTCAGCACCTCGCGCAATGGGGGTAATCAGTGTTACGGCGTTATCGTTTTTCTTACTCATCTTTAGTTCTCCAGGCGGCCAGATTGACCGCCATCAGTGCAGTTAATCAGCTACCGAGGCCCAGCGTAGAGGTAATGCGATCCGGGTAAATGTTTTTGCCGTCTTTCTTGTAGATAAAGTTCAGCCAATCAATTTCGATAATCGGTTAATCGTCAATCGACAGCTTGTAGTAGGTGTTTTTCAGCGCATAGGTAACAGAGGTGTCATCGCCTTGTTTGGCTTCACCGCTGTCAATTTCAGTAACACGCCCGCGCATTTCGACTTCCACTAACAGACTTTCTCCGTCGGTGTAATATTCACCGGCAAAGCGCAACCGGGTTTCATCAATACCGCCGCCGTATTCCTGCAACAGCTTCTTGACCATACCGCCGACCACCATTGACGCGTCCAGTGCGCCAGAATCTAGACCGAGATCGGCGGCCGCAGAGCCAATCATGCCGCCGCCCTGAAAATATTCCGTCTTGCGGGTCAGTTTGGGCAGCGTGACAGAAACCACTTTGCCAATTTGGTTATTGCCGTTCACAAAGGCGGTGAACAGGCGCAATTTATGCGGGATTGCCATTATTCACCTCCCAGCGATGCAAACGCGGAGGGCAAAGTATTCATCCGTGAAGGTCTGGTGCAGCGTCAGATCTTCCAGCGGTGGCACTGGCGTGTAGTTTGTAGCGCACGCGCACTTGCCCCTGACGCAGCCCCGGAGTGGGGTTGTCCACGATGTCAAACCAGCAATCCGCGCCAATCAGTTGCCCTTTCGTCACAAGCGAACTGAGTTTGCCTGCAATACCGCTAACCACGTCTTTTACGTTGGCCGGGGTAAGCGGTTCATCCACGCTTTCAAATTGTGCCTCGGCAATGCTGTCAGCAAGAATTTGCGCCGTGCGGGTATACACCTCAAAGATGTATTCACTGGTTTCAGTGGTGCGGTTGCCCCAGAAGCGAAAGCCGTTGCGCTTGATCAGCGTAGTGATCTCTTTACTGTTCAGTTCGTTGGCGTCGCTATCTTCCGCCTGAAGTGACCAGAACACATCACGCGAAATCCCCAGCACGTTATTCACTGGCACGTTTGGCAGTGACTTGTGCCAGCCCTGATCGTTATCGATGGCAGCGCGTAAACCGCACGCATACGCCGGGGCCGGGAAGGTTCCATTCTCACCGGTCAACGAGTTATAGGCGATAAAGTCCGGCCAAATCAGCATTAACTCGCGATAGGCGATGGCCTCCGCCATTGTCGTGCAGCCATGGCACCCGGCATAAACGAATGCCCGCAGGTTCTGAGCAATCCCGCATAGCGCCGCGGTCACTTCCTCGGTGCCGTAGTCGGGAACGGCCAGTACACGCTGGCGATAGTCAACTTTTGCTTCCGCTGTCAGTAAGGCATACATGCCGGTATAGCTGCCGTCAGCCAGCGTGCCGCCCATAATTAACTGAGATTGCGTCTTTTCGCCGTCTTCCGTTGCTGCCGCGACACGCACCACAATGACTTTGGGGCTGGTCTGGTCAGAAATGGCTTTCAGAGTTTTGTGCAGGGAGCCGGTTTTACCCGCCTTGCCAAGTACACTTTTAACCCGCGGCAGTAGCACGGGGGTATTCAGGGGAAAGGTGTCCGGGTTTTCGTCATCCGCCATACACACCACGCCAATCACACTGAAATCAATGTCATTGATCGCGGTAACGAGGTCGGTATTCTCGCGAACGCGTGCACCGTGGAAACGTGTCTCTGACATGTTAACCACCATTACGTTATTGAGTTCGTGGTGATAATCCCCCATGTCTCACCGCGACTCACGCCCTTTACGGTCTGACAAACTGGCGACAACAAAAAGCCATTTTTCCCCGCTCGCGCGCGTGAAATCATGCGACAAAACAAGGGGGCGATATGACACTTTCAGGATTAGCAGACACGTTGAGCAGTAAGGTCACGGATTACAACAACACGCTTACTGATGCGGTAAAAGTCCCGGCGTTTAACGTGACGTTGGGCGGGAAATCGCTTAAAGAATTGAGCGTTCGTGTAATGTCACTTTCACTTACCGATAATCGCGGGTTTGATGCTGACCAGTTCACGATCTCACTAGATGACACTGATGGCCTGATTGCTCTGCCATCGCGTGGCGCAGAGATTGCCCTGTCCATAGGCTGGCTGGGTGAGCCATTGATTTACAAGGGGCTGTATACCGTTGATGAAGTCGCCCATGAAGGTCCGCCGGATGTGCTTAACATCACAGCCCGCAGCGCGGATTTTCGCGACGAATTTAACGTGAAGCGTGAGGTGTCCTGGCACGATGTTACCGTCGAACGTGTGGCGTCGGCTATCGCGCATCGCTACGGGTTGAAAGCGCAAATCAGCGAAATGCTGATGAACATTGAGATCGACCACGCCGACCAGACACAAGAAAGCAACATGTCGTTTTTAACCCGAATGGCTGAAATGTTGGGCGCGATTGCCACGGTTAAAAATGGGGCATTGTTATTTATTCTGCCTGGCGGTGGGGTAACGGCATCAGGCAAGGCTCTGCCCTCAGCCAGTATTACCCGCAGCAGCGGTGACGGGCACCGCTTTCGTATTGCTGATCGTGATGCCTATACTGGTGTGCGTGCCTACTGGCTGGATCCCAACTTTGGCAAAAAAAGAAAGTCAGCGTAAAACGGCGCAGAACCAAGGCCAAGCCGAAAAAGGAGAAAAGCAGTAGCCGTGAGGGTGAATACATGGAAGGGGCCGACGGCAACGTGTATGTGCTGCGTAAAACCTACCAAAATGAAACCGCCGCCAAACGCGCAACAGCGGCAAAATGGCAACAGCTTCAGCGGGGTGCGGCCGAGTTCTCTATCACCCTGGCGCGCGGCCGCGCTGACCTGTACCCGGAAATGCACGTTACTGTGGCCGGCTTTAAAGCAGAAATTGATAATCAGGAATGGATTATTTCACGCGCGGAGCATGTGATTGACGGTAGCGGCTTTACCACACGTCTGGAACTGGAAGCGAAAATATCTGACTGGATTGCAGAAAGTGAATAGAATAACAGTGAGTTCAACTCCCGCGGGGGAGATCATTATGTTTACCTGTCCGTTTTGCGGCGCTGTGGCCCGCACCCGTACCAGTCGCCGCCTAAGCGACATGACAATCCGTCAGTATCATCAGTGTCAAAATCTGGAATACAGCGAGACTTTTACCACGCTTAATACCGTAGAACGCCGGGTTTCAAAGCGCGCTCGGGAAGAACCGTTGCCGCCTGACTTTATCCCCCAGGATGCTTTTCCAGCATCGCATTACGGGCGGGATCAACTGAACTTAGCGCTTTAATCAAAAAGCCCCTCAATCATCAATTGCGGGGCTTTTGCTGTTTGAAATTGTTCATGGTGACTTAATAATAAGCCCTACTCTGTTTAAGTGCGCTTGTTCTACACAAAAACGGCGCTGCCACTCTGCTGCCATTTTGCTGCCACTAGCAGAAGCAGATCTCAGATAACAAAAAACCGCCTCTCGGCGGTTAATGACATTGCACATAAGTGCTTATTTTAATTCATTTTATTCAATGGTGCCCAGGGCGGGACTTGAACCCGCACAGCGCGTACGCCGAGGGATTTTAAATCCCTTGTGTCTACCGATTTCACCACCCGGGCGAAAATTGGAGGCGCGTCCCGGAGTCGAACCGAGATAGGCGGATTTGCAATCCGCTGCATGACCACTCTGCCAACGCGCCTTTATTTTGCCTGCTGACCTGATAACTCTGGTCATATCAACAAGTTTTTAGTTATAACCCATTGATTAAAATCTAATTTTTCATTTCCGTTTCAGGAATGGACGCTATTATGGACTGGTTACGCGCCGATGGCAAGCCCTTTGTCGCTGGGATAAAACTGAACGCTCAAAAGCTCGCCACGGTAGTCTATTATTTATAATTCTCGCTTCATTTAGCAGCAAGATGGTTGTTTAGTCGGCACATGTTCCTGTGTCCACGCAGCATTTACGTCGCCATCCTGGCCAACCGTCAATGCTGGATAGCGGCAAAAGCGTACAACATCGCCCACCACCAGTAAACCTGGCGACTGAGGTTGATACAGCGCCAGTAGTCTCGGCAATGTCGCTAGCGTTGCTGTCAGTAACCGTTGCTGTGGCTGAGTGCCACGTTCAATAATCGCTAACGGTGTAGTGCCGACCATGCCATGCGTGATGAGTTGCTGAGAGAGTCGATTGGCATGACTTAATCCCATATAGAACACTAACGTCTGTTCACCTCGCGCCAACATCGGCCAGTCAAGTTCAGCCTCCCCCTCTCGGCTGTGCCCGGTGATAAAGCGCACAGACTTGGCACAGTCGCGGTGTGTTAACGGTAGCCCTACCGCTGCGGCGCAGCCCGTAGCGGCCGTGATGCCCGGCACAATACAGCAGCGAATACCTTGCTGCTGCAAGAAATCCATCTCTTCACCGCCGCGCCCAAAAATGGAGGGATCACCGCCCTTTAGCCGCACCACACGTTGCTGAGCTTGCGCCAACTCCGCCAGCAGTTGGTTGATCTGGGTTTGCGACAGTGGGTGACGACCACGGAACTTGCCAACGTCAATACACAGTGCAGTGGCAGGTATCAGCGCCATAATCTGCGCAGAAACCAACCGGTCATGCACAATAACATCTGCCTGCTGGATCACCCGCAACGCTTTCAACGTTAACAGTTCTGCGTCTCCAGGCCCGGCACCAACGAGCCACACATCGCTAGGGTTAACTGCCTCCCCTGCCAGAACAGGGTGGTTTTTCGTTACTTTTCTCATAGATTATCTTTATCCCGTTATCCAGCGTGCCGCAAAGCGATGGTTTCACCGTGTTGTCGTATCAATGCTTTAAGTTCAGGAATACATGAACTGCAGTTGGTGCCGCATTTGAGCTGAGCGCCCAGTGCCGCCTCAGTCTGGCAGCCACCGCGTATCGCCTGCAAAATCGCATGCTCTCCTACCCCGAAGCAACTGCATACGGTTGCCCCCGTCGCGTCCTGTTCTGTGCAGGCTCCGCCAGACAGTAAAATCCGGCTGCGCTCAGCAAGCGGCACCTCGTCATTCAAAAAAACCGCATGGATCACCGCACTCTCTAGCACCCGCGGTTCACGTTGCGCATAAAACGCAATCATGGCCTGCTGTTCTTTCCAACCAACGGCATAGAACAGTCCATCGCCACTCTGTGCCCACTGATAGGTCAGCCCCTGAAATGCTTTCCCCATCGATGCCGTAGCACGCATCAGCCATTGTCGGCCATCATCGAGAGGCTCACGTTCCGCTATGCGGTAATGGCTGATACCCATTGCCGTTATTTTGCTCCAGTAACCACAACGAGGCGGAGCCTGTTCCCCCAGCAGAAAAATCTCACCAAACCAGCGTGCGGACCACGGCTGTACACGTATGCACGCATGTTTGTTCTCCAGCTGTCCTGAATGAGGATCGGTCACCGGCGCAATCAGGCTCCCAACTCGCGCTTGTCCGCTGAACTGCTGATTCCAATGCATCGGGACAAAAACGCTACCGCGCGGCTGCCCGCTGTCCAAGTGAGCCTTGGCCAACAGCGAACTCAATCGCACAATCTCATCGGCGTGTATGCCGTTGTCAATAGCATCCTGCGGGTGCATCTCACAATAGGGTTCAGAAAGGTGGCGCAGCAACCGCGCTACTTTTCCCGTTCGAGTCATAGTGTGCCACTGATCGCGAATACGCCCGGTATTGAGCACCAACGGATATTGGCGGTCGGGAGCTGCAGCAGGCAGGACAGGTACGATCGGGATCAACCGCGCACGCCTATCTGGATGCCAGCAACGACCATCACTGAATAATCGCGCCGTTCCTTGAGCCGCATCCGCTGTCACCGGCCATTGGACAGGCGTTAACGCGTGCCATTGAGCATCACTCAATGTCGCCAACGCGCTGATATCAAAAGCACGCGCGCCATGATTTTCAAAGCCGGACAGCGCCGCATGTTCGCGAAAAATCTGAGCCGGATGGCTATAGGGAAATGCGGCGGTGAAACCGAGGCGCTGAGCAACCTGAGTGAGTATCCACCAATCCGCGCACGCCTCGCCGGGCACAGGCAGAAAGGCCCGCTGGCGCGAAATACGCCGCTCTGAATTAGTAATTGTTCCGTCCTTTTCCCCCCACGCTAATGCGGGAAGCAGCACTCGCGCGCATGCCGTGGTGTCGGTATGGAGCATCACATCAGAGACGATCACCAACGGGCAGCGCTGTAACGCCCGCCGTACGCGATCGGCATCCGATAATGAGACCACCGGGTTGGTCCCCATAATCCATACCGCTTTCACCTGCCCCTGTTCAATCGCCTGAAATAGCGGAACAGCGTTTAACCCAGAGTGTTGTGCCACTCGGGTGGTGCCCCAAAAACGCCCGACACGATCGATGTCCTGCGGCGTAAATCCCATGTGGGCCGCCAGTTGGTTGGCAAGGCCGCCGACTTCCCGCCCCCCCATCGCATTCGGTTGACCGGTTATCGAAAACGGGCCACTGCCGGGATAACCCAGCTTGCCTCTGAAAAGATGCGTGTTGATGATGGCATTGCATTTATCACTGCCTGAGGAAGATTGGTTGATCCCTTGCGAATACACCGTCACCACGTTGTCAGTGTCGGTGAACCAGCGGTAAAACAACGCAATGTCTTGCTGTGACAACGCGCAAAAATCGGCGACCTTATCAGATGTCCAGCTCTCCGCATGACTTAACGCCGTCTCGACATCGGTCAGGTCGAGACGACCTTGGTGCTTTTGCTGTGCCAGATAGCGCAATAACCCGTTAAACAATCCCGCATCGCTGCCGGGACGCAGTGGCAAATGCAAATCGGCAATATCGCAGGTTGCAGTTCGACGTGGATCGATAACGACAACACGGAGTGCTGGCCGCTGTTGCTTAGCGTGTAACAGTCGTTGATACACCACTGGATGGGCCCAGGTAGTGTTGGATCCCACCAACACTACCATGTCCGCCTGTTCGATATCCTCATAACTGCACGGAACCGCATCCGCACCAAAGGCGCGTTTATAGCCAATCACCGCCGATGCCATACACAGCCGAGAGTTGGTATCCATATTGGCGCTACCGATAAATCCCTTCATCAGCTTGTTTGCCACATAGTAATCTTCGGTCAGCAGTTGACCTGACCCATAGAAAGCCACCGCCTGCGGACCGTATTGGTCGATGATCGCGCGCAGCTCATTCGCTACCGTATCCAGCGCGTTGTCCCAGGCGACGCGTTTACCGTCGATCATCGGCCAAAGCAAACGGCCTGCCAGATCGAGCGTGTCCCCCAGCACCGCACCTTTGACGCACAGTCGGCCAAGATTCGCCGGGTGCGTTTTGTCACCGCTGATGGCGACCTGCCCTTCGGCTGTCACCTCTGCCAGCACACCACACTCTACGCCGCAGTAGGGGCACGTGGTACGGCAGGTGTTCATGATGCCTCCGCGACAGGCGAAAACTGTGTCATCGCACGATGTGCCACCCAGATTTTTCCCTGTTCGACCTTCACCGGCCAAGCGCGAACACGCAAGCTGTCATCATCAGGGTTGATACCATCTTCAAGCCGAATGCGTCGTTTATAGAGCGGCGAAATGACAACGGGCACACCGTCAACATCACCAACGATGCCGCGATACAATACGTTTGCCGAGCTCCCCGGTTCATGGTTGTCCAACGCATAGATGTGTGGTACATGCCCCGCCAGGTGAAACAGGGCAATTTGCCGTTCCCCTACGCGTGCCGCCATGCCTGCGTTGGGCGGAATATCCGCCACAGTGCCGACGCAAGTCCAGCCTTCTGTGGTCAAAGCCGATTCGGCCATGTTAATCGGCAGCGCATCGAGCAGTGCCGGGCGAAGCTGCCCGCGCTCAACAACCTGCACCACGCCTTCATCTGGCGTGTCACTATTGATAAAACCACGGAACAGTGCCAGGCGATCGGGACTTTCCAGCATGGTGCGCCATTCGCATTGATAACTATCCACCACCCGTTGCATGTCACTTTCCAACGTGTCGGCTACGCCCAGCACGTCATTAATGACGACCTCGCGCAGGTAGTCGATACCGCCTTCAAGATTATCCATCCAGGTACTGGTGCGTTGCAGGCGATCGCCAGTGCGGATGTAAAACATCAACAAGCGATCAATAAAGCGGATCAAGATTTCAGTATCCAAATCACTGGCAAATAAATCCGCATGGCGTGGCTTCATACCGCCGTTACCGCATACGTAGAGATTCCAGCCCTTATCAGTGGCAATAACGCCAATGTCTTTGCTCTGCGCCTCAGCACATTCACGCGTACAACCGGACACAGCCATTTTAATCTTGTGCGGCGCACCGCAATCCTTTGTAACGGTTCTCCAACTGGATCGCCAGTGCAGTAGAATCCTGCACACCGTAACGGCACCAGGTTGATCCGACACAGGATTTCACCGTACGCAGCGATTTGCCGTAGGCGTGACCTGTCTCAAACCCGGCGTCGAGCAGCTCCTGCCAGATGGCAGGCAACTGTTCGACCCTGGCCCCGAACAGATCGACCCGCTGGCCGCCGGTTATCTTGGTGTAGAGCTGATAACGCTGCGCCACCTGCCCAATGGCGATCAGCGCCTCGGGCGTAATCTCTCCAGCAGGAATGCGCGGCACCACCGAGTAGGTGCCGTCTTTCTGAATGTTGGCAAAGAAACGATCGTTGGTATCCTGCAAAGACAGATGCTGTGGTTGCAGCAGATAGTCGTTCCAGCAGGAAGCGAGTATCGAGCCCACCAGCGGTTTGCATATTTCGCAGCCACGCCCTTGCCCATAGTGGGCAATCAGGTCATCAAAGGTGCGAATGTCGTTGATGAACGCCTGGCGGTCATATGCAAAGTGCTCGCAGATGTCCTTTTTAACCTCAACCCCGGACTGCAACAGCTCGTGCTCCATGACCTGTTTAACCAGTGGCACGCAGCCACCGCAGCCGGTTCCCGCTTTGGTGCAGCTTTTTATCGCGCCCAACTCATGGCAACCGCTCGCCACTGCCGCGCAAATATCCGCTGACATTATGGCAGGAGCAAATCTGTGCCGTTGCAGGCAAGGCGGCCACCCCCATTCGCCGGTGCGCCTTCATGTGCGGGAAGAATAAGGTGTCTCTGGATGCGTGGGTAGCGTCATGTCGTTGAGCTTCATTTGCAGCAGCGTGCTGTAGTCACTGCTGTCACCTACCAACACCGCCCCCAGCAAGCGCTTGCCGTCCTGCGACACCACAATGCTTTTATAGACTTCACGCGGACCATCGTGCCATTGATAGTGCTGGCTACCGGCCGTTTTCCCGTGATCATAACCGATAGACGCCACCTCGACGCCGAGCAATTTCAATTTGGTACTCATATCGGCACCGGTAAACGGTTGGTTCTGCCCGGCGAGTCTGACCGCCACGCTACGTGCCATCTTGTAGCCGGGTGCGACCAGCCCGAACACTTGCTGTTGCCAGCAGGAGCATTCACCAATGGCGTAAATGTTGGCGTCAGACGTTTGCCCAAAATCGTCAATCACAATGCCGCCGCGCACACCGATCTCCAGCCCCGCGTCGCGGGCCAGTTGGTCACGAGGCCGAATGCCTGCGGAGAACAGCACCAGATCGCTCTCCAATTCACTTCCATCGGCAAAACACAGGCGATGCCGCGCCGCTGAGCCATCCACAATAGCCTGCGTCGCTTTCCCGGTATGCACTTGCACACCTAATGCCTCAATTTTACGCCGCAGCATCGCGGCACCGCCGTCATCCAGTTGCACAGCCATTAAACGCGGCGCGAATTCCACCACATGCGTTTCCAGTCCCAGTTGTCGCAGTGCATTGGCTGCTTCCAGCCCCAATAATCCTCCGCCTATAACCACCCCACTGTGCGATTGCACGGCGCAGCCCGCGATGGCATCAAGATCGTCCAGAGTACGATAAACCAGACATCTGGCACGATCGCTGCCCGCTAACGGCGGCCCAACTCGCCTCTTTGCTGGGCACAATGCTGATACCGTATTTCTTATCGAAGCCTTTTTCATCTGCAATGACGACCGAGGCGCAATCCGTCAGAGGGATAAAACCGACGCGGATCGTGGTTTTCTCCGGTGCGTCAGAACCGGCTGCCCAAACGCTATTCATTAACCCCGGTAATAAAAAGCTTCCGCCAAGTGCAGCACTTCCCGCTAAAAACTGGCGGCGGGAAAATGATTTGTTGTTTTTCGTCTCACTCATCAATGCGACCCTTACGTCAACAGCCGGTAGGACTGTAAAAAACAAAAAGGCGTCCATAAGCCATGCGCGAACGCATGCTGATGGACGCCTTTGCCCGTGTTCCCCCGCTACCGCCGTTGGCAAAAGAGGAACACTTAATAATGTTCAGTGGATGAACCCGTTGCGCTACCCGTTGTTTCGCAATGACTCATCGCTACGCATGTATAAAGCAACAACTATACCAACATCATTGCAACACAATAAAAATCAATGAAAGTGTGTAGCCAAGCACAATTAACACGATAATTTGCAGGGAAATAACAATCAGAACGATAGCGGAAGGAACATTGTCAGCGATCGGACGATCGGCATTCAGGCCGCGAAATAACGCGCAGGATTGCACTCTAATCTGGCAACGCGCGCACGATTAGTGTGCATATCAAGCCTGTTTCGGCCGCGTCAGGGATTGCTTTGGAACACATCCTCCACCGCTAGCATAGCAGTGGCAATCTCCACCAGCTTTTTATTTTGACTCATCGCCAGGCTACGCAGCGTTTTATACGCTTCATCCTCCGTCATGCCGTGATGCTGCATCAACATGCCTTTGGCACGATCGATTTGCTTGCGTTCGGTTAAAGAAGCACGCATTTCTGTCAGCGCACTGTCCAACAGCTGTAACCGGCGTGATTGCGCCTGCACCAGCGATAACAAGGAGCGCCCCAACTGTGGACAAACGCCATCGCTGCTGATCCACTGGGTTGCATTTTGTGATGCCGCCATCTCGTCACCCGGCATAAACACCGAATAACCATGCGTATGGTTCTGCTGCTGTTCAAGCAAACTTTCAACGCTGGCAGCCTGGTCGCGACAGGCTTCTTCTGCGGCGGTAATACGCTGCTGGCACAATGCCATCAACGTCTGCTCCAGTGCATCTTCCAGTTGCTTCATGCCATCAATACGCTCTGTTGCCAGCGCAAACCAACGCATGCTTTCTCCTGCGCTCAGAGCGCCTGATGCAGTGCGTGTGCAAGCAATACGCCGTAAGCGTTCAAATGGTGCCCAGTTGCTGCCAGCGCACTTTGTTTTCGTCATCGGCAAAATCGACAAAGGTATCGAAGCAACATTCTTGCCGTTCGATCAAATCCAGCAATGCCTGCTGGCGCTCGGGAGTAAACGCGCCCGTTGCAAAGGCCGTTGCGCCTAACGCACGCTCTTGCCCGGCAAATTCTTTTCCCTGCATAAAGCTGGACATCGCAATCAATGCCCGCGCAATGCCCAGCTCCGCAGCGGTATCAGACACTTCGAAAACCAGCGCCAACAGGTGGCGAATGGTGTCGTTGAATGCAGTCATCACGTCTGGCTACGCCAGACTGCGCTGCTTTATCTTATGGCGCAATGCAGGTAACAAACTGAGACTGTAGACCACACTGGCTGCCCGGCTGAATAGACGGCTCGCCTGCGGCAACAGATCGGCGCGTTGTTCCAGTTGCAACAGATGAGCCATCACCTGAGCTTCCGCCAGACCGACATCCTGCTCATGCAATGCCAACTCATCAGGTGTAACGCCCCCTTGTGCGCACAAAAACAGGTTTGAGGTTCCATGTTCTCGTTGCAGCATATGTACCAGTTGGCTGATCTTGCCGACCAACTCACCGCTTTGCAGCAGGCAGCGCAAGCTATTCAGTTCACACTGCCGCGAGGTCATCAAAAATTGCAGGGAGGTTTCAGGGTTCGCTACCATCAGCTTACTTCTCGCACAGGCCTTCTCATCGGGCACGCCGATCTCACAGCGATGACCGACTTCCATGCAAAGATCAAGCCAACCAACATGGTAATGTAAATAAACAATATTGCACAAAATAGTGTGACAATAATCAAGCCGATAAATAAGCAATAATGTTATTTACTGACAGGATAATTCGTTGCATTTGGGAGCCGTAATAGGATGAACCATTTAGAGCTACAAGCCTTGCGTCAGCTTTTTTTATGAGTATCGATGAAGCAGCCACCTATATTGCAAACGGTGCTGACAATGATGCCTGGCGTTTATGGGAAAACGGCACACACCCCATTCCGGCTGAGATTGTTGATACATTAACCGCAATGAATAAAAAACGTAAGCAACGGCTCAATGCGATCATCGAAAAAATTAATAACCGGATTGGAAATAACACCATGCGTTTTTTCCCTGACTATGCCGATTTACTCGCTGTTTATACCGAAGGCGATTATATCGAGTGGAAAATATATCAATCGGTTGCCGCTGAACTTTACGCACACAATTTGGAACGGTTATGTTAAGGATAATAAATGACGCACACGATTATTTTGGTCGGTCCGCGCGCATCCGGTAAAACTACCGTTGGAAAAATGCTGGCAGCCCGGTTAAATCGGCACTTCATTGACACTGACGATGTCGTGCAGAAAAAAACCAATAAAACCATTGCACAAATCGTTGATGAGCAAGGGTGGGAACGTTTTCGCGAAATCGAAAGCCAAATTCTTAAAGAAGTCATGCTGAGCGATGCGGTGGTTGCCACCGGCGGCGGCATGGTGATATCAGAAAAAAATCGTCACCAGATGAAAAATAACGGCATTGTGTTTTATCTCGCCACCTCTGCCGAAACCGTGGTGGCGCGCCTAAAATCAAACCCAGCGGTAAGCCAGCGCCCATCGCTCACTGGTCTATCTATTACCGAAGAGATTACCGGAATTATTGAAGAGCGTGATCCTCTTTATCTGGAAAGTGCACATTACGTTATTGATGCCAATGATGCCAATAAGGATAAAGCAGAAGTGTTACAGCAAATTTACGCTATCTGCGTTCCGTTATAATGTGCAAAAACGACAAGGAGATCCCTGTGTTTTTACCACACTCGGTTTCACCTTGAGAGATAAATCACAGATCAGGCATTTTATTATTTTGCTGGGCTCTACGAATAGTCACAGTGTAAATTAATTACTGCAAAATATTCTGGGGAATGTTACATATTCGTTTCTTTCTCATGGAGCGAATAGAAAGACATAGCGGATTTTAAACATGAATATTAACATCAATAACATTTATTTGGTGTGTCGATAGAAACAATCTATGAATTGATAAAAAAAGGAATTATTCATTTTTCGGTGGGATTGTTAGCATCAAAACATCTTAAAAATCGGCTGTAAATCTGTAGGTTATACCAATTTTAAACGGCAGGGTACCAGGGTAAGGCCGGTATTATGCATCGGGGCAGAAAAACGACAGGATTTCTTTTTTAACCTGCGTGTTTTTCTCACAAGGCTAACTATGAAAAACAAATATATACCAACCGCCTTCGGATTGTATCTCAACTATCTGGTGCATGGCATGGGCGTGATATCAATCAGCCTGAACATGCCTCACCTGGAACAACAGTGGCAGACCGACGCAGTAGGGGTTTCGGTCGTCATTTCATCGCTGGGCATTGGCAGGCTGAGTTTGCTGCTACTGGCGGGCATGCTCTCCGATCGTTTTGGGCGTAAGCCGTTCGTGTATCTGGGGATGATATGCTATCTCGGCTTTTTCTTTGGCATTCTCGGCTCACAAAGCATTGCTGCTGCCTATCGCTTTGGCTTTCTCGCCGGGATGGCAAACAGCTTCCTCGATTCCGGCACCTACCCGTCGTTGATGGAGGCCTTCCCCTCCTCCCCTAGCACGGCCAACATTTTAATCAAAGCCTTTGTCTCTAGCGGACAGTTTCTTCTGCCCATGATCATCAGCCTGTTGGTATGGGCGGATTTGTGGTTTGGCTGGTTATTTATCATCGCGGCAGGCATTATGCTGCTCAACGGCATTTGCCTGTTCCGCTATCCTTTTCCGGCACATCCGGGGAAACCGATACGCGAAGAACCACCTGCTGAAACCCCAGTGGTACGCACCGCCACACGATACGCTTGTTCTCTGGTAGACCTCACCAGCTATACGCTGTATGGCTACATCGCCATGGCGACGTTTTATCTTATCAGCCAATGGCTGGCACAATACGGCCAGTTCGTGGCGGGCATGAGCTACACCCAGTCAATAAAACTGCTCAGTATCTACACTATCGGTTCTCTGCTGTGTGTGGTGATCTCCGCCGTTTTAGTGCGAAAAACCGTCAGTTCCACATCGCTGCTGATGCTCTACACTTTTATTTCGTTCGTGGCGCTGCTTGGTGTGTGCCTGTATCCCAGCCCAAATACCGTTATCGTGTTTTCTTTCGTGATTGGCTTCTCCGCAGCGGGGGGCGTGCTGCAACTCGGGCTGACGCTGATGGCAGTGCGATTTCCCCATGCCAAGGGCAAAGCCACTGCTATTTACTACAGCGCAGGCAGTATCGCCACCTTCACAATCCCCCTCATCACCGCCAGACTTTCGCAAACCAGCATTGCCAGCATTATGTGGTTTGATACCGGGGTTGCTGCCGTAGGCTTTCTACTGGCGCTGTTTATCGGCTACCGTAATCGTAAAACCCGTGACAACCTTCTGACAGAAGATGCACCGCACGTTGACGGCGCACTGCGCCGCCAATCCTGAGAAACACCCTCTGTGCCTTTTGGCACAGAGGGGTCAAACGCTAAAATTGCAGGGTCTGGCAGGCCGTGAAAACAAATTTTTTAAACCCCTGCGCTGCGGCTGACAGCATTTTGTCTTTGCGGGTAGCCAGATAGATATAGCGAGTGGGGCCTGGATCGCGAATACGCATCACATGCAGATCAGAGCGAGAAAGCGTGCTGATACGCGGCATCACGGCAATGCCATAGTTGACGCTGACCAATCCCACCATCGCCGTATCTTCTTCAACGTAGCAAGCAATTTCCGGAATCAGTTTTTTCTGCATAAACATCTTATCTCTTATCGATAAATTGGCTCAGCCCGCTTTTTGGTGAAAACAAGATGAACGGGTAGGCAATAGCCTCTTCCAGTGAAACCTCCTCATTTCCTTGCTGCGCCAACGGATGCTGGCAGGAGGTCACTAGCACCAGTTCCTGGCTTATCAGCGGCAGAAACTCTATTTCGCCCTCATCCGCCACCAACGAACAGATAGCCATATCGTATTTATCCGCTTTCAGATCTTCCACCAACGATGACGTAGTGCCCTGATAAAAGCAGAAGCGCTTCTTGTCGTTACCGGGCAGGTGGACAAAACGATCTACCAGGCGCGGTGCCACGGTTTCGCCCATGGTGTAGATAAATGCCAGACTGATCACGTCATCCTGTGGGCCACACATCTGACGCAGCACCAGGCGGCCATTTTCCAGTTCCAGCAGCGCATTCTCCACATAGGGTAAAAACAGCTTGCCCGCATGGGTGATACGCACATTCCTGCCAGATTTTTCAAACAGCATAACACCCAGTTCTTTCTCAAGTTCTGCAATGGCGTGGCTAAGCGATGGCTGAGTGATAAAGAGGCTTGAAGCGGCCTCGGTGTAATGCTGCTTTTCAGCCAGACGTTTAAAGTAGTGGAGCGGTTTTAAATTCATGACCGGCCTCTTGGCATGGATATCACGGCATTCCTGCGCACCGTGATGTCGGTGGAATTCTATTGCCAGCATATCCCGCTTTTACCGTTGCGACTGCCTGTTAAACCGGGCTAATGCAACATTGTTTCGGAGCTATGCAATATAAGCTGTGCGCATGTCTGCAAAAGAAAAACTCACTGCGTAACACAATTGTTAAAGAGTAAAAACATAAATCGGACAGGAATGACACTGTATTATAGCATATATACGCCATCTGATAAATTGGGAAAGAAATACTGTCTACCAGATCACAAAACAGATTATCACTGCAAACACATTGTGATTCACACCTGCTTCCCCCCATTATTTTGTTGTATGTCATTTGTGAAATAAAAACAATTTATCAACATCCCTTACGCAGCGTTTCTCACATTGCACAGCAATAAAGTTGGAAACTAAAACGGCATATTACGTATTTATTATCGTACACGTTTAATACATTACATAGCGATAATAAAACATATCTCACGCAGCACCGCTCATTATTGAAATACAAAAATGTCAGGAAAAACGAAAACCGCTACCCCTGGTTATGAAAAATATCAACAACAAGCAGAATCATTAACAAAATGCGGAGAAAAGCATGAGCCAGAATAAGGCCTTCAATGCGCCCTTCTTATTAGCCGTCGTCGGTATCTATCTCAGTTATTTTTTACATGGCGTCAGCGTTATCACGCTGGCACAAAATATGACATCCCTTGCGGAAAAATTTGGCACTGACAATGCGGGTATTGCTTACCTGATTTCGGGTATTGGCTTAGGCCGATTGGTCAGTATTCTCTTCTTTGGGGTAATCTCAGATAAATTTGGCCGCCGTTCTGTCATCCTCCTTGGTGTCAGTTTATATATTTTGTTCTTCTTTGGTATTCCCGCCAGCCCAAATCTGATTGTCGCTTTCGGCCTGGCCGTGTGCGTCGGCGTTGCCAATGCAGCGCTGGATACCGGTGGCTATCCGGCGCTGATGGAGTGTTATCCCAAAACATCAGGGTCAGCCGTCATTTTATTAAAAGCCATGATCTCCTTCGGCCAGATGTTATACCCGATGCTGGTCAGCTACCTGCTACTCAGTCACATCTGGTATGGCTATGCAATGATCATCCCCGGTGTTCTCTTTGTACTGGTGTCGTTGCTGCTGCTGAAAAGCAAGTTCCCCAGCCAATTGGTGGATGCAGCCATCGCCAAAGAATTACCGCAGATGAACAGCAAGCCGCTCGCCTGGTTGGAAGGGGTTGCCTCTATCATTTTTGGCGTTGCGGCGTTTTCCACTTTTTACGTTATTGTAGTCTGGATGCCCCAATATGCTATGGCCTTTGCCGGTATGGCGGAAGCCGATGCGCTGAAAACCATCTCTTATTACAGTATGGGTTCACTGGTGTGCGTCTTTATTTTCGCCCTGCTGTTAAAAAGCATGGTGCGTCCGGTGTGGGCCAATGTTTTTAACACCGGAGTTTCCGTCATTACAGCCACGATTATTTATCTCTATCCCTCGCCGCTGGTGTGTAACGTGGGCGCCTTTATTATTGGCTTTTCTGCCGCGGGCGGGATATTGCAACTCGGTGTTTCCGTGATGTCAGAATTTTTCCCAAAAAGCAAAGCCAAAGTCACCAGCGTTTACATGATGATGGGTGGCCTGGCTAACTTCTTAATTCCGCTAATCACCGGATATCTGTCAAAAATCGGCCTGCAACACATTATTTTGCTGGATATCGCTTTCGCCCTGTTGGCCTTTGTTACTGCCATCGTTGTTTTTATTCGCTACTACAAAGTGTTCAAAATTCCGCGAAGCGATTTACGTTTCGGTGAGAGTTTTTTCAATAACAACGCCACAACCATTTGAATATCGATATTAAAACCTGAACAGAACGGCAATCGACAGTCTGCGCGATAAGCGCCCACTTATTGCCTGAATAACTGCACGACCTATTATTACCCTTGTGTAAGGAGTTTAGAATGGATGTTACCGCAAAATATGAACTGATTGGATTAATGGCTTATCCCATCAGACACAGCCCCTCGCCGGAAATGCAAAACAAAGCGTTGGAAAAAGCGGGTCTGCCTTTCACCTATATGGCATTCGAAGTGGACAACACCACCTTTAGCAAAGCCATTGAAGGCCTCAAGGCATTGAAAATGCGCGGTACCGGCGTCTCTATGCCAAATAAACAATTAGCTTGTCAATATGTGGATGAATTAACACCTGCCGCCAAGTTAGTCGGTGCCATTAATACCATTGTTAACGACAACGGGTATTTGCGTGGTTATAACACCGATGGTACCGGGCATATTCGCGCCATCAAAGAAAGTGGTTTTGATATTCAGGGAAAAACCATGGTTTTGGTCGGGTCAGGCGGTGCATCAACGGCGATTGGTGCCCAGGCAGCGATTGAAGGCATCAAAGAGATCAAACTGTTCAACCGTAAAGATGAATTTTACGAACAGGCTCTCGCGTTCGCCAAACGTGTCAATGACAACACCGATTGCACCATCACCGTCAACGATTTGGCTAACCAGAAAGCCTTCGCCGACGCCATTGCTCACGCCGATATTCTGACCAACGGCACCAAAGTCGGCATGAAGCCGCTGGAAAACGAGTGTGTGGTAAGCGACATAGCCATGCTGCGCCCAGAACTGTTGGTCACCGAGTGCGTATATAACCCGCACATCACCAAACTGCTGCAAATGGCCATGGACGCAGGCTGCAAGACCATTGATGGCTACGGCATGTTGCTATGGCAAGGGGCTGAGCAGTTCAAGCTATGGGCCGGTAAAGAGTTTCCTCTGGAACACATCAAAAAAGTGATGGGCTTTAACGCCCAAGACACGCCGCGTTATTGGCCTGTGTAGCAAAAGATGACGTAAAGGGAAAAGCATGAAAACCGTAACCGTAAAAAATCGGGTGTTTGGCGAAGGCGCACCAAAAATTATCGTCACCCTGATGGGCAAAGACATCGCCGCCATCAAATCTGAAGCCCACCATTATCAGGACGGCGACGTCGATGTTCTGGAATGGCACGCCGATCATTTCGATGACGTGACCTCCACCGCCGGCGTATTGGATGCCGTGCGCACGCTGCGCGATTGCATCCCCGATAAACCACTGTTGTTTACCTTTCGCAGCAAGCAGGAAGGCGGCGAAAAAGCGCTCTCCGCTGAGGCCTACATTGCGTTGAACAAAGCTGTAGTGGAGAGCGGTCTGGTGGACATGATCGATCTGGAGCTGTTTACCGGTGATGCGCTGGTGAAAGATACCGTGGCTTTTGCTCATGCACGCGGGGTGAAAACCATCATGTCCAACCACGATTTCCACAAGACGCCGCCAAAGGAAGAGATCGTCAAACGGCTGTGCAAGATGCAGGAATTGGGCGCAGATATCCCGAAAATCGCCCTGATGCCGCAGAACAAAGACGATATGCTCACCCTGTTGGCCGCCACGCTGGAAATGCATGAGAAGCACGCTGACCGCCCAATTATCACCATGTCCATGTCGAAAACCGGTGTTATTTCCCGTCTTTCCAGCGAGCTGTTTGGTTCAGCCGCCACCTCCGGCTCCCTGAAAAAGGCCTCCGCTCCGGGGCAGATCGCCGTTAAAGATTTGCGCACCGTATTGACGGTATTACATCAATCCTGAGTAGCGATGACAGAGCCTTTGCGTTGTCGAGAACAGCGCCCGTCCATTCTCTTATCACGAGGAGTTGCAATGAAACTGGAAAAACCTAAAAGAATTAATGGCCGAGTGCCGGTGCTTTCCGCACAGGACGCGGTCAATTACATCCCTGATGAAGCCACGCTGTGCGTATTGGGGGCCGGCGGTGGTATTCTGGAAGCCACCTCTCTGATCACCGCCCTCGCCGACCACTATAAAACCACGCAGTCACCACGCAATTTGTCATTGATCAGCCCAACGGGGTTAGGTGACCGCGCCGAGCGAGGCATCAGCCCACTGGCACAGGAAGGCCTGGTCAAATGGGCGTTGTGCGGCCACTGGGGACAGTCACCGCGTATTTCCTATCTGGCAGAACAAAACAAGATCGTCGCCTATAACTACCCGCAAGGGGTGCTCACTCAGGCGATCCGCGCCTCTGCCGCTCACCAGCCAGGTATTCTGAGTAATATCGGCATTGGCACCTTTGTCGACCCGTGTCAACAAGGCGGCAAGCTGAATGAAGTGACCAAAGACGAGCTGATCAAGCTGGTCGAAATCGATAATCAGGAATACCTGTTCTACAAGGCCATTGCCCCCAATGTCGCCTTTATCCGCGCCACGACCTGCGATAGCGAAGGTTACGCCTCTTTCGAAGATGAAGTGATGTATCTCGATGCGTTGGTGATTGCACAAGCGGTACACAACAACGGCGGTATCGTGATGATGCAAGTGCAGAAGATGGTTAAAAAGGCCACGCTGCACCCTAAATCCGTGCGTATTCCCGGCTATCTGGTCGACATCGTGGTTGTTGATTCAACGCAAACCCAGCTGTACGGCGGTGCGCCCGTCAACCGTTTTATCTCCGGTGATTTCGTGCTGGATGACAGCGCCAAAATGGCAATCCCACTTAACCAACGCAAGCTGGTAGCACGCCTCGCACTGTTCGAAATGCGCAAAGGCGCTGTCGGTAACATGGGTGTCGGTATCGCCGACGGCATCGGTCTGGTGGCTCGCGAAGAGGGCTGTGCCGATGACTTCGTGCTAACGGTGGAAACCGGCCCCATCGGCGGGATCACAACACAAGGTGTGGCCTTCGGTGCCAACGTCAATACCCGCGCCATTCTGGACATGACCTCTCAGTTCGATTTTTACCACGGCGGTGGGTTGGATGTGTGCTACCTGAGCTTTGCTGAAATCGACCGACACGGCAACGTTGGCATGCATAAATTCAACGGCAAGATCATGGGCACGGGCGGGTTTATCGATATCAGTGCCACCTCGAAGAAGATCATCTTCTGCGGCACCCTGACAGCCGGCAGTTTAAAAACCGACGTCGGCGACGGTAAGTTGACGATTGCGCAGGAAGGGAAAGTCAAAAAATTTATCCAGGAAATACCGGAAATCACGTTCAGCGGAAAAATCGCGCTCGAACGCGGGTTGGATGTGCGTTACATCACCGAGCGCGCCGTCTTTACCTTAAAAGCGGACGGTTTGCACTTGGTTGAGATCGCTCCCGGTGTCGATCTGGAAAAAGACATTCTGGCACAGATGGATTTTACCCCGGTCATTTCACCCGACTTAAAACCGATGGATACACGCCTATTTTTCGATGACGTGATGGGCTTTGTATTGCCTGACGCTGAACAATAACAGGAGTAAAACGTATGGACTTTTCCTTAACCGAAGAGCAAGAGCTGCTGCTCGCCAGTATTCGGGAATTGATTACCAGTGATTTCCCGGAAGAGTATTTTAGAACCTGCGACCAGACCGGTACATACCCGAAAGAATTTATGAGGGCGCTTGCTGATAACGGCATTTCTCTGCTGGGCGTGACGTACGCTGTGAGAGAATTGGCGGCGGTACCGATGAAATCATGATTTATATTGCCGGACGGCAGATCCTGAAAGATTATCAAAGTAAATAACTAACTGATGGTGACTCCCGTCCCACGGGAGTCACCACTGGATATATCCTTCACATCAGCAATTCTGAGCTCTCACCAAACTCCGTTATATACTCCAACCCATTAAGACTATTCTTGAACTGCTTACGGTATTCGCTGGGTGAGCAGCCAACATGGCGCATGAATAATTTGACGAAGTGATCAACATTGTCATACCCCACGCGAATGGCAATTTCATTCAAACTACACTCGGTGTTGGTCAGAGCAAATTTTGCCTCGGTGATCCTGCGTTTAATCACATAGTTGATAGGAGAAATATGATATTCCTTGGTAAATTCATGACAGATGTAGCTAACACTGGCGCGGAATTTTTTAGCGAGCTGTTCCAGGGTTATTTTTTCACGATAATTGTTATTCAGATAAACCAGAATATCTTTCACTAATACTTCTTTACGAATATAACCGGATTCAGAACGGTAGGCATTTTTAAAGTTTTCATAAAACAGTGCAGTCAATGCATAGCCGAAAGCATCGTAGACTTGCGAGGATAAAAGATTTTTTTGCTGTGGTAACATCACTCCCAGTTCGTGAAATATACTTTTTATGACCTCTTTTCCTTTCACCACGGAAACTACCGGGCAGGAATTGAACCGCATGATCTGATTCTCATCCCGATCGCGGAATTTAAATCCGTAAACGGCGCAGGTATAGGTGGTTGCCGGGGATGCATTATCGGATGCGACAGCATGCAATTGGCCACGCTCCACCACCACAATATCACCGGTCTGTGCAACATAATTGGACGAATCGATGATGAGCCGGGCTACGCCACTTTTTACATAGATCAGCTCCGTTTCAGCATCATACACGTGGTGTCCGGACTCCCAGTTTGGGTCATCACTGATCACAAAACGGGACAATTTGGGCGTCATTCCCTTCTCAAACAAGGTATCGGTATTATTGTCAAACCAGCGCTGATACATGACAACCTCCACGGGAAGCAGTAAGGTGTGAGCCAATTATTTAGGGGTAAAGTAGCGCAACGACGAGTACTATATATCACGATTTTTACCGCGCAAAACAAGATTGTTTGCATATCATGCAAGATCACACCGCCCGATTGTTCCGCCAGAAAAGAGACGTTTTTTACCGCATAATCCTGTGTTTTTTCTCATTAAAAACACGCATTGCCTACATACAAAAACATCGCATTCACAATCCACTGAAATTTTCATTATTCAGTGAGCGTGTTAATAATTCCAATTAAAAAAAGCCTCGCATTTATGATGCTCGTCACATCTTATTTTTACCCATCGTTTCCAGCGTTAATACGCTGTAGCGTGATTTACCTTAATGTTTAAAGATAACACCACATAGGAATATGTCAGAAAATATATTTACCTGCCGCCGCGCACAATTTTTTTGCAAGATTGTTGGTAACTAAAACATATTATCATGTCGTTTTTTACCCCTATCCCCCGCACACTATTTCCATCAAATTTTTATATCTCTCTGAGGCACATCGATATTACTTCTCGATGCAAAGCCTGCGAGCGACCAATAGGAGACGCCATGAAAATAATAACCTGCTTTAAGCTGGTGCCCGAAGAGCAAGACATTGTGGTTACCGCCCAACGTACGCTCAATTTCGACCGCGCCGATGCAAAAATCAGCCAGTTTGATTTAAACGCCATCGAGGCCGCCACCCAGTTGGCCGGTGTTGCGGGCTGCGTCGCCGGTTATATCATGGCACAAGCCGGGCTTGATGTATTAGTCATTGAGCGCGGTAATAGCGAAGGCAGTAAAAATATGACCGGTGGACGCCTCTACGCGCACAGCCTGGAGAGCATCATGCCCGGGTTTGCGCAACAGGCCCCCGTTGAACGCAAAGTCACGCGAGAAAAAATTTCTTTTCTCACCGACGAAAGCGCCGTCACGATGGATTACCACAGCGAGCAGCCGGATATCCCCGCCAAAGCCTCGTATACCGTGTTGCGTAACCGATTCGATCCCTAGCTAATGGAGAAAGCCGAAGAGGCTGGCGTGCAGTTTATTCCCGGCGTGCAGGCAGGCGAAGATGCGTTGGAAGCGAACGTGGTGATTCTGGCCGATGGTGTGAACTCGCTGCTCGGCCGTTCTATCGGTTTGGCCCCCCCGTCTCCCCATCACTATGCGGTAGGCGTGAAAGAACTGATCGCCCAGCCCTCATCGCAAATCGAAGATCGGTTTAACCTGTCACCGGGAGAAGGCGCGGCTTGGCTCTTTGCGGGTTCGCCTTCCAACGGGTTGATGGGCGGCGGTTTTCTCTACACCAACAAAGACTCTATCTCCCTTGGGTTAGTCTGCGGTCTGAGCGATATCGCGCACGCCAGCAAAAGCGTACCGCAGATGCTGGAAGATTTTAAACAACACCCGACGATCCGTCCGCTGATTCAGGGGGGAGAACTGCTGGAATACCCTGCGCACATGGTACCTGAAGGCGGGCTGGAGATGGTACCCAGCCTGGTGGATGACGGCGTGATGATCGTAGGCGATGCTGCCGGTCTGTGCCTCAATCTGGGATACACAGTGCGCGGTATGGATCTGGCGATCGCCTCGGCACAGGCAGCAGCCAACACCGCAATTGCCGCAAAACAGCGTCAGGACTTCTCATCCGGCAGCCTGATGGAATACAAACGCGCATTGGAACACAGCTTCGTGCTGCGCGATATGCACCATTATCGCAAGGTGCCGGCCATGATGGAGAACCCACGTATGTTCACCCAGTACCCGCGTATGGTGGCCGATATTATGAGCGATCTGTTTATTATTGATGGCGGCCCGAACGTGCCGGTGCGGGCAAAAATCATGAAGCGCGCCAAGCAGGTTGGCCTGATAAATCTGCTGAAAGACGGCATCAAGGGAGCGACAGCGCTATGAGTAACGACAACAGCGTCAATGTGGACGTCAAACTGGGCGTCAACAAGTTCCATGTGGATGAAGGCCATCCGCACACTATTCTGGCCGACAACCCCGATATGGCCGAGTTTCGCAAATTGCTCAAGGCCTGCCCGGCAGGGCTCTACAAGCAGGATGAGGCAGGGAATATTCATTTCGACTCTGCCGGTTGTCTGGAGTGCGGTACCTGCCGGGTACTGTGCGGCGAACCCATTCTGGAACAATGGGAATATCCGCAGGGTACGTTCGGTATCGAATTCCGCTTTGGTTGATCCCCCGCAAAAGTGTTTAACGGCCGCGATGTGGCCGTTAAACACTGAGACAAAAACACATGACCGTTTCAATAGCATTTAACGCTGAACGTCGGGCGTTATATCGTCAACAAGGGTTCTGGGGAGACGCCTCACTCGCCGACTATTGGCATCAAACACAACGCGCCATGCCGGACAAGGTTGCCGTGGTTGACAATCAGGGGACGTCTTACACCTATGCAGTTAGACCGCGCCTCGGGCAGTCTCGCGACCTTTTACTCACCTGTGGCGTGGAACCCGGCGATCGCGTCGCTTTTCAGCTTCCAGGCTGGTGCGAGTTCACGGTTGTCTATCTGGCATGCCTGAAAGTGGGTGCCGTATCCGTGCCGCTACTCCCAGCCTACCGTGAAACTGAACTGGTGTGGATCCTCAATAAGTGTCAGGCAAAAGTGCTGTTCGCCCCCACCTTGTTCAAAAATACTCAGCCCATCGACAGGATTATCCCACTGCGTGAACAATTGCCTCACTTACGCCAGGTGGTCGCCGTGGATAAACTGGCTCCCGCCAACACCGCCACGCTGGCACTCAGTCAACTATTGCAGGCCTTTACACCGTTGGATACGCCGATCCGCGTCCATGGAGATGCATTGGCCGCCGTGCTTTTTACCTCCGGCACGGAGGGGGTGCCCAAAGGGGTGATGCTGACGCACAACAACATTCTTGCCAGCGAGCGTGCCTACTGTGCGCGGCTTAATCTGACCTGGCTGGACACCATTTTAATGCCCGCGCCGCTGGGCCATGCCATCGGCTTTTTACACGGTGTTACCGCACCTTTTATTATCGGTGCACGTAGCGTACTGCTGGATATTTTTAATCCGACAGACTGTCTTGAACTGCTACAGCAGGAGCGATGTACCTGCGTGCTGGGGGCTACGCCGTTCGTCTATGACCTGTTGTGCTGCGTGCAGCAGAAACCTTACGATCTGTCATCGCTGCGCTTTTTCTTGTGCGGCGGTACCACAATTCCCAAGAAGATCACCCGTGATTGTATGCAAATGGGCATAAAACTGCTCAGAGTATATGGTTCCACGGAAAGTTCACCGCACGCGGTGGTGATGCTCGATGATCCTACGTCGCGAATTGTTAACACCGATGGGCGGGCAGCACCGGGCGTCGAAATCAAAGTGGTCGACAAAGCACGGAACGTGGTTGATTGCGGTGAAGAAGCCTCGCGTGGCCCGAACGTGTTTATAGGATATCTGGATGAGCCGGAATTGACGGCGCGCGCGCTGGATGAAAATGGCTGGTATTACAGTGGTGATCTGTGCCGCATGGATCCAGACGGCTACATCAAAATCACCGGGCGCAAGAAAGATATCATCGTGCGCGGCGGTCGTGGTCGCCATGCCCGATGAACGTTTGGGAGAGCGCTCGCGCCTATGTGGTGTTTAAAGCCCCCTACCACACGCTGACGCTAGAAGATGTGATTGCCTTTTTCAGCCGCAAACGCGTGGCAAAGTACAAGTACCCCGAGCATCTGGTAATCGTCGAGAGCTTGCCGCGAACCGCATCAGGGAAAATCAAGAAATACCTGCTGCGACAAGATATTCTGCAACGTCTGGGGCTGGATGAACACCAACAAGCCCACCACTCCCTGTTCTCCGCCTGATCCTAAAACCTAAGGCTCTCGATAAGAGAGCCTGCTTATTATGTCAATAATACGTCACCAGCCTCACAGGTTGTCGCTTACGCCAACGCTTCCCAACAGGCAGCCTCACTCAATGGGCAGTCGCACTCTTGCTGTGCGGCATCCGCAACCATCTGCTTTACCGCCAATTCACGAAACTGTGTTGGGCTGACGCCGACGTGTTTGTGAAAGAATCGGGTGAAATAGGCTTCATCGTTAAAACCTAACGTGGCGGCCAGTTGTTTGATGGTTTTGGCGGTATAGACCAACTCCCGCTGCGCTTCCTGAATCACCCGGCGGTTGATCACATCCAGACTGGACATCCCGAGCGTCAAGCGGCACAGGCGAGAAAGATGGCCGGGAGACATCCCCATGTGTTGCGCATAGCTGTTCACCGCCAGCAGCTGGCGAAAGCGTTCTTCAACCAGAGCCAGAAACTTGTTCACTTGCCGCCGTCTTGCGCGAACACACTTCATAGGTTTGCGGCTCACTGGCCCGCCCGCTAATGCGCGCAATGTTCGACAGCAAAGACGTCAGCAGCGATATGCCCATGGCCGTCTGCGTCGAGCTCGGCGTATGCCATTCGCGTAACAGTAACAGCGCCTCAAAAGCCTCCTGCACCACCGAGCGTTCCTCCGGCATCTGAGCCAGAGAAAACATACAGGGTGTTGCCAGCAGCTTTATCACATGGGGGGGCCAGCAACTTGATCACCGACTCCAGTGGCTTTTGCGAAACCGTCACCGTCAGCCCCCCTGAATCTGGCGTGTAGGCCAGACAATGCACGGTTTGCGCGGGTACCAAAATCAGGCAGGGCGCTTGCGAGGTAAAATGGCTGTAATTGAGCAACAGATCGACACTGCCGCGCTCGATAAACAGCAGTTGCAACAACGTTTCATGCACGTGGGGAGAGACTTTCCAGTTCAGCGCGCGGGAGCGGAACGAAATCTGCTCTACATTGAAGAAATTCTCCCAACTTAGCGCCGTTTGCTCGCCATAGAGCGTATAGACAGTAATGGTGGTTGCCATAACAGACTCCCCTTAACGCACCGGGTGGGCAGCATGAGCAGATGTTGGCTCACGGCTGACAATGGGTTGAATACGCGCAATCAACATAAACAACGCGCCGCATATGGCAATGATTGCCCTCAAGTACATGGCGTACTCATATTGGCCGGTAATATCGATGATCACCCCTGAAAATACCGGTGCCAAAATACCCGCTGTCGTACCGAATACCCCGTTCAGCCCCACCAGTAGCCCGGTATTTCTCTGCGAGAACGTCATCGGAATGGAGAAATGTGCACCCATCGTAAAGCAGAGGAAAAAATTGGAAGCAGAAATTAACGTGGCCGCCGCGCCCAGACTGTTAGCACGTGTGCCCAGAATCAAAAACATCCCCGCCAGCAGCAGTCCCAACATCGGCGTAAACTTGCGGCCTGCGTTTTGTCCCATCCTACGTACCGCCCAATCCGTGACAATCCCTCCTAAAGGATAGGCGATGATAGCGACCAAATAGGGCAACATGGAAAATATCGCACTTTGTTTTAAATGAATGCCACGCCCTAGCGCGAAATAGGTCGGAAGCCAGGTCATAAACAGGAAAAACAGGTAATTAGTACAGAAATAACACAGCGCACGGCACCACACGGAAGGGGTTGAAAAAATATCGCGCCGGCTCAATGGCAGCCTATCTTGCGTCAGCTTCTCCCCCTGTTGGCCCGCATAGATATAATCGCGCTCCGCCTGGCTAACAGCCTTATCTTCCTGTGGACGATTCGCTCCCCAACGCCACCATAGCAAGCACCACAACAGCCCCGGTAACGCCAGAATCCTAAAGACTTGTTGCCAGCCCCAGAGTTGCACGATAGCGGCGGCAACCATCATTGCAACAGAGATCCCGGCCGGGCATCCCACCTGTAACCACCCGGTGGCCTTGCCCGTTTCGCTTTTTGGCACCCAGTGGGCTAACAGAGAAAAGTTGGCTGGCACCAGCAACCCCTGCCCAAACCCAACCAGGATACGTAACGCCATCATTGCCCCCAGCGTCTCGCCTAACGGGGTAAGAAAGGTGAAAAGTGCCCACCACAGCGTGCCCGTAACCAGCACCACGCCGCCCCACGAACGATCGGCAAACATACCGGCGGGCAACATGGTTATGGCGTAGCCGATAAAGAATGCAGTGGAAATCCAACCGAACTCGGTGGCACTCCAGCCAAACTGTTGCATTAACTCAGGCCCGCACATGGACATGCTGCTACGGGCTACAAACATAACAAAGTAATCGATAATCAGCAGGGCAATTATGCCCCAGCGTCTGTTTCCAATAGATGCGTTCATGATGACTCCCGGAGGGGACCGCCGCAGGAAGTGCCTTGCGGCGGTCACTATGGCAGGATGTAGGGCGTTATCACAAAATGACGCCGCGGCTTTCAATCAACGGACTGGCGATGGTTAGACGCTGCACCGTACGTGGCCCTTCCTCAAACCACAGCGCGCGTGCATCACGGTACATTTTCTCTACCGGGCCATAGGGGTTATCTTCGAAATAGCCAATACCGCCAAAGATTTCCAGGCAACTGTCAGAGACCGTGCGTACTGTGTCGATGCCGTGCAGTTTGCACATCGCGGATACCATATTTCAATATCTTCACCGCGATCATCGCGCGGGAATGCGCCAGGGCATTCATAAAGATATCCAGCCCATCGCCTTCCTGGTCCATGATGTTATGTGCTGGCACTTCGCAATTTTCAAAGCACAAATAAGAGTGCCCCGCCCCTCAACATCCCATCATGTGCGGCATCGGATCGATGTAGTAGCCAGGGGTATTGGTTTCAATAAAGAATGCGGTGAGGCCGCCTTTTTTCCGTTTGGCTTCATCAGTAACCGCAATCACGTAAGAAGCATCGGAAATATCGGTATGAGAAATCAGCGTCTTACTACCATTAAGTATGTATTTATCCCCCTTTCTTACCGCCGTAGTACGAATATCAGCCCCCGAACCGCAGTCGGCCTCCGTCAAAGCAAAGTTGATATAGGCATCTTTATTTGCCAGTTTTGGCAACCATTTTGCGCGCAGATCCTCGGCACCATGATCGTGGAGAATCCGCCAATTCAGGCCATTGGCATGGTACAGATTCATTCTCATCCCACCTGGGCCACGACAAAATTCCTTCATTACAGCAAAGAATTGCTCGCAGTTAAATCCCATGCCGCCATATGCCTCAGGGATGGCCAGACGAAACAGATCGTTTCTGCGGCAAACATCATAATAGGCATCGGGAAAAACATTGGTTCTTTCCACTTCCAACTGTAATTCTTCCAAATCGTTTTCCGTCACACGGCGAACTTTTTCTTTCAATGCAGCCAATGCCTGCTCTGATAATAGGGTCATGATATTACTCCACTTAGAATGAGTAGATTTATTGTGTGTTCCCGTTTCTAAAGTGAGTATAGATTTTGCTTTGATTATCCAACCAGCGACATTTAAAACACAAAATTGGACAAATCAAACACAAAGAAAAATATCATCTAAAACCAATGCATAAAAAAAATTAAAGAAGGAAGTAGTACTAGAACATCATATAACCGATTATTCAATATCATTATTAACTTCAGGATCGATCCGTCCAGGTAAATAAGTAAATTATCTATGGCGTTATTTTTTCTTCACACTATTTTAATGAAAATGTTTATCGCAAAATATGGCATACAGAGGTTATTAATGGTGTTATTATCCCATATGCAAAAAAGCCTTAAACCCACAGCGGCACAGCGCGCAATACGCCACAAAAATAGCACCAAGCCGTCTTTTTATTGCCGGTACCGCAATTCTACCTGTGTGAGTACTATCGGCGCCTGATAATCGACGTTGCTGCCAACAATACGTCGCAACCCCCTGATTGCTGCGGTCACGCAATGAAACAACTTCTCCCACAGACACCTGATGTTACTCATCATCTCATCTTCACGGTAAGAGGCGGTTTCGAGAGCAATAGCCTTAGCGTCACTATCGGGCAGCCAGCACACCCAATGACGCCACAACATCACATTGCCTGGGTGTACCTGTATACCTTTCAGGGCGGACAGTTGAAATTTCTTGCTCCAGGGGAAGAGAGTAAAGCGATGTTTGCCTTGGCAGATAAAGATGCCTACGTTTATTGCGATCGAGCCGTGTGCAAAGGGCGCGACTGCAAATTCAACTGTAAGCGCGGGTTCGGTATATGGGCATATTGTAACCAGCATGGATTGTGGCATTACAGCCTTTAATCTCTATTCGGTTACAGATTTGCCAAATGTTGCCGCAATCGCATTTTATCCTGACTGATCTGCGGCGCTTTAATTACATCGAATGAACCGAACACCGGTAATATATCAAAACCACAGAATTTATAGACGGAGGTGGTTGAGGAAAACAAGTCTTCCAGAGAGCGCCCGGCATAGAGCCGTTGGGCTGGGTCATCAAAGGCCTCTTTCGGCGTGTTCATGGTCAGCGATAACAGGAATTTTTTACCGTGCAGTTTTCCACCCTCTCTATATTGCTTGCTCAGATCATTCGCTATACGGCCATCGTCGATCAAGAAACTTTGCTGACTCATCCCTGCCGTGAAGATTTCATCAACATATTTCTTGTATATCCAGGGAGTACCAAACCAAAACACCGGCGACTGGGTAATGATAATATCCGCCCAAAGGTGTTTCTGCACTTCCTCATTAATGTCATAGCCCTTTTCAATATACGTTTGCCGGGTGCGATACCCTTTTTTATCCATTTCACTCTTGATCAGAGCAACATACTCTCGATTAAGCCTCCCTTCGCTAAGGCCTGGGTAAGTCTGACGTGCATTGATGATAAACACATTTTTTACGTGAGGCTGGATTGCCCCTATTGCCCCAGTGGCAAAAGCAGGCAATACCGCAGCGGCGGTGACCGCCAACCCTGCTTTGATAAATTCACGGCGTTCTCGAGCCACAGCGCCGTCGGAGTCGATTTGTTTACTAAAGGATTTACCGCAAGGGAACCGCCTGTCCTTGTCCATCATGTGAATTCCTTTTGTCATTTTATAAAGAAAATCCCAATAGCCCACGATGGCTAGAATAAGGGGATATAGCTAACGAGGATCACAACGGTAAGGCACTTTTTGGCGTTGGGGATGGACAAAACAGAAACAGCTGACCAGAGAGAGTTATCAATCGGGGGGATTAACATTACACAGAAACAAAAAAAGAACCTTTCGGTTCTTCAAATGTTGGAGCGGGAAACGAGACTCGAACTCGCGACCCCGACCTTGGCAAGGTCGTGCTCTACCAACTGAGCTATTCCCGCATCACACTATAAATACTGGACATTGCAACATTATATACTATTACGCAGTTAGCGTTGGCCACCAACCTGTCCAATGCGGGCATTTTACTAACCTGCCCTGACGAGTCAATAAAATTATCCCTTAACGCTCACCAATTGCTGTTTTTTACGACGCTGCGGTCAGGAATCCAACAAATCGCGCCACGCCGCGCTCAAATACTGAAACATAGACCAGAAGGTCAGTACCGCCGCGATATACAGAGCAATGATGCCAGCCCCTTCAACCATACGCTCTGGGCGCCAGAGCAATCCAACCAGCGCGAGCATTTGTGCAGTGGTTTTCACCTTACCCACCCAGGAGACCGCAACATGGCTGCGTTTACCAATCTCAGCCATCCATTCACGTAGTGCAGAAATAATGATTTCACGCGCAATCATCGTCGCAGCAGGCAGTGTGATCCACCAAACGTGGTAATGCTCTGCCACCAGCACCAACGCCACTGCAACCATCACCTTGTCAGCCACCGGATCGAGAAACGCCCCAAAACGGGTGGTTTGCTTCAAACGGCGCGCCAAAAAACCATCAAACCAGTCAGTGACCGCAGCAACCACGAAAATAAAGGCACACAGCAGCGGTGCCCAGGCAAAAGGAAGATAAAACGCCAGCACAAAGAAAGGGATAAGGACAACACGAAACAGAGTCAGCAATGTTGGTATGTTCAATTGCATAGGGATTGGCTACTTTGGCTGGTGTGGGTTGGTGGATATGTTGCTACATTGTCCCTAGTGTTTCAATGCATGAAAGATTTTTTCTGCCAATGCATGTGAAATTCCCGGCACATTTGCAATTTCGTCGATGCTGGCATTTAACAGTGGCTGCATACCGCCTAAGTATTTCAGCAGCATTTGCCGACGTTTTGGCCCAACCCCTTCGATCAGTTCCAGCGAACTGGTGTTTTTCACTTTTGCACGCTTTTTGCGGTGCCCGGCGATAGCGTGGTCGTGCGAGTCATCGCGAATATGCTGGATGACATGCAGCGCGGGTGAATCCGTAGGCAGAGCGATCCCTTCACCGGTCGCTTCGAAAAACAGCGTTTCCAGCCCTGCCTTACGCTCTGTGCCTTTCGCCACTCCGAGCAGCAACGGTTTGTGCTTATCCCACGGCACCTCAAGCTCATCAAACACCGCGAGCGCCTGCCCCAATTGGCCCTTACCGCCATCGATAACAATCACATCAGGGATTTTGCTCTCTTCTAACGCCTTGCCATAGCGACGTTTCAGAACCTGATTCATGGCCGCGTAGTCATCCCCCGGCGTAATGCCACTGATGTTGTAACGGCGATACTCCGAACGCAGCGGCCCATTGGCATCTAATACCACGCAGGACGCTACCGTCTGCTCGCCCATGGTATGGCTAATATCGAAGCACTCCATACGTTCGATTTTTTCCAGATGAAGCACGTCTGCCAGTGCCGCCAAGCGCTGATGAACAGTGGACTGCTGCGAGAGTTTGGTTACCAGCGCCGTGGCTGCATTGGTGCGCGCCAGTTTCAAATAGCGGGCGCGATCGCCACGCGGTTTGGTTTGAATATGAATACGACGCCCCGCCACCTCAGACAGCGATTCCGCCAATACCTCTTTATCAGGCAAAGCGAAATCCAACAAGATTTCGGTCGGCAGCGTGCGAGATAAGCTGCCTTGCAGATAAAATTGCCCCACGAACGTCTGTACCACTTCCGCCAGTTCTGTTCCTGCGGGCACCTTCGGGAAATAGCTGCGGCTACCCAGCACTTTGCCTTGACGGATAAAGAGTACATGCACACAGGCCATACTGGCATCAAACGAAACACCAATAACATCCAGGTCTTCGCCATCCCCAGAAACAAACTGTTTCTCGGTGACACGGCGCACCGCCTGGATCTGATCGCGAATGCGCGCCGCTTCTTCAAAATCCAACTGGCGGCTGGCTGTTTCCATCCGCGCCACCAGTTGATTGAGCACCTGCTGATCTTTGCCGGACAGAAAGAGCCGCACATACTCCACCTGCTGGCGGTAGTCTTCTTCACTTACCAGACCTGCGACACACGGCCCCAGACAACGCCCGATCTGATACTGGAGACAGGGACGTGAGCGGTTTTGATACACACTGTTTTCGCACTGACGAATAGGAAAAAGCTTTTGCAGCAGCACCAGGGTTTCACGCACGGCATTGCCGTTTGGAAAAGGACCGAAATATTCCCCTTTTGCGTGCTTGGCCCCGCGATGGACTGCCAGCCTCTGGTGATTATCGCCGCTAAGAAAGATCATCGGGTACGATTTATCATCACGCAGCAATACGTTATAGCGTGGCTGATAGAGCTTGATGTAGTTGTGCTCAAGCAACAGCGCTTCAGTTTCTGTATGGGTGATGGTGACATCAATCTGGTGAATGGCCTTCACCAGTGCTTCCGTCTTGCGACTGGCGACATTGCTGCGAAAATAGCTGGCAAGGCGTTTTTTTAAATCTTTTGCTTTACCGACGTAGATGACCGTATTGCTCTCATCGTACATACGGTATACACCAGGCTGGTTGGTAACGGTTTTTAAAAACGCGGGGGAATCGAAATGTTCACTCACTACTTAACCTTCGCTCACTGCCTTTCACTGCTCATGGACGGCCCCCGCATTAAACAGTCCATGACGGATAGCCAAATGTGTCAACTCGACATCACCGCTCACATTCAGCTTGCTGAACATGCGATAACGGTAACTGTTTACCGTCTTAGGGCTCAAACTTAAACGTTCGGAAATTTCCGTGACTTTTTGCCCTTGGGTGATCATCATCATAATTTGTAATTCGCGTTCAGACAAACACGCCAGCGGGGTTTCTGTATGAGGAGCCAATTGGCTCAGCGCCATACGTTGTGCAATATCAGAGGCAATATAACGGTTACCCGCATGCACAGCACGGATAGCACAAATCACTTCCTGCGGCGCAGCGCCCTTGCTGAGGTAACCCGTGGCACCTGCTTGCATGACTTTAGCAGGTAATGGATTCTCGGTATAAATAGTTAGCATGATAATTTTAATTGCAGGGGCAAAACGCGCAATCTTACGCGTGGCTTCAAGACCACCGATACCCGGCATATTCATGTCCATTAACACAAGATCGACAGGATGCTGACGGCACCACTTGACGGCATCTTCACCACACTGCGCCTCGCCAACCACTTTTAATCCTTTAGTGTCGTCGAGAATGTGCCTTATCCCTGCCCGCACCAGTTCATGGTCATCCACAAGAAAAATGCTAATCAAAAATTATTCTCCAAAAAGGGTGTAACGCTGAACGCCTGGCAACCGCAGATGGAAGCGACAATCTTTTGAGAAAATTATAAAATGGCGATATTTCAGATATTTCACATTTATACCCTAAATAACTCGTGTCACAGGGCGGCAAAAAACGAGAGAAAAATCTGTTTGTTACAGATTCGAACAGCGACTGCACTTGCCCAAAAGATGCACCTCAGAAAGGAAGTTCATTAATCCCGGCGCTTACTCAGGTAAGTGATTCGGGTGAGCAAATGTAGCCATCGCACATGCAACTTGCAGTATGATGGGTATATTGACATATATGGCAACAATAACCCCGTGCCGCTGAGTCAGAGCAACAAAATACCTAAAACATCATGATACACATCAGTCACAGCCATGCCACATAAATTTGATGTTTCAGCGGTAAGAGAGTGGTTTTATTCGTTATTCAGTGGATTGAACATACTATGTTCATTGGCATGACATTGGACTCTAACTATTTAAGTCAATAAAAATTGAGTACATGAGTTAATTTAAACATCATTTACACTTTCTTTTCATCACGCTGTCATCACCTATTTTCATCCCAGTGTCACTTTGATGGCATATGCAATTGAAATGAAATGTATCGCTCGCAACATTTACAATACATAATGCGTGGCTCGTCGGTTAAAAAAGATAAAAAAGTCGCATAACGAACAGAAAAACACCATTACTTCCCTGACATTATCAATCCAACGCCACCACAGCACACACTATGCTATACTCTCGCGCATTCTAAAGCCCCTCTGCGTGAATGAGCCATGTTCAGCGCAGAATAAGACGTTCCACGATATGGTGTTTGTTAAGGAGAGCGCATGAGCAACGTAGATTTTTCTACTGGCAAATCCGTTGAAACACTGGCAGACGAAGTAACCTGTTTAAAAGCAATGATTACGCTGCTGCTAAAAGCCATCGGCCAGGCTGATGCTGGAAAAGTGATCATCAATATGGAAAAACAGATCGCTCTAATTGACGATCCCGCTCAAGCGGAAGTTTTTTCCACCACATTGAAACAGATCAAACACGCTTATCGTCAGTAATGACAGCAGGTTAAGTCTGGCGGCCAGATCCCTCTGGCCGTTTCTGTCACGGCACACCGTCTCATGGCACAGTTGTTACATCTGACGTTCACGCATCAGCGTTTGCAAACTTGAGCAACAGCGCGTGTTCCATCGATTTATAGTGCGTTAAATCCAGAACATAAACCTTATCAAACAGGCGTTTTCGGGAGAGTTGCTTGATCTCATCGACCAGCGATTTTAACTCACTGTAACACCCATTAATTTTGTACTCCGACGACTGCTCCGTACAGATAATCTCATGGATCACCTGGCTCAGCGCCGAAAGTGGGATAACGGAATTGAGATCCTGGTAACTTGTTTCAACCACTACCAAGAGTTTCTCTATCCCCATGAACCCCTCCTGATTGAATGAAGTTGTTGCATGACAGACCTGGATCACTACGCTACGCATCAAGGCCAACGGTGCTTGAAGTCGTGCAAGCCGTAGTGGGAAAAGTATAGCAGGTCTACATCAAACAGGAGGAATAAGACAATCAGCAAGTGATCCCTGTCTCCGCGGGAAAGACACATTTATTGCGCAACCATTAGACCATCATGCAAGGGAATCCATTACTTAGGCGCAGAGTAATTATTTAATAACAGGGAGAGTATAAACGAGATGTAAATAACGAGGAAGAAATTGTTTTGGATATAACAAAATAACGGATAAAAAACACTAATCAGCCAACAATCATTATTGTAAATATCATATTTTAATCGCGAGCAATTAAGCAAAATTGATGTTGGTGGGTCGTGCAGGATTCGAACCTGCGACCAATTGATTAAGAGTCAACTGCTCTACCAACTGAGCTAACGACCCAAAGCTGTGAATTATTCCCCTGTTACCTGCTGCTGTCAAACGGTTAATTTGATTTTTTTCTTTTCGCTTCCAGCCACGAAAATCAGATTGTCGACAAAAGCCGATTTTGTTAGTCTTGCCCGCGCTTATATCCGTCATCTCAATTCCTAGCATGCCTAGCTTTATCCGAACAGAAAATACACAGACGTAAAACGTGCGAATGTTCACCTTATCTATGCCATGTCCTCGGTATCATGCGCGGCATTGCCAGGTTGGTTTAACAGGATCTATTTTTACCTATCACTATCATCAGAGAGCCATTCAAGAGCTCAACACAACATCACCGACAAAAACAGGAAATTTAACACATGGTAGATAACGTCAAAGAGGTCGACGACCCATGATGAAGGCCTAAGGCGCAACCTGACCAACCGGCATATTCAACTTATTGCTATCGGTGGCGCTATCGGCACCGGTTTATTCATGGGTTCGGGTAAAACCATCAGCCTGGCAGGCCCTTCGATCATCTTTGTTTATATGATCATCGGGTTTATGTTGTTCTTCGTTATGCGGGCAATGGGCGAGCTGCTGCTTTCCAATTTGGAATACAAATCGTTCAGCGATTTCGCTGCCGACCTGCTGGGCCCATGAGCAGGTTTTTTCACTGGATGGACTTACTGGTTCTGCTGGGTGGTGACGAGCATCGCTGATGTGGTCGCCATTAGCGCCTATACCCAATTCTGGTTTCCAGAGCTCTCGCAGTGGGTGTCTTCTTTATTATGCGTTCTGCTGCTACTGACGCTCAACCTCGCTACGGTCAAACTGTTCGGAGAAATGGAATTCTGGTTCGCCATGGTCAAGATTGTGGCGATTGTCGCCCTGATTATCCTGGGGGCGGTACTGGTCTTCATGCATTTCCCTTCCCCATCAGGTTCTGTCGCTTCCTTCACTAACCTGTGGGATCACGGAGGCATGTTCCCAAAAGGGATAAGCGGTTTTTTTGCCGGATTCCAGATAGCGGTCTTTGCATTTGTTGGGATCGAACTGGTCGGTACGACTGCAGCCGAAACCAAAAATCCTCAGGTGGTGTTACCGCGAGCAATTAATGCAATTCCTATTCGCATCATCATGTTCTACGTATTCTCGCTGATCATGATAATGTCAGTCACGCCATGGAACGCAATTGCCGCCGATCGCAGCCCCTTCGTTGAAATGTTTGTGCTGGTAGGGTTCCCTGCTGCCGCCAGCGTGATCAACTTTGTCGTGTTAACCTCAGCGGCCTCTTCCGCCAACAGCGGCGTCTTCTCTACCAGCCGGATGCTGTTCGGTCTGGCAAAGCAGGGCGATGCACCTGCAGCTTTCGCTCATCTGTCAAAACGCGCAGTCCCTGCGACAGGGTTGCTGTTTTCCTGCATCTGTCTGCTGAGCGGAGTGGTACTGATTTACCTGATTCCAAATGTGATGACGGTATTTACACTGGTAACAACCGTTTCCGCTATTCTGTTCATGTTTATCTGGAGCATTATCCTGTGCTCTTATCTTAAATATCGGAAAACCCGGCCACAGTTGCACGCCAATTCAACCTACAAAATGCCACTGGGTATCGTCATGTGCTGGGTATGCCTGGTCTTTTTTGCTGGCGCGATAATTCTGTTAACACTACAACCGGATACATTGCAGGCACTTCTCGTTACGCCGCTTTGGTTTATCCTGCTTGCAATTGCTTATCAATTCTTACGCAAGAAAAAACAGAGCGCCTAATTCCGCATAAAATCATTGCAGGCCTTCATACTAAAGACGCTTATTATTGGCGTCTTTAGTTTTTAATGCATATCCTTCGAAAGTAACACATCAATCAAAACAGCGTTAATAGCTCTAAACATAATTAAAGACAAAATGTGAAAATAGATTTTAATTTAGCAAATAGATGACGCTATAGAGCCTTTCAATCACTCTGGCGCATTTGCAGATGCCATACTGCTAATATTTCTCAGTAGCAGATACACATCGTCTTTTTCACCGGCAGGCATAGCTTCGCGCCTGACAAGCATATCGATTTCACTTTTTAGATTGATCAATTTATGATCATCCATAGTAGAAATAATCGCAGAGACCAGCATCTCAAGAGATGCGACGCGGGTCTGAAGCCGCTTCTCATCCGCCTCCTTTTGCGCCAGCTTGATTAGTAGTTGAGAAAGAAGAGTATTCATTTGAACTCCTTTGTCAATAATAATGCGCCTATGAGCAACCAAGTAAAAAGAGATATATGCCTGCGGAGAAAACAGGGATTGAGATTAATGTAACACTAGAATTGCTTCCTCTACCAGCACCAGAATAAAAACATTATTCAGTTAGCGCGTAGACTGGCAAATAAAATGTAAAGTGCCACGGTTACTCGCGATGGAATCCAACTGCGGTAAGTTAGCAAGAGAGATGACCAGCCATCATAACGATGTCTGGCGTTGCACGGTCAGATATTAACAGGCTGCCGCACACTATTGACGGCAGTTTTTGCCTGTTCACATTGGTGCAAGATAGTTTGTGCGTGTGAGTAAAGAATTTTCCCTGCTTCAGTCGGCGTAACGCCACGTCGGCTACGAACTAACAGTTGCTTTCCCAATTCACTTTCCAGCGTCGCCACCTGTTGGCTTAATGCCGGTTGTGCAATATGTAACAACTCGGCAGCCTGCGTCAGGCTACCAATATCAACGATTTTAACAAAATATTTGAGCCGCCTTAGATTCATTTTCGCCCCCTGAGTAGTTACCCTTTAGAGGTAGCAAGAAGCGCGCCAGTTTGTATTACTTTTCGATTCTCATATTGATTTTGTGAACACAGTTGCCCGTAAAATAAGGAAAAGAAATGGTTGGTGTGTTTTTTTGCAGCGCTGCCAATCTATGGAACGCAGAGGAAATCAAGAAGCCAATGCACCAGCATAAGGCAAAACATGCCATATCGAGGTGCAAACCCTTGTCACAGATGTATGGTTGCTCGCCCTATCGTTATAAAAGTGCTCATCAACACCATGATAATTCAATGAATTGACTATTAGATCAGCAATCGAGAAAGATTGTGCATCACACCCTTTGACAAGCCCATACGCTATCGCTATTATCCTCCGCACTCACCGATTCCTCTGTAGTTCAGTCGGTAGAACGGCGGACTGTTAATCCGTATGTCACTGGTTCGAGTCCAGTCAGAGGAGCCAAATTATTGTTCTTATGCATCCTTGCGAATCCCTATCTGTTTTAGGCTCAACAGGTTAGCGTGAAAACCTTTCCCGATGCGTTCTTATTTTTCCCTCCGCATCGGGAGAATTTGGTGGTCAGATTTGGGGTCTTTCCGGTTCGATAAAGGAGTGACCCGCATATG
>NZ_JBLLJS010000022.1:0-43557 GCF_047692315.1 Symbiopectobacterium sp. | reverse complement strand
ACCTCCAAGCCCATTTTTGTTTATTTTTTATCCATTGATATCAAATCGATAAATTAGCATTAACTCTATGAAATCCCATGAGTTCCCGCTAGATCCCGCCAATTCCCGGAAGTATCAAATAAATCACCTCTCTATACATTGTGCGCTGCTGGCGCTTTGCCCTGCGCGACCAACTGCCAGGAGTGGGCGGGTGTGCCGATGGCGTAGGTGGCGGCACGAATTTGTACGGTAGGTACTACCCAGCTTACCGTGCCGACATCGGTGGAGCCGATAAAGCTAGCGTCCGGGCCGTAAAGCGGATAGATACCTTCATACAGCGATTCATCGGCTTTGGGTTTCATACCAAAGCGCGCGTAGGAGTTGGCTATATCCTCTGCACTCATGGCTGTTTGGAATTTGGCGGCAAAAGCGCGGTCCGCATTATCGAACTGAATGGGGCTCAGCACCAACAGATGTTCGTGCATGCGCTGTTCCAGCGGTGCGTTACCCAGCAAGTTGGCATCGCCGCTGATCACTTCCCAACTCACTTCTGTTTCGGTCATCAGCGCCACACCCTGTGCGATCTTCTTCACGCGTTTAACCAACTGATGCAATTCTGGTAACTGACGTGCTCGTACCAGATAGCGCACGGTGGCGTTGGTCTGAACCACGTTCGGCGCATGGCCGCCGCTGTCGGTAATGGCGTAGTGTACGCGCGCCGATGACGGCATGTGTTCGCGCATATAGTTGACGCCAACGTTCTCAATTCGACCGCATCAAGCGCGCTGCGTCCCAGATGCGGGCTGCTGGCGGCGTGCGAAGCGCGGCCTTTGAAGTAAAAGCTCAGTTCGTTGCAGGCCAGAGAATCCGGGCTGTTGACGCCGGTAAAGGTGGCTGGACGCCAGCAGATAGCAATATCCACATCATCAAACACGCCTGCTTTAACCATAAAGCCTTTGGAGGATCCGCCCTCTTCTGCCGGGCAACCATAGAAACGCACGGTGCCGGGCAGGTGGTGCTGTTGCTGGTAATTTTTTACCGCGGTGGCCGCTTGCAATGCGGCGGTGCCAAGCAAATTGTGCCCACAGCCGTGACCATTGCCGCCCGCATCGATGGGGCAAGGCTCAGCCACGCCCGCTTGCTGGCTCAGACCCGGCAGCGCGTCGTATTCACCCAGCAGGGCAATCACGGGTTTACCGGAACCGAATTCACCCAATAAGGCGGTTGGCATCCCAGCGATGCCGGTTGTCAGGCGAAAGCCTTCCTGCTTGAGCACGGCTTCATGCAGCGCAGCGGAGCGGATTTCTTCATAGTTGAGTTCCGGCACATCCCAGATGCTGTCGCTCAGCGCGGTGAACTGTGGATTTTTGGCGGCAATAAGCTCGCGCAGGGCGGCGACGGTATGCGTATCTATCGATGGCAAGGTGTGTTGTTCTGATGGCGTATGTTGTTCAGATGGCGAAGTCATGAATCAGGCGCTCCTGCTGTTATGGCGATGACTGCGGCGGGGAATGAAGGGAGCGTGGCGTTATTCCGACGCCACGCTCGTGGTTCACGTTAGGTTCGCGAGAGGGCGATCAGAGCGGGGTGGTGTCTATGCCGAACCATTTTTCACTCAGCTTCTTGATGGTACCGTCTGCTTTGGCTTGATCGATGGCTTTATCGAACATGGCCTTCAGATCAGGATCGCTTTTACGCAGTCCGATGGACGAGCCGCTGCCCAAAATGCCGCCGATAAATTGCGGGCCGGCCATAACGATTTCGCCGTTTGATTTATCAGCGGTATTTTTCATGTAAGGCGCAGAACCGATAACCAGATCGACGCAGACTGTACGCCAATGGTTTTGCCTTTCAGCAGCGGGCGCAGTTTTTCCACTTCAGCGATAGCGGCAGCTTCGTCTTTCTCATTGAGCGAGAAGCGGGTGCCCAGATCCGGCAGTGACGCCAGCGGGCTGGATTTCAGAACGGCAAAGGTTTGGCCCGCCTGCGTGTAAGGCTGGCTGAAATCGATCACTTCACGGCGCTTCGGTGTGGCGGACATGCCGGAGATGATGGCGTCAAACTTACCGGCGTTCAGCGCCGGAATGCTGCTGGCAAACGGCTGCACCATGATTTCATATTTGACCTTCATGTTGTCCACAGCACTTTGTACAACTCAATTTCCATGCCATCCAAGCGTGCCATCCGGCTTGGTGAAGTTATACGGGTGGTAAGCCCCTTCAGTGGCGATGCGCACGGTGCTCCAGGTTTTACCGGCTTCTGCGGCAGCGTTGAATGACGTAGAGAGTGCGCCAGCCAGCCAGACAGAGCGCATAGGCGGCGAGAGTTTGGTTTTTATCATCTAGGTATCTCCTGGTGGTTGCCTGTTGTGTTGTTAAGCGTAGCGTTCAGTTACCAACTGGCAATAAACTGACGGAAACGGGCGGATTGGCTGGCGGTAAACATTTGCTCCGGCGTGCCTTGTTCTTCGATCTCGCCCTGATGCAGAAACACCACGCGATTGGATACTTTACGCGCAAAGTCTATTTCATGGGTCACAACCAGCATGGTCATGCCTTCATCGGCCAACTGGCGCATCACGCGCAGTACTTCCCCGGCCAACTCCGGGTCCAGTGCCGACGTGGGTTCATCAAACAACATCACTTTGGGTGACATGGCCAGTGCACGCGCAATGGCGGCACGCTGTTGCTGCCCGCCGGAAAGGTGAGAAGGATAGTAGTGACGTTTATCCGCCAGCCCAACTTTCTGCAGCTGCTCTGCATGTTCTTTGGCATCCTGCGGTGCGCGTTTCAGTACGTGGATCGGCGCTTCAATCACGTTTTCCAGCACAGTTTTGTGCGACCACAGGTTGAAGTTTTGAAACACCATGCCGAGCTGGGTACGGATACGGTCGATCTGTTTCGGGCTGGCCGGACGGTTTTGTCCCTGACGATTCACTTTCATCGCGATGGTTTCGCCGCCCACAATAATCTCGCCCTGATCGGGGATCTCAAGCAAGTTGGTGCAGCGCAGCAGGGTGGATTTGCCTGAGCCGGAGGAACCCAGAATCGAGACAACCTCGCCCTGACTGGCTTCAAACGAGATCCCTTTCAGGACTTCCAGTGAGCTGAAACGCTTGTGAATGTTGCGCAGGCTGATAGCGGCGGTACTCATGATGGGTTTCCTTTCATATTCTTAACTTCAGCCAGCGACTGCGGCGCGCGCAGGTACGGCTTCATACGGTGTTCGACAAAGGCCAGCAAGCGGGTGAGCACCAGATTGATCAGCAGGTAAATCGCCCCCGCCAACAGAAACACTTCCAACGCGCGATAGGTTTCCGCAATCAAGCGTGCTGCAATACCGGTGATTTCCATCAGCGTGATGATGGACGCGAGCGAGGTGGATTTGATCATGGAGATCAGCTCGTTGCCATAGGCGGGCAGCGCCTGGCGGATGGCAAGCGGAAACACGATGCGGGTAAATATTTTCCAGGATGGCATGCCACAGGCGCGTGCCGTTTCAATCTGTCCCGCGGGCACCGATTGCAGGCCACCACGAATGATTTCGCTGGCGTAAGCGCCGGTGCAAAGTGTTAATGACAGCAGCGCGCACCAGTAGGGTTCACGCAGCAGCGGCCACAGGACGCTTTCACGTACCCAACTAAATTGCCCCAGACCATAGTAAATCAGGAACAACTGTACCAGCAGCGGCGTGCCACGGAAGAACAGCACATACAGGCGGGCGACAGATTGCAACAGTCGGTTGCCAGAAAGCTGCATGGCGGCCAGCGTCAAGGCCAAAAAGAAGCCAAGCAGCACCGAGCCCACTGCGAGCTGGGGCGTCAGGGGGACGCCGGGCAGAATTTCCCAAAAGGTTTCGTAGAAAAAATTGGCGTCCATTACCGTCTTACACCTCGCGAATAGTGTGCCTCCGCGCGGCGCATCAGCCAGCCGGAAAAAATCGAAATCACCAGATAAATCATGGCGGCAGCCATGTAGAAATCAAAGGGTTTGCCCGTGGAGCCTGCGCCCGTTTGTGACTGGGTCAGCAGTTCTGCCACGCCAGTTACCGACACGAGCGCCGAGGCTTTCAACACCAGTTGCCAGACGTTACCGAGCGCAGGCATGGCGCAGCAGCAGCGGGATAATAATGCGGCGCAAGCGCAGCAGTGTCGGCATGCCGCAGGCTTTGGCGGCTTCTATCTCACCTTTGGCCACGGGGCGTAGAATTCACCGCGAAACACTTCTGTTTGCTGTGCGCCTGAAGAGATACCGACGGCAATTACCCCGGCGATATAACCGGCAAAGCCGATAAAGCCGTTATGCCCGAACAGGCTTGCCAGCAGCGTCAGTGCAGAGCTGCCGCCAAAGTAGAGCAGGAAAATAATCAGCAGATCGGGAATGCCGCGTGTTACGGTGGTGTAGCACTCCGCCACAACGCGAAGTGGCCGATTGCCGCAAATTTTTGACTAGGCACCGATTGTGCCGATGAGCGCACCTAATAAAAAACCGCCTACTGCCAATGCCATTCCCCTCCCCATCAGCAGCAATCTTCCCCAGCCATTCTCACCAAAACTGATGAGCTGCCAAAATGTCATTTGTTCCACGTATTACTCCAATTTTCTTTTTGCAGGCATAGCTCCGCGCGTGGCCTGAACGCTGCGGGTGGCCCTTGGCTGGGCCCCTTCGCATTGAGCAGAGTACTTAGGATGCAAAGCAATATTCAGGCCATGTTTTTATTATTGTTGAAACGATTAATTATGCATATAAATTGCTTATTAATCAATATTTCATTTTATTGTTTTGGTGACGACTCACAATTTATGGGCAGGGGGCGGCGAAAAATGCCGTAATGGCACTAAATTGGTGCGTTGCGATGCATTAATTTAGTGCAATGATCTGTTTTAGTGCGGGGTGACAGCCAGAATATGTGAGATCACCGGATGCCTGTCACAGTGACTGAAACCAGTTAAGCTTCTCGCGCAGGCCGACAGCCTCACCAATGATTATCAAACTGGGGCTGTCGGCCTGCTGTGCCAGCGAATTTAAGGCAGAGAGCTGACCCGTAAACACTTTTTGCTCTGTTGTGGTGCCTTTTTCTATCAGGGCGACGGGCGTCGTGCCGGGCAGCCCCTGCTCCAGCAATTTATGCTGAATGTGCTCGCCCTGAATCAGCCCCATGCTGAATGTGCTCGCCCTGAATCAGCCCCATATAGAACACCAGCGTCTGTTTTTCTTGCGCCAGACTGACCCAGTCCAAATCACCGTTATGTGTAACGTGCCCGGTAACTAAACGTACCTCTTGCGCGTAGTCTCGATGAGTTAACGGGATACCGCTGTAGGCGGCACAGCCCGAGGCCGCGGTGATACCGGGTACGACCGAAAAGGGGATGCCAGCCTGTTGTAAATGTTCCAGCTCTTCGCCGCCCCGCCCAAAGATCATCGGGTCGCCGCCTTTCAGCCTGACCACACGCTTTCCTTCCGCCGCTTTGTTCTGCAACAACTGGTTGATTTGTTCCTGCGGCAGCGAGTGATAGCCGGATTGTTTACCGACATAGATGCATTCGGCATCGCGCCGTACCAGGTTAAGCATCTCTTCTGATACCAGTCGATCGTAGACCACGACATCCGCCTGCTGAAGCTGTTGCAGTCCTTTTAATGTCATCAACCCAGCGTCGCCCGGCCCAGCCCCCACCAGTGTGACTTCGCTACGATCGTTAAGTGGCGTATTGAACAACGCGTCAGTCAGCGTTTCAGTCTGCATCACGTCATTATTGGCCAGCGATTGCACCAGGCGATCGTGGGAAAACAGTTTTTCCCAAAAACGCCGCCGCTCGCTGCCGTTGGCGTAGTGCCGTTTCACCCGATCGCGCAGCGTACCGGCTAATGTCGCCAGCTTGCCCAGATGCAGTGGTAGCAGGCTTTCCAACTTTTCACGCATCATGCGGGCCAGCACCGGTGCTTTACCGCCGGAAGAGACGGCAATCATCATCAGAGGAGAACGATCGACGGCATGACGGCATAATGAAGCTGGCCAGCACGGGGGTATCGACCACATTGCAAAAGATACGCCGCCCGTGTGGCGCTGTCGTAAATCAACTGGTTCACTACCGCATTGTCGGTCGCGGCGATCACCAGCCAGACATCGTCCAGCAACGAGGGGGGTAAATGGCCGCATCAGCAGCGTCACTTTGCTGTCCCTACCCCATTCGAGGAAACTCGGGCTGAACGTCAGCGCATTGACGGTCAACCTGGCACCCGCATCCAGCAGCAGGCGAGCTTTGTGCTCGGCAACGTCACCGCCCCCCACCAGCAGGCAATGTTTGTCACGTAGCTGGTAGAACAAGGGTAGGTAGTCCATCTCGAATCTCTCTCAGCGTCTTTGATACTTTGCCCAAAGGAAATAGCGTGAGTATGCAAATCGTGTTCCAACCTCCGACCTTTGGCGGTTATGCAGCAAACCAAAAAGCAGCGGCATTATCCTCGCTCATTGTGCGGTTAATCCCAACCGTTGGTGATGTTGTTCACAGGTTTATGGGCATTTGCACAAATATTTGCGCCGGATTTTCTGCATTTGAAAGAAATTGCCTAATGATTCACCAGGTTGTAACACCAATAATTACAAATAATAAAACTATATTTTTATTTAATTAATACATCATTTCTTTTGTGATCGCAGTCTCAGTCTCAGTCTCACTAGCCGAGCAGCGATAGTACAAACCGGGCTCGCCGCTTGCCGTCGAACCGGACGTTTTTTTATCTATGTTATTGAATTTCAAGGTAGGTATTCGCGTGAAAATAGAATCTATTGATGTCACCGTTTTTACGTATCCCACTCGTCGCGTGTCCGACAGTGCGGGACATTCGCATCCAGGAGAAGAGAATCAGGCCAAGATGGCCCTCTTGACGCTCACCACCGACGATGGACATCAGGGCTATGCATTTGCACCACCCGAAGTGGTTCGTCCCCATATCATTAACGCCTTCTTCCGCAAGGTGCTGATCGGGCAGAACCCGTTTGACAGAGAACGCCTGTGGCAAGATCTGGTGCATTGGCAACGCGGCAGCTCTAACCAACTGACCAACTGACCGACCGTGCCATCTCTATCGTGGAATCCGCGCTGTGGGATCTACAAGGTCGCTTCCTTAACATGCCGGTGCACAAACTGCTGGGAGGTTTTCGTGACAAAGTGTCTGCTTACGGCAGCACCATGTGTGGCGATGAGCTGGAAGGCGGCCTCTCAACGCCGGAAGAGTACGGCCAGTTTGCCGAGAAACTGGTGGCGCGCGGCTATAAGGCGATCAAGCTGCATACCTGGATGCCGCCGGTATCCTTCGCCCCCAGCCCACAGATGGATGTTAAAGCCTGCGCTGCCGTGCGTGAAGCAGTAGGTCCGGATATTTGTCTGATGCTGGATGGTTACCACTGGTACAGCCGCAGCGATGCGCTTTACATTGGCCGTGAACTGCAAAAGCTGGACTTCACCTGGTTTGAAGAGCCGATGGAAGAGCAGAGTATGGCCTCCTATAGCTGGCTGACCAAGAGTCTGGATATCGACGTCATCGGTCCTGAAAGCCTGTCAGGCAAATACTTCAGCCGTGCCGACTGGGTGAAAGAGGGTGCCTGTGACATTCTGTGCGCGGGTGTGCAGGGCGTGGGCGGTCTTTCTCCAACCATGAAAGTAGCCGCATTGGCCGAAGCCTTTGGTATGGATTGCGAAATCCACGGTAACGGTGCACCGAATCTGAACGTGGTTGGTGCGATCAAAAACTGCCGCTGGTATGAACGCGGCCTGCTGCATCCCTTCCTGAACTATGAAGAACCCTTACAAAATATACGTTTCATCTTCCATTCTTCACACCTGGAGAAGTCTAATGAAAGCACGAGCAATAATCCGTACCCTGCTACTGAGCTGTTTCTGTATGGCCGCAACACCGGCCTTGCTGTCTGCAAAAACCCCCGACGATCAGCTGATCGTCGGGATGAACATGAATAACATGCTGTCCCTCGATCCCGCCGCCATGACCGGCAACGGGGTCGTCGGCATTATCGTTAACCTTTACGACTCGCTGGTCGAACTCGATCCTGAAAACCTGAGCCGCGTGCTGCCCTCGCTGGCAAAAAGCTGGGAGATCAGTCCAGACAACAACCTGATTACGTTCCATTTGGTGGATAACGCCAAATTCCACTCCGGCAACCCGGTCACTGCCCATGATTTTGCCTGGTCGATGAAGCGGTTGCTGACCTTGAATATGGCGCAGGCCACCACCTGGAAATCCTACGGCTTTACGGCGGAGAACGTCGAAAAACTGATCCGCGCCAAAGATGACAAAACGGTGGAGATCGAACTGCCCAAACCGAACGATCCTAAACTGGTTATCTATTCCCTTGCCACACTCGGCAGCGGATCGGTGCTGGATAGCAAGACCGTGATGAAGCATGAGAAAAACGGTGACTGGGGTAACGGCTGGTTGACCACCAACGAAGCCGGTTCAGGTCCGTTCAAGCTTGACGTGTGGCAGGCGAAAGACGTGTTGCGCGTTAACCGTGCCGATGGCTACTGGCGTGGTGATGCCAAAATGCGCCGGGTGATCTTCCGTCATATGACCGAATCTCAGGCGCTGCGTCTGATGATTGAAAAAGGGGATATCGATGTGGCGACCGGTATGTCAGTGCCGGACATCAATGCCCTGAAAGCAAACCCGGATGTGAAAGTCGAAGAGGTGAAGAAAGGCACGCTCTACTACGTTGCCATGAGTCTGAAGAACCCTGAATTTGCCAAACCAAAAGTGCGGGAAGCGGTGCGCTATCTCATTGACTATGATGGTATCAATAACACGGTAATGCCGGGCTACGGCTTCTATCACCAGCGCCCGATTCAGGCGGAAATGGACGCCACGTTGCCAAACCCCGGTTACAAGCTGGACGTGCCGAAGGCGAAGGCGCTGCTGGCGGAAGCGGGCTATCCGAACGGTTTTGAAACCACGCTGCGCGTACTGTCCGATCAGCCTTTCCTCAACCTGGCTACCTCGGTGCAATCCACACTGGCGCAGGCCGGTATTCGCTCCAAGATCATTTCCGGCACCGGCAATCAGGTTTACGGCGCGATGCGCGATCGTAAATTCGACATGCTGGTCGTGCGTGGCGGCGGTGGGGTCGATCCTCATCCGCATTCCAGCCTGCGCTCCGTGGTGTACAACCCGGATAACAGCGATGAAGCCAAACTCACCAACTTCCAGGGGTGGAGAACCTCTTTCTACGATGCGCGGCTGAACGAGATGATCGATCAGGCGCTGCTGGAGAAAGATCCCGCCAGACAGAAGCAACGCTATGCCGAGATACAGGACCGCTATGAAGCACTCTATCCCGCCATCATTCCGGTTTCGCAGATGGTTGATTCCGTGGTGCAACGCAAAGATGTTGTCGACTTTGTGTCACATCCATCATCGACCACCCGTTTGTATCTGGTGCACAAGCAACGCTGAAGCCTGAGTAAAGCGTGAGTGGCGCCTTCATCCTACGAGGTAAGTCACGGCATCAGCGGCGCTGAAAGTGGCGGTGCAGGTGCCGGACGGGGAGAAAGAACATGGTTTTCTCTGATTGGCTCAAACCGGGGGCGTTACCCTATCGCGTGGCAAAGCGGTTGTTACAGGTTGCCTTCACGCTGTTTGGGTTATTGATTCTGACCTTCATCATCGGTCGGGTGATGCCGATCGATCCGGTATTGGCAATTGTGGGTCAGGATGCTGACCAAAGTACCTATCAGCAGGTCTATCAGCAGTTAGGCTTGGATAAGCCGCTGTATGTTCAATTCGGTATCTACTTCAATTCACTGCTGCACGGCGATTTGGGCAACGCGATGCTCACTGGTCGGCCGGTAGTGGATGACATTATCCGCGTGTTCCCTGCTACGGTTGAACTGGCAACGATGGCGATTATCGTCGGTGCCGGGCTGGGCGTGCCGCTCGGCGTGATGGCGGCGGCACGGTGCGGCAAGCTGGCAGACTATATCGTGCGCTTTATCAGTCTGGCGGGTTACTCCACGCCGATTTTCTGGGTCGGCATGATGGGCCTGTTGGTGTTTTACGCCTGGCTCAACTGGGTCGGTGGCGCGGGGCGCGTTGATATGGCGTGGGACGGCATGGTGGAGAACCGCACCGGCTTACTGCTGGTGGGATTCCTTGCTGGCGTGCGAGTGGGCGGTGTTCTTCAGTGCGTTGAATCACCTGGTGCTGCCTGCCACCATTCTTGGCTTCCATTCACTGGCGTACATCAGTCGTATGACGCGCAGCTTTATGCTGGCGCAACTGTCGCAAGAGTACATCATCACTGCTCGGGTCAAGGGATTGTCAGAGTTTCGGGTGATTTGGGCGCACGCGTTTCGCAATATTCTGGTGCAACTGCTGACGGTGGTGGCGCTGGCGTATGGCTCACTGCTGGAAGGTGCGGTGTTGATAGAAACTGTGTTCTCCTGGCCGGGTTTCGGCTCCTATCTGACGGGCAGCCTGCTGCTGGGGGATATGAATGCAGTGATGGGCTGTGTGCTGTTGGTTGGGTTGATTTTTGTCACCCTTAACCTGCTCTCCGACATGTTGTATCAAATCTTCGATCCGAGGACCCGCGCATGAGTATGTCTTCTGAACCGGTAATAGGCTCGTCGCCGGAAGCAAAAAATGGGCGAGTGCAGTTGCGTGGTGCGCGCCTGTTCAATTTCCTGCGCCTGCTCGCGAAAAACCCACTGACGACCATTGGCTCGCTGATTGTGCTGTCGCTGATTGTCATTGCCATTTTTGCCCCCTGGCTAGCAACGCATGATCCATTGGCACAAGATCTGGCGAATGCTCTGCAAGCGCCGGGGGTAGCCCATTGGTTCGGCACCGATGAATTCGGGCGCGATGTGTATAGTCGTCTGGTATATGGCTCGCGCATCACGCTTTACATTGTGGCGCTGGTGTCGGTGACCGTTGGCCCCATTGGATTGATGCTCGGCGTGGTTGCCGATTACTACGGCGGCATTGTCGATACCATCCTGATGCGTATCACTGATATCTTTATCTCTTTTCCCAGCCTGGTGCTGGCGCTGGCGTTTGTTGCTGCATTGGGGCCGGGATTAGAGCATGTGGTGATTGCCATTACCCTCACGGCCTGGCCACCTATCGCGCGTCTGGCCCGCGCTGAAACGCTGTCGTTACGTCAGGAGGATTTTGTCTCTGCCGTGAAGCTGCAAGGCGCATCGTCGCTGCGCATTCTGGTGCATCACATTGTGCCGCTTTGTCTGCCTTCGGTGATCATCCGTATCACCATGAACATGGCGGGCATTATTCTGACGGCCGCGGGGCTTGGATTCCTTGGGCTTGGCGCGCAGCCGACCGATCCAGAATGGGGAGCCATGATCTCTGCCGGTCGTCGCTACATGATGGAATGTTGGTGGTTAGTCACCATCCCTGGGTTGGCTATTCTGATGAACAGCCTGGCGTTTAACTTTCTCGGAGACGGCCTACGTGACATCCTCGATCCCCGCACAGAATAAGGGTGCAACTCAGAGCGCGCCGCTGCTGGAGGTGGAAAACCTCAAGGTGAGCTATCGTTAACCACGGCGCAGTGACGGATGCTGTGCGCGGCGTCTCCTTTAACCTGGGTTGTGAAAAGCTGGCAATCGTGGGTGAATCCGGCTCGGGTAAATCAACGGTCGGGCGTGAGCTGCTGCATCTGCACCCGCGCAGCGTACGGGTGACCGCCGACAGGCTGCGCTTCGGCCAGACCGATCTGCTCAATGTGTCTGAAGCGCAGATGCGCCAGATCCGCGGTAAGCGAATTTCCATGATCATGCAGGATCCAAAATATTCGCTGAATCCGGTGGTGTGCGTCGGCAATCTGATTGCCGAAGCCTATCTGGCGCACCACAAAGTGCCACCGCGCGTGGCGAAAGAAAAAGTCATGGCCATGCTGGAGGTCGTGCGTATTCGCCAGCCGGAGCGCGTGTACGCACTCTATCCGCATGAAGTATCCGGCGGGCAGGGACAGCGCATCATGATCACCATGATGTTGATCACTGAGCCGGAGATCGTGATCGCCGACGAGCCGACCTCGGCGCTCGATGTGTCGGTGTGTTTGCAGGTGCTGTCGATGCTGGATGATTTGGTGTCGGAGAGTGGATTGGGGCTGATCTTTATCAGCCATGATATCAATTTGGTGCGCAGCTTCTGCGACCGGGTGCTGGTGATGTACGCCGGACGTGTCGTGGAATCCATTGCGGCGAGGGATCTGGATAACGCGCAGCATCCCTACACGCGCGGACTGCTGAATGCGTTGCCGGACATCGATCATCCTCGTGTGCGACTGCCGGTAATGCAGCGCGATCCCGCCTGGCTGAGTGAATAAGGAGCGACAATGGGCACACAAAATACGGCCGCGATGATCGAGGTGAAAAACCTCAACCTCTCCTTTGGTCAGGGCAGCCAGCACAATCAGGTGCTGTTTGATGTCAATCTGGCGGTACGCGGCGGGGAGATCTTTGGCTTGGTGGGGGAATCCGGCTCGGGCAAAACCACGGTTCTGAAATGCCTGGCGGGGTTGTTCAATCACTGTCAGGGGGAATTGCACATTGATGGCCAGCCGCTGGCGCACCGTATCGATCGCGCGCGCTCGCGCTGTAGTCAGGTGCAGATGGTGTTTCAGGATCCTTACGGATCGCTGCACCCACGCCATACGGTTGAGACCATATTGGAAGAACCGCTGCTGATCCACCGCTTTGAACAGCGCGACCGGCGTATTAATGCCTTATTGGAGAAAGTGGGGCTAGGGCCGCAGTTTCGCCGCCGCTACCCGCACCAGCTCTCCGGCGGGCAGCGGCAACGTGTCGCCATCGCGCGCGCGCTAATTCTTGAGCCGCGGGTGCTGTTGCTGGATGAACCCACTTCGGCACTGGATGTGTCGGTACAGGCAGAAATCCTCAACTTGCTGGCAGAGCTGCAACAACAGGACAACCTGACCTACCTGATGGTGACGCACGATCTGGGGGTGATTGCTCATTTATGTCATCGAGTGGCGGTGATGCAGTATGGCCGCATACTAGAAACACTGGATACGGCGGAACTGACGCGTTCGACGGAGAAAACGACCTATACCACTATGTTGATGGATGCCAGTCGACAATATAGCCGTGATTTGGCCGTGCGTTCGGAGAGAATGGGCTAGCACCTAAGGTAATAACCGCATGATGTGCTGACAAGACGGGTAATTTACCCGTCTTTTTTTACGATCGTCGCCGATACCGCAATGGTATACTATACCTAATGGTCGTGACTTTGTGGGATACCCGTACGTAAAAAAAAAGTAAAAGGGTAGCGTTAAGGAGTGCGGGTATTTACAATCGTTACGCTTTCTTGTAGCCCCCGATCAAAAAGGAATTCTCATGTTCAAACGTACTCTGGTTGCTGCGGCGGCCCTGGTTTCACTGACAATGTTTTCATCTTCGGTCATGATGTCATCAGCGATCGCGGCCCCGGCAGCCACCACCACGCGCGTATTGTTGACCACGTCTGAAGGCAACATCGAGTTAGCGCTGGATAATCAAAAGGCTCCGGTGTCAGTGAAGAATTTTGTCGAGTACGTTAATAGTGGCTTTTACAATGGCACCACTTTTCACCGAGTGATTCCGGGCTTTATGGTTCAGGGTGGCGGCTTTGTGGATGAAATGAAGCAAAAAGCCACCAATCCGCCGATCAAAAACGAAGCGGACAACGGCTTGCGTAACCTGCGCGGCACCATCGCTATGGCGCGTACCGCTGAAAAAGACAGCGCCACCAGCCAGTTCTTTATTAACGTGGCGGACAATGCCTTCCTCGATCACGGCCAGCGCGATTTTGGTTATGCGGTATTCGGTAAAGTGGTGAAGGGGATGGACGTCGCCGACAAAATCTCTCAGGTGCAAACCACCAACGTTGGCCCCTACCAGAATGTGCCGAGCAAACCGATTGTGATTAAATCGGCGAAAGTGCTGCCGTAAACCTCGTTGAGAATTTCTGGTGATAACATCAAGGCCACATTGCGTGGCCTTGATGGTTTCTACAGGGATATACGTTATATTATTAATTTGGTGCTATGGCTGATTATTATTTGTCGTGATAATGATTTTCATGCTTTCTTATTTCTATGTGGATTAGGAAATGTCGCACACACATTTCGAATGCCTGTTAATGGCTTTATTAATTGATAATCATGATGTTATGTATTTTTTTATATAATGTGTACATTTTAAAGACATCAGTTATGCTTAATCAAGAAAATGATGTCTGAGTCAGTAGCCCACTATTGGCTGATTTACTATAATTAATATACGATGTCTTTATTATCTTTTTCACACCACGAAAATCCTTATCATTCACCAGCTAATATTATTATTTTATATGTGTTTAATGCTAATTTTAAGGTAAAGAATTGTTTGTGACTTAAGGCGCTTCGCCTGTAAATTGTATTTTATATTAATGGCTAATAGCGGCTTATTAAGCCATCTTGGCTGAGTGGTATTGTTTTAAATAAACACGGATTTTAGATGTCCTATTGATGTAATTCATCTATGGAGCGGTAAACTGAGCCATAAAGTATTGTTATTTACATATGGCTACATACTTATTCTCACTCAGTTATTTATCATGATGAAAATGGAGTAAGAAATGAAAAGATACCTACTTCTGCTCAGTATGTTGCTTGGTTGTGCTCAAGTAATGGCTGAAGCACAAAATACAAATTTTGATAATAATCCACCACCGCCGCCTTTAGAAATTATGCCAGCATATGGTTTCACTGATACGCTGCCGAGTCGTGCCAACTTATGTCGTAGTATCATTCCGGCTGCACAGAGAAATACGGGATGTGGCGCTGTACAATGGGAACCTCAATCTATCGAAGGTCCCCAGGGTTTCCCAGGGCAGGGCCCCGCAGATGGTCAGATTGCCAGTGGGGGAAATCCCAGATTCCCTGAAATGAATCAACAAACGGCCACTCGTTGGGTTCGAACCCCTGTGCGGGCAGGCAATGCGACATTCAGATGGACATTGACGCAAACGCATCTCACGCGCGCATGGCAGGTATTTATCACTCATCAAAACTGGAACCCAAACGCTCCCTTGACTCGTGCCAGCTTCGATTTGGTGCCATTCTGCCAGCAGGTATTTGTGCCGCCTTTACCTCGACCAACGAGCCCGTTTGATATGAATTGTGTTATTCCTCCCCGTACGGGCTATCAGGTCTTGTTAGCTGTGTGGACCATTGGCGATACGCCTAATGCTTTCTATCAGGTACTGGATGTGAATTTTGGTTCTTGAGATAGCGTCAAGAGTAGAAATCAAGGCCACGCAATGTGGCCTTGATTTTGTTTATTGGTTAGTTACAGGCTGCCTCCGTCAGCACAGCCAGACCTTTGCCCTGGCCCGCGAACTGTGCCAGTTTCGCTTTCACGCATTGTGCGCTGACCGGGCAGTGACGGGAAGGTGCCGGTAGACGTCCAATCCTCAGCGTTAACGTAAGCTTTGGAATCGCTGGTCCAAGTGATGTTATAGGTGGCGTTCTGAGAAGCACTGGTGACGTTGTTGTCACGCAGAACCCAGGTACCGAAATTGGAACCGTCATAGCGCGATGTCACTGGGTTAACGGCATTTTCGAACCAGTTGTGTTCGATCAGCGCGAGCCCTTTCTGGCGCACATTTATCCCTGAACTGGTAATACCGGAATAGAGGTTGTTGTAGGCGTGCACTTGCCCCCCTCGTTGCAACGGCAAGCGGGCGTTCACATCGCTGTAGACGTTGTGGTGGTAGGTCAGGTTACGACCCGTATCGCTGCTGCTAGAGCCGCTTAATCCCACTTTTTTGATACCGTGAATGTAGTTATAGGAAACGGTAACGTTAGTCGATGCTTTCTTGATATCGACGGCCGACTCAAATGTGGTATCGCCATCCGGTGTGCCGGGACACTCGTAGTTCTTGGCATAGATCTCGTTATGGTCAACCCAGACGTTCGGCGTGTTATCTACGCGGATAGCATCGCCGTCACTCGCACCGCCCGGCATGTAGCCGAAACGCATATTACGAATCACCACATCGGAAGATTTCACTAACCAGATACCAAAGTTGGCTGAAGAGCCGTTGGTGCCAAGGATAGTTATCCCTTTGGTAAACTCCTTGATTTCTACACCGCGTACGGGCTTGCTCCATTGGCTGCAAATATCGGCAGCGGCAGCGTTAATCAGTTTATCTTCGTTGCCGTCATAGGTGATAACCAGCGGATACGCACCGGTTTTCACCTTCTTTGCTGTTGCTGTCCACGCGAGCGGCTTCAATAATATCCTGCATGGAATGTGCGGTTTTTTTACGGCACCAGAGATATCGCCGCCGTCGGTGGTCGCATAGCCACCGGTATTCGCGGCAAATGCGCCTTGTACGGTTAATGTCAGCAGTCCTGCGGTAAGTGAGAGTAAAACGTGTTTCATTCCTGTCGTCTCCTAGGGGAGGTATGGTTTTGCTCCGGCATAATGATCCCTATGCCGATGGTAGGGCATATAGTCGTTTCAATAAAAATGAAAAGAAATTTTACTATGTTGCGATGTCATTTAAGAAAAAAATCAGGGAAAAAAAATAAAAGGTAATTATTGAAGGTGAAATGATCACTCGCTATTTTAATTATTTTTACAGGATGTTCTGATTTTAATGAAAAATAAAAATTAATTATGATTCCTGAGGTTATTTTTTATGGCGTGTTCGTACCCTGATATAGGGCTAATGGCTTCGTTTAATTTGGCTACTGGCACAATACTCAATAAATTTTTATCAATATGTCTGCAATTTTAACTCTAAAAATTCAATGTAAGTCACATTTTCATGTATGTTAATGGATATTAGAAATAGAGGTATAAAACATTAATAATTAGTGCGATCATTAATTTTATTGCTAAGTGATTTTTATTGCATTATTCTCTTTTAAAATTGAATTATTAACTCACTGTTTTTTTGAAAAATAAATTTTTTTCTTTAGGATTTTGATGACATGGAATGATTTATTTTTTCTTTTATTAAAAACAATTGCTTATGGATGATTTCATGGTCCGAGTTAATGTGTTTTCCCGCAGGCTTACAATACCGAAAAGAAAAATAAATCATTTTTAAAAAAATGAGCTAATATTATCATTGTGCTTTTCTATTAATGTTTTTTACTAAAGATACTAATTGTTAGTCAGCCAGCCATTATCAACACTTAGTGTTTTTGTTAATGGTTACTTGTCTGCAAACTTTGTTCCGCTTTGAATTTTTTAATCCCACCAGAGTGCATTCGTTAATTTTTTATATACCTTCTGATTTACTATTTTTTCTGTAGGAAAAAGGAGGTCTTATGTATTGTATTGTATTGTATTGTTTTTGAAGGTTAATTCTTAGCTGAATAATTTGATCTCGGATTATATTTGAGCTTGAGTGCTTTTGTACTTTTCGCTTTGTTCTCAATATGCTTTCGAATTTTCTATTCTATTTATTTGGTTTAAATTGATCTGAATAATGACGCGAATAAAAATACATGCATCGCTATAGTTAGCTATAGCGTTTAGTGAATTTTATTTATCAATATATCGTTATTTTATAAATAATGAGAGGTGAGTTATGGATAAAAAGAATCCGCATGGCCATCACGGTCCTGAAAAAGAGGGTTGTAGCGATCACACGCCGCCTAATGAACATCACTGTCCCCCAGACGATGGTTGCGGTTATCATACGCCTCCTGATGAATATCACGAGCCCAAAAAGGACTGCTGCGATTATTATCTGTCGCCTAATGGGTATCTTGGCCCTGTTGTTGATCCTTGTGATCTGCACTAGCCGCCTGACAGCCATTATTGTGAACCTGTCGGTGCTCCTTGCTACCAGGGGCCAGTAATAACGCCTGTCCATGGCTGGCTTTCCTCTCCACAAAGCCGAACCGCTTTCGCCGAAAGCCGAACCGCTTTCGCCGTAAGCAGGGGTTGGTTACCCAATGGGTGGCCTGCAAGTGAAATGGAAGGGATGAAGAACTTCCCTCGTTTTACTAACGGAAACAGCTCTGCAGACATTCTATGGTTCCCCGGTGAAGGGGGCCCGTATCCGGATTCAATCCACATATTCCCGGGGGTCGCATCGCCAGTACCGGATGGTCTCATCTTTAGTGGGGGCCAAACGCAGACTAATCGTGACATCGTAAACCTCACCGATTCTGAGTTGCAGATGAGGCACGGGGTGACTTGGCCCAGAACCCAAGTCCAGAATGGCCAATATTTGTCGATTAGTTGGAATCATACGGTGGTGCATGCCACCCGCGGTTACCGTTATTTCATTACCAGAAATGGCTGGAATCCAAATCGAAGGGCTATACGAGCGGATTTTGAAGAGGTGCCTTTTGCCAGCATTATAAATCGGAATCTGCCTTTTAACGTTATGCCAACGCAAACGATTAGGTTACCGACAGGTAGAACGGGTCATCATATCATTCTCTCGGTATGGCTGGTGGCAGACACTGGCGCTGGTTTTATTCTGCCTTTGATGTTAATTTCGGTGGCAGTAATGAAGGCGGTGGTGGTACACAGAACCCGGCACCGTGGTCTCCTAATAGCGTATTCTATCCTGTGGGTGTTTATGTGACACATAATGGGGGCATCTATCGTTGCAGGAGTGCCCACACATCCAATAGCGGTTGGGCTCCTGGTGTGGCTTTCACTCTCTGGACTTATGTCAGGCCAATCAGTTAAATAGCGTTATTCCAACCTAAACCTTCAAATCGGGCACATAGGTGCCCGGTTTTTTTCTGATAAAATCATTGAGGTAATTTACTGAAAAATAATAGAAAAAAGTTATCCATTGCCTAACCACATACAAGCACAGTAGCCTATAGCATATCTTTTTGGCTTAGATGCGTCCCTCATGCTCCTACTTATCGATAACTACGACTCCTTCACCTACAACCTCTACCAGTATTTTTGTGAACTGGGCACGGAGGTGCTAGTTAAACGCAACGATGCACTGACGCTGGTGGAGATTGAAATGCTGGCACCGACACATCTGGTGATCTCTCCTGGCCCCCACACGCCGGATGACGCGGGCATTTCTCTGGCGGCGATTCGCCATTTTGCTGGTAAGTTGCCCATTCTTGGCGTGTGCCTCGGCCATCAGGCGATGGGGCAGGCGTTTGGTGCGCGCGTGGTGCGGGCGCGGCAGGTGATGCACGGTAAAACCTCACTGATACAGCATACCGGAAACGGCGTTTTTAGCGGGCTGGCGCTGCCTTTAACCGTGACGCGCTACCACTCTCTGGTGATCGACCCCGCCTCTTTGCCCGCCGAGTTCGACGTCACGGCCTGGACGGAGCGCGAAGGTGAGCATGATGAAATCATGGGAATACGTCATCGTACCTTGCCACTCGAAGGGGTGCAGTTTCATCCTGAAAGTATTCTGAGTGAGCAAGGGCATCAACTGTTGCAGAACTTCCTTAATACCTGAAGTTATCAGCACCGGTTGCGATAAAACGGACTGTCATAACGCGCTATTTTGTAACCCTGTGTATTGATTTTTTATGCATATTTGATGATTATATTTTCACTTTAAGCGGTGTGGATGGGAAGCAAATGACAACAGATTCAAAGGCGGTAACGCGGGCGACGCATGACAAGGTGATTCTACCAGTTTACGCACCGGCGCAATTTGTGCCTGTTAAAGGCAAGGGCAGCCGGGTGTGGGATCAGCAAGGCCGCGAATATATCGACTTTTCGGGTGGCATTGCAGTAACTGCGTTGGGCCATTGCCACCCGGCACTGGTGGCGGCGCTGAAACAGCAGGGCGAAACGCTGTGGCACACCAGCAATATCTTCACGAATGAGCCTGCGCTGCGTTTGGCCAGCAAACTGATTGACGCCACCTTTGCTGAGCGCGTGTTCTTTGTCAACTCAGGGGCGGAAGCCAACGAAGCCGCTTTCAAGCTGGCTCGTCACTATGCCATTAAACGTCATAGCCCGTATAAAACCAAAATCATTGCGTTCTACAATGCGTTTCACGGCCGCACATTGTTCACTGCCTCGGTCGGTGGTCAGGCGAAATACGCCGATGGCTTCGGGCCAAAACCGGCAGATATCGTGCATGTGCCGTTCAACGATCTGGCAGCGGTAAAAGCGGTGATGGATGACCATACCTGCGCCGTAGTGCTGGAACCGATTCAGGGCGAGGGCGGTATTACGCCTGCCACCCCCGAGTTCCTGAAAGGCGTGCGTGAGCTATGCAATCAGCATCATGCATTGCTGGTGTTTGATGAAGTGCAAAGTGGTATGGGGCGTTCCGGCAAGCTGTTTACCTATATGCACTATGGCGTAACGCCGGATATTCTCACCACGGCAAAAGCACTGGGTGGCGGCTTCCCCATCAGCGCGATGCTCACTACCGAAGAGGTCGCCTCTGTGATGACCGTCGGTGTGCACGGCACCACCTACGGTGGTAATCCGCTGGCCTGTGCGGTGGCCGGGGCTGCGTTGGACACGATCAACACGCCACAAGTGCTTTCCGGTGTACAAGCGCGCCATGAGCGCTTTGTCTCCATTCTTCAGGCAATTAATGAAGAACACGGCATTTTTGAGCAGATTCGCGGTATGGGCCTGCTGATTGGTGCGGAACTGAAGCCGAAATGGCACGGCCAGGCTGGCAAGTTCCTCGCCGCAGCGGCGGAGCAAGGCGTGATGGTGTTGGTCGCCGGGCCTAACGCGATTCGTTTTGTGCCGTCGCTGGTGATTGAACTGGAAGATATCGATCAGGGCATGGCGCGGTTCGCGCGGGCGGTCGAAGCCGTGGTGAAAGCAGAGTAGTGTAGACTCGTCAAAGCACGTTGCGCAGCGCGCAACGTGCTTTGATCAGAACCGCAGTGGTGAAATCAGCGCGTACCGTATACCACGATGGTTTTGCCGTGCGCCGAGATCAGATTCTGATCTTCCAGCATTTTCAAAATACGGCCTACCGTTTCGCGGGAACAGCCAACAATCTGACCGATCTCCTGACGCGTGATCTTGATTTGCATCCCATCCGGGTGCGTCATGGCATCGGGCTGCTTCGCCAAGTTCAACAGCGTCTGCGCGATACGGCCCGTTACATCCAGGAAGGCCAGGTTGCCCACTTTCTGAGACGTCACCTGGAGGCGACGCGCCATCTGCGAGGAGAGACGCATCAGAATATCCGGGTTGACCTGGATCAGCTGACGGAATTTTTTATAGGAGATTTCAGCGACTTCGCAGGCAGTTTTTGCCCGCACCCATGCGCTGCGTTCCTGACCCTCTTCGAACAGGCCCAGTTCTCCAATAAAATCCCCCTGGTTGAGGTAGGAGAGGATCATTTCCTTGCCTTCTTCATCCTTGATCAGCACAGCAACGGAGCCTTTCACGATGTAGTAAAGCGTTTCTGCCTTTTCACCTTGGTGAATTAGTGTGCTCTTCGATGGATACTTGTGAATATGACAATGAGAAAGGAACCATTCGAGAGTCGGGTCTGTCTGCGGTTTGCCGAGAACCATTCGCTGTTATCCTCTGTTGTAATTCACTGCGCAAATTACAGGGTTCAGAGCTCCCTGTACGGCGTATTAACGTGCTAGTAGTAAAAATTCCGTGTTGGCGGACTGACGTCAGGGAATATACTGGCCTCTGTATGGCGACGTCACGACCCGTTCTGACCGTCAGTATAAAACTGATGGAACGGATTCTATTCCTGTTTGTAACACAGCTTGACGAGCCTGTCTCGTGTTGTCTCGCTTCAGCATGATTAAGCTCTAGTTATCGGCGATTTTTATATATAACAGTGAGTAGTTCTCAAATAAATTTGAGGAGTTGTGGATGCAAGTGCGCGTAAAATGGGTCGAAGACCTGACCTTTCTCGGTGAGTCGTCATCAGGATATCAGATTCTGATGGATGGTAATGCCGGAGACAAAGCTCCCAGCCCGATGGAGATGGTTTTAATGGCGGCGGGAGGCTGTAGCGCCATTGATGTGGTATCTATTTTGCGAAAAGGTCACAATAACATCACAGGGTGTGAAGTCAAACTCTCCTCCACGCGCCGTGAAGAAGCGCCGCGTCTGTTTACGCATATCAACCTGCACTTTGTCGTCACGGGTGTGGGGTTGACGGATAAGGTGATTGAGCGAGCGGTGTCGCTGTCGGCGGAAAAGTATCGTTCAGTGGCGCTAATGTTAGAAAAGGCGGTTAAGGTAACCCACAGCCACGAAATCATCACCAGCGCATAACGTTTCTGGCGGGCTGTACTTCCTGTTCTCAGCCCGCGCTACGTCCTTCTGCCAGCCGTTTTACCAACGGTGCCATGATCAGTTCCATGGCCAACCTCATTTTCCCACCCGGCACGACCAACGTATTGATATGTGAAATAAACGAGCCTTGCAGCATGGCCAGCAGGTAAGGATAGTCAATATCCTCGACGCCCTGAAAATGGATCACCACAAAGCTTTCATCCGGCGAGGGTATTGCTTTGGCCGCAAAAGGGTTGGAGGTATCGATGGTTGGCACGCGCTGGAAGTTGATATGCGTGCGAGAAAACTGTGGCGTAATGTAGGTGATGTAATCTTCCATGGAGCGCACCACGGAATCCATCACGGCTTCACGCGAGTGACCACGTTCGTTGATATCGCGGACCAGCTTTTGAATCCATTCCAGATTGACAATAGGTACCACGCCGACCAGCAGGTCAACGTGCTGGGCCACATCGTGCTGAGCGGTAACGACCGCACCGTGCAGCCCCTCATAAAACAGCATGTCGGTGGGATGCTGCATCGGCTCCCACGGAGTAAAGGTGCCGGGTACCTGGTTGTAAGGGATGGCTTCATCATAGGTATGCAGATATTTGCGCATTTTCCCCGTGCCGTTGCGGCCATATTCGATAAATGACTGCTCAAGCAGGCTGAAGTCGTTGGCCTCGGGACCGAAGTAGCTGATATGACGGCCCAGATCTTTTGCTTTGCGGATCGCCATGTCCATTTCAGGTCGGGTATAACGGTGAAAGCTGTCGCCTTCCAGCGAAGCGGCTTTTATCTGTAGCTGCTGGAAGATCTTTCTGAATGCCAGGCTGGTGGTGGTGCCTGCTCCACTGGAGCCTGTAACGGCAATGATCGGGTGTTGTTGCGACATGCGGTTTCACTCCGTCGGATTAGGCGTTTGAGTAACACGGATCTCACTGTATAGCAGACCCTGTGACGCAAGACGACCCCCTACTCATCAGGAAACGGCGATTTATCACGTTACGAGGCGTTTTCGTGAAACTGCGTGCGCGGCATAATATTCAGCGTTTCATGCAGTTCGGACCACACCAGAACCACGTCGCCGGAGGCGAGCTGGCGGCGTATATCCCCGACTTTCTCCTCAAGTGAGCGCTCCTGCTCGCCATAGTCAGTGCCTTCGCGCAGCACAAACGATTCGATAATATTTTGCAGCGTATCGGTATCAAGCTGCTGCCAGGGAATAATCATGTTGTTGCCTCCGCGGTACTCGCAGATAAAAAGGGGGCGAACCAGGCCGGGATACGTTGTTCCAGCCACATTTCCGGTTTCAGTAATGAACCGCCGACAAACCCAACGTGCCCGCCGTGCGGCGTCAGTTGGTATTCCATGGTTGCGGGCAGGAGTGTGATATCCGGGATCACTTCTGGCGTCATGAAAGGATCGTCTTGTGCATGGATGATTAATGTCGGTGTGCGGATCGTGGGCAGTAACGTCAGCGCACTGCATTGATGGTAGTAGTCGGCAGCATCCTGAAAATCATGAATACGGGCGGTGATCGCATCATCAAACTTACGCAACCCCTTGATGCGTTGCAACTGAGCCGGGGCAATCGGTAACGAACCTAGATAGCGCGCCAGCTTGCGTCGGGCATTCTGCTTCAGTTGTTCCACCAGATAGCGCTGATAAATACGGGAAAACCCTTGCTCAAGCCTGCGGCTACAGGCGTCGAGATGAAACGGCGCGGAGACAATGGCGGCGGCGGATAACAGCCGGGCTTCTTCCCGTTTAGCCAGCAGGCAAGCCAGCATATTGCCGCCCAGAGAGATGCCGATGGCAGCGGTCGGCGCTGCGCCTAACGTATCCTGCATCCAGCGCAGCAGATAGCTGCCGTCGTCCGTCTCACCAGAATGGTAGATGCGATTAAGGCGGTTGGGGCGGCCGCTACAGCCGCGAAAATGCATAATCACGGCCAGCCAGCCTTGCTCACGGCACGCTTACAACAAGCCATGCGCATAGGGGCTGTGAAAGCTGCCTTCCAGACCGTGAAACAGCACCACACGGGGTTTGTGGCGCGCTCCTTGCGGCGCTTCACTCCATGCCAGATCGACAAAGTCGCCGTCAGGCAGATCGAGTTGTTGCCACACTGGCTACAAGCACGCGTGACGGCGAATCAGGCGCGGCAACAGCGTTTGCACATGCGGGTTATCAGCCTCGCGTAACGGGCGAAATGTTGAGGACAGCATGGGAATCAAAACGACCTCGGGAAATAGTTGTGCGATATTCATCACACTGCGCTAACCTGCTTGCGCCGCTCAGCGAGCAGCGCTTTGCAACAGACAGGTTAACGTTCAGTCAGGTCAATAAATCATACCGTAACGGTGGGGACAAGGGGCAGTCAAAACGTGGAACAGGGCTTATTTTTATCGATGTTGGGTTTTCTCTGAGTGGCGGCGATTACGCCTGGCCCCAATAACATGCTGCTGACGATATCCGGTGCCAACTTCGGCTTTATGCGATCGCTGTGACTGATGGTAGGCATTATGCTCGGTATGCAGAGCATAATGCTGCTGGTGGCATTTGGCGTAGGCGGCATGATTCTGCTCTATCCTTCGTTGCACCTGATACTTAAAGTACTTGGCAGTCTCTACTTGCTGTGGCTGGCGTGGAAAATTGCGACTGCAGCCTATGAGCGGCTGGAAACCAGCGCGCCGCCGTCGCAACCGCTGCGATTGTATCAAGGCTGGTTGCTTCAATTCCTGAATCCCAAGGCCTGGCTGATGGCGCTGGGCTCGGTAGCGAGTTTCAGTCTGACGGGCAGCGGCTATAACCACTCGGTGTTGCTGATAAGTTTTGGCATTGTGCTGGTTAATCTAATTTCTGGTGTTATCTGGCTGGGCTTCGGCACGGCGATTGGCCGCTTGTTGCGTAGCCGCAGAGCATGGGTGATTTTTAACGTCTCCATGGGCGTGCTTACGGCAGCCTGTGTGCTGCTGATTTGGCATTAGCGGGCTTCTTTTTCTTTGTGAGTATTGCGAAGGTTTCGTGCGCGCAAACCATCATCTTTATCTGCAACTGTTGCAGTGTGCGCCCGACACGGGGCGGCTCAATCGCCGTCGCCCCGTGTCCCCTGGCTTGTCGCGAGAAATCACGCCGCTGCGCAGGCTTTCGCGACATCCATGTCGCTCATCCGGCGGCCACGCCCACCTCAGCGTAATTTTTTACGCGCAGGAAATGCAAAAAACCAAAAGACGAAAACTAAACCAGTGTCATCGTTTTTTTTCTGAGAATCTCCCCGCTATACCTCATTCGGCATCTGTTCTAGTTGCTCCTGCGCCTCCAGCCAGGCCATTTCCGCTTCTTCCTGTTCGCCCTTGAGTTTGGCCTGCAGTTGCAGGCATTCCGTCAGTTCGGCTTTGCGGCTTTGATCGTACAGTTCGCTGTCAGATAAACGCGTTTCGACTTTCGCCAACGCTTCGGAAAGTTTCTCCATCTGCTGCTAATACTGAGCGATCTTTTTACGCAACGGTTGGGTTTGGGTGCGCAGTTCCGCTTCACGCCGTTTTTGATCTTTACGTGCCTGAGCATTGTTGGCTGATGCGGGCTTATCGGTGGATTCAGCCGCGCTGTTTTGGCGCTGTACGTCCGTCAGCCATTGCTGGTAATCCTCCAGATCGCCATCAAACGGCTCCACTTTGCGATCGTGTACCAGGTAGAGATCGTCCGTGGTCGATCGGATCAGATGCCGATCGTGTGAGACCACCACCAGTGCGCCTTCGAAGTCGATCAGCGCTTCTGTCAACGCCTGACGCATATCCAGATCGAGGTGGTTAGTCGGTTCATCGAGCAGCAGGTTGGGGCTCTGCCAGACGATCAGTGCCAGTACCAAACGGGCTTTTTCACCGCCCGAGAAACGCTCGGTTACTTCTGTCACCTTGTCGCCCTGAAAACCAAAGCCGCCGAGATAATCGCGTAGCTGCTGCTCGGTTTCCCGTTCTGCCAGGCGTGTCAGATGTTGCAGTGGTGATTCATCCGCACGCAGAAACTCAAGCTGATGCTGGGCGAAATAGCCGGGCTTAACGCCCTTTGCCAGCCCAATTTCACCGTGCAACGGGGCCAGTTAACCCGCTAACATATTGATCGTAATAGATTTACCGGCGCCATTGTGTCCCAGCAGGCCAATGCGTGAGCCCGGCACCAGATTGAGCTTGATGGATTCCAGAATCAGCTTGTCACCGTAACCCGCGCTGACCTTCTCCATGCGCAGCAGCGGGTTTGGCAAAGATTCCGGCGCTCGGAAACTGAAGCGAAATGGGTTATCGACGTGTGTCGGGGCAATAAGCTCCATGCGCTCCAGCATCTTGATGCGACTTTGCGCCTGCTTGGCTTTGGTGGCTTGTGCGCGAAAAGTGTTGCAAGTGCGCCACGCGCTCTTGCTGATGTTCATACAGCGCTTGTTGCTGCGCCAAACGCGTGGCGCGCTGACGTTCAAACGACGAGTAGTTGCCGGTGTATTCGAACAGCGTCTCTTGCTCGATGTGCAGGATCTTGTTGACGATAGGATCGAGAAAGTCGCGATCGTGCGAGATCAGCACCAGCGTGCCCGGATAGCTTTTCAGCCACTTTTCCAGCCAGATCACTACATCCAGATCGAGGTGGTTGGTCGGTTCATCGAGCAGCAGCAGATCGGATCGGCAAATCAGCGCCTGTGCCAGGTTAAGGCGCATACGCCATCCCCCGGAAAAATCACGTACCGGCTGCTGCAATTGGGTCTGGGTAAAGCCAAGACCATCTAGCAGGCTGGCGGCGCGCGCAGGAATGCTCCAGGCTTGAATGGCATCCAGCTTACCGTGCGCGCGGGCGATGGCGTTACCATCGTTAATATCATTTGCGTGCTGAAGTTCAGCTTCTAACTGGCGAAATTCACGATCGCCGTCAATAACATAGTCAATGGCAGGCACATCCAGCGCAGGCGTTTCCTGATTGACCCAGGCCAACGCCCAGTTACTCGGAAACTTGGCGCTACCGCCGTCGGCGCCGATCTCGCCCTTTAGCAACGAGAGCAGCGTAGACCTTGCCGCAGCCATTTTTACCGACTAACCCGACCTTCTGGCCAGGGTTGATGGTGGCGGTGGCGTTATCAAGCAAGACGCGCACGCCGCGCCGAATTTGCAAAGCGGAGAAAACAATCATAAAGCGTCACATGTTCAGAGTATGTTAAATTATACCCGTCATACTTCACGTTACAGGTGTGCTGGCTGCCTTGTTCACCAGAATTACTTACCGGAGTAAGCGTATCGGGGGAGACTCTATTGCCGCCTTCCTGCAACGCGCATTATTTAGGGTGTTTCGCGAGTATCTCGGGACAGCGAACGTCCTGTTTGTCGTATCGTTATCGCGCAGCATGTTAGCGGAAAACCTCGCTCATGACGACGCTTTGGAGGGGAATGATGTCGCAGCCACCGAAGATTTTGCTGCTGTATGCCCATCCGGAATCGCAAGACTCGGTGGCAAACCGCGTATTGTTACAACCGGCGCACCAGTTAGCTCATGTTACCGTACACGATCTGTACGCCCACTATCCGGACTTTTTTCTTGATATTCATTACGAGCAACAACTGCTGCGCGAACATCAGGTGATTGTGTTTCAGCATCCGCTCTATACCTACAGTTGCCCAGCGCTGCTAAAGGAGTGGTTTGACCGCGTGCTGTCGAGCGGGTTTGCCAATGGGATTGGCGGCAACGCGCTGGCTGGCAAATATTGGCATTCGGTAATCACCACCGGTGAACCGGAGGAGAGTTATCACCTGGAGGGGAATAACCATTACACCATGGAGGAAGTGCTGCGTCCGTTTGAAATGACGGCGGCCATGTGTCGTATGCATTGGTTGCCACCACTGATGGTGTATTGGGCTCGTCGATTACCCGCCGATGTGCTGGCAAGCTATGCCGAGGCGTATGGCGAATGGCTTGCTTCCCCGTTACCCAACGTAGTAGAGGGTGAGTGATGGAGAGTTCCCCTCTGTTGAGTGCTGGCATTCTGTTTTTGTTTGTCGCCGTGCTGATGGTGCCCATCGCCAGCCGGTTGGGTATTGGTGCGGTATTGGGGTATTTGATTGCCGGGATCGCCATTGGCCCTTGGGGACTGGGCTTTATCCGCGATGTTGATGCCATCCTGCACTTCTCCGAATTGGGCGTGGTGTTCCTGATGTTTATCATCGGGCTGGAACTGAATCCGCAAAAATTGTGGACATTGCGGCGTTCCATTTTCGGTATCGGTGCCGCACAGGTTGGGCTTAGCGCCGCGGCCCTTGGTAGTGTGCTCTATCTGACTGGCTTTTCCTGGCAGTCGGCGCTGATTGGTGGCATTGGGCTGGCGATGTCTTCCACTGCGATGGCATTGCAACTGATGCGTGAGAAAGGCATGAACCGCAGTGAATCCGGTCAGTTGGGTTTCTCGGTGCTGCTGTTTCAGGATTTGGCGATCATCCCCGCCTTGGCGCTGGTGCCTGTGCTGGCCGGTGTGCAGGGTGAAGTGACGGACTGGAAAGACGTTGCCATCAAGGTTGCTGCGTTTATCGGGATGTTGATCGGCGGGCGTTATCTGGTGCGCCCGTTGTTTCGCTTTATCGCGGCCTCGGGGGTGCGCGAGGTGTTTACCGCAGCAGCGCTGCTGCTGGTACTCGGCTCCGCGGTCTTTATGGATGCGCTGGGATTCTCCATGGCGTTGGGCACCTTTATCGCAGGCGTGTTGCTGGCGGAGAGTGAATATCGCCACGAACTGGAAATCTCCATCGAACCTTTTAAGGGGCTGCTGCTCGGGCTGTTTTTTATCTCCGTCGGTATGGCGCTCGATCTTGGCGTACTGTTTACCCATATCTACGAGGTACTGCTGGGGGTACTGCTCCTGGTCGTGGTGAAAGGGGCTGTGCTGTATGTGCTGGCGCGCGTGAACCGGATGCGACGCTCTGAACGGCTTCAGTTCGCTGGGGTGCTGAGCCAAGGCGGGGAATTTGCGTTTGTGCTGTTTTCTGCGGCAGCGGCGCACAAGGTATTACAGGGCGAACAGCTTCCGTTACTGCTGGTAACGGTCACGCTTTCCATGATGACCACACCACTGCTTATGCAGGGCATCGACCGTATTCTGGAACGCCGTTATAACGCCACCGAGGAGCCGGACGAAAAACCCTATGTGGAAGATGATGAACCGCAGGTGATTGTGATTGGGTTTGGCCGTTTCGGGCAGGTAATCGGACGTTTGCTGATGGCGAATAAAATGCGCATCACGGTACTGGAGCGTGATATCAGCGCCGTCAGCCTGATGCGTAGCTATGGCTACAAAGTATACTATGGGGATGCCACTGAGTTGGAACTGCTGCGAGCGGCGGGGGCTGAGCAGGCGCGCGCGATTGTCATTACCTGTAATGAGCCGGAAGATACCATGGCTATCGTGCACCTGTGCCAAAAGCATTTTCCCAATCTGGAAATTCTGGCGCGGGCGCGCGGGCGTGTAGAAGCCCATGAGTTGTTGCAGTCTGGTGTGAAACATTTCTCGCGTGAAACCTTCTCCAGTGCGTTGGATCTGGGGCGCAAGACGTTGATGTCGGTGGGGATGCATCCTCATCAGGCGTATCGCGCACAGCAGCATTTTCGGCGTTTGGACATGCGCATGCTGCGCGAATTGATGCCGATACGTCAGGGGGATGGCGATGTGGCGCAGATTTCACGCGTCAAGGAAGCGCGACGTGAACTGGAAGACATTTTCCAACGCGAAATGCAGCATGAACGCCGCCGTCTGGATGACTGGGATGAATACGAATAGCACGTGTCGCGTGCAGCGAGGAAGGCAAGATGCAACGTAAACGGTTTATCGCGGGTGCCGTGTGTCCCCAATGCCAGGCGCAGGATACGCTGGCCGTGGGGCAGGAAGAGCAGGTGGATGTGGTCATCTGCATCAAGTGCGGTTATCACCAGCGCCAGTCAGACCCCCCCACCCGCTGCGCTGGAACGGCAAGGTGAGAACATCATCGGTATCTTTGATCCGGATTGATCGTTGGGTCATTTTTTTATCCCAGACGGTACATAGGGATTTTTTTCAGCTACAATTTGCGCCAGTTTGCTTTCCAACGGTTGGAGATGTCATGAAAAAAGTAGCAAAAAATCTGGTGGTCAGCCTGGCCTACCAGGTACGTACAGAAGAAGATGGTGTATTGGTTGATGAGTCTCCGGTGAGTGCGCCGTTGGACTACCTGCACGGTCACGGTTCTCTGATTTCTGGTCTGGAAAAAGCGCTTGAAGGCCGCGAAATCGGTGAGAAATTTGACGTTAGCGTTGCTTCTAACGACGCTTATGGCGAATACGATGAAAACCTGGTGCAACGCGTGCCGAAAGACGTCTTTATGGGCGTTGATGAGCTGCAAGTGGGCATGCGTTTTCTGGCTGACACCGATCAAGGTCAGGTACCGGTTGAAATCACCGAAGTGGAAGATGACCACGTGGTGGTTGACGGTAACCACATGCTGGCAGGCCAAAATCTGAAGTTCAATGTGGAAGTGGTTGCTATCCGTGAAGCGACGGAAGAAGAGATTGCCCACGGCCACGTTCACGGCGAACACGATCACCACCATGAGCACGGTAAAGGCGGCCGCGATGGTGGAAACCTCCTCCAGCATGGAGGAGTTGACCGCCACCGTGACCAACAACGCACATAACGCGCGGCATGCCGGACAACTAGCGCGTCAGGCATCGGGGAACGCTAACCGCGGCGGTGAGATCATTAAGCAGGTGGTGACAACGATGTCGGACATTACCGGCAGCTCGCGGAAAATCGCGGATATCACGTCGGTCATCAACAGCATTGCTTTTCAAACCAACATACTGGCGTTAAACGCTGCGGTGGAAGCCGCGCGTGCCGGAGAGCAAGGGCGCGGGTTTGCCGTCGTCGCCAGCGAAGTGCGTAATTTGGCACAGCGCAGTTCACAAGCGGCCAGAGAAATTGAAGCCCTGATTACAGAATCAGTGACTCGGGTGGATGAAGGTTCTGTGCTGGTAGAGAAAGCGGGTAGCGCCAATTGACATTGTGATGTCAATTGGCGCCGTTGATCACATCATGAACGATATTTCAGTAGTGTCGGACGAGCAAAGTCGTGGCATTGCGCAAATTGGTGATGCGGTGACGGACATGGATCGTACCATTCAGGAAAATGCGGCAATGGTCAGTGATTCCACGGCGGCGGCATTATCCTTGGAAGCGCAGGTTGCGCGTCTTGCCTCGCTGATTGCGGTATTCCGTTTGCCAGGAAACGAGGTGTGTGAGCCGAGGGTTGTACAACGGCCAAGCGGTCTTGCTGCTTTGCCGGTAACGGTGGCACAAGGGGGATGGGTGTAGCGTAGCGTTAAAAGAGTATATTAGCGGGCTGGTCAGGCCCGCTAATGCATAAGATGCTTACCGGAGTGGCGCGCTGGAACTGCGTGGAATAAGGCTTGGCATAACGCGCCGAATGGTATCGACAGGTTCGGTGCCAGCCAGCAGCAATTCAACAGCAATAGATGCGACGTGGTCGAACGGAATATGTACCGAAGAGAGCGGAACCGGCAAACGGGCGGACAGTGGAATATCGTTATAGCCTACCAGTGATAAATCCTGACCTATCGCCAGCCCCAGTCGATGGGCCGCCGCCATAACGCCGAAGGCCAAATCGTCGTTGATGGCGAAAATGGCCGTTGGCCTGCGTGCTCCGCTCAGCAGCGCCATCCCTTCACTTTCCCCTGACTCAATGCTAAAACCGGATTCCCGAATCCAGGCGGGATTGGGGGTTAGCCCGGCTTCACGCATCGCGCGTTGAAAACCTTCCCGGCGATAAGTCGCCCCGGAGGAAAAGCTGGGGCCCGCTACCATACCGATATCACGGTGGCCGAGATCAATTAGGTGGCGGGTTGCCAGATATCCGCCCTGTTCATCGTCACCAATTGCGGAGCGGCTTACACCGTCGGTACGTAGCGCCAGAACGTGCGCTACATTTTGCTGACGCAACTCCGCCGGTAAATGGTCGTCCAGTCGGCTGGTGGCCAGGATCAGTCCGTCGACGCGCCGATCGAGCAGGGAGGCTGCCGCCTGCTTTTCTTGTACCGGATCGTCGCCACAGGTGGCAACAATGGCGAAATAACCGTAGCGCTCAGCTGCACGACAGATGGCTTCATACAGCAATGCCATTACCATATCGCTCAGGCGCGGCACCAGCACGCCGATGGTGCCTGTGCCGCCACGGCGCAGGCTCGAGGCCATAATGTCGCGTCGGTAATCCAATTCGCAACCTGACGTACGCGTTCGGCGGCTTTGCTGCGTGAAGGGGGTAACCGTTCATCCAGTACGCGGGAAACGGTGGAAACGCTCACCCCGGCTGCCGTGGCGACATCCTGCAAGGTGATGGGTTTGCTTCCCAACTTACGGCTTGGGCCGTTGGGCGGAAAGGTATTCTGGTCCATGTAATCCCTTGATTTTTATTTTTAAAAAAAAGGCACAGTGTGTTGCCAATGGCATCCGTGCGGCGTTTACGAATTTATTATGTAATGGTTCCAGGGCTTTGGCTACACCTCGGAATTTTAAATCTGCACCGCGGCAGGAAAATCAGGGATTACCGTGCGAAAGCAGGCAATAAAGCACAATATGAGAGCTTAACACGTGAGAAAAGACGGACGCAATTCTGATCGCGAATACGCCCGCCTTTCATACAGTGAGGGCGGGCGTACGGATCATGTCGGTGTCGGCGTGCGGCCATTAGCCAACGAATGGCAGCTCAGCAGCGCGAATAGCCGCTTTGATTTCCTCTTCTGCACCGGGTTCTAGTGGCAGCAGCGGGGAACGTACCGTCGCATGTTCCAGAATGCCGCGTGCAACCAGTGCGTGCTTTAGCGCCACCGTACCTTCCATGTGTGAACCACGGTGGTACACGCTCTTAGTTACAGGCAGCAGGCGGTCATGGATCTCACGGGCCTTTTTATAATCCTTCGCCTTGCCTGCTTTGATCATTTCCACCAGCAATTCCGGCGCAATGTTGCCGTAGCCTACTAGGAAACCGTCTACGTCAAAGGCGGTCGACAGCAGATATTCGTCGTGGCAGCTCAGGATTTGCAGATCCGGGCGCTCACGGCGGATTACCGGGATCTCAGTGTCCCAGCGACGCATATTACGCACGCCGTTCTTCATGGCAAACACGCCGGGCTGAGCAGAAATTTCCAGCAACGTTTCCAGGTTATAGGTGCACTTGGTGGCATCCGGGTACTGGAACAGGATCAGCGGCAGACCGCTTTCTTCGTACACCTGACGGTATTTATCCTGCGGTGCCCCTTTCTGATAGCCAAAACGCAACCAGCCATGAGAAGGATACAACAGGCCCGCAGATGCCCCGGCGCTGACGGCACGTTTGGCTTCTTCGGCTGCTACCTCGGTACCTTCGAGCGTGATGCCTGCGATGATAGGAATAGCACCGTTCACGGATTCCGCGAAGGCTTCAATCACTTTCATCTGCTCACTTTGAGACATAAATGTGCCTTCCCCAGCGTGGCCCAATACGGTCAGACTTTTGACACCGTCGATGCTGGCAAGCCAGGCCCCCAGTTTTTTACAAGCGGCGTAATCCACGGAACCATCGCGGTTGAACGGAGTGATGGGGGCAGGATTCAGGCCACGTAAATCGATATTAATTTTGGTCATGATGTTCTCTTTTTAATGTCATCGGGAAGAATGAAAGAACGAATAATAATGTTATCATTATCATTATCATTATCATTATCATTTTTGGTTTTTCTTAACGGACTGTCAAGAGAGATTTGTTATGAGCGATTTTGGCTAACGGCGTAAGGTGGGTTGGTTATATTATTAAAATCAATTTGTTGGTTGGGTTTTATGCGCATGGGCAATCATTAAAACGGCCTGATGTGATGTGAAAAATGTGATCTGACGCAACCGTAGAGCCACGGATGCGCCAGTGTTGTCGGCTAATAATGTGGCGGTGGCGTCTCTTCGGATTGTGAGGCGACAAGAGAAGGGGAGGTTGCTTTCAGCTTTTCCACCAGCAGGCGCAGGTGCTCGCGTATCTTTGCCATTTCCAACTCATGCTGGACGACCGTCTGATTCAACTCATCGATGGTGAGCTCCTGAAAAGCCAGTTTGCTTTCAAGCATTTCAATGCGTTGCTCGAGATGCGAATGGGGCATTGCGATTCCTCTGTATTTTGTCTTGTCTAGCCGAATATTCGGAACCTCCGGACATCGACGAGGTCGGAGAATGGGCCTATGAATAATTCAGGGAATTTTATCAAAGGATTGTTGTGTGTGTCGTTGTGTTGTCTCGATACGCACAGTTATAGTAGTCGTGCATTTACGATTAATATTTCTGGAGCCTGTCGTTCCAGACCGGGAGATAATAGATGAGATCACTATTTAAAGTAACGCTGTTAGCGACGACGATGGCACTGACGCTGAATGCCAACCTGGTAATGGCAGCAGATGCGGCCAAAGCGTCCGATGCGGCCCCAGCGGCAAAATTCAAGAGCGATGAGGATGCCGCCGCTTATGCGCTGGGTGCTTCCTTGGGCCGTTACATGGATAATTCCCTGAAAGAGCAGGAAAAGCTGGGCATCACGCTGAATAAAGATCAACTGATTGCCGGCGTTCAGGACGCGTTCGCTGATAAGAGCAAACTGAGCGACGAAGAGATTGAGAAAACCCTGCAAGGTTTCGAAACGCGCGTGAAAACGGCAGTAGAAGCGAAAATGAAGCAGGATGCCAAAGAGAGCGCTGAAAAAGGCACCAAATTCCGTGATGCGTTTGCCAAAGAAAAAGGCGTGAAGAAAACGGAATCTGGCCTGCTGTATCTGGTAGAAAAAGAGGGTACGGGCGCAGCACCGAAAGAGAGCGATACCGTTGTCGTTAACTACAAAGGCACGCTGGTTGACGGTAGCGAGTTCGATAACTCTTACAAACGTGGCGAACCGCTCTCCTTCCGTCTTGACGGCGTTATCCCGGGCTGGACCGAAGGGCTGAAGCAGGTCAAAAAAGGTGGGAAAATCAAATTGGTTATTCCGCCTGAGTTAGCTTACGGCGAAAACGGCGTTCCGGGCATTCCGGCGAACTCTACGCTGGTGTTTGAAGTGGAACTGCTGGATATCAAGGCGGACGCTGATGTTAAACCGGCTGCCAAAGCAGAAAAACCTGCAGCAGAAAAAAGCGCTAAATAATTAGCGTTATATTGCTTCAGTAGTCATTCAGCCGTGGGGTAACCTGCGGCTTTTTTATGGCGCCTATTCAGGAAAGCAGAGGCGGGAAGGTGACCTCCGCCAGTGCGCCGCTGCCGTCACGCAAGTTGCTGAGCTGCAATGTGCCATGATGCAACTGCGCCACGCGGGTGACGATGCTCAATTCAAGTCCAATGCCGCCGTAGCGGGTGTCCATGCGAACAAATGCTTTGCTTAATTCGCCAACTTTGCTTTCATCAATGCCCGGTCCCTGGTCGCGTATCTGCAAGGTGATTTGCGGATTGGCGGTAAGCCGCACGGTAATGATGCTCGCGGGCGGGTTGTAGCGGTGAGCGTTTTCGATCAGATTACGCAGCAGCAGTTCCGTCAGTGCAAACGGTTTGACCAGATAGTCATCGGCACCGGAATCCAATCCGCTGACGCGATCGTCGATGGTATCGCGGGCCGTCAGGATCAACACCGGTATGTGCTGATGGTGTTTGCGCCAGCGAGCCAGCAGTTGCAGGCCATCACCATCGGGCAAGCCTAAATCCAAAACCACCAGACTGTACTGTGCGCTGTTTAACAGCGCATCCGCTTGTTTGGCTCCGCCCGCGCAATCACAGGCGTATCCCTCCTGGCTGAGCGCCAGTAACAATCCTTCTTGCAATAAGGCATCATCTTCTACAATCAACAATCTCATGCAGTTCGATCCCGGCATCCCTTGAGGATATCCAATTCAGGCTGATATTCGCTGGTAGTAACATTAAGAATTCCCAGTATGGTGTGAAACAGATTGTCTTGCGAATAACTTTGCGTTTGCGCACGTTGTCGCAAACACGTCTCCTGCACAGCGAATTGTTGTTCGTAGCCGTGCGACAGCCACATCAGCATCGGGATATGTGTTTGCTGTGAAGGGGCGACGGCATAGGGCATGCTGTGCAGGTAAACGCCATCTTCTCCCAATGATTCTCCATGATCGGAGAGATAAACCAATGCGGTGTTGAACTTATCCTTATGGGTTTTCAGAAGATCGATGGCTTTGTTTAACGTGTTATCCAGATACAGTAGCGTGTTGTCATAGGTGTTGGTTAACGCTTCCCGAGAACAGTTCTGAATCTGGTTGGTATCGCAGGTCGGTGTAAAGTGTTTGAACGCATCCGGGTAGCGTTTGTAATAGGCCGGTCCGTGGCTGCCAATCATATGCAGGACGATAATGGCATCGCCACTCAATTGATTAATATGATCTTCTACCTCGGTAAACAGTGCCTCATCGTAACATTCTCCCCCGTTGCACAAACCGGGCGCTGCGATTTTGGGAATGTCTGTGTTAGGGATGCGATCGCAGACGCCTTTGCATCCGCCGTCGTTTTCCTGCCACAGAACATTGATGCCCGAACGTTGAACAATATCCAACAGCCCTTCCTGATGGCTGGCCAGTGCGGCATCGTATTGCGTGCGCGGCATATTAGAAAACATGCAGGGAACTGAAACGCCCGTTGAGGTCCCGCACGACCGCGTGTTGGGGAAATAGATGAAGTTGGCTTTTTTCAACTGCGGATTGGTTTCTTTGCTGTATCCTCCCAGCGAGAAGTTTTCGGCGCGAGCGGTTTCCCCTACCACTAGAATAACCAGGTTTTTCTTATCATTAGCGCCGGCAGTGCGTGGCCCTTGATGCGCATCCAGACCGATCTGCACCAGCGGCTGGTTAGCCAGCGCCTGATGTTTAAAGTAGGAAAGATTCGCTGCGATCACATTGCTGGGGGTAATAGATTTAACCAACCCCTTGTTATTTCGCATTAATAACGCGTAATCTTTGTAAAATACGGCGGCGACGAGCAGTATTGTCAGCAGTGACAGTGCGATAATCAGAAATCGCTGACCAAGACTGATTATCGTAAATGCCGTAGGTTTTATTTTTACCCACAAAGCGAACCCGGCAGGCAAGATGCCGAGCAGCAATATCCAAAGCGCAAGCTGCGGCGTTAACAGATCGACAGATTCCGACACATTGGTTTCCATCAGATTCTGTATCATGGTGCGATCGATAATAATGCTGTAGTTCAGCATGAAATATTGCACTATTGCACTATTGCACTGAAGCGCCCGCGACCAGCAGTGCAGCAATGGCCCATTGCCGCAGATAGGGAATCGCGAACAGTGTAAAGACGATATTCAGCACGGCGAAAATGGCCAACGGCATGCTAAGGAAAAAAGGCAGCGTTGCGCGCTGGCTGAAATCCAGCAGATGCAGCGTTTGACGATAGTAGGCAACATTTTGTACCAGCGTGACAAAGGCGGAGAAAAACAGCACGTAGCCGATGCTTGTCCACTGGGGGCGAGAAAGGGTAAAGCGAATTTTCATGGCTATCTCAATGAATAAATACAAAATGAGTGATAGCGCGTGACGGTAAGATAATAAAATTAAGCCAACCTTAAGACGGCGTTCAGATGTCGTGTAAAAGGGAGCCACACCGTGAAATGCGGGGACGGGAGAAGGGACATTTGGTAGACTATGCCCAAAATAATTCGAGTTGCAGGAAGGCGGCAAGAGAGTGAGTCCCGATGAGCTTACTCCGGTAAGTGATTCGGGTGACAAATCTGCCGGGAGCAGATTTGAACGCCGCTTGCGGCGGCCTCGTTAGAGCTGAGGCCCAGAAATGGGCCGAATAACGAGCGCAGCCAACACACCTGCGACTTGAAGTATGACGGGTAATGTCCTGTTAATACTGAGCGCCTAAACCATTAGGGCTATTAAAAATAGATGATGTCGAGGATGGTGTCAGCCATGTCAAATTCGCTTGTGTCTGGCGAATCATATGAACTTGATTTGCTGGAGGAACGGCCGTTTAACCCAACGGACCATGAGATCCTGAAATCGTACGAAGCGGTGGTGGATGGTCTGGCAATGCTGATCGGTGAGCATTGTGAAATCGTTCTGCACTCGTTGGAAGATCTCAAATGTTCGGCAGTGCGCATTGCTAACGGTGAACATACCGGGCGCAAAATCGGTTCGCCGATTACCGATCTGGCACTGCGCATGCTGCATGACATGGCGGGAGAGGACAGTAGCGTTTCCAAGGCCTACTTCACGCGTGCCAAGAGCGGTGTGCTGATGAAATCGGTCACCATTGCTATTTGTAATCGCGAGCAGCGTGTGATTGGCCTGCTGTGCATCAACATGAACCTTGATGTGCCTTTTTCCCAGATTGTACAGACCTTTATTCCGCCGGAAACCCATGAAGTGGCCTCCTCGGTCAACTTTGCTTCCTCCGTGGACGACCTCGTTGCGCAGACGCTCGAGTTTTCTATCGAAGAGGTGAATGCGGATCGCAACGTTTCTAACAATGCCAAGAACCGGCAAATTGTGCTGAACCTCTATGAAAAAGGCATTTTCGATATCAAGGATGCGATCAATCAGGTGGCTGAACGTTTGAATATTTCCAAGCACACCGTTTATCTCTACATCCGCCAGTTCAAGAACGGTGATTTCAGCGGGCACGATCGCTGATGTTGCGCTATTGCCTCTTGGTGACAGGCCCGGCATACGGTACGCAGCAGGCGAGTAGCGCACTGCTGTTTGCCCGGGTGCTGATTGCGCAAGGGCACTGTCTTGAAAGCGTCTTTTTTTATCGGGAAGGGGTGTTAAACGCCAATCAGTTGACCTCCCCGGCCAATGACGAGTTTGATTTGACGCGCGCCTGGCAGCAACTAGGCACAACGCACCAGGTGGCGCTGAATGTCTGTGTGGCTGCCGCGCTGCGTCGTGGGGTCACGGATAGCGAACAGGCGACACTGCTCAAATTGCCTGCATCCAATCTGCAACCCGGATTTTCACTGAGCGGCTTGGGTGAACTGGCCCAAGCCGTGTTGACGTGCGATCGCGTCGTTCAATTTTAAGGAGCGATAATGAAACGTGTCGCTTTCTTGTTTACCCATGCGCCGCACGGTGATGCCTCCGGGCGAGAAGGGCTGGATGCATTGCTGGCAACGTCTGCGCTGACCGATGATATTGGCGTCTTTTTTATCGGTGACGGCGTGCTGCAACTGTTGCCCGGTCAGCAGCCTGACAACATCCTGATGCGTAACTATATTGCCACGTTTGGCGTGTTGCCGTTGTACGATATCGAGCGTTGCTATCTATGTGCAGCGTCTGCCGAGCAGCGTGGCCTGGCCGCAGACACTGCATGGGTGATCGATGTTGAACCGCTCACGCCGGATGTCCTGCGTACTACACTTGCCCACTATGATACTGTCATCACGTTTTAATCGGAGAGTGTTACGCTTATGCAGCCTGTAACCCAGCCTACGAAAACCCGCTTGCATGCGCTTTCCCGTTCGCCGTATCAAACCGATATTGATGCCATGCTGCGTTGCGTTATGCCACAGGATGCGCTGCTGCTCTTGCAAGACGGTGTCATTGCGGCGCTGGGACAGGGGAATGTGGCGACGCGCCTGCTGGCGTTGGGCATTCCTGTCTATGCTTTGCGAGAAGATGTGGAGGCTCGCGGGTTGGTTGAACAAATTTCGACCGCTATTCCGCTGGTCGACTATACTGAATTTGTCCGGCTGACCGCCCAACACGCAGTGCAACTGGCGTGGTGATGCTGAAATTTTGACTATTTCTTGACTCCTTTCACCGCCAGCCCTAAAATTCTGCGTTCCCATATTTTACTCTGTCGAATATGGGGTGATTTATCATGTGTTTACGAAGCAAAAAAACCAGGAGTTTTTAATGGCAACAATTAACCAGCTGGTTCGCAAGCCGCGCTCACTGAAGGTTGCAAAAAGCAACGTTCCTGCGCTGGAAGCGTGCCCGCAAAAACGTGGTGTATGTACTCGCGTATATACCACCACTCCGAAAAAACCAAACTCTGCACTGCGTAAAGTATGCCGTGTGCGTTTGACTAACGGTTTTGAAGTGACTTCCTACATCGGTGGTGAAGGTCACAACCTGCAGGAGCACTCCGTGATCCTGATCCGTGGCGGTCGTGTTAAAGACCTCCCGGGTGTGCGTTACCATACCGTACGTGGTGCACTGGACTGCTCTGGTGTTAAAGATCGTAAGCAGAGCCGTTCCAAGTACGGCGTTAAGCGTCCCAAGGCTTAATGGTTCTCCGTTAAGTAAGGCCAAACGTTTTAACTTAAATGTCAAACTAAACTCGTAGAGTTTTGGACAATCCTGAATTAACAACGGAGTATTTCCATGCCACGTCGTCGCGTCATTGGTCAACGTAAAATTCTGCCGGATCCTAAGTTCGGATCTGAATTACTGGCCAAATTTGTAAACATTCTGATGGTAGACGGTAAAAAATCTACTGCAGAAGCAATCGTCTATACCGCGCTGGAAACCCTGGCTCAGCGTTCTGGTAAAAGCGAACTGGAAGCTTTCGAAGTCGCTCTGGACAACGTTCGTCCGACTGTCGAAGTTAAGTCCCGCCGTGTAGGTGGTTCAACTTATCAGGTTCCGGTTGAAGTCCGTCCGGTCCGTCGTAATGCTCTGGCAATGCGTTGGATCGTAGAAGCTGCTCGTAAACGCGGTGATAAATCGATGGCTCTGCGCCTGGCGAACGAACTTTCTGATGCAGCAGACAACAAAGGTACTGCTGTTAAGAAACGTGAAGACGTTCACCGCATGGCCGAAGCCAACAAGGCGTTCGCTCACTACCGCTGGTAATCCCCGCGGGCTAACCAGGCGGGCGTGCTTTGCGGCCCGCCCGTTTGTGTTAACTAATGATTTGAACGTCCGAAGATATAGAAGATAGAGGAAACAGATGGCTCGTACAACACCCATTGCACGCTACCGTAATATCGGTATCAGTGCACACATCGACGCCGGTAAAACCACCACCACAGAACGTATTCTGTTCTACACAGGTGTAAACCACAAAATCGGTGAAGTTCACGACGGCGCCGCCACGATGGACTGGATGGAGCAGGAGCAAGAGCGTGGGATTACCATCACCTCCGCTGCGACTACTGCGTTCTGGTCTGGTATGGCGAAGCAGTTTGAGCCGCACCGCGTAAACATCATCGACACCCCGGGACACGTTGACTTCACTATCGAAGTAGAACGTTCCATGCGTGTTCTTGATGGTGCTGTCATGGTTTACTGTGCTGTTGGTGGTGTTCAGCCGCAGTCTGAAACCGTATGGCGTCAGGCTAACAAATACAAGGTTCCACGCATCGCGTTCGTTAACAAAATGGACCGTATGGGCGCGAACTTCCTGAAGGTCGTTGGTCAGATCAAAACCCGTCTGGGCGCGAACCCGGTTCCGTTGCAGTTGGCGATTGGTGCTGAAGAAGGTTTCACCGGTGTTGTTGACCTGGTGAAAATGAAAGCGATCAACTGGAACGAAGCCGATCAGGGCGTCACCTTCGAATACGAAGATATCCCGGCTGACATGCAGGAACTGGCTGACGAATGGCACCAGAACCTGATCGAATCCGCTGCGGAAGCTTCCGAAGAGCTGATGGAAAAATACCTGGGCGGTGAAGAACTGGCTGAAGAAGAGATCAAAAAGGCTCTGCGTCAGCGCGTTCTGAACAACGAAATCATCCTGGTAACCTGTGGTTCAGCCTTTAAGAACAAAGGCGTGCAGGCGATGCTGGATGCCGTTGTTGATTATCTGCCGTCTCCGGTTGATGTACCGGCGATCAACGGTATCCTGGATGACGGTAAAGACACGCCGGCTGAACGTCACGCAAGCGATGACGAGCCGTTCTCTGCGCTGGCATTCAAAATTGCTACTGACCCGTTTGTGGGTAACCTGACGTTCTTCCGCGTGTACTCCGGTGTGGTTAACTCCGGTGATACCGTGCTGAACTCCGTGAAAGCGGCGCGTGAGCGTTTTGGCCGTATCGTTCAGATGCATGCCAACAAACGTGAAGAGATCAAAGAAGTTCGCGCAGGTGACATCGCGGCAGCGATCGGTCTGAAAGATGTGACCACAGGTGATACCCTGTGCGATCCGGATTCTCCGATCATCCTGGAACGTATGGAGTTCCCGGAGCCGGTTATCTCTATCGCCGTTGAACCGAAAACCAAAGCTGACCAGGAAAAAATGGGTCTGGCTCTGGGCCGTCTGGCGAAAGAAGACCCGTCCTTCCGCGTATGGACTGACGAAGAATCTAACCAGACCATCATCGCTGGTATGGGTGAGCTGCACCTCGACATCATCGTTGACCGTATGAAGCGTGAGTTCAACGTTGAAGCGAACGTCGGTAAACCTCAGGTTGCTTACCGTGAAGCGATTCGCGCGAAAGTTACCGATATCGAAGGTAAACACGCCAAGCAGTCTGGTGGTCGTGGTCAGTACGGTCACGTGGTTATCGACCTGTATCCGTTGGAGCCGGGCTCAAACCCGAAAGGTTACGAGTTCATCAACGACATCAAGGGTGGTGTAATTCCTGGCGAATACATCCCTGCCGTTGATAAAGGCATCCAGGAACAGCTGAAAGCGGGCCCGCTGGCGGGTTACCCGGTGGTCGATCTCGGCGTGCGTCTGCACTTCGGTTCTTACCATGACGTTGACTCCTCTGAACTGGCGTTTAAACTGGCTGCTTCTATCGCCTTTAAAGATGGCTTCAAGAAAGCAAAACCTGTTCTGCTTGAGCCTATCATGAAGGTTGAAGTTGAAACGCCGGAAGAGAACACCGGTGACGTTATCGGTGACCTTAGCCGCCGTCGTGGTATGCTGCGTGGTCAGGAGTCCAACGTGACTGGCGTTGTGATTCATGCTGAAGTTCCGCTGTCTGAAATGTTCGGATACGCAACTCAACTGCGTTCTCTGACCAAAGGCCGTGCTTCTTACTCCATGGAGTTCCTGAAGTACGATGATGCGCCGAACAACGTTGCTCAGGCCGTTATTGAAGCTCGTGGTAAGTAATTACCAAGCCTAATACAATTGATCCCATGCCCTCTCCATTGGGAGGGTATTTGAGTAAGGAATATAGCCGTGTCTAAAGAAAAATTTGAACGTACAAAACCCCACGTTAACGTCGGTACTATCGGCCACGTTGACCATGGTAAAACCACGCTGACCGCAGCAATCACCACCGTTCTGGCAAAAACCTACGGCGGTAACGCTCGCGCATTCG
>NZ_JBLLJS010000021.1:0-200590 GCF_047692315.1 Symbiopectobacterium sp. | reverse complement strand
CTCCAGTTTTTTAAACCAGCCGGAAGCTGGGGCGGGTTTACCATTTTTAGCCGCACGCAGGGTCTGGTGTTCATAATCGATAACGTAAGGGGTTTGCTTGCTGGGTGTCAGCCGCTGCGATCAATGCCTGTGCTACCTCGGGGCGCCCCCACCTGACGCAGCAGCTGCAACGCCTGCAACACCGCCGTGTCATCCAGTTTGTACTGGTAAGTCAGGTAGAGTTTGAAACTGCTGATCCCTTCTTGCTCCACCATCGAAGCCATTTCATCCAGAATCGCCGCGTCGACGTGCTGTACCACGCCGTGAAAGCTGTAGTCGATCACCGCGTGCCCATCAGCATAAGCGTGATAGCGGCCCAGTTGATGATGCAGGTTGCATCCCGCAGGACCAAAGCCCATGTGATCGACAATAGTGGTAGTGCCGCCGCACGCCGCCGCGCGGGTGCCGGAAAAAAAATCATCGCAGCTGCGGCCAATGCCGACATCAATATTGAAATGGGTGTGTACATCAATTCCGCCGGGCATCACCTGATACCCAGTCGTATCAATCACCTCCATCTCGGGAGTGAGGGCGATATTGTGCCCACGCTGCACGATCCGCCCCTGTTCGATCAGCAGATCCTCATCATACTGCCCCTGATGATCGATCAACGTGCCGCCTTTGAGTAAGCGCTGCATAGGATTCTCCAGCTTCAGGTTGAGGACGGTTAGCTCATCAATGGACGGCCTTCCCACACCACTTCCCGATAGTGTTGGCTGTCGGTATCACCTTCAGAGCTGACCACCAACACGCAGGAGGAGCCCAGTTGTGCCAGCAGCGCCTCTCGTTCCGGGTGATGCAGTATCGCTGCGAGCACGCCCATGCCGACAGTACCCGATTCGCCGGAAACAATGCGCGCATCCTGCCCCAGCGGATTGCCCAGCACCCGCATACCGAGCTCCGTTACTCTGTCTTCACAGGAGATAAACTGGAGGGAACAATCACGCAGGCGCGGCCACCCCAACGGATTGGGTTCACCGCAGGCCAACCCTACCATCATGGTATCCATCTCACCGCCTACTGCGACGATCTCCCCTTTTTGCGCTGAGCGGAACAAACAGTCAGCGCGATCGGGCTCCACGATCACTGCATGCAATTTATCTGCGCCATAGCAATTCACCAGATAATCCAGCACACCCGCCGCCATCGCGCCCACGCCAGCCTGAAGAAAAACGTGCGTTGGTGTCGGCCAGTCGTTCTCGGCAATCTACTCTACCGCTTCTACCGCCAGCGTCGCATAACCTTGCATTATCCAGGCGGGGATTTTTTCGTAACCCGGCCAGGCGGTGTCCTGTACCACTTCCCATCCCTTTTCCCGTGCAATTTGCATGGTCAGGCGTACGGTATCGTCATAGTTCATGTCAGTGACGATGCACTCAGCCCCCAGACGGGTGATGTGTGCGACACGTTCCGCAGAAGCGCCCTTTGGCATATAGACCACGGCCTGTTGCCCTAACGCTTTGGCCGCCCAAGCGACCCCTCGTCCGTGATTTCCATCAGTGGTGGTGGCGAAGGTAATGCTGTTCGGCAGTGCAGCACGGCCTTGCTCAAACGAAAAATCCTCCAGGGAGAAATGGTATTTTTCACACACGCAATGGGCAATGGCATAGGCACCGCCGAGAATTTTGAAGGCGTTGAGACCGAAACGTTGAGATTCATCTTTCACCAGCACCTGCCCTACGCCCAATTCAGCCGCGAACGCCTCCAGCGAGTGCAGCGGTGTAGGGCTATTACCCGGCATCCGCTGATGAAAGTTGCGCGCCTGTTCCCGGCTGAACAGTTCAGCTCCGTGCAGCGTAAAGTGAGCATTACCGGCAATCTGCATCCGTAGTGAAAACGTTGACATGTTAGCATCCTGATATTGATAGAATTATTCACCCATAGCTATTCCATATCCACGTTTCAATAGCTGTGCCAGTTTGTAGTTGCAGCACCAACCGCAATGTCGAATAATCAAAAACAGGAAAAAAATGCGTGTTCGCGCCGCGTGGCGTGACTGCTGCGGTGCCGTTTCCCACTATTTTCTGCATTAACGGATGCCATCAGGCCAGACTGTCGCATTGCGATAGGTGAACAGGTGATGCAGTTTCTCAAAATGAGAAACTGCCGCGAGGCGCTTTACCCGATACAAGAGCGTAGCCCATGACGAGCCAGACCCTGTCGCTGATGCACATCCAGCCCACCATTCGGCATTTCACCCAAATGCTCAGTCAGGTATTGCGGCTGGAAGTGGAGATCGTTGATAACCGGTTGCTGCGCGTGGCAGGAAGTGGCCCGTATCGTACCCGCATCGGCCATCCATCGGATAACACCCGCCTGCTGCAATACGTCATTGATAACAAGCAAGAGAAAGCGGTCATTCATTCGCAGCACGATCCGATTTGCCAGGGTTGTGGTCAGTACGGCAACTGCGGCGAGCTGGCTTTTCTCGGCCTGCCGGTGATGCATGGTGAGCGCTGTCTGGGTGTAATCAGCCTTGCGGCAGTCAATGCAGAACAGCAGCAGCGATTACAGGAAAATATCACCGTATTTTCCGATTACGTTCGGCATATCTCCTCGCTGCTGATAGCTAACCTAATGATGGCATGGATGTGCTGTTCACTACGCTAATCAACAGCATGGATCAGGGTATTCTGGTGCTTGATGAACATAGCATCATCACGTTTGCCAATCAGAATGCGCTGACGCTGCTCAACACCCGGTGGGAAACCCTTGCCAAAACGCCGGTCACAATCCGTCCGTTGGTTGCCAGTAAAGATTTCGCCAACGGCAATACACAGCATGTGATCTCCTTTGCCGCCCAGCAAGAAGTGGTCATCGGACAGCATCATAACGGTAACAATCGGCAGTTGTTCCTGTTTGCTTTTCACCAATCCGAACGCCCGTCTCCGATCAATGAGGCGGGTAGCGAACCCCGTATCGGCCAGTTTATCGGTAACGCACCTGCGGTACAGGCGCTTAAACAGCACATCGCTCGTTTTGCCGATAGCCCATCCAGCATCATGATCACCGGCGAGAGCAGCAGCGGTAAAGAGGTACTGGCGCGCTCCATTCATCAGGTGGGGCAGCGCAGCACGCACCCTTTTATTGCCATCAACTGTGCGGCGATTCCTGAGCATCTGCTGGAGAGTGAACTGTTCGGCTATGTCAAAGGCGCGTTCACCGGCGCCGCCCCCAATGGCAAGGCGGGGTTTATTCAGTCAGCCCATCTTGGCACGTTGTTCCTCGATGAGATTGGCGATATGCCATTGACGTTGCAGGCCAAGCTGCTGCGTGTGTTAGAAACGCGCGAAGTGATGCCACTGGGAGCCAGCAAGCCGGTGGCGGTGGATATCCGCATTATTTCTGCAACCCACCAAAATTTGACGCGCGCGATCGAAGAGGGAAACTTTCGTGAGGATCTCTACTACCGCCTAAAGGTGATACCGGTCGATATCCGCCGTTGCGCGAGCGCACGGCGGATATCGAACTGCTGGTGCACCATTTTCTCAATCTGCACACGCGCCGTATTGGCAGCACTTACCCTGGCGTTAGCCGGGAGGTGATGGCCTTGCTGCGTCATTACCGCTGGCCGGGCAATGTGCGTGAATTGAGCAATCTGGTGGAGTATCTGGTGAATGTCGTGCCCGACGGCGAGGTGATTGACCCGACGCTGTTGCCGCCGCACTTTCATAGCGCCACGACGACCGTGTCACCTAAGGTTGAAACAGCACCGGCCAATGAGGCGACAACGCGTGCCGTGCCCCCTAGCCTGAAACAGTTGGAACACCAGCGCATTATCGAAGCGTTACGTCGCGGTGTGAGCAAAGCACAACTGGCGCAAGAGCTGGATATCAGCGTGGCTACGCTGTATCGCAAAATCAAAAAATACGGGCTAAGCGATATTCATTAGCCCGATCTGATAACTAACGACGCAGGAGCAGTTGCTGGTACTGTTCCGGCGTATCCATATCCCAATGAATCGCGCCATCCGACACCGGCACCCGCCGTTAGCCGTGACAGGCAATAAGCGTTTTCATCGACGTCTCATTATCAGCCGCCAGCACCACGCGATCGCAGAAGGAGAGCGCCGCCGCCAGCGCGCTGTCGAGCACCGTTCCCTCCCCCCAGGGCAGCATCATTTTCCACTGCCCCATGCGGCTGGAGAGCCCGGCCGCCAGCATCAGACAGACTTTCTCATTCATGCTGCCTGCTCCAGAAGCGTCACTGTGCCAACACCGCTTTGATCGAGGTGATAATCGGCTGATAGCCGGTGCAACGGCACAGGTTACCTTCCAGCGCCTCGCGAATCCCTTCATCATTTGGCCGAGGGTTGGTATCCAGCAATGCTTTAGCGCTGATCAACACGCCGAGCGTACAAAAACCGCACTACACACCGCCGTGACGAATAAAGGCATTTTGCAATTTTACGCCGACAGGATCCTGATACAGCGCCTCCACCGTGGTGATTTCAGCGCCATCACACTGTGCCAACAGCAACAGACAAGAACACACCGCACGCCCGTTCATGATGACTGAGCAGGCACCGCACTCACCGACGGAACACCCTTCTTTAGTGCCGGTCAACCGACGATCTTCACGCAGGTAATCCAGCAGGCGAGTATTGTCATTCACATTGGCTCGCACCCGAATGCCGTTAATCTTCATTTCTACATCAATCATGTGTTACTCCTGCTGCGCCAGCTCCGTCATCACCTGACGGAACATGTCGAGATAAACCGGGATTTTGTAAGGCGCCGACCAACGACCACCAATAGAGTCAGTGACCATGGTTTCCAATACCGCCGCTGCATTATCAATAACAGCCGGTGTAGGCGAGTGGCCGAGCAGTGCGTGCTCTACTGCCGTCAACCGCTGTGGCTTTCCAAACACGGCACCATCGACCAACCGACACAGTTCGATATTCCCGTACGCATCCAACCGAAACAGCGCAGTGAGGCTTTGGCGCGTGATATTCACTGCGGTACGCCGCCCCAGTTGCAGATAAAAAGGGTGCAGCACGCCCATCGGAGGCGGCGGCAGGATAATGCGGATTAATAATTCGCCTGTTTGCAGTTGTGTGCGATAGCCTCCGGTAATAAACGTGATTGCGGTGGAAAACCACGATAAAGCGGGACCTTACGGTGCCAAGGTGATTGGTGAGCCTGTGTTGGAACTGGGCGGCGCAGCGCTCAACAATGCGGTCAGTTTCGCCATTGGTCGCTGGAATCGCACGCTGCCGCTGACGCTGGAACAAGTACGGCTGGGCTACAACCTGAAAAAACCGGCGCGCCAGAGTGAAGTTCAAGCCCATGACGGTGAACACAAGCAGGTTCTGCGTCTCAATACCCTTGAGGTTAGCCAGCCCGCCAGCCTGGATCAGGCGCTGACGCTGTTGGCGCAACCAGGCGCCCAGGCGCTGGCCGGCGGCATCGATGTGCTGGTGCAGGCGCGTTTGAAAACCACACCGGTGCGTCTGGTGAATATTTCCGGCTTGCGCGAATTACGTGGTATCAGTACTGAAGGTGACGCCCTCTGTATCGGTGCCGGCACCTGCTTTACCGATCTGGTTAGCGATGAACGGTTGACGCGCAATTACCCGCTACTGGTGACAGCGTGTCGCACGGTAGGATCGCTGCAACTGCGCAACCGGGCGACCGTTGGGGGCAATATCGTCAATGCCGCGCCTTGTGCGGATTCCGTGCCGCCTCTGATGGTCTATAGTGCTGAGGTGGAGTTGCGTACTGCCAGCGAAAGTCGCCGTGTACCGCTTGAATCCTTAATGTTGGGTATGTCGCGAATCGTCGGCAGTTGGTAGGTGTCGAAATTCTCCGATTTCACTTCCCCATTTTCGATATTAAAATCTTCCAGCATGCCGTAGCCAATCATCCCTTGCACCACGCCGCCGTATACCTGCCCTTCAAAACCAACGCGGTTCACCACCTTGCCCACGTCGTGTACCGCCGTGATATCCAGCAGTGTGATTTTTCCGGTACGGGTATCCACCGCAACATCCGCCACCTGACAACCGTACACCCAGGTGAAATAGGGGCTGCCGCAGCCTTTTTCTTCATCCCAGTGAATGGAGGGTGCGACATGCCAGCCATACGCAGAGAGATTGGCACCGGTAGCCTTGGTGAGCATCACCACCTGACCGAAATCCATGCAGCGCGTCAGATCGGCACGGTTAAACACTTTGCCATCACGCCACATCAGTTCATCAACACCGCTTGCGCCTAACGGTGCAGCGACGGCATCCGCCATGCGCTGTTTTATCTTGTTGGCGGCATTGAGCACCGCTTGCCCGCCCATCAGCGTGCCGCGAGAGGCGACTGTCGAGCCACCATCAGAAATCATCGCCGTCGCCGGATCGGTGAACGTTATCCATGAGAGTGGCAGACCGAAGGCTTCCGCCGCAATCATCGACATCGTCGTTTGCAGCCCTTGACCATTCTCAGAAACCGCCGTAGAGATATTGACGCTGCCATCCGCACCGAGCGAACATCCGCGGTGGCTTAACGCCAGACCGATGCCGTATTTGATGGGCCCGCCCTGCGCATTCAATTGCTGATAGCGTTCGCGTTTTGCCATAAACTCGACGCTGTTAGCCGCTTTCGCCAGCACTTCCTCGGCAGATACCGTGTGTTCGCTGAACACCTGCCCCGCCATGCTGGTATCCCCTTGTTGCAGGATATTACGCTGACACAGTTCAAGCGGTGACAAGCCAAGAGCAGCAGACACTTCATCCATCAGCGACTCATTCGCCAGAATCACTTGCGGCGCACCAAAACCGCGAAACGCCGAGGTGTAGTTGTTATTGGTGTACACACCCGTGACATCGACTCACACGTTAGGAATGAGGTACGGCTCCTCCGCCTGCACCGAACTGCGCCAGGTGACAAACGGCGTTTGCCCAGCGTAGCTGCCGCCATCCGCCAGCACATCAATCTTGATGGCTTGAATACGTGCATCGTCATCCAGACCGATTTTGTATTTCATCTTGTACGGGTGGCGTTTATAGCTCTCCCGCATCGATTGTTCACGGTTGTAGGTAAACTTGACCGGCCTACCGGTTAAGTGACACAATAGCGTCGCACGGCAAGCCAGATGGTCGATAATGTCATCTTTACCGCCAAACGAGCCGCCAACCACCGCGCGTTTGATGTTGACGCGCGCTTGCGGCAGACCGAGGTATTTCGCCACAAAACCTCGCACGCGGTGAGCATTCTGTACCAACCCTGACAGCGTCATGATCTGTTCGTTATCATCGATCCAGGCAATGATCGACTCCGGTTCAATGTAGGCGTGCTCCTGATAGCCCACCTCATATTCACGTTCGAAAATATGGCTGGAGGCCGCGAACCCCGCGTCAATATCCCCTTTGATGGTATGGTGGTGATTGATCACATTGCTGGCACTGCCTGGGTGAATCAGTCGGGCATCCTCCTTTAGCGCGTCTTCTACGCGGGTGATCGGCTCAAAACGCGCCAGCATTTTGCATGACACGGTTATCCCTTCTTCTTGCGCAACCTGTTCGGCAAACGCCCATAGGCGCTGTTCAGCCAGACGCAATGCCTCAGCGTCGGTATTTGCGTAAATCCACCGTCAACGTCACGGTATCGGGGATCACGTTGACCAGATTAGGCATGAACACCTGGTGCCCGACGGTTGCGACTTGATCGCCACCCAGTTCTTGCGCCAGTTGACGGGCAAATACGCCGATCCGAGCTGCCACGTAACCGACATCGTGGCGTAAGCGCATCGGCGTGGTGCCCGCATGGTTCGAAACACCTTGCAAGTGGAATTCGGTCCAGGAAATACCCCGCACGCCTTCCACCACCCCAATGGCCAGCCCTTCCTCATCAAGCACAGGCCCTTGCTCGATGTGCAGCTCAAAATAGCTGTCCACACGGTTGTTACCTACCGGAGCCGGGCCGTCATAACCGATTTGCCGCAACGCATCGCCTACGGAGACTCCATCGATACCGCGTGTTGCCAGCGCGATTTCCAGCGCCAGCCCGCCCTGATACACCAGGCTGCCCATCATGTCGGGTTGAAAGCGCGAACCTTCCTCGTTGGTGAAAAACGCCACAGCAACGGGACGACGCAGTCGCATACCCGCGTCTTTCAATGTGGCAATCACTTCCAGCCCGGAGAGTACGCCGTAGTTACCGTCATACAGCCCGCCTGTTGCCACGGTATCGATATGCGAACCCATCATCACAGGCGGCATATCGGTTAATCCGGGGTAGACGCCAACGGTATTACCGATGGCGTCTACCGTAATGTTCAACCCTAATGCCTGCATGCGCGCCACGGCCCAATCGCGCCCCTGCCGGTCTTCATCGCTGAGCGCCAGCCGACATACATCGCCCTGCGGCAATGCCCCTATCGCGCCCAGTTCATACAGCGACGCCATCAGGCGTTCGCCGTTAATGCGTAACTCGCTTGTCATGACATAACCTTTTTTATATTTCTGCCAAGCGGCATCAACGATGCGCCCAGTGCGTCATCCGCTTTTCGATAAAGGCGAAGATTTCATACATCACCACCCCCATTGCGCCGATAACGATCAACCCCGCAAACACCAACGCCATATTCATGTTGGAGCTCGCCGACATCATCAGATAGCCAATGCCCAGGTTGGAGGCCAAGGTTTCCGAAATCACCGATCCGACAAACGCCAGCGTGATCGCCACTTTTAACGAGGCAAAGAAGTAAGGCAGTGATCGGGGGTAACCCCACCTTTTTCAGAATGTCGAGACGGGACGCACCCAGCGAACGCAGCACGTCTTCCATTTCAGGCTCTACCGTAGCGAGCCCGGTCGCTACGTTGACGACTACCGGGAAAAAAGAGATGAGAAATGCGGTGGCAATGGCCGGGATCGTGCCGATGCCGAACCACACCACCAGTACAGGCACAAAGGCCACTTTAGGAATCGAGTTAAAACCCACCAGCAGCGGATAGACCGCTTTGTAAACCAGCGCGGAGGCACCGACAGCAACGCCCAAGACCAACCCGACCACAACCGCCAGCACAAAGCCCGCCAGCGTGGTGTAGAGCGTTTGTAGCGAGTGAGCGGCGATGGGACGCCAGTCCGCGACCAACGAGCGGAACACATCGCTTAATGACGGGAACAGGTAGGTCGGCACATCCAGCCCCACTACGATCACCTGCCACAGAACGCCAAGCAGAACCAACAGTGCCCAGGGGGCTATCTTGATTAACAAATGACGAGATATCACGACAGGCCTCCGTTATGCATGATGTTGTGAAGAGATGTGCTCGCGTAGTTCGAACACATAGCGAGAAAAAATCTGTGTAGGTCACCTGAAGATCGCGCGGGCGAGGAAGGTCTATCTCCCGACGCGCGATAATCCGGCCCGGTCGTGCACTCATCACGTATACGGTATCCGCCAGGAACACCGCTTCACGCAGATCGTGCGTTACCAGCACTACCGTGAAAGGCGCTTCCTGCCACAGATCGCGCAACATGCACCACAGCTCTTCACGGGTGAACGCATCCAGTGCACCGAACGGTTCATCCAGCATCAGCAAGCGCGGTTTGTGGATAAGCGCGCGACAAATAGAGGCACGCTGCTGCATGCCGCCGGACAATTCCCACGGGAATTTGTCTTCATACCCTTCCAGCCCAACGCGCTTAAGCAAGGCTCGCGCCTGCTCTTTTTATACTCTCGCCCTTTTTTACGCAGCGTAGAGCGGTAAGGCTCCACAATCTCCATCGGCAGCATGACGTTTTGTAGCGTGGTACGCCAAGGCAGCAAGTTAGAGGCCTGAAACGCCATGCCGACGCATTTCTGCGGCCCCACCACTTCGCGTTTGTTGACGAAAACGTAGCCCTCGCTCGGCGAGAGAAGCCCCGAGGTCAACTTCATGAATGTCAATTTACCACAGCCGGAAGGTCCTACCAGCGCCACGAACTCATTTTCATTGATACTGAAATTAATATCCTTTATGGCCAGCTGTTCGCTGTTGTTGTACGCCAGACTGACATTCTCGAACTTAACGAAACTCATTTATCACCACCTGAAATCATGCTGCCTGACGGAAATTACCGCACTGTACGATCGGCCCGCGCCGGTAACAGCGCACTGGTAAACAACGCATCCGCTTTCGGCGTCTCTTTCAAATCGAATGCGGCCACCACATCGCTGATGGAGTTGCTCAAACGTTGGGCATCCACATCGCCCAGGCCGTTTTTTTTGGTTTCCGGCGTTACCACCAGTTGACCAAACGCCAGTTGCAGGCGACGGGTTTCCAGCGGCAAGTCGATCAGTGAATCCTGTTCTTTAACAAATTTGGCGGCGCTGACGGGATCGGCGAGGGTTTCCTGCACCGCCTTGTTAAAGGCACGCATGAAGGCTTTGATGGTATCAGGGTGTTTTTCCAGCATCTCTTTGCTGGCAATGATGGTGTTACCGTAGAGATCGACGCCATATTGCGCATACGGGAATATCACCAGGTCATCGGCTTTGGCACCGCGCGCTTCGAGATTCAGTAGGTTGGTAAAATAGAAGCCGGAAATGGCATCGACATTTTTACGCACCAGCAGGTTGGCGGTAACGGTTGGGTCAGCCGATTGCCAGGTGACTGCATCCTTACTCAACCCCACTTTCTTCGCAAAGGCCGGCCAGGCTTTGCGTGCTGCATCGAATACGGGAGCCGCGATGGTTTTCCCTTTCAGGTCTGCTGGCGTTTTTACCCCAGAGCTTTTCAGCAAAAATACCGCAGCAGGCGTGGCGTTATACAGCATATAAACGCCTTTAATACCGGTTCCTGGATGCTAGGATTCTTGTTAAATCAATGAGTTGAAATCGGAAAATGCCATATCATAGGCACCGGTTGCCACGCGAGTTACCGCCCCAGAGGAACCGTTGCCTGAATCAATCTGTACGTCCAAGCCTTCCTGGGCGAAATAGCCTTTGGCTTTGGCCATCAAAAACGGTGCAGAGGGCCCTTCAAAGCGCCAATCGAGGGAAAATTTTACTTTGACAGGATCTGTCGCATAGGCAGATGACGCCAATACAGATAAAGACAGTAGCGCCGTACAACCCAATTTGTGCAGTCTTGCGAATGTGGATGTCAACATCACGAATGTCCTCAATAGTGAAAGTCAATGTGTACCCGAATTAACTCCGGTTTTTGTCGTCCGCCGATGAGAGAGGAGCAAGTTGATACAGGTCGCCAATCTGCTGATGAATATCTTCCATGCGTTGGCTTGCCTTCTCGGAACAGCAGGCCACCAACTCATTGCCAATAAAATTGACCATGCTGATGGCAGCGGTGTAGGAATCAAAAATGTAGCTGTGTTTTGCGGTGCACGGGATAACCACATCTGCCAGCGCGCAAACATCGGACACCAGGGTGTTACTGAGCACCACAATGCGTGCCCCATAGTTTTTGGCCACTCGCACCAGGTGCGAGAGCAGTTGAATTTGACGCGGGAAATCCACCACGAACAGCACATCCGTCTCGCGTATGTCCGCCAGCACATCGGCAAATTTCGCAGCCGGGTCGTTTACCAGTTACATCATTCAGCACATGAGAGAACAGCGACTGGGCATAGAAGGCAGGGGCGTAACTATTACGGAACCCCAACACCCAAACGCGGCGTGCATCACGCATCAGTTGCACCGCGCGTTCCAGCTCTTCAGGCATGCTGTCACGCTGCATGCTCGCCAGGTTTTCGCGTTCCCGTTCAATATGCACATCAAGTCGTTCACGCACCGTTGTCGGGTGAGGCGTGCGCTGTGCCAGGTTGGTGAGCGGCGAATAGCCCATCGGCTCAATACCGCGACATTTCATGCGAAACTGATTGAAATCCTGAAAACCGAGGCGACGAAACACCCGAGCCGCAGTCGATTTGGAGACGCCGGCCAGTCGCGCCAACTCCGTCGCACTGTAGCTCGCCAGATGATGTTGATGATCCAGAATGACATCCACCAGCTTCTTCTCTGCCGAGGATAAGGCACCATAGATAAGCCGGATGGCAGTGTGTAACTCAGCCAATATGCTGGTGTGTTCTTCTGGTGCGGATAGCGCGTTATTCATCATGGCCTCTGTCTATGTGATACGTACGTTTCGTGGTGCAAGGTGAGCCATAACTGGCACATCTGTTTTACAAAAAAATCAACCACGAAACGTCTGTGCCAAACACGAAGCAAAGGGCGCGCCAAAACCATACAAATGGAAAGTGAATTATTTATTTATCTGAAAAAAAGAGTTTTTTGTAAAATAGCAATAAGAATAGACAGCGAGAGAGTGGCAAATACCGCGCTTGATACGCCCGTTATGATGCATATCGCGTTCAGGTAGCAAGATGCGTCGTTCATCCGTGTGGAAATTTCGACCGTTTAGCAAGATCTCGAATGATTAAACTTAAGGTATCCGGGTTATTGATCAAAAAAATCATTCGAAGATAATCGTCTCTCTTGAATATCTGATAGAGCGTCGATGGAATGAGCAAACTTTCAATATTATATGCCTTGTAAACAGGATTGGTCATGAAATAAGTCTTACACAAATAAACAAACTTTTCGCTCAGCATGTTTCCAGTCAAAATATGGTATTCAATACGCGCAATAGACGATTCGACATCCTCAAGATTACCTTCTGTATCTACCCTTAAATAGAAATAATCATCAGGGCTGCCCAGAGCATGAATCGCTTCATGCCGCATAGTATCTGCTATCAGGTTGACGTAGTATTGCTGTTGAGCGTATCCTTCATATTCACGCTCATCAGGCGAAAAATCATCTGGAATGAACTCCGCATTAATGAATATTCTATCCAAAGGATCATTGACATATGAAAAACCCAATACGTTACTATTGGTTCCCTGATCAATCATGGTATATCTATTTTTTTTTGAAAACAACAATAATATTGTCTTTACTTTCTTCACCAAAAATAATTTTTATTTTTTTAATTTATCGAATAGTACATCACCAAAGTAATTCAGGGCCTTTGCATCTGATATTCCTAATTTACTAAGAACATAGTCATTAAGTTCTGATTTATTACTATCGATTAAATAAATCGCGCTTGAAAGCGTCGTCCTGGTCTTATCAAAGACCTGGACCAATATATCAAAAATAACGGCACGCTCGTGTTCTTTCTCGATAGATTCAAGGTTTTTATAATGATAATTTTCAACATTTCCAAAAAGCATTTTTCTTTTCTTCAATATAGAGATCGGCCTGCTCAACTGAGGTAATTACTTTTTTTCCACTCCACTCAATAATTTATAAACTTCATCCATATTTTTATTAATAGATAACTTATAAAATAACTGTTCTAAATCCGTTCCTGAAGCATTAAAATCTCTTCCTCCAGAATTTCCCTGCTGCCATTTAAGAAATTTATCTGATAAGTCACGTTCAAGAGAAAAGATCATCTCTTGAGCTTCCGATGGTGTGGTAATAATAATCTTTTTCGTTCCGAAATCTTTAATTACGCTGATATCAGTAATCAAAAAATTAAGGTTCATACTCCCGTCATTTGTTTTTCCATACAGTTTAAAATAAGTAGGGATAAGGTCATTACTTTCAGGTACCTCTAACGCATGAAAAAAACGTCATTATTAGACCAGTAATATAACGCATTCTCTTGCTTAATATTATTGAAAAAACCATTAATTCCAACATAAGGTTTTAGAATTTCACTGGGTGATTCAAACTTTACCCCGGCCCCAACATGGGTTCTCAGCAACAAACTGATATCTTTACTTTCATAAAATCCCGCAGTACAGGTAGAAAATGTCTGCCTCTTTGCCAAATAACGTGATGAGCGAGGTTTATAACTCTCACGGCCAGAATCCAAGGTGGCTTTCTCTGGCATTAAAAAATATGTTGTGGACTTTGGGTTTTTACAAATAATGATAGATTTATCTTTCGCACTTGAATCTCCAAGGATATAAGTATCATCACCATTGGCAGTAATTCTTATTAACTTATTATCGTAAGGAATATACTCCACCCCCTCAAAAATGATTGCGCCGTCGATATTTTTTGAATATTCATACGAATGAAATCCTTCGAGAGAAACTGCATCGATAAATATATCACTATTGGCTATAATGGTTGCGATAGTATTATCAAAATAATAAATAGAACCATAGTAATTAAACGTAATTATCTCTAAAGGGAGTTTAGTTACCGAGTATATACCAGAGAGGAAGCTAGGTTTTATATAAAATTTTCCGTTATGATACTTCAGTGGTAACACACCACAGCCTCCACCTTCAAGATACATTAATAAACTGCTGTCAACTTTCAGTTCGAAATATTCGTTTGCAATTTTTAAATATTTATTATGACCTTTATCAAACTGATATTTTCTAACCATTGATAATGGTCCAACACGGTTATGCTGTATTTGACCACTGATGAGTTCATTTTTGACTTTTTTGTTTGATTGAATAAATGATATCAGAGTTTCACTCGCAAATGGAGTATGCTCTCGTTCAAAAATCCATTTGCCAGCACGTTGGATTATAGGCATATATCCTTTATCACTTCTGGCCATATATCTAAATATGTTTTCTGAAATTTTGATTTCAATAACTGGCTTAAAGACATTACCGACGAGTGCATAGACCATACTATCGAACCTGATTAGAATTGCATCAGAATATATATTTGGCGAGCAGTTTTTGAAAAAACATATCTTACCAACATTTTTCAAAAAAACTTTAGCTAACTCAAAGGTGTTTTTAACTTCATTATTGAAAGGTATATTTTTTCAATGACCCACTGATTACGCTCATTATAAAAATCAATCCTTTACTTTCTTTGTCCGCAAAATGGTTAGCAACGCGCTCGATGTAAACTTTTTTTTCTGGTTTCTGAGCTTTTATAACCAACTGATTGCTCTTATGCTCGATACTATTAACAATTTTAGTCATATGATTTTCATCATTTTTGCTTGCAATTTCATTCACTGTTTTGGTAAGTAAAGAAGATACAATATCCTTAGCCAAGGATAGCGTGTAATTTTCGATATCTTCAATATAATCAATAGACAATTCTTTCTTTTCAACGGAGTCAGCAATCATGCCTACCACCGTTGCAAAAATCAATGTGACCAGCCTTGTCTTATTATAATTAGGCAACCACGACAATAGATTATCTATCGCACTTTCTATTTTCCTTGCAACGATATTAAAATTTTCATCATCTACACAGCCAATGCCATAAATGTCATAATGCAAAATCACTCGACCTTCTTCAATAAGAGAAGTCACTGGACTTTTTACTGTTTTACTTATTATTCTTAATATATTGGCAATTGAAAGGACTTCTCTCTCCTCGCGACAATTTGTTACTTTCACTTTCATCACGCTATCAGTAGTCACATTTTCTATTTTTTCATTTGCTTTGGCAAGTATATTCTTTTATTAATATTGTGTGCAATATGAGTACGATTATTAACATTAAGAAGAAAAGCATCTTTATCTATTTTATGCGATATCATATATAAAAGAAGGAGATGCCTTATTTATATTTTTTTGCCAGAAATTGCTTTTACAACTTTGTGCCAATGACTATCGTTAACAAACGAAAAATGTGTGAGTTCACCTCTCGATATATCATTGTATTTTTTAATCAAAGAGCGTATTAGTCTTTTATCAGACTTAGACAAACTATCAACAATTCTCCACAACTTTGCCAAATATATATTGGTATAAAAGAAAGACAGGGTGCTAATTCCGTTTACAAAATCACCATATATATATGCGTGTGCAAACTGGATGCACTTCAAAAGAAGCTTCACATTCTTCTCTTTTCTCTTTTTTATTTTTTAATATCTGCTGAGGATTCTGCACGTCGAAATATAAGATCGAATTCATTTCTTAGACGCCAATCGATTTTATCATCTTCCATAAGAGAGATAATCTCATTAACTATATTTTTATTTTTAATAATTGGTTGCCTAGCACTGCGTTTTTGTCGACTGCTATTATCGGATGATATGCTAACATGATCATTATCATCAAAAAAGGTAACAGCCAACTGATTGATTATAGAGATATCTCTTTGATATTCACTTTCTAGTATTTCTAAGCATCCCATTATAGGGCCAGAGACATTCATCAAATGGTTATCAACAAAAAAAGGGAGAACGCATGAAAAAAGGATTACTCACTTTCCCCTTACTACTGATATCAGGATAAAAATTTAACAAACTTTCATTATGGGGCTTAGGGACATGCTGATCTTGTCCACTTTGCTTGTATCTATAGTAACCGACGCCAGCAAATGCCCCACCGATGAGTCCACCCTAAACACAGTGCCAGCTTTTTAGTGATATTGAACCGCATCTCTTTTTTATTATTATTTATCACTTCCCGCCTCAATGCCTCGCTTTGATTAACCAGGTATTTCCCTGAAACGGATACTTCAGAAAGTTCAATATCATCAATACGCGATGATGAGGATATACTGAATGAAAATACACTTCTCAGTACAGATAACAGTCCGGGATAAACGGTGTTAGAATTAATCACCTTAGCTGATGTGTTTTTCACTACTAATATGGAGGGTACATTTTTTAATTTGAGATGAGATCGACCAGAAAAAATATCTTTTCTCACATGTTTGTTGCAATATTGGAAATTATCATATGGATGCCTTTCGTTATTTTTTACATGCATAAAAAACACTCCATATGTTAATGTTTTATTTCCACAAAAAAATAGAACCAATTACAACAGCAGTATATGATCCCGAGAAAAATCTCGAATGAGCAAACTCAAGGTATCTGGGTTATTGATGAATATAACGGAACTGAGATAGCTATCTTTAAGAAAAAGCTGATGAAATACCGGAGGTTTCATCAGGCTGTCGATATTAAATCCGTTGTATACCGGGTTACTCATAAAGTACAACTCACAAATATAGTTAAATCGTTCATTAAACGCCTGCCCAGTCAAAATAAAATATTCGATATATTCAATAGCATCCTCAACTTGCTGTAATTTTCCCGCATTATCTGTCCGATGATAAAAGTAGTCATCTGGATTACCTAACGCATGTATGGCCTCATAGCATAGTGTCTCTGCCATCAGATTAACATAGTATTCTTGCCGACTGAACGCTTCATACTCATTGAAGTTTTCAGTTAAATCATCAGGGATTATATCAGCATTTAAAAATGTCCGATCAAGAGAATCGTTAACAAATGAAAAGCCTAGCAAATCTCTATTGTTAGCATCGATATTATCTTTAGCCATTTTTGTTGAATCGCTGTGTTTTTTGGTCATAATAATAATATTCTCTTTATTGTACATATTGAATAAGTGTTTTATTTTATCTGAAATCTTAGCGAATGAATCAATGAAAATATCAACCGCTTTCTCATCATGAATTTTTAATCTTTCAATCATATATTCATCTACTAAATAGCGATCGTTATTAACAAAATGACTTGATTTATCTACCATGGTAATTACATTATTATATGCTTCAGAAAATACCGCAGATAACACAATATTATTATTTTCGCTTTCTATTGAAGCTAACGTTTTATAATCAAAAGAATCCGATTCACCAATAATTTCTTTTTTTTGCATTGTTAATATAAAACTCAGCTTTTGTAAATGAAGTAATGCTTTTCTTACTCATTAACTCAAGTAATTTTTTTCACCTCATCAACATTAAACGGATTAGATAACCTTTGGGATAACTGTTCTATCTCTGCACTCCCTCTTTCTACAACCATGCCTTCAGAACTGTGTTGCTGCCATCTGAGTAACTTTTGTGAATATGCCTTGTCTAAACCCAATGCAATTTCTTGTGCTTCTATAGGTGTCCTCACAATAGTTTTCTTATCATAAAAATCTTTAAGAATACAAATATCTGAAATCAGAAAATCGTGATTAATCTCTTCATTTTTATTTTTTCCATAAATTTTAAAATAAACAGGTGTAACTCTCTCCTCAATGTTGTCTACCTCACTAACATGAAAATAAACATCGTCAGAAGACAAATAGTAAAGTGATCTCATATCATTTTTACTTCTATAAAATCCATCTATACCTGAATAGAGTTCCAGTTTTTTATCCGCATTAAGGATTCGAAATCCATTATGAATATTACGTTTAAGGAGGGTACTAAGCTCTGGTGTTTCACAATAAGTGTTCATGCATCCTGACGGAATCTGCCTTTTTACTTTGCAATGTGAATTTCTGATATTATATTTCCATTTCTTTTTGTACTCATTTTTCTTTAAAAGATAGTACGTATTCGATTTTTTATTTTTATATAAATAAATATTACCTTCAGAATTGATATCATCTAAAAACGTATAGTAATCGCCACCAAGTTGTTTAACGACAAGCATTTTATCCTGATAAAGGAAATAGTCATTATCATTTATAAAAAATGCACTATCAATATCTGAAGAAGCTGAAAACTTGCTTTCTAGCGATAAATATACATCCAGGAAAGGTTTTGCATTCTTTAATAATTGCTCCCCAGATACTGCCTGTAATACACTGTTATCAAAGTAGTAATTTTTGTGATTACTGAACAAATTTGGCTTTTGCAACACCTCTTTATGACATGAATATTGACCATGTGAAATATGAGAATTGATATAAAAACGCCCGTCTGTCTCTTTCAAAGGGAGTATGTCATAATCACCATTGATATACATAGAACCAAATTTATCTTGCTTTACTCTATAATAACCATTATTTATTTTTAAAAATCGATTATGATCTTTATCAAACTGAAAACTTTTTGCAGAGGTCATAGGCCCTACATCACTGTGTTTTATCTCTTTTCTAATTAACCTGATTTTAACATTATTGTCGCTTAAAAAATCGATCAGAGTATCACTTACCGCTGGTGTATTTTTACTTTCAAAACCCCACCTTCCCTCTCGCTGTATAATAGGCAAATATACAATATTTTCCAATGCAAGATAACGAAACACTCTTTCGTTAATTTGAAATTCCTGTGCTGGAAAGATAGTTTTATCAATAACGACATGTAATTCATATGAATTCCTTATCAGAATTGCATCTCCATAAAAAACGGGTGAGCTATTTTTCAAAAAAACACATCCTTTTGATCATTCCATGCATTATCAATCAATTCTTTTATTTTTCTCACCTCATGATTAAATTGTATATTCTTATTAATTGCCCATTGATTATGTTTATTATAAAAAACATACCTTCCTTTTTTCTCATCGATAAAGTGACCAAAGTAATCCTTAACAGGAACATCTCTAACAGGGTTTCTGGTTCTGATTATTAATTTGTTATTTTTATATCTAACATCATTCATTATTGATTTTATTTGTTTGTATTCACCATTGTTAATAATGTTATTAACCTGTAGTGTTGATAATGAGGAAATCATATCCTTAGTCAGATTTATAATATTATCCTCTATATCATTGACATATGAAACTGATAACTCTTTGTGCTCAAGGGAATCCGCAATCATATCCAATACAGTGGCTGTCATCATGGTAATAAGACGTGTTCTGTTATACATTGGAATCCATGACAACAGTAAATTCACCGCGTTTTCTATTTTACTTGATATTTGATTGAATTTACTGTTATCCACGCAACCTTGACCATAGACATTATAGTTTAATACTATTCTCCCCTCATCAATCAGCGAAGATATTGGATACCTTATTGTTTTGCTGACAACTCTGAGTATATCAGGTAAAGCTAAGTTTTCTCTTTGTTCACGACAATCAGTAAGCTTGATAGTAGTAATATCATCTTTGATTTCGCTATCTTTTCTGGTCTTTTCATTTGGCACAACGTGTCTTTTACGAGTGCGGTTTTTCGTGTTATTACCGGCAAGATTAACGGAACCATAATAAATGTGATTCTGTTGAGAAGAATATAATTTACTACTGATGTATAAAGAACTATTTTCGTTTAACACTCCGTAAATAGGTTCATATTCTGACTTACAATATCTATGATAACCTACCCAACTACTGACGCCACCGACCAACATTAAACCGATCCCTAGTGCTATTTTTTTCCAAAAGAAAATGTTGAGGAGATGTTTTTATCTTTTGTTTTATAGGCTCTGGGGTTCTCACACGCATAATATAAACATGCTCCACTTTTCATGATATCTGTTTGCTCTCGAGCTACAAGTTCAGAGCTTATGTCATTATCGGAAGAGTAGGTTATATTTTTGATACTCGAAAGAAACAGACTCTCTCGATGGGGTAGTGCTCCATTATCGTTATCTACAGATAAAAAATCATTTCCATCGCCTTTCATAATAGCTGTCATAGGCATAGATAATCTCGCATATGAATCTGATGATGATTACAGTTCCATGATGCGGAATCATATACATACATTTAATTATCTTATATCAGGTAACGATAATTTAAGATTAGCCTCTTATTCTATTAAAAATTTATAGCCAGTCTATTGTTTTTTGAGTAATTAAATACTGACATACAGCAGTATAATATTAGATATAATATTTTCTTTCCTGAAAAATTAGCGCAGTTGGCTATCCTTTGAGCCTCGCCGGTTGTAACCAGAAAAGTTTTGATGTTTGGTATCAATCGACTGCTGGCAATCAATGCAGAACCTCACCCCATGCAGTGCCTTGCGTCTTGCCTCTGGAATTGGCTCACCACACTCGGCACAATGCGACAAGCTGTCGCCAGTTGGAAGTTCATTCCTGGCTCTGGCTACAGCGTCCTCAACAGTGCTGTCTATCTGCTCTTGTACTGCCCCATCCCCAGCCCAACCGACAGCCATCTCACCGTTCTCCTATGCAAACTGATTTACCTTGATAGAGTATGAATCGATAAAATCATCTTTTCAAGCATATCGATTCAGTAAACTGTATATAAAAACAGTTATCAGAGATTTTCCTCATGTTCATCGAACTTGTTTATGATAAACGTAACGTTGCCGGGCTTAACAACGCCCATGAGCTCATCGAAAAAGAGCTGACAAAACGCATACATCGCACCTTCCCCGATGCTGATGTCAAGGCAAAGGCCATGCAGGCAAACGCAATAAATTCTGATGCCAGTAAATCCGACAAAGCGATCATCAATCGCCTTATTGAAGAGATGTTTAATGACGCAGATGAGTGGCTGGTTGCAGACTGAACGGTTTACTCCTATTGAACGTTTCAACGGGCGGTTAGCCGCCCATGATCCAACCCGACGCCCTATTTTCTTATACTTTATGTACTAATATATTTGATAATATATGGGTGATTTTTTATTTTAATCTTTTTCTTTGTAAAAAATAGAAAAGATTAAAATAAAAAAATCTTATTTGTAATTATTCTCAAATCCCCCCTTAGCCACAAATTTATTATATATACTCCCTCATAACAATCATTCTGGTGATAACTGCCTTTATCCGATGTTGCCGTTAAGGAGGGATGCTTATGGCCCTGAATACTTGTACCATTGATCATACTCTGACTGAGCTAAATACCGCAGTCAGAGAACATTATGACTGGTCTTTAAAAATGCTAAAATTAAGTATCTTAGGTGGCAAAGCGGACAAAGACCTGATCGATGAAGATGCACACCATCATTGCCGCTTTAGTGGCTGGTTACAGCAAAAAGCATCAGATACCACGCTATGTGCAACAATCTGGTCTTCTATTAGCCAAGCCCACAAAACCATGCACCACACGGCGAAACATTTGCTGCATGCGATTGAGGATGGCTCGGCTAACGCGGATAAAATTAATGCTTACCACAAACGCCCAGCGTCTGTTTATCACCAGCATTGATCGCTACAAAGCCACGCTGATGGCCTATCGCAACCGACTGGATACCCTGACAGGCCTGCCACTCAGGCAACTTCTTTATAAAGACACTGAGCTGAGAATGGCACGCAGTCACAGAGACAGCCATGCCGTTTATCTGCTCATGTTGGATATCGATCGCTTTAAGTCCATCAATGATACTTACGGACACAATGCAGGGGATGAAGTGCTTAAAGCTGTCGCACATAGACTGCGCGCAGGCACACGAGCCACCGAGGCATTGTATCGCTTCGGCGGTGAGGAATTCATTGCCCTGTTTGACGCACACTGTGATTCCACCGCAGCCGCAGTGGCGAGCCGTCTGTGTCGGTTGTTGTCTCAAGCTCCCGTGGTTATCGCCGATGGTTCGCGCCTTGCCGTCACCGCCACTGGCGGGCTGACACAAGTATATATCGATGAGCCCTTGCACGATGCTATTGGGCGCGCCGATAAGGCGATGTATCGCGGTAAAAGCAATGGGCGAAATCGTTTTGTCATGTCAAAAAGCGATGGCAACTTTCTTGATATGCACCAACAGGCAGAACCGCTTGTTAGTGATTGACTCCCCGGCTCATGGAAGAGCCTATTTTCTACGTATACGGCTAAGCCCACACTGATAACAAAGGAGTAATTGCTCCCTCTTTCGAGTCATTGTCCTGATAGAAATCAAGGCAGTAGTATCGGAAACGGCCATTGGCCGATTCATGCCTGGCGGCACTAAACCCGCCCACATTTTTCTATGGTGATTCGTAATGAAAAAAAACGTTAACGTAAATATAGCATTCAATGGGATATGCCACGATGATTCGATTTTCCAAACTACAGATTCACTTGCATTGGATAACGCTGCTGCTGATTGCAATCGTGTATGCTGCGATGGAATTACGTGGCTGGTTTCCGCGCTCGTCCTTGGCGTTTTCAGCAATGAAGACATTGCATTACAACGCAGGGATTGCTGTGTGGATCTTGATGTTTATCCGCTTAGGGTTGAAACACAAATAAGCGACTCCGGCAATCGTACCTGCGCCGCCGCGGTGGCAACACCATCTCGCGACACTGACGCATATTGTACTTTATGCCACCTTCCTGGCATTGCCGCTATTGGGTATTGCCATGATGGCGTATGGCGACAACGAATGGTCGCTTTTGGGCTTCACGGTCTCCCCTTTCGTCACGCCGGATGAAGACACCCAGTTCCTGCTGAAAGATATTCATGAAACCCTTGCCAATTTGGGCTATGTACTGATTGCCCTGCATGCAGGTGCAGCGCTCTTTCATCATTATGTTCAGCGTGATAATACGCTGCTACACATGATGCCAGGCAAATCCGACAGCTCGCAGGCCCGATAAAAACACAAAGGCCAGAGTATCTACTCTGGCCTGATGGTCTCACCGGGCATAAAACCGTTATTCCAGCGCTTTCCCTTTCAACTCAGGGATCAAGAATAGTGTCGCTAGAATATCAAGCACGTAGATACCCGCGAGCAGCGCAATCGCCATCTGGAATGAATAAACTCTGGCAACAGCACCAATCACTACAGGGCCAAAGCCCCCCACGGCACGCCCAACGTTGAACAGCACATTCTGCGCGGTCGCACGGGCATTGGTCGGATACGCCTCAGACATAACTGCACCATAGCCGCCCATCATACCGTTAACAAACACACCGAGCAGCGCGTCCGCCCACAGCATCGTCATCGGATCGGTCAACTGAGAGTAGGTCAGCACCATTAACCACGGCACCTACCTGGAACAACAAAAAGGAGGGTTTTCTGCCAATACGATCCGCCAGTTGCCCGAACACCCAGATACCAGCAATCATCCCTAGAATGGTCACCGAGGTCCACATCGCCGATTTAGTCAGGTTGAAATCCAAGGTTTTAGACAGGAAACTTGGCATCCAGATCATGATGCCGTAATAACCAAAGTTCTGTACTGACGTCAGCACAACGATCCCGACACTGACTTTACTGGTAGCCTTGTCTTTCATAAGCAGTTTGAAAGACGACCAGGTCGGGGCCTTTTTATCGGTCTTACGCACGAACACTTCCGGTTCGTGTAAGCGATGACAGATAAACCAGGCAACAAATGCCGGAAGAATCCCTACCAGAAACATGCCACGCCAACCAATGTGCGGCAGCAGCGCTGCGCCTAGCACCCTGGCTTGCCATCCCAACGCAACGTAAGAAGAGGCACGGGCACGATGCTTGGCAGGCCAGGCTTCCGCCGCCAGCTCCATGCCGATGCCAAACTCACCGCCCAGACCGATACCGGCAATGGTGCGGTAAATCAGCAGATCCCAGTAGCCCTGAGCAAAGGCGCAGAGCCCGGTAAACACGGCGAACAGGACAATGGTCCAGGTCAGTACACGGATACGCCCGTAACGGTCGCTCAATGCACCAAAAATCAGACCACCGATCACTGCGCCGATCAGAGTCCAGGTAACCAACGATCCCGCCTGACCCGAAGTCAGACCCAAATCTGCGGATATTGCTGACAGCATAAAGCCGAGAATCAGCAAATCAAATCCGTCCATGGCATAGCCCACCGCCGACCCGGCCAACGCTTTCCAACTATAGCTGTCAACGTGTTCTTTTTCCGTGCTCTCCGGTCTTGACGCGGGTGCGCTATGTGAAGGAATTGATTCCATCCTGCTCTCCTGAATCATTGTTATAAGAATATGAAAATACGCGCCTGATATTGCCGGCCCTTGCCTTAGCGCACCACCAGTATCATTTTTGATACAAGTATGACTAGCAATAGTCATACCACTTTTCGTTCAACATCCGCGCAAACGTTTACCTTGTAAAATACCAAAATGGCAGGCTACGATAAAAATAATCACACGATTAATAACAAGTTATTTTCTAGCCATTCCCGAAGAATAGGGAAAATCTCATTTTTACTGAAAGGATTGTGCACCAATTGAGGTAAATTCTGGCACCAAAATAATGCAACCACACCCTATTGTCACTAAATCAGTGCAATAAAAACACGCATGCTCTGCACGCAACCCGTTGTACTGGCTTTTCATTTTACGAACCTGAGGCGAGAGCGCAGAACAGATTTACTGATTTGTTTTATTTTTGATACAAAATAACAAGCAATAGTTAAAAAAATCCTCCTGAAAGCGGAGGATGGGTGGCAAAGCCTGACCGGGTATTACCGAGTACGAACCTACTGAGCACGCACGTTAAAACCGCTTTTTGCCCGATGAGTAACTCGTCACCAACGCATTAATTGCCTGATAGCGCACCTCCACAGAGGCGGCTTTATTCGAAAGCGCCGGTTTTACAATATCAAGCAAGCGAATCATTTCCGTCTTGGCCTGATGCGCAAAATCAGGACTAACCGCCTGATCGGCATACAACGTGACATAGCTATCCGCCAGACCACGCAAGACATAGTAGGAAACCGCATTATCGGGATCGTTCACAATCAGGCTGTCCAAATCGCGGCGCAACACCACATAGCTGTCCGTACCATCCAGACTCTGAGTAAATGCATGATATACCGTCGTAAAATCCGTCATCGCCACCTTTAATCGCGGTTACTCAACCACATAGGGAAGCTACCTTTTCTAAAACGAATACCGTAACTTGTCAACTCTGTTCAACAACAGATATCTAAAAATTGACACAATGCAATGTCAACCATCGTTTTTTCTTATTATACAAAACAAATAATTTTTTAAAAACAGGTTATTGCTAAAACCCGGAATGTCACACTTCGCTTTTTGTGTAAATTTTTAGACAATCATATTGACGAGCATGAAAAAACGCGCAACACTAAAAACCATAACATCATCCGATGTTTATCACCCAGAGTTGTCGCCCATACGGCTAACCGGTGATGGCTGACAGTACAGAGGATCAGGAGCCCCTATGCCGCCCCGTTTCACCACAGAAGAAATCACGGTGTTGCTGGAAGAATTGCGCCAATTTTCCACCAGCCACGGTCAGGATGGTGTCACCCGTCTCGCCTTCAGCCGGGAGGATGAAGCGGCGCATCGATATCTGGCAGACAAGTTGGCAACGCAGGGGTTTAGCGTCAGCCGAGACGCTATGGGCACAACATTCGCGTGCTTGGCACCGGCTCACACATTGATTCCGTCCCGAACGGCGGCGCATATGACGGCACGCTGGGCGTTATCACCGGTTTGTATGCGCTAATGCAATTCGAACCCGGCGAGCTCAAGCGCGATCTGAAACTGGTGATATTCCGTGCCGAAGAATCGAGCCGGTTCGGCTTCTCCTGCATTGGCAGCAAAGTGCTGACCGGGCACATCGATCGCACTGCGTGGATGAAAAATACCGACGATCAGGGGTTGACGGTATTTCAAGCGCTGAGCGCGGCGGGCTATGCCGAAAATGACCTCGCCGCCTGCGAGCTCGCTCCCGCACGCTACGACGCCTTTATCGAACTGCATATTGAACAAGGGCGCCGGCTTGAAAACGAAGGCAAAACCCTCGGTATTGTCGAGGGCATTGCTGCACCAACACGCTTTCGCGTCACTGTCACTGGTCTTGCCGACCATTCCGGCGCCACGCCGATGTACCAGCGTCATGACGCTCTGGTCGCCAGCGCCATGATTATTGAAGATGTCCACCATGCGGCCTGTAAAGAGATGGTGTACGGCACCGTCGGCAAACTGGACGTGTCGCCAAATGCGATGAACGTGATCCCCGGTCTGGTAAAGTTTTATGTTGATATTCGTGGCATCAATAAAAGCAGCATTCAACGGGTGGCAGACCGCCTAGCCGATTCCGTCAGCAAAGTGGCAAAAGAGAACGATGTGCAGATTGCGCTGGAATCACTGGCAGCCGAAACCCCTACTCTGCTAGATAAATCGATTTGCAGTTTGTTGGAAGAGAACGCCGCACAAGAAGGGATTACCAGTATGCGCATGGCCAGCGGTGCCGGGCACGATGCAATGTACGTGGCCAGCCGTTACCCGACGGCAATGCTGTTTGTTCCTTCCCGTGAAGGCATCAGCCACCACCCGGCAGAGTACACGGCACCGTAGGATATCGCACTGGCAGCCAAAGTATTGAAAAACACGCTGGCGCGGTTAGCCAACGCCTGAAGCAGAGACAACGGGGAAGATAATCAGTAGCGATCGAGGGTATCACGTAACAGACGCAGGGCATCTTCCCCTTTGGCGGCATTTTCCCACAGCGCATCAAACAAGGATTGATGGTGGTGGATTGCCTCTTTGGATGAGGAAACCCACGCGACCCCGGCGCTGATATTGGGCAACTCCCCCAGACGGAAAGGACTGGAGGCCACCGAAAGCGCCTCGCTGTCGTTATAGAAAATCTGGAAGGTAGAAGATGGGATCGTCTCTTTGGTGATGGCGACCTGAACAATATCCTTTTTCTCTTCCAGCACGTGGAGCAGATATTTCACTTCCTGACGCGCATCCAGCACACGCTCCATTCGCGTGCTCGGTGAAATATTCAGGGAGCCCACCAGCCCGAGATGAATAAATTTCTCGATATGCTGAATACCGATCAGGTTATGTATTTTCGGCAAGTGAGTATTCAGGTGGGATTTTCGTTCCGAAAGGATAGCCAGCGTTTGTAATGATTTATCGTCAAGCTTGTCGCCCTGCACCGTATTGCTGTCGGTTTCCAACAGCATTTGTTGCAGGTAGGTATCGTATTTTTCTGAGGTCAGGAGATAGGAGAACGGTTCAAAGTGAGAATAAATACGCGTAGAGCCCTCTTCGAGTTGGCGCATTCTCTCAAAAAAACCGCTGGCGTGGAGATAATACTCCATGCCCACGCCCAACAGCGTCTCGACAGTGGTATTCAGGCACTGCGCCAGACGCTCAAGGGTTTCGATCTTTTTTATTTCGCCTTTTTCCAAACGGTATACCGCCGCTCGCGATATCCCTAGTTCGGCAGCAATCTGTTCCGCATTGAGCGACGCGGCAATCCGGTACGCACGCAACCGTTGCCCAATAGCCAAATAATCGATCGACGTGTGGTTCATAATTCCAGGCCACTGAAAAATTTGCATTATTTTATCATCAACGGTTCTGACTGACAAATGTAGCCACCTGCGGTGAATACCGTGATGACGCTTCATTATAGCTTTAGCTAAAAAATACAATGCCACACCAGGGCAAAAACCATTATGCGCGGACCTGTTTCTCTTTTTTGTGCAGTGCCAGGGAAATTTATATTACGTATATCAACGGAGTTTTTATGACAATGCGTGACAATGCCGCGCGTGCCTGTACCCGTAGAGCGAGTACTGCGCACGAGAATACAGCCAGCGTGCTCAGCAATGAATGGGTCAATGATGAATACAAACATCTGCGCGTTCGGGTTAATGCGTCGGCCGCGCACGTGAAACCGGGCCAGTTCTTTAACCTGCAATGCCCGCAAACGGAACAGGATAAACCCTTTTTCCGCCGCCCCATGAGCACCTGGTTTGCCAATGCGGAGCAGGGATACGTTGATTTTCTGTATAAAGTGGTTGGTGCCGGAACCCGGGGTCTGGCCACCTTGCGCCCGGAAGATGCGGTGAATGTGCTGGGCCCGCTGGGCAACGGCTTCACGCTTCAACCGGGCGACCGTCATATTCTGGTCGCCGGACGCGGTGTGGGTCTGGCAACGCTGGCACCGCTAGCCGAGCACGCGGCGCCGATCTTATCGAAGTAACGGACAGCGACGGCTCCAGCGCGATGGCGCAGGTTGAGCAGCGCATTCGCGCCGTGCATCAGCAACGTCCGATCGATGCCGTCTATACCTGCGGTTCATCCCGGATTATCCAGCTGTTACAACGCCTTTCGCAAGAATTGGGCTTCAGCGGCGAAGCGGCGCTTAAACAGCAGATGGCGTGCGGTCTGGGCATGTGTTACTGCTGCGTTCGGCCAATGCGCGATAAGGATAGCCAAGCGCTCTCCGACAAACGCGTCTGCTACGACGGCCCGGTATTTCCGCTGCATGAGGTGGTGTTATGATCGATTTGAGCGTCGATATCAATGGGCTGCGTCTGGCGAACCCGGTGATGCCTGCGTCCGGCACCTTTGCCGAAGGGTTGGCCGAGGTGATTGATTTCAACCGCCTTGGTGCCTTCGTCACCAAAACTTTCACGCTTCATCCGCGCAGCAGCAATCCGCTGCCGCGCGTGTGTGAGCTGGATTCGGCCAGGCTCAACGCCATTGGTATTCCCAGTAAAGGCGTCGAGGATTTTATTGCCCACATGCTGCCGTTTTACCAGCAGTATGCGCCGCCGCTGATCGCCAGTATCTCTGCACCGACAGCGCAGGAGTTTACCACGCCGGCGCGCCTTAGCGAGGTGCCGGACATTGCCGCTATCGAGGCCAACATCTCCTGTCCTAACATCGAAGAAGACGGGCGCGCTTTTGCCATTGAGCCTGTGGCAACGGCGCGGGTGATCAAAGCGTTGCGCCAGGCGACATCCCTTCCACTTTGGGCCAAACTGACGCCGAACACGTCGGATGTCGCTGCTGTTGCGCAGGCGGTAGAGCATGAGGGCGGAGATGCGGTGGTAGTGGGTAACACGCTGCTGGGCATGAGCATTGATATCCACAGCCGTCGGCCTCGACTGGGCAATATCATGGGAGGGCTCTCTGGCCCGGCCATCAAGCCCATCATGCTGCGCATGGTTTACCAGTGCCACAAGCACATCTCCATTCCCATCATCGGCTGCGGCGGCATTGCCGACGCGGAAGATGCCATCGCCTACATGCTGGCCGGGGCAAGCGCCCTACAGGTGGGAACCGCGACGTTTATCCAACCGCAAACCATGATTACCCTGTTGGATTCACTTCATCAATACTGTCAACAACAGGGCATTCGTCATATCGGCGAACTGACAGGCGCTCTGGATGATGCGCCGGTGGCAGATTTGCGCTAACGCGATTCGGGTTTACGCATCCCCACTAACCCTGGCATGGCATCGCGCATCAGCGTCAAAAATTTGCGCAATCGCGCTGGGTAGTAGTTTGCATAGGGATAGAGCAAAAAAACCGGCAGTGGCGATGCTTGCCACTGCGGTAACACATGAATAAGTCGGCCTGAACGAATGTCATCCTCCACCAGCCAGGCCGAAATAATGACGGCGCCGATACTGCTCAATGCGGCCTGACGCACAGCATACAGGCTGTCGGACGTGAGTCTGGGAGCGATAGAAAAGTGCACGCTCTGCCCGGTTTCACTGTGAGACAAGCTCACGTCGTAATGATAAAACTGCCGGATGGCGATCCACGGTAAAGCCGCCAATGCATCAATATCTTCAACGGTGCTCTGAGCCTGAGCCAACAGCGTGGGGATGCCACAATAATACGCGGCACCTCCGCCAAACGTGTGGCCACCGTGACCGGATCGGTGGCAGGCCCAACGTGTATCGCACAGTCAATGTTGTCGGCGATAAAATCTGGTGATTTGTCGTTAAGCATCCACTCCACGGAAAGTTGCCCGTACTGATTCAGAAACTGCGTCAGCGGCGCAATAAGCTGCTCCTGACCAAACGCATGTGGAGCGCGCACTCGAAGCACGCCCGTGGGTTCAGCATCAGCCCCTTTCAAATCGTCCTCCAGCGCTTCCCATGCAGCAATCAGCGATCGGGCGTGTTGGTAACAGCGTTCACCATCATCCGTCAGCTTCATGGCGTGCGTCGTCCGCAGCAGAAGCTTGGTATTCAGCAACTGCTCCAACGCTTGCAAGCGGCGGCTGATGGTTGCCTGGGTGGTTCCCCATCTGCTGTGCTGCTGCCGACAGAGAACCACTTTCAATAATGCGAGTCAGCGTCTGCATCAGTTCTATACGATCTATTGCTCAATCTGCCATCACTCATACGTCATACGTCATACGTCATACGTATAACTATTTTACCACTAACCCATCTACAACGCGACCCCGCATTGCTGAACAATACGCCCAACACGACAGCGCAACGGGGAAATCTTTATGTCGACCATCTCAAACACCGAGGACGAAAGCGTTGTACAGCCAACACTTTCTGGCCTCATGACGCTCATTCTTGCCATTGGGGCAGGGTTCAGCGTGGCTTCAATCTATTATGTTCAACCTATTCTGCCACAGATGGGCCACGATCTGCACATGACGCTCGACGGCATGGGACTGGTGCCCACATTGACGCAAATCGGCTATGCGCTCGGAATTCTGCTTTTATTACCGCTCGGCGATCGCTACGATCGGCGTAAGATCATCGCCGTTAAAAGCGCAGCATTGACCGCCATGCTCTGGCTGTGCAGTCAGGTGACTGAGTCCAGCGCACTGTGGCTTTCCAGTCTGCTGCTCGGTATGGCGGCCACCTTGGCACAGGATATTGTGCCGGTAGCTGCCATTTTGGCACCCGAGGGAAAACAGGGAAAAGCCGTCGGTACCGTCATGACCGGCCTGCTGATTGGGATCCTACTGTCTCGAACCGTGAGCGGCGTGGTGGGTGAGTATATTGGCTGGCGCGCCATGTATCAGTTGGCGGCACTCAGTATCGGGATTATCGGCATCGCCCTGTGGCGCATTCTGCCAGTATTTGCCCAACACTCTGCCCTCAGCTATCCCGGTTTGTTGCGCTCCATGTTGCAACTGTGGCGCAGCTATCCTGCACTGCGTCGCGCAGCACTGGCGCAAGGGTTGCTCTCCGTCGGCTTTAGCGCATTCTGGTCAACGCTTGCGCTGATGCTGGAACAGCACTATCAGCTGGGCAGCACCGCTCTCTGGCAGCCTGTCGGACCGTTTTGGCGCAGGGAAAGTCACGCAGTTAGGTGCAGCGCTCTCTGCGGTCTCTTTTGCCACCCTGTTTCTGTTACCGACGCTGCCACTGCACGGCCAACTGGCATTAATCGCACTTTCCGCTGTAGGTTTTGATCTGGGGTTACAATCGGCGCTGGTGGCGCATCAAACGCTGGTTTACAGCTTGAACGCACAGGCCCGCGGACGGCTTAACGCCCTGTTATTCACCGGCGTGTTCATTGGTATGGCAGCAGGATCGGCCTTGGGTGCCAAAGCGATGTCGATAGCCGGTTGGCCAGGTGTCACGCTGCTTGCTACGCTCGCCAGCCTTGTGTGCCTTATCGTCAGGCTCCGCTCAGAAAAAAATAACAGTTAGTGGCAACAGCAAGCGGCAAATCATGCCGCCCGTTATTAAAAATCGGCAGTTCAGATTCGTTTTTTTATAACACAGCTACACTTAGTGTATTCGCATCCTGCATTTTCCATGCTGCCATTTAATACCGTCAGCTTCGCGCTGTATCCCACACTGGCAGGGAGACTTTTTCTCGCGGGATAAACTGACATGGGTAAGTAATGCGGACCTGTCAGCATGGGGGACAAGGGACACCATTGCATGAATACACGCGCACAGTCTACAGAACAACGCACATCACCTTCTCTGCAAAATCTGATGGCAGGTTTTATCCTGTTCATTATTTTGGCTGTCGTGGTACTTAACGGATGGGTGGTTTTTAACTCCTATCAACGCACCCTTGAGGCTACCGAAAAGCAGGCGGATAACTTATCGCTTTCGCTATCGCGTCATGCAGAAGACACCTTCTTGCAAGTTGAACTGCTGCTTCAGGATCTCAATGAACGTATTGAACAAGATGGGTTTGGCGTGCAACAGCTTCCCCGTCTGCAACAAACGCTAAAAAATCGTAAATCAACGCTGCCACAACTGCATGGCATCTTTATCTATGACGCCTCAGGACACTGGCTGGTGAATGCCGCAGATTACATTCCTAAAAATGCGAATAATTCGGATCGTGAATATTTCAAATATCATCAAAATAATCCCGGTAGCGGTTTGTATATCGGTAATGTCATCCGTAGCCGCACGACCGACGATCTGATTATTCCTGTTTCCATGCGTTTAAATAACGACGATGGCACTTTTGCTGGCGTACTGCTCGCCACCATTTCGATTAATTACTTCAAACTCTATTATAGCTATTACTCAATGGGTGAGACTGATGTGTTAGCCATCTTGCTGTCGGACGAGCATATTCTGTATGGTCGCCCTTTTGATGATTCGCAAATTAATCGCGATGTATTGGGTAGCCCGCTTTTTATGGAGCATTTGAAATTATCCACCAGCGGTACTGCTACTTTCTATTCCGCCGTAGACCACGTCGAGCGCATCTATGGCTATACCCGTCTTAAACGTTATCCCATTATGATTGCTGCGGGTTATAACAAAACGCAGATACTCTCCAACTGGAAAGTCGATTCCACCATTTATACCGCCATCGCCCTTACCTTGTTGCTGATCATGAGCAGCATGGGTGCCATCGTACTTAAGCAGATCAAGATCAACGAAAAAAACCAAACGGATCTGACCAAAGTGCGCGATCAGCTTACCGCAATGAATCACACGCTCGAAACGCTGGTACTGTTGGATGGCCTCACCGGCCAGGCCAACCGGCGACAGTTTGATATTTTCCTGCGCGAGACCATCGCGCAGTCAGCCCTTTCCGGCAAGCGGATTGCACTTATCATGCTCGATGTCGATATGTTCAAGAAATATAATGACCACTATGGCCACGTTGAAGGCGATAAGTGCCTGCAAACCGTGAGTCATGCATTAAGCAGCATGCCGCGCCGCAAAGAGGATTTAATTGCGCGTTATGACGGCGAAGAGTTTGTCATCATTCTGATAGATGTGACGGAAGAAGGTGCTGTGGCGTTCGCGGAACGCGCACTGGAGGCCATCCGACATCAGCGCATCCCCCATGAACTCACCACATTGAACGAAAAAATTGTCACCGCCAGCGCAGGTGTCTATCTTTTTGTCGGTACAACCCCGGCTCAGGCACCGGAAAGCGTGATTATTCGTGCAGATAAAGCGCTGTATCAGGCGAAGAACAACGGCAGAAATCGCGTTAAAATTGCGACAGAATAAGCCGATACCGGTCAGGATCGGGCGAATTTATATTGATACAGAGCCTGACAGCGCGCGTCGCTTCTGACAAAATAGCGCCATCCCCCGTAGTTTTATTTGATGGATTTCCTCAGAGATGGCAGCAAAGATTATTGATGGTAAAACGATTGCGCAGCAGGTGAAGGATGAAGTTTGTGCGCGCGTCAAGCAACGTCTGGCCGAGGGCAAGCGTGCGCCCGGGCTGGCAGTCGTGTTAGTCGGCGATAATCCCGCCTCGCAGATTTACGTCGCAAGCAAACGCAAAGTGTGCGATGAAGTAGGTTTTGTATCCCGTTCTTATGATTTACTCGCCAGCACCACGGAGTCCGCGCTGCTCGCGCTGATTGACGAACTGAATGCCGACAGCACCATCGATGGTATTTTGGTCCAGTTGCCGCTCCCCGAAGGGATTGATAACACCAAAGTGATTGAGCGTATCGCGCCCGATAAAGACGTTGACGGCTTCCACCCTTACAACGTGGGCCGCCTGTGTCAACGCGATCCGCTGCTACGCGCCTGCACACCGCGTGGCATCATCACGCTGCTGGAACGCCACAATGTGGACATGTTCGGTTTGAACGCCGTGGTAGTCGGCGCATCGAACATTGTTGGCCGCCCGATGAGTCTGGAGCTGCTGCTGGCGGGCTGTACCACGACGGTCACCCACCGTTTCACCAAAAACCTGCGTCAACACGTTGAGCAGGCAGATCTGCTGATCGTTGCCGTTGGCAAACCGGGCTTTATTCCCGGCGAGTGGATTAAACCAGGGGCCATCGTGATTGATGTCGGCATCAATCGACTGGACAGCGGAAAAGTGGTGGGTGACGTGGAGTTTTCCGTCGCGCAAGAGCGTGCATCACTGATAACGCCTGTGCCTGGCGGCGTAGGCCCAATGACCGTTGGCACACTGATTCAAAACACGCTGCAAGCCTGCGAAGAGTACCACGACGGCAACGCGTAACGGCGCTGAATACGGTTAATGTATAAGCTTATCGTTAACATCGCGCGCGCAGGCGTGCCTTTTTTCTTTCTTACAGCAGGATGTTATGGAAACCTTTCATCTCGATAAACACCAGCACGTTGAACTGTGCGATCTGCTTAAACTGCTTGGTTGAGCGAAAGCGGAGCCGCCGCCAAAGCCGCTATTGCTGACGGCGCAGTCACCGTTGACGGCCAGGTAGAAACGCGCAAACGCCGCAAAATCATCTCCGGTCAACGCGTTAACTTTGCCGGGCAATCGGTAAATGTGGTGCCCTAAGCGACAGCCATCAGTGTGACCCAATAAAAATCGCCCGCGACAGGTAACATGTTCGCGGGCGATTTTTTAGCGCAGTATCAAGTTTCGCGCAGTAAACGTTATTTACGGCGCCACATGGTGCCTTGCGGGCCGTCTTCCAGCACGATGCCCATTTCCGTCAGACGCGCTCGGGCCACATCGGCCTGCGCCCAATCTTTCGCTTGGCGCGCATCATTGCGTTGCTGAATCAGGGCTTCAATCTCTTGCACTGCATCATCATCCGCCTGCGAACCGCTTTGCAGGAAAGCTTCCGGATCTTGCTCCAGCAGTCCCAAAATCCCCGCCAAACGACGCAGCTCTGCGGCCAGCGCGTTCGCTGCCACAGAATCTTCCGCTTTCAAACGGTTCACATCACGCGCCATATCAAACAGCACGGAGTAAGCTTCCGGCGTATTAAAGTCATCATCCATCGCCGTGCGAAAACGCGCTTCAAACGCTTCTCCGCCTTGCGCTTTCGCCGCAGGATCGGTGCCGCGCAGCGCGGTATACAAACGTTCCAACGATGCCCGCGCCTGTTTCAGGTTCTCTTCGCTGTAGTTCAGTTGGCTACGATAGTGACCAGACATCAGGAAGTAACGCACGGTTTCTGCATCGTAATACTTCAACACATCGCGCACGGTAAAAAAGTTATTCAGCGACTTGGACATCTTCTCGCGGTCAATCATCACCATACCGGAATGCATCCAGTAATTGACGTAAGAAGGGCCGTCATGGGCGCAGGTTGACTGGGCAATTTCATTCTCATGATGCGGGAACATCAGATCGGAACCGCCGCCGTGAATATCGAAATGCTCGCCGAGTTGCTTACAGTTCATGGCAGAACACTCGATGTGCCAGCCAGGACGGCCTTCCCCCCACGGAGAGGTCCAGTGCGGCTCGCCAGGTTTGGACATTTTCCACAGCACAAAATCCATCGGATTGCGTTTCACTTCCGCAATCTCAATACGCGCGCCCGCTTTCAACTGTTCGAGATCCTGACGAGAAAGCACACCGTAACCCGGCGCGCTGTCCACAGAAAACATCACATCACCATTCTCTGCCACATAAGCATGTTTGCGCGCGATAAGCTGCGCCACCAACTCAATAATTTCTGCGATATGGTGTGTGGCACGCGGCTCCAGATCGGGGCGCAAAATGTTCAGCGCATTGAAATCCGCGTGCATTTCGGCGATCATGCGTGACGTCAGTTGCTCGCAGCTCTCTTCATTCTCCGCGGCACGTTTGATGATTTTGTCATCAATGTCCGTTACGTTGCGCACATACTTCAGTGAATATCCCAAATAGCACAAATACCTGGCAACGACATCGAAAGCCACAAAAGTACGCCCGTGACCGATATGACACAGGTCATACACGGTAATGCCACATACATACATGCCCACCTTCCCGGCATGAATAGGTTTGAATTCCTCTTTTTGGCGACTCAGCGTATTAAAAATCTTTAACATCAAAGCATTCCATAGTATTCGCAGCAAACGGAACAATACCCGATAAAGGGAAGTTCTGCAAGCCCAGCAGCGTATTGAAACCTGAACCTCGGCCTATTGCAAGACTGAGACGGCGTAATAGGAAGATAATTGATAAGGATTAAAAAAACAGAAACCCGGCAACTGGGTGCCGGGCTTCGTGTTACGACTTAAACCGAACGCTCGTTAACGCAAATTCGGATTACTCATCACGGAGTATTTTCCGCTGCTCAACAGAGCGATAGCCAGTGCGGCAAATAAAGAAGAACACCGCAGTGGGTTCCGCGCCCCAGGCACCGGTTTTCGCCAGTGAAACAAAGCCCGCTGGTGCAGCCAGGAATTGAGCGACCACCATGGTGCCCGCTACCACTAACGCGGAAGGACGCGTCAAAATGCCGAGAATCAACAGGATCGGAGCAACCACTTCACCCGTTCACCCGCAAAGACGCCATAGGCGATAAATGTTGGCAACCCCACTCTTTCCAGCATACCCGCAATGGCACCCACGCCATCAACAACTTTGTGCTATCCATGAAAAATCAACAAGATGCCAAAAGCGAGACGCAGCAGCAGCTTGCCTGCATCGGGTTTATCCAGTACACGATTGATTAAGCCCAGCATGATTCACCTGTTAGTATTGTTAATAAAGTCAGTAATACGAATCATTTAAGACTAATCTGGGTTGATTGCAAATCCTACTCCCAAATCAGTAATGTTTGATCTACAACAATAAAAATTTTATTCAATAAAATAACGCAACTTTATGACATATAGTCAATTTTATTGACATTGTGTTACTTTTTAACCAAACTATCCACATATGTCTGGGTAATTGTTCCCATACCTTACTGACTCGGGCAGTCAATTATGCTATAAGAGCGCCTTAGTTATTCAGCCTTTGCGCAGACAGCACTGCCTGGCAGTTTGTATCTCATCCTTCTGGTTATCAGGGTTTACTCATTATGATTACGTTCCATACAAACTTCGGTGACATCGTCATTAACACGTTTGCAGATAAAGCACCTGCCACCGTGGAAAACTTCGTGAACTACTGCCGTAACGGTTTCTATGACAACACCATTTTTCACCGTGTGATCAATGGGTTTATGATCCAGGGCGGCGGTTTCGCTCCCGGTATGCAACAAAAACCAACGGGAGCGCCTATCGCTAACGAAGCCAATAACGGCCTGAAAAATACCCGTGGCACGCTGGCAATGGCGCGTACCAACGATCCGCATTCCGCCACCGCGCAGTTCTTTATTAACGTCGTTGATAACGATTTCCTCAACTTCCGTTCTGAACGCGCAGACGGTTGTGGCTACTGTGTGTTTGCTGAAGTGCCTGAAGGCATGGACGTGGTCGATAAGATCAAAGGCGTGGCAACAGGCCGTAGCGGTATGCATCAAGACGTTCCGAAAGAAGATGTGGTAATAACCCGCGTTACCGTCAGCGAATAATCGCGGCAGCATGGCAACACTGTTTATTGCCGATCTGCATCTGAACGTACATGAACCGGCGATCACCGCCGGTTTTCTGCGTTTTCTTGAACGTGATGCACAGCAGGCGGATGCGCTCTACATCCTGGGCGATCTGTTTGATGCCTGGATCGGCGATGACGATCCGCAACCACTGCATACAACCGTTGCCGAAGCGCTGTATCAGTTGCAACAGTGTGGGGTTCCCTGCTACTTCATTCACGGCAACCGTGATTTTCTGCTCGGCAAGCATTTTGCCAAGCGGGCGGGCATAACGTTGTTACCGACTGAACAGGTGATCGAACACTATGGCCGCCGGATATTGATCATGCACGGCGATACCCTGTGCATCGACGATGAGGCTTATCAGAAATATCGTCGCCGGGTACACAATCCTGTCATCCAATGGTTATTTCTGCGTTTACCGCTGCGCCTGCGTCTCAAGATGGCGGCAAAAATGCGTGCAGCAAGCCAGCTGGCCAACCAGAATAAGTCGCAGCAGATCATGGATGTCAATCAGCAGGCCGTGTTGGCGTGTTTACACGCGCATAACATCAACACATTGATTCATGGTCACACCCATCGACCGGCAATTCATACCGTCGTTACCGAACACGGAGAAGCGCAACGTGCTGTGCTCGGTGCCTGGCATGAGCAAGGGTGGATGATAAAAGTCACGGCTGACGATACTGCGTTGATTTCATTTCCCTTCTGATTTCTTCCGACTTTTTCACACTTTTTGTCGTAAACCTGCCATGCAGGAAACGGCAAGAATACCGTGATTTACCGCTACGCAACCGTTTTCCTTCCCGCCAGCCCATGGTATGATCTGCGCCCTCCAGCCAGAGCGTCATCCGTTTTCTGGCCGACGCAGCCTTGCGTCTCAATACGTCATATCACAGGAGCACTACAGGTATGTCATCCAACGCTGCCCCGGCAAAAATTGCCATCGTCATGGGTTCAAAGAGTGACTGGGCTACGATGCAGTTTGCTGCGGAAATTCTCACCACACTCGCTATCCCCTTTCACACCGAAGTCGTTTCAGCGCACCGCACGCCGGACAAGCTGTTTAGCTTTGCAGAGCAGGCCGCGCAAAACGGTTTTGATGTGATCATCGCGGGCGCAGGAGCAGCAGCGCACTTGCCCGGGATGCTGGCGGCCAAAACGCTGGTGCCGGTGCTGGGCGTGCCGGTACAGAGTGCAGCATTAAGAGGCGTCGATAGTCTGTACTCCATTGTGCAGATGCCACGTGGCATTCCGGTGGGCACCCTGGCCATCGGCAAAGCCGGTGCAGCCAACGCGGCCTTGCTTGCCGCACAGATTCTGGCGCTACACGATGGCGAGCTGGCGGCACGTCTTGCCGCCTGGCGCCAACAGCAAACGGATGAAGTACTGTCTCATCCCAATCCGCGGGAGGATGCATGAAGCCCGTTTGCGTATTAGGAAATGGCCAGTTAGGCCGTATGTTACGTCAGGCTGGTGAGCCTCTGGGGATTGCTGTTTATCCGGTGGGTCTGGATGCCGAGCCGGAGTCCGTACCGTTTCATCACGTCGTCATCACCGCCGAGATTGAGCACTGGCCAGAAACCGCATTGACGCGAGAACTGGCAGAGCACGCTGCCTTCGTGAATCGCGATATTTTTCCGCGTCTGGCAGATCGCCTGACGCAGAAACAACTGCTGGATTCGTTGCAGTTGCCCACCGTGCCCTGGCAGTTGCTGGCCTCGGCGCAAGAGTGGCCCGCCATCTTCACCCGACTGGACGAGCTGGCAATCGTCAAACTTCGCGTGGGTGGCTATGACGGCCGCGGGCAATGGCGCTTACGCCATGACACTGCCGATACGCTGCCGCAAGAGTGTTATGGCGAATGCATCGTGGAACAAGGCATTGCTTTTTCCGGCGAAGTGTCGATGGTGGGTGCGCGCGGTGCAGATGGCCACTGCGTGTTTTATCCGCTGACACACAACCTGCATGAAGATGGTATTCTGCGCGCCAGCGTCGCGCTACCGGAACCGGATGCACGCATGCAGCAACAGGCAGAAACCATGCTTGCTGCCATCATGAACGCCCTTGGTTACATCGGTGTGATGGCGATGGAATGCTTTATTGTCGGCGATCGTTTGCTGATCAACGAATTGGCTCCGCGCGTACACAACAGCGGACACTGGACGCAAAACGGTGCATCTATCAGTCAGTTCGAATTGCACCTGCGTGCCATTCTGGATCTGCCGTTGCCAAAACCGGTGATTGATGCGCCTGCCGTCATGATCAATCTGATCGGCACAGAGATTAATCAGGATTGGCTGTCACTGCCGTTGATTCATCTTCACTGGTATGACAAAGACGTGCGCCCAGGGCGTAAAGTCGGTCATCTGAACCTGACACACAGCGATCGTAGTCAGCTACGACACACATTACAGTCACTGGTACCCTTGTTACCTGAAGCCTATCACTCCGGGTTACAGTGGGCGCAGGCAACGCTTTAACAGTAGTTCCTTTCCCGCCTTGCGGCTTGACGCATTGGCGGGAAGTCGGTTCCTCCCTTATCATGTCTGTTTTTTAGGCAAACCAAAATAAACAAACGATATGTATGGTTATATTTTGGCGTGACATCTAGATTATTAGGTCTATTATTAATCGCTATTAATTTAACTCTATTTATTAGCAACAGCGTTATTGGTTATTATTTAGCATAAATATTAAGTTAAAGTATCAAACAAGAGACCTTAAAAATAAACAATGTAAAGTATCAGCTTTGATATTTTATTTGGGGTCGAATTTTGATAAAATTTAAACGTGTCAATTCACTTATGTGATCATCTCAATATTATTCGCTGACCGCCTCAATATAGAATGCCACCACAATCAGTATTGACCCTCAGACATGCGCTCACGTTATAAAAACGCCTCGATGTTTATTATTTACACAATGTCGGTGTCGCTACCGATATTGACATGATTTGCAAACTGTGTTCACCAAGGAGAACCTATTATGGGCACAATCCAAGAAAGCAGTGCGATTGTCGCACCCGCTTCTGGCTGGCGTAAAAGCGACACCGTCTGGATGCTCGGCCTGTACGGCACGGCCATTGGCGCAGGCGTGCTGTTTCTGCCGATTAATGCCGGCATCAGTGGATTAATTCCGTTGATTATTATGGCAATTATTGCTTTTCCCATGACGTACTTTTCTCACCGCGCACTGTGCCGATTTGTTTTATCCGGTAAGAAGAAAGGTGGTGAAGATATTACTGAAGTAGTCGAAGAACATTTCGGTGTGGGTGCAGGGAAATTAATCACACTGCTCTACTTTTTTGCAATTTACCCTATTCTTCTGGTTTATAGCGTTGCCATTACCAATACGGTAGACAGCTTTATTACTCACCAACTTCATTTACCTTCTCCACCGCGCGCCGTGCTGCCTCTGGTGTTAATCCTGGGACTGATGTTTATTGTGCTCTTCGGTGAAGCCATGAGCATTCTGGTTTATCCTTTTGTCATGGTATTGATGTTGCTGGCACTTTATTTAATTCCACATTAGAATTTAGCGATTTTTGATAATATTTCCTTCACCAATAGCGCAACCGGCAACGGACTGCTGTCTACTTTGTGGCTGGCGATCCCGGTAATGGTATTCTCCTTTAACCATTCACCGATCATCTCCTCCTTTGCCGTTGCCAAGCGCAAAGAGTACGGTGACGATGCTGAGCCCAAATGCTCCCGCATTCTCTCCTACAGCCATATCATGATGGTTCTCACCGTGATGTTCTTTGTGTTCAGTTGCGTACTGAGCCTGTCGCCCACGGAACTGATGGAAGCCAAAACACAAAACATCTCGATTTTGTCTTACCTGGCCAACCACTTTAACAATCCGGTCATGGCGTATCTGGCGCCGGTTATCGCGACCATCGCTATCTCCAAATCGTTCCTTGGTCACTATCTGGGCGGGTGAAGGCTTTAACGGCATGGTGATTAAATCACTGCGCAGCCGCGGTAAAACCATCGAGCACGCAAAGCTGAACCGCATCACCGCGCTGTTTATGCTGGTGACTACCTGGATTGTCGCCACGCTCAACCCCAGCATCCTGGGTATGATCGAAACGCTGGGCGGCCCGGTTATTGCTTGCTTACTGTTCCTGATGCCAATGTACGCCATTCAGAAAGTCCCGGCGATGAAGCAATACAGCGGGCAGATCAGCAACGTATTCGTTACCGTAATGGGCCTGATCGCCATTACCGCCATCGTCTATAGCCTGTACTAATCCATCCAGAAGCGGTACTGCGCCGCTTCCCTGTTCCCCCTCACTGATGTCAGGAGACGGCCGGCACACCTGATGACGGAATCTGTTGGCAATGCATCTGTGTTGCCAACGTCTTGTTAGAGGAAATCGCCATGGTCAGCGTATTCGAGATTTTCAAAATTGGTATAGGGCCGTCGAGTTCGCATACCGTCGGGCCGATGAAAGCGGGAAAAATGTTTACCTATGAGCTGGTCAGCCAGTCACTTATCGATTCCGTCACCCATATCGTGGTGGACGTGTACGGCTCGCTTTCCCTTACCGGTAAAGGGCACCATACCGATATCGCCATCATTATGGGGCTGGCCGGAAACCTGCCGGACAGCGTAGATATCGACAATATTCCAGCTTTTATACAACGGGTTAAAGAGACACAGCGCCTCCCCTTGTTGGGCGGCAAGTATGAAATCAGCTTCCCGCTGGAGACGGCACTGCGTTTTCAGGCGGAAAACCTGCCGCTGCACGAAAATGGCATGACGATCCGTGCCTACCAACAGCAGACATTACTGCATAGCAAAACCTATTACTCTATCGGTGGCGGCTTCGTTGTCGATCAGGAACATTTTGGCAAGGCACTGATAACGGAAGAGACAGTGCCCTATCCGTTTTATTCCGCGCAAAAACTGTTGCAACACTGTCACGATCACTGCTTGTCACTCTCAGCCATTGTGATGAAGAATGAAATTGCCATGCACGGGCGTGAAGCTATCGAGCACTACTTTGCCGACGTATGGCAAACCATGCAAAACGCCATTCACCGTGGCATGAACACGGAAGGCATTCTCCCCGGTCCGCTACGCGTTCCACGCCGCGCCTCGGCATTACATCGCTTGCTGTTTATTAACGATCGCTTCTCTAAAGATCCCATGGACTGGGTAAATATGTTTGCCATGGCCGTCTCTGAAGAGAACGCCGTAGGTGGGCGCGTCGTGACCGCCCCCACCAACGGCGCTCGTAATCGGCGTTACGCTCAATGCGATTCGAGGCAGGGATTGCCCACCGGCAAACGCGATAAACTCACCAAAACCTTGTTCATCAATGCGATACCCCAGAGAACCGTCATCGCTGATCCCGGCCGCCACGGACGGCACCGACTGCGCACGCGGCGACACCACGTACTGCGTCACGGTAGGGGAAACAAATAACGGCGCGACCACGTACAGCAGATAGAAAAAAATCAGCACTAATGCCATCATCACCAGCAGGCCACTGCCGACTACGACATGTTGTGTTACGCGATCCAGACGCCGCCGTCGGGCATCCTGATAGGCGAATCTGCTGTCTGTTTCTGCCATTATACCTACACCACCCGCCAGGTTCTTTAGTGAATGGCGAACAAAAACCCCACGTCGCCCATCCCGCACGATAGAAGTTGCCTCAAGCATCGTGACGGATTCGCTTTTCTCATCCCCAATATGAAATCGGGGTAGCATATGTTGCCTTTACGCTCATAATATGACAACGGTAAGACGTTCAGTGAAAACGATTTTAATGCTCGCCCGCGTCTGGTGCGTCATTCAGGTCGTTTTATGAACAAAAAGACCGCCTGTCATTCGGCAATGATACCGCGTCGCGAAAAAAACCTCTTTAACGAACAAGATAGCGTCGCGTCGTCATAAATCCGCCATCATTGGCGTGTAGAGAGTGTGTGCACCGTCAGTAAACGATTTAACGGAGTGACAATGAGTCAGGACAAGCTCTTCATCGAGAAAGAACTAAGTTGGTTATCCTTCAACGAACGCGTACTGCAAGAGGCTGCGGATCAGAGTAATCCGTTGATTGAGCGCATGCGCTTTTTGGGGATCTACTCCAACAACCTCAATGAATTTTACAAAGTGCGCTTCGCCGATCTGAAAAGACGGATTCTGATCAACGAAGAACAAGGCTCCGCCAGCGGTTTACGCCATTTGCTGAGTAAAATTCAGGCACGCGTACTGAAAACCGATCAGGTGTTCGATAATCTCTATAATGAGCTGCTGTTGGAAATGGCGCGCAACCACATTTTTTTGGTGAATGAGCGTCAGGTCTCCCCCGTTCAGCAGGAGTGGCTGTGCGACTATTTTCGCCAGAACCTGCGCCAGCACATCACGCCGATTCTGATCCTGCCAGAAACCGATCTGGTCGAGTTTTTAAAAGATGACTACACCTATCTGGCGGTAGAGATTATTCGCGGCAACGAGATTCGCTATGCGCTGCTGGAGATCCCCTCGGATAAAGTGCCCCGCTTCGTCAATCTGCCGTCAGAGTCATCGCGCAGAAAAAAAACCATGATTTTGCTGGATAACATTCTGCGTTACTGCCTGGATGATATCTTCAGAGGCTTCTTTGACTACGATGCGCTCAACGCCTATTCCATGAAAATGACGCTCGATGCTGAATACGATCTGGTCACGGAAATGGAGTCCAGCCTGCTGGAATTGATGTCCTCCAGCCTGAAACAGCGCCTCACCGCCGAGCCGGTGCGCTTTGTGTACCAGCGCGACATGCCGGACACCATGGTCAATATGTTGATGGAAAAACTGGGGATTTCCTCTTATGACTCCATCATTCCCGGCGGGCGCTACCACAACTTTAAAGAATTTATCAGTTTCCCCAACGTGGGCCGCCCTAATCTGGAAAACAAGCCTCTGCCGCGGCTGCGTCACACCCGTTTCAGCCATTTCCGCAACGGGTTTGATGCCATTCGTGAGCGTGATGTGTTGCTTTACTATCCGTACCACACCTTCGAGCACGTGCTGGAACTGCTGCGTCAGGCATCGTTCGATCCGAGCGTGTTGTCGATTAAAATCAACATCTACCGCGTGGCAAAAGATTCGCGCATCATTAATGCGATGATCCACGCTGCACACAACGGTAAAAAAGTGACCGTGGTGGTGGAATTGCAGGCGCGCTTTGATGAAGAGGCGAATATCCAGTGGGCCAAACGCCTGACGGAAGCCGGTGTGCACGTGATTTTCTCGGTGCCGGGGCTGAAAATTCACGCCAAACTGTTCCTGATTTCTCGCCGTGAAGGGGAAAGTATTGTGCGTTACGCCCACATTGGCACCGGTAACTTTAATGAAAAAACCGCCCGGCTTTACACCGACTATTCATTGCTGACCGCCGATGAACGCATCACCAATGAAGTGCGCAGCGTGTTCAACTTTATCGAAAACCCCTATCGCCCAGTCAGCTTCGAATATCTGCTGGTGTCACCGCAAAACTCTCGTGCCCGACTGAACAAGCTGATTGATGGCGAAATCGCCAACGCGCAAGAGAACATTCCAGCGGCGATTACGCTTAAGGTCAATAATCTGGTCGACAAGGATTTGGCTGAAAAGCTGTATGAAGCGTCCGCAGCGGGCGTTAAGATTAACCTGTTGGTGCGCGGCATGTGTTCTCTTATCCCTGCGCTGCCCGGCATCAGCGAGAATATTCAGGTCATCAGCATTTTAGATCGCTATCTTGAGAACGATCGGGTGTATGTGTTCCACAATGGAGGAGACAACAAAGTGTATATCTCCTCGGCGGACTGGATGACGCGCAACATCGATTATCGTATCGAGGTAGCTGCCGAAGTGCTCGATCCGGCGCTGAAAAAACAGATATTGGACACGCTGGATCTGCTGTTCAGCGATACCGTTAAAGCACGTATTGTTGATAAAGAGTTGAGTAATCGCTATGTTGCACGCGGCAACCGGCGTAAGGTCCGCGCGCAGACGGCCATTCACGAGTACCTCAAGGCCCTTGAGCAACCCGACGAATAGGCAAGAAAAATGCCACTGATACAAACAGATACTGATAAAGAAGCACCGTAGGAATTCGCCGCGGTTGACCTTGGCTCCAACAGTTTCCATATGGTGGTCGCCCGTGTGGTCAACGGGGCATTGCAAGTGTTGAGCCGCCTTAAACAGCGGGTACATCTGGCGGACGGTCTGGACAGCAACAACATGCTGAGCGAAGAAGCAATGGAGCGTGGGCTTAGTTGTCTGGCGCTGTTTGCTGAACGGCTGCAAGGTTTTTCGCCGGATAACGTTTCCATCGTGGGCACCCATGCGCTGCGTGAAGCTGTTAACGCCCAGACCTTCTTGCGCCGCGCCGCAGACATTATCCCCTATCCGATCGAAATCATTTCGGGTCATGAAGAAGCGCGCCTGATTTTTATGGGGGTGGAACATACCCAGCCAGAAAAAGGGCGCAAACTGGTGATCGACATCGGCGGTGGCTCCACCGAGTTGGTCATCGGGGAAAATTTTGAGCCGATACTGGTCGAAAGTCGTCGAATGGGTTGCGTCAGCTTCGCCCAGCAATTTTTCCCCAATGGCGAGATCAGTGAGCAGAATTTTCGTCGTGCACGTCTGGCCGCGGTACAGAAGCTGGAGACACTCTCCTGGGAGTACCGTATTTACGGCTGGGATTACGCGCTCGGTGCTTCCGGCACCATCAAATCCGCCCATGAAATTTTAGTGGAAATGGGAGAGAAAGATGGCCTGATTACGCTCGAGCGGCTCAACATGCTGCGTGACCAGATTTTGCAGTTCAAGAATTTCAAATCCCTCAGTTTGCCGGGCATGTCGGAAGATCGGCAGTCCGTGCTGGTTCCGGGGCTGGCCATTCTGTGCGGGATTTTTGATGCGCTGGCGATAAAATCGCTGCGCCTGTCGGACGGTGCGCTACGCGAAGGTGTGCTGTATGAAATGGAAGGCCGCTTCCGCCATCAGGATACTCGTATCCGTACCGCGTTGAGCCTGGCCAGTCACTACAATATCGATCGCGAACAGGCGCGTCGGGTACGAGAAACCACCGAGTTACTGTTTACGCAGTGGTCAGCGCAAAGCCACCAAGCTGGAAGAATTACCGCGCTTTAACCTGTTCAAGAAAAAGCAGTATTTGCCCATAGTGCAGATTCTGCGGCTGGCAAGTCTGCTCAATAACCAACGTCAGGCGACCACACCGCCAGATTCGCTGCGCCTGAGCGCGGATGACAACCACTGGACACTCACCTTCCCACAGAGCTATTTCGCGCAAAACGCGCTGGTACAGCTCGATCTGGAAGCAGAACAGGCTTACTGGCTGGATGTGACTGGCTGGAAGCTACTGATAGAAGAAGGTAACTAAAGCAACGCGCTCCATTCAGGGGCGCATGAGGTTGCTGATAAACACGTTTCGGCATGTCCATGTTTCCCGGCGAATCACGACGAGGGGCGCGCCGGCGGCTTACGCCGCTACGACCCCATCGCCGCACTTCACCGAACAACAGACGTTGTCAGCAGTCTGTGTGCTCCATTCAGAAGCTCATTAGTTTCCCAATAAGCTACACGTTCGCCAGTAGAAAGGGGGGATTTTCAGCAGCCGGTTCGGAAGGCTCGACGCGAAAGCGCCCCACCAACGCCCGCATATCCGCCACTTGTCCATCCAGCATCTGACTCGCCGTAGAGGCCTCGGCCACCAGCGTGGCATTCTGCTGAGTCACCTGTTCGAGCTGGCTCAATGCAACGTTGATCTGCGCAATTCCCAGCGATTGCTTACCTGCGGCGATGGCGATATCGCCGACAAGTGCTTTCACTCTGCTGGTTCCGTCGATAATCTCATGTAGCCCGCGATAGGACTGCGACACCAGCGCACTTCCCTCCTCCACGCTGGAGAGGCTGTCGGCAATCAGCGCGCGAATTTGATTGGCCTCATCCACGCTACGCTGCGACAGTTGGCGCACTTCTGTTGCCACCACCGCAAAGCCAGCCCGTGCTCTCCCGCTCTGGCCGCTTCCACCGCCGCATTCAGCGCCAGCAAGTTGGTTTGAAACGCGATGGCATCAATGCCCGTGACAATCTCGGTCACCCGTTGGCTGGTTTGCTGGATCTTGTTCATGGCATTACTGGCTGACGAGGTAATATCACCAATCTGACGCACCCGCTCATCGACGCGGGTGGTCAATTCTCGCGCTTCGGCAGCAAAATCGGCGGTCTGCTGCACTGTGGCGGTAATCTGTTCCATGCTGCTGGCCTTTTCCACCAGTGAAGCCGCTTGCTGCTCCGTGCGTTACGCCAGATTCGCATTGCCATTGGAAATGTCATTGCTGGCATGGCCTATGGTGTAGGCGCTGTTTTTAATTTCCGTCACCAGATTGGCGATATTCTCCAATGACTGGTTATATGCCCGGTTTAATCGAAACAGTTCATCCGTTCCCGGGACATGCAGGCGCTGCGTTAAATCCCCGCCCATTTCGGCGATGGTCTTTAAGGTATCTTGTAACTGTCGATTGATGCTGCGCATAATCATGACAGCGAGCACCAACGCAAGCCCGATCGCCAGTAACGTACCGCAGAGGTAACTGATCCAGGCCTGCTGCGCCACAGCAGACAAACGCTGAACGTTGGCCAGAAGCGTGGTTGCCGCCTGCTCTTCAATGTGTTTGAGCTGATCAATTTTCTGCGTTTGCAGCGAAAACCACTGTGCGCCATTAATGTTCCATTCGCCCTCTGGTGCGGCAATCGCCCGTTCACGCAGCGCTAGCGCCTCTTGCGCCACGCTGGAGCTTATCGCACGGTCAAACGCCTGACGGAGCGATTCCGATGCCAGAGTTCTGAAGCTGGCAATATAGGCATCGCCACGTCCGACCAATTGGTTCAGGCGAACAAACACGCCCTCACCAAAACGGTTAGCAGAAAAAACGTTAGCCAGCGCCGCTCGCTCAATCCCGGCCTGCTCCTTGGCATTCAACAGGCTGTAATAGGCCGTGATCTGCTGCGTCACCCCCGCATCTCGCACCAGATGGGCCATCAGACCGATACCTTCCAACAACGCAGTCACTTTTTCCGTATAGGCACCCAGCGCGGCATTCACCGGTATCGACATGCTGTCTACCTAACTTCTGAGCGAGGCCAGCGTATTCAGCGAATCCGCTACCTGATTAAAGTTTTTGGCCACATCGTGTCCTATCCATGTGGTATCCATGCCGCCATAGCGCTGCTGAAAAGCGGTGACCGCTTTATCCGTATCCTGACGCTGCGTCTGCAACTCGGGGCCAAAGGCTTTGCCCTGACTGCCAAAATAGCCGGCGCTCATTCCTCGCTCACGTTGCAGTTGATGCACCAGCTCTCCCGCATCACGCGCTAGCAAGATTTGCTTTTCCATCCGGTTCATTTCTTGCTCTGTCTGGCGGCGTTCCATCATTCCCAGCAGGCTGAGCCACAGCAATGCCAATACCATTGGCAATAGCGCGAGGAGGAATTTATTACGTATCGAAATGCGATGAAGTATCATCATGGGAAGCCGCTCCGTATTCCATTAAAGGGCACTTTTCATATGTCAAAACAGCGATTGCCGCACCCGCCCCGTAAAATAGATAAGGCGGGTATATCCTTTAGTTTCGGCCTGAATAATCAACGCTGCTCATACGCATTATATATGGCACAAAAATGCCAAATATTCACGGTGTTATCCTGGATCAGACACGGCAGGATCACAAAAGTACGTCTAATGATTGACCAACATCATCAATTGTGAATAAATAGAAACAGCGCATAAGCGCGGATACGAGAGTGATAATAATGGCTACCCTGATACACAAGCGACGAACCACCCTGGCAGCCCTGTCCCATAAGCGACGATCGTCCCGTGAGCGACGAAGCGGTTCGCGGATTGCGCAAGCAGTTCTTCTTAATTATCAGTTTCTTTATCCTCGTTGGCCGTTTCGCCTACTCCTCTGTTAGTTCATTTTTCCATCATCAAGATAAACAGCAACGTATCGAACAAACGCTGAAATCATCGCCTGTGAATCCCACGCTTTCTTTCGTTAAAAAAGAGTAGCGCACACGCTGTTTTGCACCTGCGTGCCACACCATCAGTGATTATTCTTTCCTGCATTGCGGGATACACTAGCTTTTGCATTTTTCTCCTGAAACTTTTTTCGAAAGGTTGTTCTGCCGTACAGGCCACTCTGCGCTAGGATTACCTATTGCTGCGTCGCACGTCCCACGGAGATCATGGGAATCGTGTACGTGTCATGTGATAATCACTGAGAAAAACAATCATGCCAAGCATCAAAAAACTCTCGGCCATTCGCCGCCGCATTTCACTGTTGCTGCTGGATAATCCTGCGCTGGTGGAAAGCATCATCATCACCCAGCAGCCCCCTGCCGCTGAAGATGAAAAAAAGCTGCTTCTCGATCAAACCGCTGAGATCTGTACGCTTCTTACCGAATTACATGCTGCTGACCTTGCCGACCTGCTGGAATCACTGCCACCTGAAGCACGACAGGCGCTGTGGTGTCTGACACCACTCGATAAACGCGGCTTTGTGCTGTATGAGGCCTCAGACACCATTTCTGATGGCTTTATCGCTCAGATGAGCGATAAAGATATCCTGCGCGCCATACGTCCGCTGGATATAGATGAGCAGGCGCAGCTCGCGCGCCGCCTGCCGCGCCATCTGCTGGGTCGCATTCTTACCGCACTGGAACCCCGCCAGCGGGCGCAACTGCGGGAAACCATCCAGTACGATGAAGATTCCGTCGGCTATCTGGTCGACTTCAATCTGCTAACGGTACGCCCGGACGTTACGCTGGCCGTGGTACAACGTTTTCTGCGTCGGCATAAAGAGATCCCCGATGCCACTGACAAACTGTTTGTCACCGATCGAAAAAATCGTTTACTGGGTGAACTCACGCTGACCAATATCCTGCTGCATACGCCAAACACGCCGGTTGAGCAGGTGATGGACCCTGAACCGATTCTGTTTGAACCTGAAACGGAAACCGACGATGTCGCCAGCGCGTTCGAACGCTACGATCTGATCTCCGCCGCAGTCGTGGACAGCAAAGGCAAACTGCTGGGACGCGTCACCGTGGAAGATATTCTGGACAGAGTCAACCGCACCAGCGATCACCATCTGCGTCGTTCGGGTGGGTTAACTGCCTCAGAAGATGTCTATGCGCCCGTGGCCAAAGCGGTAAAAAATCGTTTAGGTTGGCTGGCAATCAACCTCTGCACCGCCTTGATCGCCTCCAGAGTTATCGGGCTGTTTGAAGACACGCTGGCGCATCTGGTGGCGCTGGCAACGCTGATGCCGATTGTCGCCGGCATCGGCGGCAATACCGGTAACCAAACCATCACTATGATCGTGCGCGCGCTGGCGCTGCACCAGTTGGATCACGGCAAAAAATCAACGCTGTTGTTTAAAGAGTTGGGCGTTGCCGTCGTCAATGGTCTGGTGTGGGGAGCCGTGCTCGCCGTCATCACGGTGCTGCTGTACGGCAACGTCGCCATGGGCGGCGTAATGATGTTGGCTATCCTGCTCAACCTGCTGCTGGCGGCTACCATGGGCGTGACTATTCCTCTGGCGATGGTAAAACTGGGCCGCGATCCCGCCGTCGGCTCCAGCGTAATGATCACCGCGATCACAGACACCGGCGGCTTTTTTATCTTCCTTGGGCTGGCGACCCTGTTTTTACTGCCTTGATTCCGGCAAAATGCCCGCGCCGGCTGACGGCTGACAGATGTAGAGTGTTGGCGGCAAGCCGTTGCGAGCCGGGTATTCCCGCGCCACCCGTTCGCACACCTCTGCCGTTAACGCAGCAGGCAACAGCGCGACGACACAGCCGCCGAAACCACCACCGGTCATGCGTACCCCACCGCGCTCACCGATATATTCGTCAATCAGCGTAACCAGGGTATCGATAGGTGGCACCGTAATTGCGAAATCATCGCGCATTGAACGGTGCGATTGTGCCATCAGGCGCGAAAGATGCGGGATATCGCCTGCGGTAAGCGCCTCCACCGCCTCCAGCGTGCGCTGATTCTCGGTAATGATATGGCACGCCGGGTGTTATATTCACTGTCCACCAACCCGCGACGCACGTTGGAGTTAATGATCAGCACATCCAACCCCGGCGGGATCGGCACAGCCTTGCCTTGTAACGAACGGCAGTCGATCAGCAACGCATGGCCTTCGACGCCCTGTGCAGAAATAAACTGATCCATGATGTCGCAGTTACAGCCGACAAAATGGTTTTCCGCCTGCTGGCCGTTGAGCGCCAGATCCAACTGGCTGAGCGGCAAAGCATAAAGCGTCTTAAACACCTGTCCGACAGCGACTTCCAGCGAGGCGGAAGAGCTAAGTCCAGCCCCGGTTGGCACGTTTCCGGCAATCACCATATCCACGCCGCCCAGGGTTAATCCGCGTGCTAGCAGATATTTCACTACCCCGCGAATATAGTTAGGCCATAACATACTGTGGATGAGGTTCAATCGCGCGCGTTATATCAAAACTATCCTGCTGCTCTTCCATATTGACGGCTACTACCCGCACCAGGCTGTCAGCGCGCGGTGCAGCGGCGATTACCGTGTGATAATCGATGGCGCAGGGCAACACAAATCCATCATTGTAGTCCGTGTACTCACCAATCAGGTTGACACGCCCGGGAGCCTGCACTTGCACGGCTGGCACATAGCCAAAGGTGGCGTTGAACACGGCATCCACCTGTTGCCGCACGCTGTTAATTCGTCCTATCGTTCACCTCATGCTGTTGCCGAAAATGGATATCGCTTACGCTGCGCAAGCGTTCCGCCGCCTGCTCCGGCGTCAAATCACGTTGTGGCTCCGCCAGCATCTCGTAGCCCACCATAAATTTCCGCACGCTGGCCGAACGCAGTAGCGGCGGATAGAAATGCGCATGCAGTTGCCAGTGCGCATTATCGCCTTCGACAAACGGCGCACCGTGCCAGCCCATGGAATACGGAAACGAGCACTGAAACAGATTATCGTAACGGCTGGTCAACTTTTTCAGCGCTAGACACAAATCACTGCGCTGCGCGGCTGTCAGTTGCGGCAACTGCTGCACGGCACTGCGCGGCGGCGGCAGCGTTTCAAACGGCCAGGCCGCCCAATAGGGCACCACCGCCAGCCAGTGTTCCGTTTCCACCACACAGCGCACCTGCTCAGATTGTTCGCGCTCGGCATAATCCAGCAATAAAGGCGTGCCGTGACGCTCGAAATAGGTGCGCTGCTGCCGATCTTCTTTCTCGATATCGGTAGGTAAAAAGCTGTTGGCCCACACTTGCCCATGCGGATGCGGGTTAGAGCACCCCATCATCGCGCCTTTATTTTCAAACACCTGAACCCACGGATACTGTTTTCCCAGCGTTTCGGTTTGCTCGCACCAGGCCGCGACAACATGCGCCAGTGCCGCCAGTGAAAGTTCCGGCAACGTTTTACTGTGGTCAGGAGAAAAGCAGATAACACGACTGGTGCCTTGCACACTTTGGGTTTGAAACAGCAGATCGCCGCTTGCCGCCAGCGCAGGGGTTTGCTCCATCAGCACTGAGAAATCATTGCGAAACACATACGTGTGGGTGTAATTCGGATTCACATCTCCGGTAACGCGCGGGTTGCCTGCGCAGAGATAACAATCCGGATCGTGGGCAGGCAAGATGCGCCTGTCTGGCTCATCCTGCTGGTCCTGCCAGGGGCGTTTGGCGCGGTGGGGAGAAACCAACACCCATTCACCGGTAAGCGGATTATAACGACGATGCGGGTGCTCTGTAGGATCGAATGACATTCCTGACACTCCTTAAACAGCAGCAATGTCCCTGGCTCTTTAGCAGTCGGAAATGGAATGTAACCCGTTTTCACTCAGCGCGATAAAAATCGCAAAAAAAGCCAGTTGCAAACGCTGTGTAAACGATTACCCTCATTGTAGGCAGTAAGTGTCCTGAATGAGAATAGCGACACGCGCGATTGATATTGATACCGATCACATAAACCGATACACATAAACACAGACAGGGAAACAACCGATGGCAACCATAAAGGATGTTGCGCGCCTGGCCGGCGTTTCAGTGGCAACGGTTTCACGGGTCATCAACGACTCGCCGAAAGCCAGTCAGGCGTCGCGGGAAGCGGTGCATAATGCCATGTCAGAACTGCGCTATCATCCCAACGCCAATGCGCGCGCACTGGCGCACCAGCATGCAGAAACCCTGGGGCTGGTGGTGGCAGATGTTTCCGATCCTTTCTTCGGCGCGATGGTAAAAGCGGTAGATAGCACCGCCAGAGCAACAGGCAATTTTTTGTTGATCAGCAACGGCTACCATGACGCGGAAATGGAGCGTCAGGCCATTGAACAACCGCTGCGCCACTGCTGCTTACACGCAAAAATGTTGCCGGATGCGGAACTGAGCGCCTTTATGCGACACGTGCCGGGAATGGTACTGATCAACCGCATCCTGCCCGGATTCGAGTCGCGCTGTGTGGCGCTGGACGATCGCCACGGCGGTTGGCTGGCAACCCGCCATATGATCCAAGAAGGGCATCGCGCCATCGCCTTTATCTGTTCCGATCACCGGATTTCCGATGCCGACGATCGCTTACAGGGCTACAGTGCCGCCCTAGATGAGCAAGGTATCGCGCTAGAAACGCGACTGATCGCCCGTGCAGCACCGGATGAAGCTGGCGGCGAGGCCGCCATGCGAGAGCTGCTGAGCCATGGCATCCCTTTCAGTGCCGTGGTGTGTTACAACGACTCGATGGCGGCAGGTGCATTGGCGGTATTAAGCGACAACGGCATTGAGGTGCCGAAAGCGGTATCACTGATAGGTTTTGACGACGTGCTTATCGCTCGCTATTTGCGCCCACGCTTGACCACGATCCGCTATCCGGTTATTGCCATGTCGACACAAGCCGCCGAATTGGCGATTGCGCTGGCACAAGGTCACACGCTGGCGACAGTCACCAATACCTTTACGCCCACGCTGGTGCGCCGCCACTCGGTGCAGTCCATCACCAGCACACGTTAACAGGCCAATGCGGGCATCCTCAAATGGGATTGTCCGCCCTCTCACTGGTTACGTTTGCTTACCATACCCACGCAGCGCTCTGCGATAAGCTATTCAACTTAGCGCTATTCCCACGATATAATTATACTTTTGCGTGTTTTATCGCATTTTTAGCTTTTTCGTTACCTAGAATGGCGTGGGAAACGTTAACCCGCCTACTATTCGGAGCCCTCATGACTCATATTGCACAATTTGCGTTGGCATTGCTTGTCGTTGCCGGTTTGGCGTTGCTTGTCTGCCGCGACCGTAAAAGCATTCGTATCCGTTTTATTATTCAGCTGTTGGTGATTGAAATTCTGCTCGCCTGGTTCTTCCTGTATTCCAACGTGAGCTTGGGCTTCGTAAAAGGTTTTGCCGCCGTCTTTGATAAATTGCTGGGGTTTGCCGGACAAGGGACCGATTTTTTATTTGGTGATATGGTCAACCACGAAAAGAATCTGATTTCATTCTTCTTCAAAGTGCTTTGCCCTATCGTGTTTATCTCGGCATTAATCGGGATCCTGCAACACATCAAGGTGCTGCCTATCGTTATTCGCGCCATCGGTACTGTGCTGTCCAAAGTGAACGGTATGGGGAAACTGGAATCGTTTAACGCCGTCAGCTCGCTGATTCTGGGGCAATCGGAAAACTTCATCGCCTATAAAGATATTCTGGGCAAGATGTCGGAAAAACGCATGTACACCATGGCGGCAACCGCCATGTCTACGGTGTCGATGTCTATCGTCGGTGCCTACATGACCATGCTGGATTCCAAATATGTGGCGGCGGCGCTGATCCTGAATATGTTCAACACCTTTATCGTGTTGTCATTGATCAACCCGTATAAAGTCGATGCCGAACCCGAGCTGCAATTGCGCGATCTGCATGAAAATCAAAGTTTCTTTGAAATGCTGGGGGAATATATCCTGGCGGGCTTCAAAGTGGCCTGTATCGTCGCCGCCATGCTGATCGGCTTTATCGCTCTGATTGCGATGATCAACGCCATTTTCAGCGCCATCTTTGGCATCAGTTTCCAGGAAATGCTGGGCTACGTGTTCTTCCCCTTCGCCTGGATCATGGGGATTCCTGCCAGCGAAGCGTTGCAGGTGGGCAGCATCATGGCCACCAAACTGGTGTCCAACGAATTCGTTGCCATGCTGGAACTGCAAAAAGTGGAGAGCCAACTGTCGCCGCGTAGCGTGGGATTCTCTCCGTATTCCTGGTGTCGTTCGCTAACTTCTCCTCTATCGGAATCATTTCCAGTGAAATCAAATTGTTGAGAGAAAATCAGGGGAATGTGGTTTCCCGTTTCGGCCTGAAGTTAGTCTACGGCTCTACGCTGGTCAGTATTCTCTCTGCGTCAATCGCTGGGCTGGTGCTGTAATTTGCAATAATAATTGTCTAGGCGGCCATCCGGTCGCCCACGCTCCGCTACAAACCCTGACATTTCTTCCACATTTCCTTCATTATTATTTGAGTAAAACACAGTAGACTACCCTCATTGTGTTAATACTGGCTGCCACTCGATTCGTAAACCATGATGAATACCACTCGTCTTTTTCGTCTGCTGTTGCTTGCGTTCGCGGTTATCGCCGCCGTTGTCATCTGGCGTCACTTGCGCCCCGCCGATCCCCCGACAGCGGCCCCTTCAGCCCGTCAGGAAGCCAGTAATAACGGCGCGCCAGCACGCAATGCCGGTAGCGGTGGAGGCGGACGACGCGCTGCTATGCGCACGTTACCGCCCGTACAGGCCGCTACCACGCGCGCCGCGGCGGTCCCTTATTACCTTTCGGGTTTAGGCACCATTACCGCTGCCAATACCGTTACCGTGCGCAGTCGCGTTAATGGCGAACTGATGGCGCTGCATTTTCAGGAAGGACAACAGGTCAAGGCGGGCGATCTGCTGGCAGAAATCGACCCACTCCCCTATCAGGTTGCGCTGACACAGGCACAAGGACAACTGGCAAAAGATCAGGCCGCGCTGGCCAATGCGCGTCAGGATCTGGCACGCTATCAACAGTTGATTAAAACCAACCTGATTTCCCGTCAGGAACTGGATGCGCAGGCAGCACAGGTGCATCAGGCGGAAGGCACTGTCAAGGCCGATGAAGGTTCTGTCGCCAGCGCAGAATTGCAGCTCACCTATAGCCGAATCACCTCGCCTATCAATGGACGCGTTGGGTTAAAGCAGGTGGATGTGGGCAACTACATCACCAGCGGCGACAGCACCGGTATTGTGGTGTTAACCCAAACGCATCCGATTGAATGTCATCTTTACGTTACCGGAAAGTGATATCGCTACGGTACTGAGCGCGCAAAAATCGGGTCAACCGGTACCGGTTGAAGCCTGGGATCGCGCCAACCAACACAAGCTGTCGCAAGGTAGCCTGCTCAGCATGGACAACCAGATTGATGCCACCACCGGCACCATCAAGCTGAAAGCCCGCTTTGAAAATAGCGATGATGCACTGTTTCCCAACCAGTTTGTCAATGTGCGTATGCAAGTCAGCACCTTGCAAAATGCGCTGCTGGTACCACTTTCCGCCATCCAGATGGGCAGCGAAGGACGCTTTGTCTGGGTGTTGAATGAGAAAAATCAGGTCAGTAAACACAGCGTTACCGTAGGCATTCAATACGGGCAAGAGATGGTGGTGACGGCCGGCCTGAATGAAGGGGATCGCGTAGTCACCGACGGTATCGACCGGTTAACTGAAGGGGCGCAGGTGGAAGTGATTACCGCCTCTGCCAACCACCACACCGCCGTCTAAACGCGCCACGCGCGGGGAGAAACCCTGATGCAAGGGGAGATTCCGGCAGGCGGTGGCCCATCTCGCCTGTTTATTCTGCGTCCGATTGCCACCACGCTGTTGATGCTGGCGATCCTGCTGGCAGGGATTATTGGCTATCGGGCATTACCGGTCTCTGCACTGCCTGAGGTGGACTACCCGACTATTCAGGTGGTGACACTCTACCCCGGCGCCAGCCCGGATGTCATTGCATCAGCGATTACCGCGCCCCTTGAACGCCAGTTAGGGCAAATGTCCGGGCTGAAACAGATGTCGACGCAGAGCTCTGGCGGCGCATCGGTGATCACCCTGCAATTCCAGCTGACGCTGGCGGTCACTTCCACTGCCATGCCGATGACGCAAGTGCAAGATATGGTGCGCGCAGAAAATGGCGCAGGTGTCAGGCGTCGGTCGTGTATCGCTGGCGGGCGGGCAGCGCCCGTCGGTGCGGGTCAATTTTAACGCCAACGCGCTGGCCTCTTACGGGCTGGATAGCGAAACCTTGCGCAGCGCCATCACCAGCGCCAACGTTAACTCAGCGAAAGGCAGCCTGGACGGCCCGACACGCGCAGTAACCTTGTCGGCCAACGATCAGATGAAATCGGCGGAGGATTATCGCCAACTGATCGTTGCCTGGCGCAATGGGGCACCGGTACGGCTGCGCGATGTCGCCACCGTGGAACAAGCACCGGAAAACACCGCGCTGGGCGCCTGGGCCAACCGTGAACAGGCGATTATCATCAACATCCAGCGCCAGCCAGGTGCCAACGTGATCACCACCACGGACAGCCTGCGGAATCTGTTGCCTACGTTAACCGCCAGCCTGCCGAAATCGGTGACCGTCACGATGTTGACCGATCGCACCGCCAGTATTCGCGCATCAGTGAAAGATGTGCAGTTTGAGCTGATGCTGGCCATTGCGCTGGTGATCATGGTGATCTACCTGTTTTTGCGCAATGCCATCGCCACGCTGATCCCAAGCATTGTGGTGCCCCTGTCGCTGGTCGGCACCTTCGCCGCCATGTATTTCCTCGGTTTCTCGATCAATAACCTGACGCTGATGGCACTCACCATCGCCACCGGTTTCGTGGTGGATGACGCCATCGTGGTGATCGAGAACATTTCGCGCTATATCGAAAAAGGGGAAAAACCGCTGCACGCAGCACTGAAAGGTGCCGGAGAAATTGGCTTCACCATTATCTCACTCACCTTCTCGCTGATTGCGGTGCTGATCCCATTGCTGTTTATAGGCGATATCATTGGCCGTCTGTTCCGCGAGTTTGCCATTACGCTGGCGGTCGCTATTCTGATCTCCGGCATGGTTTCCCTGACGCTGACACCCATGATGTGCGCCCGGCTGCTTACCCATCAGAGCCTGAGCCGGCAAAACGCCTTGACGCGTGCTAGCGAACGTTTTTTCTCACGGCTGGGCACTGTATGGCAAAGGCTTACGCCGGGTGCTGAACCATCCCTGGATGACCCTTAGCGTGGCGATCGGCACGCTGGAGCGTTCCCTTGGGCGCATCGCCGGGGTGACAGAGATGACCTCCACCAGTTCGCTGGGCAGAACCCGTATCGTTCTGGTTTTCGATTTCTCGCGTGATATCAATGGTGCCGCACGCGACGTACAGTCGGCAATCAACGCCGCACAGAACCTGCTGCCCTCCGGCATGTCAAGCCGACCGACCTATCGTAAGGTCAATCCGGCCGACGCGCCGATTCTGGTGCTGACGTTAACCTCTGACACCTATAATTCGGGCCAGCTATACGACTTCTCCACCAATCAACTGTCGCAGCGCATCTCCCAGGTGATGTGACGGTGAGCGGTGCCTCGCAGCCCGTAGTGCGCGTTGAGTTGAACCCTCAGGCGCTGTTTAATCAAGGCATCGCATTGGATGCGGTGCGCCAGGCCATTGCCAGAGCCAACGTAAAACAGCCATTGGGCAACATCGATAACGGACAGGCACGCTGGCAGGTGCAAACCAACGATGCGCTAAAAACCGCCGCGGACTATGCGCCGATTATTGTTCACTATAAAGACGGTGCACCGGTACGGCTGAGCGACGTGGCCCAGGTCAAAGACGGCGTGCAGGATACGCGCAACGCCGGGATGGCAAACGGAAAAACCGCCGTGCTGGTGGTGGTGCAGCGCGCCCCCGATGCCAATATCATCGCCACCGTGGATAACGTGCGCGCCGCGCTGCCGGAACTGCGTGCCAGCCTGCCCGCCGCCATTCAACTGAATATCGCGCAAGACCGTTCGCCCACGATTCGCGCCTCGTTGGCCGAGGTGGAACAGTCACTGGTGATTGCCGTCGCTCTGGTGATACTGGTGGTGTTCTTGTTCCTGCGCTCCGGTCGCGCCACGCTGATCCCGGCGATTGCCGTACCGGTGTCGTTGATTGGAACCTTTGCGGCCATGTATTTGTGCGTTTTCAGCCTGAATAATCTCTCGCTGATGGCACTCACGATCGCCACCGGATTCGTGGTAGACGATGCCATCGTGGTGCTGGAGAACATTTCGCGCCATATTGAAGCGGGCATGAAACCGATGCAGACAGCGCTGAAAGGGGTGCGAGAGGTCGGCTTTACCGTGCTGGCGATGAGTCTGTCGCTGGTGGAGGTCTTCCTGCCGCTGTTGCTGATGGGAGGACGGCCAGGGCGCTACTTTCGCGAATTTACCATCACGTTTTCTGCAGCGATAGGCATTTCGCTGATCATTTCCGCCACTCTGACGCCAATGATGTGCGCGCGTCTGCTGCGCAGTCATGAAAAACACAGCCAGCCGCGCAAGCGCGGTTTTGGTCGCCTGTTAGTTGCTCTGCAACAGCAGTATGGCCGTTCGCTGCGCAGGATGTTGCAGCATGCGCGCTGGGTTCTGTTGATTCTGTAACGCAGGCTCGATGTTTATTACGCTAAAACCGCTGGCAGAACGCAAGATGAGCGCCCAGCAGGTGATCGCTCGCCTGCGTGGCAAGCTGGCGCAGGAGCCAGGTACCAACCTGTTTCTGATGCCGGTACAGGATATCCGCATCGGTGGACGAGAGTCTAACGCGGGCTACCAGTTTACCTTGCTGTCAGACGATCTGAATGAACTGCGCGCCTGGGAACCCAAAATTCGCCTTGCGCTCAGCCAGTTGCCGGAATTGGCTGACGTCAACTCCGATCAGCAGGATAAAGGCGCTGAGATGGCCCTAACCTACGATCGGGATACCCTTGCGCGCATCGGTATCGGCGTCTCCAGCGTCAATGCCTTGTTAAACAATGCGTTCGGGCAGCGGCAAATATCTACCATCTATCAACCACTCAATCAGTACAAAGTGGTGATGGAGGTGGAATCCAAATATACTCAGGATGTTAGCGCACTGGATCAGATGTTTGTGCTCAACAGCGCAGGGGAGCCGATTCCACTTTCTGCGTTCGCCAGTTGGCGGCCGATTAACGCCCCGCTGTCCGTCAACCATCAGGGACTCTCGGCAGCATCAACCGTTTCGTTTAATCTGCCGGAAGGTGTATCACTCTCTGAAGCGACAGCCGCGATTGAACGCGCGATGACGGCGTTGGGGGTTCCCCCGACCGTGCGCGGACAATTCGCCGGTACGGCGCAGGCGTATCAACAGTCACAAAGTGCGCAGGTGTTGCTGATCATTGCGGCGATTGTCACCGTCTACATCGTGTTGGGGATTCTTTACGAAAGCTATGTACATCCGCTGACTATCCTGTCTACGCTGCCGTCTGCCGGAGTTGGCGCACTGCTGGCGTTAAAAGGGTTTGGTGCACCGTTTAGCCTGATCGCCCTGATCGGCATCTTGTTGCTGATCGGTATCGTGAAGAAAAATGCCATCATGATGGTGGATTTTACGCTGGTAGCGCAGCGCGGCGGACAGCTAAGCGCACAAGAGGCGATTTTTCAGGCCTGTCTGCTACGCTTCCGCCCCATTCTGATGACCACGCTGGCAGCGATTTTCGGCGCGCTACTGCTGGTGTTGACCAGTGGCGATGGTGCTGAACTGCGCCAGCCGCTCGGCATCACCATTGTGGGAGGACTGGTGATGAGTCAGTTGCTCACGCTCTATACCACACCGGTCGTGTACCTCTATTTCGATCGTCTGCGCGGCTGGCTGGCTCGGCGCCGCAACCTCGCCAGCGTTACGTCGTCTTAACACGCTGCGAGTGAACAAGAAGAATCCAGATTCCGTGAGGCCCGTTATTCCATGAGTTTTTCGTCCACCCCGTCAACGACCCAACCGGCCTCCGCGCGCTGGCAACTCTGGATTGTAGCGTTTGGCTTTTTTATGCAAACGCTCGATACCACGATCGTCAATACCGCGCTGCCGACGATGGCACTCAGCCTGAACGAAAACCCGTTGCGTATGCACTCGGTGGTGGTGGCCTATGTACTCACCGTGGCCGTAATGCTGCCTGCCAGCGGCTGGCTGGCAGATAAACTGGGGGTGAAACGGGTCTTTTTTGCCGCCATCATCATTTTCACCTTGGGCTCGCTGCTGTGCGCGCGTTCAGAAACCTTGAATGCGCTGCTGATCTCTCGGGTGATCCAAGGCGTAGGCGGCGCTATGATGGTGCCCGTAGGCCGCCTGACGGTAATGAAGATTGTGCCGCGAGACCAGTTTATGGCCGCCATGACTTTTATCACCATCCCCGCCCAGATTGGGCCATTGCTCGGCCCCACTCTGGGCGGGGATGGTGCAATACGCCAGTTGGCACTGGATTTTTTTGATTAACCTGCCGGTAGGTATTATAGATGCTATCGCCACCTGGCTGATCATGCCAAACTACACCACGGAAACCTCGCGCTTTGATCTCAGCGGTTTTCTCTGGCTCGCCATCGGTATGGCAACCCTGACGTTAGCCTTGGACGGGCACAAAAGTCTGGCATTACCGCCAATTGCTATCGTCGGTTTGATTGCTGTTGGTATTATCGCACTGCTAAGTTACTGGCTACATGCACGCCAAAATGAAAATGCCCTGTTCAATACGCCTACCTTTTGCATTGGGTTGAGCGCCGGTTTTCTGGCGCGTATCGGCAGCGGCATGCTGCCCTTCACCACACCGCTGTTTTTACAGCTGGGCATGGGGTTCTCGCCCTTTCACGCCGGTTTAATGATGATCCCGATGATTCTGGGCAGCATGGGTACCAAGCGGATCGTGGTCAGTATCGTTAACCGATTGGGCTACCGCACGGCCCTGGTCGTTTCTACCCTGGCGCTGTCGCTCAGTACTCTGCTGTTTGCCACCGTCGCGCTGCTAAACTGGCTGTGGCTGCTGCCGCTGGTGTTGATACTGGTGGGGGTGGCCAATTCGGTACGCTTTTCAACCATGAATACCCTGACGCTGAAAGACCTGCCGGACAATATCGCCAGCGGAGGCAACAGCCTGCTGTCGATGACCATGCGGCTTTCCATGAGCCTCGGCGTGAGTCTGGCGGGTATTCTGCTCGGTATTTTTGCCCAGCAGGGGACGCTGGACATCGCCAGCCCGGCAACCGCTGAGGTATTTCGCTATACCTATCTGAGCATGGCCGTCATATTGGCGCTGCCCGCCCTGCTGTTCCTGCGTGTGCCGCCGGACCAAATCAAGCAGAACGTGCTGCCGGGAAAAAGGTGAGGATACGATGAGATTCGGTATTACCGCTAAACTGTTTCTCGCCATTTTTGCCACCTGCATGCTGGTGTTGATCACCATGCATTGGGGCGTGCGAATGAGCTTCGAGCGCGGCTTTGTTGATTACATCAAGCAAGGCAACGCACAGCGCGTCGAGCAGCTGCGTGATGCATTACAGGAACAGTACGCGCAGTACGGCGACTGGACATTTCTGCGCAATAATGAGTGTCTGGTGTTCAAACTGCTGCACACCATGGTCCAAAATGAGGATGACGGCAACAGCATGCGCGGCTGGCGAGTCCGGCTCTGGGTGTTGGATGCCCAGCGTAACCGACTATTTGGTTCGCCAGCCCCCATTGCCGCCGAAAGCACCTGGCAAGCCATTCACCATCAGGGCAAGGTGGTTGGTTGGGTGGTGGCATCACCTAGTGAACGCCTGACGCGCGATGCGGATATCAATTTTGACCGGCAGCAACAGCGTACCAGTTGGTTTATCGTCGGGCTGTCAACGCTGCTCGCCATCATCGTGACCTGGCTGATGGCGCGCGGCCTGCTGGCACCGGTAAAACGACTGATGCAGGGAATTCACCGTCTGGCTGCCGGGGAGTTTACCGCACGCGTGCCGGTCAATACCCGTGATGAGTTGGGCCGACTGGCGCAGGATTTTAACCAACTTGCCACCGCACTGGAAAAAAACGAGCAGTCGCACCGCGCTTTTATGGCCGATATCTCCCATGAACTGCGTACGCCTTTGGCGGTACTGCGCGTCGAACTGGAAGCAATACAGGATGGCGTGCGCAAGGCAGATGCTGGCTCCCTGCTTTCTTTGCAAAATGAAGTCTCCACGCTGACCCAAGCTGGTGGATGACCTGCATCAACTGTCGCTCTCCGATGTCGGCGCGCTCGCCTACCGCAGAGTTTCGGTGGATTTGATCCAGCTTCTGCATATCAGCGTCGCCTCATTCAACGAGCGCTTTCAGAAAAAACACATTGAAGTCATCACACAACTGCCAGAACGCATCAGTGCCTTTGGCGATCCTGACCGGTTAAGCCAGTTGTTTAACAACCTGCTGGAGAACAGCCTGCGTTACACCGACAATGGCGGACAGTTACTGATACGTGCCCACAGTGAAAATGGTGTGTGCACCATTGTGTGGGAAGACAGCGCCCCTGGCGTCGACGCAGAGCAACTGGCACGGATTTTCGATCGTTTCTACCGCGCTGAACGATCACGCAATCGCGCCAGCGGCGGTTCAGGGCTGGGGCTGGCTATCTGCAAGAATATCGTTGAGGCCCACGGGGGACGATTGTATGCTAGCGCTTCCTTGCTCGGTGGTTTGCAAATGACCGCCGAATTCCCGCTTCACCCACCGGAATCCTGAAACGCGGATGACTGAAACCTTATCAAACGAGACGCGGCCAGAGCAGGTGCTGATTGTTGAAGATGAGCCCAAGCTCGGCCAACTTCTAGTGGACTACCTGCAGGCCGCAGAGTATCGCACGCAGTGAATTACCCACGGCGATGAGGTGCTGCCCTGGGTACGCGAGCACTCACCGTCGTTGATTCTGCTGGATTTGATGCTATCGGGCACGGATGGCTTGACGCTGTGCCGCATCATCCGTCAGTTTTCCAATGTGCCGATTATTATGGTTACCGCGCGCAGCGAAGAGATTGACCGGCTGCTTGGATTGGAAATTGGTGCGGATGATTATATCTGCAAACCCTACAGCCCACGGGAAGTGGTGGTACGGGTGAAAACCCTGCTGCGCCGCTGCCGCTGGCAGTCTGCACCGCCCCCCGAAGAGGGGCAAGAAGCCGCCTTGCAGATCGATAACAGCCGTTTTCAGGCCAGCTATCTCGGGCAGCCGCTCGATCTGACACCCGCAGAGTTTCGCCTGTTGAAAACCCTTTCGGCAGAGCCCGGTAAGATATTTTCGCGCGAAGCGCTGCTGGATAAGCTCTACGACGACTACCGCGTCGTGACCGATCGTACCATCGACAGCCATATCAAGAATCTGCGGCGCAAGCTGGAGCAACTGGACGAGCGAACACATCATTTATCCGCACCGTTTATGGCATGGGATACCGCTGGGAAGCGGGATCTTGTGAAGTGGTGTAGCGCCACGTTCTTATGCCAAGGTTCCCGGCAAGCGGGAACCTGTTGATAGCAACTTACTTCACTACGCCAAACGGATCCGGCACGGTGTGCTTGTTGGCGTTGTTCCAGTAGTTCTGCAAGATCCAGCCGTATTCCGGCAGCCCATCGATAAAGGGTTTCAGCATGGCATCGGCGGAGGGTTTCTTCCAGTCGGCCTGAAGCTCAGCCCCTAACGCATAGACCGTTTCCAACTGCGCACCAGCTGCCGTCATGCGTTGCATCGCGGCATCCGCTTCATATTTACTCCAGGCACCAGAGGCATCCACTACCGGATAAACCTGATAGCCGTCATTCAACATGGCGAGCGTCGGGAAGGCCACGCACGTGCCCAGCGTTACCCCAGAAATGATGATATGGGTACGACCGGTCTTTTTCACCAGGTCTTCCAACGCCTTACGGAACGAAGGATCTTCATAGGCATTGATGATCCCGGTACGGCGATAGATAGGCTGGTCTTTGAATATTTCTTTCAGCTCCGGCAGTGTGTCGCCATTTTGCCATTGCGCGTTGGAAGAGGTGATCAACACCGGAATCTTTAACGCTTTCGCCATTTCTGCCAACGCGACCACGTTGGCTTTATAGCCGGATGCCTGATTGAAATCACGGGTGCTGGCCATCAATCCCACCTGCTGATCGATAAACAGCATAATGGTGTTTTCGGGGGTTGGCTTGTCATAGGCCACTCGTCCGGCTTTACGCGCATCGGCTGCGCTAACCTTGTTCGGCAGAATCTGATCGGATATCGGGCTGATAATGTCTGCCGGACGATCCTGAGCAAACGATGGGGCGCAAACCCCTGCCAGCAGCAGCGAGGCGATCGCGACGCTAAGTATCTTTTTCATTCCATTCTCCTGTTTCGTCAGTTTATAAGGTATTGCTTACGCGCGGCTCAGCCAGGCGGGAACGATATCGGTGCCTAATCTGGCTCCGTAGCCAAAATAGATATTCAAGCCGGCTAACGGCTCGAGATAACGGGCATTGCGCAGCGTGCCAGCATCCACCGGTTTGAAGCCCGTGCTGGCAATCAAAGTCTGAACAGTGGCTTTTGCCTCAGCGTCCATCCCTGGCATAGAACACCGGCGCAACCTGCCCTGCGGCAAAGGCCGGACCTTCTGCAACCACCTGCGCAAAGGTGATGTTAAACGCTTTAACGATGTGCGCCGCGGGTTACGATGTGGTGATTCGTATCGCACAATTGCCTAACTCAATGCTAGTGTGTCGCCCGCTCGCCAAAACACGCATGGTGCTGTGTGCCTCTCCAGCCTATCTGGAGCAACATGGCACACCGCTACACCCGCTGGCGCTGCGCGATCATCGCGTTATCTCTTACAGCTATTGGGCGCCGGGCAATGAATGGCAGTTTTATCCCAATGGCGGCGGTGATGCTATCGCCGTGAAAACACAGCCACATATTCATGCCAACAACGGTGATACCTGTCGCTATGCCGCACTGGCGCATCAGGGCATTATCCTGCAACCGGATTTTCTCGTGGGAGACGATTTACGCGCTGGCACACTGGTCGAAGTGTTACCCGATTACACCACGCTGGAACTAAATATCTATGCCGTCTATCCGACGCGCAAATTGCTGCCGCTCAAGGTAAGACGTTTTATCGATTTCCTGGCCGAACAACTCAGCACCCCGCCCTGGGATGACTGTACGGCCAAGGCAGTGAATAAGATGTAAGGTATATCCTGTCAAAAAAACTGTCCGACTTGATGAAAAATCTCCCCTGTTCCGCTTTCCCCCGGCTGTTAACATGGAGAACGTCACAACAATAATTAAACCCTAAATAATTCGAGTTGCAGGAGGGCGGCAAGTGAGGGAATCCCGATGAGCTTACTCAGGTAAGTGATTCGGGTGAGTGAGCGCAGCCAACGCTCCTGCAACTTGAAGTATAACGGGTATATGATTATTTTTAGATTTGTCTCAATAACAACATGCAAGACGGGGAACCATACACCATGTCAGGTTTAGTAAACGGCCAGTGGGTCAATGGCGATGTCGCCGCAGAAGAGATCAAAAACGGGGCTTTTCAGCGCCAGGAAACGATGTTTCGCCAAACGACGCTGATCCCAGAAGCAGGCCGCTATCAACTTTTTGTCTCTTATCTCTGCCCGTGGGCGTCACGCACCTTGATGTTCCGCAAGCTGAAGGGGTTGGAAGATATTGTTTCCCTTTCCATTGCACAACCGGTAATTGCTGATAACGGCTGGGAGTTTACTACCCCACAAGATGCGGGCGAGCACGCTGCTCCCGTGCGTTATCTGCATCAGTTGTATACCGCCAGCGACGCCCATTACACCGGCAAAGTCTCAGTACCAGTGCTGTGGGATCGTATCGAAGGGAGTATCGTTAATAACGAATCGGCCGATATCATTCGTCTGTTTAACAGCCAGTTTGACGCATTGACCGGCAACCGTGAGGATTATTATCCCCTCGCTCTGCGCTCCACCATTGATGAATGGAACGAACTGATTTACCACAACATCAACAACGGGGTGTACAAAACCGGCTTTGCCAAAACCCAAGAGCACTACGAAAGCGCCGTGACGACACTGTTCGATACGCTGGACCGCGTTGAGACGCATCTGGCGACGAATCGCTATATTGCCGGTGATACGATTACCGAGGCCGACTGGCGACTGTTTGTTACCTTAGTGCGCTTTGATGTTGCCTATCACGGTGCTTTCAAATGCAATATTCGCCGTATTGAGGATTACCCTCATTTGTCAAATTATCTGCGCGAGCTTTACCAGTGGCCGGGTATCAAAGAGACGGTCAATATCGACCATATCAAAGCGGGTTATTACGGTATCCGTTGGCTGAACCCGACCGGCATTGTGCCACTGGGCCCGCAGGTCGACCTGCTGCGTGCACACAACCGCGCCAGTCTTGGGAAATAGCCCTCTTTGCCCGCGCCAACTCGCGCGTGGGCAATAGCCACACTTTTTCTGCGTCGTTAGCTGATTTTTACCGGCATTAGCGCTAGAATCCCCCCTCCTTTACTGTTCCCTTCGGGAACAGCCTGACTTGTGATCAGACCAGAGAGACACCATGTTTAAACCGGAACTGCTTTCTCCGGCCGGTACGCTGAAAAATATGCGCTACGCCTTCGCGTATGGCGCCGATGCGATTTATGCCGGTCAACCCCCGGGTGCGTAATAACGAATTCAACCACCAGACGCTGGCGCTCGCCATCAATGAAGCCCACGAGCTGGGAAAAAAATTCTACGTAGTGGTGAACATCGCCCCGCATAACGCCAAGCTGAAAACCTTCCTGCTCGATTTTCAGCCCGTGATTGATATGGGTCCAGATGCGTTGATCATGTCCGATCCCGGTCTGATCATGCTGGTAAGAGAAAACTTTCCGCACATGCCGGTTCACCTTTCGGTGCAAGCCAACGCGGTGAACTGGGCGACAGTGAAATTCTGGCAGCAGATGGGGCTGAGCCGCGTGATCCTTTCCCGCGAACTGTCACTGGAGGAAATTGCCGAAATCCGCCAGCAAGTCCCCGAGATGGAGCTGGAAATTTTCGCGCACGGTGCCTTATGCATGGCCTACTCTGGTCGCTGCCTGCTTTCCGGTTATATCAACAAGTGCGACCCGAATCAGGGCACCTGCACCAACGCCTGCCGTTGGGAATACAAGGTGCAGGAAGGGAAAGAAGACGATACAGGCAATATCGTTCACCTGCATGAACCGATCCCGGTACAGACGGTAGACCCCACGCTCGGCATTGGTGAGCCAACCGACAAAGTGTTTATGCTGGAAGAGAGCCAGCGCCCCGGCGAGTACATGAGTGCATTCGAAGATGAACATGGCACCTACATCATGAACTCGCGCGATCTGCGCGTCATTCAGCACGTTGAACGCTTAACCCAGATGCAAGTGCACTCGCTCAAGATTGAAGGCCGCACCAAATCCTTCTACTACTGCGCACGCACGGCACAGGTTTACCGTCAGGCGATCGACGATGCCGCAGCAGGAAAACCGTTTGACCCGACATTGCTACAAACGCTGGAAGGTCTGGCACACCGCGGCTATACCGAAGGTTTCCTGTATCACCACGTTCATGAAGATTATCAGAACTATGAATACGGCTATTCCGTATCGGATCGTCAGCAGTTTGTGGGTGAATTTACCGGGGAGCGGCGCAACGGGCTGGCTGAAGTGGCGGTGAAAAACAAGTTCTCCCTCAGTGACAGCGTGGAGATGATGACGCCGAACGGCAACATTCAATTCACGCTCGATATGCTGCAAAACGCCAAAGGTGAAGCCATCGATGTCGCGCCAGGTAACGAGCATATCGTCTACCTGCCGGTGCCGGATGACGTGGCGCTGGAGTTTGCCTTGCTGCTACGCAACCTGCCGAGTGACGTGAGCACGCGTAACCCGAATGCAGCGTAAGGCAGCATAATCGGCCTCCCGCTTGGCTCATAAGCGTATACCTCATTACAACGCGATACTGTTTTCGGGTATCGCGTTTTTTATGCTAACAAGGTAAAAAAATCGCGATCTCTGCCAGCAGATTTTCGCTCACTACGCAGCACGACCTGCGACTTTTCGCAAATTTTAGAAACAGATCACATCAATACCCCTACTATCTGGTTAGTATTGCGTCGCTGAGAAAATCTAGAACGAAAAATAAGCGTAGTGATACTACTAGGAACCACCTCCTTGGCCAGCTCAATCTCCCTTGGGCTGGCTTTTTCTTTGCCTTTTTTCCTGCTTTATCCTCTGTTCTGATACCGTTCACGGCCATTTCTGGCTACGCTGTTTATACTTGCAATCGCCTCTTTTCAGCGCAGAAAAGGAGAACACCATGAGCCAACATCCCGTATCCCTTCTGATTCTCAATGGTAAAAACACGGATAACGATGCCTTGCGCAGCGCAGTGCAACAGAGCCGAGAAGCGGGGTTTACGCTGCACGTGCGCGTGACCTGGGAACACGGTGATGCAAAACGCTACGTTGAGGAGGCCGCGCAGCTTAAGGTGAATAATGTGATTGCCGCCGGCGATGGCACCATCAATGAGGTCGCCAGTGCACTGGTGCAATGCGCACCAGCCCAGCGCCCGGCTTTGGGTATCATCCCACTCGGCACAGCGAATGATTTTGCCACCAGTTGCCAGATCCCACTTGATATCGAACATACACTACAGTTGGCGTTGAAAGGGCACGCGACGCCGATAGATGTCGCCTGCGTCAACGACAGCCACTAATTTTATCAATATGGCGACTGGCGGCTTTGCTACTCGTATCACCACAGAAACGCCCTCGAAGATAAAATCCGCGTTGGGTGGGGCATCCTATGTGCTGCACGCCTTGCTGCGTATGGATATGCTAACCGCAGAACGCTGTGACATTCACGGCCCCGATTTTCAATGGTCGGGGGATACGCTGGTGATCGCCATCGGCAACGGACGGCAAGCGGGCGGCGGCCAGCCACTGTGCCCCGAGGCGCTGATTAACGATGGGCAGTTACAGTTGCGCGTGCTTTCCGCCCAAGAGTTATTGCCTAACATGCTTCAGGCATTGTTTACTGGCAGCGAAAACCCAAATGTGATCGCCGCGACGCTGCCCTGGCTGGAGATCGTCGCCCCTGACAACATCACTTTTAACCTGGACGGCGAACCGTTAAGCGCCAACCAATTCTGTATTGAGATCCTGCCCGCTGCGTTGACCTGTCGGCTGCCACCACAGTGTCCACTGCTGACCTGAATACCCTATTACTCCCGCTTGAGCCGTTTGCTGTTCGCCAGATAGAGCGTCACCACCAGCACCAGAATAGCGGCGGCATACGCCAGAGTATCCAGAGGATCTTTGTGGTCAACAATAATCAAACGGATAATCGCGGTAATGCCGATATAAACAAAATAGCGCAGCGGGAAATGGTAGCCCGACTGAAAATACTTCACGATGAGCGCAATGAACTCAAAATAGAGGAAGTAGATAACAATCCCTTCAATAAGCTGAAAAGAAGAATCTTTTTCACTGCTGATCAGCAGCACTTGCGCCAGATGAAATGTCTCCTTCATTAGGAAAATCACCAGAATGGTCGCCAGCAGCAATAACCCAATATTGAGTATCGTCTGAAGCATTTTCGCCACTTTGAGCCCGCGCGCAGAACCCGGCATATGCAGTCCTTCATCCATAGGTATTTACCTTACATCATCAACGCACCATGCAGCACAATGGCATGGCTCCTGCAAGGGTACGGCAGGCAGATGTCGTTATTATGCCGCTGAGGCGTGCGCCGTCAGTCGTTGTCATGTCATAGATGTGTTTTTTACCACACTAAGCCCCGTTTTTACTCATAACGTTTTGACATTATTTCATCGCGCAACTTACATCATGAGGATAAATGACATAGCCAGGTAGCACGCTACCTGGCTAGTACGGTAAGCCAGATGGCGATGTCATGTTTCACGGAACTGAACATCAGCACGGTGATGATAAACATAATAATAAAAGCAAACGGTAAACTGGTGAACAGCCCAGCTTGTGCCTCTTTGGTGCTCTCATAGTCGCCGCCCCCACTCGAGGCGGTATCCATGCGGCAGAGCAATAGCATCAATATCGGGCTTGATGCGCGCCAGCAACTCGGCGGAGGTTTCTCCACTCTGCGACGCGGGATCGGCTTGTACCGTAAGCGTACGGGTGCGGTCGCGACGCATGATCAATGGATCTTCCCATTCGGTCGTGAAGCGACTGACCACGTTATCGATCGGAATGAATGCTTGTCGCGCCTGACTCCAGATCATCACGTCATTGAGCCTGTCGGCATTCAACCGTTCCGCATCCCGGGGTGCGCAGTACGATAGGCATTAACCTTGTACCGTCACGGTATAACCCCACGTTGATACCGCCAAAGCTCATCCGCAAGGTGTTGTCGATCTCACGTTTGTCTACCCCCAACTCTCTCCCAAGGTAATCCGAAAACTGCGGACGAATCACCTTGCTGCTCTCCTGCCAGTCATGCATGATGCCATCAGAATCCGGATCGGCACTCGCCACCTGCTCTGCCTTCGGCCGCCATGCTCTGCCTTCGGCCGCCAAAGAACGCAGTATTGTGGGATCATTACCGATAAACCGTGCCTCAATAGAGCTGTTATTGGATGGTCCAAACATAATGCGTTTCGCTTGCCCCTTCACCTCCGGGTAGTTGGCACGTATATAAGCCTCAATATCGCCAATTAAGGAGGGGATCTGATTTAGCGCGTCCGTACGCACCAGTATCTGCGCATAGTTGGCGTATTGCCGCTGGGCGTTGTAAGTGAGCATAAACCGTAGCGCTCCCTGCCCTACCGTTACCATGGTGTTGTCGACGCCGGGTTGCGCATTGATGTGCGTTTCTACCTCCGCCGCGATCTTCTCGGTATAGGCGATATCGGTACTGTAGGGCAACCAGAGGTCGACAAAGAAGATAGGCGTGTTAGTACGGTGGGAAAAAGCTTTGTCGCACGCTGCCAAAACCGACCACCGCCGCCACTAACAAGCCTGCCAATAATGTTAGCGTCAGCGCACGCTGGTTGAGCAACTTACCCAGTAAAGAACGATAGACACGGAACAGCCAACCGTCATAGGGTTTTTTTACCGGAGCATCAGGGTGTTGCGGTGCCATTTTCTGCTTTTCAAACGCCCATTTGGTGAACGCAGGCGTTAGCGTCAGCGCGGTAAACCAACTCAGCATCAGCGAGATAAGCAGCACCTGAAACAGCGATTTACAATACTCCCCAGTAGAATCGTTAGACAACCCAATAGGCGCAAACGCCAGCACGGCAATAATGGTCACGCCCAGCAGCGGGAACATGGTCTGCTTCATAACGCGGTTGATCGCATCCATCGCCGTTGCACCGCGCTACCGACTGACCAACACGCCTTCAACAATCACGATGGCGTTATCCACCAGCATACTGAGCGCAATCACCAGCGCCCCGAGCGAAACGCGCTGCAATTCGATATTCAGCAGTTTCATGATCAGCAGCGTACCCAGCACGTTCAGCGCCAGTGAAGCAGCAATGACCAGACCGCCGCGAACCCCCATAAAAATCAGCAGTGTGCCGATCACAATCGCCAGCGCCATAAGGAAGCTCATGATAAAACCATTTACCACCCCCTCGACTTCATGGGATTGGTCGTAAAACACATTTAATGCCATACCTGCTGGCCGCTCAGCCTCCAGTTGAACCAACCGTGCCTTGATGGCGTTTTACCCACCACGATCACATTCACGTTGGGGGCAAAGGAAACCCCGACGGAGAGCGCTGGCTGGGTATTGGCGCGGGTAGATATTGTTAGGTGAGTGCGTCACCCCTTGGCTGATGGTGGCAATATCACGCAGGTAGACGCTGCGCGGGCTGCCTGGCTCGCTGATCAACAGATTGCCCAGTTCTTGCACATTGTCGAACTCACCGGTGGGGTGCAAGCGGATCGATTCGCTGCCAACCAGGAGTTCACCGGCATTGGAGACTACATTTTGCCGACTGAGCAAATCATACAAGCGCTGCGGCACGATATTGGCAGCGGTCATCTGCGCACGGGAGATTTCTATTTGCACTTCTTCCGGCAAAATCCCCACGATCGCCACTTTCCCGATCCCCGGCACCACCACCAACTCGCGGCGTAATACCTCAGCGAAGTTACGCAATTCCTGATTGGAATAGCCATCGCCATACAGAGAAAAGAAGTAGCCATACACATCGCCAAAATCATCATTGACGAAAGGCGGGCTGGCACCGGGTGGCAGTTGGCGCGCCGCATCGCCAATACGACGCCGCAGCACGTCCCAGATTTGTGGTAAATCATCCGGCCCGTACTGGGCTTTGATATTGATGGTAATTTGCGACAACCCCACGCTGGAAATCGAGGAGATGTTATCGATGTAGGGCAACTGCTGAATGGCATTCTCCAGCGGTAAGGTAACCTCTTCCTCGACCTGCTGCGCAGAAGCACCGTCATAACGGGTAACTACCACCGCCGTTTTGATGGTAAACGCAGGGTCTTCCAATCGGCCAATATTCAGGAACGCAATGACGCCGCCTATGCCCAACAAGATAATCGACAGCCAGATGCGAGTGCCGTTGTTGATAAAGCTCTCTGTCAGTTTCATTAGAGACCTCGCTCACGAACCCATGCACGCACTTCCTGATCTGGCGTTAGTTCACGGGTGCCGGCTGCCACGATCCGCTCACCTTGCGACAACCCGGAAACGACCTGAATGCCATTGGCGGTCAGTTGGCCCAGTTCAACCTGGCGCGAGGTCACAAACAGCTTGCCATCACGTTCATTAACGACCCACACATGCGGTTTATGTTCAGCGCTGGTATCTGGATTGAATACTGCTTCAACCGGCACAACCACCGCCATTGCTGCGGTGCTGCCGGGAAGATTCCCCAAGTTGATCTTCACCCTGCCACTCATGCCTGACAACAGAGGGATATCTTGTGGACGCGGCATGGTCAGCACGCCCGACACCGTTTGCGCGGTGTGCTCTTTGTAGCTGGCCACAAACTCACGTCCAGGCAGGTTGTTCAATTCGACGACAGGTTGATATTTGGCGTTGTTGGCATCGATGAGAATAAAAAGGCTTTCGGGGATGCTGAATTCCATGTCCAGCAATTCCAACGCGTTCAAGGTAGCAATAGATTGCCCAGCTGCGACAATTTGATAATTTCGGGCGTTAACCATGGCGATTACACCGGGAAACGGTGCCCGGATTATCGTATCGTCCAGCTCTTCTTTCTCCAGTTTCAACGCGGCCTGTGCCGAGTCACGAGCGGCCCGCTGCACGTCCAGTTCAGCACGCGCAACAATGTGGCGCTCACTCAGCGCCGCGTAACGGCTAAATTGGGTTTGAGACAGGTTAAAGGTGGCCTGACGATCCTGTAAGCGCAGCCGCGCATCGTTGCTGTTAAGCTCCGCCCTTGTTTGACCGATTTGCCTTCTCGGACCAACAACCGTTCTAATTGTCCGGGACGTTTAAAGGCCAACTCCGTTCTGTCGCCAGCAATAATTCTGGCAGGAAAGATACGCACTCCTTGTTGTGTGCTGTTACTCACTTCCAGAATACTCACTGGCCGTACCGTAATACTTTTCTCGGGCGCCTCCCTGTCACAAGCAGAAATAAAAAACGCGAGAAGCAAAACAACGATAAATTTTATTTTCACGATGCAATCTCTTCGGATCAGATTCACGCGCCGCTACGTCATCGCCATAGCAGAAAGGTAAATCAGGCCTGGCACCTGGTTAGAATAAACATCTCGTGCACTGACAGTGCGTGTTCATCAGGCGCTCCGCCGGAGCGCCTGATGAGGTGGCATTAATAATCCACAGGTTCGCGAATGATCGGGCACGTCATGCAGTGACCGCCGCCACGCCCACGCCCCAATTCACTGCCGACGATTTCGATAACTTCGACGCCTTCCTTACGCAGTTGGGTGTTGGTCTTGGTATTATGATCGTAGGCCAGTACCACACCAGGAGACAGCGCCACCATGTTGTTACCGCTGTCCCACTGCTGACGTTCGGTGTCGTAATCATTACCAGCTGTTTCCACCACGCGCAGTTTCTTGAGGTTCAACGCGCCCACGATCGCTTCCGCAAAGGTGCCCTTGTCGCGATACAGTTTCATCCCCGTAGGGCCATCATCCGGACGCAAAGAGAAGGTACGAATCTGGTTCACAATGGCAGGGTAAAGGGTCACCACATCGCGATCGCAGAAGGTAAACACCGTGTCCAGATGCATGGCAGCGCGCAATCTCGGCATCGCCGCAATCATCACCCGCTCAACGCCCGAGGCTTTATTGGCAAACAACGAGGCTGCCAGTTGCGTGATAGCTTGATGCGAGGTTCGCTCACTCATACCAATCAACACCGTTTTATTACCAATCGGCATTACATCGCCCCCTTCCAGGGTTGCGGTACCGTGGTGTTTGGTGGGGTCGCCGTACCAGATATTGAAATCCGCACCGACAAAATCCGGGTGGAATTTATAGATGGCGGTAGTCAGAATGGTTTCTTCGTGACGAGCAGGCCAGTAAAGCGGGTTTAAGGTTACGCCGCCGTAGATCCAGCAGGTGGTATCGCGGGTATAAAGCGTGTTCGGCAGCGGCGGCAGCAAATATTCGGTAATGCCCGCAGCATCGCGGATCAGATTGAGCTCTTCGTGATCGGCATAGCCTTCTTTCGCCAGTTCTATGGTCGACAAACCGCCAATCAACACTTCGGCCAAGGCGCGCGGTGCCAGCCCATCCAGAAAACTGCGGGTTTCGTTCAGAATGCCCAGAGAGACTTCATCCGGCACAATCTGCTGATCAAGAATCCACTTTCTCGCTTCCGGCAGTGCGACCGTTTCCACCAGCAGGTTATGCATTTCCACCACATCGACACCATGCTCGCGCATTTTGGTCATAAAATCGAAATGGTCGCGCTTGGCGCGTTCAACCCATAGCACATCATCAAATAACAGTTCATCGCAGTTGCTCGGGGTGAGCCGATTGTGTGCTTTGCCTGGTGCGCACACCATTACTTTATGCAATTTCCCGACTTCCGAATGCACGCCATATTTCTTTTCGGACTTCTTTTTTGTCGATATAATAAGCAGCCTCACTTAGATAGTAATAATGCTTGTCGCAATGCTGTAGATTGCAACAATGGCGGCGACCATAACGATAGCGAAAAGCCCAAGCTCAGTTTTATTGAACAGCGCAACCCGCTGCTCCCGCTTAGCCATGATGTACAACACGGTGCCGGGCCCATAAATCACGGCTGACAGCAGCAGGTATTTCATCCCCCCGGCGTACAGCATCAGCAGGGCATATAGCGTGGCAAGGAGCGCAAATGTGAGATCTTTGCGATGATCGCGCTTGTCGGTTTCATACGTTTCCCCCGTCCAGGCCAGTTTCAGTCCGTAGGCAGCCACCAATAAATACGGGATAAGCGTTAACGAACTGGTCAGTTCGATCGCCAGTTGAAAAGCGTACTGGCTAAACAACATCAGGATCAGGAACACCTGAATGGTGATATTGGTAAGCCACACAGCAGCAGAGGGAACAGCATGCTTGTTCTCCGTCATGAAGACTTTCGGCATACTTTGGTGCTTCGCGGCAGAAAACAGCACTTCGGCAGCCAGCAGTGACCAGGACAGATAGGCACCGAGGACAGAAACGATCAGACCCACGCTGATGAAGACGCGCCCCCAGGGCCCCACTACAGCTTCCAACACGCCCGCCATTGAGGGTTGGCGCATGCCAGCCAATTCCGGTCGCAGCAGCACGCCGTAGGAGAGCAGCGTGATCAGCACCAACAGCCCTAATACGCCGATGAACCCCATCACGGTGGCAATTCCCACATGACGGCGTTCTTTGGCATAGCGGGAGTAGACGCTGGCACCTTCAATTCCCAGGAACACAAAAACGGTCACCAACATGGTGCTGCGAATTTGACTGAACAGAGATTCAGGCTCCTGAGCCGGCATAATCGCTGCCGCCGCATGACCGACATAGCCATAATCGTTAAGGTGCTCAAGGTCGGGCGTCACGGGCGCAGTCGCCGGAGAACCCCAGAAGTTTTGTATGAAGATGTCACTTTGGAACGCGAAGATCAGCACCCCGACAAACGCGATAATCGGCACGAAATGGGAGACGTTGCCGATACAGGTTCCTGCCCAGAACCCTAATGCAGAGGCAAACCCCAGATAATCACCAAATCCCTCCTTCGCATAAATAAATACTACAGAATCAAGATCGGGTTTACGCTGCGCCAGAGACTGAAAAACAAATGTCAACATTAACATGCCGCCGCCCGCGATGCACCATGCGATAATGGCACCAAATCCCCCGGTTGCGCGTCCAAATGTCGCCGGTAATGAAAATATTCCAGCACCAATCATGGATCCCACGACCAACGCCGTGAGAGACCATAAGGACAGCTTATTTACTGATGAGCTCGCCATGGTATTCCTTCCTGACACAAGGATATTGATGTGATGGGCTATAGAAGAGTATTAATTTTCTGACCTACTCTTTTTCTGTAAGGATACAAACAACAAGATTTCGTTAAGGGAAATATCTGATTTGAGCGTAGTGAGTGGCACTCACTCCTATTTATTATTGCTATCACTTCAATAATATTAGAAAAAGTCGCAATATCCAGACGACACTCATCAATCCGAAAAAATTAGGATATTGATTACTCTGCACCACTAAAAACATTAAAAATCATGAAGTAAAATAAGGTGAGTATCGAGATAAACGCGGTGGCGACGCGCTTTGCATTAATCTATCACTAGGCGGCTAACCGTTTTAACACTACTCTTATCTTTAGTAAAAACAGTAACATAACCATAGGACTTACGGCCAAAGGTGAATGCGCCATGCTCAGAGATGTCAGCCAACACGCCTTGAAAAGCTTGAGTTGTTTTGCCGCCGTCACATTTTACTCAACCAGTCAACTTTGTGTTAACGAATGTTTTATTAATGCTAACGCCATGAGCGTGCTTTACTTTTTATCAACAATAGCTAATCCATTATTTTTTATGCTAATTTGTTGTTTTGATAATATCGATAACCTGACAAGAAAAGAGGTCAGGATAAAAATAAAAAACGTGGTATTCATCATCGTATTTTGGAATATTATCCTGTTATTGATTACATTTCAATATATTCAACAGGGATATATCCTGCAAAATGGAATAATGTTAACCATTGGGATAATTTATATCATCTACCCCCTTATTATTAAAGCAATGCATAATGTAAAAATGACATTGGCATTTTTTGCGAGCTTGTTCGCTATTATCTTTCTGTTCGATATATTCAGCCCATTAGATATGCGCGATGACCCGCTATTTATACACAGCTACTCATTTATATGGATATGGGGCGGTTACTATATTCTGGGAAGAATGTTGGGAACCCCCCGCTGGCAGGCTGTTTACACACCAGCCCGGCATCATCTGGCTGGCCCGCATGATGGTGGTACCCGTTGGTATTTCGATGTTCTTTTACGAACGCTTTCTGTCAACCCACGCTCAGAATATTGTCACACCGTGGCTCATTCTGGAACATGTGCATCTGCTGGCCATGTGTCTGGCATTATTCATTGTGTTTGAGAATATCACTATAAAAAAACAAATTTATAACGTACGTCGTCGAGTTTATCGGCCCGGCAATGATAGGCGTCTATATTGTCCATTACAGCGTATTTTATTTCATTAGCACGCTATATGATTTCAACTACGTTAACCTGAAATTTGTTTTGCTGGTATTGGTGTTTATCGTATCGGTTCTGTTGTGCCGCTTACTGCTGCTAAACAGGTTTACCGCCAGGATCATCTCTTTCTGATCTGGCGGTCACCCAACAGACATGTCGGCGACTGACCGCCCGCCGACAATCTTAAGCGTAATGTTTACCACCATTGATGAAAATGATGCACCGGCCCAATCCCCAGCCCCACTTCCAGTGAATTTGCCGCCAGTAATGCATGCTGGAGGTAATTTTTCGCCTCCTGAACGGTATTTTCCCAATCGTGATGACGGGGACGCAGCGCTGCCAGCGCCGCAGACAGTGTACAACCCGTGCCATGCGTGTGGCGCGTATTGACGCGTGGTGCGCAAAAGCGCCGCGGAGCCTGCCCACGTTGAAACAGCCAGTCTGGGCTCTCCGCTTCGCTCAAGTGGCCTCCCTTCATCAATACCGCCTGACATCCCGGTTCCAACAACCATTGCCCCTGCGCTTTCATCTCCGTTTCCGTCGTCGCCACATTGCAAGCCAACAGCGCCGCCGCTTCCGGCAGATTAGGGGTTATGAGTGAAACGCGAGGCAACAGCGTATGGCGAATAGCGGCAACGGCTTCAAGTGCCAGTAAAGGATCGCCACTTTTCGCCAGCATCACCGTATCCAGCACAATATAAGGTACCGCATAACGTTGCAGGCGCTCAGCGACCGCTTCCACAATATCACTCTGCGCCAGCATGCCGATCTTTGCGCTGTCGATACGCACATCGCTCAGTACTGAATCCAGTTGAGCCGCCACAAAATCAGGTTCAATACGATAAACCGACTGCACCCCCTGAGTATTTTGCGCCACCAGCGCGGTGATCACACTGGTGCCATCGGCACCCAGGGCAGAGAAGGTCTTCAGACCGGCCTGGATCCCCGCGCCGCCGCTAGGATCGGTGCCCGCTATCGTTAGCGTATTTATTCGGGGAGCCTTTTCTTTTATAACGCTCATGCCTGTGCCTCCTGACGCAACTGCGCAAGCGCATCCAAAAACACCGGCGTAAAACTGCCCGGCCCGTTGGACTGCTCGGCGGCACGCTCTCCAGCCCGCGCCATAACTGCGCAGGCCGTCGCAACCTGAGACAGGACATCCTCACCGCGCACGCAGAATGCAGCAACCACCGCCGAGAGTGCACACCCGGTGCCGACAACGCGCGTCATCACCGGATGGCCGCCGCGTTCACCGCCCAAATGCGAGTACCGTCCGTCACGTAATCCACCTCCCCCGTCACCGCCACCACGGTTGACCAACGTGTCGCCAGTTCACGCGCGGCCGGGATGGCGGTAAAGGAGGCGTCTACGCTATCAACCCCTCGTCCTTGCGAAGCAACGCCAGACAACGCGATAATTTCCGATGCGTTGCCACGAATCGCCGCCGGTTTGCAAGGCAGCAGTTCGCGCACAAAATCGGTTCGAAAACGCAATCCGCCAACCGCAACGGGATCCAGCACCCAGGGTTTCCATACCTGATTAGCGCTGTGTACCGCTGCCAGCATCGCATCGGCTCGGCTTCGCTCTAATGTCCCCACGTTGATGAGAAGCGCATCGGCCAGCGCAGCAAACTGTGTTGCCTCGCTGGGATCCACTACCATCGCAGGAGATGCACCAAGTGCCAGCAATACATTGGCGGTAAAGGACTGGACCACATCGTTGGTCAGGCAATGGACTAACGGCGAAGCCGTTGAGAAATCGTGCAAGACTGCCGCCACTTGGGCAGCAGAAAAATCGGTGGGCAGGTCGTTCATCATTACTCCCAACCGACGTGCAAGAAGACGGTAGCCGATCGGAATACCGAGACTTCCCTACGCTGGCATTATCCAGATCAGGTGGTACAGGTATTTCTCAGCCTTCACCAAGAAGGGCACCCCGAGTCATCGCAACATACATTTGCCGAGTTACTGTCACAGCAAAACATATTCAGGATAATCACCAAACGCACATGTGTAAATTGGTTTGTATTCTCGTAAAGTCAGAGGGTACCTGCCACGCAGACATTCTTTCAATCCCGATTGAAATGAAAGCAAAACGGTATGGCTGTTCGCACTTGCCTACCGCAGCCACCTTCATACCGGTGTATGTCAGATTGGCATTATATTCTTCTCATTTACGTTTTATACCCTTAAATAATTAGCATCATGAAGAGACCTAAAATGAGAGCGTCCAGATAGGCTGGCACTGTTGGGCGATTCGCTATGCCAATGTCGCTAGCGTACAACTAACCTAAAGTATGGTTGGTACAGTTATGAATAATAAATAGAGGCAACCACTGGTTGTAGAGTTATTAACCACCTTACGATTAACACGCCCGCTTTACTCACTCCTCCCGTTACGCATTTTTTTACACAAGTCACTATAAAAAAATATTTCATGCCGACACATCTGGTGTATATTGGAAAATCAAAAAATATCTTGTAAGCTAATAATGTCTCTTCTTTTAAAGGAACACCATGATGAGTTTTGACATGCTAAGTAATATTCGTTCTCTTCGCGCTCAGGCCCGAGATACCGATCTTGAAACCCTGGAAGAGCTGTTAAGCAAATTCACTGCAATTGTGGAAGAGCGTCGCGAAGAAGACAGCAAAATTCAGAAAGAGCAGGAAGAACGTTTGGCAAAACTGGATGCCATTCGTGCACAGCTTCTTGAAGACGGTATTGATCCGGCAGAGCTGCTGGAGAGCGTGAAATCTAAACCGGCCAAGGCCAAACGCGATCCTCGCCCGGCGAAATATAAATATATTGATGAGAATGGCACGGAACAAACCTGGACCGGCCAAGGCCGTACACCAAAAGCAATTCGTGAAGCCATTGATGGCGGAAGCAAAACGCTGGAAGATTTTGAGATTTAATTTGCTCTCTTCCTTGCCGTATTAGCGCGCATCACTTGTCCTGTTATACATGGAGTGCAGCCGTACTCCATACATATCTTTACCCATCCGCGATCTTTATCACGCCTTTCGTTCATACTTTCCGTGACAAAAACTTTTCGCCACTAAAAGACCCGATTAAAAATGACGATAAATTAATACCGCAGATGTATTAGCATGCGTAGCAATCAGGATCCGATTTCCTTCGATCCCTATCGCCAACATATGAAGTGATAACGCTAAGGCGCAATACTACGATGGAAAACGGCTTCAATGTTATATCCATCAGGATCGCGCACAAACGCCGCATAATAATGGGCATGGTAATGCTCTCGAATTCCCGGCTTACCATTATCTTGTCCACCAGCCGCGACTGCCGCCAGATAAAAAGCATCAACAACTTCACGCGAGGCAGCACTAAAAGCAAAATGTGTCGCCGGGCAAGGTAATGCTTTTCCCTGATAGATCCAAAATTCGCCGCCAGGATCGCTGGACTTTCCATATCCTTCCAACACGCCAAAAATTACCGCATGATTAAAATCTTTAATCAGACGATAACCTAACGGTGCCAGTGCACTTTCATAAAACTGCCGACTGCGATGAATATCTGTCACCGGAACACTTAAATGATCTAACATTGAACGTTCCCCCTGTTATAAAACTAAACCGCCTGCACATTCATGCATCCTGTTTTCATCCTGAAAACTCATACCCTTTAGCGAGAAAATATCGCGATGGTGCCGCATCGTAGCCTAAACCCGCCATACCTGATGCTGACCTTGGTCAATTTTAACGCAGGCCAGCATAACGCGTTAATGAGGAAGATTAGAGCTGACGTCTCTGGGGAAAAAACGACACCGGAAATTAATGCCGGCAACCGCAGCCAGAACGATCAGGGTTCCAGTCAATTGCCACACATTCAATGGTCGACGCAACACCCAAGCATCGACCAAAATGGCCACGACAGGGTAGATAAAAGCGAGTCCGCCGACCAATATTGTCGGAATTTTTTGTACCGCGCTATCTATAAAGTAGCACAGACATCAGGCCAGTATGCACAAAGCCAATCACTAACAGCAGCCCCCAAACGTAGCTGACAGAGGGTGCAGTGGGCAGCGAGACAAAAGGCAGCAATATCACGCAACCAACCCCTAACTGAATAAAGACCATCAGGCAAGGAGGTACATCGCGCAATGTCTTGGTAATCGCTGTTGTGATGGCGTAAAAAAAATGCAGCAGCCAATGCAAAGCCTATCCCATAGAAGTATTGGCCGGAATCCTGATCCTGGAACTGACCTCCCAACATAATCAGCATCACACCGAAGAAGGCAATGACCATCCACCCGAGCTTATGAAGTGTAAGCACTTCATTGAACAACACTGCCCCTAGAGCAACCAAAATAAACGGCTGTACGTGGTAGGTTACTGTTGCGACTGCAATAGAGGTTTGTGCATACGCGGTAAACAGACAAACCCAGTTCAGCGTCAGAGTAATGCAGCCTAAAATAACCCAGTAAAACTGCCTGCGCGAAAGAATTCCACGACGCAAAAGACCTTGCGCAGCACAGAACATCGCCATGGCTATCGCTCCGAATGCACAGCGCCAAAAGACGACAGTTAACGCAGGTAAGTCTGTGGCTAACACAAAACATCCCACAGTTCCTGAAATGATCATGGCAATCGCCATCTTTAGTGATCCCGCCTCCCACTCGGCACGTTGATCAGATGCCATACATGTTACCCCGCACAGAAGAAAACCACATAACGAACGATTGTTCGACAAAAAGAACGCGTGGTATAATGGCCATCGCATCATCAACTGTCAAAAAGAACGATCGTTTTTTATGGAGAACGACATGCAACTCTCGTCAACGCCTATTGGTATTCTTGCCATAGCGGTAAAACGTGAACGCGAGCGGATAGGTATTTCCGTCAGTGAACTGGCCAAACGTGCCGGTATCGCAAAATCTACGCTATCCCAATTGGAATCAGGCAGCGGTAATCCCAGTCTGGAAACGCTGTGGGCGCTGGCGATGGCACTTGATGTGCAGGTAACACAGTTGATTGCAGCACCGCAGCCCCGTGTACAGGTGATCCGTGCGCATGAGGGAGAAATCGTAGCCGCTGAGCAGGCACATTATTTTGTGACACTGCTCGCCGTCTGTCCGAGGGGGATGCAACGCGATATCTATCGCGTGACAGCGCAGCCGGGAAGTGTACGCCGATCTGGCCCCCATCAACCCGTCACGCTAGAACATGTCATGCTAAGCAGTGGGCGTGCCATGCTTGGTCCTGAGGGACATGAGATTGAGCTTAACGCAGGTGACTACATCAGCTATGCCGCAGATGGGCCACACACCTTCGAAGCATTGGAGAAGGATACCTGCGCGATAATGATTATTGAGCACCCATAGCGGGGTGCTCTCCGCAGGGTACACCGGCTATCACACCACGCCTTCACCGTCAGAGTTCCTGATGCTGATCGACATTGTCAAAACCTAATCGACCAATGAAAGGCAGGCGTAATGCTGGCGGATTAAAGTCGACGCCCAGCAGATTCACTTCTACCCCTTCTTCCAGCGCCAGCGTAACGCCCAGAGCCCCCCAGAACAGAGACCTGAACGCCACTGCCAGAGGGGGCCAACCCCACAGGGTTCGCAATTGAACGATAATCCTTGCCGATGGCGTTGACCGGCATATCAAGCTTCAAAGCGGGCACTTCACGACCAATATGCGCGAGAAAGGTATTGCTGTTCGGTCCAGGCCAGGCACGATAGGTTTGCGGCCAGGGATAGCTTTTGATTGCTGCATCGATCTGCGGGATCATCGCCTGGGCTGCCTCACCACGATGTTCAACCAGCAGTTTTGGCGTCGCGCCGTACCAAAACCCGTCTGGTAGCGTGTAATTCAGGCGAACCACATTGTCGCTTCCCCAACTGATCACTTCGTAACGCCGATAGCGCGTTTCCCCCTTGGCTTTCAGGATAATCCAGGGGTGTACCGCCACCAGACCACGCCAGCCATAGGTCGGTGCGGCATACACCTGAACAATGGCGGTATCGCGCCAGCGCACCGGATCGGGCGCGACGCCCGCAGAATCACGCCGAGCGGACCACCATCCCTACCCGCTCAGCGCTTCACCACCGCGCATCGAGTGTGCCCAACTTTGCCAAAACGACAGCAGCAATACGCAGACAATGGTCACGTTTACGATCTTGATAAACTTCATCAACCTCACCCTGATATTATGGGAGCGCCCTATGTGGATTCACTGGGGCGCCACTACGGCAATATCTCGGGGCAGCCGATGCTTATTTTTGAAGCTGACCTTGACGGGTTGCAAACGGCACATCGCAAAGGGCTCGAACGCGAGCTCACGCTGATTCTTTACGTCCACGCCATGTTCTCAACTGGCCATGATGACGCTAATCGCGAGGTATTCATGGCCGAAGACGCCAATACCCTTAATCTCGTTGGTTTGGCGATGCGCGGCCCGAAAAAGGGAGTGGATAAGGCCATCAAGGGATTGTCGCTGCATAAATAAGCCTTAATAAATCAGGGAAATTGCGGTCGTCTTTGTATTAAGCACCGCATTTATTCCCTGATGGTTGATATACAGTTTAATAAAATTCTCTCTGATTGTTGTCCAAAAAATTAGGAGTCATTACCTGGACGAGTTAATCTCATCATCACATTGAAACTCAACAAAAATATGACACACATAAACAGAGAGGAATTATTATGAACGATAAAGTTATTGCCATCTCCAGATTCCAAGGGAACTATTGAGTGGAACAAGGTAAAAGAGGATGGTGTCAAAATGGCGTTTTCTCGCTTGGGAGAAGGTGAGACTTATATTGACCCGACTTTTTCTGAAAATTTCCAAAAATCCAGAATTGCTGGCATTCCCTCTGGGGCCTGGCATATTTTCCGTGCTAAATCAAACACTCCAGAAGCACAGGCGAGAACGATAATTAACACCTTAAAAGAGGCTGGGTTTACCAACAAAGATTCTTTTGCTTTTGAAGTATATAATAAAAGTGGGGGTAATAAGACTGCCACAAAAAATGAAATGGCCAACAACCTTGCCGATCTAATACAACGTATTATTGATTCTGATATTCCTGTCTATACTAATAATCTATACATTAAAACCAATATTGATACCTAGAAGAATATCGTTGCATGGGAGTTGCATGATGATTTCTTTCGGAAAATAAAAATTTGGCCTGAGCATTGGAGAACACAACCAGACTATCCAGTTACCCTTTACCCCTGGGGCAAAGGGTAACTGGATAGTCTGGGAATATTCATCCCACGGGACGATAAAGGGTATTAGTGCGGAAGTCTTAATCAGTAAAGTTAACCCTAATCTCTAACAACGGCATAGTGAAGTATTGTTAGTTTGAACGAAGAGATTAAGAGTAGTGCGTCGTAAAGCAAGCGGAGAATGTCACAAGACATTCTCCGCTAACATCATGCTGCAAGGCTTAGGTACGGTTGCCGGGGATCATTCCCACTCAATCGTCGCTGGCGGCTTGCCGGACACGTCATACACCACGCGGGAAATGCCATCCACTTCGTTGATGATGCGGTTGGAAACGCGGCCCAGGAAGTCATACGGCAGGTGCGCCCAGTGTGCGGTCATAAAGTCGATGGTTTCGACGGCACGCAGCGAGACTACCCAGTCGTATTTACGACCATCACCCATCACACCGATGGAGCGTACTGGCAGGAACACGGTAAAGGCCTGACTCACCTTGTGATACAGGTCGGCTTTGTGCAGTTCTTCGATGAAGATTGCATCAGAGCGACGTAACAGATCGCAATACTCTTTCTTCACTTCGCCCAGCACGCGTACACCCAAGCCCGGACCGGGGAACGGATGGCGATACAGCATGTTGTACGGCAAGCCCAGTTCGAAACCTATCTTACGCACTTCGTCTTTGAACAGCTCTTTCAGCGGCTCAACCAGACCCAGCTTCATCTCTTTCGGCAAGCCGCCCACATTGTGGTGCGATTTGATCACGTGCGCTTTGCCGGTTTTAGACGCGGCGGATTCAATCACGTCAGGGTAAATGGTGCCCTGCGCCAGCCATTTCGCGTCGGTCTGCTTGTTCGCTTCTTCGTCGAACACTTCGACAAATACGCGACCGATGATCTTACGCTTGGCTTCCGGATCGTTTTCACACGCCAGTTCAGACAGGAAACGATCTTCCGCAGCCACGTGCACGATATTCAGACCAAAGTGGTCGCCGAACATTTCCAGCACCTGATCCGCTTCGTTCAAACGCAGCAGGCCGTTATCCACGAACACACAGGTCAAACGATCGCCAATGGCGTGGTGCAGCAGCATTGCGGTCACGGAAGAATCCACTCCGCCGGAAAGGCCAAGGATAACCTTGTCGTTGCCAACCTGCTCGCGAATGCGTGCTACGGCGTCATCAATGATTTTCTCCGGTGTCCACAACGCATCACACTGGCAAATATCGCGCACAAAGCGCTCCAGCATGCGTTGCCCTTGACGGGTATGGGTCACTTCCGGGTGGAACTGCACGCCGTAGAAGCGTTTTTCCTCGTTGGCCATAATGGCAAACGGGCAGGTGTCGGTGCTGGCAACGGTAACGAAATCGGACGGAATGGCCGTCACTTTATCGCCATGGCTCATCCATACGTCCAGCAGCGGCGCGCCGCTTTCGCTCAGTGCGTCCTGAATATCGCGCAGCAAGGCGCTTTCCGCCTTGATTTCGACCTGCGCATAACCAAACTCACGCTCGCTGGAGCCTTCCACGTGCCCGCCCAGTTGCATCGCTATGGTCTGCATGCCGTAGCACACGCCCAGCACAGGCACACCGGCCTGGAACACATATTCCGGCGCACGCGGGCTGTTGTACTCGGTGGTGCTTTCCGGTCCACCGGAAAGGATGATGCCGTTTGGATTGAATTCGCTAATCTGTGCTTCGGTAACGTCCCATGCCCAGAGTTCGCAATAAACGCCCAGTTCACGCACGCGACGTGCAACCAGTTGAGTGTATTGCGAACCAAAATCCAGAATGAGTATGCGGTGTTGATGAATATTTTCTGTCATGAGAGGCACATTCCAAAATACGTTAAGGAGCAAAAAATAAGAGAACCCGGCGAAGTTTACCGGGTTTCTGTCAAATCAGCCATCACATCGGCAGATTGGCCTGTGCCAAATCAACCCATACGATAGTTCGGGGATTCCTTGGTGATGGTCACATCGTGTACGTGACTTTCCTGAATGCCCGCACCGCTGATGCGTACAAACTCAGCCTGAGTGCGCAGTGCATCAATGGTGCCGCACCCGGTTAACCCCATGCAGGAACGCAGGCCGCCCATCTGCTGATGCGCGATCTCTTTCAGGCGGCCCTTGTAAGCCACACGCCCTTCGATCCCTTCCGGCACCAGTTTGTCAGCCGCATTGTCGCTCTGGAAGTAACGGTCAGAAGAGCCTTTGGACATAGCACCCAAAGAGCCCATACCACGATAAGATTTAAACGCACGGCCCTGATAGAGTTCGATCTCGCCCGGAGATTCTTCCGTACCCGCCAGCATGGAGCCCACCATCACACAGGCTGCGCCCGCGGCAATCGCTTTTGCGATATCACCGGAGAAACGGATACCGCCATCGGCAATCACCGGAATACCAGTACCTTCAAGTGCTTCCACCGCATCGGAAATTGCGGTGATCTGTGGTACACCTACGCCGGTTACGATACGGGTAGTACAAATAGAGCCAGGGCCGATACCGACTTTCGCTGCGCTCACGCCCGCTTCAGCCAGCGCTTTGGCACCGGCACCGGTCGCCACGTTACCGCCGATGATTTGCAGATCGGGGTATTTGGCACGCGTTTCACGAATGCGCTGCAACACGCCTTCCGAGTGGCCGTGTGAGGAGTCAATCAGCAGCACGTCAACACCGGCAGCAACCAGCGCGTCAACACGCTCTTCGTTACCTGCACCCGCCCCCACCGCAGCCCCGACGCGCAAACGTCTATGCTCGTCTTTGCAGGCGTTAGGTTTACGTTCTGCTTTCTGGAAGTCTTTCACCGTGATCATACCGAGCAGATGGAAGCTGTCATCCACCACCAGCGCTTTCTCAATGCGTTTCTCATGCATTTTTTGCAGCACAACTTCACGCGCTTCGTCTTCACGCACCGTAACCAAACGTTCTTTCGGCGTCATCACAGCGCTAACCGGACGTTCCAAATCCGTCACAAAACGCACGTCACGACCGGTGATAATACCCACCAGTTCGTTCTCGTCCGTCACCACCGGGTAACCGGCAAAACCGTTACGTTCGGTCAGTTCTTTTACCTGACGCAATGTGGTGGTTGGCGTTACGGTTTGTGGATCGACAACAACACCGCTTTCATGACGTTTCACGCGACTGACTTCTTCTGCCTGGCGCTCAATGGACATGTTTTTGTGAATGAAACCGATACCCCCTTCCTGCGCCAGTGCAATGGCCAAACCGGATTCCGTAACGGTATCCATGGCGGCAGAGAGCATAGGAATATTCAAACGAATGTTCTTCGTGAGCTGGGTGCTAAGGTCAACCGTGTTCGGCAGAACGGTAGAGTGAGCGGGGATCAGGAGGACGTCATCAAACGTCAGTGCTTCTTTGGCAATACGTAGCATGGGCAATATCTCATGTGGGGATGCGATAAAATATTGCCGTGGCATTATACAGAGCGTAATCGGTTGCCTCCAGATTTTTTTTATAAAAAAACTTGATTAACCTTTTAGGCAAGGTAGTATCGGTTAATTAACCCTCTGTTTTGAAATTTGATCTCGCTCACTAAATCGGGTTAGCCAACGCCATGTCCCAAGCGCCTTCATCCGCTATTTTTACCGTCAGCCGCTTAAATCAAACGGTCAGACAACTGCTAGAAATGGAAATGGGGCAAATCTGGCTCTGCGGCGAGATTTCCAACTTCTCCCAGCCCTCCTCAGGCCACTGGTACTTTACGCTGAAAGATGAGCGCACTCAGGTACGCTGCGCCATGTTTCGCACTAGCAATCGACGCGTAACGTTCCGTCCACAAAACGGGCAGCAGGTGCTACTACGCGCCACGATAACTCTGTACGAACCGCGCGGTGATTACCAACTGCTGGCAGAGAGCATGCAGCCCGCGGGCGATGGCCTGCTGCAACAGCAGTTCGAACAGCTAAAACAGCGGTTAGCCGCAGAAGGTTTATTCGATCAGCAGTTCAAGCAGGTGCTGCCGCGCCCAGCCAACAGCGTCGGTGTCATCACTTCACCCAGCGGGGCTGCACTTCACGATATTCTGCACGTGCTACAACGGCGCGATCCGGCGCTGCCCGTGGTGATTTATCCGAGTCAGGTGCAGGGCGAAGACGCTCCACCGCAAATTGTGCGTGCCATTCAGCTTGCTAACCAGCGGCAGGAATGTGACGTATTGATCGTTGGGCGTGGCGGCGGTTCGTTGGAAGATCTCTGGGGCTTTAACGATGAGCGGGTGGCACGTGCCATCTTTGCCAGCCGAATTCCCGTGGTCAGCGCCGTCGGCCATGAAACCGACGTCACTATCGCCGATTTCATCGCTGACTTGCGCGCCCCTACGCCGTCGGCGGCGGCTGAGTTGGTCAGTCGCGATCGTAACGAACTGCTGCGCCAGCTACAGGCACAGCGTCAGCGGCTGGAAATGGCGATGGATTATTCACTGGCACAGCGCCAGCGCGATTTCTCCCGGATCTATCATCGCTTGCAGCAGCACCCGCAATTGCGCCTGGCGCGTCAGCTTAATCAATTGATCACCCTGAGCCGCCGGCTTGATGAAAGTATGCAGCAGCAGCTTCGGCGCGCAACCCTGCGCAGCGAACGGTTGCAGCAAAGGCTGACGCAGCAGCAGCCGCTTTCACTCATTCACCGTGCTCAACAGCACCTGCAACATGTGAAGTATCAATTGCAACGGCTGATCACTCGCCAATTGAGCGAGAATAAGCAACGGTTAGGTGAAGTTTGCTCTCATCTGGAAGGCGTCAGTCCGCTAAAAACACTGGCTCGCGGTTATAACGTGACCACCACGCCATCCGGGCAAGTTTTACGCGCTACTGCGCAAGCCACCCCCGGCGACACGCTAAAAACTCGATTGCAGGATGGCTGGGTAGAAAGCCAGGTCACACAGGTCACGCCAGACGCCAAAAAACGTACATGCCGGAAAGCGCCATAGCGCCTCCCGCCGGCTCAACACCGCCGTTATTCCTGCACTGGCAGGTAGCTAAACAGCACGCGTTGACGAGAGATTAAACCGTGGCCCTGTTGGCAAAAATAGCTGACGGAACCGCAGGCGGATAGCGTTTGTAGCGGCTGCTGGCATTCAGGGCAGCGTGCTTGTTGTTCAAAACGTTGATGACACTGCGAGCACTGAAACTGACTGTCATGCCGCCGGTTCATGGTGTGTTGACAATGCGGGCACAACGTTTCCATCGGATTCTCCCTCTCAGTCTTAAGCGATGCCCCAGACGCGTAACAAATAAACGCCTAAAGCCGTTGCAAAAAATGAGCCTACCGTGGCCATGGCGATAATGTTGGCTGCCAGCGTGGCGTTGCTGCCCATGGCCCGTGTCATAGCATAGCTGCCCGCTGCGGTAGGGGTTGAGGCAAAGAGAAAGATGATACCCAACTGCACACCACGAAAACCCACCAGCCAGCCACCGAGTGTAAGCAGGCCTGGCACTACCACCAGTTTAGCCACAGTCGAGGGCGCCGCAACGTTACTGGTACGCAGCATGGTCTTGAAATCCAGACTTGCACCTGCGCACAACAATGCCAACGGTAGCGCCAGAGAAGAGATCTGCTGACCGGTTTGCCGAACCACTTCGGGCAGCGCCAATCCAGACTGGGAATAGCACACGCCCAGTAACAGCCCAATAATCAGCGGGTTGGTCGCAATACTGGTTAACAGCGCTTTCTTGCTGACGCTGCCACCATCCTTACCGCGCCGCAAGCTGCGCGTTAAAGTGATCACTGACAGCACATTGAACAAGATCACGGTGATGGTCAGGTAGAGCGAGCCTACCGCAATCCCCTGCTCACCATAGGCGCGCACCGTGAAAGCCAGCCCCATAATACCCGTGTTGGATCGAAATCCCCCCCTGAACGAAAATACCGCGCTCACGGGGATCTTTCATCAGATAAACAGCGGCATACTCGAGCAATAAAAACGTGGTAACGGTGCCCACTGCACCATACAAGATCATGGGTAGATGCGTGGCAATTGACTGTTGACTGGTCGCCACGCTGAAAAAGAGCAGGAAAGGCAACGCCAGATTAAACACCAACTTCATTGCCGAATCGCAAAAGGCATCATCCAACTGCCCCAAAAGGCGCAACCCCATGCCAATTAGCAGAATAAACAGGTTGGGCATGGTGACATTAAAGGTAAAACTCCAGGTTTCCCCAAGACATAACTTACGATTTCATAGAGGGTTAACGGTCATCGCCAGCCAAAGGCCATAATAAAAATATGGAGAATCATCGATTCTGCCCCATTCGGATTATTTACCTTTCTTGATGTGTTGCATCAAGCGCTTACGCTTACGCAGCTGATTTGGCGTGAGAGTATTACGTTTCTCGGCAAAGGGGTTCTCCCCCTCTTTGAACTGAATACGAATGGGCGTGCCCATCACGTTCAGCGAACGGCGGTAATAGTTCATCAGGTAGCGCTTGTAGGAATCCGGCAGGTCTTTTACCTGATTGCCGTGGATCACCACAATCGGTGGGTTGTAGCCCCCGGCATGCGCATATTTCAGCTTCACGCGACGACCGCGTACCAGCGGCGGCTGGTGATCGTCAGAAGCCATTTGCATGATACGCGTCAACAACGCGGTACTGACCCGCTTGGTCGCGCAGGTGTAGGCTTCGTGCACCGATTCGAACAGGTTACCTACGCCACTGCCATGCAGTGCAGAGATGAAGTGCACGCGCGCAAAATCAATAAAGCCAAGGCGCAGATCGAGCATCTCTTTCACCTGCTCTTTGATCTCCTGCGATAACCCGTCCCATTTGTTTACCGCAATAACTAGTGAACACCCGGTATTGAGAATAAAGCCCAACAGCGAGAGATCCTGATCGGAAATGCCTTCACGTGCATCGATCACCAGCAGCACCACATTGGCATCTTCGATCGCTTGCAGCGTTTTGATCACCGAGAATTTCTCTACGGTTTCCGTCACCTTGCCGCGCTTACGCACCCCGGCGGTGTCGATCAGCACATATTCACGACCATCGCGCCCCATCGGAATGTAGATACTGTCACGGGTCGTTCCCGGCATACCATACACCACCACGCGCTCTTCGCCGAGAATGCGGTTGGTCAGGGTCGATTTGCCGACGTTGGGGCGGCCAACGATGGCCAGTTTGATCGGCATGCTTTCCGGATCGAAGGTATCTTCGATTTCCCCTTCTCCTTCAGCCTCGGTATTTTCGCCCAATTGCCCCGCCCAATAGGCAGCATTGGCTTCTTCTTCCGTCAGCTCAACCGGTTCATCTTCTTCTTTGGCATAAGGCAGCAGCACGTTTTCCAGCAAAGACGTCACACCGCGACCGTGAGAGGCCGCCATCGGGTACACTTCCCTCAGCCCCAGCGCATAAAACTCTGCCATTGCGCTGTCGGCATCAACGCCATCAATTTTGTTGGCGACCAAAAAGGTCGCTTTTTCGCGGCTGCGCAAATGCTGTGCAATGCCCTTGTCCGCAGGCATCAGGCCCGCGCGCGCATCCACCATAAACAGTACGATATCCGCTTCTTCAATGGCGACCAGCGATTGCCCCGCCATACGGGTTTCCACGCCCTCTTCCGAGCCGTCGATACCGCCCGTATCAATGATAATGAACTCCTGCCCTTCCACTTCAGCCCGACCGTACTTACGGTCACGCGTCAGCCCAGGAAAATCCGCCACCAGGGCGTCACGCGTACGCGTCAGGCGGTTAAACAGGGTAGATTTTCCCACATTCGGGCGCCCAACGAGCGCGACGACAGGTATCATTTCACAACCTCATTAATTATATTTCAACATGTTACAGCGAATCAGCCCGCTGACATTTAAAAGACGAAACGGCCCCTGATACCTTCAGGAGCCGTTTCGAGGCGCGCTCTGCATAGGTAGTGCAGCCCAGAGACGATCTTTTTTGCGTATACGTCGCCGTTCTTCGCCTGAATCAGCAGCTTGTCACTGGCAACAACCGGATCGCTCAGGAAACCGGCGCTGTCCACTTTATGCTGCGCCACGAAGCGGCCATCCGCAGTATTGATCCAATGCAGGTAACCTTCGGAGTCACCCACCACCAGATAGCCATTGTACAACGCTAGACCGGTCAGGTTACGGTGCAGCAGATCGCTTTGTCGCCACAGATTAGCGCCACCGTTGGTGCTGAGTGCCACCACCCGATCGTTTTGATCCACGACGTAAATGCGATCCCCATCAATGATGAAATCCTGCACGCTGCCCAGCTCACGTTTCCACACAATCTGGCCAGAGCGCAGATCCAGCGCGGTCATATTGCCGTTATAGCCCAGAGCATATACCAACTCACCGGCAACCACTGGCGTAGTATCGACGTCGTTCAGGCGATCGATTTCGGTCGCGCCACTCGGCTGAGAAATACGCTGTTGCCAAATCAACTGCCCTTGGTTGATCAGCACCGCATTCACACGACCATTGTCACCGCCTACAATAGCGGCACCAAACGCCGTTGCGGGCGCAGATTCACCGCGCAGTGAAAGCGTCGGGATATCCAGATTGACTGTCCACTTGATGGCTCCGTCGCTTTCGTTCAACGCTTGCAACATGCCGTTACTGGTGTGCACCAGCACCACACCATCGCTCACCACCGGGCGCGATAACACTTCACCCGCCGCTGTGGCTTGCCACGCGATTGTACCGTCTGCCGCATTGAGCGCAAATACCTCAGCGCGTTCGCTACCGACATATACGTGATCGCCGGAAACTGTCACACCGCCGGAAAGCAGCGCCGATTCACGCGAAGAAAGAAGCCCACGTTTGGTGGACAGATCGGCGCGCCACAGCTCTTTGCCATTCGCCAAATCCATCGCCTTCACCAGCCCTTTGCGATCGGCAGCAAAGACACGATCGCCCTGCCAGGCCGGACGCAAGTTGGAATAGTGCCCGTCAAGGCCGCTCCCGACAGAACTGCTCCAGACTTTGGTCGGCGTAAACTGGTTTTCTACCTTGGGCAGCGGAGACATGGTCACCACGTCTTCTTCGCCGCTAAACAATGAACATCCGCTCAAAAAAGCCAGAGAAAGCATCCCAACCACAAGTGTTTTACGCAATTGCATGACGTTCCTCTTAGCCCGGCAGGTTATTTAATTTCATACGCAGCAACGCCTGCAATGCCTGCGGCGGATTCGCCGCTACCCCTTTGTCATACGCCGCGCGCGCGGCCGCGTTATCGCCTTTGCTCACTAGCGCATCACCGCGCACGTCCGCCACCATGGCAGCCCATCCCGCCTGCGTGATGGTATCCAGCGTTTTCAACGCGTCATCCGCTTTGCCTTGCTGCACTTGAACACGCGCCAGACGCAGCGCCGTCAATGCTTGCAAATCGACATCTTTGGTTTTCGTCAATGCCGTGCGCAATTGGGTTTCCGCCTGAGCGAACTCCCCTTTATCTGCGTGATAGCGCGCCAGTTGCAAGGAGGACAACACGCCATAACTATTTTTGTTCTCGCTCGAGAATTTCTCCGCCGCTGAAACGCCTGGTGCATCCCCTTTTGCCAACGCTTCACTGGCCTGCTGGTAAGCCAACGAGGAGGACATAGCTCCTTCAGACTGATGATTCTGCCAGAAACGCCACCCGACCAGGGCACCGATACCCAGCACAATACCTACCGCCAGCGCTTTACCATTTTCAATAAAGAAGCGGCGCAACGCATCAACTTGCTCATTCTCAGTGGTATAGACTTCCACGGTGTCTCTCTCCTCAATCCAGTAACGTTGCCAGACGCGCGGCAACATCCGCCTGCGCCAAAGTATCCTGCTCGCCGCTGCTCAGATTCTTCACAACCACCTGACCGGAAGCCACTTCATTCTCGCCCAACACCAGCGCGATACGAGCGCCCCATTTATCCGCGCGGGCAAATTGCTTCTTGAAATTGCCGCCGCCGTAGTTGGTCATCAGTTTCAGCTCCGGCAGCGCATCACGCAGCTTTTCGGCCAGTTGCATGGCCGCTGACTGCGTGACGACGCCGGAGGAAATCAGATACACATCCACGCCAGGCAGTGCTGCGAAATCCGGGTTAACAGACTGCACCAACAGCACCAAACGCTCCAGCCCCATGGCAAACCCGACTGCAGGTGTGGCATGCCCGCCGAGCTGTTCCACCATGCCGTCATAACGGCCGCCCGCACACACCGTACCCTGCGAACCAAGACTGGTCGTCACCCACTCGAACACCGTACGGTTGTAATAATCCAGGCCGCGCACCAAACGCGGATTCACCGTAAATGGGATACCCGCTTGCGTTAAAAGTTCACCCAGTTGCTCAAAGTGTTGGCGAGATTCGTCATCCAGATAATCCGTCAGCACCGGCGCGTCATTGAGAAGTGCCTGCACCTGCGCATTTTTGGAATCCAGTACACGCAACGGATTGGTATACATGCGACGCAAGCAATCGTCGTCCAGTTGATCCTTGTGTTGCTCCAGGAAGGCAATCAGCGCTTCACGGTAGCGCGCACGCGCCTCCAGCGAACCGATAGAGTTCAGTTCCAGCGCAACATGCTCAGCAATGCCCAGTTCACGCCACCAGCGCGCACTGAGCAGGATCAGTTCAGCATCGATATCCGGCCCTTGCAGACCAAATACTTCACAGCCCAACTGATGGAATTGACGGTAGCGTCCTTTTTGCGGACGCTCGTGGCGGAACATCGGCCCCATATACCACAGGCGTTGCTCCTGATTATAGAGAATGCCGTGTTCGATACCGGCGCGCACGCACCCTGCGGTCCCTTCCGGGCGCAGTGACAGGCTATCCCCGTTACGGTCTTCAAAGGTATACATCTCTTTTTCGACCACGTCTGTCACTTCGCCAATCGCGCGTTTAAACAACGGCGTCTGTTCAACGATAGGCAGACGGATTTCACTGTAGCCGTAACTGCGGAGTACTTTTTTCAGGCTATCTTCAATACGCTGCCATAAGGCCGTTTCGACAGGCAGATAATCATTCATGCCGCGTATAGCTTGGATATTTTTCGCCACGTCAGTTCTCTATACGTTTTAAAATCGTTTGTCCAATGGAACCCGATTATAGGGGGTTCAACACGCTCTTTTCAACGTTGAAGCCACCACCGGGTTCAGGCGTGCGTTATCGTCGCTGACGATGCGGTGGCGGATTATTTGTCTACCACATTCACCGTGATGCGCTTGGTTTCGTCCAACATCGCCGCTTTGGCGCGAATTTTTGCTTCCAACTGGTCAATCATGTCGTCGTTGTCAAAGCGCCCTCTCTGGCGCACGCCATCTTCATAAAAGCCGCTTTTCTTGTTACCACCGGTCACACCCAGCGTTGAGACCAGCGCTTCTCCCGGCCCGTTCACCACGCAACCGATAATGGAAACGTCCATCGGTGTGATGATATCTTCCAGGCGCTGTTCCAGAGCGTTGACCGTGCCGATAACGTCAAATTCCTGACGAGAACAGGTGGGACAGGCGATAAAATTGATGCCACGTGCGCGAATGCGCAGCGATTTGAGGATATCAAAACCGACTTTGACTTCTTCAACCGGATCGGCCGCCAGTGAAATGCGCAGGGTGTCGCCAATCCCTTCCGAGAGCAACAGGCCCAGACCGATAGCCGATTTGACCGCGCCGCTGCGTGCGCCGCCCGCTTCCGTGATCCCCAGATGCAACGGCTGATCGATACGCGCCGCCAGCAAGCGGTAAGACTGCACCGCCAGAAACACATCCGACGCTTTTACGCTCACCTTAAACTGATCGAAGTTGAGACGATCGAGGATGTCCACGTGACGCATTGCGGATTCCAACAGCGCTTCCGGCGTGGGCTCACCGTATTTTTCCTGAATATCCTTTTCCAGCGAACCGCCGTTGACCCCGATGCGAATAGGAATGTTTTTATCGCGCGCGCAATCGACCACGGAGCGAATACGCTCTTCATTGCCGATATTACCGGGATTGATACGCAGGCAGTCCACGCCGTATTCTGCCACTTTCAGTGCAATACGGTAGTCAAAATGGATATCCGCCACCAGCGGAACATTGACCTGTTGTTTGATCAGTTTAAACGCTTCCGCCGCGTCCATAGTGGGCACAGAAACGCGAACAATATCCACACCAACACGTTCAAGCGATTTAATCTGTTTTACCGTGGCGTCCACATCGGTGGTTCGGGTATTGGTCATCGATTGCACAGCAATCGGCGCACCGTCACCAACAGGCACCTTGCCGATGTAAATACGCGTTGATTTGCGGCGGACGATGGGTGCAGGGTTATGCATTACTTCTTCTCCACATTTACAGCATCACCGGCGCAGGAAATTACTCCGCGGCCAGCGTCAGACGAGCAATCTGGTTGCTTCTTACAAACCGGCTCAAATCCACCGGTTTACCTTGATACTGAATTTGCACGGCCGCTGGTGCACCAATCTTCAGTCGATAGGGCGCCTGACCACTCAGATTTAACGCGCTGCCGCTACGCTGCACGCCGCTGTAGAGTTTTTTGCCTGCGGCATCTATCACTTCAAGCCAGCAGTCAGCGCTGAACGTCATGGCAATGGTATTGCCAGCGTCACCCGCAGGCGCTGTGTTTGTCGGCGTGGTGCTGTCTGCCGCCACTGGAGGATGAGTTACCGCGGAGGCGCTGGGCTGTTGCCCGTTGTTTGCCTGCGGTGCCGTCACCGGCGCACTCTGGGTATTTGTGGTCGGCGTTGTGTTGGCCGCAGGAGTATTGACCGGCACCGAACTCGCAGCGGTGTTGGCACCTTCAGGCGCGGCTGGCGCAATCTGCGTCAGATCGATGGTCTGCGAACCCCAATTATCCAGCGGAACAACCGTTTGGCCATCAGAACCGTCCGGCGTATTGGCGGCAGCATGATCGACCATTGAGCTGATCTCCTGCTGCTGCACCTGATAATTCTGCCACCACCAGGCACCGGTTAATCCTAACACCACCAGCACCACCAACCAGGTGAAGGACATCAACCAACCGTCGCGTTTCTTGCGGCTTTTTCCCAAGGCAAAGCCTTGCATTGACGTCACGTTAGCGATTTTCGGCACCACGTGTTTATCCAATACCGGCAGCAGTTCACTTTCCGGCAAATGTACCAGCTTGGCATAAGAGCGGATATAACCGCGTAAAAAAGTGGGCGCCAAATCGGGAGAGGTACTGCCCTCCTCGATCTCTCGCACGGTGGTCACTTTGAGGCATAAACGTTCAGCGACAGTTTGCTGCGTCAAACCCATATGCTCACGCGCCTGACGCAGACGCTCGCCAGGAGTGGCAGGGGTGGTATTTTCTAGAGTGGCTTCAGTATTCATTAGCTAAGAACTGCTGGTACTGTTTAGAGTGTGGAAAACTTCGCGCCAGCCTGTCGCCATGATAGTTACGCTCATCATCACGGCCCGCCAACGCGGCGAAACGAATCTCTAACCATAGACTCTCGGCACTGGCCGGAAGGCTATGGTGATAAATATCCAAAAGGTGCCTGGCTTCATTAAATTGTCGGACGGCCAGTCGATGCCCGACTTCACTGAACACCCTGTCGCCTTTTGTCGGGTCATAGTGTAGCGCCCGAACTAAAAATGTGCGTGCCTCATCACATTTTCCCGCTTTGAAATGGCAGTATCCCGCGTTTTCCAAAGCCTGCGCAACTTCCCGATAATCAAGGCGTTGCGCCGCAGCGCTGAACTGTTTCTGCGCCGCTACATACTGCCCTAAACTACAGAGAAACGCACCGTAATTATTCATTACGCTGGCATTTTCCGGTGCCTGACGCAGTGCTGTTCGATAGTGCTGTTCTGCTGCACCATATTCGCCAATACGCTGTTCGTACAACGCCATGCCCAGTTGGGTACGATAATCACCTGGAGCGGCCGCAACGGCGCAAGTCAGGTTACGTCGCGCCGCGTCAAGATCATCTCGCGCCAGATAGGCCATACCCAGTTGCAATCGTGTAGTAATCAACGTGTCATTCGCTGACGAGCGCTGCACCTTGGCACACCCGGTCAACAGTGACAGTACGATGCTAAGCACAAATAAAACAAAACGTTGTACATACTCTTGCTGAATACGAGGTGTCATCCTGACCCTCCGTTGATCAACGGATTCCCTGTCCGTACGCTCCCGCTCCCACTGCTGCCGCTTCCCTTACAAGCTTCCCCGCGTATTCAGCAGATACACGGTAAGATCACGGACGCCATCATATGCCGATGAAAGACATTTGGCATCCTGATTCGATACCTTTGCCATTTCATTAAGCACATTAAGACATTAGACCGCTTTTACCTGAATTGGTTCACCGGCACGTTTGGTTCTCAGCGTACGCTTGGTACGATCGACCACTTCGCCCGCCAACTGGCCGCAGGCCGCATCGATATCATCACCACGCGTCTTACGCACGATGGTGGTGAAACCATACTCCATCAGCACCTTGGAGAAACGATCTACACGGCTGTTGGAACTGCGTCCATACGGTGCGCCCGGGAACGGGTTCCAGGGAATCAGGTTGATCTTGCAAGAGGTATCTTTTAAACACTCGGCAAGCTGATGCGCATGCTCGGTGCCGTCGTTGATGTGATCCAGCAACACATATTCCACCGTGACGCGTCCTTGGTTGGCATTGGATTTTTCCAGGTAGCGACGCACGGCGGCCAGAAAGGTGGCAATGTCATACTTCTTGTTAATCGGCATGATTTCATTACGGATTTCATCCGTCGGCGCGTGCAGCGATATCGCCAGAGCAACATCGATCATATCGCCCAATTTATCCAGCGCCGGCACCACACCAGACGTGGAGAGCGTCACGCGGCGCTTGGACAAACCAAAACCGAAATCATCCAGCATGATCTCCATGGCGGGCACCACGTTGTTCAGATTGAGCAACGGCTCCCCCATGCCCATCATCACCACGTTGGTGATTGGACGTTGGCCGGTTACTTTCTGAGCGCCGATAATTTTCGCGGCTCGCCATACCTGACCAATGATTTCCGACACGCGCAGGTTACGGTTAAACCCCTGCTGCGCGGTAGAACAAAACTTGCACTCAAGGGCACAGCCCACCTGTGAGGAAACACAGAGCGTGGCGCGATCTTCTTCCGGGATGTACACGGTTTCGACACGCTGCCCACCGACCAGAATCGCCCATTTGATGGTGCCGTCCGAGGAACGCTGCTCAGCGACCACCTCCGGCGCACGGATTTCGGCAATCTGCTGTAGCTTCTGACGCAACACCTTGTTGATGTCCGTCATTTCGGCGAAATCATCGCTACAGTAGTGATACATCCACTTCATCACCTGATCGGCGCGGAACGGCTTCTCGCCAATAGAAGCAAAAAAAGCGCGCATTTGCTGACGGTTCAAATCCAACAGGTTGATCTTTTCACCGTCGGTTTTAACGACAGGTGCCGCATCAGCAGCAGTGGAGGAACAGGTGGTGGCAGACAGGGTAGTGCTTTCCGCCAAAGACGGGGACTGGGACATGCTCATAATGGTAACTCTTGGCCTCGTTATTACACGTTGTGGCGCGACAGATGACGACGTTTTTGATAAAGAAACGCCCCGGACAAACAGTGCGTGCTCATCCGGGGCGCGGCATTGTACAAAGTTTAAAACAGCGATGCTACCGCCGTCGCGTTTTTTTACGTTTGGCGGAAGAAAAACCGCCGCAGCGGATTAACGGCAACGCAGGCAGATCTCTTCGGCGCTGAAGAAGTAGGCTATCTCACGCGCGGCAGATTCCGGAGAATCGGAGCCGTGTACCGCGTTTTCGGTGAAACTGTCCGCATAATCAGCGCGCAGCGTACCTGCCAGTGCATTCGCCGGATTGGTGGCCCCCATGATGTCACGGTTGCGCTGAATGGCGTTTTCCCCTTCCAGCACCTGCACCATAATCGGCCCTGAGGTCATGAAATCCACCAGCCCGTCAAAAAACGGTTTGCCCTGATGCTCGGCGTAGAAGCCTTCTGCCTGCTTGCGGCTTAACTGCACCATTTTCGCTGCCACAATCTTGAATCCGGCGCTTTCAAAACGCGTGTAAATGGCACCGATGGCATTCTTGGCTACGGCATTGGGTTTTACGATGGAAAAGGTACGTTCTACCGTCATATTGACCTCATTATGTCACAAGCGAATAACGACCGGATTAGAAGAATTATCATACCAGTCAGTGAAAGTGCCGCCGATTATAGGGTGGCAGCATTCCCTTGCCTACCGGCTTATATAACATTTTCTTAAAAAAATCGTATCTTTTTGTCACGTCATTATGCGCATAGAGACAGGGGCGAACAAATGCCCGTACCACGGCAATCGCTGCGCGATCACACTTCCCAGAGTAATTTGTTACCTTTTGAGTAATTTGTTTTTAAAACAATAATATAACTGGAATTACTGCATGATTCACTGCTAGGCTTTGCCTGTACGCTACTCCTTCTCAGGTTACACCTGACAGACGTTACCCTTAACAATAGCACGAAGAGGGCAAAAAATGAAAAGAGCCGTCAATGCGTTGCAGAATTTCGGCAAATCACTGTACGGTCCGGTGCTGATCCTGCCAATCGTCGGGTTGTTTATCGCGTTTGGCAAGGTGTTTGGTAACGGCAACCTGGCCGAATATCTGCCTTTGCTTCACCACCCCATGATTCAGAATTTTGGTCAACTGATCGCCAAATCCGCCGTTGCCATTCTGGCCAACCTGGCGCTGGTGTTTGCCGTCGGTATCCCCATCGGCCTTGCCGCGCGGGACAAAGGTTATGCCGCCTTGATCGGGTTGGTGACCTTTATCATTTTCATCAACGCGATGAATATTACGCTGCAACTGCAAGGCAAACTGGTGCCCGCAGCGGAGATGCGCCCTGCCGGGCAAGGCATGGTACTGGGCGTGCGGGTGCTGGAGATGGGCGTGTTCGCCGGTATCCTCATTGGTGCATTTGCCGGTTATTTGTTTAACCGTTATTCCAGAAAGCAGTTTAATGGCGTGATGGCCATCTACTCCGGCCACTGTTTTGTAACCATTTTGGCGATCTCCAGCGCGATCTTGCTGGGTTTTGTCATGAGTTCCGTCTGGCCCTATGCCCAGCACGGCATCAGCGCACTGGCTTTTGCGATCAAAGGCGCAGGGCCGTTCGGCGTGGCGATTTACGGCTTCCTTGAGCGCATTCTGATCCCGACAGGGCTGCATCATCTGGTCTACACCCCGTTCCTCTATACCGAAGTGGGTGGAACCGCAGACGTGTGCGGCAAATTGTATCAGGGCGCACGTAATATTTATTTCGCCGAAATGGCGTGTCCGAGCGTCACGCAACTGAGAGCCCCACCGTCGCCCGGGATGCACGCGGCATCAGTAAAATGTTCGGCCTGACCGCTGCGGCACTGGCGATGTATGTCACTGCCAAGCCAGAAAAACGCGTCGCAGCTAAAGCGATTCTTATTCCCGCGGCCTTTACCTCTTTCCTGCTCGGTGTCACCGAGTCGCTGGAATTCTCCTTCCTGTTCGTCGCGCCGTTACTGTTTGTGGTGCACGCGGTGTTGACCGGGCTGGGCATGATGCTGTTCTCACTGCTTGGCGTACATGCCATTGGCGCTAACGGCGTGATTGATTTCCTGCTCTATAACCTGCCGCTGGGCATCGCCAAATCTAACTGGCCGATGTACATCGCGGTCGGTCTGACCATGTCGGTGATTTACTTCTTTGTCTTCCGCACCCTGATTCTTTACTTCGACATGCCAACGCCAGGACGTGAAGCGGATGAAGACGAGACACGGCCCTACTCCAAAACCGACTATCAAAGCAAAGCGCAGGAAAAAGGCAGTAACGTCCCAGACGGTGCCACCGTTATCGCCGGGCTGGGCGGCAAACCCAATATTGAGGTGGTGGATAACTGTTACACCCGACTGCGCGTAACAGTGAAAGACACCGCGCTGGTCGACGACCAACAGTTGAAAACTACCGGTGCCAAAGCTGTTATCCGTCAGGGCAACAACGTCCAGGTGGTGTACGGCCTGCATGTGAAAACCGTTCGTGAAGCCGTAGAAAATGCGCTTTAAAAGGAGACAGACGATGACCAAACCCCCTTTCATCCTGACCATTGCCGGCGGCGGCAGCACCTATACGCCAGGCATTGTGAAAAGCCTGATGGTACGCCTGACGGACTTCCCGCTCGCCGAGATCCGCCTGTATGACATCGACAGTCAACGTCAGGACACCATCGCTCCGGTGGTCGAAAAGGTGATTCGCGATCACAGAGACAGTATTCGTTTCTGCGTCACCACCGACCCGGAAGTGGCCTTTTCCGGCGCACATTTTGTGTTTGCGCAGATGCGCGTTGGGCAATACAAAATGCGCGGGCAGGATGAGAAGATCCCGCTACGTCACGGCGTCGTTGGGCAAGAAACCTGCGGTCCCGGTGGACTGGCTTATGGCCTGCGCACCATTCTGCCGATGGTGGAACTGATCGATCTGGTTGAGCGCTTCGCACACAAGGAGGCCTGGATTGTTAACTACTCCAATCCGGCTGCCATTGTTGCGGAGGGGATCCGTCGCCTGCGCCCTGACGCGCGAGTGCTCAATATCTGCGATATGCCGGTGGCGGCGATGCGCAATATTGCTGCGGTGCTGGGCGTAAACCGCGAAGAGATCACCGTTGATTACTTCGGCCTGAATCACTTTGGCTGGTTTACCCGCGTGTTGGTAGACGGTGAAGATCGCTTACCGCAGTTGCGTGAGCATATCGCACGTTATGGCCTGCTGACAGCGAATGCTGCCGACACCGATCCCCAGCACGCCGATCCCTCCTGGGTGAAAACCTAGCGCAATATCAAGCCGGTAATGGATCATTTCCCGGAATTCGTGCCGAATCCCTATTTGCAGTACTATCTGATGCCTAACGACATCGTCGCGCATCAGGATCCCAACTACACCCGCGCCAACGAAGTGATGGATGGACGTGAGAAGAAGCTGTTTGCCGCCGCAGCCACCTATAAACAAACCGGCATTTTACCGGATGCATTCCATGTCGGCGTGCACGGGGCGTTTATTGTCGACGTAGTCTGCTCACTGGCGTTTGATCTGCGCCAGCGCCATCTGGTGATCGTTGAGAACAAAGGGGCTATTGCCAATCTTCCCTATGATGCGATGGTGGAAGTGCCTGCCTATATTACCGCTCATGGGCCGGAACCGGTGCGCATGGTGAATGTGCCTACTTTCCACCGTGCGCTGCTGGAGCAGCAGTTGGCCTCCGAGCAATTACTGGTGGAAGCGACCCTTGAAGGCAGCTACGAGAAAGCGTTGCAGGCGTTTACCCTCAATCGTACCGTGCCCACCATGCAACATGCCAAAGCGATCCTTGATGAGATGATCGCGGCGAACCGGGAATATTGGCCGCAGTTGAAACAGGCCTACCGCGACGGCGTGGCGGTGAACACAGGTAAATCCGAATAGCTGCTTGTCGGAAAAGGAAAAATGGCTGACAATATTTACCACTGTTTCACTCAGGGTGGCACGCACCATCCTTGCGTGGGGTTTATATGTCAGCTTCCTCTTCCCGTTTATTTGTTTCCGCCGACTGGCCCGCGGAGCATCTGGCTTCCGATGACATCACACTGATCGATGCGCGCATGTTACCTCCGGGTGAAACCAGCCGGGATATCGATGCTGAATACCGCTCAGGGCATCTGCCCGGCGCGGTTTTTTTTTGATATTGAAGCGCTGTCCGATCCCAACACCTCGTTACCCCATATGATGCCCAGCGCGGAAGCTTTCACCAGCACCGTGGGCGAATTGGGTATCAGCGACCAGCAATCGCTGGTGATTTACGATGAAGGTAACCTGTTCTCTGCCCCGCGCGCCTGGTGGATGTTAAACCACTTTGGTGCTCGTCAGGTGGCCATTCTTTCCGGCGGGCTCGCCGAATGGAAAGCGCAGGGCTATCCCATTGAGCAGGGAGAGGCGCATCCCACAAAAGCGCATTTCAACGCTGTACTGACCGAAGGCGCGATCCGTTCTCGTGAAGAGGTGCTGGCGATCAGCCGCGATGGTTCAGCGCAGATCGTCGATGCGCGCCCCGCCCCGCGTTTTCGGGAAGAAGTGGATGAACCCCGCCCGGGCCTGCATCGCGGCCATATTCCCGGTAGTCTGAACGTGCCATGGGGGGATCTGGTGACACAGGGTACCCTGAAACCCAGCCCTGAACTGGCAACCATTCTGCATAAAGCGGGCGTGGATTTCAGCCGCCCGATTGTTGCCAGCTGCGGTTCCGGCGTAACAGTGGTGGTAATCCTGGCACTTACGCAGTTGGGCGTGCCCAATGTCACATTTTACGACGGCGCCTGGAGCGAATGGGGCGGTCAGGACGATACCCCTATCGCGCAAGGTTGATTGCCGCGCAGGAGCATCACGATGGATAGCCGGTTGACGTCACTGGTTCATCACGGCAGAGATCTGACGCGTGCAGAGCATCGCGTGCTGGTTTTTATCGCCGAGCATGCGTCATTGATCGGCAAAATCACGGTGCGTGAACTGGCGCAGCAAACCTATGTTTCTACGGCGACCATCGTGCGCCTATGCCAAAAAATGGGATTCAGCGGCTACAGCGAATTCATCTACCACTGCAAACAGCTGCTAGCCGAGATACCACGCGCGTCTGCTGCTAGCCACTCCCCCCTTGCCAGCGACGGCATACCCGAAGCCTATCGCCATTTTGTCGCCAACTACGAAAAAACCTTCGCGTACGTGACGCCCGCTTTGATGGACGCCTTCTGCCATATCTTGCGCCACGAGAGCCATTTTTTTCTTTACGGTGCCGGGTTCTCTCATTTGTTCACCGAGTATTTCGCCAAAAAACTGCAAATACTCGGCAAAGATGCGTTTGTCTCCGGCCTTGGAGACAGTAAAGGGATTTTTCTTAGCAATGCGCCCAAATGCCAGATTTTTATCGCGATCTCGCGCAGCGGAGAAACCGAGCAGGTGATTGAAAAAGCGCAAATCGCCAGGAACATCGGCATGACGGTCGTCGCATTCACCCGCGCGTCGTTGAATCCACTCGCCAACGTGGCAGATTTGCATTTTCGCTTGCATGATGACGCCGTTCATTTTGCTGCCGAAGCAGGAGAGGTCAGCTCGTTCGAGTCCAATCTGGTGCTGCTGATTGATTTACTGCTGCTGCGGGCGACCACGGGCAACCCGGAGTAGATGGCATCCCCTGACAGGGGATGCATAAGGTCAATTACGCTTTGCCCGTCTGTTTGAACTCGCGCAGGAAGCTACCCCACTTACGCTCATAAAACGGCGTGGCGTGGTGCAGAAAATAGTGGCTTACGCCGTCCTTTTCTTCCTTATCGACAAGACAAATATCCACCGGCTGATCGCCCACGACGGTATCACTGGCAACGGTGCCCACCGCCTGAACAACTGCCTCAACCTCGTTCAAATCGACCAGTTCCAGAGCGATCAACAGATTAGGCTCCGCTTCACCTTCCTGAATCTGCGCAACCCACGCACGGCGCACCGGACGGTGCTTGGCAAGCAGTTGCGTCAACGAATCAATCATCTGATCGGGGGAGGGATCTGGCTGGCTGAGATGCACTTCCATCGGTTGTTCAACAACGCGGCTTTGCACAAAGCCATTGCCTTCTCCCGCCAGCATATGCTCCACCTCCTGCGGCAGGAACTCTTTGCCGTAGGGAAGTTTAGGATTAAGGAACAGCGTTTGCCCCTGCGTCAATTCAAACAGCGAGCGCGCAGGCAGCGCCAGAAAAGAGGCTTCCGTTGAGATAGCCATCTGCAACGCTTCCAGTGAGGAGAAAAATGGGATAGCCGTACTGCCATCCAGTTTTTCCCAGTGCTGGATCTCAACCTGGCTGCCAACAGGCAGCGTACTGGCTCCCTGTTCGCTCGCGTCATCGCTGTTGCCGATGATATAGACGGTCGCGTCCATCAGTTCAGTGAAAAACTCAGGCCGATGAGCAGGCTCGGTAGTCGCCTTCATCAGTACCTCTTCCAGCTTGTTTTGCGGTGTAAATGTCATACTTTTATTTCACTCAAGCCCTATTTTCACTCAGTCCTGGTCTCCGCTCAGCAGCAGATTAGCCAGCGTGCGCACGCCCAAACCGGTCGCTCCGGTCGCCCACTGCTCCACCGCCCCTTTGCGATAAGTGGCAGAGCAGTCAATGTGTAGCCAACCTTTTTGGTAAGACGACACAAAATGCGACAAGAACGCCGCCGCCGTGCTGGCACCAGCGCTGTTCGCCGCGCCTGCGACGTTATTCAGCTCAGCAAAACTGGACGGCAGTTGTGAGCGGTGGAACTCTTCCAGGGGTAAGCGCCAGAACGGCTCGTTTTCCTGTTTGGCATTGGTGAGCAGGCGTTCAGCAAAGGCATCGTCAAAACTGAACAGGGCGTGATAGTCGTTACCGAGCGCGGTTTTCGCCGCACCGGTGAGCGTCGCACAATCGATAATCCACTGCGGGGTTTGCGCACTGGCGTCGATCAGGCCATCCGCCAGCACCAGACGCCCTTCCGCATCGGTGTTCATGACTTCAACCGTCTTACCGTTACGGTAGCGCAGAATGTCCCCCAGACGGAAAGCATTACCGCTCACCATATTATCGGCGCAACACAGGTAGATTTTTACGCGACGGGTTAATCCTTGTGCAATTGCCAGCGCCAACGCGCCGGAAACCAGCGCCGCCCCACCCATATCGGATTTCATGGAATCCATGAACCCACTCGGCTTCAGGCTGTAACCGCCGCTGTCAAAGGTGATGCCCTTTCCCACCAGACAAGCAAACACCGGTGCATCCGGGCTGCCGGTCGGGTTAAAATCCAGCGCCAGCAACACTGGCGGGCGTTCAGAACTGCGCCCCACGGTGTGCAGACCGATATAGTTTTGATCGCGCAGATCTCCACCCTTGGTAATGCGATAACTGACAGCATTGCCGCCCACATCGTGCAGCAAATCCACCGCACGCGTTGCCAGTTGCTCTGGCCCCAGATCTTCTGCGGGCAGGTTAATGGTATCGCGCACCCAGTCGACGACCTTCAAGCGCAGATCCAGCGCCTTACGCTGCGCATCTTCCAACGGTGCCCATTCAACGGTACGTTTACCTTTCGGTGCACGATATCCTTGCCAGAACGCCCAGCTGGTTTCCAGATCCCAACCTTCGCCAACCAGCTTGACGTGCTTGATACCTTGCCCATCAATCTTGCGCCCCGCGCGTTGAATGGTGCCCAGCGCAGCCCCTGCAGGCAGATGAATAGTGAATCCCTGTTCGTTCGCGCTTAACGACGCTTTTTCTCCCCAGCGCGCATCAGCGGGCTGGGTGGAGAGTGAAATCTGCATAGCTTCGCTTGTCATATCAGCTCCGTGGATAATTTACTTAACAGCGGTTAGCGCTGAAAAAAAGGGCCGCCCGTCAGGCAGCCCCGAATAATCATTCTGCTTCGTCTAGCCACACCAGCAGTATCGTTTCCAGGATCTTTTCGTTGGAAGCATCCGGTGCATCATCAAACTCATCCAGCTCGCAAATCCAGCGGTGCATGTCAGTAAAACGCACCGTTTTCGGGTCCGTATCGGGAAACGCGTCATACAGCGCTTCACCAATGGCACGGCTGTCTGTCCATTTCAATCCCATATGCGGCTCCTGTTAATGCTCGCGGGCATGGTTAATGGTGTAACGCGGGATCTCAACCACCAGATCGTCGCCCGCTACACGCGCCTGACAGCCCAGACGACTTTCTGGCTCCAGCCCCCAGGCTTTATCCAGCATGTCGTCTTCATCTTCTGTGCTTTCCGCGAGAGAATTAAACCCTTCGCGCACAATGCAATGGCAGGTGGTGCACGCACAGGATTTCTCGCAGGCGTGTTCGACTTCAATACCATTGCGCAGGGCGACGTCCAGAATCGTCTCGCCCGCTTTGGCTTCCAATACCGCGCCTTCAGGACACAAATCCTGATGAGGCAAAAAAACTATCTTAGGCATGCTCACACCTCATCCACAGAGTGTCCTGCCAGCGCCCGACGAATGGAAGCATCCATGCGACGCGCGGCGAACCCCTGGGTTTGTTGATCTACTGTTTTTATTGCGGCTTCAATCAGCGCGACGTCATTGCCTGCACTCACCTGTTGCAACGCCGACACCGCCTGAGCGATGGCCGCCTGTTCTTCGCGACTCAGCAAGTCCGCATCGGCTGCCAGCGCGCTTTGCACGCTTTCCAGCACCCTTGCCGCTTCGACTTTCTGTTCCGCCAACATACGTGCCGCCACGTCGCTTTGGGCATTCTGCATCGAATCGGTGATCATCGCAGCGATTTCATCATCGCTCAGTCCATACGACGGTTTGACCTGAATCGATGCTTCCACGCCCGTGGATTTCTCCATCGCCGTGACGCTCAGAAGGCCATCTGCATCCACCTGGAAGGTGACGCGAATGCGCGCACCGCCTGCGGGCAGCGGCGGAATGCCGCGCAGCGAGAATCGCGCCAATGAGCGACAATCCGGCACCAGCTCGCGTTCCCCTTGCAGCACATGGATCATCATGGCGGTCTGACCATCTTTAAACGTCGTGAACTCCTGCGCACGCGCCACCGGGATGGTGGTGTTGCGCGGAATCACCTTCTCGACCAGACCGCCCATGGTTTCCAGACCGAGTGAAAGTGGAATCACATCCAGCAGCAGCATCTCGCTGTCCGGCTTGTTACCCACCAAAATATCTGCCTGAATGGCGGCGCCCAGCGCTACCACTTTATCTGGATCGATCGAGGTAAGGGGCGTACGGCCAAAGAAATCGCCTACGCGCGAGCGCACCAGCGGCACGCGGGTTGAGCCCCCCACCATCACCACTTCCTGCACTTCATCCGCCTGAACGCCCGCGTCTTTCAGTGCCCGACGGCAGGAAAGCAGCGTGCGTTTTACCAGCGGCTCGATAAGCGCATCAAACTGTTCACGGCTCAACTCTCTCTGCCAGCTTCCAACCTGCACCGTCACTGACGGCGCAGCGCTAAGCGCAACCTTGGCGCACAGCGCGGTTTCAATCAGTTCGCGCTGCACGCGGGCATCAGACCGATCGTCGACGCCAGCCTGCTCACGTAACCATTCCACCAACAGGTGATCGAAATCATCGCCGCCGAGCGCAGAATCACCGCCGGTTGCCAGCACTTCAAACACCCCGCGACTTAAACGCAGAATGGAGATATCAAAGGTGCCGCCGCCAAGATCGTAGACAGCAATCACCCCTTCCTTGCCTGAATCCAGCCCGTAGGCGATTGCTGCCGCCGTGGGTTCATTCAACAAACGCAGCACATGCAGCCCGGCCAGACGCGCGGCGTCTTTAGTGCCCTGGCGCTGTGCGTCATCAAAATAGGCGGGAACGGTGATCACCACGCCATCCGGCACGCCGCCCAGCGCCGCTTCAGCACGTGCCGCCAGCGCAGAGAGGATATCGGCAGAAACGTGAATCGGGTTTTTGTTACCAGCGGCGGTTTGCAACACGGGCAAGCCGTTGTCGCTGGCCTGAAAGTGATAAGGCAGATGCGGATAGCGCTGCTGAATATCGGCCAGCGAGCGCCCCATCAGTCGCTTGACAGAGCTGACGGTATTGGCCGGATCGTTCACCGCCTGCGCCTGCGCCGTCCAACCGACGTCGATGCTTTCTGCGCCGTAGCGAACCACCGACGGCAGCAGTTCACGCCCTTCGGCATCCGCCAGCGTTTGTGCTTCGCCGCTGCGCACCGTTGCCACCAGCGAGTTGGTAGTGCCTAAATCAATCCCCACCGCGAGACGGCGCTGGTGTGGTGCCGCGCTCAGGCCAGGTTCACTAATTTGTAATAGGGCCATATTGAGCTTCCATCAATTGGCTGTCGGTGCCACAGTTGCGCCGACGAGAGAAAAAAGGACGTTATTCGATTATGTGCATCACTGCGTAGATTAGCGATCCAGCAGTTGTTCTTCGAGTTGTTCCACCTGCTGTTGCAGCTTATCCAAAAAGCGGAGTTTGCGCACTGTATCTGCGGCCACAGACCACGACGCCTGCGCCAATTCGGACTGCATCTGCGCACTGCGCTGCCGTATCATGGCCGTTAACTCGTTAGCAAAATCAGCCAGCGCGGCTTCAGCATCTGCCTGATGCGAAATCGCATCCAACTGCTCGCGCACTTCCAATTGCTCCATCAGAAAGGCGGTATCGCGCATCGTGTGTTGCTCGTTACCCAGATCAAAACCGTGCAACGATAACATATATTCAGCGCGTTTCAGCGGATGTTTCAGCGACTGGTAAGCATCATTAACCGTAGCAGCCTGCTGGATTGCCAGCAGACGCTCTCGCTCGGGAGCCGTGGCGAAACGATCGGGATGAAACTGACGTTGCAGTTCCTGATAACGAGAAAGGAGCAGGCTGCCATCCACGTTGTAGTGAACCGGCAGCCCGAATAACGTAAAGTAATCCATAGTGTGCTCGGACATTCTGGCGCTAACGGGTAGCCGCCCTGCGCCAATGCGTCATGAGCATACCCCCGTTAACACGGGCAAAACGAATCAGACCGTAAAGCTTTCGCCGCAGCCGCATTCGCCGTTAACGTTGGGGTTATTGAACTTGAACCCTTCGTTCAAACCTTCTTTGACGAAATCCAGTTGCGTGCCGTCGAGGTAAACCAGGCTTTTGCCATCAATGATGACTTTCACCCCTTTATCTTCAAACACCACATCGTCGTCGTTAAGGTCGTCAACAAACTCAAGCACATAAGCCATGCCAGAGCAACCTGACGTCCGCACGCCCAGGCGCAGGCCGACGCCTTTGCCTCGATTTGCCATAAAAGTGCTTACACGTTGCGCTGCGCTATCGCTAAGAGAAATAGACATACAACAACCTCGGTATCGTTAGCACGCCTGCTGCCCAACGTATTCACGCCGGGCAGCACGGTTCGCTGACAGATTATTTCGCTGTGCGTTTGCTTTTGTAATCTGCAATCGCTGCTTTGATGGCATCTTCCGCCAGAATAGAGCAGTGAATTTTCACCGGCGGCAGTTCCAGCTCTTCAGCGATCTGGGTGTTTTTGATCGCTTCAGCTTCGTCCAGCGACTTGCCTTTCACCCACTCGGTGATCAGCGAACTGGAAGCAATGGCCGAGCCACAACCGTAGGTTTTAAAACGTGCGTCTTCAATAATGCCGTTGTCGCTGACTTTGATTTGCAATTTCATTACGTCGCCACACGCCGGAGCGCCCACCATACCGCTGCCAATCGAGGGATCAGCATTGTCAAAGGAGCCGACGTTGCGCGGATTTTCGTAATGATCAATAACTTTTTCGCTGTATGCCATGATTAAGGTTCCCCGTGCCGCGAATTAATGATGAGCCCATTCGATAGTGGTCAGATCCACGCCCTGCTTGAACATCTCCCACAGCGGGGAAAGGTCACGCAGGCGCCCGATGGATTTCTGTACCAAATCGATGGTGTAGTCGATCTCTTCCTCGGTAGTAAAGCGGCCGAGAGAGAAGCGGATCGAGCTGTGCGCCAATTCATCATTCATGCCCAGCGCACGCAGCACATAGGATGGCTCGAGGCTCGCAGAGGTACAGGCAGAACCGGAAGAGACAGCTAGATCTTTCAGCGCCATGATCAGGGATTCACCCTCGACATAGTTGAAGCTGACGTTCAGGATATTCGACGCGCCCTGTTCCAGGTCGCCATTGAGGTACACCTCTTCAATATCCTTGATGCCGTTCCACAGACGGTGACGCAGTGCGCTCAGACGAGCCACTTCCGTTGCCATCTCTTCTTTGGCAATACGGTACGCTTCACCCATGCCGACGATCTGGTGCACAGGCAGGGTACCGGAACGCATACCGCGTTCGTGGCCACCGCCGTGCATCTGAGCTTCGATACGGATACGGGGTTTACGACGCACATACAGCGCGCCAATGCCTTTCGGGCCATAGATTTTATGACCGGAGAAAGACATCAAGTCCACTTTGATCTTGCTGAGATCGATAGGCAGTTTGCCCACGCTCTGCGTCGCATCGACGTGGAATACAATGCCACGGCCGCGACACATTTCGCCGATAGCCGCGATATCCTGCACCACACCGATTTCGTTGTTCACGTGCATGATGGAAACCACAATGGTGTCTTCACGCATTGCCGCTTCGAGCTCATGCAGATCGATAATACCGTTACGCTGCGGCGCAAGGTAAGTCACCTCAAAGCCTTCACGCTCGAGCTGACGGCAGGTATCCAGCACGGCCTTGTGTTCGGTCTTGCTGGTAATGATGTGCTTGCCTTTCTTCTGATAGAAGTTGGCAGCCCCCTTGATGGCCAAGTTGTCCGCTTCGGTCGCGCCTGAAGTAAACACAATCTCACGCGGATCGGCACCGACCAGATCGGCGATTTGGTTACGCGCGATATCCACCGCCTCTTCCGCCTGCCAACCAAAGCGGTGAGAGCGGGAAGCCGGGTTGCCAAACGTACCGTCCAGGGTCAAAAACTGCATCATTTTTTCAGCCACGCGCGTATCAACCGGCGTCGTGGCTGAATAGTCTAGATAAATGGGTAACTTCATTGCTCATAAACTCCGTACATCACTTCAAAACGTACAATGCGTACAATGCGTACAATGCGTTTTGTTTTTATTATTCCTGCGAGGATGAACTGTCAGGCGCGCAGATTAACATTAATAGTTTCTTGAATACGTCCGTTAGCGGTGCGACGAATGTCGGCATCCTGACGATCCGCTATATCCAGCACTTCCTGGTTATTCACCAGTTCGTCCAACGTGATATTGTTCAAGAAATCGGTGATACGGTCGCTGAGATCGCGCCACAGTGTGTGCGTCAGGCAACAATCGCCGCCCTGACAGCCTTCACGCCCCTGGCAACGGGTCGCATCGACGGATTCGTCTACGGCAGAAATCACGGCACCGACGGCGATTTCATTGGCGTTTTTGCCCAGCAGGTAGCCACCGCCCGGCCCACGGACGCTGGAAACCAGTCCGTTTTTGCGCAAGCGAGAGAACAGTTGTTCCAGATACGACAGTGATATTCCCTGCCGTTCGGAAATATCAGCCAAAGGAACCGGCCCTTCTTTGGAGTGCAGCGCCACATCAAGCATGGCGGTAACGGCATAACGGCCTTTTGATGTCAGTCTCATATATAGTGGTACCTGTATAGATAAAACAGCTTATTATCGAACACGGTTATTATAAACATGCACTGAGAATGCATGTACTTGCATAGCACCCTTTGAGTCTGACATTCCCGAGTGTTTTAGTCAACTATTTAACCGAGTGATTCACTCAGGTATTTATTCTACGCCGTTCTCTTCCTTGCTGTCATGCCGGTTTTTCTGCACTGAGCTTAAAATGCCGCGCAGAATGGCCAACTCCTGCTCTTCCGGGCGCGCACGGGTAAATAAGCGGCGCAGCTTGTGCATCACCTGACCTTGATGTGCCTTGCGAATAAAACCGGTGTAGTGCAGCGTTTCTTCCAGATGGGTATAGAAGCGTTCCAGGTCATCAACCAGCGGGTAAGGTTCTTCCGAGACCTCCGGTGCGGTCTGCGCCAGCAAGTCGAGATGTGCGACACGAATTTCGTAGGCGATCAACTGTACCGCCATCGCCAGATTTAACGAGCTGTACTCTGGGTTGGCGGAAATACACACGTGGTAATGGCATTTTTGCAGTTCGTCGTTGGTCAAACCTACGCGTTCGCGGCCAAACACCAGCGCCACTGGCGCGTGCTGCGCTTCACGCGCACTGCGTACGCCGCACTCGCGCGGTTCCAGCATAGGCCAGGCCAGAGAACGTGAACGCGCACTGGTGCCGACCACCAGACTGCACCCGGCCAGCGCCTCATCCAGCGTGTTCACCAACGTGGCATTGCCGATAATATCGCTGGCACCCGCGGCCAGTGCGATCGCCTGTGAATCCGGCTTGATCAGCGGATTCACCAGATAGAGGTTTTTTAACCCCATGGTCTTCATCGCCCTGGCGGTGGACCCCATGTTGCCCGTGTGCGAGATTTCCACCAGAACGATGCGAATATTCTCTAACATGTTGACTCAGCAGTAATAAAGAAGAAAAAAGAGTGAAAAACAGGAGTTAGTGTATCACAGACTTCGCTATTTTCTCTTTCCCCTGCTATACTGCACCTCGCTTTCTGTTCTTTAACATCCTAGTGGACGATACCATGCATCCGATGCTTAACATCGCTGTGCGCGCTGCGCGCAAGGGCGGTAATTTAATTGCCAAGAATTATGAAACCCCTGACGCCGTTGAAGCGAGCCAAAAAGGCAGCAACGATTTTGTCACCAACGTTGACCGCGACGCCGAACGCCTGATTATTGAGGTGATTCGCAAATCTTATCCCCAGCACACCATCATTGGTGAAGAGTGCGGCGAATTAGTCGGTGAAGACGGCACAGTGCAATGGATTATCGATCCGCTGGATGGCACCACCAACTTCGTTAAACGTCTCCCCCATTTTGCTGTTTCCATTGCTGTGCGCATCAAAGGCCGCACCGAAGTGGCTGTGGTTTACGATCCGATGCGCAATGAGCTGTTTACCGCAACGCGCGGTCAGGGCGCTCAGTTGAACGGCTATCGTCTGCGCAGCGGCAACGCCCGCGATCTGGAAGGCACCATTCTGGCCACTGGCTTCCCGTTCAAGCAGAAACAGCATGCCACCTCTTACATCAATATGGTGTCAGCCCTGTTTACCACCTGCGCTGACTTCCGTCGTATCGGTTCTGCCGCGCTGGATCTAGCCTATGTGGCCGCGGGTCGCGTAGACGGTTTCTTCGAGATTGGCCTGAAGCCCTGGGATTTCGCCGGTGGCGAACTGATGGTGCGTGAAGCGGGCGGTATCGTGACTGACTTCGTGGGCGGCCACAATTATCTCGCTTCTGGCAACCTGGTTGCAGGTAACCCGCGCATGGTGAAGTCCATTCTGGCAACTATCCGTGAACAACTTAGCGAAGCCCTGAAACGCTAAGGCTGTCCATTGTCCCGTTCGCCGTCGGTGGGAGGGACAACATCAGATATTTTTCCTTACATTGCGATCCTGTTAACTTTTGGCGTATGGTAATACGATAATGATTATCAAATGCATTACATCTGTCTGATTTGTATTAGGAAAGGCTTAATTCATCAGGACAGATGGTAACGGGACGACACCATGTTTAAAAAATCCATCAACTCTCTGTTCTTCACCGCGCTTCTTGCCACACCGCTTTTCAGCCACGCCACACAGTATCCATTAACCCTCACCGATATGGCGGGCAATACCGTCACCCTGCAACAAGAACCGAAGCATCTGGTGCTACAGGACGGACGTGACATTATGGCGCTGGCGCTGCTGGATCGTGACGATCCGTTCCAGCGTTTGGTGGCCTGGAACAAGCTGCCGAAAAAGCAGGATACCGCCACCTGGAATCTGTTGAAGGGTAAATGGCCGGAAGCGGAAAACATTCTTGATATGGGCTTTGGTGACAAAGGCGATATCGAGCTGGAAAGCGTGCTGGTCAAAAAACCGGATTTGATGGTGGCGCAACTGCGTGCCCAGGCGTCACTCGAAGGTAATGGCGTCGTCAACAAGCTAAACGAACCGTACATTCCGTTGCTGTTTGTCGATTACGAAATCGATCCGGCCAAGAACACCGCTGACAGCATCGACCTGCTTGGCAAGGTGCTCAACCGTGAAGAGAACGCCAAAGCCTACACCGACTTCTATCGTCAACACGCCGCAGACATCCAGCAAAAGAGCGCAGCGATTACGCCCAAACCGCGCGTCTTTATCGAACCTATTGCAGGAAACAGCGATGCCTGCTGTTTCAGCCATAAAGATAATGGCTGGGGTGGTTTGCTGAGAGCCGTTGGGGTGACCAATATCGCCGCCGATCTGCTGCCGGGTGCCACCGGTTTTATCTCGCTGGAAAAAGTCATTGCAGAAAAACCGGATGCCTACATCATGACCGGCTCCAAACGCGGCAACAGCGCCAACAAAATTCTGTCGTTCGGCTACAACGCCACGGCCGAGGATATCCAGGCGAAAGCCGATGTGCTGCTGAGCCGCCCAGGTATCGATCAAGTCCCCGCTATCAAAGCAGGTCAGGTTTACGGGGTGTATCACCACTTCTATAACCATCCGTACAACATTGTCGGCATGGAATATCTGGCGAAAATTGCCTACCCGCAAGCGCTGGCAGCATTAAACCCGGACCAGACCTACCACGATATCGTACGTCGCTTCACCAAGCTTCCGGACACGCCGTTTATTTTCAGTCAAAAATTGGCCAAGTAGTCGATGAATACCACCACTGACATCAGCCGCCAGAAGGCGGCTGAATCGGATATCCTCCGCCATTATCAAGATATTCTGCGCCACCGGTTGCTGATCATGCTGCTGCTGGTTGCCGCCATCGTTGCGTCTCTGCTGCTGGACTTCACCATGGGGCCGTCTAGGCTTTCGCTCGATGTGCTGTGGCAAACCCTGACGAACCCGGCGCAGGCCGATGCAGGTACCCGCGTTATTGTGTGGGATATTCGCCTGCCCTATGCGCTGATGGCGCTGATCTTCGGGCTGGCCTTAGGGTTGGCGGGTGCGGAGATGCAGACCATCCTGAATAACCCGTTAGCCAGCCCGTTTACTCTGGGCGTCTCCTCGGCCGCCGCATTCGGCGCTGCTCTGGCGATTGTGCTGGGGATTGGTATTCCCGGCATTTCGGCCCAGTGGTTTATCTCCGCCAATGCATTTTTATTTGCGCTGATGGCAGCACTGTTGCTCGATGGTATTACCCGCTGGACCAACGTTGCAACGTCCGGCGTGGTACTGTTTGGCATCGCGCTGGTATTCACCTTCAATGCGCTGGTATCAATGCTGCAATTCATTGCCAATGAAGATACCTTGCAGGGGCTGGTGTTCTGGACCATGGGCAGCCTGGCGCGCGCCTCGTGGGAAAAGCTGGGTGTGCTGGTGCTGGCACTGATTCGTCATGATGCCACTGTCGTTTATGAGTTCATGGAAGCTGACTGCTTTGCGTCTTGGCGAAGATCGTGCCACCAGTTTTGGCATCAACGTGCGCCGTCTACGTCTGGCGACGCTACTGCGCATCAGTATTCTCTCGGCGCTGTCAGTGGCCTTTGTCGGTCCGATCGGTTTTATCGGTTTAGTGGCTCCCCACATTGCCCACATGGTGTTCGGTGAAGATCATCGCTTCTATCTGCCCACCAGCGCGCTGATTGGTGCGCTGGTGTTATCGCTGGCGTCGGTAGCGTTAAAAACCTGATCCCCGGCGTGATGATTCCTGTTGGGATCGTGACATCGCCGGTTGGGGAGCCCTTCTTCCTGAGCATTATCCTGCGCCACCGGGGGAATGTATGAACCAAACGATGTCTCACGCCGGTTTGCGGATATCCCGTTTCGAAGCAGGTTACCCAAAACGACAAATTATCCAGAATCTCAACGTACCGCTGCTTCCGCGCGGTAAAATTACGGTACTGCTTGGCCCGAACGGCAGTGGTAAATCGACACTGCTACGCGCGCTGGCCGGGCTTGGCAATGCCAAAGGTGAATTGCATCTGGATGGCACTGAACTGATGCAATTGCCGTTCGCCAAGCGAGCGGAACAGGTAGTTTATCTGCCGCAATCGTTGCCCGCGGGTGTGCATTTGCATGTGCTGGAATCGATCATCGTGGCGCAGCGTGCTTCGGGCGGTTTGAACTCGCGCGAGAAAGAGAATAATGAGGTGCTCATGCTGCTGCGCCAGCTCGGCATTGAACATCTGGCGACGAGCTATCTGGATCAGCTCTCCGGCGGCCAAAAGCAACTGGTGGGGCTGGCGCAATCGCTGATTCGCCAACCTTCCCTGCTGCTACTGGATGAACCCTTAAGCGCCTTGGATCTGAACTATCAGTTTCACGTGATGGATTTGGTGCGTAAAGAGACGCGCAAGCGCAATATCGTCACGCTGGTGGTAGTGCACGATATCAATATTGCACTGCGCCACGGCGACCATGTACTGATGCTGAAAAACGGTGAACTGATTGCCGATGGTGCCCCCGCCGAGGTAATCAGCGCTGATAGCCTGGCGCAGGTGTATGGTGTGCGCGGGCGCATAGAGCGCTGTTCTCAAGGCATACCGCAGGTGATGATCGATGGATTGGTGTCTGAGCCGACGATGTGATCGCTGATGCGTTGAACTGTCATAAAGCCCGCATTTATGCGGGCTTTTTCATGCGTAGTTATTTCTGCTGCGGCGGCAATGTTACCCAATATCCCGGTTGATACGGCAGCGGCAAGGTTTTGAAGGCCGAACGCTGCATCAGCGCAGTCAGACGTTTGGTGGCTTCCGCCGTGTCCGCCCCTGGACCGACGCCAACCCACTTGTTCGCCGTGTTATAGTTCTTCCAGTTTGCGCCAGTCACAATCACCACATCCGGACGCGCACTGATGATAAATTCCGGATTTAAGATGCCAAAGGTGCCGGGGATCGCCGTTTTGGCAATATTGCTCCCACCGGCGACTTCCACCATCTTGCCAAAGTTTTCGTTACCAAAGGACATGCAGCATTCGTCATCATAGCCGCCAGCGCGATCGATCATGGCTGTGGGACGCGGCCCCTGATAGTGCTTCAAGCGTTCTTCCACCACGGCAATCTGGTCACGGCGGAACTGAATGATCTCCTGCACACGCTGCGATTTATTCAGCAGTTGCCCCATGATGTGAATACTCTTTTCCGCATTCTCAAACGGCTTCTCACGGAAATCGATAAACACCACCGGAATACCCAACTGCTCAAGCTTTTCAATCAGTTTGCCTTCATCGGTCGCCGCTTTCGATTCCAGGTTCATCAGCACCAAATCGGGTTTAAGCGTTAACGCCTGCTCAACGTTAAAGGTACCGTCTTTAGCGCCACCAAACGTCGGCAGCGATGTGATACTCGGAAACTGTTTTTCATAGGCCATATAGCCATCAAAATCCGCTTTTGGCAGATCGTCGCGCCAGCCTACCACGCGTTTAAACGGTACATCGGTATCAAAGGCCGCCAGCAGGTAAATCTGTCGCCCTTCGCCCAAAATAATGCGTTTGGTTTCGCCAGCAATTTCAACCTTGCGACCACTGACATCTTCGATAACGATTGGAGCGGCATATGACAGGCAGGTTATACTCCATAGCGCGATGGCCGCTATCCAATGCAATGTTTTCTTCATTTTTATCCCTGATTTTATACGGATAATGAGTCTCATTATCCGTATAAAATGATATGCTGCGCGCCAGAGAAGACGCAATGGCTTTTTGACGCCAGCTAACGGTCAGGGAGAAAAAACAGAATCAGGCACGTCAGGAAAACGGGCGGATGCCACCCGTAATCGCAGGTTGTGCCGTTAAGTAAAGCAGAACTCCGGCGCCGAACAGCACCATACCGCCCGTCAGAGACAGTGTGCTCCAGGCCGCCTGTTGCCACAGCGCAGGTGCACGCGAGCGCCCCATGCGTTCAATCACTCGACGGCAAAAGAACACCAACAGCGCCAACACGGAGAGGGTAATGGCCGTGCCCAGCGCCATGGCGAGCGCGGAAGCAACGCCCCAGGCAAACACGCCGATGACTTTGGAGAACAAGAGCACCAGGATGGCCCCTGAGCAGGGACGCAACCCCATGGCACACACAATCGCCAATCGGGTGCGCCAGTCATCACCGCGTTGCAATTCCGCCTGCGAAGGGAGATGGCGATGACCACAACCGCATACGTCATCATCAGTCACCGCAGATGAAGGCGCTAAAGGTCGCACACGCGAACCCGGGGTTAATACACTCACGCGTTGAATTTTTGGCATACTCACATGTCGCGCATGGGTACACGCGCCCCACAGACGCCTCAGGGCACGCACGCTGAGCCACAATCCCAGCAGCGCCACCAGCATAAAACTGGCCTTTTCCATCCAGAAACTGCTGGCGTGCAGTGCCCGGCTGGAGAGTTGCAGAACCCCCAACGTCACGCTCACCAACACAATCGCCATGATGCCTTGCAGCAACGATGACGCCAACGTCAGTTTCAGACTGTTTTTAAGCTGTGCCGGATGCGTGGCAAGATAGGTGGTAATCACGACTTTGCCGTGCCCCGGCCCCACTGCGTGCAAGATGCCGTATACCAGACTGAACGCCAGCAGGCTCAACCCCGCCTGATGCGGCTGCTTATCCACCGCCTCGAGCAGCGCTGACATCCGCTGATGCATCACCTTCTGCTAGGCAACGCTTTGCAGCAGAATATCCGGCCAGTAGCGCAGCGCCACGTGAGTGCCCACCGCCAGCAGCAGTAAAAAAACCGCTAACGGCCACAGGCCAAGGCAAATTCTCAATGTGCGCTTGCGTTTCAGTTTTTCAAACACAGTCAATGGCATTCCAGCGTAATACGTTGTGCAAACTGTTTCCCCAGCGCCAGATCCTCATCGGGGCATCGGCTTTATCCAGCGACAGCGCATAAGAGCGTAAATCAGCACTAGGTTTCGGGGTAAACAACGATATTTTACAGTGTTCCGCCAGCGCAGGCGCAAGGCGGACAGCGTTTTTGTCCTGATAGGACATATCGACAAAATAGGTCGGGTCATAGGTAGAAATCTGTAGCGGCGCGCCTTTCAAGGCCTGCGGATGCGCCAGCGGCAACACAAACTCCAGCACCGCTTTGTTACCCTGCCGCGACAGGTGATATTCTGTCGGCATCGATTGAAACTTCACCGCTGCGTTATCCCGATAGATCTCGGTAAAATAGTGTTGCCCCGACACGTTCGCCATCACTTCTGCCGCCAGCTTTTTCCAGATTTCAGAGTCACTTTTCGCATTACCGGCATCGTAGAGCAGGTCTGCCGAGGTAATCGGATCCATCGTCCAGTGCATACGTAACCCGGTGATGGTGTCGTTCTCCCCTTCCACCGTGATCTGAATATCGATAAAACTATGGGGATGCGCCCATGCCGAAGGTATAGCGAGTGCGAGCAGTGAGAACAGCATGCCCCAACGCCACCCTAACCGAGTGCAACAACCACCGAAAGTGTTATAAAGTAACATAATGTATCGTCTCTTGACGCAGGTGATGACACCCGGATTTCCCGAGTGTCATCCTAATTCCGAAATGGATGTGATACCCGCTTTACGGGTGCTGAGCGGGCGCAGCGGGTCGCAAAAACAGCGCGGGAATCGCCAGCACTGCCATCACCCAAAACGTACCGTGCTGGAGATGCTCAAACAAAAAGCCCGATACCACCGTCATCACCGCAATGCTGCCGCCCATCGCCAGTGCCGAATAGACGGCCTGCAAACGCAGCACATCCCCACCACGACGCGAAGAGATAAAGCGCATCGCGGCCAGATGGCACAGGGTAAAGGTACCGCAGTGCAATATCTGTATCACAATCAGCCAGGGCAGCGCTACGGTGGCTCCCATCAGGCTCCAGCGTACAATGCCTGACAGCGCAGACAGCAGCAACAGATCGCGAGCACTGAAGCGCTGAAACCAGCGCTTGCTGAACATAAACACCACCACCTCGGCCACCACGCCCAGTGACCAGAGATAACCAATCACGGCTGGCGAATAGCCAGCTCCTTGCCAGTAGATGACGCTAAAGCCGTAATAGGCCGCGTGCGCACCTTGCAGCAGAGCAACGCAAACCAGGAAACGCCACACGCCTGATTCACGCAATAACTGAGGCCAGGGCGTTGCTGGCGCAGCGTGTTCTCCACCCGCGCCGGCAACCGGCATCACGGAAGGTCGCAGTAGCATTCCCAACAGCATACAGAGCAGCCCAACGGTCAGTGTTGCCAGGATTGCCGTGTGTCCCCAGGCGGCCACTAACTCCCCCGTCACGGCGGATCCAATCACAAAGGCTACCGATCCCCAGACCCGCACTTTGCCATAATCCATGGCGATCTGGCGCTGCCAGGTGGCGGCCAGCCCATCGTTTAACGGCACCAGTGGCGAAAAGAACAGATTAAAGCCCACAATCACCAACAGCAGCCACACCCAGGCATTCCCCAGCCAGAAACCGAGCGCAAGGAGCAGCGACAGTAACGCCAAAAGACGTATCGCATTGATAAGATGGGCGGGGTTTTTTACACAAGGCGTGATGAAAAGGCTGCCAACGCAACGCGCGATCAGCCCGGCACCGAGCAGCAAACCGATGTTTTCAGCGGAGAGACCTTCCCCTTTCAGCCAGCCGCTCCAGAAAGGCAGGAAAATGCCATAGCAAAAAAAGTAGGTGAAATAACTGAGCGCCAGCCAGTCGGTGGATTGCAAAACCATCGTCTCTCCTTGTCAGCTGCGCAGCACATGTTGCCACTGCTCGGCTACAGACTCATCATCGCGCCCCAAAAAGGCGTCTTAGCCTAACAGGTAAGGCCGTGGCTTCCCAGAGCTGGTTCGCAAAATTCGGTCTATCAGGAGCGGAGCAGATGCCATTGTGCGGGATCTTCACAGGGTGCGCGTATCTGCAACAAGGCAGGCCAAACGGCGGACCAATCCCCCTCATGCCCCAGGTCGTGTACTTCACGCACATCGGCACCGCGCCCCACACCAGCAACAAAAAAAATGGGCAATAACGGAAGGGACAATGCGATCGGTATCGCCACTGAAATGCAGTTGCGGAACAGCGGCAATCTCGTTCGCCACATCGGCAGGATTGAGTGAATCGGGCATGAGGGCTACGCGGTGTAAGCGATTAACGGCAACATGGTCGAGATTACCCGCCACCGTGCGCAGCAGAGCAATGCCCTTACGCCGTGCAGCAATCAGCACCGCGACGCCGCCGCCAGAATACCCGGTCAATACCACGGATTGCCCCGGCAACTGGCGCAGATAGTGCGAAATGGCCGCATCCATCGACGCGACGACGTCGGGCGCAAAGCGTTTGTCCGTCCAGTATTCCGAGCGACAAGCAGATGTATGTTCGACAGGCGTAAACTGGCAGGGACGCGCCAGATAAACCACATTGGCGGCAGTATCCGCCGCTGCCAATGCCAGCCCCATCGCACGTCGCGGCATGGGATAGCGCGACGCCCGATAGCGATCGCGCCATGCGCGACCGTCGCCCTCGATATAAACGTGCAATGGACGATCGACACGCGTAATGCGCACATAGGTGGTTAAGCGAAAGGGGGCAACCCACAGCGTTTCATGGTGTAAATCACCGCGCAGAGCCAACTGTTCGGCATGATAGCGCGGATCGGAGTGGCACCCTGTCAAGCCGGTGGACAATAGCAGCAACAGCATGCTGCATGCGGCGAGAAATGCGCGACTCAACATGGCGGATGCTGCGGCCACGATGCAAGCCGCTGTGACATGGCCTGCACCACCGGCGTCCACTGCCCGTGCTGTGGTTGACGAAACAGCGTTAATGAGGGATACCAGGGAGAGTCATCACGCGCCAGCAACCAGCGCCATTCTGGCTCGTAAGGCAGCATCACCCATGCTGGCCGCCCCAGCGCGCCCGCCAGATGTACCGGAGAAGAATCCACCGAGATCAACAGATCAATGACACACAAGATAGCCGCCGTATCGTCAAAATCGGCGATTTCATCACTCAGCGACAGCAGATTCATGCCCGCAGGCGGCGTAGCAGCTTGTGATGCGGCAGCGCCTTTTTGCAGGGCGAGGCAACGCCAGGCTGTGCCAACGGCGCAAGATCGTTCAGGGTCATCGAGCGATTTTTATCATTATTGTGCTCGGGTCGCCCCGCCCAAACCAGCCCAACCAGCGGACGGGGTAAATGCGCCAGCCGACGCTGCCAGACGGCAATGCGCAGGGGATCGGCAAACAGATAAGGCACAGTGCCGGGCAAATCTGTCAATTGCAGGCCCAGTGCCATCGGCAAACTCATCAGTTCACAGTGATAATCAAATGGCCGTGGTAAACTCCCGCGCACAATAATCTCATCCCAACCATCGCAGCGACGTGCCAGTGGCAGGCATTCGTTGTTCACTTGCAATATAATGCGCGCGGCGCGGCGCTCGCGGGCAGTTTGCGCCAAGCGCAAAAACTGAAACGTGTCGCCGAAGCCCTGTTCATCGTGAATCAGCAAGCATTTTCCGGCGAGTCGCTGCCCTTCCCAGCGTGGTTTCTGCACATGTCGGCACACCTTGGCTGTATGTTCCATTTGGTAGCGAAAGCGATATTCGCGCCAGCCATGTGAGAAATTGCCCGTCACCAGCAGCAGTGATGCCAGATCGAAGCGCGCCGTCATCTCGCCGGGCCGAACCCGCACCAGCATTGCCATAATGCGCAATGCTGGCTCCATTTTTAACTGAGCACGCAGTGCCCGCGCCAACAGGTGCCATAACGTCGGTGGCCCGTTACCTTTAGCCAGCGTGTGCTTCAGCAAAGCTTCTACCTCGGCGTAGCGTCCTTGCGCAGAAAGTTCGAGTACCTGCTGATGACAGGCAGCAATCGCCAGATCGGCAAGATTGAGATAGGCTTCCGCGCAGCGCGGGGCGAGGGCTATCGCCTGCTCCGCTAACCCGACGGCCTACTCTATCTGGCCAAGTTCGCGTAACAGTGAGGATTGGTTAATGCAAGCTTGAACAAAATGAGGATCGAGCGTCAGCTCCTGCTGATAGTGATGCAATGCTTGCTGACTCTCCCCTAAACGACGCAGTGTATTTGCCATATTATTGTGTGCCTGCGGGCTGGTAGGGCGAGCAGCCAGCACGTTGCGCAGACAGGTTTCGCTAAAAGGCAGTTTGCCACTCTCTTGTGCGATGATACCCAGATTGTTCCAGGCATCCATCAGGTGCGGATCGGCGGCGACCGCCTTGCGGGCCGACTGCTCAGCCTCCGTCAGTTGCCCCTTTTAACGATACATCTCCGCCAGATTGCTGTGAAACACCGCTGGTGCTTGTGGCTGGCGGGTAGCCGCCTCCAAATAGCCAACAGCCCGATCCAGGAAACCATACGCATGAGCCATGATACCAAGCAGATGCATGGCTCCCGGCTGCTGCGGTGATACACGTAAAATGCGCAGACAGAGCAGCTCTGTCTGCGCCGCCTGACCAGCCCGCCAGTGTGCATACGCGCGCCGCATGGCCGTCTCCACGGTGAGCGGTGCCGTCACTGGGTGAGTAGGATTAAGCACAAAAAAACTCCCAGGTGCCGATGCATGAACTGAAATAATGCGCCAGAGGCATCACTGCGCCTCTGGCAAATCGGTATCAGAACTGCCAACGCAGTTGCAGATTACCGATGTGACTTTGATAATGCCGGGCCACTTCACCGGTATATTTTATCGTGACGCTGAGATCGCGAGAGCCAACAAGGGTAAACCCCCGCCGAGAACACCCCGGTATCCACGACAGGCTTTGAGCCACGCGCCACAAATGAACTCGCCCCGGTGCTGTCAGCAGAGAAACTGGCCACCGACTGCAAGGCATCGTCATGGTATTCATGACGCCATCCGCCCTGGATAAACGGCTGGATTTCGCCGTCTGACATCTTGAAGCGGTGATCCAGTTTTAACGCCAGATCGCTTTTGAGCGAGGTGACCGTTGTATCGTCGACCCGTAATCCCGCACCGTTGCCGCCAGATTCGGTGTAGCCATCCTGACCCAGTTTGCTGTAGGTCAAGGCAGCGATCGGTGTCAACCGAGTCCACATCGAGAGCGGATACCCGACCAGACCGGAGGCAATGAACTGGTTCCCTTTGAAGCTGGCAGCCGTATTGCCGTTAAACCCGGTGAAATCAATCTGACGTTTGGTGCCGTAATGGTGGAAAATGCCCCCTGTAGTAAGGTTTACGTACCAAGGGTTACCCTCATAGTTGACATAGCCGAACAGGCCGTAAGATTTGACGTGGGCCGAGCTGCCCAGATTATCGCCGCTGCTGTTCACCATGGTGGTGGTATAGCTACCTAATCCCCCCAGGCGCCAGTTGTCATTGACCTCGCCATCGCCCCCTAACATCACGCCAACGAAATGTCCGTCGTAACCGGCGATATCCCCTTGCTGACCTCGGTTAACCTTTCCACCAAAGCCCTGACCCCAGGCCACCGGACCGTCGTCATTTTCACCGGTAGAAATACCACTGCCCGCCCCTGCCAGACGAATGGCCTCGCCGCGCTGCGCTGCGCTAACACATCCAGCACCGACATGGCCGGCAGTGCTGCCGCCTGAGCCGATGCAGAAGCGATGGCCGCCGGACTCAGTTGCGCGCCTGCGCGGTTAGCCTCTGCCGTATTGCCAACAGCGGCACCGGCATTAAACAGATTGAGCAATGACGATTCCGTACCACCATAATTAAACAAGCCATTCAAGGAAGAGACAGCGTTTGACGTTGTGGCATAACTGATCGGTTTGTAATCTCCATTGCAGTCTCCCAGCGTCACCACCAGATCACTGGTGCTGCCGTGCGTTACCGTGCTACCGGTCAGCAGGCCAGTATAATTTTCAGCCCAGTAATCCAGTTTATCTGCGTTGTAGTCTGTGCCGTCGCTGTTTGCACGAATCACCACATAACGCTGCCCTTGTGCGAACGCATATTGGCCGTTACCCACCAGCCCCACGTTAGATCCGCTGGTAATATTGGCACTGCCAGACACCACCAATCGGCCATATCCGTTATAGGAGTTGATATCGCCGTTGGTGGCGAGGTAGTTATTCACGCCAAACAGCAGACCAGCCCCACCACCTTGTTGATAGTCGCCATCGATCGTGAGCACATTGTTGATCAGGAGTTGGGCGGAACCATTCACCAATTGTCCTTCACCCAGAATGACGTTGTCATTGAGCACCGTGTTACCCGTGACAAAGGTCAGGTCGCCGGCCGCGATGGAAATGGTGCCGATGCTGCCTTTGTCATACCCGGTCAAGGTACCGATGTCCTCACCTTCACTGCCAAAGAAGGTCAGGCCGCTGGTGGAGTAAATGTTTCCGGCAATTACGCCGTCGTTATAAATCGACCCCACGCTCCCCCCATCAATGGATAGAGAGGCGGACTCACCGCCGATAATGCCTTCATTATTGATAGCGCCGAGCGTTCCGCCATTGTAAACCCCCATGGCGATGTTGGTGTCAATGGAACCAGAATTAAAGAACGTCCCGACATAGGAGCCGCCTTCAACCACCAGGCCGTCATCTGCGTCAATCAGTCCGCTGTTGTTAATGGAGGCAATCGTGCTGACGGCATTTTCTGGGTTGCCAAACGCACCTATCCCCAGATTGGCGCTCAACGTGCCCGAGTTAAAGAAGGTACCGACATACGCACCACCTGCCACAATCAGCCCATCGCTGGCATCGATAATACCTTTGTTGGAAATTGAGCCGATCGAACTCACTTCCTCAACGTTGTCGCCAAATACGCCAATACCCAACTCAGCGCTGATCGTGCCGCCGTTGATTAACGACTCCACGCCGGCGTCATTTTCCAGAACGATCCCCGCATCACCGGTAATCAAACCGGTGTTATCGATGGAATAGATACTGGAACTGTTGAGCAGGATGGCAACATCTTCATCACCGGAAGCGATCACGCCGGAATTGACCAGCGTATACAGCATGGCATCATTTTCCGGTACGACGCCCTGGTTACCGCTTATCTCGCCCGAGTTTTCGAATGTGCACAGGTTGCTGGCATTCACCATAAAGGCAGCATCTTCATCACCGTTGATGTATCCCGCGTTGTTAAAATCCCCCAGGAAGCTGCCGTTTTCGAAATAGACCCCTTTATGCCCGGTAATGGTGCCGGTGTTAAACAACGAATCAATGTTGCCGGCATTACTCCACACACCAATATTGTCATTCGCGGAAAGCAAACCGGAGTTAGTCATGCTGCCGATAGATCCGGTGTTGTAAATTCCGCTGTCCCCCGTGATGACGCCAGCATTGCTGAGTGGGCCAATGGTCGACGTATTGGTAATGCCAAAATCGGTTCCGGTAATCACCCCGGTATTGGTGATGCTCAGGCCGCCTGAGCTGGTGGATACATCGATCGATGCAGCGGATGATGGGTAAGTAGAAAGAACGCCTAGCACGGCACTTACTGTCACCACCAATGGTTTGACCTTGAATGACGAAGACCTCATCCGGCACTTCTCCCAAATAAATAAATCATTGATATTTCATAATTACTCTGATATTAATATCAAATTAATTAATAACTATTAATAAACATAATTTATTGTTATCAATTAAAAGAAGACCTCCTGGAAACAACACCTTTGCTATAAGAACTGTCTCAAAGGGTAGACGGGGCGCAGGAGAAAACTTTCATATTCTGATTCTGGCTTTGGGGGTATCAGAGTGGGTATATCAGGGGGTTACGCATATATGATGGGGACGTACGGTAAAAAAAACGCCAGCCCGAAGGCTGGCGTTAACAGAAACGTGACTGGCGATTAGGCATAAACCGGGAAGCGCTCGCAGATAGCGAGTACTTTTTGTTTCACACGCTCAATGGTCGCTTCATCGTTGATGTTGTCCAACACATCGCAGATCCAGCCCGCCAGCTCACGCACTTCCGCTTCTTTGAAGCCACGGCGCGTAGCCGCTGGAGTACCGATACGGATACCGGAGGTAACGAATGGGCTCTTCGGATCGTTCGGCACGCTGTTTTTGTTGACGGTGATATTCGCGCGACCTAAAGCGGCATCTGCCTCTTTACCGGTCAGGTTCTTGCTCACCAGATCGAGCAGGAACAGGTGGTTGCTGGTACCGCCTGAGACTACGTTGAAACCGCGTGTCAGGAAGACGTCAACCATCGCTTTGACATTCTTCGCCACTTGTTGCTGGTAAACTTTGAACTCAGGCTCCATCGCTTCTTTGAGCGCCACCGCTTTACCGGCGATAACGTGCATCAACGGGCCACCCTGGCCGCCAGGGAACACGGCAGAGTTCAGTTTCTTGTACAGCTCTTCGTCACCGCCCTTGGCCAGAATCAGGCCGCCGCGCGGACCCGCCAGCGTTTTATGGGTAGTGGTGGTGACGATGTGCGCATGAGGAACCGGGTTAGGATAAACATCCGCCGCGACCAGACCCGCAACGTGCGCCATATCCACAAACAGATAAGCGCCGATGCTGTCAGCGATTTCATGCATTTTCGCCCAGTCCACCACGCCTGAGTAGGCAGAGAAACCGCCCACAATCATTTTCGGCTTGTGGGTTTGCGCCAGTTCAGCCATCTCTTCGTAATCGATTTTACCGCTTTCATCGATACCGTAAGGGATCACCTTGTACAGCTTGCCAGACAGGTTAACCGGCGAGCCATGAGTCAGGTGGCCGCCATGAGCCAAGTTCATCCCCAGAATGGTGTCACCCGGTTGCAGCAGCGCGGTGTACACGGCAAAGTTGGCCTGAGAACCGGAGTGCGGTTGCACGTTAGCGTAATCGGCACCGAACAGCGCTTTAGCGCGGTCAATCGCCAGCTGTTCTACGATATCAACGTATTCACAGCCGCCGTAGTAACGTTTGCCGGGGTATCCTTCCGCATATTTGTTGGTTAACTGAGACCCTTGAGCCTGCATAACACGGGGGCTGGTGTAGTTTTCTGACGCAATCAGTTCAATATGTTCTTCCTGACGCACCACTTCTTGCTGCATTGCGTGCCACAGTTCGGCATCGTAATCGGCAATGTTCATTTCACGCTTTAACATCCGCATCTCCTAACTCAGCTAACTATATGTTCAGTTAAACCACTTATGAACAGCTAAACGACATGGCGTACAGTAAAACTGCATAAACGGTAAAAATTCCCCAGACGGGTAATGGCCTACAATGTAAACTGTTTATCCCCTTGCATGATAGGGCTTGACAGAGGTTTTTACACAAACGATTAGCTTCAGGCAGCGCAAGGCTTTGCAGCCTAATGACTTAGTGCGCTGGCAAGGGAGTTTTCTTCATCTGCATCCTGCATTTTCTTCATTTTGTGTTCCCGCCGACACAATAAACACCAGCATAAAGCAGGGATTTACAACGCCGTACCGCTCGCGTAAGATTTATTAAAAATACATCTTATAAAACCACCTGGAGTCACCATGCTAGACGCAAAAACCATAGCCACCGTGAAATCCACCCTCCCCTTGCTGGCACAAACCGGTCCGGCACTGACCGCCCACTTTTATCAGCGCATGTTCAGTCACAATCCTGAACTGAAAGATATTTTCAATATGAGCAACCAGAGCAACGGCGATCAGCGAGAAGCCTTATTCAACGCCATCTGCGCCTATGCGGCCAACATCGACAACCTCTCTCCGCTGCTGCCTGCGGTAGAGCGTATTGCGCAGAAACATGCCAGTTTTTCTATCCAGCCCGCGCAATACTGCATTGTTGGCGAGCATTTACTGGCCACATTGGAGGAACTGTTTAACCCCGGTGCGGAGATATTGGATGCCTGGGGGAAAGCGTATGATGTCCTGGCCAATGTCTTTATTCAGCGTGAACAAGCCATTTATCAGGATGCCGCCAGCCAGCACGGTGGCTGGGAAGGCACGCGCCCGTTCCGTATTGTGAAAAAGCAGGCGCAGAGTACGTTGATCACCAGTTTCACTTTGGAGCCTGTCGATGGTAAGCCCGTGGTGGCTTTTAAACCCGGCCAATATTTGGCGGTCTATATCCGACACGAGAGTCTCGCTCATCAGGAAATTCGTCAGTATTCCCTCACTCACGCGCCTAATGGCCGCACCTACCGCATTGCGGTAAAACGCGAAGACCAAGGTAGTGTTTCCGGCTATCTCCATGACATTGCACAGGAAGGCGATATCATTTCACTGGCTGCACCCCACGGGGATTTCTTTTTGTCGGCCTCTTCCGCGACCCCCGTCACACCCATCTCTGCGGGCGTGGGGCAAACGCCACTGCTCAGCATGCTGCACACGTTAAAGGATCAAGCCCACGATGCGGATGTGCTGTGGCTGTACGCGACTGAAAACGGCGATGTACATGCCTTCGGCGACGAACTGGCGTGCATCAATCAGCATTGGCCCGCGTTAACACGCTACGTGTGGTATCGCCAGCCCGGTGCAGACGATCGTCCGGTCGAAGATTTCCACTATCAAGGGTTAATGGCACTGGACAAACTGGCGCCCCGTCTGACCGATGCGGCTATGCATTTTTACCTGTGCGGCCCGGTAGCCTTTATGCAATTCGTCGCTCGCCAACTCCTTGAATTGGGCATCGCCCCCTCACAGCTAAACTATGAGTGCTTTGGTCCACATAAAGTGGTGTGAGATCTCCAACTGCAATAACATGGCGCGAGGACAAACGTCCTCGCGTTAATCTTATCCACGATCACAAATTTATGCTCCCACCCGACCCGGTAATGATAAAAAACGGTGTCGATCACAAAAATCCGCCACGCCATAATTAAAATAACGTTTCATTTTAAAGAATGGGGTTTTACCTCCGTTTATTTGCTCCACGGCCTGCCTGCATCCCACTTTTTTGGCCGAACTAACAAGGAGTTTGTGTAAAAATCATTATCACTGGTGCAGAACCGTTGCACACACCCAAAACGACGTCGTCTTTTTTACTACTTTTCGCTACAAGGGATGTATCTGACCATGTCTACACGATTTTCTCACCGTATTACACTCGCGCTGCTGATTAGCGCTTCCGTGGGCTATGCCCATGCACAAGAAAATGCAGCGCCTGCCACCGAGACGTTGCCCACCACCGTGTTAGGAGAACACACCACGCTCGAAGGCACCGTTTCACACCGCGATGCGCGCCTGCCCGCCACCATTATTGTGCGTGACCAGCAAGGGCATCGTCGACAGACGCAAACGGATGAGCAGGGTCACTATCAGTTGGATGTGTCTGAATTGACGGCACCGCTGCGCCTGTCTGCGGTAGAGTCCGGCGGAAATAATTGCTTGCTGAACAATCAGGCGCGCGCAATCTGCCTGAGCGCGCTGCTGCCAACCGCCCAGTCGGGTAAAGGGAACACCGCCAACATCAACCCTTTCACCGATCGCATCGCCTCAGACATGGCGGCTGCGGCAGGCTATATCGGCCCACAACAGCTCTCTGATGATGCTGGCACGCCCGCGCTCTCAGCGGCAACCTGGAAACAGGCCAATGCGGTCTTTCATGCCGGTTTCAGCGCCGCATTGAAACAAGCAGGTATCAGTAACCCGGCGCATTTTGATCCGCTGCACTACCCAGCGACACAGCAAAAAGCAGTTAGCCAGTTGGTCGAGGTTATCAATCACAACCGTAACTACCACAATGACAGCGGACAAGCGGGCCACACCGTACTGACAGACAGTGTGTTTCGTCCAATCGTTGGGCTTTCCGCCGATGGCGGCCATGAAGCGCTGGATTACAGCTATGCGCGTCGTCAGTTGGATGAGATCAAAAAGGCCAAAACGCGCATCTTTATCGTGGGTGACTCCACGGCCGCCAACTATGAGAAACTGCGTTTCCCACGTATGGGCTGGGGACAGGTATTTGAGCAGCAATTCCGTCATGACGGCAGCGTCAAAGTGATCAACGGCGCACGTGCCGGACGCAGCTCGCGCGATTTCTTTTATGAAGGCTGGTTCCGACAGATGCAGCCGCTGATGCAGCCCGGCGACTACATTTTCATTCAGATGGGCCACAACGATCAGAACTGTAACGGTGCCAGAGCGGTACGTGGCGCAGCGGATGTCGGCAACCTCTGCACCTATCCCAACGATGCGGCAGGCAAACGCCAATTCCCGCAAGGCAAATCCGATATGTCATTCCAGAACGCGCTGGAGTGCTACATCACCTATGCCCGCCAGCATCAGATGATTCCAGTGCTGTTGACACCGACAACCCGCGTGAAAGATGCGCAAGGCAAAGACGGCACGCCTGCCGTTCACAGTCACTTCACGCGTCAAAATGCCGAAAACGGTTTTGCCTTTATCGGCGACTACAGCCAAACCATCAAAGACACGTCCAAGGCAAACAATGTTCCCTTATTGGATATTGAGTCCGACACGATTGCACTGGCTAACCGGGATAACGGGCAGCACTGGAAACAGTATTGGCTGGTGATTGATCCCAAACGCTACCCGTACTACAAAGATCAGGGCGGCAGCATCACCAAACCGGATACGACCCACTTCCAGCAAAAAGGCGCTATTGCCGTAGCCGAGATCATCGCAGACAGCATTCGCGCCGACGAAACGCTGCGTCCTCTGGCCGATTCTCTGCTCAAGAAAAAACACTAAGGTTTTCTCCCCTGGACTTTTGCCCAGGGGCGCTTTCCCATCGTGCGAATGGATGGGCTTTACCTCTCGGACACTACAGTTAAGGAATGATTGGTATGTTTAAACCTCTCTCGGGCGCGATTGCGCTGGCCGTTCTGGCGGCCGCCCCCTGGCAGCACGCATTAGCCAGCACAGATGTTAACGCCGTGGTTTCCGCCACAGCCCCTGCCGCAGCCAACACCTTCAAAACCATTGGTCAGGCGATCGCCAGTGCTCCCGCAGACACGACGCCCTTCGTTATCTACATTAAAAATGGCACGTACCACGAGCGCCTGGTCATTACACGCCCCAATGTCCACCTCAAAGGCGAAGATCGTGACCACACCATTATTGCCGTAGACACTGCCGCCGGTGCACTGAAGCCAGACGGTTCCAAATGGGGCACATCCGGCAGCTATACGGTGAAGATCGATGCGCCTGATTTCAGTGCGCGCACGCTGACAATCCGCAACGATTTTGACTATCTGGGCAATGAAGCCAAAAAGAGCGATGACCCGACCAAGATAAAAGACACTCAGGCCGTGGCACTGTTAGTGGCCGAGAAAAGCGATCGTGCCTACTTCCACGATGTCAGTCTGGTCGGCTATCAAGACACGCTGTATGTCAAAGGTGGGCGCAGCTTCTTTGAGAAATGCCGTATCAGCAGCACCGTGGACTTTATTTTTGGTAACGGCACGGCGCTGTTTGATGATTGCGATATCGTCGCCCGTACGCGCGTCAATCCCGGCGATGAATCCTATGGCTATCTGACAGCCCCCAGCACCGACATCAACCAGAAGTATGGTCTGGTGATCGCCAACAGTAGGGTGTGTAAAGAAAGTAATAATGTGCCCGCGAAAAGCTATGCGCTCGGCCGCCCCTGGCACCCGACCACCACCTTCCCCGACGGCCGCTATGCCGATCCTAACGCCATCGGACAGACGGTGTTTATCAACACCCAGATGGACGATGTGATCTACGGTTGGGACAAAATGTCCGGTAAGAATATCAAAGGCGAGAAAATCTGGTTCCAGCCGCAGGATTCGCGTTTCTTCGAATACCAATCCACCGGTGCGGGCGCAGAAAAAAATGACGGACGTCGCCAGCTCACCGCAGAGCAGGCAGCAGAATACAGCAAGGAAAAGGTTCTGGCTGGCTGGACGCCAACCGCACCTTGATATTGCGCGCCACGATCCCCACCCTGCGGGGATCGTGACTCAGCATCAGATAGCCGCTTCGTCTTCTTCGCCGGTACGGATACGCACCACACGCGCCACATCAAACACGAAAATCTTGCCGTCGCCAATCTTGCCGGTCTGTGCAGTCTGTATGATGGTCTCTACACAGGTATCGACGATGTCATCGGCAACCACCAGTTCGATTTTTACCTTGGGCAGAAAATCGACCATATATTCTGCACCGCAATACAGTTCGGTATGGCCCTTCTGGCGTCCGAATCCTTTTACTTCCGTGACGGTCATGCCGGTGATACCCACTTCGGCTAACGCTTCACGCACGTCGTCCAGTTTGAACGGTTTGATAATCGCATCTATTTTTTTCATGAAATAACCTTTGTGAACCTGTTTCTCTTCGACCGCAGTCGGGCATCAGTAAAAAACATTCAATCAAACGGTAAAGCCAAGAGCAACACCGCGCAGAGCGCGTTGTCACTCTTTAAAATCGTTGAACGCGTGACGTCCGAGCAACTTGTAGAATTCGGTGCGGTTACGCCCCGCCATTCTGGCAGCCTGCGTCACATTGCCTTTGGCAATTTGCAGCAGCTTACGTAAATAGTTCAGCTCAAGCTGGTGACGTGCCTCCACAAAGGTCGGCAACGCGGTATTCTCACCTTCCAACGCCTGTTCTACCAGAGCATCGTTAATCACCGGTGCACTGGTTAACGCCACGCAGCGTTCAATCACATTCACCAGCTGACGCACATTACCGGGCCAACTCGCCGTCATCAAGCGTTTCATTGCATCGCTGGAAAAACTGCGAACGAAAGGCTTATGGCGATTAGCCGCGTCACGCAGCAGATGATTTGCCAACAGCGGAATATCCTCAGCTCGTTCATGCAGCGCGAGTAATTTCATGGTCACTACATTTAAACGGTAGTAGAGATCTTCACGAAATTCGCCTTTTTTCATCGCAACCGGCAAATCGCGGTGCGTGGCGGAAAGAATACGCACATTGATATCAATATCCCGGTTGCTGCCCAGCGGACGTACCTTGCGTTCCTGCAATACGCGCAGCAGTTTGACCTGAAGCGACAGCGGCATATCACCTATCTCGTCAAGGAACAGCGTTCCCCCTTCTGCCACCTGAAACAGCCCGGCGCGACTGCTGACCGCGCCGGTAAAAGCGCCTTTGGCATGGCCAAACAGTTTAGACTCCAGCAACGGTTCCGGCAATGCGCCGCAGTTAACGGCAATAAACGCGTTTTTTGCACGCGGGCTGGCACTGTGGATCGCGCGCGCCAGCACCTCTTTCCCGGTTCCACTCTGCCCGTTAATCAGCACGCTATCAGACTGGGCCACCAGTTTAGCTTGCTCTAACAAACGCAACATCACCGGGCTGCGCGTAACGATGTTTTCCCGCCAGTGGGATTCTCCGGCGGGGGCACTGAGCGCCAGCGCATCATCGATCGCTTTGTAAAGTGCATCGCGATCCACCGGCTTGGTCAAAAAGCCAAACACCCCCTTGCTGCGTCGCAGCTACGGCATCAGGAATCGATCCGTGCGCGGTGAGAATAATGACGGGCAGCCCCGGCTGATGCTTCTGTATCTCAGAAAACAGCGCCAGGCCATCCATTTCATCCATGCGTAAGTCGCTGATGACCAGATCAATTCTATCGCGTGCCAGAACGCGCAACGCCTCAGCGCCGCTTTCAGCCGTCACAACATGGAATCTCCTTCGCTGGTTAAACGCATACCCAGCAGTTTCAGCAAGCTGGGATCATCATCCACCAGCAGCAAATCAGCCGTTTTCCAAATTGTCATGGGCGTGTAGGCTCCTATTTTGACGTCGCAGGCGCACTGTGGCGTTCCGCCGCACCAGACACTCATGCGAAGCCGCAGGCTCCGGAAGTTCACCGCTCATCGGTTTACGCGTGGAAAGCTGGCGTTCAATATCAGTCAGGTTTTCCAGCTTGCGCGTCGTGACATCCAGTTGATATTGCAAATTATTCTGTTGCGCCCGCATCGCTTCGAGCTGTTTGTCGTTGGCCTCCTGCAAGCACTGAGTGCGCAAGCGTTCGTCGGTCAGTGCCAGCCAGAAGGTTTGCTTGTCATGCCAGGCTTGCAGCAGCGGGCGCAATGCCGCAGGGAAATCCGCTTGATAACCATTCAGACGATCGAGCGCCTGACGCCGTTCCGCCGGGGTAAGTTTGACTTGATCGAGTAAAATACCTTGCTTGAACGCCTGATCCCACGTCTCTCCGGCCAGCATCTGTGCTGTTTCGCGCGCCTGTAGTGGGGTTAATCGCTCAGCACAATCCATGGCGCCAGCCAGTAAAGTGCATTGTTCACCGCGTCACGATCGTCAGTGCGCCACAGGCTGTCGCACTGCGCCAGCCGATAATCACTCACTTGTTCCTTCGGTGTGACATTTTCGACATCACGTATCGCAATACGGTGATGGGTGCTGTCAACGCAGCCTGCGAGCAGAGCTAAAAGCGCCAAAACCGATCCGCGTACCATGTTGTCAGAGCACCATGCTTTCATTTGTTATTCATTCTCAGCGGTTAAGGGCAATTCAATACGAAAACAGACGTCAGCATAATCCACCGGTATCAGGCTCAATTCCCCCCGCATACGACGAATACAATCGCGTGCAATGCTTAATCCGAGCCCGCTGCCTTTAACCGCGCCTTTGCGCTGGTGGCTTCCCTGATAAAAGGGCTCAAAAATCATGCTTTGTTCTGCTTCTGGGATCGCCGCGCCGTCGTTGGCGACATCAATCTGAACCCGGTGTCCATGCTGGCGACTCCGAATCCAAATGTTACCGGATTCCTTGCCATAGTGCACCGCATTAGAATAGAGATTGTCGATAACGCGCATCAGTAAGGTGGTCTCGGCCCAGCACTGGGTAACATCAAGCCGCATTTCGGTGTGGATCGCTTTGGCGCGAGCAGGCAGACTGTGCGAAGAGACCACAATATCCACCACTTCATCAATCTCGACAGGCTCCATCTCCGTTGGGGTATCTGCCAGTTTTCGGTTGTAATCCAGCAACTGATCGATAAGCTCCAGCAGATGCCGGCTGCTGTTATCCAGGATAGCCACCACCTCTTTTTGATCGGCAGTCAACGGTCCCGCCACTTCGTCAGCTAACAGCGAGGTGCCTTCGCGCAGGCTTGCCAACGGCGTTTTCAGCTCGTGGGAGATATGACGCAAAAACTCATGCCGCTGCGACTCCAGCCAGGAAAGCCGCTCACTCAGCCAGATGATGCGCTGCGCCAGCGTACGAATCTCGCGGGGCCCTTTAAAGGTGCTGGTATTGCCGAGCGAGCGCCCTTCGCCCAGACGTTTTATCATGCGCTCTACGCCGTTGACCGGTCCGATAATCATACGGGTAAACAGCACCACCAACAGCAAACTGACCATAAACAGTACCAGAGACTGCCAGCCGAAGAACTTACCGCGCTCGGCAATACCCTGTTGCAATTGTTGACCACGCGAAAACACCACTTCACGGGTCATTTGCAACAGTTGCGCATTAGCCTGCGCAAATTGCGTCAGTTGCTCCTGCGCGGCGTTGGTGGGTGTGCTATTGGCACAATCCAGATTCGCCAGATCGGCAAGATGTTGGCTTAGCTGTTGATAAGCGCGCGCATCGGGCAGGACATTTCTATGCGCCTCCAGCATCTGTGCATACTGTTTGTGCTGGCTTTGGTAGAGGGTTGCCAGCGTGCTGTCATCCAGCACGCAGTATTGACGATAGCTGCGCTCCATCGCCAGTGCGGTACCGCTCATGGCTTCGCTGCGACGCGCATCAACCAGCATGGATTTGTTGATATCCGCAGCCTGTTCACTCAGGGTATCCAGGCTGTCATACGCCTGATAGGCCAGCACCAGCAGGAACGCCATAATCACTAATTGGCGCAGAGAGCGCGGAAACAGACGCCAGCGTTTCAAAGAAATCATCTCGTTGTTTATTCATCCGTCATGATGCTAACGAAGTGGCATAAAAGCGCAATGTTTTTCCCTTGAGCAAGCGGATGTGATGAAAAGAGCAGAAAAGAGAGCAGGCGTTGCCCGGTTGCGTAGAAGCTAACCGGGCAACTGAATAGGCGGTGCCTCACTCAACGTGTCGCCCGATGCTTGATAAAGCTGCATTGCAGACTGTTATCGGTGTAGTGGACGATAGGCACCCTTTCTTGTGGCATCATTCGGGGTGTTATGAGCGCAAAAAGAAATCATCAACAGCGCAATCATAACGAGGTGAATGAGCAACGCCCGATATTATGCACCATTCATTCCAATCCGCAATATCGATTTTAATTGATTGATAAATAATAACTTAAATTTACACGAATCACCTTAAATGCCATAAAGTGTCTTCGTTAGCGCCATTTCACTCCGTTGATCGCTAAAACCTGTCGTCAAAAAAAGACGATTTATGCAATGCAAAATATAAAATCAATAAATTAAACTTATCCGAATGGAGACAAACATAATCCAAATTGTCACCATATCGCGACAACGCAGACATTGACTGATTTATTTCCATTAAAAGGGGCTAATAGCCCCTTTTAAACTTAATGTTCTGCTAGACCTCAGCCAAGCTGACGACGCGCGTTGCGGAACATGCGCATCCACGGGCTATCTTCACCCCAGCTTTCCGGGTGCCAGGAGTTGCTGACGGTGCGGAACACACGTTCAGGGTGTAGCATCATCACCGTAGCACGGCCGCTGGAACTGGTGACCGCCGTTATCCCGTTCGGAGAGCCGTTCGGGTTAGCCGGGTAATTTTCTGTCACCTGCCCGAAGTTGTTTACAAAGCGCAGAGCGACCAGATGTTCATGTTCCAGCGCAGCCAGGTGAGCCTCGTCACGCACTTCAACGCGTCCTTCACCGTGAGAGACCGCGATTGGCATGCGCGATCCGGCCATGTCGTTCATGAACAGCGATGGGCTTTTCGTGACTTCAACCAGGCTGAAACGCGCCTCAAAACGATCGGACAGGTTGCGCACAAAACGCGGCCAGTGGTTCGCACCAGGGATCAGTTCACGTAAGTTGGACATCATCTGGCAACCGTTGCACACGCCGAGCGCCAAAGTTTGCGGCCGCTGGAAGAAAGCGGCAAACTCATCGCGCACTCGAGCGTTAAACAAAATAGATTTCGCCCAGCCTTCGCCCGCCCCCAGCACATCACCGTAAGAGAAGCCACCACAAGCGACCAGAGCCTGGAAGTCTTGCAGTGAGCGACGACCTGCCAGAAAATCACTCATATGCACATCGATGGCGTCAAAACCGGCGCGATGGAACGCAGCTGCCATTTCAACGTGAGAATTAACGCCCTGCTCACGCAGCACCGCCACTTTAGGATAAACTCCCTTCGCGATGAAAGGCGCAGCAATATCCTGTGCAGGTTCGAACGTCAGTTCGACATTCAGGCCCGGGTCGCTCTCATCCTGCTTCGCCGCATGTTCTTGATCGGCACAGTGCGGGTTATCACGCAGGCGCTGCATTTGCCAGGTTGTTTCCGCCCACCAGGTGCGAAGCGTGGTACGGCTCTCCTGATACACCACATCATTACCGTGTGTAATCACAAAGCGGTTGTCCTGAGAAGCATGGCCCAAACGGTGAACGATATTCGCCAAACCGTGATCGGCCAGCACCTGTTCAACGTGCGCCAGACGATCGGCATCCACCTGAATCACTGCCCCCAGTTCTTCGGTAAACAGCGATGCCAGCGGGTCGTTACCCAATGCTGCGATATCAACCTCAATGCCGCAATGACCAGTAAACGCCATTTCTGCCAGCGTCACCACCAAACCACCATCAGAACGGTCATGGTAAGCCAACAAGGCATCATCCACCACCAGCGTCTGGATAGAGTTAAAGAAGCCCGCCAGCTGTTGCGGATTACGTACATCCGCCGTATGGCGACCAAGCTGGCGGTACACCTGCGCCAAGGCGGTTGCGCCCAGCGTATGGTGTCCTGCTCCCAGGTCGATGAGCAGCAGCACGTTGTCACGATCGGCGCGGAGCTGTGGCGTTACCGTTTTACGTACATCTTCCACACGGGCGAATGCCGTGATCACCAGAGAAAGCGGAGAGGTCACGCTGCGCTCCTGATCACCCTCTTGCCAGCGGGTTTTCATCGACATGGAGTCTTTACCTACCGGAATGGTCAACCCTAATGCCGGGCAAAGTTCTTCACCGATGGCTTTTACCGCTTCGTAAAGTCCGGCGTCTTCACCGGGGTGTCCCGCCGCCGACATCCAGTTTGCGGAGAGCTTCACGCGTGTCAATGCTCCAATCTGGGTCGCCGCAATGTTGGTTAGCGCTTCGCCCACCGCCAAACGCGCGGATGCGCCAAAGTTACGCAACGCCACAGGCGCACGTTCGCCGATGGACATCGCTTCACCGTGGTAGCTGTCGAGACTTGCGGTGGTGACGGCACAGTTTGCCACCGGAATCTGCCACGGCCCCACCATCTGGTCACGCGCCACCATACCGGTAACGGTACGGTCACCAATGGTGATCAGGAAGGTTTTCTCTGCCACCACCGGTAAGTGCATTACGCGCTCTACCGCTTCGGCCAGGAAAATACCGTCGCGGTTCAGCAACGTCCCCTCAGTGGCCTGACGCTTCACGTCGCGCAGCATTTTCGGCGTTTTGCCCAGCAGCACGTCCAGCGGCAAGTCGATAGGCTGGTTGTTGAAGTGGCGATCGTTCAGCGTTAAATGATGTTCTTCCGTCGCTTCACCAATCACCGAGTAAGGCGCACGCTCACGGCGGCACAGTTCATCAAACAGCGCCAGTTTCTCCGGCGCCACCGCCAGCACATAGCGCTCTTGTGATTCGTTACACCACACTTCCAGCGGGCTCATGCCCGGCTCATCGTTGAGAATATCACGCAGCTCAAAGCATCCGCCGCGTCCGCCATCACTCACCAGCTCCGGCATGGCGTTAGACAGGCCACCCGCGCCTACGTCGTGGATAAACAGAATCGGGTTCTCTTCGCCCAGTTGCCAGCAGCGGTCGATCACTTCCTGACAGCGGCGTTCCATCTCAGGGTTATCACGCTGTACGGATGCAAAATCAAGATCAGCATCTGACTGACCGGTGGCCATAGAGGAGGCCGCGCCACCACCCAACCCGATATTCATGGAAGGGCCGCCCAGCACAATCAGCTTGGCACCTACCGTAATCTCGCCTTTTTTCACATGATCGGCGCGGATATTACCAATACCGCCCGCCAGCATGACAGGCTTGTGATAACCGCGCAGCTCGTTGCCGTTATGGCTGTCAACCTGCTCTTCATAGGTACGGAAATAACCGGTCAGCGCAGGGCGACCAAATTCGTTGTTAAACGCAGCGCCACCCAGTAGACCATCGAGCATGATATCCAACGCGCTGACAATGCGATCCGGCTTACCGAAATCCTCTTCCCATGGCTGTTCGAAGTTAGGGATACGCAGGTTGGATACCGAGAACCCAACCAGACCCGCTTTAGGTTTCGCCCCGCGTCCGGTTGCCCCTTCATCACGAATCTCACCGCCGGAACCGGTCGCTGCACCCGGCCAGGGGGAAATAGCCGTCGGGTGGTTGTGGGTTTCCACTTTCATCAGAATGTGTGTCGGTTCCTGATGATAGGCGTAATGCCCTTGCTGATCGGCAAAAAAGCGCCCTGCTTCGGAGCCTTCCATCACGGCTGCGTTGTCTTTATAAGCAGACAACACGTGCTCCGGCGTATGCTCGAAGGTGTTCTTGATCATTTTGAACAGCGATTTGGGCTGAGCCTCACCGTCAATCACCCAGTCGGCATTAAAAATCTTGTGGCGGCAGTGCTCAGAGTTAGCCTGCGCAAACATATAGAGTTCGATGTCGGTCGGGTTGCGCCCCAAACGGGTAAAGGCATCCAACAGATAATCGATTTCATCTTCCGCCAGCGCCAATCCCAGACGCACGTTGGCCTGCTCCAGCGCTTGACGCCCCTGAAGCAGCACGTCCACGCGTTTCAGAGGAGCGGGTTGATGCTGCGCAAACAACTGTTCAGCCTGCGCCATTTCGGTAAATACGGTTTCCATCATGCGGTCATGCAGCAACGCGCCCAATTGCTGCCACTGTTCATCGCTCAATGTCGGCGCATGAATATAGAAGGCTAACCCGCGTTCCAGACGCGTCACCTTGTCCAGACCGCAGTTGCGGGCGATATCGGTAGCTTTGGAAGACCAGGGAGAAATGGTGCCGGGACGCGGTGTGGCCAGCAGTAAGCGCCCACTCGGCTCATGCTCCGCGAGAGAAGGGCCATATTTTAACAGCCGTGTCAGTTTTACCTGCTCATCGCTGTTCAATGGCGCGCGTACGGCGGCAAAGTGAACGTACTCCGCATAGATGTCGCTAATTGGCAAAAAGTGCTCTTTGCAGCGCGTCAGCAACTTATTTACACGGAAGGCCGATAGGGCAGGTGAACCACGCAGTATTTCCATCATCTAAAAAATCTCTCGTCTTCGATGTACTGAGTTTCAGTACGTCAGTGGGCGCTACTTTGTCGCGCAGCCAAGGGGGGAAACGCGCGTCATTATAGAGAATTGTGACGCCCGACGAAACCGTTTGCGCAGAGTTTGTTGCACATCTTATTTTCGTCATGGTCAAACTTTAACCTGATGGATAACTGTTGCACACTGGCGGTTTGTTAAGCAAAATGCCCTCACTCTGGGAGAATGTAGATTAAAAAACTGCCGTTACAGACAGAAAGGCCATACGGCCGCCGAGAGATAACCATTTGAAGTGTTTAACATTAAATTATTTTTTCATCGGGGTTATTACGTTACTGCTGATGTTGGCGCTCTGGCCCAACATCCCCTGGCACAGCGGCCAGGATACTCAGCTCAATCAGATCCTTTCGCGGGGTGAGCTGCGTATCAGCACGCTCAATTCGCCGCTGACCTATACCCTCAGTAACGGAACCCCCTCCGGGCTCGATTATGAACTGGCTAAACAATTCGCCGATTACCTCGGTGTCAAGCTGGTGATGTCGGCACGTCCCAATCTTGACGCCTTATTTGATGATTTGGACAACAATAACGCCGACCTGCTGGCCGCCGGGCTGATTTACAACCATGAGCGGCTGGATCGTTTTCGTGCGGGGCCGACGTACTATTCTGTCTCGCAGCAACTGGTTTACCGCATGGGCGCAACGCGTCCAAAAAATCTGGAAAAACTGAGCGGTCGGTTAGCGGTCACATCGGGCTCAGCCCATATCGCCACGTTACGCGATTTGAAAAGCGATAAATATCCGGCGCTGAGCTGGGAAGCCGCTTCAGACCTCAGCACACAGGATCTGCTCAAACAGGTTGCGCAAGGTACGTTGGATTACACATTGGCGGATTCCTTCACTATCGGTTTGATGCAGCGCATTCACCCGCAACTTTCCGTCGCGTTCGATCTGAGCGACGAAGAACCGGTAACCTGGTATATGCGCCGCACGCAGGACGACAGCCTGTATGCCGCACTGCTGGATTTTTTCAGCCAAACCGTGGAAGACGGTACGCTGGCACGCCTGGAAGAGAAATACCTCGGCCACGTTGGTGAGTTTGATTATGTCGATACGCTCACTTTTCTGAGCGCCATCGACAACACCTTGCCCGATTTACAGCCGCTGTTTGCCAAATATGCCAGCGATATCGACTGGAAATTGCTAGCGGCTATCTCTTATCAGGAATCGCACTGGAACCCGCTGGCAACCTCGCCTACCGGAGTACGTGGGTTGATGATGCTGACGCGCAACACCGCAGAGAGCCTGGATGTGACCGACAGGCTCGATCCGGAACAGAGCATTCGCGGTGGTGCACAGTATCTGGCGCACATGATGGAAAAAATGCCTGAAAGCATTCCTGAGGATGAGAAGATTTGGTTTGCACTGGCCTCTTACAACATGGGCTATGCCCATCTGCTGGATGCGCGCAAACTGACGGAAAAGCAAAAAGGCAACCCCGACAGCTGGGCGGATGTGAAGGTGCGACTGCCGATGCTCAGCCAGAAACGTTACTATACCCAGACCGCCTACGGCTACGCGCGCGGCCACGAAGCTTATAACTACGTTGAAAATATCCGCCGCTATATGTTGAGTCTTGAAGGATATCTGACCGAGAAGGCCAATAAAACCCAACAGCAAGAACTGTTAGCAAGCGCTTACCCTGCTGTGCCGCCAGAAAAACTCGGCAAATAACGTCTCAGGCGGCACCATCACACTTGCTGGCTTTTTCCTGAGCGCGCAGCGCTTTATGCTGCGCACGACGCCAACGGAAAAAGTCGCTGAGGGTTTGGGCACACTCGGCGGCCAACACGCCAGAAGTAATCGCTATCTGATGATTCATGCCGGGATGACGCAAGATATCGACCAATGACCCTGCGGCTCCGGTTTTTTCATCGTTTGCGCCATAAACCAGCCGTCCGATACGGCTGTGCACCATCGCACCCGCACACATTACGCAAGGCTCAAGCGTCACATACAGAGTCGCATTGATTAAGCGGTAGTTCTGCAATACTTTTCCGCCCTGACGCAACGCCATGATTTCGGCATGCGCGGTCGGATCGTGGTGGCCGATAGGCCGGTTCCACCCTTCACCAATCACGTTATTATCCAGGACCAGCACGGCACCAACGGGCACTTCCCCTTCATCCCGTGCCCGCAAGGCCAGTTTCAGGGCGTGACGCATCCAGTATTCATCAGGAGAGTCGTGCCGCTCAAGGGTGTCATTCATTGTGCCTCCCGGATATCCATCACGCTTTTTGGGTCGCGCGTATTATACAGGGTGCGAAGAAAAAGCAGAGCGCTTATTGCCTGACCGACTCCATCACTCCAGTTGTTGCAACGTGCCTGCGCGCGTCACGCGCCAGCGGTGTTCGCAGAAAAACAGCAACGGGTTATCTTGTTTGCTGTCGCTGTAGCCGCTGTGCAATTTGAGCGGCGCGCCGAGGCGTTTTTCCATCTGAACCACTTTCTCCCGCCCCAGGCAGCGCAACGGTAAAACCTAGCCGCCATAGCCACGCACAATCTGACTGCCCATCAGTTTTACTCCGGGCAGAAACGCGGCGTCATGGTAAACCTGCTCGACCAGACGCTGCGGTGAGCCAGTTACCAGCCACACCTGCGCATCGGAAGCTGCAAGATACTCCGTCAGGCGCTGCTGTACCGCAGGAAATGGCGTCACCCAGAGCGGCGAAAACTGGCGACAAAGCCCTTCTCGAGCGCCCGTAAATGCGCCTCGCGCCGACCAAAGGTAATCGCCCACAGCAAAGCGCTCATCGGCCAGCTCGCAGCTCTGCCGCGCGCCAGCAACACCAGCCCAGCCACGGGCAGCACCGGAATAACCAGCAGCAAATTTAGCGGCAGGCGTTTTAGCAGGTAACGTAAAAAACACCCAAACATGTCCCGTCGATGCAACGTGCCGTCCAAATCAAAAAACACAATACGTGTCGGTGATTGTTCACCCAAACCGTTTTCCTCTTGCCAATGTATTAGTCAATTTTATGTAAAGAATTAAGGCACGCGCTGTCCTCATTCCCGTCTTATCAGGGTAATAGCGCATCGCGCAGATAACCGTGGTGTTTTTCCAATCTCCGCTCGGCCTCTGGTGCGCTGATACCGCTGAGGATCATCAGTATAGCGGGTTTGGCTGCGTAGCCCGTTTCCTGTAAAGCGCGCTGCACTTCGTCACGCGCACACCCGGTCGCTTCCATCACGATGCGGCAAGCACGATCCACCAGTTTCTCGTTCGTCGCTTTCACATCAACCATCAAGTTCTGGTACACCTTGCCAAGTTTAACCATCACCCCTGTGGAGATCATATTGAGTACCAGTTTTTGTGCCGTACCTGATTTCAGGCGCGTCGAGCCAGTCAGCGCTTCCGGCCCCACCACCGGTGAAATCGCCACCTCGGCCAATGCCGCAATAGGGGAAGCAGGGTTGCAAGAAATGGCTACCGTGCCACACCCTTGGCTGCGGGCATATTTCAGCGCCCCCATCACGTAGGGCGTACGGCCCGATGCCACCAGCCCGACGACGGTGTCCTGCGGCGTCAACGACAGTGCAACCAGATCCGCCTCGCCCAGCGCAGGGGAATCCTCTGCCCCCTCAACGGCCTTCAACAGTGCGCCAGGCCCACCGGCAATCAACCCGATAACCAACCCGTGAGGAACACCAAAAGTAGGCGGACACTCCGAAGCATCAAGCACCCCCTAAGCGCCCGCTGGTGCACGCCCCGAGGTAGATTAGCCGTCCGCCCGCTTTCATTCTGGCAGCAGCCATATCAACCGCGCGCGCAATCTCCGGCAGCACCAGCGCTATCGCCTCGGGCACCTTGCGGTCTTCCTGATTGAACAGCGTTATCATGTCTAGTGTTGTTTGACTGTCCAGTTCCATCGTTGCCGGATTGCTGGTTTCTGATACCAAGGTTGCTAAATTCATTTTCCTCTCCCTGACACACGGTGTGCTCTGCTAGCCCAACCTGCTACTATACCCTAAACAATTCGAGTTGCAGGAAGGCGGCAAGGGAGTGACAAATCTGTCTGGAACAGATTTGAACAGCGCTTGCGCTGGCCCGAAGGGTGAACCTCAGGGATGAGGTTCATCACTCCCGATGAGCTTACTCAAGTAAGTGATTCGGGTGAGCGAGCGCAGCCAACGCATCTGCAACTTGAAGTGTGACGGGTATAATTACTTTTGACTGCCATAAAAGTAGGTTATTCTGCCATAATAGTTGACGATAATTCGTCTGTATCGATAGCGTTTCCGCCCTCAACGCCTATTTCTATTCCTCACGCCAGGAAGGTGTGCGTGTTTGTCTTGTATCCAACAAGACAGCATGGCGTATTTTCACGCAACAAGGCCAGCACATCGGAATGAGGATGAGAGGCTTACTCTGGTTCAGTCAATAGCGAAGAGAAACATCGGTGAATGGCCGCGGGATAACGACATTGCGCAATAGAGGGATTCTGCTTCTGCTTTTCAGCAGTTTGTTACTGCTGGCGGCAACGCTGCGTGCTGATTGGGATTTCGTTACCATTAATCAGCGCACGGCACGGAACAGCTTTACGGCCCCGCAACGCCGGAAGCGCGTAAACGAATCAATGAGTGGCAGGCATTATTAGGTTCATTGCAAGGCAGCGATGAAAAAAAATTGCTGGAATCGGTAAACCGCTTTTTTAATGAACGACTATTGTTTTGCGACGATCGTGTTATCTGGCAGCAGGAAGATTATTGGGCGACACCTATCGAAGCACTGCGGAAAGGGATGGCTGACTGCGAAGATTATTCTATTGCAAAATATTTTACGCTACGTCAGCTCGGTATTCCGAATGAAAAGTTACGAATTACTTACGTTAAAGCATTACGCCTTAATCAGGCACATATGATTGTTGCTTATTATCCCACGCCAACCTCCATTCCGCTGGTGTTGGATAATCTAACGGATAAAATATTACCCGCTACGCAGCGTACCGATCTCTTACCGGTTTATTCCTTTAACGCAGAGGGATTAGCTACGCCAGCGCCGAAATCATCCAGCCACAGGTGCTGCATTTCGGGAAACATCGTCAATACCTCTTGCGAGAGCACGCCCTGATTTTCCACGATTTCGAACCGTAACTAGGGCATAGAGGAAACTAACTGCTTTGCCTCATGACTTTGTTGCAACGCATGCAGCGTGGGACCATCAACATTGACTGACGCCAGAATCCCATCCTGGATAAAGCGAGGGTGCCAGTGCGACAGGAGTTGCATTTGCTCAATCACCACCTGTAAACATTCGGCGACATTGATGCTGGCAAAATAGGTTTCAGGTGAGACAAATCGCTGCGGAAACGCAGGCGAAAACACCGCGGTGAGTAGCTCAATGGCCATCAGCTTACCGCTGGTTCGATAAATAGGCTGAAAATTATAGCGTCTCTGACAATGATGCCAATAATGACGTTCGAAAGCTGCCGCATCCCCTAATTCAGAAGGCAGTGTCTGTATAACCCATAACCCCTAAATTCCCCTGCTGCCCGATACGTTTTGTCATAAGACCTGATGCGATACGCTGTTAGCCTACTTATACTAAAGAACATAGATATCGGCACAGCCGCAGAAAACTTTATTGTTTATCTTGCTTACTACGCTATTTTATTCGACAGGAGTCGAGGAAAGAGGATGCTCCTCTGTGCCGTTGCAGGTATAATCCGCACCTGATTTTGCAAGGTATATTGAAATGGCGTTACTGATCACCCCCAAATGCATTAACTGCGATATGTGCGAGCCTGAATGCCCCAATCAGGCAATCTCCATGGGGTTGGAAACCTATGAGATTGATCCGCTGCGCTGCACCGAGTGCGTGGGCCATTACGATTCGCCCACCTGTCAAAAGGTATGCCCGATTGACAACACAATCGTTCGCGACCCACAGCAGGTGGAAACGCAGGAGCAATTATGGGAGAAATTTGTCGTTATGCACCACGCCGATCGTCTGTGATCGGGCGTTTTCGCTCACCCTCAAGGATCACCGTAGCACACGCATAGTGCCGTTCGTCAGCGATGGTTACGTGGATTTCATCCACCCCCAAGTTCTCCGCCAGCGATTGCGCTTGCTCCCAGAGTCGCAAGCAGGGTTTACCCAACGCATCGTTAAAAACTTCAAACTGCTCGGAGGCCAACCCTTGGCTAATACCAGTACCTAACGCTTTCGCCGCCGCTTCTTTAACGGCGAAGCGCTTGGCAAGGTAACGCGCGGGCTGCTGGTGCTGCTGATAGTGTAACCACTCTTGCGCAGATAAAACTCTGCGCGCCAGACGATCGCCTGACCGGGCGATAATCGCCTCGATACGGGCGATCTCTACAATATCCGAACCGAGTCCCAGAATAGCCATTAACGGCGGGCTTCCCGCATCAATGCTTTCATTTCCGCGACGGCATCTGCTAATCCGCTCATGACTGCACGACCAATAATGGCATGCCCTATATTGAGCTCATGAATTTCAGGCAAGGCGGCAATAGCTTGCACGTTGTGGTACGTCAGGCCATGCCCGGCGTTTACCTTCAGTCCTTTACTGGCCGCATAAACCGCCACATCACGAATGCGCGCCCACTCTTGTTGGCGCAGCGTATCGTCTTGTGCGTCAGCATAAGCACCGGTATGGATTTCGATATAGGGCGCGCCTACGGCCACGGCAGCATCAATTTGCGCGCGATCGGGGTCGATAAACAGGGAAACCTGAATCCCTACCTCGCGCAGACGCGCTACAGCCGATGTCATACGTGGCAGTTGACCCACAACGTCCAACCCGCCTTCTGTGGTTACTTCCTGACGTTTTTCTGGTACCAGGCAACAAAAGTGAGGACGAAGTTCACAGGCAATCGCCAGCATTTCTTCTGTCACAGCCATTTCGAGATTCATGCGCGTCTGCAAAGTTTGACGTAACAAACGCACGTCGCGATCGGTGATATGGCGGCGATCTTCACGCAGGTGAACCGTTATGCCATCCGCACCGGCTTGCTCGGCAACAAACGCGGCCTGCACCGGATCGGGATATGCAGTGCCACGCGCATTACGAAAGGTCGCCACATGATCGATATTTACACCCAGCAAAAGCTCAGCCATGAAATCAGTCCTCAAAAAATCACTGTTAAGCGACCAGTGTACACCGCCTTTTCGGTTCGTTACCACTGCGGTAATCTTCGGGAACGGTGAGGCTGGTACGTTTACCACTCAGGTCATTATTTTTTTGCCGCTGGAGGAACAGAGGGACGTAAAACAGCAGATTTTTTAAACAGTTCGCGGCTTTTTAGCGGTTTGCCACCAAGATAGGGTTTGAGCGCCATACGCGTAAAGCGTTTCGCAGCGCGTAACGTTTGCATATCGGGAAATTCTCTTGCCGCCAGCGCACGCAGCTCATAGCCGGTGAAACTGCGCTGATCCACAATCATACTGGCGATAAATCCTTTTTCTTCGCGGTAGCGGTAGGTCATGGTATCAGTCACCGGCTCCCCGCTGCCAGGGCAGTGCAGAAAATCAACTCCGTAACCGAGATAGCCTAACAGGGCCAATTCAAAACGGCGCAGCGCGGGTTCTGGTGAGGAACTCAGCGCAGCCAGCTGTTGCAAACAGTGCAGGTAATCAAAGAAGAGTGCGGAAAAGTTGGTTTCATGCTCCAGCACGCGGGCGAGTAATTCATTTACGTAGAGACCGCTGTAAAGCATGATGCCGGTGAGCGGCAAAGCCAGCGACACAGGCTCGGCATTACGCAGCGTTTTCATTTCACCACGCCCACCCCAGCGAACCAGCAACGGAGTGAACGGCTGAAGACACCCTTTTAGCGGGGAGCGGCGCGCGCGCGCGCCTTTTGCCAAGACGCGCACACGTCCTTCGTTTTCTGTGAAAAGATCCAGCAGCAAGCTGGTTTCACTGTAAGGTCGCCCATGCAAGACAAACGCGCGCTGCCAGCCCTCCATCGGCGTTGACCTTATAAATCGTCTATGTAGCCTAAGCTGCGCAGTGCTCGTTCATCATCCGCCCAGCCGGATTTCACTTTCACCCACAGTTCAAGGTGCACCTTGGCTTCAAACATGGCCTCCATATCCTGGCGCGCTTCAATGCCGATCGTCTTGATTTTGGCACCTTTGTTGCCGATCACCATTTTCTTCTGACCATCGCGCTCAACCAAAATCAATCCATTGATGTCATAGCCACCGTGATCGTTGGTCACGAAACGCTCGATCTCCACCGTCACTGAATAGGGCAATTCTTCGCCCAGGAAACGCATCAGTTTTTCACGAATAATTTCTGCCGCCATGAAGCGCTGTGAGCGATCGGTAATGTAATCTTCCGGGAAGTGGTGCTCGGCCACAGGCAGATGCTTGCGCACGATGTTGGCAACGGTATCAACGTTGGTGCCCTTTTCCGCAGAAAGGGGAACCACATCGAGGAAGTTCATCTTTTCACTTAAAAACTGGATATGCGGCAACAGCTTGGTTTTATCTGTCACGTTGTCGATCTTATTGATCGCCAACAGTACCGGACGTTTTTGATCGCGCAGTTTGCCAACAACCATCTCGTCGTCATCAGTCCAGTGAGTACCTTCCACCACAAAGATAATCAGCTCAACGTCACCGATAGAACTGCTGGCAGCACGGTTCATCAAGCGGTTGATCGCCAGCTTTTCTTCAATGTGCAGCCCCGGCGTATCCACATAAATAGCCTGATAAGGGCCTTCAGTGTGGATCCCCATAATGCGGTGACGCGTGGTTTGCGGCTTACGCGAAGTAATGGAGACTTTTTGCCCCAGCAGTTCGTTCAACAGCGTGGATTTGCCCACGTTGGGTCGCCCAACAATCGCGACGAAACCGCAGTAGGTTTGTTCTTCGCTCATTCAATCTCCAGTTTTTTCAACGCTTGTTCCGCCGCTGCCTGCTCCGCCTTACGACGGCTTGAACCGGTACCAATCACGGGTTCATCAAAACCACTGATCAGACAATGGATAGTGAATTCCTGATCGTGTGCTTCACCGCGCACCTGCACCACCAGATAGGTAGGCAATGGCAAATGACGCCCTTGCAGAAACTCCTGCAGCCGGGTTTTAGGATCTTTCTGTTTATCTCCCGGGCTAATTTCATCCAGTCGGGTCTGATACCAATTCAGAATCAATCTTTCGACATTCTGAATATCGCTGTCCAGAAAAATACCGCCAATCAGCGCTTCAACCGTGTCAGCCAAAATAGACTCTCGGCGGTAACCACCGCTTTTCAATTCGCCGGGCCCCAAACTCAGACACTCGCCTAATTCAAATTCGCGCGCAATTTCCGCCAGCGTATTGCCGCGCACCAGTGTGGCGCGCATACGGCTCATATCTCCTTCATCCACGCGAGGAAAGCGATGATAAAGCGCATTCGCAATCACAAAACTCAGTATGGAGTCACCAAGAAACTCCAGACGCTCATTGTGTTTGCTGTTGGCACTACGGTGCGTTAACGCCTGTAATAACAGGTCGTACTGCTGGAAAGTATAGCCCAGCTTTCTTTGTAACCGATTTATTAAGATGGGGTTCATGTGTTACCAATAGATCAACAATACCTATTTACCGCAGCATACGGAACAGCCCTGCTCGGGTCACCCTTAGCGGCAACATAGCGTCACAAAGCTGTTTCGTTTGCATTGGCTCCGAACGGAGCCTGCGTTTTTCGTTTATTCCCGTTACATTCGCCGTTGCAGGACTCTACCTGCAACGGCGAATGACGTCGGATATACAACAATTCTACAACGTACCCGAAAATAATGCTGCGGGTTTATCACGGTGATTAATGAATTCGGCCAATTCGACTTAAGCGCACGCCCGTTGGCCACTCACCTTCTTGTTTCTCAAAGCTCATCCAGATTGCCGTTGCCCGACCTACCAGGTTCTTTTCCGGGACAAAGCCCCAATAGCGGCTATCAGCGCTATTGTCACGGTTATCCCCCATCATGAAATAGTGTCCGTTTGGCACCACCCAGGTAGCAAGCGGCTGGCGCGACTGCTGGTAATACATCCCCAACTGATCCTGGTTGCCCGGCACCACCAGAATGCGGTGCGAGACATCACCCAACGTCTCCTGATGAACGCCCATACGCCCCCCCCCCGGCTTTTCCTCGCCGAGTGGCAGTTGGTAGAAACCGCTGCTCGATTCCGTACCCGGGCGCCCGAAAGTCTGGACAAAATCACTGGCTTCGAGGTTACTGTAAGTCACCGCAACAGCGCTGTCACACGCGGTACCTTCACAGGCGGGACGAACGGTAACCTGTTTGCTAAGCGGGTCGTAAGAAACCCGGTCGCCCGGCAGACCGATCACACGCTTGATATAGTCCAAACGCGGATTTTCTGGATATTTAAATACCGCGATATCTCCCCGGCGCGGATGCCCGGTGGGGATCAGCGTCGTCTGCGTGATGGGGTCTTTTATTCCGTAGGTAAACTTCTCGACCAGAATAAAATCACCGATCAACAGGGTCGGCATCATCGAGCCTGATGGGATCTGGAACGGCTCATAAATAAAGGAGCGAACAATAAACACCAGCGCCAATACGGGAAACACCGAAGCGCAGGTTTCAATCCAACCAGGCTGTTTAATCGTGACAACTTCAGTGCTGCCATTCTGCTGCGCGTTGAGCGCAGCCTCTGCTCTCGCCTTGCGTGCTGGCGCCCATTTAAAGCGTTCGAAACACCAGACAATGCCGGTGACAATCGTCGCCAGCGCCAAAACCAAGGCAAACATATTGGCCATGCCAACTCCTCAGGGTTTATTTGCTCTCTTTACCAACGTGCAAAATGGCCAAGAAGGCTTCTTGCGGCAATTCAACGTTGCCGACCTGCTTCATGCGCTTCTTACCATCTTTCTGTTTCTGCAACAGCTTTTTCTTACGGCTCACGTCGCCGCCGTAACATTTCGCCAATACGTTTTTACGCAGCTGTTTCACCGTCGAACGCGCAATAATGTGGTTGCCAATCGCCGCCTGAATGGCAATATCAAATTGCTGACGCGGGATCAGCTCTTTCATTTTTTCCACCAGTTCGCGACCGCGATACTGTGAATTGTCGCGGTGAGTAATCAGTGCCAGGGCATCAACACGTTCACCGTTAATCATTACGTCAACTCGCACCATGTCAGAGACCTGGAAACGTTTGAAACTGTAATCCAACGACGCGTAACCGCGCGAGGTCGATTTGAGTCGGTCAAAGAAATCAAGCACCACTTCCGCCATCGGAATTTCATACGTCAACGACACTTGGTTGCCGTGGTAAACCATGTTGGTCTGCACACCACGCTTCTCGATACACAAGGTGATCACATTGCCCAAATATTCCTGCGGCAATAGCATGTGACATTCAGCAATAGGCTCGCGCAACTCTTCGATGTTGTTTAACGGCGGCAGCTTGAAGGGGCTGTCGACGTAGACAATTTCCTGACGCGTGGTCATCACTTCGTAAATAACCGTCGGCGCGGTGGTGATCAGATCCAAATCATATTCGCGTTCCAGACGTTCCTGAATGATCTCCATATGCAGGAGGCCAAGGAAGCCACAACGGAAACCGAAGCCAAGCGCCGTCGAGGTTTCTGGTTCGTAGAACAGAGAAGCGTCATTGAGGCTGAGTTTGCCCAACGCGTCGCGGAAGTTTTCGTAATCATCAGAGCTAACCGGGAACAAACCAGCATAAACCTGGGGTTTGACCTTTTTGAAGCCAGGCAGCGCTTTGTCAGCCGGTTGACGAGCCAGTGTCAGGGTATCCCCTACCGGAGCACCAAGGATGTCTTTAATGGCGCACACCAACCAACCCACTTCACCGCAGTTAAGCACATCACGATCGACCTGTTTCGGCGTGAAAATCCCCAAACGATCGGCGTTGTAGACCTGACCGGTACTGATGACCTTAACCTTATCGCCCTTGCGCAACACCCCGTTTTTGATACGGATCAGCGAGACCACACCGAGGTAGTTGTCGAACCAGGAGTCGATGATCAGCGCCTGAAGCGGTGCGTTGGGATCGCCTTCTGGCGGTGGAATTTCTTTTACCAGACGCTCCAGCACATCGGGAACGCCGACACCGGTTTTCGCCGAGCAGCGCACCGCATCGGTAGCATCGATACCGACAATATCTTCAATCTCTTCTGCCACACGCTCTGGGTCGGCAGCGGGCAGGTCAATCTTGTTCAGCACCGGGACCACTTCCAGGTCCATTTCCATCGCGGTGTAGCAGTTAGCGAGCGTTTGGGCCTCAACGCCTTGTCCTGCGTCTACCACCAGCAGTGCGCCTTCGCACGCCGCCAACGAACGTGAAACTTCATAGGAGAAGTCAACATGCCCCGGTGTATCGATGAAATTCAACTGGTAGGTTTCACCATCTTTGGCATGGTAATCCAAGGTTACGCTCTGCGCTTTGATGGTGATACCGCGTTCACGTTCCAGATCCATGGAATCCAGCACCTGCGCCGCCATTTCGCGGTCAGATAAACCGCCGCAAAGTTGGATGATGCGGTCAGAGAGCGTCGACTTACCGTGGTCGATATGGGCAATAATGGAGAAATTTCGTATATGCTTCATTATAAAAGTTTTTCTACCTTGGTATTTCTGAAATTATTGCCGTCTGGCATACGCATACGATGAAAATGGCGGCAATGCCTCCTCCTTTCACCAGAACCGATGCATTCTACATGTCAGACGCCGGAAAACCTAATCATCAACCCGTATTCCCTTTGATTATGGCGCTTTTATTCCATCATTGCAGACAACACGAAAAAAGAAGGAGTTGATAGGCGAGCCAGACCGCACGGGACAAAGAAAATACCGGAAAGATACTGCCGGGCGGCGCAGCGGCCAGCCCGGTTAAATGAGGCTCAGGATTCGATTTGCAGGGGTTGTCCAGGCAAGGCTATCTGCAAAATAACCGGACGATAATGACGTTTCTCGCCTAACTTAAGCGACCAGCCGCGTACCAGAATAAATGCCAGCGCCGCGCCCAATACTGCCCCAAGCACCGCTGCCAGATCGTTTCCGAATAGCGACTGCAACAGCCCCGCGCCAATGAACAACCCCAGTAAAGGGACTAAATAGACCAACATGGCGGATCGCAATAAGCTGCTTTCGGAAGTCCCCAATTCAACCCGTTGGCCAGGCAGCAAGAGTTGCTCGCACGGAACGTGCAGCGACTGTTGCGCAGAGAGTCACAATTCACTCAGAAGCCCGGTTCCACAGGTTTTACGCGACTGACAACCACTGCACCCGGAACGCTGCTCACAATGCAACACGGCCATGCCATTGTGCCAGGAAACCACAGTCGCCCACTCTTTGATCATACCTGCGTCCTACATCTTACGATTTACTGCGATTGAAAAATAACATTATCAGTAATGCGTTTAGCTGTCGCAGGGGGCAATTCCCCCACCACCGTCACTTCGTAACCATTGCGAATTTCTGTATGCACGCTTCGCCTTCCCGTCGTGACATACTGTTCGGCACGGGATTCTGACGATGGCGTAATATTAACAGAAAAGCTGAATAAACCATCACTGAACAGGCGTGATTCAACCGGAATGCTGATTCCGGGCAGGGTTCTGCGGGTACGGGAGATCTCTTTCATGCCCTGTGGCAGCCATTCAGGAATCCAGGTCAGGGCGACGGTTTCAACCGATGGCGTGGTCAGCAGCGGCGGTAAGCCTTCGGTTAATAATGGTCGCAGTGCCTCACGGATATCATCACTGACCACCAGCGATGTCACCAGAAACTGTTCAAGCCGTTCCCCATTGCGATCCTGCAAATCAATACGCAGCGGCAGTTTGGTGGCAACATCAAACCATACGCTATAGCTATAACGCGTCCCATCACGAGAAATGATCCGCATGCCTTCGCACAGACGATCGGCTATACGCACTCTTCCCGCCGCCGGAATGAAATCATAGAACGCAGAAAGCGATTGATGATCGGCATAAACAAGGCTGGGGAAAGAATCAATGATGTGATCGCCGGAGAGCGAAAAGGGTTCAAGATCGGCATCGAAATAGCTGATGTCCCTGTCTCGCTGCACGATTTCTCTACGAGGCCCATCCATAAACAGCAGTTGCGCCAATGGACGATTGTCTATACGGGCATGCCGATAACGCAGAGATTCGATACCCTGCCGGGAAATATTGATGAAATGTATTTCATAATTCAATGCTCGAATAGCATTGCCCATCTGTTGCAGCGCTGATGAGGGTTGAGGCCGCAACACCGTACCTGACGCAGGTTGCGCCAGGACGGTCGTTGAATAGGGTAAGCAACCGAGCAGAATGCAAAAAAAAACCCAACGCGCTTCATTAACGAGATTGCGTTCCTAAAGATTGAGTGCCAGGCACCTGAATAGCGGCCTGCTGTTCTTTATCCTGCTGACCTTGCAACGGCTCAGAGTGGAGACGACGCTGCAACTCATAGTCCTGCAACATGACGTTAATGCGGTTACGCTGTGCTTCAACCTGACGTTGACCACCGTGCGACACCACATTTTCCGACGGCACACCCAGGCTTACCGGGGAAGCCGTGCCCATGGCAGGGAGTGTACTGAACGCGGGCATGTCGCTCTGTGCTTCGGGAGCTTGATCGGGCGTCCGTTGCATCTGCACGCCAACAATCACTGCCAATGAGACACAGGCAGCCACGCCAACCTGGGTCAACTGGCTTGCCCAAGGACGCACTTTGTCCCAGAACGACAAACAGGACCAGGTATCTGGATGAGGCTGCGCCTCGGGAATCGCCTGAGGTGCAATACGTACTGGCTCTTCGGCAATCGCCTGTGCAACGCGCGCAGCAATATCAACCTGAATAACACTCTGGGCCACGTCACCACGCAGCGTATCGCGAATCAAATGGTAGCTTTGCCAACTTTTCTGCAGTTCAGCATCCCGCCCCAATGCGTTAGGCAGTTCGGTATCCACTGCCTCGCCGTCCATTAAAACGGAAAGTTTCTCTTTCTGCATACCCATACCCTTACCTTGTCAAATCCATCATGGTTAACGCGAAAACCGGGTTAACGTTGAATTAGCGGTTGTACTTTGTTATCGATCGCTTCTCGCGCACGAAATATGCGAGAACGAACAGTGCCGACCGGGCAATCCATAATGGCGGCTATCTCTTCATAACTCAGGCCATCAAGTTCGCGTAGCGTAATCGCCATCCGTAAATCTTCTGGCAATGCTTCAATGGTTCGAAAAACAATACTTCTCAATTCTTCTGACAACATTAAGTTCTCAGGGTTCGATATTTCTTTTAATGCGCTGGCGGTTTCATAATTTTCAGCGTCATTGGCGTCAACGTCACTCGACGGAGGTCGCCGCCCCTGAGCAACCAGATAATTTTTGGCCGTGTTTACGGCAATGCGATACAGCCAGGTGTAAAACGCGCTATCACCGCGAAAAGACTCCAGCGCACGATAGGCTTTGATAAACGACTCCTGCACCACATCCGGCACATCCCCAGGAGGAACGTACCGTGAGACCAGGTTCGCCACTTTGTGCTGGTATCGCACCACCAACAAATTAAAAGATTTCTGGTCGCCCTTCTGGACACGTTCGACCAGAATGCGATCCGCTAGCTGCTCGCTCATCCGAGGTAATGTCTCCTCAAACCGTTCTCCACACGTAAAATAGTACTGCCAGCCATATCGTTATTGAATAATCTTGAGCAAGCTGTAAGTCAGACATCGCCTGTCAAAAAAAGTTCCCAACGGCGCTTACACCTTCTTCTTTATATTGCTCAGCCCTGCCCATGTACTTTCGCACGTCGACGTTTGCATCCTTGGAGGTTGCGCCGCTTTCTATTCTTTCGCAAAGGCAGTCAGGGGATCATACGCGAAAACGTGTTCAATAGCACCGTTCGAGTCTGAGGATGCCATCACCATCTTTAACGACAACGTATATCTTACATAAATAAATAGAAATCATTGGTCAATGCGCGAAAATCGCAAGAATAGCTGCCATCATCCGCGCGAACGATGAGCGCTTGCGTATCACACGCACCAGCTTGTTTCGACAAGGCCAACAGTTGCCGATGAGGTTTGCCATCCGCTTTCTCACGCACCACCAGACGTTGACGTACCCACCACCCCTGATGGCATGCCGTCGTGCAAAAGTCACTGGCAACCGAAATGGGCAACACTACGCAGAAGCAGCCTTCCGGCGCCAGCAACATGGCTGCACAGTGGAGCAGGGTTTCGTGAGACAAGCTTTCAGTATAGCGGGCTGTGCTGAGCTCTTGAGTTCGGCACGCACTGCCCGGCGGGAAATAAGGGGGATTACTGACAATCAAGGCATAGCGTGATGTGGTTTGTGCCGCAAAATTAACAATATCAGCGTTCACTACGACAATACGAGATGCCCAGGGCGAGGCCAGCCGATTCTCTTGGGCCTGCATACTGGCTTCAGTCTCTAATTCAACCGCATCGATTATCACGGCGTCGGGGCTACGCTGTGCCAGCATCAGAGAGATAATGCCGGAACCGCAGCCAATATCCAGAACACGACCGTTTTGCAGCGCCGCAGACCAGGCACCGAGCAGAATGGCATCTGTGCCCACTTTCATTGCACAACGATCGTGCGCAACAAAAAATTGTTTAAATGTAAACCCGTTGCGTCGCAATGTTTGTGCTCGCGCTGCGTGCTGATGCATGATGTACTGCTCCTCCTGAAAACCGCCGTAGCATAAGGGAATCCCTATCACAGGGAAAGCACCCCACCGTGTAGCCCCTGTAAATCGGGACGACATGACATATATGGGGTGTAAACAGATGATGAAATGCACGCGTAATGCGTCTATAATCAGCGCCCCAAACAGAGGTAGACCATGACTGCAACCCAATTTTCCGATCTTGATCTTGATGAAAGCCTGCTAGATGCCTTGCGCGATCTGGGCTATGAGCGCCCCACCGCTATTCAGCTTGCGGCGATCCCACCCGCGATGGAAGGAAGAGATGTCCTTGGCTCTGCGCCAACAGGAACAGGAAAAACAGCAGCTTATCTGCTGCCGGTGTTGCAGCATCTGATTGACTTCCCGCGTAAAAAATCAGGGCCACCGCGTATTCTGATTTTGACCCCCACGCGTGAACTGGCGATGCAGGTGGCCGATCAGGCCAAAGCCTTGGCAGCGCATACCCATCTGGACGTGGCGACCATCACTGGCGGTGTGGCATATATGAACCACGCTGAAGTCTTCAGTGAGAATCAGGATATTGTCGTGGCGACAACGGGGCGCCTGCTGCAATACATCAAAGAAGAAAACTTTGACTGCCGCGCGGTAGAAACCCTGATTCTGGACGAAGCGGACCGGATGCTGGACATGGGGTTTGCCCAGGATATCGAGCATATTGCGGGTGAAACACGCTGGCGTACACAAACCTTGCTGTTTTCCGCCACGCTGGAAGGCAATGCTGTCAAAGATTTTGCTGAACGACTGTTAAAAGAGCCGGTAGAAATCGAAGCAGACCCTTCGCGACGTGAGCGTAAAAAAATCCTGCAATGGTTTTACCGCGCTGATGATATTGAACACAAAACCGCGCTGCTGGCGCATCTGCTAAAACAGCCGGAAACTACTCGTGCCATTGTTTTTGTGCGTAAACGCGAGCGCGTGCATGAACTCGCAGCCTGGCTGCGTGAAGCGGGCATCAACAGTTGCCATCTGGAAGGCGAAATGGTGCAGGCCAAACGCAATCAGGCCATCAAACGTCTGAGCTATGGACTCGTCAATGTGTTGATTGCAACTGACGTTGCCGCGCGCGGGTTGGACATCAACGATGTCAGCCACGTTTTCAACTTTGATCTTCCATTGACGGCCGATACTTATCTGCACCGTATTGGTCGTACCGGGCGCGCCGGTAAAAAAGGGTGTGCCATTTCACTGGTAGAAGCCCACGATCACTTGTTGCTTGGCAAGATCAGTCGCTACTTGAACGAGCCTCTGAAAGCGCGCGTGATTGATGAGTTGCGTCCGAAAACCAAAGCGCCAAGCGAAAAGACCAGTGGTAAACCGTCGAAAAAGTACTGGCCAAGCGCGCAGAAGAGAAGAAAAAGAAAAAAGAAAAAGAAAAAAGAGAAAGAAAAAACCAAAGTGAAAGTGCGCTACCGTGACAGCAAGAATGTGGGTAAGCGCCGCCAGCCAACGCAAAAAACGGGTGATACAGCGTCAGGCGCAGAGTAATTCCGTTTCGATATTTTCTCCCGGCGAGCGCGTCGGGAACAAAAAAAGGGAGCTTTCGCTCCCTTTTTTATCACCAACCGTGTGCAATTACAGGCTTTCTGTAAAAGTACGCGTGATCACATCACGTTGCTGTTCTGGGGTCAGTGAGTTGAAACGCACTGCATAGCCAGAAACACGGATGGTCAGCTGCGGATATTTTTCCGGGTGTTGTACTGCATCTTCCAGCGTTTCACGACGCAAAACGTTGACGTTCAGATGTTGTCCACCTTCAACGCGCACTTCCGGTTTGATTTCCAACGGAACTTCACGATATTCAAACTTCCCCAGATCGCTTACAGGAACGATTTGATCTTCGCTGTAGTCTGCTTTCGCGCACACGCAGCGTGCTTCTGATTTTTCTTCATCAAGCAGCCAGAAAGAGTTAACCAGAGCGTTGTTGTTAGCTTTAGTGATTTGAATGCCAGTAACCATAAATTGCCTCCGTAAAACAGCGTAATCGTGTCTGAACCTGGGAAGGGTTGCAGTACTCACCAACACGAGGTTTTAACCACAAAATAAAATTCACTTACCTTGTGTAGTTATATACCAGCACCTTAGCCATAAATATTTGATTTAAATCAATTAATTTAGGGCCTAGAAAACACCACCGATAGCAATTAATTGTTTTACATTAATTTTACCCAAAAACCGTAATGCAATTTTTTTGTAAATTTTCAACTTTTTTTATAATTACCGTTCTCGACAATCAACTTTTCCGCCACAGTGTTTTACCTCGTGGCCGGAGATCGGTAAGCTACAACCCTCTTTCACAACATCATCGAGGACAGGATGACAACCGCGCTAACGTGGCATGACGTTTTGGCACAGGAAAAGCAGCAGCCTTATTTTGTGCAAACGTTGGAGTTTGTCGGCAAGGCCCGCGCCGCAGGAAAGGTGATTTATCCCCCGCAGAAAGATGTGTTCAACGCATTTCGCTATACGGAGTTTAATCAGGTCAAGGTGGTGATCCTGGGCCAAGACCCGTACCACGGGCCAAATCAGGCGCACGGCCTGTCATTTTCCGTCCGTCCCGGCATTCCAGCACCGCCGTCATTGATGAATATGTATAAGGAACTGGCGAACGATATCCCCGACTTTACGATTCCCAAGCATGGTTGTCTGCAAAGCTGGGCAGAGCAAGGTGTGCTGCTGTTAAACACCGTGTTAACGGTTGAGGCGGGTCAGGCGCATTCACACGCTAATCTCGGCTGGGAAACCTTTACCGATCGCGTAATCAGCGCGTTAAATGAAAAACGTGATGGCATCGTGTTTCTGTTGTGGGGTTCACACGCGCAAAAAAAAGGCAGCATTATCGATACGCAGCGCCATCATGTGCTGAAATCTCCGCATCCGTCACCGCTGTCAGCACACCGTGGCTTTCTGGGCTGCCACCACTTTTCCAAGGCTAACCAGTTACTGACACAACAAGGGCTGTCTCCCATTGATTGGGTGCCACATTTACCCGATTCGGATCGGCAATAGAATCGCTTATGCAGGCGGCAGTGCAACGATGCAAACCGCCTGCTGCCTGAATCGAATAATACTAAAGTGCAATATTGAAACGTGTGATGATCGATCACAGGAGACAAACAAAAAATAGAATACAAACAAGGAAGGAGTGGTGGAGCTAAGCGGGATCGAACCGCTGACCTCTTGCATGCCATGCAAGCGCTCTCCCAGCTGAGCTATAGCCCCATTGCACCAGACGGTGATACCGATTGTCTGTGTGAACGGCCCGAATAATATGCAACCCGCTCAGGTGTGTCAACGGCTAAATCTATTTCTCCGGTCAACCGCTGAAAAAGCCGCCAGCACGCCGCTTTTATCAACGCTTCCAGCACAATGATCCGCATGATCACTGAAAAAACGCTGGTAATGATAACGGGTTTTATTATCATCTTCCTACTTATTCATCAGAACCTTAACAGGTTATTATGCGCTTTTTACCCGTTGTGCTTATTACTCTGATTGCCTCTAGCCTTTTACCCGTGCGGGCACAGCCCCCTGTCGCGACGCCCACTGAAAACGCAAAGCGCTACTTCAGCATTGAACAGCACGATATGGAAAGTACGCATCAGTTGCCTTACCGCATCTTCATCGCAACACCACGCGATATTGTGGCGCAGGAAAAACGTCCAGTACTCTATGTGCTGGATGCCAACGCCCAGTTTTCGCTGGCGGTCAACAGTTACACGCCAACCCAAGGGCCAGCGCCAGTGATTGTTGGCATCGGTTACCGTATCGATCAAGGGTATGACATTCCAGCCCGCACCCGTGACTATACGCCCCCCGCCCCCACGCCCGATCCTGATTTTGGCACAGGAGGAGAAGCCGAGCAGTTCTATCAGTTTGTACAACACAGCGTAAAACCCTGGGTAGAAGCTCGAGTTCCCGCCAATCCCCAGCAACAGACACTGGCTGGTCACTCCTTTGGCGGATTATTCGTACTCTACACCCTGTTTAACCATGGGGAATCCTTCCAGCGTTATCTGGCCGCCAGCCCGTCTATCTGGTGGGGAGAGGGTGTTGTGATCCCCAATCGTTCTCCGCTGCTTACCGTGCAACCCACATCGATCACGATAAGCGTGGGAGAATATGAGGAGAAGCCGCCAAAAGCAGATCCCAACCAACCGGTTGATCCCAAGCGAGCCAAGCGTCAAGCGCAGCGCACCATGGTAACCAAAGCGCGCGATCTTGCGGCACAATTGCACACTGAAAATCCCTCAACGACCTTTATTATGTTCGAAGGCAAACACCATGGCAGCGTGATCCCTGATGCGATGGCAAAGGCGGTAGAGGTGGCAATTGCGCCGCAGTGATTTTGCGGCGGGTTACATACCTGCCATCAAAATTCCAGCACGATTTTTCCAAAGTGAGAGCCTGACTGCTGCAATCGGAAGGCCTCAGCAATGTCATCAAGCGCAAAGGTATGGTCAATAACAGGGTAAATACCACTGGCAGCCAACCCACGTATCATTTCTTGTTGATGCGTACGGCTGCCGACCACAACGCCTTGCAGACGAATCTGCCGAGTGACCAATGCGGCCGTTGGGATTGCCCCCGAAACGCCGGAGGACACCAATCAGAGCAATATGCCCACCAACGCGTGTTGACAGGATAGACTGCCCCAATGTTCCAGGTCCACCGACCTCCACTACATGGTCTACGCCTCGTCCAGCAGTGATCTCCATGACACGCGAAGCCCATTGTTCATCACGACGATAGTTAATGAGATGATCTGCCCCCAATGCTTTTGCGCATTGCAGTTTCTCGTCAGAGGAAGATGTGACGATTACCGTAGCCCCCCTCGACTTGGCAATCTGTAATGCGAAAATGGATACGCCGCCGGTACCCAAAACCAGAACGGTCGACCCCGCTTGCAGGTTGCCGTCCACAACCAAGGCGCGCCAGGCCGTCAGGCCCGCCGTGGTTAATGTCGCCGCTTGCGCGTGACTATAACCGTTCGGCATATGCGTAAAGGCTTGTGCGGCAGTGACAACAACTTCACGCGCATATCCATCAATGCCATCCCCTGGGGTAGAGGAAAAATCCGCTAACGACGGAGCCCCATCAAGCCATGTTGGGAAAAAGGTGGAAACAACAGCATCATCGCCCACGACGAATTCAGTGACACCCGCGCCAACAGCTTCAACGATGCCTGCGCCGTCGGATAAGGGAATGCGCCCGGGGGCCGTTTTAAGCGCACCGTTCACAACGCTGAGGTCATGGTAATTAAGGGAGCTTGCATGCAGGCGAACCCTTATCTGGCCGTGGCCAGGGTCACCGGGATCGTTTAACGAAGCCTGGGCCAAATGATCAATCCCTGGGATCTCTGTGAGTCGTATTGCTTTCATGAAATTTTCCTGATGAGTGGAGCCTCGCGGCTCAAGGCTATATAGCGGGCTGTGCGTTAGCGTTTCTCAGCCAGTAAGCTTGAGAGGTAAGCCTGCGTACTCTCAGCCAATGTCTCATCGCTAATGCCCTGACCTGCACCATGCAGAATGTGGCTAGGAAGAAATTTTGCTCGGATAAAGACGGCAGTCAGTTCCAGCCATTTGGTCAGTTCACTGGGCGAGAAATGGTTTTGTCCACCAGCCTGATAAGCCTGTGCCGTCCCCCCCCCTCGTCGAATAGGCCAGCCCCAGTGACTTACCCTCGAATTTATCGCCATCGGGACCATAAGCCCAGCCGTAAGCCAGCACCTGATCAATCCACTGCTTTAGAAAAGCTGGTGTAGCAAACCAGAACATGGGGAACTGAAGAATAATGCGCGAGTGAGCCGCAATGAGCGCCTGTTCCGCGGCAACGTCAATGTTTCCATCGGAATAAGCCGCATGCAAATCGTGCACGGTGATCTGCTCAGGATGCTTTTGCAGCGCCTCGACCCAATGTTTGTTGATACGAGACTGAGCCAAATTTGGGTGTGCGACGATAACCAGTGTTTTCGACATCTTGTCTTTCCTTTTTTCATTAAGTGGGGGATGGCTTAAGCCTGTGCCAGTAATGGCGTGCTGACGCGCAGGGATAAACACCCGAAGGGATATCAATGAATGACATGCTATGCGCAAATATTTGGATTACACATGCAAATAAATCCATATATCATGTCTAAAAATTCAGGCATGGATCGTAAAACCAATGCCAACTGATTTACTGGCCGACGTGCTAGGGCAGAACATCTTGTCTTCACGCAAGCTGTCCTTGAGCACCATGCAACCGGATATGGCACTGCTATTCCCCTGCGAACGCAGCATCGGAATACACATGGTGGTACATGGCCCCGTCTATCTGCACTCGGCCACTCTGCCATCGGCACTGAGAGTAGAACGCGGCGATATCGTGGTGATGGCGCGGGGCGTGAATTGATCGGTGAGTTACGCGATTATTGTTGCGCTTCACGCTCAGCGATAAAGGCCAGTGCTTTGTCGATGCGAGCCAATGCGCGTTGCTGACCAATTGCATGTACCGTGACATCCACGCCCGGTGATTGGCCCGCGCCGGTTACCGCCACACGCAGCGGCATGCCAACTTTCCCCATGCCTTGTTGCAGTTCGTCCGCCGTGCCCTGAATGGCGTGATGAATGTTTTCCGGCGTCCAGTCACTGATGACGGCAAGTTTCTCCCGCACCAGCTCCAGCGGCTGACGCGCAACCGGGCGCAGGTGTTTTTTGGCAGCACCGGCATCGAACTCGGCAAAATCTTCATAGAAATAACGGCAGGACGCCACAATCTCTTTCAGCGTCTTGCAGCATTCACCCAGCAGTGTCACCAGCTCACTCAGTTGCGGCCCGGTACGGGTATCGATCCCGGCCTGCTCAATGTGCCATGACAGGTGCGTTGCTACATATTCAGCTGGCAGATGATTGATATAGTGGTGGTTGAGCCACTGTAACTTCTCGGTATTAAAGGCGCTGGCGGATTTACTGACCGCATCCAGCGTAAATAACTGCGTCATCTCATCGATGGAGAAAATTTCCTGATCGCCATTCGCCCATCCCAAACGGACCAGATAATTGAGCAGCGCCTCCGGCAGATAACCATCATCACGATACTGCATAACGCCCACAGCACCATGACGTTTGGACAGTTTCTTGCCATCATCGCCCAGAATCATCGGCACATGGGCGTATTCCGGCACCGGTGCACCCAACGCTTTCAGGATATTAATTTGGCGCGGCGTATTATTGATATGATCTTCACCACGAATAACGTGCGTGATCTCCATATCCCAATCGTCGATCACCACACAGAAGTTGTAGGTCGGGGAACCATCGGTACGGCGAATGATCAGATCGTCCAGTTCCTGATTGCTGAATTCGATCGGACCACGAATACGGTCATTGAAAATCACGGAGCCGTCTTGCGGGTTACGAAAACGCACCACGTGAGGCTCATCATCGGCATGATGCGCATGAGAATCGCGGCAGCAGCCGTCATAACGGGGTTTTTCACCCTTTGCCATCTTATCTTCACGCAACGCTTCCAAACGCTCTTTGCTGCAATAGCATTTATAGGCCGTGCCCTGCACCAGCATCTCATCAATCACTGCGTTATAGCGGTCGAAACGCTTGGTCTGGTAGTACGGACCCTCATCCCAATCCAGACTCAACCAGTTCATGCCGTCCATAATGGCATCGATGGCATCCTGGGTAGAACGTTCCAGGTCAGTGTCTTCGATGCGTAAAACAAACTCACCTTTATGGTGACGAGCAAAGAGCCAAGAGTAAAGCGCAGTACGAGCACCGCCGACATGCAGATAGCCAGTGGGGCTTGGCGCGAAACGAGTTTTGATTTTCATTGGGATAATAAGCCTTGTTACTTAAGGGCGACTGGCGGGCACCAGCGACGATTCCAGTCAAAAGTGGGCGATATTCTATCACTCTGCCCTGATTCCTCAACGCTGTAACCACATTGAGCGTGGAATAGGGTCAATAATCCGCCGAATTATCAACCAGGAATGCCTAGAAAAACGACGTCTTGCCTAATTTTACAACGAACACGCATTTTGCATTTAAAAACCGTTGACTCACTTTCAACTATCCCTATAATGCGACTCCACACAGCGAGGGTGATTAGCTCAGCTGGGAGAGCACCTCCCTTACAAGGAGGGGGTCGGCGGTTCGATCCCGTCATCACCCACCACTTCTGCGGGTCGTTAGCTCAGTCGGTAGAGCAGTTGACTTTTAATCAATTGGTCGCAGGTTCGAATCCTGCACGACCCACCATTTCCGCAGACATTTTCTCGCTTAACCCCAAACGCTACGTTTCCACATACACGACGCCGTGCAGGTGAGAAATTTCGTTCGTCCAATTCGCTCGTTGTCCTTCCCTGTTTGTTTAACGCTTTCATTCTCCAACCTTGTTTTCCGACGCTATTTTTTCACTGCATTACCGTCTGCAAGCCGCTCCCGTACTACCACAGCAATTTTTTTGACTAGCTATGTCAAATAAATTTGTTTTCTCTGCGTCACTAAAATGGGGACACTACGTCCTGTTGTCCTTCCCACAATTTTTGTGAACATACATAGGGTTAATTATTATGTAATTATTATGATTGCTCAGCTCAATCGGTCATTCAACCGCCTCGCAGACCATCAGGATACGGGCATTCTGTTACTGCGTCTGACCATTGGTATTTTGTTGCTGTTTCACGGTGTAGCCAAAATAGAGCACGGCGTGGGTTGGATTGTGCAGATGCTGCAAGCTGCTGGCCTACCTGGCTTTATTGCTTACGGCGTATACATTGGTGAAGTGGTTGCGCCGATCCTGATTATTTTGGGTGTCTTTACCCGCATTTCAGGTTTGATCGCCGCCTTTACCTTGGTGGTTGCCACACTAATGGTCGGTATCGGTAACTTCTTTACCCTGACCAAAGTCGGTGCCTGGGCACTGGAAGTGGAAGTGGAAGCGCTCTACTTCTTCGGTGGCTTGATCATTACGCTGGTGGGCAGCGGACGTTACTCTGTGGTGTCCAACCCTGATTACCGTTGATTTTTACCGTCAATGAAAAACGCCCGCGATTGCGGGCGTTTTTGTTTTTGTGAACCGGTTGATGCTGTTACCAAACCTGCGTCGCTCAAATTTCCCAATCGTGGTTATACACTTTAGATTTGAACTGGATAACATCACCGCGCTTCAAACCGTTGAGGTTGATATCATCCTGTGCCACTTCAGCTTCAATCAGTTCGGGTTCGCCTTCGACTTTCAGCGACAGACGGGTCAACGCGCCTAATGGACGAATATCGCGTACGACTACGGGCTGGAACCCTTCTCGTGCCTGAGCTAAAATCGCCACTTCGTGCGGGCGGAACAGGATCGGTTTATCACTGTGTGCCACTTTCAGGCGGTTGCTGTCGCCAAGGAAGTGATAGACAAATTCACTGGCCGGGTGATTATACACCTCCGCAGGTGAGCCAATCTACTCGATAACGCCTTTGTTCATTAACACGATACGATCGGCAACCTCCATCGCTTCTTCCTGATCGTGCGTCACAAACACCGACGTCAGATTGATGTCCTCATGCAAACGTGACAGCCAGCGGCGTAACTCTTTACGCACTTTGGCATCTAACGCCCCAAAAGGCTCATCCAGCAGCAAAATACGCGGCTCGACAATCAGCGCGCGCGCCAGTGCAATACGCTGGCGCTGACCGCCAGAGAGCTGCTCTGGATAGCGATCCGCCAGCCAGTCTAGCTGCACCATATCCAGCAACTCATGCACTTTCGCTTCAATGTCACGCTTGGAAGGACAGATATTGCGCGGTTTCATGCGTAACCCAAACGCCACGTTAACGCCACGTTGTCAAAAACGGTCATATGGCGAAACAGCGCATAATGCTGGAACACAAAGCCCACGTTGCGGTCACGTACATCGTGCACTGACACATCTTCACCGTGAAAAACAATCTGCCCGCTGTCCGGTTTTTCCAAACCGGCAATAATGCGCAACAAGGTCGTTTTGCCGCAGCCCGACGGCCCCAGCAGCGCCACCAGCTCGCCGCTGTTGATAGCCAGATTGATTTCATTCAAGGCCCGGAACTGGCCAAACTGTTTGTTTATATTACGAATATCAATGCTCATTTTGAGCCAGCTCCTGTTGGTGTTTCTCAACCTGTTTTGCCAGACTCCCTTCGCTCCATTGGCGCAGCAGCAATACCACTAACGACATCAGCAGCAATAAAATCGCCACGCTAAAGGCGGCTACGATGTTGTATTCGTTGTAAAGAATCTCAATGCGCAACGGTAAGTTGATACCAAGCCGAACGCCATGCAGATAGCGCGCAACCGTCAACTACGCGCCCTTGTGACAAGGCCAGCAGCGCGCCTTCATGCAGTTCCCCGACACGTTCCCGATCGCCACTGCCTATGATTCGCCCACGTGCATCCATTACGTTGATATTACTATCAATAATCTGCATGGTGCGCGCAACGATATCCTGAGCCAGCTTTGCGTTGAGGTGATATGACGCCATTCCCACCCCTGGAAAGAGAAAGTGACAATTGCACTATCATAACGTTGCCCCGAAACCTGGACATTATGCAACTTCACAAACATCGACCTAATTACTTAGAATTGCAGGAAATATCACAAAATAATAGCGAGGAGACGGATTGCGAAAGCAGAAATAAAAAAGAAGCGTAAATAATACGCTCCTTTCAGTCTAAAATCGCTAACGTTTATTGTGCCAGCAGATAGAGCGTTGTATCACCGCGCCGCACATTCAGCGCCAATACCGGAGGCTTGCTGTCCAAAATTTTACGCAGTTCTCCGAGGTTCTGCACCGGTTGCTGATTCACACCGAGGATCACGTCATCCTTCTTCAAGCCAATTTTCGCTGCCGCCGAACCAGCTTTCACATCATCCACCTTCACGCCTTTCTGACCGTCGATTTCGGTGTTGCTGAGTGATGCGCCGCTGATACCGGTGTAGAGATTACCGGATGCCATCTGTGTCTGGCTGGCTTGTTGCAAAGTGACTTCCACTGTTAACGGTTTGCCCTCACGCAGCAGCCCCAGCTTAACCTTGCTGCCAACGGGCAACGAGCCGACCTGCGCACGCAATGCCGCAAAGCTGCTGATCGGTTTATCGTTCAACGTCAAAATCACGTCACCGGCTTTGATGCCAGCTTCATCCGCAGCAGATTTCGGCCTGACCTGGCTGACAAACGAGCCGCGCTGCGCATCCACTTTCATCGCCTGCGCCAAGTCGGAGTTTAACTCGGTACCGGTAATGCCCAGTTCACCGCGTTTCACATCGCCAAACTCAACCAACTGTGCCACAAGGTTTTTCACCATATTACTGGGAATGGCAAAACCGATACCGATATTTCCGCCGTCCGGTGCCAGGATGGCAGTATTCAGACCGATAAGTTCACCGTTCAGGTTAACCAGCGCACCGCCGGAGTTGCCCCGGTTGATCGCCGCATCAGTCTGAATAAAGTTTTCATAATTTTCGATATTTAACCCGCTGCGCCCCAGTGCTGAAACAATACCGGACGTGGCCGTTTGGCCCAGACCATACGGGTTACCGATCGCTACGGTGTAGTCCCCCACGCGCAATTGATCGGAATCGGCGATCTTGATGGCCGTCAGATTTTTAAAATCGATCAGTTGGATCAGCGCAACATCGGTACGCGGATCTTTTCCGATCACTTTGGCGTCATACCTGCGTCCATCGTAGAGCCGCACCTGAATCTTGTCGGCGTTTTCTACCACGTGGTTATTGGTCACCACATAGCCTTTCTCGGCGTTAATCACTACGCCGGAACCCAGCGCCTGGAAGTTCTCACGTTTTGCCGGTGTGCCCTCTTCTCCTCCATCTTCTGCTCCCTGACAAATCGGGGAGTTTTGGAAGGGCGAGCCATCCTGACAGAACGGCGAATTCTCGCCAAAGAAAGGCTGCATCTGCTGCGGAATATTGCTGCGTTTGACGTCGGTATGCCCTTCAATGGAGATGCTGACGACGGAAGGCATCACTTTCTCGAGCATCGGAGCCAGACTTGGCATCTGGCTGGATGTCGATACCGTTGCCTCTGTCGCCGCAGAGACTTGCCCCATGCTCATTGCCAGGCTCAGCGCCAATGCACTCAGAACCAATGATTTTCTTTTCATGATCTATTATCTCGTCGTATCAACAGGTGAATCCCACGTCGCCGAACCTGTTTACCATCTCCCCAGCGCACTGACGGGCTCGTAAACAGGCTCAATTGGCGTTCGCGCTATATCAGATAAACAAGAAAGCACAAAGTTCATCGCCGCGCGCTGGCCCAAACGTAAGCAATTATGGAACCGCTTTACATAAATTGTTATTCCGCCGCCATCAGCCGCCGGTATTCGTCGTAAGCGTAAAGATCTGTCATTCCACTGATATAATCCTGAATCAATCGCGCACGATAATAGTATTCCCTAATCTCCTGTTCCCCGCGAGAAAGCGAGGAGAGCTGGAGCGTAGCTTCACGATAAGCCAGGCAATGTTTACTGGAAAGTTTATGATAAAGCCGGGTCTCGATGGGGTAGCGCGGGTGCGTGTCGTCATTTACTATTAGGCTGAAAGCGTCATAAGACATTTCCAACAGTGGATGGTAGATGTCCAACAGCCCCCCGATAACGCGATAGCCTTGCAGCTCCAGCTTTTCCACTTCTGCGTTATTAAACACATACTTGCGCGCCACTTCTTTGAATACCCGCAACAACTTGGCCTGCGCGCCTTTATCCTCCAGCAGCGCCTCATCAAAAGAGCCATCATAAATTGCAGGCAAATTTTTGAGAAAACGATGCGCCGCGTAAGGCAACAGCCGCTCCACTGTATTGACGCGCAACTGCATGAAAAATTGATCGTCGGTACTGCGCCAGCGATGCCGTTTTCGGCTTTCATAGGCCTGCTCTACCGTTTTCGCAAACAGATCCGAAGGCTCTACCGTGCCCCAGGTCTGGCGCAGGTGCAGATAAAGCTGTTCGGTGGTGAGGATCTCTTTTTCTACCGCGTCCTCCAGATCGGCGACGCAGTAGGAGATGTCGTCAGCCGCTTCCATAATGTAGGTGAGCGGAAAACGGTGGTATTCCTTCAGCGACAACTCTTGGCGCAACGCGGCGACAAAATCCTGTTCAGAAAGGTAGTAGCCCGGTTTTTTCATCAGATAGCGGTAGTTGTCGGGCACATCGCCGACCCAGCAGGCTGGCCGGGTATATTTGAGAATACAGCCAACCTGGCTGTAGGTGAGATTCAGTTTGAGCAGCGTATGCACCAAACGAATCGCCTGCGCATTGCCTTCAAAATGGCTGAGATCCTGTCGCACCTGACGTCGCAGTGCATCATGCTCATCCCCTTTCAGACGCAGGGTTTCAACCTGACAGGCATCCTCACTCGATGACGCACCATTCTGAATATAGGCCGCATCCAAGCGTTTACCAAACCAGTTGTTGATGGCCGACTCGCCAAAATGGCCAAAGGGCGGATTGCCGATGTCGTGCATCAGGCAGGCCATTTCTACCATGCTTTCAAAGGGGGTCTGCCAGAGAGACAGGCCGAGCGAATCTAATCGGTCCTCGCCTTTAATCCGTACCAGAATATCTTTGGCGATGTAGCGGCCTACCTGCTGCACTTCCATGGAGTGCGTCAGTCGCGAACGCACAGCGGCATTACGCTCAAGGGGAAACACCTGCGTCTTTTGTTGTAAGCGGCGGATCGCGGCAGAGTTGATGATACGCCCCCTGTCACTTTCGAACAGACGGACAATGTCATATTCACTCTCAGCCGTGATGGGTTTGCTCAGAGGTCGCTGAACGCTGAACTTCTTTGAAAAATCGATATCGGACATACCTTTCTCCCTTTACCGCCGTCAAAATCACGCCTGGGCTCCATTCCACCCCGTTAGCCATGATAGACTACACAACGCACACTCAGTATTCGAAATACTATTCGAAATTTTGTGGGGAATCTTATGAAAGTCGGCATTATCGGGGCGATGGAACAAGAAGTGACGCTGCTGCGCGATCGCATCGAAAACCTCAGTACCTTCACACGCGCCGGATGCGAAATCTACAGCGGGTGGCTGAATGGCGTTGAAGTGGCGCTGTTGAAATCCGGCATTGGGAAAGTTTCCGCAACCATGGACACAACGCTACTGCTGGAACATGCCCAGCCCGATATCGTCATCAATACCGGTTCTGCGGGTGGTCTTGCCCCCACGCTGAACGTCGGTGATATCGTGGTTTCCGGCGAAGCGCGTTATCACGATGTCGATGTCACCGCATTCGGTTATGAACCGGGCCAGATGGCAGGCTGTCCGGCGGCGTTTCCTGCTGATGCTTCACTGGTTGCACTGGCAGAGCGTGCCATTGCTTCCCTGCAACTCAACGCGGTACAAGGGCTTATCGTCAGCGGTGATGCGTTTATCAACGGTGCCGAGCCGCTGGCCCGCATCCGTCGGACCTTCCCACAGGCCGTTGCCGTCGAAATGGAAGCCACAGCCATTGCCCATGCTTGCCATCAGTTCAGTGTTCCTTTCGTGGTAGTGCGCGCCATCTCCGATGTGGCTGACAAAGCCTCGCACCTGAGCTTTGATGAGTTTCTGGCTGTCGCGGCCCAGCAGTCATCACGCATGGTGGAAGCCATGTTGCAAGAGCTTGCCGGAAAAGCCTGATGCGCGTTCGCAGTGTCTATCTTCTGGCGATGCTGTGCCTGCTCATCACTGGGCGGGCCAGCGCTGACGCGGTCGCCCAGCGTATTATCAGTCTGGCCCCCCACGCGACGGAGATGGCCTTCACCGCAGGCATGGGCGATCAGGTGATTACCGTGAGCGCGTGGCCAAATTACCCGCCCGAAGTGCAACAGCTTGAACAGGTCGCGTCCTGGCAAGGCATCAATCTGGAATGGGTTCTGGCCCTGAAACCGGATTTGGTCTTGGCCTGGCGCGAGGGGAACCCACAGAGACCGCTTGAACAGCTTTCCGCCTTCGGTGTTCCGGTGGTGTATCTGGACCCAACGTCGCTTGATGCGATCCCCACCATGCTGGAACAGTTGGGAAAATACAGTGCGCACCCTGAGGTGGCACGGCAGAATGCACAGAATTTACGCCAGCAACTGGCTGATTTGAAGGCGCACTATGCCCACGCACCAAAGCATCAGGTGTTCCTGCAATTTGGTACGCATCCACTGTTTACTTCGGGTAAACAATCGCTACAGAACCAGGTGGTTGCGCTGTGTGGTGGGGTCAATGTTTTCGATGATAGCGAAGTGCCCTGGCCTCAAGTCAGCCGTGAGCAAGTATTGCGGCGTAGTCCAAATGTTATCATTACTACGGGCACCGCTGACGATGCCGCCGCTACGCGCGATTTCTGGTCACCGCAACTGTCAGTCCCCGTTATTACGGTAGAGGAAGACTGGTTTAATCGCAGCAGCCCACGTTTGCTGCTGGCAGCTCAACACCTATGCGAGCAGCTTGCCGCACTGCCCCCCTCTGAAACCACACATTGATGCTTGCGCAATGGATGCCTGTCCTTGTGCGGGCATTACTGCACACTTTTCATCCACGGAAAAAACCGCTATCATGCCGACAGCGGTCAAAATGCAACCGCATATAAACCAAAATATAACGATTTAATAACGCACTGTTGTGCACAGAATCGGTAACGGTTCTTTTTAACACCAGGTAGAAAAAGTGATAAGAATAAGTCTGCTTAGCGCGGGCCTGCTGATGCTGGCCTGCAACGCTGCGTATGCAGCAAGCACCAGCGGGCAAATCAATGTAGGGTTAAGCGTGGTTCCAACCTGTGAGGTAAAAGGAACAACCTCGACACCACGCGTTGAGTACTCGGCAGCAAAAGCGCTGATGCCAAAGATTACACAAACGTCACTACGCGCAAGCTCTCGTACGGTGACCCATCAGGAACAGCGACTGATCACCATTGAGTGATGATCGTGCAGGCGTATTTTTCCGTTCTCTAAAACAAAAAAACCGCGTTGCAAGCAGAGCGGTTTTTTTATCATCATTACGTGGCAGGATGTTCAGATACTGAAAGAAGAACCGCAGCCGCAGGTGCTTTTGGCATTCGGGTTAGTCACCACGAAACGAGAACCTTCCAGCCCTTCGGTGTAATCCACCGAGCCACCGACCAGATATTGCAGGCTCATCGGGTCTACCACCAGCGCCACACCCTGTTTTTCAATGGTCATGTCGCCGTCGTTGATCTTATCGTCGAAAGTGAAACCGTATTGGAAGCCGCTACAGCCACCCCCGGTGATGTAGACGCGAAGTTTCAGCTCCGGGTTCTCTTCATCAGCAATCAGGACTTTCACCTTTTTTGCCGCCGCATCAGTAAATTGCAGCGGCACAGCCATTACTTCATCGCTCATTGTCGTACTCCCAGCTTGTCTTTTATTGGGCGGCGCATGCCGTTTGCCTTATCCCAATCATACGCTCATTATCCAACAGCGGGAAACAAGGTTCAAGGTTTGGCCTTGTGTTCATTTTCCGTACGCTGTTCTAGCGCATTTTGCCGTTGCAGCGTTCGGGCCAAAATCGCAGAGTACAACGGTTGTCCGCCTAAAAACTGCGCCATTAACGTCGCACCCAGACAGGTGATGATCATTGGCAGAATCAACTGATAGTTGTCCGTCATTTCCAACACCAGCACAATGCCGGTCAAGGGTGCGCGTACTGATGCCGCAAACAAGGCGCCCATTCCAGCAATGGCAAAGGTGCCAGCACCTAACGCATAATCAGGGAATAAGCTATGGAATAGCAACCCATAGGCACCTCCCAGCACCGTACCCAACGCCAACATAGGCGCAAAGATCCCGCCGGGTGCGCCAGAACCAAAGCACAGCAGCGTCAGTAAAATGCGCAACAAAAATATCAGCAACAGCATTGCCACGCTGTACTGTGCATCCGTAACGTCAGGAATGATCGCAAAACCACCGCCAGAGACTTCGCTGAATGCCAGCGAAAGCACACCGCAAAGCCCGCCGGCCAACATGCCGACCAGGATAAAGCGCGTTAGACTCTGCCCGTGAAACCGCAAAAACAACGCCTGCGTGCCCAATACCAGACGATTAAACACCACGCCAAACACGATCCCTAACAGCAGATAACACCATAGTGTATTTACCGGGGCATCTGGCAGTGTTCCGACGTGGATAACCGCCGCCTCACCGTTAAACAGACGAAAAACCACGCTGGACATGATGATGCCAATAAACACGGCCTTGATGGAGATAAGGTTATAGCGAAACTGCGGCCGCATCTCTTCAATAATAAACAGGATACCCGCCAACGGCGCATTGAATGCCGCCGACAGCCCGGCTGCCGCACCGGTGGCCAGCAGAGAATGGCGCACTTCTGCGCGTTTGGCAGGAAACAAATCCGCTATCATTCCGCCCACGTTGCCACCGAGCTGTACCGTTGGCCCTTCTCTTCCCATCACCATGCCGGAGCCAAGTGTTGCCAGACCACCGAAAAACTTCACTGGCAAAACACGCCACCAGCGTACCGGGCGTAGATCTTCCAATGCGCCTTCTATCTCCGGGATACCGGAGCCACCGGCCTCTGGTGCAAAACGGTGTACCAGAAAATACCCCACGGCGGCCATCAGCCCGGAGATGAAAAACGCCAGCGGCCAGCGCCATTCGGCTTGCGCCCACTGCACCACGGTTTCCAGACGCAGTGCTTGTAGCGCATTGACCCCTTTCTCAAAAGCGACCCCTACCAGGCCGACCAACAGTGGCAGAATCATCACTGGCGTTTTATCACGCCGCAGAAATTGCCGAATATCCGCACGGCGCACTTCAATTAGGGAAGTATCTTGAGAAGTTGTCACAGATTAACCAAAAGTCTCTACCATAAAAGAGGTACAGTATACGCCCGTCAGCCGCAGAGCTCCTCCTCTAGGGTTCTATTGCCGCACACCATTAACGACACGAATTGATAACGCGACAGCGTTGTTTACAATAGGCAAAACTCCGTCCTCTCTTCAGGACCCTTTCCATGAACAAATCAGAAAGTCTCTATGCTGCGGCACAGCAGCTTATTCCCGGTGGCATTAACTCGCCGGTGCGCGCCTTCAACGGGGTCGGCGGTGTGCCCCTGTTTATCGAACGGGCCGAAGGGGCATACCTCTACGATGCGGACGGTAACGCCTATATCGATTATGTCGGCTCCTGGGGACCGATGGTGCTGGGGCATAACCACCCGGCAATTCGTCAGGCGGTAATCGCCGCCACAGAGCGTGGATTAAGCTTTGGTGCGCCAACAGAAATGGAAGTGCATATGGCGCGGTTGGTCACCTCGCTGGTGCCGTCAATGGACATGGTACGCATGGTAAACTCGGGTACTGAAGCCACCATGAGCGCCATTCGTTTAGCGCGCGGCTTTACCGGACGTGACAAAATCATCAAGTTTGAAGGTTGCTATCACGGCCACGCCGACTGCCTGTTGGTCAAAGCGGGTTCAGGTGCATTGACGCTGGGCCAGCCCAATTCCCCTGGTGTACCCGCTGATTTCGCACGCCACACATTGACCTGCATCTACAACGATTTGGCGTCAGTCCGTCAGGCCTTTGAGCAATATCCCGAAGAGATCGCGGCGATTATCGTTGAGCCCGTGGCAGGCAACATGAACTGTATTCCGCCACTGCCAGAGTTTCTGCCAGGATTACGTGCACTGTGCGATGAATTCGGTGCGTTGTTGATCATCGATGAAGTGATGACAGGTTTTCGCGTCGCACTGGGCGGTGCACAGGCCTATTATGGTGTGAAACCTGACCTAACCTGTCTGGGTAAAATTATCGGCGGTGGCATGCCGGTAGGGGCTTTTGGCGGACGACGTGATGTGATGCAAGCACTGGCCCCAACCGGCCCGGTGTATCAGGCGGGCACCTTGTCCGGCAACCCGATTGCCATGGCCGCAGGATTTGCCTGCCTGACTGAAGTGGCTAAACCCGGTGTGCACGACACCCTCACTGCGCTGACGACACAGTTGGCACAAGGCCTGGAGGATGCGGCCAGAGAACAGCACATTCCTTTCGTGGTTAATCACGTGGGCGGCATGTTTGGCCTGTTTTTCACCGATGCACCGAGCGTGACTTGCTATGAGGATGTGACTCAGTGCGATGTAGAACGCTTTAAGCGTTTCTTCCACCTAATGCTGGCCGAAGGCGTTTATCTGGCTCCTTCAGCGTTTGAAGCGGGCTTTATGTCACTGGCGCACAGCCAGCAGGATATTGAGAACACCATCGCGGCGGCACGCCGCTGTTTTGCCCAGTTGTAATCGCAACTGAGATAAACTCCCCGACCAGATGGCCGGGGAGCTAGCGCATCAGAAGTTGTAATTCACACTCATGGACACGCTGCGCGGCGCGCCATAGGCATAGTTGTCACTGAGGGCGCTGTAATAGGTCTTATCCAGCAAATTATTGACGTTGGCCTGCACCGCCAATTGTTTGTTGATCTGGTAGCGACCAAACAGGTTAACCAACGGATAACTCCCCTGATGCACACGCGTTGCGCCATTCGGCCCCGACGTATCAACAAAGGTACCGTTCTGCCAGTTTACTCCACCACCCAGCGTCAGTTCCGGCAACATCGGTAACTGGTAGCGCGTAAACCACTTCAACGAGGTTTGCGGTAGCTGGCTGTTCATGCGGTTATCCGCCGCGTCTTTGGCAACGTAACGTGCGGCACCAAACGTCATCTGCCAGTTATCTGTCAGTGCACCGTTCAGTTCCAGTTCCACGCCTTTACTGGTTACCCCTTGCGCGGCATAGTAAGCCTGATCGCTCGAACCATTGACCTTGTTGCTGCCATCTGTCTGCGCCAGATTATCCTGCTCAATGCGGAACACCGCCATGGATGCCGTCAGGCGACCATCAAACCAGTCGGATTTCAGACCGGTTTCATAGTTTTTGCCTTCAATAGGTGCCAGGTAATTTCCGTTAACATCCCGATTGTCTTGCGGCTGGAAGATAGAGGTATAGCTGACATAGGCAGAGAGGGTGTCATTGATGTCGTAAATCAACCCGGCATAAGGCGACACCTTGTCTTTGGTGAAGCTGGAGGTCATACCGCCCGTGCTCCACTCGGTATAGCGCGCCCCCGCCACCAACGCCAACGGATCGGCCAGCGAGAAGCGTGCAGCACTGTACACTGATTTCTGGTGCACCGTATCATCCGAGCTTTTCGTCTGCGCATCCCAATTCGGTTCTGGCGCACTGCCGTTCCAGTTGTAGTAATTGCCCATATCAGCAACCGTCACAGCATCGTTAGAGGCATAGTAGTAGTTGCGCTGGCGGCTGTATCCCACGCCAGTGACAAGCTCGTGTTGACGCCCCATCAGCTCAAACGGGCCGCGCACATAGGTTTCCAGCGCGTCCAGTTTTCGTGTGCCGGTAAACCAGCCAGCGCCGCCAGCCAATCCTAATCCTGTTTCTTGATCCGGGAAGCTACCGCCATTGAAAGCATAAGGCGAAGCATACATCAGTTTGTCATCAAACTTGGTTTCTGCATGGGTGCTGTTGATATGCCAGTCCCAGCCGTTATCAAACATATGGCTGAACTGGGCGAAGACCTTGTTGGTTTTGATATTGTAATAGGCCCAGTTCGGAGCAGGATTGAAGCTGCGATCGAAATGGGTACGGTTCCCGTTACTGAACCAGGTCGGCAAGCCGCCCCAGGTTGAGCCCGGTGTTTGGCTTTCCTGATAATCGTAGCCAAATGACAGCGTGGAATTGTTCGCCAGATCCGCATCGACAATACCGGAAATGAATTTTTTGCGCTTATGGTAGCGATCGAGCCAGCTGTCCTGATCCTGATAACCGGCAATAATGCGCCCACGCACGTTGCCGGATTCGGTTAATGGCGCGGAAAGATCGGTAACATAGCGTTGGTTATTCCACGAGCCGTAACTGGCAGAAACATTGCCGGTAACTTCTTTGCTGGTAGCGTGTTTGCGCACCATATTCACCGTTGCGGAAGGATTACCGGTGCCGGTTAACAAGCCGTTGGCGCCGCGCACCACTTCAATGCGGTCGTAGATAGCGGTATCACCCAGCGCATCACCAAAGTTCCAGGCTTCAGATACCGAAGTGGGAATATCATCAATGATGAAATTGTTGATGTAGAAACCGCGCGAATAGTAGCCGGTACGCTCACTGTCCGTATAGTTCCCAGTGATGCCAACCACGTTATCCAGCACCTCTCCCACCGTTTGCAGGTTTTGATCCTGCATGCGCTGTTTATTCACGATGGTGATAGATTGTGGAATATCACGCGGACTCAACAGCAGGCGAGTCCCCGCCGAAGTCAGTTTGGTCCTGTAGTTGCCCGGCACATCCTGTCCTGTTGCGCCCGCCGTGGCAGAAACCACCAGCGTGTCGCCGGTTTTTTTACTCGGCGATGAGGAAGATTGCGCAGTGCTCTGATTGGGGTTATCCCCCACCACAGCACTCGTTTCCGATGCACCCGCCAGAGCAGGGCAAAGTGCAGTTCCCACACACAGCGCCAAAACAGAAAAACCCTTTAGCGCGTCCACGGCCGGAAACGGCTGCGCACTGCCGTACTTCTTACCCTTCATAACTCATCCTTCAAATTGCATCATGATGGCGCGACGCCGTTTTACATGGCTGTCGTCGGCTCAACACCCGACAACGTTCGCGCCCCTGACGCATAAATCCAATCATCGAATGTACATGATATTAGATAATAAGAATCGGAGTGATAATGATTTGTATTTAATATGTAAATGAGCTTTACGTGTTGGCAAGGTTTCCCCTGCCAACAAGCGGTCAATGGACTTGTTTACGCAGCAGGTAGATAAAGTAAGGCGCGCCGATAAAGGTCGCCAGCAGACCAGCAGGCACCTGATTAGGAAACAGGATCATACGACCCGCCCAATCGGCCAACAGCATCAATATGCCGCCAATCAATGCGGAGCAGCAAAGCTGAGGGATCACGCGGGAAAACCCCATCATGCGGGCCAAATGCGGTGCCATCAACCCGACAAAACTGAGCGGCCCGACCGTCAGGGTTGCCATCGCGGTTAATACCGATGCCAGCAGTAAAAGCAGACGGGGGAACAGGAACACAACGAGGCTCCAATCCTGCTGATTCAGCATGCCGCTGCTCCATAGAAACAGGTTTTGTAGCTGCTCATGGTGAAACAGCACCAGCAGTTGATTGACGGCAGCACAATAGAAACTCAGCACCAAACCCGCTAACAGCAGCGTAATCGGCGACATTCGTTTCCCCCCAGGAGAGCCCAAACACCAACACGCCGATGCCAAGCGCACCCGCCATCGCCATCCACTGCTGCGTGGCGTCGCCGCCCGGCAGTGCCCATAACGTTGCCACGGTTACTCCGAGCTGCGCGCCGGTTGCAATGCCAAGCGTAGCCGGTTCCGCGAGCGGGTTGCGCAGCACCTGCTGAAACAGTAACCCCGCCAGCCCTAACCCCCTGCACCAACCAACAGCGAAAGTGTCAGACGCGGCAACAGGCTGAAATGGAACAACAGTTGGCGTAAATCATCCGGTTCAGGGTTGGTCATTGCCTGCCACCATATTGCGGCAGGCAAAGCGTGGCGCAGATTGATCGCCATGATAAACAGCAATGCTGACAGCAAACCGACAACAATCAACATCGCTCCAGTACGCTTAGGCGTTAGCGTCATGGCGAGCCTCCAGCGCATCCTGCAATACCTGACAAAAACGCATCGCAGACAGCGTACTGCCGTACAACCACACCGCCGGCACGCGCTGCTGGCGCACAAACGGCAGCGCCTGCCATAACGGGTTGCGTTCCACCTACGCCATCATGGTGTCATCACCGTGACCAAAACAGAGAGCATTGGCATCCTGAATGTCCGCCAAACGCTCAACGCCCACCACCACTCTACCCCAGAAGCTGGTTTCTTCACGCCAGGCGCCAATGCCGAGTTCATCCATCACTTCCTGAAACAGGCTGTTCTTCGCGATGATCAAAACGTGCGTGCTGTCGATAAAAGAGAACAGCAAGAGCGGACGACGGGTGTAGGGCTGCAACTGCACCTTGGCCTGCTGCATAAAATCCGAGAAAGTTTGCAGGTGCTGTTCCGCTGCTTCGGGGATGGCTAAAGTCTGTGCCAACTGGCGCAGCGAAGCTTTTGCCATGGTCAATGGCCGCCCAGCGTCATTGTTAAAGGTGAACCCCATGGTGGGGGCAATGCGCGACATTTTCTCCACTGACGGGCCATAGCCCGCGGAATAGACAATCAGCGAAGGGCGCAACTGTGCCAGCAGTTCCATATTGGGTTCGGTACGGAAGCCCACGTCGATAACCGACTCCGGTAGCCTGGGTTCAGCCACCCACAGTTGGTAGTTAGGGATTTCCGCCACGCCCAGCGGAGTAACGCCCAGTGCCAGCAGCAGCTCAGCAGGCAGCCATTCCAGTGCCACGATACGGCGCAGGTCTGGCGGTGTCTCGGTTTTCGCCCAGGCGGAAAAGAGAGCGATAATGATTATTATCAAGAGCGGGAATGATAGGCGTAACCGAATCCCTCTCGCAAGCGATTTAGGCCCAAAAAACACAACGCCCCGGCGTAGCTCAAGCCGGGGCGTTGCTCATCAACAGACAACATGTGGCTACTGACCAAACATCTCTTTAATCCAGTCCGCCACGCCGCTGTCATTTTGCTGTGCGGGCGCTTGTTGCTGCTGTTGAACAGTCTGGCACAACGCCTGCGGGTTTTCCGTCCACACTGGCAATGCCCGGCCTGCGCTGCCATTACAGATAAACTGGCCTCCGCCGTCGACGGTCATGGTGGCGATGCCTTCCGGCGGTGTCAGCATCAGCGCCAGCGGCGTCTGGTTCTCCAGATAGCGACGATAAAGCGTTAACGCACCGTTAGCACCGGTCAGTTTTGCCGGGCCATTGTTATCGCGTCCCACCCAGGTGATCGCCACTTCTTTGCCATCAATGCTGGCAAACCAGCTATCACGCAGGTCGTTGGTGGTCCCGGTTTTCGCCGCCAGATGGTAATTGGGGAACTTCACCGCCAGTGAACGCGACGTGCCGCGCTCCACCACCTGCTGCATGCCATACAGCGTCAGGTACGCCGACTGAGCCGGAACCGCGCGCTCAGCCTGCGGGAAGCTTTGATACAGCACGCTACCGTCTTCCGCAATCACCGAGCGCAACGCGGACAACGGCGCACGATTACCGCCGCTGGCAATGGTTTGATACTCCTGCGCCACTTCCATCGGCGTCAGGCTGATTGCCCCTAGCAGCATGGCGGGCACCGGTTGGATCACCTCTTTCGGGATCCCTAGACGTTGCAGCGTATTGCTGATCTGATCCAATCCGACCGTCATCCCCAGATTGACCGTCGGTACGTTGAGCGAATTGGCTAATGCATCCACCAGCATCACACGCCCGTGGAACTGACGATCGTAGTTGTTCGGCTGCCACACTTGCCCGTTCGGCTGCTTAAGCGATAGCGGCTCATCCGCCAGCCAGGTATTGAGACGGAAAGTATCAGGCTGACTCAACGCCGTAAGGTAAGTCGGTGGTTTTGCCAGTGACCCCACAGGGCGGCGTGCCTGCATCGCGCGGTTAAAACCGGCGTATTGCGTTTGTGCCCCGCCCACCATGGCGCGAATTTCACCGCTGAAGCGATCGACAACGACCATTGCTGTTTCCAGATCGCTAACGTTACGCGCCGCGCGCAGCGCCGGAATTCCCTCTTCTACTGCTTTTTCAGCCGCATCCTGTGACACCGGATCCAACGTGGTGAAAATCTTCACGCCGGAGAGATCTTTTACCTTATCCCCTAAGCGCTGCTGCAACTCTTGGCGCACCATCTGCATAAAGGCAGGCTGCGGCGTGATCACGCCCCCTTTCGGCTGCACCCCTAACGGGCGTGCGCTCAGCATGTTGTAGAGGTCTTCGTCTATAACCTGCTGATTTTGCAGCAAACGCAGCACCAGATTACGGCGTTCCAGCGTCAGTTTCGGGTTATGCCACGGGTTATAAAGCGAAGCGCCTTTTACCATACCCACCAGCAGCGCCTGCTGATCCAGACTCAATTCATTTACCGGACGACCAAAGTAGTAGAGGCTGGCGAGCGGGAAACCGCGAATCTGATCGTTGCCGCTCTGACCGAGATACACTTCGTTCAGGTAAAGCTCAAGGATGCGATCCTTGCTGTAGCGGTAATCCATGATCAGCGCCATGTAGGCTTCATTCGCCTTACGCCACAGGGAACGTTCGTTGGTGAGAAACAGGTTTTTTACCAACTGCTGCGTCAGAGTACTTCCGCCCTGCACCGCACGACCGGCCGTGATATTCGCCAGGAAGGCGCGACCAATAGAGAGGAAGCTGATGCCATCATGCTGGTAAAAATGGCGGTCTTCCGTGGCGACCAGCGTATCTACCAGTAAATCGGGGAAACCGGAACGCCGCACAAACAGCCGCTGCTCCCCATTAGGGGATTGCATCATGGTGATCAGACGCGGATCAAGGCGGAAGAAACCAAAATTACGTTGATTCTCCAGATGTTGGATCTGAGCCAGACGATCGTTGGTAAAGATCAGTCGGGCGTTGATCTGCCCTTCCTTGCCATCAGGAAAGTCAAACGGGCGGCGGAGTATATCAATGGTATTGCCGCGCACGCTGAATTCGCCCGGCCGGGTGATACGCGATACCTGACGGTACTGCATTCCTTCCAGCAGGCTTATCATCTCTTTCTGGCTGTAGGACATGCCCGGTTCCAGATTCACCATCCGGCCATAAACGGCCGCAGGCAGTTGCCAGACTTTACCTTCGATTCGGCTGCGAATCTGGCTGTCGAGATAGACGCCATACAGCGCAAGCACCACGGCGAAGACCAACGACAGCTTAATGAACAACCCTAGCCAGCGTCTTTTTTTACGCGGTTTTTTGCTCATCTCGTCCTCATGTCGTACTCGTCGTCTTCTTCATCAATGTCATCCTGATAGACATCATCCTCTTCTTCATAGTCATCCTTTCTACTACGACGCCGGGTCGCCTGAGGGAGCGGCGGTTTTCGTCCTGAAGCTCTTCCTTTGCGTCCGATAGGTTCACGATCGTCCTGTGACATTGCGGTTACTTCTCCGTCAGGTTAAAGACAGCAACAGCATCAATCTTAATGTTAGTGCTGGCTGTCATCGCTTATTCTGTTGTTCCGCCCGGTTTCAGGAAAGCAGAACCGTCTGAAATACGTTGCGATAACGTACCAGGGTGTTTGATATTTCTTCGTGCGCCGCGTCGGCGCGGTATGGGCAGGATCGTCCGGCCATACGTGTTTAGGATAACGCCCTTTCATCTCTTTTTGCACTTCACGATACGCCCCTTGCCAGAACGCAGCCAGATCGCGCGTGATCTGCAAAGGTCGGTGCACTGGGGAGAGCAGTTCCAACACCACGGCAACGCGCCCTTCTGCCACCGTTGGGTTTTGCTGCTCGCCGAACATCTCTTGCATACGCACCGCCAGCACCGGCGGCTGATCGTCATGATAGCGCAACGGCAGATGGCTGCCGCCCGGAGCAGTGTAATGGCGCGGCAGCGCGCTTTCCAACCGCTGCCGCATCGGCCAATCCAGCAAGCGCAGCAACGCGTCGTAAAGGTCAATCTGTCGTAGTGTACGCACATCGCGCACGCCGTTGAGCGAGGGCAGCAGCCAGGTATCCAGCGTCGCCAACAGGGCGTCATCGTCCATGGCGGGCCAGCCGCCCTCCGCCAACCAACGCCGCGCGCAGGCCACGCGTATTCGCAGTTGCTCAGCGTCCGTTTGCCAGTTGAGTGCAGCGAGGCCTTGTTCCCGCACCCAGTTCAGCAGAGCCTGCTGCATGGCCTCATCTGAGGGTTTATTTAGCGGCTGTTGGCGCAATGTCAGGCAGCCAATGCACTCGCGTCGACTGGCGCGCAGGGTACCTTTTTCTTCATCCCAGTGCACGATGTTCTGTTCTGACACCAGCTCGGGGCGCTGCGCGATAAGCGCATCAATATCGACGGGCAACGCCAACGTAATACGGGCATCAGCGCTCTGTGCACCTTCTGCCAGCATCAGTGCGGGCACAATCAGCCATTCCTGCGCCGCCAATGGTTCGTCCAACGGTAATCTCGCTCCCAGACCGCTCGCAAGCTGGTAACGGCCATCGGTACTGCGTCACTGTGCGATGCGATCGGGATAGGCGAACGCCAGCAGCTCAGGAAGTGCAGCGAGATGACGTGGATCATGCCAGGTCGCCGATTTTCCCGTCAGGCACGTCATCAGTTGCGTGGCGCGCTGCCGCCAGGATGCCGAAGGCCGTGCAAGCAAACGCTCAATATCAAGTGGCCCCATACGCGGCGGTTCTTCCACCAGTGCCGCCAGCAGGCAGGCGGTGGCTTGCGTTTGCGAATCTTGCTGTGCGGCGCTGTGCAGCATCGCCGCCAAACGCGGCTCGATGTCCAGCCGGGCGATATGGCGTCCGCTGGCCGTGAGTTTCCCGGCGTTGTCGGTCACGTTCAATTGCGTCAGCAGGCGACGCGCTGCGTCGAGTGCAGGCAACGGCGGTGTATCCAGCCAGGTGAGCGACTCAACGGACGTGCAGCCCCATTGCAACAGTTCAAGCCAGACACTGCTCAAGTCGCTATTCAAAATCTTCGGGCTACTTTGTGCTGCCGCACGTTCTGCCTGTTCTTTCGCGCACAAGTGCACGCAAAGGCCTGCTTCCAGTCGCCCGGCGCGTCCCGCCCGTTGCGTCATCGACGCCTGACTGAGGCGCTGCGTGCTCAAACGCGTCAACCCGCTTTTCACATCAAAACGGGCCACGCGTTCCAGTCCACTATCGACCACCAGCCGAATACCTTCAATCGACAGACTGGTTTCTGCAATATTGGTTGCCAGCACCACTTTACGCCGCCCCGGTGCGGCAGGATGAATCGCTTTTTGTTGGTCGGGCAGCGTTAGTGCTCCGTACAGTGGGCAAATATCCACGTCACTGGCGAGCGTCTCTTGCAGCATAGCCTCGACCCGCTTTATCTCAGCCACACCCGGCAAAAAAACTAACGCTGATCCGGGCTGTTCCGCCAGCAAACGACGAGTTTGCCGGGCTATGCCCCTCTTCCAGCCGCTCTTGCGTTCCCAACGGTTGATAGCTGCGCTCAACCGGGAAAGCGCGCCCTTGTGACACCACCGTCTCCGCATTGGGTAACAGCGCGGCCAAACGCGCATTATCCAGCGTGGCAGACATGATCAGCAGCGTTAAATCTTCACGCAGACCTTGCTGCACATCCAGCAGCAACGCCAGCGCCAAATCGGCCTGTAAGCTACGCTCGTGAAATCCATCCAGAATCACCAACGACACGCCCGTCAGCTCGGCATCCCGTTGCAACATGCGCGTCAGAACCCCTTCGGTGACCACTTCGATACGCGTCTCTGGGCCGACGCGCGTTTCAGCGCGCATCCGATAACCCACGGTGCCGCCCGGCGTTTCACCCAGCTGTTCCGCCAAGCGCCACGCCACATTTTTTGCCGCTAGCCGACGCGGCTCCAGCAAGATTATCCGACCAGAGAATCCGCCATTTTCCAGCAATTTCAGCGGCAGCCAGGTAGATTTTCCTGCTCCGGTGGGGGCGTGCAGCAATACCTGAGGCGCACGGCATAACGCATCAATCACCTCATTCAGCACGGCGCTGACCGGCGGTAAACTCACAGCACTCTCCTCTACTACAGCGTATTGATGGCCGCTTATATATCTGACAAAACGGCCTGTTTATAGCGTGATCTTGGCGCAACGCCATGTTCGCACGAAATAAGGTATTGCGCGAAAGTGAAGGTTGTCGCCTTGCGGCAGGCATTGTAGCATCCTCTGTTATCCGCGTAGAGAGAGTGCCATGCCAACCACACGCCGCCTGTTTTTTGCCTTATCCTTACCCGATTCACTGGCGCAAACGCTGGTTCAGTGGCGTGCCCAGCATTTTTCTCCGGAGGCGGGACGCCCTGTCGCTGCCGCCAATATGCATTTGACGCTGGCATTTCTGGGTGAGGTGAGTGAGCAAAAAGAGCGCGCGCTTCGGTCGCTGGCCGACAGGATCCGTCAGCCCGCCTTTCAGTTGCATCTTAAATGATGCAGGCCAGTGGCCGCTCCCCGGTGTGGTATGGCTGGGCTGCCGTCAGGCACCGCGCGGCCTGCTGCAACTGGCCACACTGCTGCGATCACAAGCGGCACGCAGCGGTTGCTACCAAAGCCCACAGCCATTTCACCCACATATCACATTGTTGCGCGGTGCCACTCGCCCCGTGGCGCTTCCCCCCCGCCAATTTTGACTGGACGTTGTCTGCCGAGCACTTTACCCTGTATGAGTCTCGCTGGGAGCAGGGAAAAACCCGCTACCAACGTGTGGCAGAATGGCCATTAGCCTAGAGCAACACAGGATGACGAGATGAATTTTATGCCGCCGCTCAAGCCGGCACGGTTGATTAAGCGTTACAAACGCTTCCTTGCCGATGTGGTAACCCCAGAAGGAGAGACTTTCACACTGCACTGCGCCAATACCGGCGCAATGACCGGGTGCGCGACACCGGGCGATACGGTGTGGTACTCCACGTCAGACAACCCCAAGCGTAAATACGCGCACAGTTGGGAGTTGACAGAAACGGCGCAAGGTCACTGGATTTGTGTCAATACTCTGCGCGCCAATCAAGTGGTGTATGAGGCATTGTTGGCGCAACGCATTCCTGAACTGGCCAGTTACAGCCAGATCACCCCCGAAGTAAAGTACGGCACGGAGAACAGCCGCATTGACCTGCTGTTACAAGCACCTGGGCAGATTAACTGCTATATTGAGGTGAAGTCAGTTACATTATTGCAACAAACACCGTTGCGTATGTTGCCTCACCAGGGATTTTTTCCCGATGCCGTGACGCAGCGCGGACAAAAACATTTGCGCGAATTGATGCAAGTGGCAGAAAAGGGCGAACGCGCCATTCTGTTTTTCGCTGTGCTGCACTCAGGCATCGCTGAGGTTGCGCCTGCGCAGCACATTGACGCTCGCTATGCAGAATTATTTTGCGAAGCACGGCAAAAGGGGGTTGAAATTTTTTGCTATGCCACCACATTATGCCCTGACGGTATTACGCTCACGTACCCGTTGCCGTTAACTGTAACACGATAAAAACGGTAAGTATGTTCACCTATTATTGTTTGTTATCGGTATTGTTCGTTATCGGATGTGACGATGAGGTTCCTGACACGTTATCAGGCCTGTAACAGGAATTATTGTCAACCCCAGTTCCATCTGCTATTTATAGCGGCCTGTTTTTCTCCCCCTTAGGGATCGATAGTGCGTGTCGTGTTATGTAGGAGAAGCAACATGCAAGAAGAGCAAAACCGTAAGACATCTTCTCTGAGCATTCTCGCAATTGCCGGAGTGGAGCCGTACCAGGAAAAGCCGGGCGAAGAGTATATGAACGACGCCCAATTGGCTCATTTCAAGCGTATTCTTGAAGCATGGCGTAATCAACTCAGGGATGAAGTGGATCGCACCGTTTCCCATATGCGCGATGAAGCGGCCAACTTCCCGGATCCGGTCGATCGCGCCGCACAGGAAGAAGAGTTCAGTCTGGAACTGCGTAACCGTGATCGGGAACGCAAGCTGATCAAAAAGATTGCGAAGACACTACAGAAAATCGAAGACGAGGACTTCGGCTACTGTAAGTCCTGTGGTGTTGAAATTGGTATCCGTCGCCTGGAAGCGCGCCCCACCGCCGATTTGTGCATTGACTGCAAAACTCTGGCGGAAATCCGCGAAAAACAGATGGCGGGATAATCCCACAGTAGAGCGGAAAAGCAGTTCCGCTTTACGTTTTTGCTACCGCGCCGTCTCCCGGCACCCAATGCGGGAGTGGCGTGATGGCATTATTCACCCGTATGCCTGATACCCATCTTTATACCGGCCGCTTCATACCGGCCGCTTCGCCCCATCGCCTTCCGGCGATCTTCATTTTGGTTCTCTGATCGCTGCATTAGGCAGTTATTTGCAGGCGCGCTCCCATCGTGGCCGTTGGCTGGTGCGCATTGAGGATATCGATCCCCCGCGAGAAGTCGCCGGTGCAGCAAGCCGTATTCTTGCCCAGTTGGAACACTATGGCTTACTGTGGGATGGCGCTGTGCTTTATCAATCCCAACGGCATGCGCGTTATCGGGAAGTACTGGCAGCGCTGAAAGCACGCCATCTGTGCTACTACTGCGATTGCATGCGCCAGCGCTGCCTGACGGCGATCCACGCCCCGTGCTGTTAAGCGCGCTGCGTTTTCTCAACCAGTCGGTGCCGACGCATTGGCAAGATTTGTCGTTAACGGCCCTTTTACAGTGGGCCGTTAGCCACTGGTCACTGGCATCTGTTCCGTTAACAGGGGAATACGATGTGACCGAGGCAACATCGGCATTCTCAAAGATGGCGCGGTGAGCTATGATTAGCCGCTATTTTTTGTTGTACCGTTATTTTTTCATCACTATCGAGGTGTACCATCTTTACCCGAGTCGCTAATTTCTGTCGCAAGGTACTCAACCGCGACAATGATGTGGCCACAGCGGAGCCCACACGTCAGACCATGACCGTGATTCCGCGCGACCAGCATACCATTTCGCGCAGTGATATCAGCGAAAATGCGCTGAAGGTGCTTTATCGCCTGAACAAGGCGGGCTATGAAGCTTATCTGGTTGGCGGCGGAGTCAGAGATCTGCTGCTGGGGAAAAAACCAAAAGATTTCGATATCACCACCAATGCCACGCCAGAACAAGTGCGTAAGCTGTTCCGTAATTGCCGTTTGGTGGGGCGTCGTTTCCGGCTCGCTCACGTGATGTTTGGCCCTGAAGTGATCGAAGTCGCGACCTTTCGCGGTCATCACGAACAACATCAGGAACAGCAGCTCAAAACCACCTCTCAGCAGGCGCAAAGCGGCATGCTGCTGCGCGATAATATTTTTGGCAGCATTGAAGAAGATGCGCAACGCCGCGATTTCTCCATTAACAGCCTCTATTACAGCGTCGCAGATTTCAGCATGCGCGATTACACCGGCGGGTTGAACGATCTGCGCCAGGGTGTGATCCGACTGATTGGCGATCCTGAGACCCGTTATCGAGAGGATCCGGTGCGAATGCTGCGCGCCGTGCGTTTCGCCGCGAAACTAAACATGACCATCAGCCCGGAAACCGCCGAACCCATTCCGCGTCTGGCTGCATTGCTGCATGATATCCCTGCCGCGCGTCTGTTTGAAGAATCATTGAAGCTGTTACAAGCGGGTTACGGTTACCCAACCTACCGTTTGCTGTGCGAATACCAACTGTTTCAACCACTGTTCCCGCTGATCAGCCGCCACTTTACGCCTAACAGCGATAGCCATCTGGAAGGCATGGTAACGCTGGTGTTGAAGAACACCGACCAGCGTTTGCAAAACAACATGCGTGTTAACCCGGCGTTCCTGTTTGCCGCCATGCTGTGGTATCCGTTAATTGAGCACGCTCAGAAGCTGGCGCAGGAGAGTGGGTTAACCTATTTCGACTCCTTCGCACTCGCCACCAACGACATTCTGGACGAGCAGTGCCGCTCTCTCGCCATTCCTAAACGCATCACTTCGTTAGTGCGTGATATCTGGCAGTTGCAACTGCGCCTTTCACGACGCCAGGGCAAACGGGCGTACAAACTGATGGAACATCCAAAATTCCGTGCCGCCTATGATTTGTTGAGCTTGCGCGCTGAAATAGAGCGCCAGCCCGAACTGCAACGCCTCGCCCAATGGTGGGGAGAGTTTCAGGTGGCTGCACCACCGCGTCAGCAAGCCATGCTGAGCACGCTGGATGACGGCCCGACACCTCGTCGCCGCTCTCGTCCCCGCAAGCCCACCGCACCACGTCGGGAAAGAACATCGTGACACGCGTTTATCTTGCGCTGGGTAGCAACCTGGCGCATCCGCTGCAGCAGGTCAACTCGGCGCTGGCGGCGTTGGATACGGTGCCGCACACACGTGTACTGTGCTGCTCGCCGTTTTATCGCAGCCGCCCGCTCGGCCCGCAGGATCAACCTGATTACCTCAATGCGGTGGTGGCCCTGGAAACGGCGCTTATGCCGGAAACCTTGCTCGATCACACCCAGGCGATTGAACAGCAGCATGGTCGCGAGCGCAAAGCGCATCGCTGGGGGCCACGCACACTAGATCTGGATATTCTGCTGTATGGCAATGAAACCCTTCATACCGCGCGTTTGACCGTGCCTCACTATGACATGAAAAACCGAGAGTTCATGTTGTATCCGCTGGCCGATATCGCACCGGATTTGCACTTTCCTGACGGTGAAGCGTTGGCGTCTCGCCTGGCTGCTGTACCGCGCAACGGCATGACGCTGTGGAATGAGCAAGACTGAGACCGCGTCAGTCGCATTTCGCCCCTTCAACTGTGTGTTTGATCGCTATGCCTTAAGGCAGGCTTCCTTTAAGATGCTCTCCTGACTTTTTGATTCTGGGAGGCTGCCTATGAAACCGACAACCCTGTCCCACCTGCGCAAGTGTAAGCAGGAGAAGCGTAAATTCGCGACCATTACCGCCTATGACGCCAGTTTTGCCCGCTTATTCTACGAAATCTACGAAAATGGCATTCGCGTTATGCTGGTGGGTGATTCGCTGGGCATGACGTTACAAGGCCATGATTCTACGCTGCCGGTGACTGTCAGTGACATCGCCTATCACACCCGCTGCGTACGACGCGGCGCGCCATTGAGCCTGCTGCTTGCCGACCTGCCTTTCATGGCTTACACCACACCAGAGCAAACGTTTACCAACGCCGCAAAAGTGATGCGTGCCGGTGCCAATATGGTGAAACTGGAAGTCGGCCAATGGCTTGCTCCCACCGTGAAGATACTGACAGAACGCGCGGTGCCGGTATGCGGCCATCTTGGGTTAACGCCGCAATCGGTCAATATTTTCGGTGGCTACAAGGTTCAAGGACGAGGCGACGCAGCGGCGGCACAATTGCTGGACGACGCGTTGGAGCTGGAAGCTGCGGGTGCCCAACTGTTGGTGCTGGAATGTATCCCGGTCCCGCTGGCGCAGCGTGTCACCGAGGCGTTGTCGATCCCGGTTATCGGCATCGGTGCGGGTAATGTTACCGATGGTCAAATTCTGGTAATGCACGATGCGTTCGGCATTACGGGTGAGAACACGCCGAAATTTGCCAAAAACTTTTTGGCACAAAGCGCCGATATTGCAGCAGCAACACGCCTGTATGTTCAGGAAATTGAGCAGGGACTCTACCCTGCCGAGGAACATTCGTTCCGTTAAGTTAAACGATTTCGCTGCCTGTTGCGCTGTGCGCCACAGGCAGTCTCTGCCACAGCAAGTGCTGATAAAAATGATGAGTACAAAGGAGCAAGACCGTGTTAATTCTTGAAACCCCTTTGCTATTACGCCGTGAGATTCGCCGCTGGCGTCAAGAGGGGAAACGTATTGCATTGGTGCCCACCATGGGCAATCTGCATGACGGACACATGACGCTGGTGGATGAAGCGCGCGCGCCGACATTGTTGTCGTCTCCATTTTCGTCAACCCGATGCAGTTCGATAGGCCCGACGATCTAAAGCGTTATCCACGCACCTTGCAGGAAGATTGCGAAAAGTTAACCCGACGCAACGTGGATCTGGTGTTTGCGCCATCGCCAGAGGTTGTCTGTCCCAATGGCCTGGGTCAACAAACGTTTGTCGAAGTGCCAGGACTTTCTGCCATGCTGGAAGGCGCAAGCCGCCCTGGCCATTTTCGCGGTGTGGCAACCATTGTCAGCAAGCTATTTAACATGGTACAACCCGATATCGCCTGCTTTGGTGAAAAGGATTACCAGCAGTTGACGCTGATTTGCCAAATGGTGCGCGACATGGGCTACGACATTGATATTGTCGGTGTACCCATCGTGCGTGCACCGGATGGGCTGGCGCTCAGCTCACGCAATGGTTATCTTAGCCCGGAAGAGCGCCAATCTGCCCCTGCCCTTAAACGCATCATGGATCAGGTGGTGGTAGAGAAGCTGAGCAACAGCGATCGACAGTTGGAAGAGATACTGACCATCGCCGCACTTCACCTAATAACAAACATTAGCGTTCACCTGTATATTTTACCCTCAACTACGCAGACCACGCCCGCGTTCAATCAGCCACCACGCCAGCACGTAAAACACCAGAATAAACGCCAGCAACACCGTCATGGTGAAGGCCAGCGGTACATCCTGGATGCCGAGAAAGCCGTAGCGGAAGCCGCTTATCATATACACCACCGGATTGAGCTTGGACACCGCTTGCCAGAATGGCGGCAGCAGCGTCAACGAATAAAACACGCTGCCAAGGTAGGTTAACGGCGTCAGCACAAACGTGGGGATCAGGCTGATATCATCAAAGGTTTTTGCAAATACCGCATTCAGCAGCCCTGCCAGAGAGAACAGCACCGCCGTCAGGAGCAGCGTCACCACCACCACCCACCAGGCATGCACATGCAACGGAACAAAAAACAGCGACACCATCGTAACCAGCACACCGACGCACACGCCGCGCGCTACGCCGCCGCCCACGTAACCGGCGATCACAATATGGGTTGGCACCGGTGCCACCAGCAGTTCTTCAATGTTGCGCTGAAATTTGGCGCTGAAGAAAGATGACGCCACGTTGGCATAGGCGTTAGTGATCACCGCCATCATGATGAGACCAGGAACAATAAACTGCATGTAGTCGAAACCGTGCATTTCACCGATACGAGAGCCAATCAGGCTACCGAAGATGATGAAATAGAGCGTCATGGTAATCACTGGCGGCACCAGCGTTTGCGCCCAGATACGGCTAAAGCGGTTGATCTCTTTGGTCCAGATACTCTTCAGGGCGACCCAATATAGCTGCATCATGCTGGTTTTGCCTCCCCGTCTGCATTCATACTCTTCCATACTCTTCACTCTTCGTCTTTTCACCGTTTACCATGGAGACAAACAGCTCTTCCAGACGGTTCGCCTTGTTACGCATACTCAATATTTGAATCCCCTGAGTGCTTAATTGGCTGAAAACGCCATTCAGCCCTTGCTCGCGCATCACGTCCACTTCCAGCGTTGACGTATCCGTCAAACGGTAGGCATACCCTTCCAGCTTGGGCAGCGGGCTTTTCGGCGCTAAATCAAGAATGAAGGTTTCCGATTTCACTTTGGCCAGTAACGCCTTCATGGAGGTGTTTTCCACCAGCTCGCCATGCTGAATAATGCCGATATTGCGGCACAGCATTTCCGCTTCTTCCAGGTAGTGCGTGGTTAAAATGATGGTGGTGCCCTGTGCGTTCAGTGCCTTAAGAAAGCCCCACATGGAACGGCGCAGTTCGATATCCACCCCGGCAGTCGGCTCATCGAGGATCAGCAATTTGGGTTCGTGCATCAAGGCGCGCGCAATCATCAAACGGCGCTTCATCCCACCGGAAAGCATGCGCGCCTTTTCCTGACGCTTTTCCCACAGATCGAGCTGTTTGAGGTATTTTTCCGCCCGTTGCAGTGCATCCTGACGCGAGACACCATAATAGCCCGCCTGATGGGTGACGATTTGTAGCACAGTCTCAAACGGGTTGAAGTTAAACTCTTGAGGCACCAGCCCGAGTTGACGCTTGGCGTTAACGATATCGCGATCCAAATCGTAGCCAAAAACGCGCACCTTGCCGGAAGATTTGTTTACCAGTGAGCTGATGATGCCAATCGTCGTCGATTTTCCTGCACCGTTCGGCCCCAGCAGCGCATAAAAATCCCCGGCCTCCACGCGCAGATCGATACAGCGCACTGCCTTGACGCCCCCTGGGTACGTTTTGGTCAGTTTCTCCAGTTCAAGTGCATATGTCATAACAAGTTAACTAACCCTATTATCAATGAGTGACTCAGTTTCGATTTTAAAACATTCACGCTTGCCTTATATTACCTTTCACTGCTCTTTTTTTGTCACAGGCTATTTACTTTCATGAAAGATATTGAAACGCTCATCGCCAACAACCAGCGTTGGTCCAATACGATGGTTGAAGAAGATCCGGGTTACTTTGAACGTCTGGCGTTGGCGCAAAAACCCCGCTTTTTGTGGATTGGTTGCTCTGACAGTCGCGTCCCGGCGGAGAGTTTAACCAGCCTCGCGCCCGGCGAACTGTTCGTTCACCGCAATGTGGCAAATCTGGTTATCCATACCGATTTGAACTGTCTTTCCGTGGTGCAGTATGCCGTTGAAGTGCTCGAAGTCGAGCATATCATCATCTGCGGGCATTACGGTTGCGGCGGCGTGCAGGCGGCGGTAGAGAACCCTGAATTGGGGCTTATCAACAACTGGCTGCTGCACATCCGTGATTTGTGGTACAAGCATAGCTCGCTGCTGGGAGAATTGCCGCCTGAAGAACGCTTTAACAAACTGTGTGAAATCAATGTTGTCGAACAAGTCTACAACCTTGGACACTCCACCATCATGCAATCCGCCTGGAAACGCGGCCAAAAGGTCACGATTCACGGTTGGGTGTATGGCATCAAGGACGGTTTGTTAAGCGATCTGGAGGTTACCGCCACCAGCCGCGAAACCCTGGAACAGCGCTATCGTCGCGCCATCTCTTCCCTGATCTGACCGAACAGGGGGCACCCGGCGTGCCCCTGCATCTGTGCGCCCGCTTATTCCTGCGGAATAACCTTGCCAATGTAAGGCAGATGGCGATAGTGCTGCCGTAATCAATACCGTATCCCACGACGAATTCATCAGGGATAGAAAAACCGACCCACTCTACTTTCACATCCACTTCCCGGCGCTCCGGTTTATCCAGCAGAGTTATAGAGAGGTGATTTATTTGATACTTCCGGGAATTGGCGGGATCTAGCGGGAACTCATGGGATTTCATAGAGTTAATGCTAATTTATCGATTTGATATCAATGGATAAAAAATAAACAAAAATGGGCTTGGAGGTAAAT
>NZ_JBLLJS010000020.1:0-269586 GCF_047692315.1 Symbiopectobacterium sp. | reverse complement strand
TGAAACAGGCCATTGAGCGCCATAAGAAATTGTGGAGGGTGTCATGAGTAATATTCGCGCTAATTTACATCTGCTGGATGACTTTATCGTCAATAATCCCGAACTGGGTGCTCAGTGGCTCGACTTACTGGCTAATTGCCGTGGCGAGCCGGGATGAGGCACAGCCCCACGTTTTGCTTGAGGTGCCCGCCACACCGGAACGGGTATGGCGAGCGCTGCAACGATCGCACGCTATGTCTGGCGAATGAGTCAGCGGCAGGAGGCGGCGGCCCACAGCCAGCGCGGCGGCGTGTTGTTAAGGCGTCGCGCAGTCTCCAGATAGCGGAGATCCAACACGCTGGCAGACCAATACACATTGGCCGCTTTCTTGGCCTGCCACTGCCCGCTGAACCCGGCAACACCGGCTTTGCGGCGCTCTATATTGAAGCGCACCTTGGTATTGGCGAACTCTTCGTGCGTTTTTTCACCGTCGGCATAAGGCTTGAGCCATTCCAGCGCGGTACGCAGACTCTGCCCATTACGGCCTTTCAGATCAATCCAGTTCTGGCCTTGCAGATGTGCCGCCATTGCGGCGCGCAGCAGCGGCTCCAGTGAGTAAACCACATAGTGCAACGCATCGCGCTCGGCGAAATCCATCACTTCGCCGTCTGCGTGAATATTGGCATCTAACTGGCGGATAAAGGCCGCTTTGGCCTCCGCCAATAAATGCGCGTCATCTAACGCAGCGGCACCCAAGGTCACCAGCTTGACGCGATGGCTTTGCCAATTGTTGCTCCAGATTTTTTTTGTGCTGTTCTGGTTTTCGGCCATCTTCTGCAAATACCCGGTCGTCATTGCATGCAGGAAGGCCCGGGTGCGCTCTCGCGTGGCTTCCGGCAGGGCGCTGCGCGTCAACCGGTATGCTCCAATCAGCCCGTCAAAGCTGGTTTCATCGATAGGGTTAAAGCTCAGTTGGTATGTCTTCACCCAGTCATCCAGATAGACAGTCAACCGTGACAGCAGAGCGGCATCTTGAGTGTGTTGCCACGCCAATGCCAGATCGCGCATATAGCTGAAATCACGTCGCGCTGCGTTAGAAATGTCGTAGATGCCCTGATGAGGCAATGTCCCTTCCGTGTGCACAACGGGTATCGCTTGCGGTGCGGCGGCAGGCGGATGAGCGACAGTGGATAACAGCGCCTGCGTTGAGGGGGCCGTAACCTTGCTGCAAAGCGCTTCGCTGGCCTGTGCTGTTGGTAGCAACAGCACAGGCCAGTATCCCCAGAGTACATGGAAAACGGTGAATTCGCCGAGAACGGCTGAGCGTCGACGTGACGGCATTCATATGAAGAATCCTGTGGTTATCAATCACTGCATCATAACGGAATGTACTTAGCAGGGTTTAGCGCTGTTTCACATTCAGCTTGTTTGTTCTGTTTGGTTTATCCATTTATTGGCTATGCAAAGCCAATAACAGTATTTGTTTTGTCGGTGAATCACGCATAAAAATTGAGAAAACAATTCATCCAAATCCATTGCACGCATTTGAGAGGAAAACATTATGTCGGAATTAGGAGAATTAGTGTTTATTTCTCAACGAAATAATCATTGGCATCTGGATGGGGTCGTTGACGAATTACGTCGCGTACGTCAGCAATGGCGCGACAGTTTTTCTCAGGGCGATTATCAGAATAAACGGTTACTGCCCTCAAAACAGAGTATTCATAGCGTTGTCGATACGCTGATTAAAGCATTGTATCCCATGCGATTGGGGGCCACCGATCTGCGCAAAGAGGGGGAAGATTACTACGTCGGTTATCTGCTGGGCACGGCGCTCGATGCACTGGCGGAAGAAGCGGCGCTTGAATTGCACTACCTGGCAGGAACCCCAACACCGCACGGAACTATGTTGCCAAATACATCGCCAGAAGCGCAGGACGCAGAACACCGCATCCGCAAGTTCGCTACGCGCTTGCCTGCGATTCGACAACGTCTGGATAGTGACATTCAGGCAGCATATCAGGGCGATCCTTCCGCGCGCAGCCGGGATGAAGTGCTGCTGTGCTACTCCGGTATTCATGCGGTGATGCATTACCAGTTGGCCCATGAACTGTATCAACTGGGGCTACCACTGTTGGCGCGAATCATGACGGAGAAGGCGCATAGCGAAACCGGAATTGATATCCACCCCGGAGCACAAATCAGTGAAGGCTTTTTTATCGATCACGGTACTGGCGTGGTGATAGGTGAGATGGCGATTATCGGCAAACGCGTACGGCTTTATCAGGCTGTCACGCTCGGTGCCAAACGCTTTGTCACTGACAATGACGGGCAGTTGCAAAAGAACTATCCCCGTCATCCGATAGTGGAAGACGATGTCGTGATTTACGCCGGTGCTACGATATTAGGACGTATTACCATTGGTGCGCGCTCCAGCATTGGCGGAAACGTCTGGCTGACGCATGATGTTCTGCCGGACAGCAATGTGCGTCAGGCTAGCGTGCTGCAAACATAGTACCGTGACGGCGACGGTATTTAGAGCCTATCCCATTAGGGCTATTTTACTTGCCATTTTGGCCCTGGGTAGTGCTCGAAATCCTCACGTACTATGTGTATGCTCCGGTTTCTGCGCGCTGTCCGTGGCCAAACTGGCTGCTCCAATTACGCCTACTGGGATAGGCTCTTAATAAGCATATTAGTGACGGCATTGAGCTGATAATACACGGTGAATGTCATTATTTAATTCGGTTATTCATAATAAAAAATAAGTATAAGCCGTCGTTGGTCTAATTAACGGCGCGCATTATTTTTGAAATGATTTTTCTGAAGATAATTAATCACCCTGCATACGGATGTAATTATGACTATTCTGGATAGGGTGGGTAATACCCCATTAATCGCCTTGCCCTTATTTTCTAACGTCGCGCCCGGGGTATCGTTATGGGCGAAAGCGGAATTTATGAACCCCAGTGGTTCGGTAAAAGACAGGGCAGCAAAAGCCATGGTGCTGGATGGCATTGCGCGTGGTGTGCTGACGCCAGAAAAAATCCTTATTGATGCCACCAGCGGTAATACTGGCATTGCTTACGCCATGATTGGTGCGGCATTGGGCTATAAGGTGGTGCTGTATATGCCGCAGAACACCAGCGCAGAACGTAAACAGATCATTCGCCACTATGGTGCGGTAATTGTAGAAACCGATCCGCTGGAAGGATCTGACGGCGCCTATCTGGCGGTTAAAGCCCAGGTAGCATCAGATCCCGCGCGCTATTTCTATCCTGACCAATACAACAACCCGGTCAATCCCGCTACCCATTTTGCCACCACGGGGGCGGAGATCTGGCAACAAACGCAGCAGCGAGTCACCCACTTTATTGCCAGCATGGGCACCTCTGGCAGTTTTGTCGGCGTTGCCCAGCGGCTCAAACAGGAAAACCCGCTGGCGCAAACGCTGGCTGTGCAGCCCGCCTCGCTGTTTCACGGCATCGAAGGCACCAAGCACATGGCGAGCAGCATCAAGCCCGGCATTCTGGATGAAACCTTACAAGATGGCGTCATCACCGTCACCACAGAAGAGGCTTACGCCACCACGCGGCGATTAGCATGTCGGGCGAGCATTTTTGTAGGGGTTTCCTCCGGCGCTAACGTTGCGGCGGCAACCAAACTGGCGAGCACCTTACCCGCCGACGCGGTGGTGGTGACGCTTTTGTGCGACACCGGCTCACGCTACCTTGCAGACCCTTTTTAGAATGAAACCGATGATTGAGTTAACCACCGATATTGCACACCAGATCCGGCAGGAAAGTGTGCAAACGGCATTGTGATATGACATGCCGAACAGTGAATGCACGCTTTTATCACCCGATAGAACAGACAGAGAGAGAAAAGCAATGGCAGCCACATTATTGATTCCTACCGCATTACGCGCCTTTACCGAGGGGCAGGGAAAAGTCAGTCTGGAAGGTAGCACCGTCGGTCAACTGGTCGCCGCGCTGGCAACGCGTTATCCCGATATTCAGCAGCACCTGTATGACGACACGGGCGAACTGCGCGCATTTATCAACCTGTATGTGGGTGACACCAATATCAAACACAGTGGTGGTCTGGCAATGCCAATCAATCCGGGGGATGAAGTGTTGCTGGTACCCGCGATTGCCGGTGGCACAGAGGCGACGGTATGAGTACACCGAGTATCATTCCTGACGACCGTTTGACTGAGTTATCTCACGCCGAGATTGCTCGCTACAGCCGCCATTTACTGCTGCCGGAAGTGGGGTTGGCGGGGTAACAGCGGCTGAAAAGCGCGAAGGTGCTGTTGGTCGGCACCGGTGGATTAGGGGCGCCGGTCGCGCTCTATCTGGCCGCGGCAGGCGTTGGCACATTGGGGATTGTGGATTTTGATTTCGTTGAGGTTTTTAACCTGCAACGCCAGATTATTCATACCACCAAAGACATCGACCGTCCGAAGGTGGCTTCGGCCAAAGACAAAATCAAAGCCATCAACCCTGATGTTCAGGTGGTGACCTACAACACCTCGCTGAGCAGCAAAAATGCGCTCGATATTATTCGGGAGTACGACATTGTTGTGGATGGCACCGACAACTATCCCACCCGGTATCTGATCAACGACGCGTGCGTACTGTTGGGCAAACCCACTGTTTACGGTTCCATTTTCCAGTTCTAAGGGCAGGCCCGCGTGCTACCGCTGCCTGTACCCGGCACCGCCACCGCCGGGGTTGGTGCCTTCCTGCGCCGAGGGCGGTGTGGTGGGGGTACTGCCCGGCATTATCGGCACCATTCAGGCCGCCGAGGTGATCAAACTGATTGTCGGCGGTAGCGATAGCCTGATTGGTCGCCTGCTGCTGGATGTGTGGCAGATGAAACAACGTGAACTCCGGTTGGAGAAAGATCCGGGTTGCCCGGTGTGCGGTGAGCACCCAATCATTCACGAACTGATCGATTACGAGGAATTTTGCGGCCTTAAACCTACGAGCGAAGAGGTACCGATCGAGAGCGTCACCGCGAAGGAGCTACAGGCTTGGCTGGAATCGGATAAACCGGTGCAACTGATTGATATCCTTTAGCCTCACGAGCGGGCGATTGTGAAATTTCCTCAGGCTAAGGTGATGCCGTTCGGTCAAATCGTGCGGCGTATCGATGAATTCGATCCTGCTGTGGATGAGGTTTTCCTCTGCAAGATTGGGCAGCGCAGTATTTTCGCCATCCGTGCGCTTCAGCGTGCCGGCTATCAGGGCCGCGTGTTGAATTTGAAAGATGGTATTAACGCTTGGGCGCGGGATGTGGATACCCGTTTGCCTCAGTACTGAGCGTCATCCCCTTTATTTCCGGCAAATAAGACGAAGGTATCATCATGGCAGAACAAAAAGTCATCAATGCATTGGGGCGTGAAGCCGCCTACCAGCTGGCTAACGTAACCAAAACCGCACCGCAATTCGGGGCAATTACGCCGCGCTGGGTAAGCCGTTTCCTCGACTATAAAGGGCTGGAGTCTGGGATCTATCGCGTTAACAAAGTGGTGGAGGGGGATACACCGCTGGATGTGTTGTGCAGCCAGGATCCAACCCGTATCGAAATCCCGAAAGGTTATGTCGAATACCAGACACAGCCGCGTGAATATCAGTCGGACTCTATTGCCACCATCGTTAACGTGGATACCAAGATTGCCGATCTCTACAGTTCACCGTTCGATCAGGCGTCAGAACAGATTGCGCTGGCGATTGAGAGCCTGAGAGAGCGGCAGGAAAGCCAATTAATCAATAATGACGACTACGGATTATTGAACAATATCGCCGAATCGCAGCGTATTCAGACGCGTAATGGACGCCCAACGCCAGACGATCTGGATGAGTTGATAGCCAAGGTGTGGAAAGAGCCTTCTTTCTTCCTGGCGCATCCGCGTACCATTGCAGCGTTTCAGCGTGAGGCCACACGTCGCGGCGTGCCGCCGGTCACCGCTAACCTGCATGGCGGCACCTTTATTTTATGGCGCGGCATCCCGCTGATCCCTTCCGACAAGCTGTTTGTTGACGGTCTAAAGAACCCGAAAGGCAAGGGGGGTAAAACCAATATCCTGCTGATTCGCTCTGGTGAGGCCAAACGCGGTGTATTGGGGCTTTATCAATCCGGGTTGCCCAACGAGCAATCGCGTGGGCTGTCGGTGCGCTTCCGTGGCATCGATGACAACGGCGTTGCCTCCTACCTGCTCTCACTTTATTGCTCTGCGGCGATTCTGGCGGATGATGCGATCGCCGTGCTGGAGGACGTTGAAGTGGGTGAATACTATGACTACCAATAACCCGACTCTCAATAACCGCTCCCTGACGCCACCGGGCTCGCCCGATGCGTGGTCAGAGAATTGGGGACGTTCCCCCTCTGCACGGGATTATGGATTGCCTGACGAGCGCGATCTGTTGGCGCTGTTGGGCAGTGGGACACCTGTCCCCCGCGATATTGATCCCGCTTATACGCCGCGCGTGGTGCCTTTGGGTCAAGCGAGTGTGCCATCGAGTGCGATTGTCACCTCCACGGCGGGCACATCATCACTCTGGACGCCAGCGCCGTTGGCGCGTGTCGGGCAGGCGCCGGTGGAGCGTATCCGTGCGGATTTTCCCATTTTGTCTGAACAGGTGGACGGCAAACCGCTGGTGTGGCTGGACAACGCCGCAACCACGCAGCGGCCACGTCAGGTGATTGAGCGCATCAGCCACTACTACCTGCATGAAAACTCTAATGTGCACCGAGCAGCGCACGCGCTGGCCGCTCGCTCCACGGATGCTTATGAAGCATCGCGCGAAAAAGTGGCGCGTTTTCTCGGTGCGTCGGGGCCAGAGAACATTGTCTTTGTGCGTGGTACCACTGAAGGAATCAACCTGATTGCGCACAGCTACGTGAAACCATTGCTGCGCCCGGGGGATGAAATAATCCTCACGCTGCTAGAGCATCACGCCAATATTGTGCCGTGGCAGTTGGTGGCGCAGGAGACGGGCGCGGTGATCCGTGTGGCACCGGTGGATGAACAAGGCCAACTGATCGTCGAGGAGTACGTGCGTCTGTTTAACGACAGAACCCGGTTTGTTTCGGCGACGCATGTCTCGAATGCGCTGGGAACGGTGACGCCAATTCAGGAACTGGTGGCGATTGCACACCGCTTTGGCGTGCGTATCGCCATTGACGGGGCGCAATCTGTCTCACATATTCCAGTGAACGTCACGGTGCTGGATGCCGACTTTTTCGTGTTTTCCGGCCACAAGATCTTCGGTCCAACCGGGATCGGCGTGGTGTATGGCAAGCAGGAGGTATGGGACGAGGCTCAACCCTATCAGGGGGGCGGCAACATGATCGCCGATGTGACGTTTGAACTGACGCGCTATCAACCCGCACCGAACAAGTTCGAAGCGGGCACTGGTAACATTGCGGATGCCGTGGGGCTGGGGGGGGCGATCGATTATGTGACGACGCTTGGCATCGAAAATATCGCCCAGTACAAACATGCACTGCTGGAATATGGCATCGAAAAGCTGTCACGCATTCCCGGTTTGACGCTGGTTGGCAGCGCAGCGCAGAAGACCAGCGTGCTGTCGTTTGTGTTGGCCGGGCATGAGAATGAGGCGGTTGGGCGTCATCTCAGTCAGGCTGGGATCGCGGTACGCTCAGGGCACCATTGTGCGCAGCCCATTTTGCGTCATTTTGGTCATGAAGGAACAGTGAGACCCTCTCTGGCCTTTTACAATACGCCGCAAGAAATTGATTTTCTGGCATACAGCATTACCCAACTGGTTGCGCGCTAGTCTGCGTGACCGACCTCCCCTCATCGCCCCGGCGTAAGCCGGGGGTCTCTTGTTAGATAATCTCCACGACTACCTCTCTGGTAGTAATGAAGTCGCATTATGAGCGAGATCAGTATTTTCTTGTGCGTGGTCGTTGTGTTGTTCTGTATATATCGAAACACCAGGACATCAACATGATAAAGAAAATAAGTTATACACTCGGGGTTGTCGGCTGCTCGTGGCGTTTTCCTCTGCGTGGGCGGCGCGTCAGGTCACCGATCAGTTAGGGCGTAACGTCACGATCCCCGATCACGTTAATCGCGTGGTGGTATTGCAGCATCAAACGCTGAATCTGCTGGTGCAGTTGGATGCGCAACAGAGCGTGGTCGGCGTGCTGTCCAGTTGGAAAAAGCAATTAGGGGACAGCTATCTGCGTCTCGCACCACAGTTGGCGAATTTACCGATGCCGGGCGATCTTACGCAGGTCAATATTGAAAGCCTGCTGAAACTTGAGCCGCAGGTCGTATTTGTTGCCAACTATGCGCCGCCGGAAATGATCTCGCAGATTGAACGCGCGGGTATTCCCGTGGTGGAGATCTCCCTGCGTCAGGACAAGCCAGGGGAGGCTGACAAAATCAACCCGACCATGAGCGATGAGAATACGGTGTATAACGAAGGACTTAAAACCGGCATCCTCTTGATCGGTGAAGTGGTGGAGCGCCAGAAACAGGCGGAAGCGCTCATCAACTATACCTTTAGCGAACGGGAAAAAGTCAGTGCCCACATCGCTTCTATCCCTGAAGAGAAGCGCATTCGCGTTTATATGGCCAACCCCGATCTGACGACCTACGGCTCAGGAAAATACACCGGCTTGATGATGTCTCACGCCGGTGCCATGAACGTGGCGGCAGCATCAATCAAAGGCTTCAAACAGGTCTCGATTGAGAATGTGCTGGCCTGGAATCCACAGGTAATTTTCGTGCAAGATCGCTACCCAGATGTGGTGCAGCAAATCATGAACGACCCGGCCTGGCAGGCTATTGATGCGGTGAAACAGCATCGGGTCTATTTGATGCCGGAATACGCTAAAGCATGGGGATATCCGATGCCGGAAGCGTTAGCCGTTGGCGAATTATGGATGGCGAAAAAGCTCTATCCTGAACGCGTTGCCGATGTAGATATGCAAAAAGCCGCGAATGACTATTACCAGCGCTTCTACCGTATAGATTACCGCGCGGAAAATCCAGCAGCACAATGACGGCTCAACGCTATCGTATTACGCTGCTGGCAGTGGTGGTGGGGACGTTGCTGATTGCCCTGTGCTCATTGGGGGTGGGGCGATATGGCCTTTCCCCGTGGCGGATTGTACAGATACTTGTCGAGCCTTTGTCCGACAGCAATCCGACGCTGAGTGACATTGAACGTCAGGTGGTGTGGAGTGTGCGCTTACCTCGGGTGCTACTCGCCCTGTGTGCCGGAGCAGGGTTAGCCCTGAGCGGTGCCACACTGCAAGGCGTGTTCCGTAACCCACTGGTTGATCCACACATTATTGGCGTCTCTGCCGGTGCTGCGTTTGGCGGCACGCCGGCGATCTTGTTAAGTTGGACGCCACTGTTTCTGCTGTTCTCGACGTTCACTTTTGGCATGACAGCCTTGCTGCTGGTTTTCATGATGGCTGCCGCTTTGGGCAAGCAGAACGTCCTCATCCTGATACTGGCGGGTGTCATCATCAGCGGCTTTTTCGGCGCACTGGTCAGTCTGATGCAATATCTGGCTGATACCGAATAAAAATTGCCGAGCATTGTGTTTTGGCTGTTGGGGAGTTTCGCGACCGCACATTGGGACAAACTGGTCACATTGGCGCTGCCGCTCTGTCTGGCGGGTGGACTGTTGTTGAGCCTGCGTTGGCACATCAACGTGCTATCAATGGGAGAGCAGGATGCGCGCACTCTGGGCATAGCGGTGCAGCCGGTATGCTGGCTGGCGCTGAGCCTGTGTGCGGCAGTGGTGGCTGCACAGGTGGCAGTAAGCGGCAGTATTGGCTGGATTGGGCTGGTTATCCCTCACGTGGCGCGCATGCTGGCGGGGGCCGATCACCGGCGTTTATTGCCGGTATCATTCTGGCTTGGCGGCGGATTTATGGTACTGGTGAACGATTTGGCGCGCACGCTCAGTGACGCAGAGATCCCGTTGGGTATTCTTACGGCAATTTTGGGCGCACCGCTGTTTGCCGTACTGCTGTATAAAACGCAACGGCAACGGAGAGGTTGATAATATGTCACTGATTAGATTATCAACACAGGCTCTGGAGTATGGATATCGCACGGGAGAACCGTTTTTCCCGCCGCTCGATTTGTGCTGCCGGGCCGGGGAAATCACCGCCATTTTGGGCGCTAACGGTCGGGGAAAAACCACATTGTTGCATACGCTGCTCGGCGATCTTTCGCCGCTAACGGGGACGGTGCAACGGGAAGACGCGATTGGTTTTGTGCCGCAGCTCTTTACGCCGCCCTTCTCCTACAGCGTGCTGGATATGGTACTGATGGGACGCGCGGGACGAATTGCGCTGTTTTCCCTGCCCACGGCGCAAGATATCGCAGCGGCGCATCGTGCGCTGGAGATGCTGGGTATCGCGACGCTGGCCGAGAGTGATTTTAGCGCTCTGTCTGGTGGGCAGCGGCAACTGGTGTTGATAGCTCGCGCACTGGCCTCGGAATGCCAGACGCTGATCCTCGATGAACCGACAGCAGCGCTGGATTTGCATAATCAGGCACAGGTGCTGCAATTGCTGACACATTTGGCGCGTGAGCAAGGGCTGTGTATTTTACTTACCACGCACGACCCCTCTCATGCGCTGGCAATCGCACAGCAGGCGCTGTTGCTGATGGCAGACAAACAGTACCTCTACGGTAGCCGCGATACGGTGGTGACAGAAGAGAACCTGACCCGCCTGTACGGTATTCCAGTGCGACAGGTAACGCTAGAGATGCATTCGCAGCAGCCTTATCAGGCACTGATCCCCCTATTTACCTTAACGGAGCCGCGATGACCCTTCCTTTACGCCTCTATGCAGCGGGCAGCTTGCGTAACGCATTGACACCGCTGCTGGCCGCATTTTGCGAACGCCATTCGCTGGATGTGGTGACAACCTTCGGCCCGGCGGGGCTGTTGAGTGAGAAAATTGAGCTGAGGGATGAGGTCGATCTGTTTGCATCGGCAAACTGCGCTCACCCTATGCGATTGAAAATGCTGGGGCTGGCACAGGACACTGTGGTCTTTACCCGCAATCACCTGTGCATTGCGATGCGCAATGTGCCGGCGTTGACGTCACAGCACTGGCTGTCAGCGCTGTGTGACGCCCGATTTGTACTCTCAACGTCAACGCCAGGAAACGATCCCGGTGGCGATTACGCTTTTCAACTGTTTGAACGTATTGAACAACTGCATCCCGGCACCGGCACGTTACTGCGCGACAAGGCCAAACCGCTGGTGGGCGGCTCGATGACGCACAATGTCCCACCGGGGATGACCGCAGGGAGTTATCTGATCCGAAGTGGGCAGAGTGATATGCACATCAGCTATTCCAGCTATTTGCCGCTATTGCTGAACCAGCCGGATTTACACGTAGTGGTCGTGCCGCCGCCCTACAGCATCACAGCAGAATATATGCTGGCACTGTTGAACCCTGTCAGGCAGGAGGCGCGTCTGCTGGCTGACGCTATCTTGTCACCGCAAGGGCAGGATTTTCTGGTAAGTAACGGGTTTACCGCGTTGGCCTGACGTGGTAAATCGGTTAATCATGACAAATTCTGCTATGATTGCGGCTCACATGCGCTGTGCCTGATGACAGCGTGCCTTTCATTTGTCGCCGTTGGTAGAGCAATCACTGTGAGTACAACTTCTTTTTCTTCTCTGGCGCTGCCTGCGGAGCAGCTAACTAATCTTGATAAACTGGGCTATAGAGAAATGACGCCCGTTCAGGCGGACGCGTTGCCTGCCGTGTTAAGCGGTGCGGATGTGTGTGCTAAAGCGAAGACCGGTAGTGGGAAAACGGCGTCATTTGGTATTGGATTGTTGAATCGCATCGTAGTGAGTGTTTTTACCACTCAGGCACTGGTGCTCTGCCCCACGCGTGAACTGGCGGATCAGGTAAGCAAAGAGCTGCGCCGTCTGGCGCGCTTTACGCGGAATATCAAAATCCTGACGTTGTGCGGCGGCCAACCGATGGGGCCGCAACTTGATTCGCTGGTGCATGCTCCGCACATTGTGGTGGGAACGCCGGGGCGGCTTCAGGAACATCTGCGCAAGCAATCCCTGTTGCTGGACAACCTCAAAGTGTTGGTGCTGGATGAAGCCGATCGTATGCTGGATATGGGGTTTAGCGACGCAATTGATGATGTGATTTCCTATACCTCGCCCGAGCGGCAAACCCTGCTGTTTTCCGCTACCTATCCGCAGGAGATCGAACAGATCAGCGCCCGTGTGCAGCGCGAGCCGCTGCGCGTGGATGTGACGGACGATGAAAACGCACCCGCGATTGATCAGTATTTCTACGAGACCACGCAGCAACAGCGTTTACCGCTGTTAGTTGCCGTTCTGAATCACCATCAACCCCGTTCTTGCGTGGTGTTCTGCAACACCAAACGCGATTGCCAGAGCGTGTTCGAAACGCTGGAGGCGCGAGGTATTAGCGTGCTGGCGTTGCACGGCGATCTCGAGCAGCGCGATCGCGATCAGGTTTTGGTGCGCTTTGCCAACCGCAGCTGTCGCGTGCTGGTCGCCACCGATGTGGCGGCGCGCGGTCTGGATATTAAAGATCTGGAACTGGTGGTCAATTTTGAACTGGCGTTCGATCCAGAAGTGCATGTGCACCGCATCGGTCGTACAGGGCGTGCTGGTCAGCAGGGCGTAGCAGTCAGTCTGTGTACGTCGCAGGAAATAGCACGTGTGAACCTGCTGGAAGACGTGCTGGGCATCAAAATTGAATGGGCTTCAGCAAGTTCCCTTGTTCGTAATGCCGAAGCTACGCTTGAGCCAGAAATGATGACGCTGTGCATTGATGGTGGCAAGAAGGCGAAAATTCGCCCGGGCGATATCCTTGGTGCATTAACCGGTGACGCCGGATTAACGGCGGCAGAAGTCGGTAAAATTGATATGTTCCCGGTGCATGCTTACGTGGCAATTCGCAAGGCCAGTGCCAAACGTGCGTTGCAGCAGCTGCTTAAAGGTAAAATCAAAGGAAAAAGCTGTAAGGCTCGGTTATTAAAATAACCGTGTGGGGGCAGTCTTGTCCTGCCCTTTATTATCACTCTGTTGCGTCTGTTCCATGTCATATTATTTACATGCTATTAATCAGTTTATCAGATTATTTATTAAAATATATTTCACTTTTTAATGTTGAATAAGAAGGGTAACGTCAACTAATGATAAATTATTTGTGAGATGTTGAAGTTATAGCGGCGTATTGAGTATATTGTTCTCTATCCTCTGGTGACCACAGTGCTATTGTTAAATGCAATAGACTAACACTAGGGATTTTTTGTGGTCTTATAATAATGATAATTTTGATACCGTGAGATAGCGTTCTGATTGACCCTGTAATGGAGGCCGGTATGGATGATGGCAAGAGCAAAGAGAAGAAAACCATCGTGCTTGATTCTCTCGAAAGTATTCCCCTTATTTCTGTTATGGAACATGTATCGATTCCCTGGGGAATAAAAAACAACGAATCAAAATTTGTTTATATGAATCAAGCCGCGATGAACTTTTGCAACATTCCTAAAGGGTTTGATTTTGAAGGACGGCTGGATTCAGAAATTCCGGTATCCTGGAGTGAGCTAGCCCCGGAGTTACAAGAGCACGATAGAAAAGCAGAACAGAGTAAAGAGGGGGCTGAAATTATCGAAACGGCACATTTTGGTCGTGATGGGATACTTGCACCTTGGTATTGCGCAAAATTCCCAATACACGATAGCGATGGCAACGTGTTAGGGACGACGTTTTATGCCAAAGAATTTAACTTCTATTCGGTCTATGACTTTTTCAATAATCTTAAACCCTCCGTTATCACGCTAACGCCATCAGTCGATATTTTCACTGAGCGTGAGCTGGAAATCATTTTTTATGCCATTCAGCGGCTCACGGCAAAAGAAATTGCCAGCAGACCGTGCCTTTCCTATCGCACTGTGCAAAACCTCTTGAACGGCATTTGTATCAAAGCGCAAACCACGTCGCTAAATGGCTTGATCGAATATTGCAGAACTGTGGGGCTGAACGATTATATGCCAAGAAGTTTGTTGAAGCAGAAGGTGGATTTCTTCTGGTAACATGCTGAGCACTATTGGGTATGCGCTGACCGAGTTTCTCGTGAATCGCCTTATGGTCGTGCACCTTGTGCCCCTACTTGGCATCCACCTCAGCGTGCAATGATACGATCGAAGAGAAGCTGTTGAATGTCTTCGCGCTGTGCCTGAATGACATGTACGACAATCATTTTTTGTGCATTGTTGATGGAATAAAAGAACCGATAACCGCTTTCTGTATTACATTCACGGTATTTCATGCAGCCCAATTTGGACAACTGCGGTGAGATAGGACAGCTTAAAGGAAATGCAAAGACTTTATTTTCAACCTCTTGAACAGCAAGCCGTAAAACAGGGCGGGGATCGATATTATTACTGCGCAAGAAGAACGCTATTTTATTCACACAAAATTTTGCTGTTTCCGTGTAGATGACATCGATCCCTGCCTTCTGCGTTGTGGTCATACTGACTCCCTGTCATTGCAATATTAAATGCCATCCAATAATTCGTCGCGTGCAAATACCCGCTCTTCTGTGAGATCTTTTTCGGAAATTGTCAGCAGTTTTAACAGTGCGATCGCATCATCGCGTTGCTTTCTTTCTTCAAAAGACTCAATTATATAGGCTGGAATGCCATTTTTGGTAACCAAAATAGGCTCCGAAAGTTCAAGTGCAGCCGCGTGCTTTTTAATATAGCTGATGGTTTCGACTCTCATGGCGACTCCTGTCGTTTATTTGAAATATCGCGGGGCCTATCACAGAGGGATGTTGTATCACGAGATGTCTAGTCATGAATAACCCCCAACATGATCTGAATGTGGACCACATTTGGGTTTTCGTCAATATTGGATATCGCTCAACCCACACATTTGGGATAAATCGTGTGAGTCATCGCTCTCTCACGGCGCGTTAACATAAAGATTTTTTCGTTCTGCCCGAGATATCGTGTCGCCGCCCGATTGATGTCTGCAACGGAAAGGCGATGCCAGATAATGAGTTCCTGATCCAGACGGGCAAAGTTTTTATCATCCGCCGCCGTTTGTGCCAGCGTATCGGCCCAGAAACTCGCGCTCTGCCAGGTGGGCTGCTTTTCGGTGCGCCAGATATTTTTTGCTTCTTTTAGCTCTTTCTCCGTCACACCTTGCTGGCGCAGCGCCGCGATCACCCTCTGGGTCAGGCGTGTCATTTCCTCTGCACGTTCCGGTGCGGTGGTAAAATTCAATCTGCCGGTGTAATAGGGTACTGGCAGCTTGGCGAGCATGGAGGAGAAGCCCAGTGCATAAATGCCACTCGCCTGCTCACGCAGTGCAAACCGTAAGAGTTGGCTGACGATAGTATCTAACAGTTGCAGCGCGACGACCTCTTGAGGCGACCACTGGGCTGGGGCGGCGAACTGTATGCTGATCATGCTCTTATCTGAACTGGCGATCGGATAGGTTTTGGTCTAGGAGCTCATTTTGGGGCGAATGCCCACATCGCGCCAGTGCAGACGTTGTTCTGTGGCCGGTAATGCAGCGATCCAGCGCTCTACTGCTGCTTTCACTTTTTGCACATCTTACTGCCCCCGCAATCACCAGCGTCATATCCTGCGTTGCGCCCAACAGCTGTTTATGACTTTGCTGAAGCTGGTAGGCGGTGAACTGTCGCCAATTTCCTTCAGGGCTGATAGTCAGACGATCGCCATGCAGGTAGCTTTCACGGTTAATGTTATCCAAAAACTGGCGTTCCACTGGCATACGACTCAACGAGGAAGCAAAACTGGCCTTGTACTGTTCCAGTTTTTGCCCGTTGAACTGGGGCTGGGTGATTTTCAGGTAGAGCAGTTTTAGCAATGTTTCCAACTCATCAGCGGGCGCACTGCCGCGATAGCCGTGATACAACAACTCGCTGTAAGGCTGGAGCGTGAGGTTGTGTTGCCTGCCAAACAGCGCGAGTTCGCGGCTGCTGTATGTTCCGTAACCGCTGCTTTCCGGCAGTCTTAGCGCCCATTCAACCAGGCCGGGCGTCTCCTCGGTTTCCAGAGAGCGGCCACCGGGAATGCGCAACGACAGCTGCACATCGTCTTGCAGCGCCTTGTCGCTTTTCACGATGACATTAATGCGATTACCCAGCGTCCACTGCTCGGTATTGTCTAACGGCAGTGCCTGACAGGCAGTGACATTTCCGGCGGGCGGCGCGGGCAGATTTAATTCAACCGCACGGGCTTGAAGCACAAAGGGGCCGGGCTGTGAGCGGCGTATTTGCTGCCAGAGCGTGGTGAATGCCTGAGGCTGGAAGGCGGCACTGTCGCCATCTGGGCCGATAAGCGCCAAACGAGGTGATGCGCTATCGAGAAACGCGGCGACATGGCGTTGCAGATCGGCAGGCTTGACGTCTTTGATCAGCGCATGGGTCATAAAAAGCTGCTGCTTTTTGTCAAACAACGGCATCTGGAAGGCTAACGCCGTGGTGATCTGATCGGCCAAATAGTCATTCTGGTAACGTTGCTGAGTGGCGGCTTGCTGGCTGAGCTTGGCCAGCAGGCGCTGACGCACGCCATTAAGTTCATCGTCGCTGACTGGTGATGTCGCCATACGCTGCAATTCCGTCCAGAGCAGGCGCAGTGCTCCCTGATAATCCTGTCCTGAAGGGCGCACAATCATCAACTGCTGGCGCCGTTTTTCATCAAGCAATGCCCCTTGCTCGTTGACCGATGCGGAAGGGAGATCGCCGTTGTCCACCAATACGGCAAGACGTTGGTTGAGGATGGGGATCCACAAATTGTCCAGCAGATCGTCTCGCTGCCCTGCCGCGGTATTTAGCGGAGCTATGGCATCGCTCTGTAAAGAGAATTGGATCACCCGATCGCCATATTCGCGGTCAAAAATCGGCGACACCAATAGCGCAGATTGCGGCGAGAAACGTTGCCATTCAGGGCTATCAGGCGTGGCTGGTTGAGCAGATGTTGCAGCGGAATAACGCGAAATAACGCGAAATGGCGTTTTTTATCGCCTATTGATCCAGCTCACCAACGATGATCAGTGCCATGCGCTCAGGTCGATACCAGGTCCGGTAGTACGCTTTGGCTTCGTCTCATCCACCGGATTCACTGTGAGTGTGTCTCCGCGTGCGTAACTGGTAGCACTGTCTCCCGCGTGCAGTAACGTCTGAGGGGCATTGAGCGCGGTGGTAACAGCAACCACACCTTGAGAGACTGCGACGGATACCTGTTCTCCCGCTTTACGGATATCAAAAGCAGTGCCGACGACGGACGCCCATCGATCTCGACGTAAAAAGGGCGATTTGGGTTGGTACTAACGGTAAAGTAAGCCTCGCCTGCGTCCAGCCACACCAGACGCTGATCGCGCTGATAGGCAACACGTAAGCGCGAATTCCGGTTAAGCATGATGCGGCTGCCGTCAGAGAGCTGGAGAGTCTGCGGTTGGCCAGCGGTTGCCAATGTCATGTTGTCCTGCAGCAGTGTGGGCCACTGGCTGTAGGGCAACACCAGCGCGAACAGCATCAACAGTCCCGCGGCAAGATGCTTTAACGGGCGAAATCCCTACGTAAACCGCCGAGTGGTTGGGCGGGAAGCCAGCGCGGGGCGGGGGAGTGCGGCGGCATCTCGCCAGATAGCGACCATACTCTCGAAAGCTTGTCGATGTTGCGCAGAGCGCGCCAGCCAGGCTTCCAGCGCCTGACGCTGCGTGCGGGGCATGCGGCGGTTTTGGCTACGCGCAAACCACAGCGCCGCCTGCTCGTCAATATCCGCCGCTGATAGCGGGTCTGTCTGCACGTCAGGCCCTGTGCTCATTGTTCTTCCTCACTGTGTACCGCATTTTCCACATAGCGCTTGCAATGCAACATGGCTCGGGCGATATGTTTTTCTACCATACTGACAGAAATATCCATTTTTTCAGCAATTTCACTTTGCGACAGGCCATCAAATCGACAAAGAACAAACGCTTCCCGCTGGCGCGGCGGAAGCGTCTCGATGGCATCGTACAAACGCTGCAAGCGTTGCTGGTGATTCAGCACCTCGGCGGGATCGTCTGAGACGGAAACCACGTGGTTCAGATGCGCCCCCTCCTCCATGGGCGATTGCAGCTGTTCCTGCTTCTGATGGCGATGCCAATAATCAATCAGCACATTGTTGGCGATTTTAAACAGAAACGCGCGGGATTCCTGTACCGGCGTATCTTCACGCCGGTTGAGCCATTTGGCGAACACATCTTGTGACAGATCGCTGGCATCGTGGCTGTTTCCCAAATGCTTCTGGAAAAACCGTTCCAATTGATGATTGGTTGATTGATAGGCATTGCCGATAAAATGCCGCAACGGTTTGTTTATAGTCATTTGCCTGGTGTATTGATAAAAAAGCATGAAAGAACGCTCTTAAACATTGCTAGCGTGCCGTTTTCGGCGCGAATGGCGATCGTTTCTTAATTTTATTGGGTATGATGCGTAATAAATATTATTTGCATTCGCGTTGTGTCTATAATCTTCTGTAAAGAAAGTATTAAGCCCTTACGCTGCAGCAACAAGTTGGTCAACATCGCTACAACGGATAATGAGGCATGGCGAGCAGAGGCAATGAGCAGCATAGGCGTTTTCCCCCTTCCCCGACGTTTTTATCTTGGTGGTTCTGCCGCCAGTATTCTGTTTCATCTGACTGTGGTAGCGATTGCCGTTTTTTGGTCAACGCGTGCGATTCAAAATCAAAAAGGGGCGTTGCCGCCCGTGGTCAGTGTTCAGTTGGGAACCTACCAATTGGAAAAAGCGCTGCCTCAGGTTGTTGAAGGGCCGAAACAGGTTTTTTCAGCGCCTGAACCGCGTCAGCAGCAGGAACAACCCGACGATCCCGTGCTGGATACCTTGCCGGTCGTGGCACAGGGGACGCTGGAAAAACGTGTCAAAGTACGTGAAAAACCGCGTCCGCAGAAAAAAGAGATACAGCCTGAGGTGCATAATGAACCGGCTCCTCAAGTCACGGAAAGCGCACCTGCGACGTCGGCGTACAGCGCCGGAGAGGCAACGCGCAGTGCCGCCAATTTTACCAGTGCGGCCCAGCAGGCGATCAGCGGACAGGTGGGCTGGGAGAGCTTGTTGCATACGCATTTGGCTAAATTCAAACGTTATCCTCGCGCCGCATTACGCTATCGGGCGACGGGGATTAGTCATGTCAGCATGGTGTTGAATGCGCAAGGTCAGGTGATTGAAGCCGCGATTGTCACGATGTCCGGCAACCGTATTCTGGATAACGAAGCGTTGGAAATCGTTAAACGCGCAGCGCCGCTGCCTGCACTGCCGCCGCATGAACTGAACAGCGATGGTCAGGTGCAGGTGGTTGCGCCAATTTCGTTTTATCTGTGAGTGGGCATCCTGCCGATGACCTCAGGGCAATACCTAGGCTATGGCCGCTGCGCGGTATGGCCGACGCATGGCGTGCATCTTGCGGTATTCCGAGGGTGTCACCATAAACTCAGCTTTAAAGCGACGGCTAAGGTTGGATATATCGTTAAACCCACAGTCGTAAGCGATTTGGGTGATATTTTTATCCGCCATCAGCGGGTTCATGAGCGCAGCTTTGTAGCGCTCCAGTCTCTGCTGATGTACCCAACGATTCACTGACGTGCCCTGTTCCTGAAACAGCTTTTGCAACGAGCGCACCGAGATGCCACAGGCACTGGTACATTCATTGACGCTCAGTTGCGGGTCGGACAGATGCTTTTCCAGATACTGCTGCGCAATATAAAACAGGGTTGAGTGCCCCATACTCTGCGTTGGTGCCGTCATGCTTAGCTCGCTCAGCGAGGTGGCGATCAAATTTAGCAGAATATCCGCCAGGTGCTGTGCATGCAGCGGCGGGATCGCATCCAGAAATGGCACGTATTTAAGAATAAAACTGTACACCAGCGCACCGGTCACGCTGTTGCCGCGTATTGCTTTGGCGGTGAGGTTTTGCGTATTGCCCAGACGATTGGAAAATTTCTCTCTTGGGATCAAAATCTTGAATAACGAGTAGTCATCAAAAGACCAGGTTACTGGTCTCGACATGTCAAAAAAGCAAAAATCTCCCTGACGTAAAAATGCTGTGCGGCCATCTTGTGAAAGTTGGCTGGAGCCGGAGCGCTGTAATTCGATGTAGAAATCCCCCTCCTGATTCATCCCCTGCGAACGCGGTGTGCTGGTGGCGCGGTGGCCGTTCGATTCCAATTGCAGAAACTGAAGATCGAGCACTCGCCGTTCCGTAATATTGGCATAAAAGCGCGATTGGGTTGGGGGCGCACTCATACAGCACTCATACGAGGAGAGAAAGCGTCCCTTCACGGTATCCCTGAAAGTACCAAAGCGCTCACGGTCAGGAATGTCCTGCGTTGTAAAAATGCCTCTCATCACGTTTGCCTTCATAAAAGACATATTATTTATGTGGTCTATCGTTGTTCAGCATAAAAATCAAGCGCGCTTACTTTAAAAATGAATCATTGTCTCATAAGTTAAACATTGAGTTCTTTATTTCTGGTTATATTAATAGGCACGGTTAAAAATAATAAATCCTGCTTATATTTACTTATTACAATCCTTTCACATTGCGCTCACTGAAGCGCTTTATTTTACTCATGTCAAACCTACAGCCAGTCCACGTTATTCATTATTTTCCTCCGCGCAAATCGAATGTAGAGATAAGTCACAAATTTCATTGTTTGATAAAAATGACGAAAAAAAGTTCGCAATTTACCAAGAAGACGTAAGAGGCTGCTTTCACAATGAACGTATTGAAATGAGAAGGAGAATAATCCTTCCCGGAATGAGAACGGTATTTAATAGGTATGTTATGCATTTATTAACTGCAACCGTTGGCGAGTGTTTAAATAAAGCAGCAATACGTAATCCTGCTGGTGTAGCATTGATAACCTCACACAGCGGAGCATCGCTTACCTGGCAAGAATTAAATAACGAGGTGCAACAGGTAGCGTGCGGATTTTTGGTGGCCGGATTAAAAAAAGGCGATCGACTGGGCATTTGGTCGGCAAATAGCGTTGAGTGGATTATCTGCTTTTTAGCTGCGGCCAACATCGGCGTGGTAACGGTTGGTCTTAATTTTCAGTTCCAGAAAAGAGAAATCCTGAATTTAATTCGCTTAACGCATATTGACGCCCTGTGCTTCTCTGACGGTTTTAGATATAACGATTTTCCTGCGGTCGTCGCTGAGCTGATGCAGGATGCCTCATTGGGGCGCCTGCGCTTAACCGTTGCCTTAGGAAAAAACGCCATTTTTCCCGCATTGCCGCTGGCAGAAATAAAAGCGCTCGGCAGCACGCTGCCACCTGCTGTTTATCAGCAGGCGCAGGCTAAGGTACAAAGCCGCGATCTGCTGACACTGCAACTGACTTCCGGCAGCACTGCGGCACCCAAAAGGGTGATGCTCAGTCATTATAGCGTTATTAATAATGCGCTGTTCTCTACTCAGCGTTTGGGAGTGACGCACGCGGATACGCTGTGTCTGGCAGTGCCGCTGTTTCATTGCTTCGGGCTCTCTTCCGGACTGCTGTTTGCCCTGCATCAGGGATGCAAAATCGTATTGCTGGACAACTACAGCGCCGAGGCGGTGCTAAAGGCGATCGAGCGTTATCGTTGCACGGTTTTGTACGGTGTTCCCACTATTTTCAGTCTCCTGATGCAGCACGATGCCTTCTCTCAGTATGATGTTTCCAGCCTGGATAAAGGCATTGTAGCTGGGGCCTACTGCTCGCCGCGTCTGATCTCGGACATTACGCAGCGTCTTGGCATGCAGCATCTTGCCGTTTCGTACGGGCAGACAGAAACGTCCCCCTGTTGCACTCAAACGTTGTTTAACGATCCGCTGGTAGTCAAATGCTTTTCGGTTGGTAAACCGCTGCCTTTTGTTGAAATAAAAATTATCCATACCAAAACCGGCGCGCTTTGCTCAACGGGAGTATCGGGGGAAATTTGTTCACGCGGATTTCACGTGATGCAGGACTACGACGATGCCCTGGAACAAACCCGTGCTGTTCTCGACAGTGAAGGATGGCTGCATACCGGCGATGTCGGCTTTATGGATGCCGAGGGTTATTTGCATTATTCCTATCGCCTAAAAGAGATAATCGTGCGTGGTGGCGAAAATATCAGTCCACGAGAAATAGAAGAAGCGATTTTAGAATATCCGGGCATTGAGAGCGTTAAGGTATTTGGCATCGCATCGGAGGCGCTGGGAGAGGAAATTATTGCTGCGCTCAGCGTTAAATCCGGTTATCATATCACGGAATCAATGCTGCGTGATTTTTTAATTCCACAGTTGGCGCGTTACAAGATCCCCGTGCAATTTCATTTTTTAGCGCAGTTTCCTTATACCCCCTGTGGGAAGATTGATGTTCAGCAGTTGAAATTATTAACCCGTGCCGCAGAGGTCAGCGAAAAGTAATAAATTCGCGGTTGGGAATAACGCTATTTCACACATTATGCCGTGAGCTAAAATAATCGATTAAGGAGAAAAGTATGGCGAAGCAAAAGCATTAACGGGCGTTACCGTGGTAGAACTGGCGACATTTATCGCCGTGCCTGCCGCCGGGCGTATTCTGGCGGACATGGGCGCTAACGTGATTAAAATAGAATCGCTGGACGGGGATAATTTACGTTACACCGCGCCGACGGAAGGCCGTCCTCTAGACCAGCATGAAAACACTACCTTCGATTTGGAGAATGCCAATAAACGTGGCATTGCACTGAACACCAAAACGGCGACCGGACAGAAGATATTATTTCAACTGCTGGAGAAGGCTGACATTCTGCTCACTAACTGGCGGCCAAAAGCGCGCGAACGCGCCGGTTTGGATTATGAAACCCTGAAACAAAAATTTCCCCATCTGGTTTATGCCTGTGTAACCGGTTATGGCGACACTGGGCCGGATCAGGATTTGCCGGGATTTGACTATACCGCGTTTTATGCGCGTGGCGGTATTCTGGGTTCACTGTATCAGAAAGGTACAGTGCCGATGAACGTGATCCCAGGTTTAGGTGATCACCAGTGCGCCATGGCGCTGGTGTCTGGGGTGCTGGCAGCCTATATCCATGCTAAAAATACCGGTGAAGGCGAGTATGTTTCCACCAACTTGCTGCATACCTCGATCTACACTCAGGCGATCATGATCCAGGCAGCGCAGTACAAAGAATATGGTCAGCCTTATTCTATCGATCGCCGCACTACTACCAGCCCGTTTATTTTGGCCTACAAGACCAAAGATGACCGCTTTATCCAGATTTGCATGCCGGTATATGACGCCTATTACAGCAAATTTATCACCTGCATAGGTCGTGAGGATCTGGCGCAAGATCCACGCTACACCCACCTGCAAGAAGTCGCCAAACACAAACGTTCACCCGAACTCTACGACATCATCTGGCAGCAGATGGCGCAGAAAACCGTCAAAGAGTGGCGCGAAATCTTTATGGCCAACGACATTCCCTTCAGCGTGGCGCAACTGTGGGAAGAGGTATTGGAAGATAAGCAGGCCTGGGCCATCGATACCTTATATCGCATGCAGTACGCCAACGGCAGTGAAAAGGCGCTGGTACGCCCGCCCATCAGCTTCCTGGAAAGCGGCCTGCCGGACTACCAGCGTGGCCCATTGCTGGGTGAAGACACGCCGGCCATTCTGCAGGAACTCGGTTACAGCGCGGATGAGATTGCCAAACTGGAAGCCAGCAAGGATGTCGGCGTCTGGCGGGAATAGCTAACGCGGCGGTTGTGTCATCGGAACAGGTCAGTACCGAAGAGAGGCTGTATGCAAGAGATACTTACCATGGGGGTGGATATCGGTTCGTCCGCCTCGAAATGCATCATCATGCGTAACGGAACAGAGATCGTCGCACAATCCTTGTTTGCGGTTGGGGCGGGTACGTCCGGACCGGAAAAATCGATAGCGGAAGTGTTGCGCCTGTATGGCGGTGCCCGCAGCGATATCCGTTGGGTGTGCGCCACCAGCTATGGTCGCAATTCCCTCAAGGACGCCAACAAGGAGGTCAGCGAGCTCAGTTGTCATGCCAAAGGTGCCAACTATCTGTTTCCTTGTGTTAAAACGGTAATTGATATCGGTGGGCAAGATGTCAAAGCCTTGCATATGGACGGGCAGGGGCGCCTGCTTAATTTTGTCATGAACGATAAGTGTGCAGCGGGCACCGGGCGTTTTCTCGATGTCATGTCACGGGTGCTGGAGACTCGCATCGACGAACTTGCGGCGCTTGGTGCACAGTCACAAAAGCGGGTCACCATCAGCTCAACCTGTACGGTATTTTCTGAATCCGAAGTGATCTCACATCTCGCCAATAACGAAACCATCCCCGACATCATCAATGGTATTCACAAATCCGTTGCCAGCCGCATTGCCGGGCTGGCAAAACGCGTCGGTATTGAACAACCGGTCATCATGACCGGTGGTGTAGCGAAGAATTTTGAAGTGGTTCGCTATGTCAGTCAGGAATTGGGTGCTCCCATCAAGACATCGCCATTATCACAATATAACGGGGCGATAGGAGAGGCTATTTATGCGTTTGAAGCGTGCAGCGCGTTACTCGCGAGCGACGCACCTCTTTCAGGAACACATCTATGAGCAATGTAACCCCTCAAACGCCGGAACCTGTTCCGGCAAAGAAAAAATTACAGAACATCGCTGCTCAGGCTTATCAACGGGCCTGGGATGCGAAAAATCGCGGTGAAAAAATCGGCTGGTGTGCCTCCAACTTCCCCCAGGAGATTGCGGAAACATTGGATATCCCGGTGGTGTATCCAGAAAATCAGGCGGCAGCTATCGCGGCGAAAGGCGGCGGCCTGCGCATGTGCGAACATGCCGAGAGTCTGGGGTATTCCAACGATATTTGTGCCTATGCCCGCATCAGCCTTTCCTACGCGGATATCAAGCACTGCGAAGAGATGGATATGCCACAGCCGGATTTTCTGCTGTGCTGCAACAACATCTGCAATTGCATGATCAAGTGGTATGAAAATATTGCCTATGAATTGAATATCCCACTGATCCTGATTGATATCCCGTTCAAAAATGACTACGACATCGATGACGCCACGGTGCGCTATATCAAGGCGCAGTTTGACGACGCTTTTACGCGCCTGGCCGAAATCACCGGGCGCTCGTACTCAGAACAACGGTTCAAGGAAGTGTGTGAAATATCGCAACGCACTGGTCGCGCCTGGCTAAAAGCGGCGGAATATTGTCAGTACCAACCTTCACCAATGAACGGTTTCGATCTGTTTAATCACATGCGGTGGCAGTCTGCGCGCCACGTCCACCCCGTTGAAAGAGCGGGGAATCAACGTTACCGCCACGGTGTACGCCACGGCGTTTGGCGTGATTTACCAAAACAGCGACGAAATGATGCGCGCTTACTCTTACGTGCCTAACTGCGTGTCGGTGGAACGTGCGGCAGACATGCGCATTGAACGTGGGCCGCCAGAACCACATTGACGGCGCGATCATTCACGTCAACCGCAGCTGCAAGCTGTGGAGCGGCATTATGCCAGAGATTGAGCGCCGCATTCGTCACGAGCTGAACATCCCCACTGTCACGTTTGATGGCGATCAGGCCGATCCGCGCGGCTTCTCCGAAGCGCAATACGTTACTTGCATCGAGGCACTGACGGAAATTATGGCTGCCAATAAAGCTGCTGCACACAAAGGGGGTTTGTGATGGAATGCGTAAATCAAAAAATTGAACAGTTGCAGGACATCGTCAATAACCCTGGCAAGCAGCTCAATGCGCTGCTGAAAAGTGGTAAACAGGTTGCCGGCTGTTTTCCGGAGTATACCCCGAATGAAATCGTTTATGCTGCAGGCATGGTGCCGTTCGGACTGTGGGGTGCAGAAGGGAAGGAGATCTCGGAGGCCAAGAAATACTTCCCGCCGTTTTACTGTGCGCTGGCGCTGTCAACGCTGGAATTGGGGCTGGATCATGCACTGAATAAACTGTCGGCGGTGATGATTCCGGTTTTATGTGACACCCTGAAATGCCTGGGGCAAAACTGGAAGGTAGGGGTGCCGCAGGTGCCCTTTATCCAACTGGTGCATCCGCAGAATCGCGCCATGCCAGCCGGTATTGCGTTTTTGACTGAACAGTATCAGCGTATCGCCCAGCAGTTAGGGCAGATATCTGGACAGTCTGTCACGCCGGACGCGCTCGATCGGGCCATTGAACTGTTTAATCAGCATCGTGCAGCGCTGCGTGAGTTCTCACAGGTTGCCGCTCGCTATCCGCGTACCATTAGCCCGCTGATGCGTAACACCGTGATAAAAAGCGGCTATTTCATGGACGTGGTCGAACACACCCAGCGTGTGCGTGAGATGATTGCGCTGTGCACAGAATTGCTAACAGAGCAGTGGGATGGTCATAACATTGTGGTGACCGGCATCATTGCGGACAGCCCTGCTATTCTGCAAATTTTTGCCGACAATCATATGGCGATCGTGGTCGATGAAGTGGCTCACGAATCCCGCCAGTTCCGGCAAGATGTTCCTCCTGACAGCGATCCCTACCGCCGCTTAGCCTTGCAGATTGCTCAGCTCGAAGGGTGCTCATTGCTACACGATCTCGAGAAGAAACGTGGCAGTTTGTTGGTCGACATGGTGCGGAAAAATAATGCGCAGGGCGTGGTGTATCTGTTAACCAAGTTTTGCGATCCGGAAGAATTTGATGCACCCATTATCAAAAAACAGCTCGATAAGGAAGGTATCCCCTCCATTATTATCAAAATCGATCAACAAACAAAAAGTTACGAGCAGGCGCGCACGGCGTTACAGACTTTTGCCGATGTGCTGTCGGCATAAATTAATGCGCGACGATTGGTAAATTAATAAAACCGCGTTCAACGAAGGTGAATGGTAGTTTAATTTAATCATCTCTGACTCTGATAAATAGAAGAGAGAATATCATGGGTATTTTCTGTTTGATTCTCGGATTAATTATTTTGATGGTGATGTGTATAAAAGGCATACACATCTTTATTTCTGTCTTTACCGCCAGCCTGTTTTTAGCCGTGACGGCATGGTTAACCACGCCAGATGGCCTGAATCCGCTGGATGCGATATTAAAAATTTACACCACGGGGCTTGGCAGCTACTTCGGTGCCTTCTTCTTTATCTTCGTACTGGGGGTAATATTCGGCAAGCTGACGGCCATCAGCGGTGCGGCTGACAGCGTGGCATCGTTCATTATCGGTAAATTTGGTGAAAGGGCGGTGATCCCCTCCTTGGTGGCGGCCTGTGCCATCCTGGCGTATGGCGGCGTCTCGGTGTTTGTGGCGCTGTTCACCGTCTACTCAATGATGGTCAGCATGTTCAAAAAAGCCAATTTGCCGCGCAGGCTGATCCCCGCCGTCTATTTTGCCGGTGCGGGCACCTTTGTCATGATCATGCCGGACTCGCCGCAAATCCAGAACCTGATCCCGATGAAGTTTCTCGGCACCTCAGCCACCGCGGGGTTAGTGCCAGGATTATTGACGGCTGTTTTTCAGGCGACACTGGTGATCTTTTATCTGTCATGGCTGTTTCGCAAAGTGAAAGCCGGTGGGTGGATGACGATGCCACCGCCGGGAAAAGCAATGCCCCGCAAAGTGCGGCAAAAGATAAGCCGCAGCCCCATGTGATCATTGCGCTGCTGCCGATGCTGCTTTTGCTGTCGGTGCTGAACATTTTGAAATGGGATCCGGCAATTGCGCTGTTTTGCGCCATCGTTTCTGCACTGATTATTTACGCTCGCTATCTCAACTGGAAAGAGATTATTGGCAACCTGGCCGCAGGCACCATGGAAGGCGTGGTTTCTCTGTTTAACACCGCGGTAATCGTCGGTTTCGGTGCGCTGGTCATGAAGCTGCCTGCGTTTCAGGAATCCTTTCAGGCGATCGCACATTCCGGGCTGAGCCCGTTGATGGTCACCGCGATTGCCGTTGGCGCGCTGGTGTTTATCAGCGGTTCCGGCTCTGGTGCGCTCAGTATTGCCATGCCGCTGATTGTCTCTATGTTTCCGGCGGCGGTGGTGGATCAGGGCGCATTGCACCGCGTGGCGACCATGGCCTGCATGAGTCCCCGCCATTTAACGGATTGATTATTAACGTACTGAGTGTATGCGGTGTCAGCCATAAACAGGCGTATGGTCCGGTCGGTATGCTAACGCTGGCCATTCCTTTGGTCGCCATGGCCTTTATGCTGCTTCTTTACGCTGTATTACCTGCATCCATCACCATGCTGGGCGGCTAATTCCTCTTTTAATCAGAAAATAATCGACTAAGGTGCGCGGTAATTATCGTTGTAACCGCGTACCGAAAAAATATGGAACACCAGGGAATAGTTATTCATCTATTCCGGAAATATTATCGGGAGACGTAAACATGAATTTCGAACTTAACGAAGAACAAACGCTGATTCGTAATATGGTCAGAGAGTTTGTGGACAGCGATATTAAACCGATTGCCGCCATTATTGATAAACAGCACCGTTTCCCGCGGGAAAGTATTGCTCCAATGGCTGAATTAGGCCTGTTTGGTTTTAATATTAACGAGGAATTCGGCGGCAGCGATGCCGATGCGATCAGCTATATATTGGCGACGGAAGAAATGGTAAAGGTGAGTGCCGCTCATGCCATGATCATGGGATCGCAATGTTCCCTGACCGGACCGATCATTCAGAAATATGCCGACGCGCAGACACAGCAACGTTTGCTGCCAAAAGTGGTGACGGGTGAAAGCCTTGGCTGTTTCTGCCTGTCTGAGCCGAGCGCCGGATGTGATGCTGCCGCACAGCAGACAACCGCAGTGCGCCAGGGCGATAGTTATATCATCAATGGCTCCAAGCTCTGGATCACCGCTGCACCGCAGGGGGCATTCTTTATCGTGTTTGCCATGACCGAAAAAAGCCAGGGGGTAAAGGGCATAACCGCGTTTCTGGTTGAGCGCGACAACCCTGGCATCAGCATCGGCCTGCCGGAAGAAAAAATGGGTATGAACGGTTCCGATACTTGTACCGTCAGCTTTAGCGACTGTGTGGTGCCAGCCAGTTGTCGTCTGGGCGCGGAAGGGAAAGGATTTGCTATTGCGATGGAAACGCTGGACGGCGGGCGGCTAAGCTGCTCGGCCATTGCGCTGGTATTGCCCAAAGCGCACTCGACGCCACCCTGACTTACACCAGAGAGCGTATCCGGTTCGGCAAACCCATTGCCGCCAATCAGGGGGTACAGTGGATGCTGGTGGAGATGGCTACCCGCGTCGATTGCGCACGCATGCTGGTCTATCGCGCCACCGCCGCCAAAATGGCGGGACACCCTTACACGCGTGAAGCCGCACAGGCTAAACTTTATGCTTCTGAAACCACCACCTATGTCACCCAAAAAGCGGTGCAACTGCACGGTGGCATGGGCTACACCTCGTCTTATCCGGTTGAACGACTGATGTGCGAAGCCAAGCTGACAGAGATCTTCGAAGGCACCAGTGAAGTACAACTCATGGTGGTCGCCAAACATATTCTGGCATAAGTCGGTCTGTTTCTCCTTTGGCCACATTGGTGCCCGGCATCCTGTGGTCTGCGTTATCACTCTTAATTTTCAGACATTTTAGGGAGAACACTCACTATGAGACTTATCGCCTGCTGCAAAATCGTCCATGACGAGCAAGACATCACCACCAACGCCGATCGTTCGCTGTGCGTGGATAATGCCAATCTGAAAATTAGCCTCTACGACCTCAATGCGTTAGAGGCCGCAACGGCGCTGGCAAGCGAACAGCCCGGCAGCCAACTGACGGCGCTCAGCGTGGGCAGTAAGACCATGCTGGAAAACGCCCGAATTCGTAAGGACGTGCTGTCTCGTGGACCAGATACGTTGACGGTGATCGCCGATGACGCCTGTGACGGGGGCTATCCAACCGAAACAGCACAGATTCTGGCCTGTGCCGCGCAGAAGATCGGTTTCGATCTGATTATCTGTGGCGAAGGTTCTGGCGATCTCTATGCACAACAAACCGGTATCCAGATGGGTGAGCGGCTCAACCTGCCCCGCGTCAATGCGGTCAGCAAAATCACTGTTGTCGGAGATAAAGTACGCGTTGAACGCGATCTCGAAGATGTGGTTGAAGAGCTGGAACTGACATTGCCCGCGGTGCTCTCCGTAACGTCAGATATCAACACGCCGCGCCTGCCGTCAATGAAGGCGATTCTGGCCGCGAGTAAAAAAACGGTGACCCAGTGGAGTCTGGCCGATGTGGCCTGCGACACCGGACCGGTAACGGCTACCCGCGTTAGCGCCTGTGCGCCGGAACAGGCTGACAGGCTTGGCATCTGCATCGACGGCGATTCTGACGACAATATCTCTGCCTTCGCTGATCATCTTCGTAAAGCGCTGAATCAATAACCCTACGCAAGGAATCCATCATGGCTACGCTTATTACCTCTTGTTTTTGTTTACGCCGACAATGCGGATCGTCTTGCCGGATTAATTGCCAGAGCCCGCCAGTGGGGCGAGGAAGTTAACGTTTTATTCGTGGGGATGAACAGCAGGTGAAGGCGTGCGTCAATCTCGGCGCCAATATCGTGTATCACTTCACGCCGCAGCAAGGCGTTGTTAGCGAAGACTATGTGCCGTCGTTTGTCAGCATTATTCGCGAATCGGGACCTCAGGCGCTGGTGTTGCTGGCGGCCAGCAAACGCGGCAAGGCCATCGCCGCTCGACTTGGTGCACAACCTAATGCTGCTGTGGTCAACGATGTTATTAGCTTGCGCGTGGAAGAGGACGGCGTGTTTGCCTCTCATCCGTTCTACGGCGGTCTGGCCCATGAAACGCAACAGCTGCGCTCGCCCTACGCAGTGGTGACCTGCGGCAGTAGCGCTGAGGAAAACGTTAACGGCGCAGCCAGCGCGCGTGTAACACCGGGCGCTTTTATTCCGCCGACTCACCCGCTGAAACTGATTTCGCGCCGGGCCAAACTCGGTAGCACGGTCGATCTCGCTAAGGCGAAGCGCGTGGTCGGCGTCGGGAGGGGTTTTGGCAAACAGCAGGATATCGCACTGGCGATGGCACTGGCTCAGGCGATTCAGGGTGAAGTGGGTTGCTCGCGTCCAATTGCAGAAGGGGAAGGTTGGATGGAGCATCAGCGCTATATCGGCGTTTCCGGCACCACGCTGCATGCCGATCTCTACATTGCGGCCGGCGTGTCTGGGCAGATCCAGCATATGGTCGGTGTGAATAACGTCAAAACGCTGGTTGCCATCAACAAAGACAAGAATGCCCCGATTTTCAACAGCGTTGATTACGGCATCGTCGGCGATCTTTATAAAATTCTCCCGGCGTTGACCACACGGTTAAACGGTTAACGCAAGACAAAGGATTAACACAATATGGCAGACGATATTTTTGACGCCATCATCGTGGGTGGGGGGCTGGCCGGTGCGACAGCGGCCTACGTGCTGGCGCAAGCCGGGCTGAATGTGCTGGTGATCGAACGCAGTAATGTCGCGGGTGGAAAAAACATGACGGGTGGGCGGCTCTATGCCCACAGTCTGGAGCACATTATGCCGGGGTTTGCCGAGCGCGCGCCGCTGGAACGGCAGGTCACACGAGAGAAAATCTCCATGCTGACGGCGGATAGCGGCGTCACGCTGGACTACTAGCATCCGGCTTGTGCACAACCCGAGGCGCGCTCCTACACCGTTTTACGCGCCACGTTTGATCCCTGGTTGATGGGTGAGGCGGAGGCCGTGGGCGCGCAATTGATCCCCGGCGTACGCGTCGATGAATTGATCGTACGCGAGGGGAAGGTGTGTGGCGTCAGAGCAGGCGAAGACGAAATTGAAGCGCGCGTGGTGATCCAGGCTGACGGGGTTAACTCACTGTTGGGGGAAAAGCTTGGCATGGTGCGCCATGTCAACCCACATACCGTGGCGGTGGGTGTCAAAGAACTGCTGGCGTTTACCCAGGAACAGATGGCAGAGCGTTTCGGTTGTTCAGGAGACGACGGACTGGCCTGGCTGTTTGCAGGCACGCCTTCTGAGGGGCTGATGGGGGGAGGATTCCTGTATACCAACAAGAACACAGTTTCATTAGGTTTGGTGCTCGGCTTGCACAACGTAGACAAGCTGACCAAAAGTGTGCCGCAACTGCTGGAGGATTTGAAGCAACATCCGCTGGTTGTCCCGTTGGTCAGCGATAGCAAGCTGCTGGAATACTCAGCGCGTCTGGTGCCTGAAGGCGGTCTGGATATGGTACCGGACCTGATCGGTGACGGCGTGTTGATTGTCGGTGATGCCGCCGGGTTCTGTCTGAACGTCGGCTATACGGTACGTGGGATTGATCTGGCGATTGCTTCCGGAGAAGCTGCCGCCAAAGCCGTTATCGCTGCCAAACAGCGCGACGATTTCAGCCGACAGGGGTCAAATGCTGCTGGATGAAAGCTTCGTTATCAAAGACATGAAGCTGTATAAAAACCTGCCTGCGTTTTTAGACAATCCGCGTTTTTTCAGCGCTTATCCGGCGATGATGACGGGCATGATGCAGGATCTGTTCACCATCAACGGCCCGCAACGTCCTCTGCGTAACAAGATGTTCTCCCACATCGGAAAAGTAGGGGTGATGAACATGCTGAAAGATGGCTTTAAGGGAGTGCGTTCGTTATGAGTAAGGTCAATGTGGATATCAAGCTGGGGGTTAACAAGTTTTATGTTGATGAGGGCAATCCGCACATTGTGCTGATTGCCAACCCTGACCCGGTGGAATTCAAAAAGCTGATGTTGGCCTGCCCGGCAGGGCTATATAAACAGGATGAGCAAGGCCAATATCTGTTTGATTCCGCCGGGTGTTTGGAGTGCGGTACCTGCCGCGTGCTGTGCGGGGACACTATTCTAGAGAAATGGACCTTTCCCGCAGGGACGCTGGGGGTTGAGTTTCGCTATGGTTGAGTGGGTACTTTCCAACGGGTGAAAACTTGCTATACTGTATTTAATTACAGTAATTGTGAGTATTCCAGTGAATCCGTATCAAGCCTCTATGGATAAGCCGTTTGATGCAATGGAGGCGTATCACTATCCCGAGCACCTGCGCCCGTTTCTTGAGGGATTGCCCGCTGCGCCCGGCGTCTATGTATTCCATAGCGACAGCGATGTCATGCCGCTTTATATCGGCAAAAGCATCAATATTCGCAGTCGAGTCATGTCGCATTTCAGGACCGTTTCCGAGGCGCGCATGCTGCACCAGTCTCGTCGTATCAGTTATCATCTGACGGCGGGCGAGATTTGCGCGCTGCTGCTGGAAGCGCAAATGATCAAACAGCTACAGCCGTTGCACAATAAACGGCTGCGGCGCAGTCGCCAGCTCTGTTCGTTGCATTTGCGTAACGGCTTCCCCCATATTGTGTCGGCAAAAGAGATCAACTTTTCCCATACGCCGGGTTTATACGGCTTATTCTCCAACCGACGTGCTGCGCAGCAAGCTCTGTTGGATATCGCCGACAGTGAGTTGCTGTGTTACGGCCTGCTAGGTCTGGAAAAACATCCGCACGGTAGGGCTTGTTTCAGACATCAACTGGGGCGATGCGCGGGTGCCTGTTGTGGCAAAGAGCCGATGGTGGAGCATCAACTGCGTCTGCTCGATGGGCTGCAACAGATGCGCGTGTTCAACTGGCCCTACTCGGGAGCCGTCGGGCTGGTGGAGCAATACGGCGATGTGCGGCAGATTCATGTCATCAACAACTGGTATTACCTTGGATCGGTAGAGGACGTCGCCGATGCAGCGCGCTTGACCAAGGTGGCTCACGGTTTTGACCGCGACGGATACAAGATTTTAAGTGAGCCGCTGTTAAATGGGCGGCATGAAATTATTTTGCTGGAGTGAAGAACATTCTGATTGTCAAAAAATCGTCATAAGGCGCAGGTAATGTGTCGGAGAGTTCCCAATTGTTACGTTATATCATCACACAAGGAATTTCTCCATGCGAAAGCTCTCTACAGCATTACTGGTTCTCTCTATTCTATTGGCTCGGCGCTCTCGCCCTGGGCCATTGCGCAGGGTTCGGCACCCGCAAAGGCGAAAAACGTGATTCTGCTTATCAGCGATGGTGCGGGGATCAACACCTGGCATGCTGTAAGCTATTATCGACATGGTGCGTTGGGGCATGAAGTCTATGATGACTTTGATGTAAAACTGTTTGCTTCCACCTATCCGCTTAACACCTCTAACGTGCCAACCCGCACGATGGATAAGTCTGTTACTTTTGATGCCGATAAGATTTGGAACAAAGATAAAGTAGACAGCACCTTTCTGGGTAGTTTGGGTAAAATTTGGCAGTGATGAAGGAATGGATAAGCGCGCGCTGGCGTGACGCTCAGCAGTGCGGTGTGGTTGGGCTTTGTCTTCTGTTACTGAACGCCCCGCTGACGCAGGAGGCTGATCACGGTGGCGACGCCAAGCGCTAATGCGCAGGCACAGGTGATGCGTGCTGTGCGCCAAAACAGCGAGTTGCTGATTGAATTGCGGTTTGAGACCACGGCAGATACATTTGGCAGCGAAATTATCTACGAAAATCTGACGCCTGAGATGCTGAATTCACAGTTTTATCTCGAGGCTCAGGGGCAGTATTTCCCACTGAGCGATGCGGGCAAAGCGCAGCTCCCCACCTCGTTGAGATTGAATTTCAGTTACGACCGCAATAAAAATCCTCGAGTGGGTGCCTGGCGCGGAAGGTTCGTCGCGCCGCTAAAATCAATGACTCAGGTTGAACTGCATATCCCCGGATTGGCACCGATCCCAGGAATTGCGATTACGGACAGGGGGTAATAAAATAAATCAATATATTTGAATAATTATGGCAATTTTCTCTGATATCACCTTCTGAATGATGGCGCTATGATTCATTCCATCAAAGGCAAGCAGCCTTTTAATCAAACATCAAAAAGAAGGATTACCCTCATGAACGTTATCAAAAAATTTGCCGCAGTTGTTGCTCTTGGTCTGGTTTCTTTCGGTAGCTTTGCTGCACAAGAAGTTGGCACTGTTCAGATCAGCGGTGCAGAAACCCTGAGCGCATTCGAAGCGCAAGTGGCTGCAAAGGCTGAAGCTGCGGGCGCAACTTCTTACAAGATTGTCTCCGCTACCGGTGGCGATCAACTGCGTGGTACGGCAATCCTGTACAAGTGATTTTATGATTATTGGTGTGCAGTCAGGAAGGGAGAGCGGAAGCTCTCCTTTTTTTAGTGATGATGACTTCTGGTTCAGATATATTGTTTATGCTGACTTACACACTCCGAAACTATAATATGTTGATGCTATCTTTATTTGATTGAATACTGCTGGTTTTTTGGATAAATATCGTAAAAGGAATTAAATATGCCATTACCAGAACGAATGAAAACTACCCGCGTCAGCCTCTCAACGGTAAATACACTGGCAGATAAAGCTGAGGAGATACTTTCAAAAATCGATCAAGGTGCAGGTGAGGAGGATGACGAGTTACAAATGATGATGGCTGAATGGAATAGTCAGGTTGTCAATCCGTACGCGTTTTCAGATTTTAGAGACTATTTGTCCTGGGCTAGCGCAAAAGATTTTACTCAAATGGCGTTCAATCAAGAACGAATCTTCGACGACTTTCTCTGGAAGGAGCTTATTCAGATAATCAACTTTTTGCGCAATACTGAAGGCAGCGAGTCGGATCAAAGCTATGCTCTCGCATTGCTTGAGATAAATTTCGATGCAAACCCATCCGATCTTATTTACTGGCCAGATGCCTGGTTTCAGGACACAGAAATGCTCCATGTGGAGCTGACAGCAGAAGAAATCGCAGGATACCTAATGGCTAAATCAGGCCGACACCTTTCTGATGCGCCCGCAATTGAATTGAAATATTCAATCCCCATAAACACATTAGAGTGAGTGGTTTTGCCTAACGCACTATTTCCCACTTATCTTTCCCTCTGAAATGAACAGCAATTCATCTCGTATAATTTATTGATTTTATTCATGAGAAGCGTCGGTTGTTGCCTTTTAATACCGTAATTTTCTCTGCAGTAACCGCGTTGGATAAATTTGGGGTTATGCCCCATTTGGCGATATTTTCATTCGCGTTGGGCCAAACATTGTATGCGAGTAGGAAAGTGGCGGATGACGTGACTTAGAGTATCTGAGCCTCTCTTGCCTTATCTAACCAGGGCTTAAACCCTTCCAGTAAAAGATCGAACAGACACTCATCTGACAATGTAGAAAAATCGTCGATGGCGAAGAAATGGGTGTTATCGATTCGTCTGTCGGTAAAGGTATCCAGAACTTCTAGCAGGCCATAATTACTGCCGCCGAGGCCGACGAATTTCCAGAATATAGGGTAGTTGGCGGAGCGACGAATCGCATCTTTGATATCTCGGGTTTTATTGATACCACCATCAGTAATAAATACTACATATACTGGTAATTCACTGTTGTAGAAAGTATCAATGAGTTCTTCCATTACCGGCGGCTCATTATTCCTTCCTCCTAATCCTGGCAAGATCTCCCGGCCGGATCTTTCTCCCTGTTGTTGAATACTGGTGGTATAACCATCGAGATTGTCTAACGTTACATTAGGGTACTTTGCGTGTTGTTGGCCGAACGCCCAAACATCTAGCGATTCATCATCGTTGAACCCTACTGACAGTATAGCAATACGATCCAACACAGCCTGTACATAGCCTTGGCTAAACTGTCTGCTCATCGAACCTGAGGCATCTAACACAAATGCCACTTTTGCTTTCTCTGTTTGCAGCTGACACTTTCTCAGACAGGCTATGACCGTTTTTGCTATCCTGACCAACCGCGGTGCTCTTTCCTTCAGCTTTCTCTCCAGACTAATGATGGCCGGTGGTTGGGTTGCGATGGTTTGCGGTTCGTGGCAGGAGGGGCCAATACCATAGTTCTGTGCCAGCGATTCAATCCCTTTGCTGAGCACCTGCCCCAATGCATGCAGTTTCCAACCGCCGTCGTGGCGATAAATCTCGGCAAGTATCATCGCCTTCTCGTTACAGCGCTGAATATCTGGACTGAATTGAGCAACATTCTCCGCGACCAACGTCAGGCTACTCAGCGCAGAAATAGCCTCATCGCCATCACCGCTGATAGCGATAGTTATAGCGATTTTACTGATGTCAGTGGCAATTTTGGTTAGATCCAGTGAAATATTACTTTCATGCGGGACATCCTCTGTAACTATGCTGTGATCAGGCGGGTTAGGCTGATTGAAAAATATAATGTCTTTATCCCTGCTGATCTTGTTAGAAGAATTTATCAGAAATATATTGCTATCTACATTTCCATGAAATGGAACTGGGGTGGTGTATTTCACTCTCAGTGTCAACTGTGTAGCGGTAATTATCAGGTTTTGACCGAGTTGTAACGACATGATGCTAATCTCCTATTGTCTATCACTAGCTAAGCGTTTGCTTAAGCGCAGATGATTGCACGCTGGTAAGGCACTCATCTCGTTTATGCATGCTGTTAAAATATTCAGATGCAATACAAAGTCACTAAAGATATAATATTTTTTATTTTTTTACGGGCAGCGTTGTAAATGCGTTTTTTTAATAGGATTATGTGTGCTAAGATGTTTTATAGTATGTGTAGCTATGCATTTATTTAATGTTGGATATCATCAATCTGCCAGTTTAAGATAGTGGTAACACGGTGCGGATAAATAATGGGGAATAAAGAGAGGACGACACATTTAATTTATTCTTGGGGAAGAGGAGAGTCATTTCTCGAAATTAAGCGCGTTCCATTCTGCTTACTGGTTTTCGATGGTGCGCGCATTGGTTAACAGCATACACTCGTTCTTGGTATAAGAATTCATTGAACGGGCTTGTACCATCACCTATACCAACAAATCCTACTTGATGTACGTAGATGTCGGTAGAGTCTGGTGGACTGAAAATAGCGAATTTATAGCTAATTCACTGAATTTTAGGCATAAAAAAGACGTCGATTCTCTACAGGATTCGAATTGGCCACGTGTCTATATTGAAATAAAAGGATTTTCACCAGTTCGAAAAACATAGTGGCCCCCAAACCTTTCTGACTGGATTTTTTGCGGGTTATCCGCAATAGGAGGTCGATTATATCCTGTTTTGGGGGAGGGCAGAATACGGCTTATCGGCTGACCCAGTTTTCCACACGTAGCCCAGACACACGCTCAAATTCGCGTACATTATTCGTTACCAGTATCAAACCTGCAGACCGCGCGTGACCAGCCAGCATAGCATCATAGGGGCCGATGGGGGTTCCTTGTCTTGCCAGTTCTGCACGAATTTGACCGGTATGTACGGCTGCGTCAAAGCCATAAGTTTGCACTTCCAGACGCGCAGAAAAACCTTCAATTACTGCCAGATTCTTTTCTGGATTTACCGATTTCTCCGCGCCATAGATCAGTTCCATCAGCGTGATAGAACTGATAGCAAACTGCCCGTAATGGCGGTAGAAAGCGTCCCTGACTTCCTGCGGTTTGTTCTTTATGGTGTAAATACAGATATTGGTATCAAGCAGATATTTAAGCATCAGAAATCTTCCCTGATCTGATCATCGGGTTGCTCTCTGGTGATCATGAAGTCAGAGGTTACCCCATCCCCGTCAAACCAACTATCCCAGCTTTCCCCTGCCGGAGTGATAATACGCGTGCGGCCAATCGCGACGATATCAACCTGCTTCACATCATCGGGAAGTGCAACGGCTTTAGGGAGCCGTACCGCCTGACTGCGGTTACTTTTAAATACCGTGGTTTTTTCCATGGCGGTCTCCTTGGACAGATTTTGTGCTACCGATAGCATAGAATGTTATTGGGATATGTCAATGGGATATACAATTTCAGTGTTATTGGATTACTTACCTTGCCGCCAACATCCCTGGATAATGTTGTTCATCTGATCGATCAGTTCAGGGCGTTTAAAGGTGAAATGCCAGGTGCCTTTCTGAAAGTAACGAATGCTGAAGAATTCATCCTCGAATTCCTGCTGATGGGGATTATCGCGGATATGGTCCATCAGTCGGATAGTGAGATCGCCTCGGTTATCAGGAATAGGTTTGCCATCCAACAGATACAGCATACGCTCTAAATCAGCCAGTTGATCGCGCCGCCAGCCCCAGTTCAGGCCAAAGCCCCAACGGTTGTATGTCACCAGATTGCTGATGATGATTTTCTTGCCGAAGTAACAAGGGTGATTGGTTTTGTAATCCCACGACAGCCCCTTAAATACGTTGATTACCCCACGCTCGAATACCTACTGTTTGCTCTGGTGAAGTTGTTCAAACGTACTGAGAATATTGACTTCGCTAATGACCGGTAGGTCGCCCTCGTCCAGATTTTTATGCCACTGGGTACGCGCTTCGGCGTCCATCAGAGACAACATGCCGGATTTCAGCATCAGATCGCGCCAGATATTGCGATCCAGCGTGCGGGTGATGGCTGGCATCGCCTTGTTGGGCGTTTCTGTTAGCCAGCAATCGTAGCGATGCCCTTGCTTCAATGCCCAGTCTTCGGCAGTGCCGCCGCCAATAGTCGCCGTTAGCGTTGAGATCGTCTGTAACTGGTTGAGAAGTTGCTCTATCTGTTGCAGCGCGGCATCACGTCCGGTGACGATGTGTTCAATGTTGGTCGAGCAAATCAGCTCGGTGTGTTCGGTTAAAACCTCGGGTTCAATTTGCATAGTTTGTGATCCATACATAAAAGCAAATGCGCCAGCCGGTAAGGGCTAGCGCATTATGCATCGGGGAGAGGGATTAATAGGTTTGGCGCGGTGTTACTGGAAAGCGGATCGCGGTCTTTATACCTTGAGCAGGGCGGTAGCGCGTCTGGCGCGGAGAATATCAACGACGGTAAGAAACGGCGATTGCTCCTGCCAGTTAAAGCCGTTGCGATCGATACGTACCAGCTCGTAACGTTCTACCAGAAAATTCGCGGCATTTACCAGCGTGACGCCAGCATCGATGTGCTCCTGAATCACGTTTTCCTCGCAGAACGGTGTGTCGTCCAGCGTGAGTCCGTAGTGTTTTTCCAGCAGATAGGTCAGAAGTTGCTGCCAGACGGCTATAGGCGACGGACAGGGGTTATCCTCCCGTGACGGAATTGCGGGTAATGTTTGCATGGGAATTATCTCTTCAGGTTAAGTCGATAAAATCAGGGAAATGTTCAGAATGGGGATAGAAGCAGCGGATTACTGTGTTGCCACAGAAGAGGGATAAATAGAAATATACACGTAGCCAACGCTGCCCAGCGTATCTGCTTCACAGGTCAATTCGTTGCAATGCATCGTGACGCAGCCCTGCTGGCAGGGATTCAGCTCACCCGCTCGTAGCTTCTGCTCCAACTGCTTAATCAGCTTTGGGAAACAGCGTTCCAGATTGCGGGCTTCTGCTTTGCTGAAAGTACCGATAAAGCTGGCCCGATCTGCCAGATAATGCAGATGGTTACCTTCCTGAACCAACCTGGCTCCGAATTGCGGAGTGATGTCACGTTTTAACCCCCATTCCGGGGTATCAGATGATGTCATGGTATTTTCCTTAGTTAGTAAGAGAGCAGTGGTAAGTGCGGCCATCACAGACAGCCACGTTCAGCGAACGACACCACATCAGCACCGCCGACAACCAGATGGTCGAGCACTTTGACGTCGAGCTGTGACAGCGAGTCCTTCAGCTTGTCAGTGATGTGGCGATCGGCCTGACTGGGCTCTGCCCAGCTGGAGGGATGGTTATGCGCCAATATCGCGGCAGCGGCATTATGACGCAGTGCCGATTTGAGGATTTCACGAGGATGGACTTCGATACTGTTAATACCCCCAGAGCGATAACTTCCTTTTCTATCAGGCGGCGCTGGTTATCCAGATACAGCACCATAAAGACTTCGCGCTCTAAGCTACTGAGTTCCAGCATTAACCAGCTTTAGGTGTCCTCAGAGGTTTTGAACTGTCGCGTATTTTTTCGTACCCGTTTTTCCAGTAGGCGCAGTGCCATCTGGATGATACGTTGCTCCCGGGTTAGCATCGGTGGGGAAGATAAAAGAGATGACATGATGTTGATTCCTTAATAAATAAAACGCCCCCGCTGCATAAGCAACAGGGGCGTAGGTGGCGATAACCAGCCCGATAAGGCTGTCCGAGATACCGGTTTTACTTAAGACAATGACAACCACAACAACAACGATGATGGCAATAATGGGCATGACGTCACCTCTCCCGATTATTCTCGGTGTGTCGTGGCGCACGACGAGATATCTGCCAGCACCTTCTGCACGTTCTTTTGCCTGGGCTCCCAGGCTCCCACATGCCGGTCATTAAGATAAACATCGAACTGTGTCGCGCTGCCAATCTTGCGCCATCCCAGCGGGGACGGGATACCGTACTGCTGCTCATCAATAACGACAACGATATCAATATCGGTGGCAAAGCGTGAATCGACACTCTGACCGCTCACGGGCGATACCGCCACGCTGTGTTGCAACGTGTTGTCCGCCGGTACAGTTAACGGTAAAGACGCTGCCCTCGGTATTGGCTATCCGGTATTCTGTGACGCCCTGACCAGAACCGGTACTCCACAGGTTCGGCACGGCCTGTACGGACAGCGGCAGCAGCAGTGCGCCTGCGAGCAGAAGTGAAGGAGTGTGTTTCATACGGGTTCCTCTGTGTGAATGGACATGTCTCACGGTCAGTAGCCGTAATGCGTAACGGCGGTAGTGCTCTTTGTTAAAGCCATCTGCCATCCACTTACCCAGCCGCTGCTCCTGCTCGCGTTTCTGTGCCTTGATTTCTTCCATCTTTTTCTGGTCTATACACTTCTCCGGAATACTCAGTAATAACGTCGGCTTCTCAGGCTTGCCGTTGGCAAAATTGGCATTGAAGTAGGTCTTTTTATCGGTAATTTCATAGGCACAGTTGCTGGATTTGTTACCGAGATAGGCGACCCCCAGGTCACCTGATGATTGTGACCGGGTCTTTAGATTCACCAGGGAAAGCGTTTTAGCCTTTTTATTCGCCAGAAAGACAGGGCCGGTGCCATCTCTGACAAAAAACTGCTCAGTCCAGGGATAGTTAAAAATCGCTCTGCCTTTATATATTTTGCGGATTAGCTCGTCGTCACTCATCCCATCAGGGTTGGTCCAGCCTCTTTTCTTTAAGGTGAACCAGTCAACCTGAGCAGGAAGTTCAGTTGCTGCCTGAGCAGAGAAGGTTGCCAGTAGCCCGATTATCAGCCATCCCCGTTTGCCCGGAAGGTATGTAAACATCATCGTATCCTTTATGTTGAAGTCATCATAAAAATCGCCCGGGCAGGACAGTGCCTGCCCGTGACGTCTGGTGTGGTCCTTCACTGATATGTCCGGTAAACGGCTTCTGTGGGCGGTTTCCGGTACATTCCTTTCTTATCCGCCTTTCTGGTTTTCCCTGGTGTTGGCCGCGTCTCTGACTTACGCGGTCGGAGACGTGCCGAAAGTGGTCAGTACTTCGTGAATAAAGCGAAAATGCGGCAATGCCGTGATGAAGCCGGATTGCGTGGTCAGGTGACAGATATCATCGCGGCGCTGGAATGACTCAGTGGAGACTGTCACACCATGAATCTCATGCATCGGCAGGACCAGAAGATGCCCCAGCGATTCGGACACCAGATACCACTCGCCATACAGGCAGATAAGCCGGTAAGGCGACAACCCGTCATAGCGTTGACCGTCAGCCAGAACGGTGACGCGTAACTGGTCGCCAATCGCCCGGGTGAGACGGTAAAAATGTCCCGGTAGTGTCGGCGTACCGCGCAAGGGCGGATGCCAGACCAGACAGGGCGCGGCCTCACCGCTGTCCAGCAGGGTGTTGACCAGCCGGTTATCCAGACCGGGAAAGAACACACCTACGCCAGTCTGTCGGGCAAACATCAGCACATCCTGCTCATGCCGTGCCGGATTGTGGTATTCCGGCAAACGACAAAGACCGTTACGGTATTCCAGGTCAAGATACATCAGTCGTTCACGGAAGTCCCGTCGCAAGGTACGGGTGGAGACGCCGAACTCTGCCGCCAGTTTTCTGACGCCCAGCGTTTCTCCTGCCAGTAATCGGCTGATTATCAATGACAGCCTGACAGCCTGACAGCCTGACAGCCTGACGGCCAGCCGGTCATATCGGCGGTCAGCCTGTGTCATGGTGCAGCCTCCTGAGGCAGTTAACTGAATGAAAGTCCTGTGATTACTTTAAATAGGGGCGTGGTCAGGGTATGGACACTGTGAAAAATATTTTTATTTTCAGTAAGAAAGCCGGTGGGATACGGCCTGAGGGGTAATTGAGGTAAACAGGCTATGAGGGCAAACGCTAACCGCCGGACACACCCTGTCCATGTGGTTACAGATTGATAACACGCTGTCCATCAATCACTGGCATGTCGCCAGCATCGTTTCTGCCATCACCCACAGCGCACGGTTGAGTTTGATATCGCCATCAATCCTTTTGACGGCCCGAGTCCGGGACTGCCTGCCTTGCACGGAGCGACCAGGCAGTCCGCCTTTTATCAGGTTCTCCTGCACCCGCTGATAGGTGGTCCACAGGTCGTTGGATTCATCCTGCCAGCGGCGTGGGGCCAGTATCTGAGCCGATGTGACCGGTTGGTGGTCTTCGCCAAAGCGGTAGGTCAGTGCCGCCGTCGCCAGCGCCACCTGAGCAGGTGGCGGCAGCAACAGTGACTGCATCGCATCCCGCTTCTCATCAATACGCTCAAAGGTGTCCAGCACCTCATAAGAGCCTTCAATCACCCGCCCAACCACATCGCCTTTGTGCGGTACCCGGACCTCACCAAACGATTCGCCACAAATCAGCCCATTCTGACACACACTGCGAGACAGCCCCGGCAACATCTGGTAGGAGCTTGAGCCGCCATGGCTGTTCAACAGGATAATTTCCGGCACCTGCTGGCCGGTGATTTGTCCTTCCCGACGCAGGCGTAACATGTGTTTGGTGTGCTCACGTTTGCCGATATCCCTGACACGGGTCTGGCAGGCAAAGAAAGGCTGGAAACCTTCACGTTGCAGGTTATCCAGCAGGGTAATCGTCGGGATGCAGGTGTAGCGCTGACTGCGCGAAGCGTGCTTGTCTTCACTAAACACACTGGGAACCACGCGGAACAGTTCATCACGCGTTAACGGACGGTCACGACGGATAACATTGGCGGCACCAAAGCGGGAAGCTAAACGAACCATAGGAGTTTCCTCAGAGAAAGAATAAGCAAAAGCCCTGCCACAAAGCGACAGGGCCGGACGGGAACGAAAAGGTCAGGTATTACCTAGAACAGCAGTGACCACAATGAACGGGCGAGTGAGACCACCGTTTGTTTGAGGCCACCGATAAGCATTTTTAGCGGCGCAGGGACGACAGGCAGAGCAATAACACTATCAAGAACCTCGCCGACCGACTGGGCAAAATCATCCCGAGCCTAGTTTTCAATGGTCACTGAGCGCCAGTCAGACTGTAAACGGGCCGACAACGGACTGCTAATGGCCTGCGTTACATCATCAGCTATCTGGCGAAAGAAGAGCAGAAGCACGGCCATTATTACTACGGCTCCAGAGAAGTCCCTGCACCCAGCAGGTTAGGAAGGCCGCGAGGTAGCCACTGAAGACAAAACACTTTTTACATTCTCCCCGGTTGTTATGCCGGAGTAGGCAGTGATAATCAGCATCTCGACTCCGGTACTGTTAAACCTTCCCTACTCGAAGACCAGTTTGTCGATATGGCATTCATCACCAAACTGACTGGGTTGACCGACAAATGGTTTTATAAGCTGATCAAAGATGGCCTGTTCCCCAAACCAATTAAGCTGGGACGTAGCTCCCGTTGGCTACAAAGTGAAGTGGAAACCTGGTTACAGCAGCGCATTGCTCAGTCTCGCCAGTAACGCTTTCCGGTATTTGCAACATTCCCCCCCAACAGCTAATTCAACAAGCCGCCTGCTGCGGAACTTTTTGGTTACCTGTTTACTGAGATAAAGGGTTATTTACCGATGAAAGAAACAGTTGCTTGCTACGACGATCTACTCAACGCCTATCAGCGCTGGTTGACCGATTTGACCAATATCGCAATCAGAAACGGTATGTGTCATCCAGACATTCGATACAGTCACTGTCTTGCAGTTTCAGTGTTGCACTTTCCCGAGGCAGGAGCGGTTAACCTTCCGACAGAGATGGTCTTCTTCGACGGTTAAGAGCTGCTGGGCACGAGGACATGAGAACACCTCATTTCGATGAAGATATTGCAATGCTTCGTCAAAAAACGCAGACGGAGGTGGGTCGGCTGCAGCATCATGCCTTACTGCCTATTGCTGGTGGGCTTCAGATTGAGCGAACATTCATGCCAGCACTGAAAACTGCCGCTGACGCAGGCAGTTTTTTGTGAATAGGAGAGCCTGGTGCCGGCAAGACTGGCGTGCTTGTAGAGTTTACTCAGGAGCGTCTGACAGCAAATCAGACAACGGTCTTTATTTCCGCAGATGATCTAGCGGGAGTAGTCACAGAAGATGCCTTACGAATTGCACTAAATCTGCAGCATCCCCTTATCGATGTATTGTTCGCATGGCCGGGGCAAGGCCGCGGTGTTCTTGTCATTGATGCGCTGGACGCATCGCGAGGAGGTTACTCAGAGGGGGTGTTCGCCAGCATAATAGAAGGCGTGCAGGCGAGGCTGGGAGAAAGATGGTCGGTGATTGCTTCCATTAGATCCTTTGATCTTAGGAATGGAAGGCGCTTTCAGAGAGCGATGGCAGGAACGCCACCTGACTTTACGTACATTGACAGTACAGCAGCAAATGTCAGGCACTTCTTGGTACCAATGCTTACAGAGCATGAGATGAATGCAGTAGGTTGCAGAGAAGCACGCATCGGTGAATTGCTCGCTACCGCCCCTGTATCGGTTCGAACATTGTTGCGTAATGTGTTCAACCTTTCGTTAGCGGCTGAATTGTTGGAAAGTGGAACAACAGCTATAAGCATCGCAATGGTGACAACTCAATCGGACTTAATTGATCGCTACGAAGATGAGCGACTGCCCTCTACAGATCTACAAGCATCCGTTACGAGAGCTGTCGAAGTCATGGTCGAACGGCGTCGTCTAATACTTCGCAAAATGGATGTGGCACACCCAGCGCTGGACGGCGTACTCGTTGCTAATGGCGACCGTATCGGGTTTGCACACCATGTTCTTTTCGATCACGCCGCCAGTCGTTTCTTCCTCGACTGAAATGATACTTCGCAACTCGTCACTCAGCTTTCCGGAACTGAAGGCCTTGGCCTCCTTTTAGGGCCGTCTCTGCGGTTCGCTATCGAGAGAGTTTGGCGTGATGATTCTGCCTGCCGTCCGCACAGTTGGGGCTTTGTCACCGAACTGGTCGCGACACCTGGCATTGATCCTGTTGTGTCGAGTGCCGCGCTTCGTTCTACAACTGAGCGAGTTGCTGAACCAGAGGATGTGGCCTCTCTATGTTCAATGCTCATGTGGCCAGAGCAGGCAGGTCGGATGGGACCTATATTCTCAAAAATCGTTCGGTTTGCTGAGCTAAGTTTTGCCCTAAATAGCCCTGTTTCCATCTCGGTTTGTACAGCTTGGGCAATGGCGGCAGCAGTTGCGGCCGACACGGAGCAGCGAGAATATGCCGATGGCATACGTATAATTTTGCAGACCCTCGTCCAGAAGGCGAATTTCACTGATGCTGATTTCTTAGATAGTTTTGGGAGGGCTGCGCGTGGTTTGTTGCGACTCAGTTGGTTGGGGGACCCACAATCAACGTTATTCTCTAGTAGTGCAATTTGTTTCGTCACCAAGTCATTTGGTAGCGACCCTGCTGCGTCAAGGTTCCTTCTTCAGCAGATTCTTCAAGAGCCTCGCTTCTCAGAGTATGCGCACAATGAAGCCCCATGGTTGGCGGAAGGAGTAAAACATATCGTTCCCCATGATCCCGAATTTGTCACCTCTGTTTATGAGACTCTCTTTGGGCGATCCGCGCCTTCAGATGGAGATAGCTGGATCGGTGGGTCAGTAAGCAGGATTATGCCGCTACGCTCAAATCGTCGCCAGGACTACGAGCACGGCCGCTGGAACCTGCTGCAGGCACTTCCCGAGTTTCTTCGTGCCTTTCCTGCAGAGGCGACGCGAGCGGTCAATGCAGCAACCATCGGCATAGCATTGAGCGATGGCCAAAGGTACGCAGAACGCCTAGCACATGTTGTCCAATACGATACACAATCAATTAACATTGTCGAGGATGGCCTTTCCTATACAGATTGGCGAGGTAGTGATGATGGTATGGGCTCACAAGGCGGTGATGTGCTCTCAGCACTCGTCAGTTTCCTTGTGGCATGCCAGCCTGATGAGTTTCGACACGTCGTAATTACCGCTCAACGGGTAGAAGTGGGAGCTGCATCGGTATGGGCACGTATTTTTGGCATTGGTGCCGAACGTCCTGGAATTGCAGACGATCTGCTTTGGCCTATTGCTTCGGCTCACGGTGTCGTCCAAATATCTGGTCTTGCTAGAGATTGCACTGCCTACCTATCTTCTGCCTATGCAACAGCATCGGCAGAGCAACGCTCAGCATTTGAACATCGTTATGTGGAAAGCGTTCACTCAACTGATGAGGACGAGGTTGCTCGAGCGCGTTATTATGCAGCACGTCTGCTCTCTGTGCTGGGCGACGAATTTATAGTTACAGATGCATTTCGCGATCTGAAAGTGCAGCTGGAGGCAGCAGGACTTCTCACGGGTAATCGTCCAGCTATGACCATAGAGACCCGATGGGATGTAGCCAGTGACGTTACCGAAAGCCTTGTACAGAGACTCGGGGCTAACGTTGATGAAGTGCCTGATCGACTGGTTCTAGATGCACTGCGAGCTTTGGATGCCCAGTTTAATGAAGCATTTAATAACCCTGAATTCGAGTCCCTAGCTCGTCTGTGGACTCAGGTGGTCGCAACTGTTGGGTTAATTGATGGGCTTGTAGTTTCGGCTCATGAAGCCACGATGCACGCTGCATGGGGGAAAATAAGCAATGCGCTTGACTGCATTGCAGGGGCGGAACTCTACGATCCTGCGAATACTGCGCATCCCACATTGGCTTTACTTTTGGGGCTATTGGATCGGTTGGTGGAAAGTCAGCACCCCGAACCTCGTTCAAATGAGGAAAGGATCACGATGTCTTGGGGAAACTGGGATGTTCGCGTATATATGGCTTCCAGTTTTATGAACCTTGCTTGCCGATTTGGCAATTCCGACTCCACGTTGCTCGATCGTATTGAAGTGATGCTTGATGATGAGGAGCCTACGGTCAGGCACCAAGTGTCTGGTTATCTCAATCGTCTATGGGATGTAGACCGCCAACGTATGTGGGTCCTAATGACAAAGGTTGCCCACCAGGAAGCAGAACGTTGCACTATGGGCTATTTTGTGGGCGGGCCGCTACGTAGTGTTTCGAACGTGGACGTCGAAGAAGCCGAGCATTTACTTACTACTATTATCCAGCGCTTCCCGCTAGCAAGTGAAAGTGATTCCCATAAGGAGAGAAAACTTGCACAAGCATTAGGATCTATAGTGACCGCACTCTATGTCAGTCAAGATAGAACTGCATGCTTTACTCATTTTCAAAATATTGCCAATGCCAGCGACTTACTTTTGTCAGCCGTTTCTACACTGCGTAATGCGCTCTTCTTTAAATACCAGGATACCGATTCGGATGCGGATATCCAGGATAGAGCGCGTGAAGTATTAGGTCAGGTAGTTGCGGCTGCAGCAAGATCATTGCCAGTAGCACTGTCGAACTTCAACACTTCTGAGGAAGGATCGGATCAACATGCTGCGAGCCAAAGGGATTACAACTTAGCCTTAATGCTTATTTATCATTGTATTAACCAGCTGTATTTCGGATCGGGTGCGTATAATTCCAGCAATGTACAGCACGAAGCCATGCTTAATACGGCAGCCCACAAACGTAGCTTCTTGGTTGATTATCAGACTGTACTTTTTGAGATAGGTCAGTCGGGTGGCCCATCTGCAATTCATTACCTAGTTCAACTCTACGAGTATATTGCTGATGGTGATCCGGCTGCAGTATTCGATGAGGTTGCCGCACTTCTTGTAGGGCCGGCAGCGCGCGAGCAGTATCACTTCGAGAGTCTCGGGCTTGATGTTGTAGTGCGGATAGTCCGACGCTATCTCGCGGATTACCGGGAGTTATTCGAGGATCCTGCCAGAAGATCTGCATTATTCAATGTGCTTGAACTCTTTTCAAATGCCGGCTGGCCGCAAGCGCTCAAATTGTTATACGAATTGCCTGATTTAATGCGATAGAGTTAGTAAGGCCAGTGAAGGTAGGGATGTTCGACAGTGAGCTGTGTATGAAAGCCTAACTCTATGGAATAGATTTACATGTCACGCAAAGATCTCGAAGCAAAAAAACGACACCATTACGTGTGGGCGAAGTACCTCACTAGCTGGGGTAATGGGACGAAAAATGTTTTCTATACTACGAAGACTGGTAAGGTCGCGCATGACAGCGTCCGAGCCATAGCTGCTGACAACTATTTCTACAAAACCACAATACTAACAAGTAAGCACGTCGAAATAATAAAAAGCTTCTCCCGCCAAAGCCCCAATCATCTTCAACAACATCACATGTCGTATCTTAACGACTTCCTAAAGATGCAGCAGCTTGGGGCCATTTACTCTGAGTCTGGTATTCAAGATCATGAAACCGAGGCTCCTCTGCATGCAACGAAGTGTAACCTAATGGAAAATCTCCACGCCTCCCATGAAAAAATGGTGCTACCCGTTTTATCTGCGTTAGCCAATGAGCAGCTTGATATACTGCAAGATAAGCAGCACATGATCGAGTTCATGATGTTTTTTGGGCATCAAATCGTTCGCACGAAGCCTTTTCGAGATGGTGTGCTTCAGGCTCAGCCTCGCCGCAATATTATTGCAATCGAAGTAGCCGACGCGATGGCGCACGCATGGTGGTTTCTAAGCTACATGTTCGGGATGAACATTGGATTCAGCCTGTACTCAAGCCGTCATGACGCTAGACATGCATTACTGATAAATGACACGGAGTTGCCTTTCATTACGTCCGACCAGCCGGTCGTCAACGTGCACTCATGTGTTTCAGAGACAGAGTTCACCGCACCTGAGCACGCTGATTTTTACTACCCAATTTCGCCGCGTGTTGCCTACATCATCTGCGATTCTGAACGGTTTTTACCAGGTAAGAATAAGGTAGATGAAGCCACAGTTGCTAAGTTCAATACTAAAGTGGCAGCCCAAGCTATGGTGCATATCATCGGTAATACTGAGGGAGCCATTCTACCCCTACGGAATCATATTGGACTGCGCTATGCAAAGAAGAACGCAGTTTTGTCAACAGTCACATTAAATCCCATTTATTTCTCTCTGCATTTTAGGGATATTCAATTCGAAAGAACGACAATAATAGATAGGATTTTGATGCTGTAATAAGGGGGGGGTGTAAACGGGGTGACTGCAAAATAACGCTACTCTAAACGGGAGGTAGTGCCCAAAGCTCTTCAAGGTTTACATCATCACTGCTGGGCCGATGCTGCTTCAATAGCGGGTCAATTTTTAGGATCATTGGAAGATCAAACGCCGTTCCTGTGACCACGCAACAGCCTTTAGCGAGGGTTGGGATGAGGGCCTTTGAACTAGAGTCCAACGTGCTGATGGTGTTGTCCAGCAGCATGAGGTCGCGATCGTTCACCAAGCGATGTATGAAGAAGTTGTGAATCTGGGACACAATGGTAGGTGAAATGTCGGCTGGTCGCTGACTGGATGGTGTGAGGTATACGCCATATTTGCGCCCCTCCTTGATGATTTCTTCAAAGAGTTCAAGTCGATAGTCTTTCCAGATTTCATGTTCACGAGCGGACTGCTCTGACAAAATGTTGTGGGCCTCATCAATAATGAGGTGAAGGGTCCGACTCGGTGGACTCTTAAGATTCTCGGCGTCCTTATGATTTGTGTAGAAATTCTTGGCAATTAGCAATGGCAAGATCTTCATTCTTACATTTCTTCAAAGATATGACATGTAAGAGATGTGGCGGTGGTGGCACATCAACGATTTCAAGAACATTACGAAGGGCCGAGGTGGATGATTTGGCCCTGGCAAGCACTGGCTGTATGTGTTCGTATTGTGCATAGCCGAATACGACATCTGAACAGAGTTGGAGGTAGCACCTTAAGATTAGCTCATCGAACTGATTGATTTCATCCAAATTAACATGCTCATCAATGATAGGATTGATGTTGGCGTCAAAGCTATTGCCATTTGAGTTGTAGTAAGTTCCGCTGTTGTGCTTGAAATACTTATCTTTGTTGTAATAAATGATTCCCTTTAGATGATCCTGCAACGAATCGCATTCAATCATCCTCGCAATTTCACGGCTCAGGTCCAATGCATCTGATTTCGCCTCACCAGTGCTAAAAACTTTCTCAAAAACTTTTTCCACATACCTTTTGAGTGGCGTTGTCTTAAATTTCTCTTTACCGGATAGAACGCGGCGCAAGAACGGCTGCTGTGTATTGGTGGTAGCCTGGAACAAGAGGCTCAGTGTTTCAACATCCCAAAAATGAGCGGCTTCAATCTTGAATTTATGCTTGGCTTTTTTAGAGTCCAGCACAATTATCCGCTTTTCCTTGGCCGGCAGGAGCTGGTCTTCCGTGTATTCGCCATTGAAGTCAATGATGACGAACTGGCTCTTCTGCTTCAGTGCCTGGAATCTCTCATTGAATAGGGTAGTGTAGAGCTTCGCTAGCGTATTAGACTTACCGCTTCCAGTGTTGCCAAAGATGCCTAGATGACTGTTGAATAACCGTGTCCATGGAAGATTGATAGGCACATTCTCTTTGAGCATGGATCCAATTGAAAAATCAGCTTTGCCTTCTGCCCCATAGATTTTCGCCACTATGAGTTCGCAGAGAAGAGATGCTTTATCTCTAATCATCGGCATGTATTTCACGCCTTCAAAAAATTTGTCATCCACTATGTAGCCTCCTATGGGGCGAACATCTACCTTTCGGATGTAATGGACCTTCTCGGCATCAGCATCCAGCCTCTTCTCGTCCAAAAATTCGCCTTCAACAAGGCAGACTATGTCTATGAAGCCTCGCTGGATGGAGGCGTGTTCTCTAAGGGAAATTCCCCGATACTTTACTCCTTCATAAAAGATTGTCTCATGATTGGAGTCTTCAAAAATGCGTAGAGAGATGCGCACCCCATTCACTGCAATGACTTCGCCTACAACGATACTCATAGCAGATCTTCCTCTTCAGGTGGGACTGGAGGTTCGTACTTATCTGGCTTGAGAGAGAAGACATATCTGTTGAAATTGGTGAAGTCCATCCTCGTGTCTTCCGGCGGTCCAATGACTTGAACGTTTTTCCAGAGCTTGAATTCTTCCCTCATGTTGTTCGAGCTGTCGTTGCTGTAGCAGCAAATGAAAGTATGAAGTTGCGGGTTGGAGAGGGAGCGCTGGATTAGCCTGAGAATGTGCTCATCGGCAAATGAAAAGCCGAATGTGATGAGTACGGAATTTGGTTTCTCAAGCTCATAACTTAATAGCCTGAGCATCTGGTAGTAGTGCTCTTCAAAGACAGTCTCGTAAAACTTCCACTTAGTGGGGTTCACGATGGGCAGCTTGTTGTACTCATCCCAGAAGTTGTCCATCTGCTCTTTACTGAAGGACAAGGCAGGTATGTTTTCGGTTTTATTGGCTTTGGTACCAAGAAACACCGAATATCTATTCAGATTTTCGAGTGTCTGTTTTCCAAAAGGTTACTAAAATTACTGCGGTAGTTGACCTCAATCTTATCACCGTTTTTGGACCAGTAGACGGAACCATGAAGGTGAATAATGTTAAGCTGCGGGATACCGTAGTTGCTTCGTTCAAAGATTCCGGTTTGGCATTGAAACGTACTGAAGTTTTTGGAATGAAGGTGCTTCCTGTGAAAGCCTGAAGTGCCATCGTTCACTACAAAATCATGTGAACCCTTCATGAGAATACTGTCGGCTGTATGAGACAGGCACCCATCATAGTTAGTGGTGAAAATATTGATCTTGCGGTTAAGGTCTTTCCTTCTGTCCAGCAACCCTAAAAGTGTTGTCAAAAAAATCTCATAATTATTAAGATTTTCCTTCCCTTTAACTGAGGCGATGGAACTTGGATTGAAGGTTTGTACTGGGAAAATACACGTGTCGTAGTAATGCATGAATAAGGCGGTTCGCTTCTCAGGCGAAGTTTCAAACTTCGTGGCGAGCGTCTCAATCGTTTCCCTCTGCCCCTTGGCATCTTTGATAGCGAGAGCTAGCGTCGGGAACAAGTCTGCCGAAGCGCCTGAGCCAATCAGTATGTTGATGTTCTTGTTGTATATGTCCAGTGGCTCAATCGACTCAAACATACTTGCCTCTCTTATTTTGCTTCGTAGAAAATAGCACCACAGCATGGGTAGGCCAAGCTTTGGCCTTGCTTTATTGCTTAGGTTCTGGTGATTGCTACTACTATGCCTGCTAGAGGCTCAGTACAGTTCTGTCCATTAGTGTTCATCATCCATCTTGTTGGTACGTTTCATTGGGAGCATTGCGCTGCGGCAAGCGGTTTCCAGCTCGTCTTGGATATTTGCGAAGGCTTCGTAGTACTTACACGTACACTTAATGACGGTATTTGCACATGGGATGGCATTCTCCGGAGGGTACTACAACGTTCGGTAAGTCCGCTCCTCACCGATGCAGCCAATTATTATGCTATCGGTCTACATGAACTGATTTACTGGAGTGGTGGTAAAAGTCGTCTTGATCACGTAGTGAAAGGGCGATTTGGCACTGAAAATTGTACATTTGAAGAACTTATTGCGGAGATTGGAAGTACTTTTTTGATGGTGGACTTGGGAATTGTCAGTGAGGTTCTGCACAAAAGCAATATTGTCGCCTGGCTGAAAGCACTAAAAAACGACAAGCGCTATATTTTAAAGCCGCCAGTGCGGCATCGAACGCACATCGTTATCTAATGGATAAATTCTGAGCTGGGCAGGTGCTACCAAGGAATGGGACCTTTTAGAGTGAAGATGCTTTTTGGACTTGTAATGCTGTAGGGGCATAGTTGAGGAGGTGTGCTGCCATGGCAAGAACCGAGCAGTCATGTCCCTATTGCGAAAACAGTGTCCAATCAGATATGACCATCAACTTGGTGCCAGAAGCGGACATAACTGGGAGTGAGTCTTTTCGCTGGGTAAAGCTTCCAACCATTAAGGGGCATTTAATTATTGAAATTAACGTCTGGGCTACTAACCTGTCCCAGAATTAGTTCGCTTAACATCTTGAACAGGTAGTAATTTCAGACATGGATAGAATACAGTACTATTTATACGAAAAATTGATGAGCACAGAGATTCGTGGTCCCGCTAGCCTTGATTCAGATGAGGATGGCCGAGAAATGTATGAGTGGTGTAAAACGCAGCCAATGGTTTGCTGAAGTTGTTACGTAACATGTTAAAAAACTATATTATTTATTTTACAATCACGTTCACGAAATCGTAGATACGATAATAAAAAGGGATAATCTATGTTAGAAAGAAAATATTGTCTTAGACTGGCTACTATCCTCTCTGAAAACTGGGAATCCGGTGACTGGAATAGCATGTTTGCTGAGACGGATTGCGAGGATGTTCCAGAAGACATCCCGAGTTTTTTCAGCCATGTCGCCTATAAAAATGAAAACTTGTCCGCAGCCTGTCAGATTGCAATTGAAGAGGTGTTAGGCCGTAATCCCGATAATCTGAACACCCTATGGAAACGCTGCGGAATGGAAAAAATTATTCAAAGGAATGACGCTGAATTATATTCAGAAATAGACTATGCCGTGAGTAATGAATCTCAAAGAAATGTCCAAGCGTCTCCTGTGAGAAACGTGAACGATACCATTCAGAAAGCGCTGGCTGATGCTGAGATTCTGCTGAAAGAAACTGGCCCAGATTCAGCTTATGACGGGATCCACACAGCCCTGTATGGTTCTTTGAAACAAATCTGTGACAATCATGTAATTAGATATAATAGTACCTGTGATTCGGTTGATGGTCTTTTGCCTCTGATAATGAGTTACTATAAAGGTAATAATACAGATAAAAGAAATGATACTGTATTTAAAATGTTAAGATCTGCTAACTCAATTCTTAAGGGAATAAATGAGCTTCGCAATCATAACAGTCTAGCCCACGCAAACTCGTCATTGCTTAATGAGGCTGATGCTCGGCTTGCTATCAACTTGGCTCGTTCGATAATGACTTGCGTGGATGATTTGATGTAGTAAATAACTTACCTATAATAGGCTATTATAGGGCTCAGAAAAATGGGAAAGCATTTTTTCTAAGAAGTGAAGCTTTCCCAATATTTATTTATCCGCATATCTCTTTTATTCATTTTGAGGATGCTTTTTACTCTATCACCTCAACTCACCACGTAAGCCTGTGAGCCTTAACGTTAGGATGGAAAAACAGTTGATAGGAGATGTTTCTACATTCTTCAGCAAATGTACCATTCTTGATTTTTTCAAATTTCGAATGCGTTGTTTCTTGTTTTTCGAAATCAAAGTCAGCGAGAGTACCTGCAATGTAGTCAGGCACTCGTATAAAGCTGTCATATAATAGCTCACCCATTGTATCTGGCTTAACTAGCAATAATTTCCCTGCAGGACCTATGCCGTTGTTTATGCACAATACATGATATGCAGTACTCACTTGTTCAAGCATGAAATCGCCAATTCTTTTATGTTTAAAAGTTAACATATTGTCGCGATCTGAGAGCCAAGAGATGATTTCAACATTCGCTGAAACACTCACTTCAGTAAGGAAATATGCTGCTAGATTTGCAACCATTTCAATATCTCTAAATAGCCGTAAATTAACGCCTGGGGAACTAACTAAATTTTTCGCTTGTTTCAGTTTTGAAATTCTTTTTTTATAGTTGTCTTTTCCCTCAGGTGTGGATTTGCACCAATATTTGAAAAGATTAATCATCGATTCAAACCTGTGCAAATGATATTTCCTCTCGTCACCGTGCATTCTTCGATCTCGATCAAGGATAAGGGAAATATTAAACACCGGACCTTCCTTTAGGAAGGAGATGAATTCATCGCTGACTGAGCTGACATTTTTGATATCTGAAGGCGCCATTAAATTTATGCACTCAGACATTTAGTTAATGTGTGCAAGATGTGGGAATAAAGAAAATGTCACTACATCGTTTTTTTATTAGAGTCATAAAATGCATAGTCTGGAGAGAGGATCCATTTTTTGACACCTGAATGCTCTTTGATGAAGTTATCTAGAAGATCTTTACCGCTCTGAATAAAACTATTATTGAAATGGAGAACTGTGGTGTGGATGCAGAAGCCTATGGGGCTTTGCTCCAGATCAATGCTCTCAAGTGCTTCTGGCTTAATAAAGCTGGAAAAATCCATTTTTACCTCATTCTAATTTAATAAATTTTTGTCTGGTGTAAAATCTTCTCAATGGAAATGTCATCAGTTTATCAAAGCACGTAGTCACATCATAGGTGTAGCGACTCATATTCATCGAAGCTGGCATGGTCGTCTTGCTCTGATCCTCACAGCTCAACACTTAACAATCTTAGGTCCGTTCTTCGCTCACAACCGACTATCAGATTTAGCCACATTTTGCCGCAGATCAGTATCTTGTTGAGCAATGGCTAACCCATTTGATATTCAGCGTTATCTTCTGATATGCATTTGGATATTCCTGTTCCATCGCATCTCTCTAGCGTGATCCCGGTTCAATCAGCGAACTACATACCACCGTGTGAAAGCCGGAACAACTCCGGCTAATTATCCCCTTGCCTATTTTCGGTTCCCTATCTCCACAACCTTCCTTGCATCCTCATGCTCCAGGCCATCAACAAAATCCTCATACCACTGCAACATGCCTCTCCGCTGTTCCAAATACTGCGCATGGTTATACGTCCCACGAATTGTGTTCTTATCTACATGGGCAAGTTGCAATTCGATCCAGGCGGTGTTATAGCCTTGCTCATGTAGTATGGTGCTCATCGTGTGGCGAAAGTCGTGTCCTGTCGCTTTTCCATGATAACCAATCCGTTTCAGTACCTGATTAATACTGGCTTCACTCATCGGTTTCGTAATGTCGTTACGTCCAGGGAAAACCAGGTTGTAGCGTCCGGTAACGGCATAGAGCTGTTGCAGCGCATCGATCACTTGATCGGAGAGGGGAACGAGGTGAGGGCGGCGCATTTTCATGCGTTTTTTCGGTACTTCCCAAAGCTGTTTCTCAAAATCAAACTCCTTCCATTCTGCTTGTCGTAATTCGATAGTGCGCACGCCAGTAAGCATTAGGATACGTGTTGCCAGTTGTGTGACCTTACTACCCGAATAAGTTGATAAAGCGCGTAGAAAATCTGGCAGTTCATCAGGCAATAAGTGAGGGTAGTGCGTGGCTTTGGGTTGGGGAAGGGCGCTTGCCAGTTCTGATGCTGGGTTGTTTTCCGCTCGACCAGTGACGATGGCGTAACGGAACACTTGATTGCAGGCCTGTCTGATTTTTCGCAATTTGTCCAATACGCCGCGTTTTTCCAGTTTGCGCAGTGTGGTTAGAATCTCCGGCGGCTTAATTTCAGCAACAGGACGTTTGCCGATATCAGGGAAGATGTCGTTCTCAAAGGCTTCCATCAGGTCTTCTGCATAGCCTTTCGACCAGTTAGGGCGCTTATATTCACGCCATTCGAGAGCGATGGCTTTGAAGGTGTTATTGATATTGATTTTCTTTGCCTGTCTTTCGACCTGCTTTTGTTCACTAGGATCGCCACCTGAGGCGACGATTTTTCGAGCCTCATGCCGTTTTAGTCTCGCTTCTGCCAGCGAGATATCAGGATAAACACCGATAGATAATTTTTTCTCTTTCCCTGCAACGCAGTACTTCAAACGCCAGTATTTGGCTCCGTTCGGCTTTATCAGAAGATAAAAGCCTGCGCCGTCAGTGAGTTTGTATTCTTTGTCTTGTGGTTTGGCGGTTTCTATCTGTCGAGCATTAAGTGGCATGGTGGGGGCCCCTAATAGTCATTGAACAAGAAGAGCCCCCATATAGGCCCCCAACATCGACTTGATTTCCGGTATGCTGGGTTGACCTCGGTGGAGCTCAGCGACAGAAAATCCTTGTGGTATCAATGAATATAACGGGGTTTTGTTGAATTCGGTAGAGTCTGGGAGAACTTAAAATGGTACGCCCTACAGGGCTCGCACCTGTGATCTACGGCTTAGAAGGGCGATAACTTCTTGTTTTAACTCATAACAGATGATTCCATTCAGTTTCAACCTACTGTAATAAAAAGATTTTTACATGTTGTCTGATTTCACTTTATGACATAGTATTTCACCATAACGACACCCGTAATGGCAGGAATATTACTCACTGACAGCAAGATCAAAGGTATTAAACCCAAAGAGCAAGCGTATTACGTGTGGCAATTATCAGCCACCAGAGGTACAGGACGTTTGGGTCTGAAAATTTACCCTTCTGGTAGGAAGATTTTTGTTTACAAGTACCATAAAGATGGTGCTCGCAAATTCCTTTCTCTGGGAGATTATCCCACTGTAGCCCTCGCAGAAGCAACCGCAAAAGCTCTCACCGCCGCCGCCAATATCACCACCCCAGAAAAGTCTATTGCTGAACACGCCACTATAAAACAATTGTTTGACGATTACATCACTACTCAAAAAAAGCTGGGAAATCGCTCTTATGACAAAACAAGCAATAGGCTCAACCAAGTGTTAAGCAGTAAATACATTGATCCGGCTACACCCGCTAAGGAAATAACAGCCGTTCAGATCAAGCGTGTTCTTGCAGAGTTTATAGAACGTGGAGCAAACTCCGGGGCAAATAAAGTTAGAGCTAACCTTCATGCTGTATTCAATTTTGGGTTATTCGCGGACAACGATCCGGCCAACATTAACGGAAAAACCATTTACGGGCTTGACCGAAACCCGGTAAGCGTCATTCCACTGCAAAAACGTGTAGATAAGGCGCTTGATCGTTTTTTGTCATGGGACGAACTCAGCGAGCTATTACGATTGCTTGCGGTAACGGAATCAGCCTGCCCCATTCATCCAGACTTCGCTCAATTGACCCTGCTGTGTATCTTTAGCGCCGGGCAGCGCCCGTGGGAAATAATGACCAATACTTGTGATCAATGGGATGAAAAAAATAAAACCCTTACAGTACCCCCTCACATATCAAAAAATAGTGATTTCCACATTATCCCACTGAATCAAAGCGCCACTGAGATTCTGAAACGGCAGAGAAAAAAATATCCAGACGCGGTGTTTCTTTTTCCGGGCAATACAAAAGAAGGGCATTTGCTGTCCGCTGAGTACAGTAAACAACTCCGTAAATTCTGTAAATTAACCGGTTTTAATAAATTCACACCCAGAGATATTCGCTGTACCTTTAAAACCCTAGCAGGGGATATGGGCATTAGTGCGGAAATGCGTGATAGACTTCAAAATCACAAAAGGCCAGGTGTGTCAGCGAAACATTACGATAGGTATGATTATCTAAGAGAAAAACGAGAAATAATTGAACAGTGGGGAAAAAAATTACTTGCTTTATGATGGATATACTCAACGTACTTCAAGATGCATCTACCTATCCAGTAGAAAGCACGGACAGTAAGTCTCTCGCAGGGCCTTGCCGTGTATCTTGAAGTTTATTGAGTATAGAAACAATATCTTATGTAAAAGTCAATTTCAAATCAATTTTTACGTACCCATTGCCATATATTCTGTATAGAATCAATGACCAATAATTTATTCATTATTAATATATCGAAGGGATACAGAAAAGCACATGCCAGTACGAATGCACAAAATACTCGTTCCCACAGCGGATATTTACTGGGGCTCAATATTGGAATACAAAAACGCCAACGACATGGCCATAGCAACGGTACTCCTGCTGGTGTTAACATATCGGCTACAACATGGCTAATATAGCCAACGACCATGGCATGGACGAAGTCTATCGGTATTGGAATAATAATTCGTGACAAAAAGCCTGAAAAAAGAAATATGCTGCACCCTGCAATAGCCAAAAAACTGTGAGTAATACCTCTATGACCGAACACCTTGGCAATGGGCATAGAAAGCCATTTTAATCGCTGACCTAACAAAGATTTAGGGTGATCAATGTCTGGCAGCAGGCATGTCAATATTCCACCAATAATAATATGCCCCCAGTTCCCTTGAGCTAAGGCTGGTGATAACTCCAATTTCTTCGCAAAAATAGCGCTTGCTAAAGCAAAGATGAAATGCCCGCCAGCAGTCATAGTAACCACACATAGTTATATTTGGATATAATTATTTATTTGTGTGCATTATGCAGCTAAAATAATTAAATAATCAACGGGTTACTCAGTGAAAAAACTCCGCCCACGCTAGATAGCTGCTGGTGACATCCATGAGAAGCGATCCGGCTTATTTGAGCTTCAGTAATTTCAATGGTAGATTATCCCCTTAACGCGGTATACTACACCCATGACAAAATCATCACTATCCCAACATGATGCACTGTTCAAAAAGTTTCTTGGCGATATTGCTGTAGCTCGGGACTTTTTGGAGGTACATTTACCACCTCATCTTCGGGAGCGCTGCGATTTCAGCACTCTTGCGATGGAATCAGGTAGCTTTATCGAAGACGATCTACGTACCCAGTGTTCAGATATGCTATACTCTGTGCAGACGAATGCAGGGAAAGGCTATATATACACATTGCTCGAGCACCAGAGTAGGCCCGAGAAACTGATGGCGTGGCGTTTAATGCGTTATAGCATGGCCGCCATGCAACGGCACCTTGAACAAGGCAATGACTCTTTGCCTGTTGTAATCCCCCTCCTGTTTTACCATGGCACAACGTCGCCCTATCCGTACAGCACCCAATGGTTCGATTGCTTTGCTGACCCTGAACTGGCAGAATCAGTCTATAGGCAAGCATTCCCGCTGGTTGATATTACCACGATACCGGATGAGGAAATCCTGACGCACCGCCGGGTAGCACTCTTGCAACTTGTACAAAAGCACATCCGAACCCGCGATATGTTGGAACTTGCCGTAGAATTAGCTAATCTAATAGAAACATGGCAGTATTCCAAAGAACAATGCAGGAGTTTATTATATTATATAGCTCAAGCAGGAAATACGATTGACGGCGAGGGATTCATACGAACCCTTGCGGAAAAAGCACCGACTTACCGGGAGGATTTTATGACGATTGCAGAGCAACTTGAAGCAAAAGGCCGCGAAAAAGGCAAGCATGAAGGCTACCAGCTAGGCCGACAGGATGGGGTTAACGAAGGCAGACAACAAGCTACTCGACAATTGGCAAAACAACTTCTTGCTAACGGTGTAGATCGTTCTGTCATTAAGATATCTACCAGCCTAACGGATGATGAACTAGATAAACTATGAGAAAAGAAGCTATACTCAAAATAATTCAAGATGCAGTCGCTTATCCAGCAGAAGGCGTGGGTAGTAAGGCTATTTAGCTTCACCCCCCTACATCTTCAAGTTAATTAAGTATGTATTTTATTTGAATATTACAAAATAAACAAGAATCAATATTGCTATATTGAGCATGTAGTTTATTACTTTTTTAGTTATTACATTATTTTTATCAGTTGCGGATGACATAGTCTTTTTTTAAGACGATTTTTTCTTCGCTCATCTCTAATACGTTTGTACATTGATACGTTTGTACATTTCTTCAACATCATTTTCTGTCCAATTAGTATTGATGGTGATATGAACATACGGTGTGGCATCATCACTCCATGAAGGCAGCCATACTTTGTAAATTTCAGTCGATATAATTTCTCCGCCTTCTTTTAACATTGGCGATATTTCTTTAGCATCTTCACGAGGAACAAAGCCAATCATTAAGTTATTGAATCCAAAAAATCCTGATTTTGAAATATAAACACCTATTGCATTTCTGTCGTGCTTGTTTCCACTGTGACGAATTAAACTGACATTGATTTTAGTGTAGTCGTCAATATCTAAATTTTTTTATAATATCTTTTCGTAATGTTCCATCTTTATTGTCATAATAAATTCCTGCCACCTCGAAGTTGTATTTTATTGAATTAATTCCTTTGCTCAACAATGACCTTATAAATTATATGATTATTGCTTCTGCGATCATCCAGAAATCATATAATGTTAACAACCATTCTCCTTCGTATGGAAGGATTTTCTTTGATCCTTCTTCTCCGAGACCTCTGAGTCACTGAGAGAGAAAGCCGGTTCAATTTGTCCGGCACTTGGTGCTGTTTTATCGGACATTAGCCACATAGTGTATTTATTCAATTTAGGGTGTTTCACAATTTTATCAATAACGTTTAACCCTACTCCACTCTGTCCTGTTTCGTAATTTCGTATTGCTCCAAGGCTTATACCAGTTAATGCTGAAAATTCTGGCTGAGTAAGCCCTTCTGCATGACGAATATCTTTTAGTTTTTTTCCATACTCACTTGACATCATCCTTTCCTCAGGATTATTATGTTCAAAACATCCTTTATAAAGGATGTTTTTTAAGCAAATGCCGAGAAATCCACCACAAATTAGGTCAATTAAGGCAAATGTACCCAGCGTTAAGCATAACAGATGTCAAGCTCTGTTTTGAGATTTAAAGGACTTAGAGCAACCTAGAAGTACCTAGAAGCACTTTGGAGTATATGGGGATCGGATGATTAAGAATGACTACGAGGTTAAATATCCGCTTGACGCAGTAAGCATTGAAAAGTTTTCCGAGCTACTCGGAAAGCCAGAAGCCGCTGTCAGGAAGATGATAATCAACAACAAATTACCTGTTGTCGAGTTAACCGATCCTGAGGCAGCTGCGGCGCGTGTTGGGGAACGTTGGGTAGTCATCTCAGAATTTAATCGCAGAGTCCTTGAAGCTTATTACAACCGTCCCGCAGAAGAACGTGATGCTTGGCTTAAGTGGCTTGGATTGTGAACCAAGCAAGAAGTTTGAACAAAAGCTCATAGCTAGCGTTCAGGGCTGTGAACTGCTCTTTAACAAATTGAACTAGCGTACATCGATAGGTGTACAGGTAGTCGTTTTCAACATAGTCGAACGGCGCGACTTTAAACCATGCGTCGGGTGCTCGGCGGGCTAAGGATTAGCGGCAATGATGCACTATAAAACATTTATAACCAATGCAAAGGTTCAATGATGGAAACATTAACGAAAAACTCTATATTCACTGCTGTGGATAAATTAACGGTAGAAGAAAAAGAAATCTGTATCGAAGATGCAAAAGACTTGTATGAATCTTTGCGTGACGGTGATGTCGCCAGGTTGCTTACTCAAAAAACCGCAGGATGTCGATATCAAGCCTGGAAACTCGCATTAGAAAAATATCCTAATCTTCAATTATTACCAATCGAGTTAGTGAATTTGGCTGCGCAATACGAATATGTCATGCGAAATGATGACATAAGCTATAACGTATCTGAATAAATCATTTAACTCAGTATTAACAACCGCTATCGCCGAAGAAGGAAGCAGCATGGAAATTCAAACTGAAAATGAAATTCTTCGCGCACTGAAAAAATTAACGGTTGAAGAAGAGGAATTCTGTCAGCCGGGCGGGGAGTATTTATACGAAAGTTTAACCAACGGTTATCTTGCGCAAAAACTCTCCGATACAGATAAAGGCGATGAATACGACGCATGGCTACTGGCACTCGAAACTACCGACGGATTCGATGAAGTCTTGTACGATGTTACCCAGAAAGTCGAACAAATTTTATATCTGATGCGATGCAGAGATGCTCATTATGAGGTACCCGCTTAATGAAAGACAAAACGCATTATAGAAATGCGTTCGATTCACCTTATTTGAGCAGCGCCGATATTGTTGAGCCGACAGTATTAACCATCTCTCATGTTGTGCTGGAATTAGATAAAACCAAGAAAACTCAAGACAAGTTCAATACCGCTTATTTCAAAGAAAAGCAAATCAGGCCAAACGAAAAACTTAAGCCAATGATTCTTAATGCAACCAATAGCAAGGTCATTAAAAAAATATCAGGTTCGTCATTTATCGAGGACTGGCAGAATTTAACCGTGATGATTGGAGTTGAACATGTCAAGTTTGGACGTGAATATGTCGAAGGATTAAGGATTTATCCAGCCATTACCAAGAAAAAAACATTAACACCAACTCAGGTTGAAATGTGGGAAAAGGCCAAACAAAGCTACATCAATAATAAATCGCTAGAAAAAGTATTAGCACATGTTGAGATGTCGCTGGAAGACCAGGAACGCCTCAAGAAGGAGTGCGCTAATGCAATGGTATAACGTGCAGCAAAATACGGAAGAGTGGGATACGCTTCGTTTAGGAAAGGTTACTGCATCACAGTTTAGCTCTTTTATGGCCAACCAGGGAAAACTTTTGGCGAACCGGCAAAGCGATATGCGTTACAAATTGCGCTAGAGATTATTACAGGAAAAAAATCAGATTTTAGTTTCACCAATGAGCACATGCTACGCGGACACGAGCAGGAACCAATAGCCAGAAGGCTATACGAAGAAATAAATTTTGTTGATGTAACCAATGGCGGATTTTTTGACTGTGGTGAATATGGTGATAGCCCTGATGGATTGATTGGAGATGACGGGATTATTGAAATTAAGTCTGTTACAGCACCAGTGCATTATGCCACTTTGGAACGCGAATCTTTTGACCCAACTTACAAATGGCAACTTATAGGCCACCTTGATTGCACAGGTCGTAATTGGGTTGATTTTGTCAGCTACTGTTCCGATTTTCCAGAGGGTGGACAATTAATTGTAAACAGGCTGTATCGAAAAAATCACGAGGAAGATATTAATCAACTTAGGATGCGACGCGCTCAGTTTCTTCACTTTATCCAATTCACCAAAATAGAATAAAACAGACCATAGCGTCTTAAAGAGACGAATCTTGAACAATATCACCTTTACGTATAACCAAGAAGCCGCCTTAGCTGCCGGTCAAAGTGCATTTATCAATGAATCTGGCGCTTATATTGTCACGATTCAGGAAGCAAAATATATGACCAGTAGCGGTGGCGCTGAATCAATTGAATTTTCGGTTGAAGCAGATGATGGAAAGAAAGCGAATTACCTGAATGTATATACGAAGAAAAAAGACGGTACGCCAAATAAATACGGAGTCAATATAATTAACGCTATCATGGGCTGCGCAGGCGTTCAGCAGTTAACAACCAAAATGATTAATGCTCACACACATATAGCGCCAGAGCTTACCAATAAGCGTGTTGGGCTGGTATTGCAAAAAACACTGAAAACAAAAACGAACGGGCAAGACACTTATAGTTTCGACATTCTCTTGCCCTTCATCGCACAAACGCGACAAACATTAGACGAGCAATTAAACGGATTACCCGCTCAAACAATCGATAAGAAGCTTGCCATGCTACAGGATAAAGACGAGAGGAAGCCGGTAGAAAGAGGATATCAGCAATATCAATCAGAATATCCGGGTGATGATATTCCATTTTAGGCTTAACCGCCCCATAGCTTAGGTATCAGATCCTTAAACAATAAACTGAGGATACCGGCGAGTATAAACCATTGAAGACGGTCAAACTTAATTTCTAAGCGATCGAATCTTTTTTCAGAAAAATCAAGGCGTTTATCTATCTGGGCAATATCCTTACGTACATCGGCTATCTGCGCCTCAACTTTTTCAAAGCGATGTTCCATATCCTTGCGAACATCCTCAAGATCGCGCTTAGTAGCAAGGTCTGCTACTTCATGTGATTCACGAACGACAAGGGTTATCGCCTTAGCCTGTTCTCTGTTTAAGCCAGAATTTTCCAGCTTTTCAACGAATTCTTGTGTATCAAATGCAACTTGGCCCATATACCGGATCCTCCTTTTGGCAAGTGTAGCGTACCCAGCATATCAACGGGAAGAATTACTATGCAGAATTTAATGAATGTACAAGATTTAATAATTAATAGTGGTAACGATATTGACTCTCAGCGGTTACTGACAATGGTTAACGAAACTTGCAAGGAGTACGGCGAACGGCCGATTCGCAACAATGTTTTTGTTGAGCGAATCAAGGACGAGCTTGAAGGTGAGTTTTACAAAAGTTTTGTAAAACCCTCTGGAGAGACAGGAGGACGGCCTTTAGAGGTCATAATAATGACCCTCAAGCAAGCCCTACGCGTTGCAGCCCGGGAATCGAAAGCAGTTCGCCGCTCGCTGATTGATAAACTGGAGCAACAGGCTGCACCTAAGTCACAGGCAGAGTTAATCGCGGCTATGGCTCTGGCAAATGTCGCTCAGGAACGACGCCTGAAATCGGTGGAAACGCAAGTTGAACAGGTGGTAGAGGAAATAGGCCATATCAAGCAAGGTACTATCCCTGCTGGCTATCAGGGCTACAGCTATTTGCAAGCGACTTACGGCCTAAGCAATGCCAAAAATAAGCAGCTAGTCATGGCGTGGGGCGTTCCGAGTAAGAAAATCCCTCACTGGACGCCGCATGGTCAGGTTGTACAAATGTCCGTCGCTCATGAAGCCGATTTTGTTTCCTCGCTCCACCTCATGATGAGCGAAGCAGAGCCACGCGGCACCCAATGGTATCACCCCAAAATGGGACGTTTTGCGATTGCAGGATGGGAAGTTGACGGAAGCGGAGCTAAACACGCTGAGTATACCGGTTCGGTAACTTCGTTAGCCCAGCATTGACACAAGGACGAAACATGAGCTATATTGTTCCCAGCACCTTAACAAAACGGGTGCCGGGTTTGATAGCCCGAGTCAAAGAGCGGACATGATTGGCCGCTTCAATGCGGTTTTTGCGTCCGAAATCAGCGTTATGCCCCAATAATGGTGGGATGTAACGGGGGAGCTGAAAGGCTCGCCGGATTTCTCTTTGACCGGTCTATCAATCCCGTTACGTCTCTCCACCCTGTTTGATAGCGGGGAGCGAGGTTTGAAAACTTCAAAGAGAGGCTACCACTATGGTTGCTACCACCCTAACTCGCCCCGAGTTTATTGATACCTACTGGATTATCCCAGAATACTCCACCACGCCTTACGGCAAAGTGTCGTTTACACGTCAAGATCGCCGCACCTTCAACTCCATGTTCAAAGACAGCCTCCTAATCTGGGCTGGCCGTCAACCTGTGCACGCTGGCATGGAGGGAAATTAACATGAGAATTGTTGATATCTCCGGTGCTCAGCAGGAAAAAATAAAGCTAGAAATTAGCTCAGAAAGCTACAGCAAGCTTATTAGAGCAAGAGAAGTCGCCGCTAACATCTATAAGTATCTTGAAGCTGGAGAAGCTGAATTTAGGCCTATCCCGTGGCTACCTGAAATTCTGGATTATCTGTGCAAAGACATGGATGTCATTTTGCATGAAATCGATAAATGGGAATTGAGAAATAGCTTATCAAACGCCTATTTATTTAAAGAAAATAATTTACAGGAGCCTCGTCATGACTGACGTTACCTATGCCTATTTTAAATCAAAAGATGAGGAACAGGCGTTTCTCATGACGGGAAGCGATATTGGATTTACTAAGTGGGATAATGAGTTAAAAGAAACATTACTACGTGCGCCTCTTACATTTCGGCAATATAAGGTATTTGATGCTATTCACCGACTGACTATCGGTTGGAATAAACAGTATGCACACATTGAAAATACGCGGATAGGGAAAATGACGGCGATCCATCATACGCATGTCAGTAAAGTTAGGAAGGAACTTGAAAACATGAATATGATATTTAAACACAATAATGAAGTATCCATAAATCAAAATTATCATGAGTGGAGTTTCAATAAAAGTTTAGCTGAAACAGCTAATAAAGTTAAGCCAAATCAGCAAGGGTTAGCCAAAATAGCTAATGATAATGAAACATTAGCTAAAACGGCTAATAAAAATAAGCCAAATCAGCTAAACATTACCGAATTGGCTAATGGTTGCCAAAATAGCTACACATTAGCTGAAACGGCTAATATGAGTTTAGCTAAATCAGCTAATGAGAGTTTAGCCGAATCAGCTAAACATAAAAGAAAGGAAAGAAATATATTAAAACATAAACCACCCCAAACCCCTCCTTTGGCAAAATCAAAATCGTTTGACCCAAGCTTGGTAGAACTTCCTGCTTGGCTACCCAAACCAATCTGGGATTCTTGGGTACAGTACCGCAAGGAAATCAACAAGCCGATTAAATCCCAGCAGACGGTGACTCAGGCTATCAAGCTGCTAGGCAAGTGCCGCGATAACGGACATCAGCCTGAAGAAATTATCAACACCAGTATCGCCAACGGCTGGCATGGACTTTTCGAGCCTCATCAACCCGCACGAACCCAGCAAACCAATCCCCAATCTGTCGCGGATAACTTTTCCAGCAAGGACTACGGCACTACCCAAATACCTGATTGGGCGAGGGACTGTCTATGAACTACAGCACAGAAATTACAACCGTGCGCCAAAAACTGGCAGACCTGAATGCACCACTTAAGCCACTGGAAAACACGGTTTACGAGGAAAGGAAGGCCATCTGCGACAGGCACGGCATGTTCAAACAGCGCTGCCGTAAGATGTCCATCCACGGTAAGGGGATTGAGACAAAAACCGAATGTCCTGCTTGCCTGACAGAAAAATTATCTCAGTTACAGCAAGCCGAAGTAGAGCAGGAAAAGCAGTGTAATCGCTATAACATTCAGATTATTATGGATAATTTTAACCTCCCCGCGCGCTTTGCTGATGTCACCCTGGATAACTACGAGCCAGTTAACCCCGATGCAGCACGTTGCTTAAAACTTTGCAACGCCTATGCAACCCATTGGCCTGAACGCCTTAAGCGTGGTGGAGGTTTGGTGATGTGCGGAAAGCCCGGTACAGGCAAGAATCATCTGGCGTTGGCCATTGCGAAGCACGTTATCAATGAGCACCAAAGTTCTGCGCTATTCACGACAGTTCTGCGAATTGCCCGCGAATTTAAATCAACCTGGAGCAAAAACACAGAGTGCTCTGAAGCTGATGTCATTAAGCGGTATACGCAACCTGACTTGCTCATCATCGACGAGGTAGGTGTGCAGTTTGGTAGTGAAGCGGAAAAGATGATTTTGTTCGAGGTCATCAACACCCGCTACGAAAGCAGGAAGCCGACGATACTCATCAGCAATCTGGCATTGAACGAACTGGCCGGATTTATTGGGGAGCGCGTTATCGACCGTATGAACGACGGTGGCGGTTGCACTTTGACGTTCACGTGGGGGAGTTACCGTTCACGAATGGCTGCATGAATCAGACATCGACCAGAAATCAATTTTAACAGTGCTAAAACTCCCATAGCGGCGTTTTCTCTACTTAAGACAAAAAGGTACCAATTGTCATCTAGAATTGCGCACAGTGCCGCACATGAGATTCTGGATTATTGCAGTACTTAAAGAAAAAATTAACTCGAGGTTAATGTGAAAAAAATCTATTGATGAGCGTTCCTGATGTTCTGCAATCGATGAATTATGACGAAAGGGAAGCCTTAAAACGTTTTACTTATTCTTGTGAGAGTGAAGTCGATGTAGAGAGTCTTGCACGTATGTTAATCCTCATCGCCCACTGGTTTAGGTTAAACGAAAAAATCTCTTTCACAGAATACGCAAGTCATTATATCGAAGCCAATAAAGATACAGGAACATTTGGCACTTCAACTCAAAAAATGCAAGATACTTGGCCTCTTTCTGGAAAGTGCCGCATAAAAAATGGCGATTGTTATTTTAGGTCGTAAAACTCAGATGACACATTCAAAAAAAAGCTGGTTTCGACATGAAGCCATTAGCACACAACAAGCCAATAGGCTGGTTAAGCAATACACGGAGAAGGGCTATCATGTTGAGAAAACACTGAATACTGACCCCAAACCTTGGGATGTATCGGTTAAGTTGGAAGAGCGCCGAAATAAACAACCCACGCCACGCTGCATGATTAACAAAGTTTGGAACTCTCCGTTATATAAAATCCTACTGTGATTTAAAAACTAACCGCAAGATAAAGAGTGTTAGCATGGACTAAGCGTGATTATCGAGCTCCCTTTCCACCTAGCGTTAATACCTATTGGCGACATAACTCAAAACGAACTTACCTAAGTGATAAAGCAAAATAATTTAAAGCAACAACAACAAAAATTGTCAACGAGATGCGCCAGAAATCTGACTATCAAAAATTTGAAGGTGCAGTGTCCGTATTTATGCGGCTATATCAGCCTGACAAGAGAAAGCGTGACGTAGATAATTATTCTAAAGGCGTACTCGATTCTTTAACTGGGGCGGATATTTGGCACGATGATAGCCAAGTTCGCGTGATGACCGTTGAGAAGATGGATAACAACGGCGGTGTAAAAGGCGGCAAGTGTGTCGTCATTATTGATGAATATTGTTAAATCGTCGCTGTCTGAAAAAATCATCAATACACCAACAAGGTCAATCACATTTAAAATCTAAGGTAACAACGATGACTTTTTCAAACCAACCAATATTGGTTAGCGGAGACTCGTTGCCATATATCAAAACACTGTTAGATAATTCCATCGATCTTATCGTGATTGATCCACCATACTACCGTGTTAAGTCCTGTGCATGGGACAGGCAGTGGAAAACAACCGAGCAATATCTAGCGTGGCTAAATGATTACCTTGTTGAATTCCAGCGGATATTAAAGCCAAACGGCAGTCTCTATCTGTTTTGTAGCGCGGTATTAGCAGCAGATACCGAAATTATGCTAAGAAACCACATGAGGGTGTTAAATCACATTATTTGGGCTAAACCGTTTGGCCCGCGGCGGCGACAGAAGAAAGATACGCTCCGCTCATTTTTCCCCAGCACCGAGCGAATATTGTTTGCAGAGCAGTACGGGCAGAGGGTACAGCAAAAAATGACGCTGGCTATGCATTGAAATGTGCTGAGTTAAAAGGCGAAGTGTTCGCTCCACTGATTGAATATTTCATCACCGCAAAAAATCAACTCAATATCACGGGCAAAGAAATTGAACAGTATATGGGAAGCTATATGCACCGGCATTGGTTCTCGTATTCTCAGTGGCAGCTACCGAACGAAACACAGTATGAACGTTTGCAACAATTCTTTTCGCAAAAAGCAGCAGAGAAAAAATTAGCGTCGTCTCTCTCCAAAAGTCACCATCAACTGAGTTTCACGCACGACGAACTTCAGCGTGATTACTGTGAACTGATGAAAAGCTATGACGAACTTAAGCGACAATATGAAAACTTGCGCCGACCTTTTTCTATCACCAAAGACGTGCCGTATACCGATGTGTGGAACTTTCCACCCGTACTATACTATCCCGGTAAACATCCTTGTGAAAAACCAGCAGCATTGCTTGAGCACATTATTAACGCCAGTAGCAAGCCGAAACATACTGTAGCGGATTTCTTTATGGGATCAGGATCAACGGTGAAAGCCGCAATTCAATTAGGTCGGCAAGCTATCGGCGTGGAGTTAGAAACAGATAGATTTTTGCAGACTAAAAAAGAAATAGAAAATCTTATTCCTCAAATCAATAACAAAGGTATGATTTTTTGACGAAGCGCTACCCTTCCCTCAGAAGAAACATACCCCATTATTCAAACACTCGAAAATAAATAAAGCTATCTATGAATAATATTGAAAAATACACAACGGGCACGGCCTATGGTGCCAGCGCTACGACGTTTCTATGCGGTGCGCTATCGCTTAGTGAATGGGCGCTGGTTACGGGTATTATCTGTTCAGTGTTGACCGTTGGCCTCAACTGGTACTACCGGCACAAAGAATACTGTTTTAAGACGAAACATGAAAAAATAATAACAATAAAGAGGACGTGATGATGAGCAAGGAATTAAAACTTAACTTACATCCTTCAAACGAAAACCCCAGCAAGTTATCAAAGGCTGAGCGGTATCTTATTACCAATAATGCAGCATATTACAATGTCGTGGTCAGTGTTATTGCGGAAAGTGGGGATTTTCTCTACTTTCAGGGTTGGGATAACGGTCAGTATGAAACGTTCACGCCCGATATGTACCAATACTGGGCTGAACTACCGAACAGTTTACTATAATGTCTCCCGAACTTCGTAAACGATTGATAACAGTTACGGCAGGCGGCGTATTAGCACTTGCTGCCGTCTTGGTGCAGTGGCACGAAGGTAAGCGCTATAAGCCCTATCGTGATGGCGGCGGCGTGCTCACTGTCTGTCACGGTCATACCGGCAAGGACGTTACGCCAGGGGAAATTTATAGCGAAGAAGAATGCAAGGAGTTGATGAAGCAGGATTTGCAGGTAGCACGTGCCACAGTTGAACGTTATGTCACTGTTCAGCTTACCGATTTGCAGAAAGCCGCTTTGACTTCATTTGTTTACAACATCGGCAGTGGGGCATTTGCCAATTCAACGCTGCTTAAAAAGTTGAACGCCGGAGATATTCAAGGCGCTTGTGACCAGATGCGCCGATGGAAATACGATGAAGGAAAGGTATCAAACGGGCTGATTAACCGCAGGGAGGTAGAACGGGAAATTTGTTTAAATCCAAATGCACTAATCAATCCAACTCAATGAGCCTTGGTTATCGTTCAAGGCTTTTCTATACGCCCCGCTGCGTAAAGAATCACATCGAACCTGAACCATTTGAAATGAGCCTTTGAGGAAGTCGGTTAGTGCTGGCGAGCCTCGATGGACTGATTTCCTGTGCGGCAACGGTTCATTTCAAAAGGAAAACGCAATGCAATATTCAAATGTTGTAGTACTACCTGTATCAAAAAAACCTACCATGAGTAGCCTTGAAATGGTCGACTACATTAATGATGGCCGTGCGTTAAAAGCAAAAAGTGAAGGCTTGGTGTTCCCTTGTAAGAAATATCGGAAGCTGTAGTGGCACACTAATACCAGCCTCAAATTAAAACAAAATGAGGATGACTCCATGTGGATATTAATTTTTGCTATGTATGCGGCTCCTTTTTCAGAAACTGATTTTGCCTCGGTGAGTAGTCAGGAATTTTCATCAAAAGCGCGTTGCGAAAAAGCGAAAGAAGTATTTGAGTTAAATTTTGAAACAGTAAGGGCGATTAACGGTATAGCGTATTGTGTAGAAAAATGAACTGGAAAATTCCTCTCATTATCGCTTCGCTACTGGCCTCAATGCTTGGCGCAACCTTGCATTATCGCACGTTGTATTATGATGCTGAAAAAGCACGGAAGATTGCCGTATCGGATAGAGAAAAACAACAGGTTGCCTTTGAACAGCTAAATCGGCAGATACAAACTGTCACTGCGCTGGACACACAACACACAAAAGAGCTTGAACATGATAAGAATCTTATTGCCCAGCTTGAGCACGATGTGGCTGCTAGCCGTAGTCGGTTGCACATCAAAGCAACCTGTTCCAAAGCAACCTGTTCCAATGTGTCCGCCAATACCACATCCTCCAGCATGGATGATGCAACCCGCGCCAGACTTACAGACACCGCTCAACGAAATTATTTCACCCTCCGACATAGAATTGAAATTGCCGAGCAACAAATAAATGGCTTGCAGGATTATATACGGCAGGTGGTTTTGTCGAATAAACAGGAAAATCAAAAGTAATGAACTGGATTGATTGTCGTGTATACATGCCAGAGATTGACGATAAGGTATTGATTTATAAAGATGATAGAAAAGCGTATTTGGTCGGTATTTATCTGGGTAATTCTCAGTTTCACTATGCCGATTGTTGCCAGGGAATTCAGAAAACATGTGCCGCTAGCCACTGGATGCCGCTGCCTAAGCAGCCAATAGAGGATAAATAACATGGGAAAATATAGGGCTATTGGTTTTCATGCAATTCAAGTCTTTTTCAAAGATACTGATACGCCAGAAGAATATCTGTCGATGTGTGCGCCAACAATAACGTATGATTTCTTAAGCTTTATCACGCTTGAAAAGAAAGAATGTATTATTCCAGCATCGAGAGTAAAACACTTAAAAATACTTCCTCTAGAAAAATACAGAGCAAGCAATAAGAGTGAATCGAAACACACTTTTTGTACAAGTATTGATTCTGATTGTATCAATAATATTCAAAAAGAATTGCGAATATTATTTAATAATAGACCAGTGAATTAAAATACCAAATGAAGAAAACCACACTCTACGATTCTCGCTGGGATAAAGCGCGCCGGGCATTTCTTGCCAAACATCCTTTATGTGCCATGTGTCAAGCCAATAACTTCATAAATCCGGCAACCGTGGTTGATCATATCGTACCGCACCGTCTGCATTTCGCTAAGACGACAGAAGAATTGAAGATAGCCAAAAAACTATTCTGGGATGAAAATAACTGGCAGCCACTCTGTGTTCAGCATCACAACACAACCAAGCAACGGATGGAGAAAGGTAACAAAGGCTATGGCTGTGATGAGACCGGGATGCCGAGTAATCCCAATAGTCACTGGTATCAACAAAATAAATAGGGAGGGTGGGCTAAAAGTTCCCGTAAAAAGGGCTTCCTGACCCGAGGTCCCCCTTTGTACGCACAGTCGCGAAATGAAAACCCGTCTCATTATCTCGTATAAAATTGAAATGTAAATTTTTTTTGTAACAGTTCAAATAAAAGGATGGATTTATGGCAGGAAGACGCCCAAAACCGACCGCATTAAAATTAATTACCGGTAATCCTGGCAGAAGACCGCTCAATAGCGCTGAGCCTACACCACCACCCTATTCAGTCCCTCCCCCAACACACTTATCCAATAACGCAAAAAAAACTTGGGAACGGCTTACTATACTACTCAATAGTATGAGCGTGTTAACCATTGCTGATGCTTTTGCTTTGGAACGGCTTTGTGATATTTACGATGAGATCCTACGGTATCGCGCCATGATACAGAGCAATGGTGAAACATTTGAGGTGCATTCTCAGAACGGAGTATTAATCAAGGCCAATCCCGCTGTTTCCATGCTGTCGGATGCGGATAAACGCTTTAAAAGCTATCTGGTTGAATTTGGCTTAACACCCGCGGCAAGAACAAAGGTTAAAACGCATGATACGGAAAAAGAACCTGACGAACTCGACGAATTCTTCGGTAACTGATTTAGCCACCCACTATGCAACCGAGGTTGTTTCAGGCAATGAGCTTGCCGGCCCCGATATTCGTCACGCCTGTCAGCGTCACTTGCGGGATTTAGCCACGGTGAATACCCGCGGTATCGTGTGGAATTTATCGGCAGCTCAGCGTGCTATTCGTTTTTTTTCCAACGTATTGAAATTGAACGGCGGTATCTATGAAGGCAAGCCGTTTAATTTACTACCTTAGCAGTGTTTTATCGTTGGCTCCCTTTTTGGCTGGCTAAACAACGAAGGACAACGCCGTTTTCGGATGGCATACGTTGAAGCAGGAAAAGGATCGGGAAAATCGCCACTGGCGGCGGGGATAGGGCTATATTGCCTGGTTGCCGATAATGAAGCGCGAGCCGAAGTCTACGCCGCTGCCACCAAAAAAGACCAGGCGATGATCCTGTTTCGTGACGCAGTCGCTATGGTAGACCAATCGCCAAAGCTGGCCGAACGGATCCAGAAATCCGGTGGGGCGGGTAAGGAGTGGAATCTTGCATTTTTACAAGCCAGTGCTTTTTTCCGGCCTATCAGTGCCGATGATGGGCAATCCGGCCCTCGTCCTCACTGTGCCTTGATTGACGAAATTCACGAACACAAAAGTAATCAGGTCGTTGAAATGATGCGGGCGGGTACAAAAGGTCGCCAACAGGCATTGATTTTCATGATCACCAATAGCGGCCATAACAAAACCAGTGTGTGCTACGACTATCACGAGTACGGGCGCAAGGTGGCAGAAGGGACTGTGGAGGATGAGAGCTTTTTCGGCTTTATTTGTTCGCTGGACGAAGGCGATGACCCCTTTAAAGATAGCGGTTGTTGGAAAAAAGCGAATCCCTCATTAGGACATACGTTCAGCGAACGCTATCTACAGGAGCAAGTCACGCAAGCCCGCGGTATGCCAGCCAAAGAGAGTCTAGTTCGTCGTCTTAATTTCTGTCAATGGGTCGATGCCGAGAATCCCTGGATTAATAGTGATAGCTGGATGGCTTGTGAGGAAACCTCGCTGGATTTAGGGGCGCTGGCAAACTCACCCTGCTACGGTGGCCTGGATTTATCCGGCAAGCAGGATTTAACGGCGCTGGCGCTTTATTGGCCGGAAGAGAAAGTGGCTTATGTCGAGTTCTGGACACCGAAAGACACCTTACTGGAGCGTGCCAGGGTGAATAGAGTGCCTTACGATGCCTGGTTAAGAAACGGTTATCTTAACGCACCGCCAGGGAATGCGATTAATCTGGGCTTTGTTGCCCAACGGATAGCGGAATTATCCGCACGATATACCCTCAATCGTATTGCCCACGATGCGTATCATATTGATTATTTAAGGCTAGAACTGGAAAACGAAGGTGTGAATACGGTATTAACGCCTCACGGACAAGGCTTCGGCAAATCGAAACAATCAGGACTTTGGATGCCAAGATCAATTGAATTGTTTGAGCTGCGTCTTCTCGGTGGCGAATTACGCATTGATTTTAACCCCTGCCTACGCTGGAACGCCGCGAATACCGTTATTGAAGAAGATAAAAACGGCAATCGTGTTTTTAGCAAACGCCGCAGTAACGGACGTATTGACGGTGTGGTAGCACTGGCGATGGCAATAGGGGCCGCCGAGGGTGTTGAGGAAGAAACCGGCGATCTTGACAGCTTTTTAACGAATCCGATTATGGTAGGGCTGTAGTGAAAAAACATAAATCTCCCGGCAAAATTAAAAGCGCGGTGCTCAACTGGCTAGGGGTGCCACAGAATTTAACGGATACGCTGTCATCGTTTCATGACTATAGCCAGAGTAAGAGCGGACAAGTGGTGACAACGGATAAAGCCCTGCAACTCTCTGCGGTCTGGGCTTGTGTTCGTCTGTTGAGTGAATCGATATCCACGTTACCGCTCAAACTGTATCACCGTGAGTCGGATGGCTCACGCAGCCTCGCACAGCAACACCCTGCTTATCCTGTCCTGTGTCGTCGTCCTAACCTGGAAATGACACCTTCGCGTTTTATCCAAATGATTGTTGCCAGCTTGTGTTTACGCAGTAATGCATTTGTTGAAAAAAAGAAGGTCGGTCAGCGTCTGGTCTCCCTCGTCCCACTATTACCCCAAAACATCACCGTTAAACGGCGTGATAACGGGCGACTGGAATACCACTATACCAACGACAGCAAACCGGATTATTCCGTATTAAAACCGCGAGTTATTGCAGATAATGACATGATGCACATACGCGGTTTCGGATTAGACGGCATTTGCGGCATGATGCCGTTGAAAACGGGTCGTGAGGTGTTTGGCTCCGCGATGTCGCTCGAAACAACGGCAGCGCGGTATTTCCAGAAAGGCATGGCGGCATCAGGTTTTGTCACTTTCGACAAATTACTCAGCAAGGAGCAACGAGAAACGTTTAATAAAGAGCTTGAGCGATTTTCAGGATCGGAAAATACCGGAAAAGTCATGCTGCTAGAAGCCGGAATGAAGTTTAATGGTATCACCCTTGATCCACAAACCTCACAAATGCTAGAAAGCCGTGATCATAGCGTCGAAGAAATCTGCCGCTGGTATCGTGTTCCACCGTTTATGGTCGGTCACATCACTAAACAAAGCAGTTGGGCTTCTAGCGTGGAAGGGATGAATCTGATTTTCTTGACCAATACATTACGGCCATTACTGGTGAATATTGAACAGGAAATCGCCCGCTGTCTGCTGGATAATGACGATGATTATTTTGCGGAATTTTCTGTTGAAGGACTGCTCAGAACCGATAGCACGGGTCGAGCGGCCTATTACACTACTGCTTACAAAATGGCTGGATGAGTCGCAATGATGTGAGGAGACTGGAAAATCTGCCGCCGATTGATGGCGGAGACCTGTATACCGTTCAGTTGAACCTAACGCCCCTCGATCAACTGGGGCAGGAGAATGACGGCGAAAAAGCACGAGCTGCGCTAAATGCCTGGTTATTTCCTGAAAAATCCCCTTCTTATCACCCGACTGGCAGCCAGCAAGAAACAGAATAACTGGAGTTTTTCCCGATGAAAAAAATACACTTCCGGTATTACCGGCGGTTTTTCCCTGTCCGAAAATGACCAGTGAAATTTCACCGTCAGCATTAGCAAAATGGAACAGCGGCATCAGGGCATCAAGCCAGGATGATAATACGTTATCGATATTTGAGACGATTGGGCAGGATTGGGCAGGCGAAGGGATCACCGCTAAACGGATTGGCGCAATATTGCGTTCACTGGAAGGTAAAGATATCACCGTCAATATCAATTCGCCGGGTGGCGATCTGTTTGAAGGGCTGACTATCTTCAATCAACTACGTGAATATGCTGGCAAAGTGACCGTGAAAATATTGGGGTTAGCGGCCTCTGCGGCTTCAATCATTGCCATGTCAGGTGATGAGATACAAATCGGGCGCAGTGCTTTCTTGATGATCCACAACACTTGGGGTCTGGCAGTCGGCAATAGACATGATTTTGCCGAAATTGCGGAAAAAATGGCGCCATTTGATTTTGCCATGCGGGATATTTACGTCGCCAGAACCGGCATGGATGAAAAAACAATCACCGCGATGATGGATAATGAAACCTGGATTCATGGCGGAGAAGCGGTAAGAGAAAGGTTTTGCTGATACATTCCTGCCCGCTGATAGCACACAACAGGATAACGATTCGCCCACCGCCGCACTGAGAAAACTGGATGCACTGTTGGCGAAAGTCAATACGCCTCGAGCTGAACGGCGACGATTGTTTAAAGCTTTACGGGGTGATATGCCGAGCGCTATCACTCCCTCTCACGGTACGCTGTGCGCTACCCATGATGTTTCTTCCGAGACCTTGACACAACTGGATAATGCCTTGCGTCGTCTGGTGTCGATACCCCATTAAATTGGAGACAATATGTCTGATATTAATGAAATGTTTAAGAAAGTAACGGCTTCTATTGAAGAAGCCAGCAGCAAATATAGCGCCCAGGCAGAGAGAGCCCTGAAGGAAGCGCAAAAATCGGGTGAGCTTTCCGCAGAAACCAAAGCGGCCGTTGATAAAATGGCGGTTGAACTGAACGCCTTACGCGAAGCAGAAAAAACCCTGAAAGCCCAAGTCGGCGAAGTTGAACAACATATTGCCCAAATGCCGATCGCCAATGCGCTGAACGTGGTGAACTCTATCGGGCAACAGGTGGTTGGCATGGAGGTAGTACAGGCTTTAGGCTCGGGCATGGAATCCAGTAAACGGGTGATAGCGCCGATTAACGCCGCACTCATTTCATCGGATGTCACAGGAACGATTGTCGCGCCAGACCGTCAATCAGACATCTTAACCAAGCCGAAGCAACGATTGTTTATTCGTGATTTGCTTGCCAGTGGCAGGACGTAAAGTAACACGATTTATTACGTAAAGCAGAAAGGATTCACCAATAATGCCAAGCTAGTCGCGGAAAATACCGCCAAGCCCTATAGCACGATTGAATTTGAAGAAGCCACAGTACCTGTTCGCACGATTGCCCATATGTTTAAGGCATCCAAGCAAATTTTGGATGATTTTTCGCAACTGGCCTCCCTTATCGACATGGAGCTACGTTATGGCCTGAAATACGTTGAAGAGCAGCAACTTCTCTTCGGTGACGGTACCGGTTCAAACCTGCACGGGATCTTTACTCAGGCCACCGCATTCAAAGTGGAATTAAAACCATCGCATCGAACCGCGATTGATGATCTGCGGCTTGCCATGCTACAAGCGCAACTGGCACGGATCCCCGCGACAGGCCATGTGTTGCACTTTACCAATTGGGCACAGATTGAACTGATCAAGGATACGCTGGGGAGTTATCTCTTCTCCAATCCGGCAGGCCTGGCTACGCCGACATTGTGGGGATTACCCGTCGTCGTCACAGAATCCGCTGAATTTAAAGACAAATTCCTGGTGGGTGCATTCAGTGTAGGTGCTCAACTGTTTGACCGTGAAGAAGCAAACGTGGTGATCAGTACCGAGAATACCGATGATTTTGAAAAGAATATGATTTCGATTCGTTGCGAAGAGCGTCTGGCGCTCGCGGTTTACCGCCCTGAAGCGTTTATCAAAGGTGATTTAACCAAGATCGAGGTCTCGCCTTCCACTCCGTCAAATGCAGGAGGTGCTGGGAAAAGTGGTTAGTCAGGTAATAATGGTGGGTAATCATCAAGTTAAACAGGGTGGCCTACGGATGTAGGCCATTTTTTACTGGAAATAAACCAACATGTTTATTAACAAAGCACAAGTCAAGCGACAATGCAGGATTGAATTAGACGATAACAGTGAAGATGTGCTGCTTGATAGTTATATCGCCGCCGTAGAGCAAAAAACCATCGCACATCTTAACCGTAATCTATACAAAGAATCCGTGCCTAAAACTGACCCTAACGGCCTGGTTATCAATGCGGCGATTATTCAGGGCATGTTGCTATTGGTGACGAGTTTATATGAGCAGCGCAGTGCAGTAGCCGATCTTGAGCAATTGTCTACGTTTCCTGTCTTTAGGTTTCTGGTGGATGACTATAGGCTGAGTGGGCTATGAAACCGTATTATAGTAGAGCTTATTCTCGTTTCCCAGAACCAGGGGAGTTAAATAAGCGCGTTTTATTTTATACGCGACAGGATGAACCGATAGGCGGTAGCGGGATACAGGCAGCAAATCAAGACGAGCATACCGTCTGGGGAAAATTGATCCCTGTGAGTGACACACTTCGCATCCATTCTTTTCAAATCAACAAAACCGTCACGCATAAAATCATTGTGAGATACAGACAATCGCTTTACTCAAGTGATCAAGCACTGATTAACGGTGTCGTCTACATCATACGGGGCGTTACTGATATCAACAGTGCGGGTCGTTTTCTGTCTTTTTCCTGTGAAGAAATGAGCAGTCAACCAGAAAGAGGAAATGATTTTGGATAATCTCCATATTGATTTTCATCAACCCAAAGAATTTGTCTTTAATCGCGCAAGGATTCGTCGTGCTTTTGTGAAAGTCGGTCAAATGCATCTGAAAGCAGTACGTCGTCGACTGATGAAGCGGGGTGGCCGTTCACGACCCGGTGAAACCCCACGATGGCAAACCGGACGATTAGCCCGATCTATCGGTTACTACGTCCCTCGCGCTTCCTCACGGCGACCCGGGTTAATGGTTAAGATCGCCCCCAATCAGAAACGCGGTGTCGGCAGTAAACCGATTGAAGGCGATTTTTATCCTATTTTTCTGCATTACGGGGTACGTAGCGCTTCTCGCGGCATGTCTAAACAGCACAAACGACAAAACGTCACCACCAACGCGGTGGTTGGCGTATTGAGAAACGTCAAAATTACATGGTCGCCACGTTAACGCGGCTGAAAAGTTGGACGAGCTACACGCTAAAGAAAGCACTGCGTCAATCACTGCGGGCAGAGCGAAGGAAAGGAAAAAATCATGAAACTTAGTCCAATTATTGCGGCATTACGAACCTTCTGCCCCCGTTTTGAAAACAGAGTGGGCAGTGTCTCTCAATATGAGGATTTACCCGATTGCGGAAAGCTGACTTTACCCGCGGCTTACGTTATTCCGGGAGAAGATGTTGTCGGTGAACAACGGTCACAAACGGATTATTGGCAATCATTAACCGAAAGTTTTTATGTCGTGGTGATTTTAAATAATGCACGTAATCAAAAGGGACAATACCCCTCTGTCGACACATTAAATGAAGTCAGGTCTGAAATCTGGCGGGCATTACTCGGTTGGCAGCCAGATCCGGGTTGTGGTGCGATTAATTATGCGGGTGCAGAGGAAGCGGATTCAAACCGCGCCGAATATCACTACCTGTTTAAATTTAATACTGAAACAGAAATCAACGCCGAAGATACTCGCCACTATGCTGACCTGAACAATTTACCCGATTTGCATACCGTTGCTATTGATCTAAACGGACAATCAAGCAGCGTAAACTCGCATTTGGAGATGAATATAAAATGATGGGTACACAACCAGAAATTGTTTTTATAAAACCCAAGCACGGGCGAAAAGCGCCTATTCCGCAATATATGCGCGATACCAAAGAGTATTTTGGTGACTATCTTCCCGAAGAAGGTTTGCATGTGCAAAAAACGCTTTTTTGGATCAAAAGAAAACAGGACGATGATATTGAAGAAGTGATTGAATCCGACAATCCCCCTCTTACGATCGATCAAGAGACGACTGATACCGCAAAAACAAAACTAAAAAAAGCGAAAGAGGAGACTCAGGAATGACCATTAGCTTTAATACCGTGAATGCTAATCTTCGTGTGCCTGGGTTTTATCCAGAAATGGATAACAGTGCCGCTAACACGATGCAAGTCAGTGGCCCTGCACTGTTGATTGGTCATGCACTCCCTGACGCACAAATGACCTTGAACTCACCGATGATTATGCCCTCGGCAGAAATGATGCAACAATTAGCCGGTCGGGGCAGCCAGTTGCACCGCATGGTGCAAGCGTATCGCCGGATTGATGCTGTCGGTGAACTGTTTGTCATTGCCGTACTGAAACGGCTGGCACTGACGCAACAGGCGAGATTGCCATTAGCGGCACAGCAACCGATTCCAGCGTCGTCACACTGTATATCGGCAATCAGCGTATTTTAGCTGCCGTCAAGAAATCGGATACCGCGAATACGGTTGCAGTCGCCCTTGGCAAAGCCATTAATGATAACCAGGACTTGCCCGTCACCGCGACGATTGTGGCTGAGAAAATTACCTTGACGGCAAAACATAAAGGGTTAACCGGCAACGATATTCCGTTGATGATGAACTATTATTCGCTAACCGGCGGTGAAAGCACACCACCTGGCCTGAATATCACTATTACGCCAATGCGTGGTGGCACTGGCTCCCCTGATATGGATAGCGTTATCAGTGCGATGGGTGACTTATTATTCGATTTCATTGGCCTGCCTTTCTCCGATGCTGCCCCCCTACAAAAGATGAGTGCGGAGATGAACGACACGAATGGACGCTGGAGTCCTTATCAGCAGTTATACGGCCATGTTTATACCGCCAAAAAAAGGACAGTCGGCGAACTGGTCGCTTTTGGCGACACGTTCAATGATCCGCATCTCAGCATCGCCGGATACGAACCCGCAATCCAAACCGCGCTTGATGAACTAGTAGCGGCACGACTGGCACGTTGTGCGATATTTTTGCGCAATGATCCGGCGAGACCGACCCACACTGGCGAGTTAAACGGGGTATTACCCGCACCGTCGGGCAAGCGCTTCACCTTGACAGAGCAGCAATCCCTCCTCTCACACGGTATCGCCACCGTCAATGTAGAAAGCGGTGTATTACGCATTCAGCGCGATGTGACGACCTACCAGAAAAACAGTTACGGGGTGGCCGATAATAGCTATCTGGATAGTGAAACACTCTATACCAGCGCTTACCTTTTGCGTCGATTGAAATCGGTGATCACCAGCAAGTACGGGCGGCAAAAACTGGCCGGTGACGGTACCCGATTCGGGGCAGGTCAAGCGATTGTTACGCCAGCGGTGATCAAGGGTGAACTCTGTGCTGTTTATCGTCAGCTGGAAAAAGAAGGTATTGTCGAAAATCTCGATGCCTTTAGTAAAAATCTGATAGTAGAACGAAATACAAAAGATCCAAATCGAATTGATGTGGTCTTTCCTGCGGATTATATCAATCAACTGCGGGTATTTGCGTTGGCGAATCAATTCAGGCTGCAATATAACAATGGCGAGGTGGTGTAATGGTGGGTAAAAGAAAAATAGGTGGGACCTGCTATTTTAAGGTGGATGGTCAACAATTCTCACTGAATGGCAGTGTGCAAGTGCCGATGAATACGGTTATCCGGGAAGACCTGGTGGGTATTGATGGCAGTGCGCATTACAAGGAAACGCATCGTGCGCCTTATATCAAGGCAGAATTTAAAGTTGAGCGAAGTTTCCCCATCCAAAAACTGACCACAGCAGATGAAATGACCATTACTGCTGAATTAGCTAACGGTATGGTCTATATGTTGTCTGGCGCGTGGCTATCCGGCGAATCTTCACATAATGCTGACGAAAGCACGGTCGAGATGGAATTTCACGGAGACGAAGGATTTTATCAATGAAATCAATAGCACTTAGTAAGCCGATTCAGGTACACAATAACAAAGTCACCGTCCTGGAAATTCAGGAACCCACGTTTGATCAGGTTGAAAAATACGGCATTCCTTTTAGTTACTCTGAACGAGGCGATATGCGGCTGGATACGCGTTCAGCACTGTCTTATCTTCCTGAACTGACGGGGATACCCCGTTCCTCCGCACAACAGCTAGCGCTACATGATGTGTTTGTCGCCTCGATGATCATCGTGGGTTTTTTTACCGGTGCCCAGAACCTGGCAGTCTCAGACGACGATTCTATAACGTTGCCTGGTTCTGGCGACTAAATCCCCTTGAATTACGCCAGCATCCGCTAAGCCAGTTCTTTGATCTGGAAGCGGAGGCTGTTCGCATCAACGAGGAGCAGCACGGTGGCTAACAGTATTGAGTTAAAAGCAATTATCACTGCCGTTGATAAACTCTCCGCCCCGCTAAAGGGGATGCGGAGTGAAATGAAGACCTTCAAAAAAGAGTTTAGCGCGAGAATGGCAGGCGCGGCGGCATTAGGGGCGGGGATTGTTACCGCAATGGCTGGCCCTATCAAGCAGGCGATAGACTTTGAGTCGATGATGGCCGATGTCCGTAAGGTGGTTGATTTTGATACGCCTGAGCAGTTTAAACAGATGTCGGAAGATATTCTTAAGCTATCGACAGAATTGCCGATGGCCGCAGACGGTATTGGACAGATTGTGGCCGCAGGCGGTCAGGCTGGAATAGCAAAAGAAGAACTGATGTCTTTTGCGGAATCAGCCGTAAAAATGGGTGTTGCTTTTGACCAGACGGCTGAGCAATCCGGGCAGATGATGGCACAGTGGCGGACTGCATTTCGGTTGACGCAAAATGATGTCGTCTCGCTTGCCGATAAAATAAACTACCTTGGCAATAACGGGCCAGCTAATGCCGCCAAAATCTCTGAAATTGTGACCCGTATTGGCCCGCTGGGTGAAGTGGCGGGTCTTGCCTCCGGTGAGATTGCCGCACTTGGCGCGACCATTGCTGGGATGGGGGTTGAGTCAGACGTGGCGGCAACCGGCATTAAAAACTTTATGCTAGCGTTAACAAAAGGGAAATCAGCGACAAAATCGCAAAAAATAGCGCTACACACCTTAAAAATCAGCCCCAAAAAACTGGCAGCACAGATGCAGAAAGACGCGAAATGGGCAATGTTGATGGTGCTGAAAGCCATTGAAAAAGTCCCTAAAAAAGATCAGGCCGCATTATTAAATGATTTGTTTGGTTCTGAATCCCTTGGGGCAATTGCGCCGCTGCTCACCAACCTTGAATTACTGGAAGTTAACCTGGATAGAGTCGCCGATAAACAAAAGTATGGCGGTTCTATGCAAAAGGAATATGCTACTCGTGCAGCCACTACCGCAAATGCAATACAACTGTTTAAAAATCAGATGCATATTGCAAGTGTCAGCATCGGGTCAATTTTTTTACCCACTATTGTCGAAATGACAAAGAAAGTTCAACCATTGATTGAGCAATTTCGCCACTGGGTAAAAACCAATCCAGAACTGATTAAATCCTTCGCCAAGTGGGGTCTTTATCTGTTGGGAACAGCGACAGTAGTCGGTGTTGTCACCCGTGCTTTCAGGGTTTTTAACAGTGTGATGAAAATGTCGACGCTAGGTAAGTTGGTCACCTTAATGGTAATAAGCGGTGGACTTATCGTCGAAAACTGGGAAACGATCAGCCCGATTGTTAAATCGGTCTGGCGTGATATTGATGGCGTTATTCAGGCAATAGGCGGTTGGGAAACCGTACTTGCAGGCATTCTCGTTTTTGTTGCGACAAAATGGTCGGTCGATATGGTGAAATCGATTCGGAATGTCACTCGTGAGATGAAAACATTAGCCAAAAATAGTCCATCGGGTATCAAAGGTTTACTCGGAAAAGCGGGGATTATTGGTGCGGTTGCGATGGACGTTGAACCGATTGTCGACAAGGGTCTTAATGCAGTATTTGGGGGGAATGAATGGTTTCAAAACCTCCGGACAGCGCGGGATTGGGGCGAGTTTGGCAGTTCAATCATAGGCAATAGTCACCTGGTTAAAGATGACACGGGGCAGTGGCAATTTAAGGAAGACTCAAAAAATACCCTGGATTCATTCAGCAAAACTGAGCCACGAGACGGTGAAGTCAGGCTTATCTTTGAAAATACCCCGCCAGGTATGCGTGTCGCCCCGGTTGGCAATGCCCTACCCTGGCTGAGTTACGATGTCGGCTATAACCGATTTTCCAAACAGTGAGTAAAACAAAGGAGAAGTCATATGAGTTTTTTAACAATAGACATTGATAATTACGATAATGGAAACGCCTACGAACCAACGAAAACGATAGGGATTAATTTTGAGGCTATAGGAACAATACAGAAAGTAATCAGCTTAGATGTTCCTCAAATATTAATCTTTACTGAAAGAAAGTCCTTTAAAACCATCAGGGAGCGTGATGATTATTTTGATTACCTTGCCAATAAATTAGAAGCCATCGATTTATCGCCCAAGTAAACGAAAAGAGGTAGGCTACCATGGAATTTTTTAGATTAAAATGCCCTAAAGACAATAAAATTGAAGATGTGATTGTCAGATTGGCTAAAATGCCTTGTATAGACAAAAACTATCCAAACAAATTAAATCCCAACAATCCTTGCGAGATTTCATTAAACATTAGAGGTGAATTTTATCGATTCCCATTTAATAATAAAGCCGATGCGGATAATTATTTTAATTATGTGATGGAAAAACTTCGCGCCGTTGAACTAAAACATAAGCCTTGGTAAAGAAATGACTTTTATTATTAAAATTAAATTTATTTAAGTTTCGAGGTTTAGATGACGGTATGGAAAGATAAACTACGACCAGCATCTTTTCGCGGTGTGCCGTTTCAGGTGGAAGACGATGAAGGCACATTGGGGCGGCGGGTACAGGTTCACGAATACCCCAATCGGGATAAGCCGTATACTGAAGATCTTGGGCGTGCAACCCGACGCTTTAGCATCAGCGCGTATCTGGTCGGTGATGATTTTTTCGAGGCCAGAGATCGGCTGATAGTGGCTATTGATACGCCGGGGCCGGGGACACTGGTTCATCCCTACTACGGCGAAATCGCCGTTTGTATTGACGGTGAAGTGAGAGTGAGCCACAGTGGACGAGAAGGCCGCATGTGCCGCGTCAGTTTTAGTGTGGTAGAAGCTGGCGAATTGTCTTTCCCTACTGCGGGTATCGCCACGAGTCATACACTGATTTCTTCCAGTTCTGCGCTTAATGATCGTATTGGGGCTGTTTTTGCTGATCTGGGGTTGAAAGGTTTGGCAGATTTTACTCAGGATGGCGTGTTGAATCAGGCTAAATCCATGATCAGCCATATCACCAAAGCCTTTGACACTATCGATAGCGGCATTACGGCCGCGTCAAGGCTACTGCATGGCGATATTTCAGTGATCTTAAAGCCCGGCTCATCCGGTAAAAACCTGGTCGAAGCGATACAACGTATGTGGCGTTCGGGCAGACGTACTGTACAAGATGTCTCTATGCTGGCGCAGAAAATCAAGACACTATCGGGGATCACGCTAGGGCATGATTTAGCCCCGCGTGGAGTCTGGAAAAGCGATAGACCAAGTGTACAGGCTGAACGTAGGCACAGTAATCGTATTGCGGCTTTGTTGCGTACGACGGCGATCCATGAGGCAACCTGGCGACTAACACAATTGCCACCGCCACGTACTGCCATGTTACCGGTTAATCAACGTGGAAAACGTCAGATACACGTCAATCTATCCCACCCCGCCTTACATGCTGTTTCATCTACGACAGATAGCACAACTGAAAGGATAGCGGTAGTCACATGGGATTCCTTGATTGCTTTGAGAGAAACATTGAATCAAGCCATCGAGCACGAACAAACATTAACGCTAGATGATGCGCTGTTTCTTGACTTGCAGCAGTTAAAAACCGATGTCAACCGAGATATTGCAACACGACTGGCACAAGTTGAAAAAACGGTTACCCGAACACCAGAAACGGTGCTACCCGCCCTAGTTCTGGCGGCCAACTGGTATGACAATGCCGCACGAGAAACCGATATCACCAGCCGAAATGCCGTTAATCATCCTGGCTTTATGCCGGTTAAACCCTTGAGAGTACCTGCAAGATGAGTGATTACGTGATATTGCGTGTCAACGGGCGCGAATGGGGCGGCTGGACGCGCGTCCAAATTTCGGCTGGCATAGAACGACTCTCACGCGATTTCAATGTGGAAATTACCCGTCAGTGGCCCGGTGAATCGGGAAGTGTACCGTTACAGCCCAGAATTAAAAAAGGTGAACTTGTCGGAGTCCTGATGGGTCAGGATAAAGTCTTAACCGGCTGGATTGAAGCAACCCCGATACGCTATGACGCTAAGCGTATCCAGGTTGGCATTAGTAGCCGGAGTAAGACAGCCGATTTGATTGCGCCGCCAACTCGACTGTATTTACGGGGAAAACGCTTTATCAAATAGCGTCAGAACTGACAAAACCCTTTGGTATTAAGGTCATTAGCCAAAAAGCCCCCCAAACGTTGCTACAGGTTTTTCAGGCTGATTATGGGGAAACACTAAACAAAGCGCTAGGAAGCCAACAGGCGCTCGCCTGGGATGATGAAGACGGCAATCTATTGATTGGCACGGTCGGCAATGATCGTGCAACAACGGCGCTTGTCTGGGGAGAAAATATTCTCACCTGTGATACGGAACAGAGTATCCGTGAACGTTTTTCTGAATATCAAGTGGCGGGTCAACGATCGGGTGATGATGACGATTTCGGGGAAGCGACATTAACCGCCATTCGTGCTAAAGCCAAAGACAGCCAGATAACGCGCTATCGTCCGCAGTACATTCAACAATCCGGTAATGCAACCGGGGCCAGCTGTAAAGCACGTAGCGAATTTGAAGCCAAACAGCGGGCAGCCAGAACGGAAGAAACCACTTATACGGTACAAGGCTGGCGGCAAGGTGACGGCAGTTTGTGGAAACCTAACCAACGCGTGATTGTCTTTGATCCGGTGTTGGGTTTTAACAACCGTGAACTGGTTATCAGTGAGGTGGTGTATACACAGGACGAAGGCGGTACGTTATGTGAATTGCGAGTCGGGCCAGAAGCGGCCTATATCCCACCGCTTGAGGAATTAAAAGCTCCAAATGAAGAGGATTGATGAAAATTTCTCTTTACCGCTTACTTAACGTAATATTTGCACAATGATAAATTATCTCAATCTTTCACTTGATAATTTATATACATTGTTACGTTCCCTCTTTCCAACAGCGATAACGGAAATAATTAGCTTGTCATTTATTACTTGATATACAAGACGAAAGCTAGATGCGCGGAGTTTTATTTTATAACAATCGGGTAGGCCACAAAGTTTTGCCGATGGAATGTGAGGATTTTCACAACATTTTTTTAGTTTTTTAGCAAATTGTTGCTGGATGGTTTTATCCAGTCGCTCTCACTCTTTAAATGCATCATGTTTGAATCTTACTTTGTATCTCATAGATATTTATCCAAATCGACATCTATAAAATCTTGGTTTTCTCGCTCTTTTACTAATTTTATAAGTTCCTGATCATCTAGTGCGTCTAGCATGCGTTCATAAACTCATCAGACGGCGCAAAAAGCGAAGGAATATATCGCTCAGGCGCTCAAGGTGGATGACGGAGGACGGGGTGGCGCTTCGTGTTGATATTGAGGTAGTGCGCTCAGGCATCGATAGATTAACGGCAACTGTTACCCTGACTTTACCTGACCATAACATAAAAGCAATGACCATCAACAATTTGTGGAGCGTAATTCATGCAAAATAGCGGTTTTTCGCGCCCGACATGCGCCGTCTTGATGCTGAGGTGTACGCCAGAGTACAGGCCGCCGCAATTCATACCCTGTACGGCTATATCGATTATCTGGCACGTAATATTTTACCCGATTTAGCAGATGAAGACTGGTTGACCCGACACGGTAATATCAAGCGTTGTCCACGCAAGGGGGCGACCAAAGCGAACGGCTTTGTTCGTTGGGAAGGTGTACAAAATGGCATATCAATACCTTCTGACACTGAAATACACCGTGATGATGGGCAAGTCTACACCACAACTACCCAGAAAACATCAGAAAATGGTGTACTTCACGTCCCAGTCGTTGCAAAAAGCAGCGGTCAGGCGGGCAATTGTGAGGATGGTATCGCGTTACGACTTGCTACGCCTATTTCAGGTTTATCTTCGACAGGCTATGCCGATAGCATCAGGACGGGAACGGATATTGAAGACCTGGATAGCTGGCGACAACGCATCATGGCCCGCTGGTACGATACGCCTCAAGGCGGTGCGGATAGTGATTATGTTCGCTGGGCGAAAGAAGTCTTGGGAATAAGCCGAGCATGGACACATCGACACAAGAACGGTATCGGCACAGTTGGGGTCATGGTTGCTAGTGATGATATAGACCATCCTGCCCCCACACAGGAAATATTAACCAAAGTAAGAGAGCACATCTTACTCCTTGCCCCCGTTGCCGGAAGTGGCTTAACGGTTTTTGCGGTAACAGAAAAAATAGTCCTCCTCTCTCTTGCCTTATCGACGGACACATCCGAAATTCGAGCGGCTGTCATCGCAGAAATCAAAGCCTTTTTGCAGCGAGAAGGGGAACCGGATAGCAAGCTTTTTCTCTCAAGACTCGCTGAAGCCATCAGTCTTGCGGCAGGTGAAGTCGCTCATCGCCTGATTGCGCCAACGGCAGATATTGAATTGACCAATACGGAAGTGCCGGTATTGGGTGAGGTAACGTGGGCAAAATATAAGGAGTGAGCATCATGACAAATCTGGACGACGAATATACGCAATTGTTGAGAACGTTATTACCGCCTGGCCCCGCATGGGATGAAGAAGAACCGCTCATTAAAGGGCTAGCCCCTTCACTGGCACAAGCCCATCAACATGCTGATAGCCTGATGATTGAAATTAACCCGGCCCAATCGGTTGAATTAATTAACCGCTACGAAAAATTATGCGGGCTGCCGGATAAATGCCTAGCTAATAGAGCGCAAACGCTAGAAGAAAGGCAACAAGTGCTTGATGCCAAGGTGAATACAGTAGGCGGTATTAATGAGGCTTTTTTCAAAAAGCAGTTGGAAATATTGGGGTATCCAACAGCAACAATAGAACAATTTCAACATCTTGATAGTACACTGGATCCGGCTTGGGGGGACAAGTGGCGCTACTACTGGCGAGTAAATATTCTTGCTGAAGCTAATGTACGCTGGATTAGCTGTACCAGTTCTTGCAATGAGTCAATTCGGACGTGGGGCGATAACGCCGTGGAATGCGTTATTGAACGCCAATGTCCTTCGCATACCCAAGTACTTTTTGCCTACATAAAAGGAGAAAATGATGCATCGCATTGATACCCCCTCCGCACAAAAAGATAAATTCGGTCAGGGGAAAAACGGGTTCACCAACGGCGATCCCACTACCGGCACACCGTCAACAAAATTGAATAGTGATATTTATGATGCACTACAGGAAGAAGTTTGTACTGTGGTTGAGCGTTCAGGTATCCGATTAGATAAAAGCCAGCATGACCAGCTTTATCAGGCGGTGAAAAAATTGTCTGAGGCAGAAGCGAATAAAGCAAAAAACGCGCTGATTGATGGCTCGCCAATAGATTTAAACACGTTAAACAAGCTCTCAAAAGCATTGGGCAATGACCCGAAATTTGCCGAAACGGTGACACAGCAACTCAGTCAAAAGTTAGCCAAAAGTGAAAATGGCGCAGGCATCCCGGACAAGAATTTTTTATTAAAAACATTGGTTTGTTGGAATTCATGCTTCCTGTAGGAATAGTGACGTGGTTTGCTCAACACAAAAATCCCAATACCTTGTTTAAAGGTACTACGTGGAAATATATTGGTGAAAACAAAACCATCAGACTAGGTAAACAAGACGGTAGTGATATACTGAATACCGGTGGCACAGACAATCTCTCGCTGAGCGTCGATAATCTTCCTGAGCATGCTCACGACTTTTCAGCCAGGACAGATACCTTTGATTACGGCCATAAAGGTTCCAATAATGCGGGTGGTCACTCGCATCAATACAACGCTGTTTTTCGTTATAATGATGTTAGTGATGATGGAGGTGGACACGCTTTATATGGGGTCAGAAGCGAAAATACCAGTCATTCAGGTGACCATAGTCACATAACGTACATTGGGTCTCACAGTCACGGTGTATCTGGTACAACAAAGAATACCGGAAGGGGAGTTCCGATTAATATTGTTAATAGTTTTATCAAACTCATGGCTTGGTACAGAGTATCGTGACCCAGTGAAAATTGAAGCCGTTGTTCTGGCGATTGGTTTATGAAGGAAGAGCTGGTCAGTTGATATCCGGCGCTTTGCTGATATCAACACGGTTAAGCAGCACGCGGTAGGTTTTCCACGCGACAAGCTGCGCCGTTTCTGCCTCCGTGGCCATATCGAGGTCTGCTGCATCCTGTAGCGGGTATATCACTCGGGTGGCTTCATCCATCCGCTGCCGCTTCATCCATCCGGCTTCATTCTTTTGCGCGGGACCGGATTTATTCCGGGTCATATGACGATTAATTTCCTCTTCGGTCATGGCAATCATGTCTGGCTTAATATACTTATCCTGTGAACCATCAGATTCAAAGGCAAAAACCTCAGCACCACGCTGATAATATTTCATTATTGTAGCTCCCAGATACTACCGATATTACTTATCATATACGTTGCCCCTTCCGGAACCATTAACGTCACGGCAGCCGTTATTCCCCCATTAACTACATAAAATTCCTGTATCTTCTTCCCGTTAACATATCCCGTTATGCTGTGTTTGTCCGGTAAATACTGCCTGGCTGACACCACAATGAGCCTACCGGTAGAGTTGGTATACGTTGCTCCCGAAACGCGGCTCGCGGTCATATCCTGCCAAGTCTGGCCTGACCCTACATAGCGCCCATCGGATTCCGCTTTGGTATATGCCTGACCTGCCGGGGTGAAACTGCCTTTTGGCTGGAAAGTATTTCTCAGGTAAGTGGCCAGCCACTGATTTCCCCACATACTGCCGTAGATATTGCCGTCAGAGGCCATCCTTGCGGCTCCGGCATACACGGAAGCAGGAGCACGAAAACTACCCTCTTTATGGAAAATATACTCGCCGCCGCCATCAATACCGTTATTGATGTGTATTCCATCACCGCCCTTATCTTTGTAGAGACTCATGCGAGTTCCACCATCCTGATTATGAAAACTCAGATGCTTGCGGTTATCCCCCTTCAGTGAGATGTTGGCACCCTGTGAAATAATGTTGCCATTGACCGTTCCGCCAGTGCGTCTATCCAGTGCATTTTTTGCACAATTTACCGTTTCTGTTAAACCAAGGTTTTATAAAATCGAGAAATTAGCTAAAATTTAGACAATAACGAGCGATTATAAGGCTTACAGAGGGGTAGAAAAGGTCAAAAATGGCAAAAATAGGCTATATGCGGGTGTCAAAAAATGACCAAAACACCGATTTACAGCGAAAATCGTTGATTTGCGCAAATTGTGAGCAGATTTTTGAAGATAGAATCAGCGGAAAAGTCGACCAGAGACCCGGATTAAAGCGCGCATTAAATTGCTTAAAAGCGGGCGATACATTGGTGGTTTGGAAACTCGACAGGTTGGGGCGCAGCATAAAGCATTTAATCGGCTTAATCTCTGAACTAGAAGATAAAGGGATTCACTTTCATAGTTTGACTGATTCTATCGACACCTCTTCATCCGCAGGACGTTTTTTCTTTCATGTGATGAGCGCTTTAGCACAAATGGAACGGGAACTCATTGTTGAACGTACTAAAGCGGGTTTAGCAGTCGCAAGAAGCAGAGCAGAGGGCGTATCGGCGGTAGACCTTGCTCATTATCTTCTGCACAGCAACAGCAGGCTAAAAAATTACTTGAGTCAGGCAATAGTAGAAAACAGCTGGCATTACTGTATGGCGTTTCATTGGCTAGCATCTACAAGTATTTTCCAGTTAATCGTGCCGCTAAAACGGTCGAAAATACGTCTGATGAAAAATAAAAGTGTAATTTTGTTGCACTGATGGAAATAAAAGTAGCTTGTCATTTATACTCAACGTACTTCAAGATGCATCTACCTACCCAGCAGAAGGCAGTCATCCAGCTTTTTGAGATTGTCTTTATGTGATATTGAGCATCGGTAAGTAATGACGTCAGGGCCTTTGCTTTAGCTTCGTGAACATTGGGTGCTACAAATAGGTCAAAAGCGTGTAGCTCAGCAAGAGTTGAAGGTTTGTAAGCACCAACATTCACAAAAAACAATTTATTTTTTCCTGTGGCTGGCACATCAGACAGCATAACCGTATACCCATCGGTCCAAGTAATACGAGAATATCCATCAATGTGTACTTTGTCCACATCACCAAACCAAGCTTCTCTAAGAGAAGGCCAAGCATCTTTCGGTTTTTGGGCTGCTACAAACTGGATATCATGAACTTCAATGTTGGCCTTACCAGCATTGCCACCTAAGTAAAACATATACAAATACACCTGCCTTTCCCCTTGAATTGATGCCTGATAAGTGGACCTAGAAAATTCTCTGCAACTCTGTCATGCCAATCAGTATGCTTATCTAAATATTTTTATTGATTAATATGACACTTGGCAGTGTGCCTGTATTGCGGATGACTTACTTAGACTACTTATCAACAAATTTAAGTCATGACAGTGCGTTGAGTATAATTCCTTTGCACTGACGGAAAAAAGTAACCCACCATTTATTGCACTTTTTAGCTTCAAATATAGCACATCGGATTATGCACAGCATATTGAATAGCTAGAACTACCGCTCAAAAGAGATTAGGGCTATGAGTATATCAAGTTAAATACATTGGTCACGACAGACTAACTCTCCTTCATTGCGTCATCACAAACCCCATCCCTACGATTCACCGACTGCTCACTGTTATGACGAATAGTGAAGCAGCTTAAAAAGAGGTTTATAAAAATGATAAACTATTATATCGGACTTAAAGAAATGTGTCAATTAACCGGTAAGAGTCACCCTACACTTTGGAGAATGTGGGCAAAAAAGAAAGACTTTCCTGCTCCACAGAAAAGTAGAAGCGGTACATTCCTAGGCTGGCCTGAAAGAGATTATGAAGAATGGGTGGAAGCTCAAAGAGTTAACAACACCCGTTAAAGCACCTATTATTTTAAATTTTGAGAGGGAAATTCACCTAACCAATTGATTTTAAATGGTACGCCCTATAGGATTCGAACCTATGACCTACGGCTTAGAAGGCCGTTGCTCTATCCAACTGAGCTAAGGGCGCATAGCAAGATGCGGCTGTATCGTTTGACGACAGTGGGCTGGATTATACCCACACGTCTTGATGAGTCAACGCATTGCGCCCGGAATTGTGTTATCCGGTGAATCGCTGTACAGTTTTGCGCGATATCTGTTAACTCTCTTCCCCTTCCTCATCCTTGCGTATAATGGCAATCTATTGTGTATTAAGCACATGCTGGTCTAACAATTGCCAAGAGAAGAGTCCCATTGATGCAACGAAACCTTTTGATGCGAGTGCCTCAGCAAGTCGTGCAAACATGGCTGCCCGTCATTTTGCCGCATTATTTACCCTGTTCTGTCTCCCGCTACCAGCTACTGCCGCTGAGAGCACCACACCTGCGGATGTGGCTGCCGCCGCAAAAATCAATGTAGACAGCGAAGTTGCTAAACTGCAAAAGCAGTTGGATGGCATCAAGCAGCAGGTCTCCAACGCCGCCAGTGACAGCAAATACGGTGAATTGAACGACGCGGTACAGCAGTTAATTGGCAGCGTTAATGATCTGGCAACGGCGTTGGCACCGCTTCAGGCTCAGCTTCAGGCGCAAGTCGATGTGCTGGGACCCGCGCCGGAGCAGGGGGCAGCAATAACGGAAACCAGCGAGGTGACACGCAAACGTGCCAGTTTGAATGCGCAAAAAACCAAGCTGGATGCGCAGCTGGAACAGATTCAGGCGATTCGTACCGGAGCCATCAACCTCTCAGCACAGATCGTCACGCTGCGCCGTAATGCGCTAAAAACCCAGTTGGTGCTCAATTCGGGAAGCATTCTGGGGGCGCGTTTCTGGTCCCCGTTGTTGGCGTCTCAGGCCGAAGATGAAAAGCGGCTGTCGCAGTTTCAGGAACAGCTCAGTGACACGTTCATTGCAACCTGGGAACCGGACTGGCGTTACGGAACGCTGTTTTATCTGTTGCTGGCGGTGGCGTTAGCCACGGCGGGCCAGCGGCTGCTGGAGAAATATCTGGCGCGTGCCGGGATCCGCTGGCTGCCTGAGGGGCGCTTGCGCCGCAGTTTTCTTGCATCAGCGACGGTGCTCTCTTCGGTCACCACTATCGGGCTTGCCGCAAATCTGATTGACTATACGCTGGCGCGACCCGGTGATATGCCTGCCGCCATCGGTAATTTTCTGGATAATCTGGTGCGGTTGGCGGTGTTTAGCGCCATGATCGCCGGATTGGGGCGGGCGTTTCTTTCTAACCATCGTCCTTCCTGGCGCTTGCCTGCCATTGCTAACCCGGTCGCCAAAGCGATGGATCCGTTCCCGATTATTGCCGCCAGCCTGATGTTTGTGTTTGGCATGCTCGAGCAGCTCAACACCACCGTGGGCACCTCCGTCGCAGTCACTATCGTAGGTAACGGGTTGTCGGCCTTGGTACTGGCGCTAACGGTCGGGGCCATTGCGCTGCGCAGCAATCAGGTGCGGCGACAAATGGTAGAAGCCGGTGAACAACCGGAGGCGCGTTCCACGCTGTCAGGGCTGGTTCATTTGGCCACGTTGCTGACGGCTATTGCCGTGCTGATTTCGCTGGCAATTGGCTATATCTCACTGGCGCGTTTCTTGATTTATGAGCTGATTTGGATAGGAATGGTGCTTTCCTGCCTGTATCTGCTGATAACATTGGTGACGGATCTCAGCGAAAGTATTTTTTCACCCAATACCGCCAGTGGGCGTCGTATAAAACGCTCTCTCAATCTTGATGACCGCCATTTGGCACAGGCCACGTCTCTGATGTCGGTGTGCGGGAAAGTCTTCCTGATCCTGATGGGGGCAGTGGCGTTATTAAATGGTACTTTTGGTACCACAACGCCGTTGGAGCTGTTGCAGAAATCGGTGGAGATTTGGGGCGGAAAAGGGCTGGAGTCGTTAAGCATTGTTCCGGCAAATCTGGTGAACGCCGCCGTCTGTCTGGTGATTGGCATCTACGTTCTGCGCTCATCCCGGCGTTGGTTAGAAGATGATTTTCTACCGGAGACTACGCTGGAAAAAGGCATTCGCGCCTCACTGGTTACCCTGTTTACCAATATCGGTTACATCCTGCTCATTCTGTTGACGCTGGCGGCATTAGGTATCCAGTGGAACAAGCTGGCATGGATTGTCAGCGCGCTGTCGGTAGGGATCGGTTTTGGTCTGCAAGAGATTGTCAAAAACTTTATCTCGGGGCTGATTCTGCTGACGGAACGACCGGTAAAAGTGGGGGATTTGGTTAACATCAGTGGCGTAGAAGGGGATATCCGGCGCATCAATGTGCGCGCTACGGAAATTCAACTCGGCGATCGCTCCACGGTGATTGTGCCGAATTCACAGTTCATCTCGCAAAATGTGCGCAACATTACCATGGGTAATGCAATGGGGGTGGCAACGCTGGCATTAACGTTCCCGTTGGATACCGATCCTGAAACTATTCGGGAGATCCTGCTTGGGGCTTACGGCGATCATGAATCTATTTTAGAAACGCCCGCGCCTTCGGTAACGTTTAGCCAGCTTACACCGACGGGGATGGTGCTGAGTGTGACCGGCTATGTCCCCAGCCCCCGCATGGTTGCAGGGGCAAAAAGCGACTTGTTGTTTGAGATAATCAAGCGCCTGCGCGCTGCCAGCGTTCCGTTGGCATCCCCGCAGAAGATGGTGTTAGAAAACGCCTCGGACAATACCTTGCTGCCGGAATAACAAAAACGCCCATCGCGGAAACCCGCAATGGGCGTTTTGTGCAGTAGCCTGAAGCAAGCCGCAATAACGCTGTTATTCGCCCTGTGCTTTTACCCGCGCAATATAGATTTCACGCAGTCGTTTGGCGATGGGGCCGGGTTTGCCGGTACCGATGGTTTTGCCATCCAGTGAAATTACCGGCAGTACAAAGGTGGTCGCCGAGCTGAGGAAGATCTCGCTGGCGTGGTATGCCTCTTCCGGCGTAAACGGACGTTCTTCCAGTGCGATATTGTCCTTGGCGGCGAGTTCAAGAAGTGACTGACGGGTAATGCCGTGCAAAATGTCATTGTTCAGTTGGCGTGTCACCACGGTGTTATCGGCCAGCACGATATAGCAGTTACAGGAACTGCCTTCGGTGATAAATCCGTTTTCCACCAGAAATGCGTCATCAGCGCCTTTGCTATGGGCCATTTCCTTTGCCAGACAAGCTGCCAGCAGGCTGACGGTCTTGATGTCGCGGCGATGCCAGCGAATATCCGGGCAGGTTACCACGTGCAGGCCCGTTTCCGCTTTCGGGTTATCGATAACCGAACGCGCCTGAGTAAACAGCACCAGCGTGGATTTCACTTCCGCGCCGGGAAAATGAAAATCACGATCGCCTGCGTTGCCGCGGCTAAGTTGCAAATAGATGGCCCCTTCGTGGAGCTGGTTTTTTTCGATCAGCGCCAGATGGATCTTTTTCAGTTCATCAATCGATACTGGCAGTTGCAGTGCGAGTTCACGGCAGGAACGCTGCAAGCGCGTGATGTGGCCGTCATATTCAGCCAGCTTCCCATTGATGACAGCAGTTACTTCATAGACGGCGTCGGCGAACAAAAAACCGCGGTCAAAAACGGAAACCTTGGCGTCCTGCTCTTCTACATACTGACCGTCAACATACACAATACGTGGCATTACAACACTCCTAAAGAAGGTAAATGATCTGGCATCCCATCAGGGGCCAGATCACGCGCGAATCAGCACTAGCCCCACAATGCGGCTGACGGCGGGTTGATGATGCTGCCTTGGTATTCCAGCCCGGCATCGCGATCGCGTTGCAGCAACAGCGGACCATCCAGATCGACAACATCAGCCCCCTGCGCCACGATAAACGCAGGTGCCATCGCCAACGACGTACTGACCATGCAGCCTACCATAATTTTTAACCCGTGCTTGACTGCTTCATCACGCAGACGCAGCGCTTCGGTCAGGCCGCCGGTTTTGTCCAGTTTGATGTTAATCATGTCGTAACGCCCCACCAGCACGGCCAGTGAATGACTATCGTGACACGATTCATCCGCACAAATCGGGATGGGTCTGGGTAGCGATGCCAGCGCTTCATCTTTTCCGGCGGGCATCGGCTGCTCAATCATGGTAACGCCAAGGTTGACCATTTCCGGCACCAGACGGGTGTAAAGCGCTTCATCCCACCCTTCGTTAGCATCCACTATCAGGCGTGCGGAAGGTGCACCCTCGCGCACGGCGGCAACGCGCTCCAGATCGTGCTGATCGGCCAGCTTCAGCAAGGGGCGGTGTGCCTGCTTCTCCGCTGCCTGGCGCATCCAACGACAGGGTATAGGCGGTTTCCAGCGTGTGAGGCGTTGGCAAATTAAGCCGCTGCCAGATACGCTGGCGATAGAGCTTGCACTCCAAATCCCACAGGGCGCAGTCGAGAGCGTTGCGTGCCGCTCCCGCAGGCAAGCGGGATTGCAGTGTGAGCCTGTCCAGTCCATTGCGCAGGTCGCTCTCAAGCGAAGCGATCTGCTCCGAGACGCTTTCGACCGATTCACCATAACGGGCGTACGGTAGGCACTCGCCGTGACCGGTGATATCGCCCGCCCTGAGTGCGGCGACAACCACATCGGCCTGTCGTTTGCTGCCGCGTGAAATGGTGAAGACTTCACGCAGCGGCCAGCTTTCGCGGGATAACGTAAGTTCTGTCATAGGCTGGCCAGTTGCTCAACAATACGGCCCACGCCGTGACGAACCGGATCGACCGCTGGCAGGCCGAATTCTGCTTCGATGGTTGCCAGCAGGGAGAGGGCTGCATCTTCATCCAGCGCCGAGGTATTTACCGAGATCCCGACGAAGCGTGCATTGGGGTTAGTCAACCGTGCCATCGACAGATTGAGTGCCATGCAGGCCGCCAGATCGGGAATCGGGTAGTCAACGCCGCGCATGGTTTTGCGTGTAGGTTCATGGCACAGTACCAGAGCGTCCGGTTGTGCACCGTGAATAATCCCTGTGGTCACGCCCGCAAACGAAGGATGGAACAGTGAGCCCTGGCCTTCAATCACGTCCCAGTGATCCGCATCATTGGCCGGAGCCAACACCTCAACGGCACCTGCGATAAAGTCAGAAACCACGGCATCAATACTGACGCCCGCGCCGCTGATCAAAATACCGGTCTGGCCGGTTGCGCGGAAGGTCGCCTTGCCACTGCGCGCCAGAATCTCTTTTTCGATGGCCAATGCAGTGTACATTTTGCCGCAGGAGCAATCCGTGCCCACGGGTAGCAGGCGTTTGCCGCTGCGTTTGCGGCCATTTGCCACCGGATAGGTTTCAGTGGGGTGGCGCACATCAAACAGTGAACGACCCAGCTTGGCCGCCAGTTCACGCAATTCCGGCACGTCAGCCAGCCTGTTGTGCAACCCGGCCGCGAGGTCCATACCGCTTTCCAACGCTTCACGCAGAATGGCAATCCACTGTTGAGAGATAATGCCGCCACGGTTGGCCACACCAATCACCAACGTTTGTGCCCCGGCGGCGCGTGCTGCCGCGATGTCCAGATCGGGCAGTCCGCAATCCGCATGGCAGTCCGCCATACGATATTGACCCACACAATATTCTGGGTGCCACTGCTTGATGCCGATAGCGACCTTGGCGGCTAACTGATCGTGCGCATCACCAAGGAAAAGCAAATAGGGCTTTTTGATATCCATTATTTTTCCTCATTAAATTTTGACGTAATAAATGATAAATCGCTATCAGGCGCGTCAATGATTGTTATCTTGATAACAGCCGATTACCTTTGATGATATTCACAGGCTTTTTGTTGTCAATATAGCGACGTTTTTAGAATAAAATATTTAACTGAATGGGTTGTTTGGCGATTGATTTGAGTGATTGCTTTATTGTTTGGTGTTTTTGTCTGTGTTGTGCGTAATTTTGTTATTTCCTCGGTTTTTTATAAAAAAGCATGCCCATACCGTTTTCTTATTTTTTATTTAATTATTTTTTAAGGTTTTTTGTTTATTGGTTTCTGCATCATTTTGGCGCGATGCAATAAAATTGGGCCCACTAATAATGCACTGGGTAATTATTTTTCAATGGCTCATTGAGTAACATTCACTTTACTAATCTCCGCGTGTTGAAAACAAGAAAAAGTAATGAAACGGAGACGCTGTAGTTTGAAATAATATGCTGCGCGATAACCTGTCATCGCAAATGTCAGCATAAAGCTCCGCGATAGTTCGTTAGCGCCATTTATCGATTTCATCAGGAAATATTTCAGGTAACGCGCGCCGTATGACATCGCCGGGCGCTATTCAGCGCCCGCTTCTTTAATATCACCGCCTGGCCAGTCAGAAAGTGCATCCAGAATAAAAATCTCGCCGTCAGCATTGAATAACGTGATGTCTTGCTGGATCTGCTCGATAACCAACCCTTCCATTGGGCTCTCACCTTCCTGATAACGCACACCGTTAAGCGTAACGCTGCGTCGGGACGGATCTGAGGTGAACACATGAGCACTGTAAACTAGCGGCGGCACCTGACCGTTTTCCACTTTAGCCGGTTTGGGCGTTCTTGCTAGAGAGGGAGTAGGAGCCGGTTCTGGTACCGGGAGTGCGGGCTCGGCCTGGACCGGTTGCGGTGTGTTTTCGTTATGCACGTTTTCTAGCGGTTTTTGTGGTGTAGCGGCGTGCGCTGCAACGGTCGCAGGCCTTTCCATCCATCGCTGATGAGCGAACCAACCCAGTGACAATAACAAGAGCGCATAGGTTGCCAGCAGATACCCCGGCATAGCATAAGTCGTTGTCAAAGACATACGTGGTGAAATGCGGGGACTGGATATCGGTTCCACGAGGGGTTTCCTTAATGACATTCAATAGGTGCGACTGCGTGCCAGAAGTGCAACGAGAGTGGCTGCATCGCCAGCTTGCACGGCAGGAGCGTCTTGATAGTTTCTTTACATGCCCGATTTTATGGCAAATGAACAGCGCTAAATGCTTTTACCTGGTCGTTCTGTGACGGAAATTTGATTTCATGAAAAAGTCATAATTTGCCTCTGCACTACTAATGAAACCTTGAACTTAGTCTCAAAAAAGGCGCAGATATGCTTTAATGACTTCTATAATAAAATTGTGTTTTATTAATAAAGATATATAGTTTCTTTTGTGAGAATAACAACATGGCGGTCAATCAATGATGTGAAAAATTTGCATGTAAAAATGTAAGTGATTTTTACGTTGAATAAAACTTAACAACTATAAGCCATGCTTGCCCTTGGTCAGGGTCTTTTTTATCTAAATAATCAAAATATATCAAAGGATTTAAAGAATAACTTTTTTATGCGGTGAAAAAAAGCCGCAGGGCATTATGTTGCCTTTTTTTGTCACAATACTGAGGGATAAAACTTTATGTTAGTCAAAAATAGTCGGCGTTTCCGTTATAGCGTTCTCTGTGTTGCATTGTTTTCTTTATTTTTGTCCGGATGTGATAACAGCTCATCACATACGGAATTGGCTGACGAGACGCTACCGGTTAAAACGGCTCCGTTTGGTTGGGCTGCACAGTATAAGGATGTGGAGGGTACGGCAGCGGCCACAACCGGTGGTGAAGGTGCGCGGGCTGAAAGCATTTACGTCGTCAGTTCTCGCCAAGAATTGAAAGATGCGTTAAGCAATGTGCGCAGTCCGAATTACCTGGCTGGGGATGCCACTGCGGAATTGGCTGCCAAGCTGGAACCCAAAATTATCTATTGGGTTGGCACCATTCGTGGTGATGATTTAGGCAATGGTAGTTACGCCGATGCCACCTATTACAAAACCAAACCGAATAAAACCACCTTTGACTTTGATTTGTACGTGAAGGCGTTTGATAAAGATTATCTGGAGCAGTTGCAAGCGACGATCGATGCCGGTGGCGCAGAGGCTACAGCGGCGCAAGCCGAACTGAGCTTGTTGAAAAAACAGAATGACCAGCGTTCGCAATATGCCAACAACCAAAAAGCGCAGATTCAGTTCCAGGTACCACCCAACACCACCATTTTGGGGGTAGGAGAAGATGCAAGGCTGGAAGAGGGCTACCTGTCGATTAATACCCTGAGCCATACCTTTAATAAAACGGATAACAGCAACATCATTATTCGTAATATTACCTTCCAGGCAGCACCGCGTGATTTCGCGCCTGCCTGGGACGCGGGTGATGGTGCATCAGGTAACTGGAACGCGCGTTACGATGCGGTCTCCATCAATGCCAGTAAAAACGTCTAGATCGATCACTGTACCTTTACTGATGGTGAACACCCGGACAACAAAGAACAGGCGCTGTTTGGCAAACACATTCAACGTCATGACGGTTTGCTGGATATTGAAGATGGTGCTGACTACCTGACCATCTCTTACAACGTTTTCGAAGAGCACGATAAAACCACCATTATCGGCTCGGGTGACAGCGATGAAGGTGAATACCGCATTACCTTTGAGGTTAACCTGTGGAGCAATTTAACCCAGCGTGCGCCGCGCGTGCGTTTTGGTCAGGTGCACCTGGTAAATAACTACCACCGTGGTGCCACGGATGCTGACTATCCGATTCTTTATTCCATCGGCATGGGTTACTCCTCTTCTATTTTATCCGAAGGGAACGTATTTAATTTCCAGGGGGCGGGCGCAGAGGAAAGCACCATTATTGGTGCCTATAAAGATAGCAAGTTTAAAGATAACGGCTCCTGGTTTAATGGTGCAAAAGCTAAAAACCTGAATCAGATTGCTATTGAAAAATGTTCTGCATTGCAAGAAGAAGAAAAAGCGGCGGCGGAAAGTGCGGGCAAAGCACCAGGAAACTGGGCATTGGAAACCTGTACCAATGATATCGATTGGGAACCGCCTTATACCTATGCAGTGGGTAAATCTATCGCTGCCTGACTGATTATTCGCCATGGATGATTTTTAAAACCGTTTTTTTAGGGCTGGCAATAGAATAGTTAACATTCACTATTACACGGGAAATGATTTTATGACGCAATTTTTACCCAAAACCCGATTAACGTTGTGTGCAACATTGGTATTGGGAGGGCTGTTGGCGAGTTGTGATAATAACTCCAGTCACACCACCACTCCGGTTGATCGTTCGGCTGCACCGCAGAAATTGCAGGTGCCGACGCTAGCCTTTGATGACAGTTCTATCTCGCTGGTGTGGGAAAAGCCGCTGACTGCGAGCGGTGAGATCAAAGACTACAACGTTTACATGAACGGCAAACTGCTTGGCAGTACGCTGGAAAACCAGGATAAACACTCGCCTGCCAAACCGTATATCGATAACTTCTACACCAAATTTGATGCGGATAACTGGCACGTGCGCGTCAAGTTCCACAACTTCACCGCCGACAGCACGGACGGTTTGAAACCGGATACCGAATACAGTTTACGGTTCGCACTGTGTATGCTGATGGTAAAGAGTCAGTCGACAGCGAAACCATCACGCAACGCACCAGCAAAACGCTGCATGTGATTGATGTCAAAGCAGAGGGCGCGGTGGATGATGGCACAACGGTCAACACCACGGCAATCCAAAACGCGATCGATTCCTGCACCATTGAAGCATATCCGCAAGGATGTAAAGTGCTGCTGAGTGGCGGTGTCTTTAAAAGCGGTGCGCTGTTCTTGCACAGCGACATGACCTTTGAAATTGCAGAAGGTGCCAAACTGCTTGGTTCCGAAAATCCGGACGATTACCCGCTGGCAAAAGGTTATTACCTTTATCCGTAAGTCATTAAAGGCGAGACACTGACCAAACGTCCACCCTCCTTGCTGAATGCTTTGGTGGCGAATGACACAGGTAGCAGCCATGCCGGTACCTTCAAAAATATCCGTATCGTGGGTAAAGGCAGCATTGACGGCAATGGCTGGATCGCGGGTATTAGTACGGCCAAACCAGATGCAATATTCACTGACGAATTGGGCAATTCATTGCCACAAATCCGCGCCAGTAGCGCCAGCAAAGTCAGCAGCGACGGAATTCTGGCGAAAAACCAGACTGCCGCTGCCATGGCTGATGGCTTGACGCAAGAAGATGCCTACAAAAACCGCCGTTCATCCATGATGACGCTGCGTGGCGTAAGCAACCTCTATGTGGGTGGTTTGACGGTCTTGAATCCGGCTTATCATGGTGTGATGGCGCTGGAATCCGAAAATGTGGTGATGCATGGGCTGCAACACAAAACCTATGACGGCAACAACGCCGATGGTATTGAGTTCGGTAACAGAAAAACGTCATTATATTAAATAACTTATTTGATATCGGGGATGACAGAGTCAACTTCGCCGCAGGGTATGGTGCGGGCGTGGAAGAGCACAATCAGAAAGCCCAAAGCGGCGCCTGGATTTTCAACAACTACTTCCGTGAAGGTCACGGTGCGGTGGTTGCAGGAAGCCATACCGGTGCCTGGATCGAGAAGATTGTGGCGGAAAACAACGTCATGTACCTGACGGATGTGGGTCTGCGCATGAAGAGCCGTCCGTATTACGGCGGTGGCGCACGTGACGTGCTGTTCCGTGATAACGCGATGAAAGATATCGGCGGTAATGAGCCGTTTATTTTCATCATCGCTTACAGCGCGGATACCAACGACACCGATCCTGCCAAAGAACCGGCACAGTTCCGCGATATTACCGTGTACAACATCACTATCGATGGCTCCAACAAAGAAGAGCAGTATCGCTGTGGATGGCATGACTCAAGCTGCAATGCTGGACTCGTATAAATTCGATCTAGGCCGCGATGCGTATCATCAAAACTTCGATTTTGAAGATGTGAAGTTCCGCAACGTCAAAGCGACGGCCATCGGCTTCCTGCACGACAGCCAGTTCAAAAACGTCACGTTTGAGAACGTATCGGGCGGGGCACAAGCCTGGAGCTTCGGTGAAGGGGTTTCCAACGTCAAGCTGAAAGATAGCGTGAACGACGAGACCATTACCACCACGGGTTCGCAAACCATCACGCGCGATGCGGCAACGCCGCGTTCTTTTTTACCGGCGGTAAACAGATGCAAAGTGAAGACGACTATGTGCGCTTCACGCGCGATGGCTGGCTTAACCCGCTGGGTATTTTACCGCGCAGCGAATTACAGGGTGTGGCTTATCGATTGCGTGATAACCAACTGGAGCGGCTGTTTTATCGCTACGCCGATCCGATCCCGGGTGAAAAGCCGGAGCAGATAGCGATATTGACGCAGGTGGAGGGGTTTCGCTTACGTTTCTACGGCAGCAACGGCTGGCAGAACGCGTGGGGCAACACCTCGCAGTTACCGCAAGGGATTGAGGTGATTTTAACGCTGCGCGATTACGGTGAAGTGTCACGCCTGTTTCTTATCGCGCCGGGAGAGAAAACATGAGGTCGCGCCAGCGCGGTGTCGCCTTACTGGTGGTGTTGCTGATCCTGGCGTTGATGGTCACGGTAGCCGCCAGCATTGCTGAACGACAAGGCAAGGTGTTTATGCGCACCGACCGCCAGTTGGGGCACCAGCAGGCTAAATGGTATGCCCTTGGCGCGGAGGCCTTTGTGGGCAAGGTTATCCTGCGGGATGCGCTAATCACGCCGGAACGTACCACGCTGTCGCAAAACTGGGCGCAGCGCGGACGTCAGTTTCCGGTTGAGGGAGGGGAGATCCTCGGCTATGTGCAGGATGGGCTGGCCTGTTTCAACCTGAATGCGCTTAATCAAACTATCAGTGACGACAGCACGGCAGTCAGTACGCCTTATCCGGCGCAGGCGGTGACCATCGTGGCGGCGGTGCTCGATTGGATTGACGAAGACAGCCAGCCGATGGCGAACGGGGCTGAAGATGAAACTTACATGGCGCAGCCCGATCCTTATCGCGCGGCCAACCAGTCGATGGTGGATGTCAGTGAATTGCGCATGGTGCAAGGGGTGGATGCTGCGCTTTACCAGCGCCTGCTGCCGTTTGTCTGAGCACTGCCGACACAAAAGTTGCAGATAAATATTAATACATTGCGGGAATATCAGGCACCGCTGCTTTCCGCGCTGTTTCTTAACACGTTAAACAGCGAGCAGGCGAAAACGCTGCTGCAACAGCGCCCCGTGGCGGGATGGCAAAGTGGCACGGCATTTTTATCGCAAGACGGGTTTCCCAATATTAACAAAAGCAGTGCTCAGCGGGTGCTGGTGGCGAGAAGTGACTGGTTTTTTGCCCATATGCGGGTTCTCATGGGCGACAGCGGAGACTTCTATCAAACCAGCCTGTTGCATCGGGATGGAAAAACAGTGTCCGTGGTACGACGGTATTCAGGCGGTTACCGCACGGTGAATCCATGAACAGGAACAGTATGAAGACGTTTAATTTTCAACGTGTGTTGCCCCGTCGTGCGGCTGCATCTGCGCGCCAGCGTGGCGACAGCGCGCGGGCTTCTGACAAGCCGCGTCTGATCGTGCGTCTGGCAGGGGATGAGACGGACATTGAATGGCTGATTGCGCGCGGTAGTGAGGGGCGCATGGTGACGCAAGGGCTGGGTAGCGCAGCACAACTGCGCGAGCTGCTGGCGGGATATCCGGGCATTCACTCCGCCTTGGTGCTGGTGCCGACGACCGACGTGGCGTTTCACTCGCTGAACATTGCCCGACAGGCTCGCCGCCAGCTACAGCAGGCGCTGCCGTTTATGCTGGAAGAGCGTCTGGCCGTTGATGTGGAAACAGTACACTGTGCCGTACTGGCATGGGAAGTCGATCGCGCCACGGTCGCTGTTGTCGCAAAGAGCAGGATGGAACACTGGATTGCGCTTTGTGCTGCGCTTTCTATCAAACAAACCTGACATCATGCTGCCGGATGCGATGGTTCTGCCCATCGCTGCCTCCGGTATCAGTGCGCAATGTCACCGCGATCTGTGGCTGTTTTGCCATGCAACAGGTGAGGGCATGGCGGCGGAACAGAGCTGGCATGCTGCGCTGCTTGCTGCATTGCCACAAGCGAACCCCTATGTTGATCCTGACGCGCAAGAGCATGAAACCGATGAAGACGTGCCGGTTCTACACGGCGACAGTTACAGCCAGCCAGCTCCTGCCGTTGGTCTCTGGGCATCACAACCTGTTACGCCGCTGCTGCAACTGGCGGCGCAAACACCGAGGCTGGCTGCTTCAGGGCTGGAACAGGGCGCGTTCGCACCGGTAAGAGCATGGCGCAGCGGTTGGGATGCCTGGCGCACTGTGGCCGCGCTGGCAGGCTGCTATCTGCTGCTGGCGGAGGGGATTTGGCAACACTACCAGCTGTATCAACAGGCGAGCTACTGGCAGCAAGAGAGCGTACGTGTCTACCGCCAGATATTCCCCGGAGAAACGCAGGTGGTGAACCCTCGGGCACAGATGCAACAACATTTGCAGCAGGTGGGAGGAGAGCGCGATACGCCGCGCTTGCTGCAATCGATGAATCGTTTACAAGCGTTACTGGGCGAAAATCAGGATATCCGCCTGACTGTGCTGGCCTATAACGGTAACTGGCGCGAAATTCGCCTTGCTTACAGTGCGCCAGCCTATCCCGAGCTGGCTGTTGCTTTCGATAACCCTGATGGGCTGCGTGGAAAAGGCGTGATTCGTGGCTGGCAGCAGGCGCAACTTTTTCAGTGGCAGGTTTCTGTTCCTGCCGCTTACGTAGTGAATAAACTGCCGCCCATTGTTCCTTTCAGCGCGCAGGGCTGTGTGCAATTGCGACTGCAATAAGCCGTTATCGATCCACGCGGATGCCAATCGCTGGAGGCAACGCTGAACTGGCAGGATGCCGCATTAGGCACGCCGCTCGGAACGGTTGCGCTGGCTCAGCCTCAGGCACAGCTCAGTTGCCACGATGGTCGGCTAGAAATGGCACTGCGCCAGCAATCGCCCTACGTGCAAATCACGGGTAAGGGCAGTCTGGCCGTCAGCGGGGAATATCAGTTTGATGGCCGAATGGCCAGCGGTGATGCCATGCCACAGGCGATTGGGCGCATCTTGTCCACGCAGGGTAACGCAGATACGCAAGGTGGCCGTTTGTTGCGTTTTCAGGGGCGTCTGGCGTTTTAATTGCGTGCTGGTGCACAAGCTTGCATTTGCGGATGTTTTACCGGTTGTTGCTCCTTATGGCGTGTGAAACGATAGCGCGCAAAGGCGATGCCAACCATTATGAGGATCATGATATGCGAGGCACGGCGTGGATCAACTGGTAGCGTTTTCTGAAGCGTATCCTCTGCTCTGGTGCAGTGCGCTTTTGGTGTTGGGGCTGGTCATTGGTAGCTTTCTGAATGTTGTGATTCATCGTTTGCCTGTCATGCTGGAAATGCAGTGGCGCGATGAAGCCACACTGAACGCTGAGGGTGATGTGCAGGTTGTACAGGCGCGCTATGATCTGTGGTGGCCGCGTTCTCACTGTCCATATTGCCAACAGCCAATCGCCCTGCGCCACAACGTGCCGGTGCTGGGGTGGCTTGTGCTGCGTGGGCGCAGTCGCTGCTGCGATCGGCCTATTGCTTGGCGCTATCCGCTGGTGGAAGCGGCAATCGGGATCCTGTTTGTTGCGGCGGGTAGCCTGTGGCCTCCGGGGGTATCCTTGATCGGGGCATTGGTTCTGCTCGCCTTTCTTATTGCCTTGGCGGCGATTGATGCCGAGATGTTGCTGCTGCCAGATGCGTTGACGCAGCCATTGCTGTGGTTAGGATTGTTCATCAATCTCAGTGACGCATTTGTACCACTGGAGAGTGCTGTCATTGGTGCCATGGCCGGCTATCTTGCACTCTGGATCGTCTACTGGCTGTTTAAGACCCTGACGGGAAAAGATGCGTTAGGCGCGGGGGATTTCAAACTGCTGGCGTCGCTCGGTGCCTGGCTCGGATGGCAAGCGCTGCCGCAGCTGATGCTGTTAGCCGCGTTGGGGGGATTGGTGGTAACTTGCCTGTGGCGCTGGCGATTTCGATCAGCCGCTGGCATTTGGTCCCTGGCTTGCGATAAGCGGCGGTATTCTGCTCTTTGTACCCGGTTTCTCTTTCTGATTTTTCCTGATACGCATCCAACAAAATAGGCTGAGCGATTATTCGCCCAGCCCTTATTCATTTCTTTTATTCGATTTTATTTATTTTATGCTGTTTGGTATCGAACTCGCGATGACCTTGTCACTAAATCATCAGTATAAAAGTACCCGCCCACACCATCAGCATGAATGAGATACCCATAAAAAAATACTTCACTGATTGTCATCTCCAGCAAACATACGCCCGCAACGATTCCGATTGTGCGTCTCTTTTGGAAAGCATTTACCCCTGCTAACTGACGCAGAGCGAGGGCTTTCCGTCTGTCATGAACGGGACGTGCCCGTTATGATGGAATCGGCGCTAAATCTACGCCTGGTGGGGGTTGAATATCAATAGAGGGAAGGAGGAAAATGCAATAAATAGCATTAAAAAGCAGCGTGTTCGAAAGCGTCTTTAAGGGAAAAAAGCATGCTGTGGCGATTCATGCTACCAATAATCGGGAGGTTGACAGGAAAACGCGAGAAAGGATATCTACCCAGAAAAAGTATTTGAAAGTACGCTTTGCCGTTAATCGCTCTCTTACCGTAATGCTTCCTGACGCCCTCACGAATGATGCCGGATTCAAAGGGGCATTTTGAATCTATACTGTGATCTGTCTCGCGCTATTTGTTGCGAATCGCCCGTGAGTACCGTGATAAAACACGAGACACATTAGGGTTACCTACGCCTGACTTCAGGCCGGTTTTTGACAAAGGAAAATGCTATGCCGAATCTATTCGAGCCAGTCGCTATCGGCGAACTGACGCTGTCTAACCGTATTGTGATGGCTCCGTTGACGCGCATGAAAGCCTTTAACGAAAGAACGCCTGGGCCGCTGATGCTGGAGTACTACGTGCAGCGAGCCAATGCAGGACTCATCATCAGCGAAGCCACTTCAATCTCGCCGCAGGGCGTAGGGTATCCCAATACGCCGGGTATCTGGTCAGATGAACAGATTGCTGGTTGGCGCGTATCCGATCCTGTCTATCTCAATGGGGAATTGCCGGTTGCACCGAGCGCAATTGCGCCGGAAGGTCATGTTGCCACCATTCGCCCTTATAAGGGCTACGAAGTGCCGCGTGCGCTGGAAACGAATGAGATCCCGGCTATTGTTGAGGATTTCCGACAGGCGGCAGCCAATGCCAAACGTGCAGGCTTTGATGGCGTAGAGATACATGCGGCCAATGGTTATCTGCTCGATCAGTTCTTGCACGATGGCTCGAATCAGAGAACGGACCGCTACGGCGGTAGCATCGAAAACCGGGCGCGTTTTCTGCTAGAAGCGGTGGATGCAGTTCTTACTGTCTGGCCTGCTGGCCGCGTTGGCGTACACTTGAACCTGATGTCCAATACCCACTCCATGCAGGACTCCGATCCGGCTGCGTTATTTAGCTATGTGGCGCAGCAACTGGATACACGGAGTCTGGCCTTTATCTTTGGTCGGGAAGATATTGCGGGCAGTACGTTGTATGACCCGCTGGTGCGTAAGCATTTCACCGGTGCTTACATTGCTAATGATGGCTTGACGATTGCGTCGGCACAGGCGCTGCTGGATGAAGGCGGTGCGGATGCCGTGTCGTTTGGGCGCTAGTATATCGCAAATCCCGATCTGGTGCAACGCTTGCGCCTTGGCGCGCCACTCAATGCGTTGAACGCACAGACGATCTACACCAGCGATCGTACCGGTTACACCGATTATCCGAGCCTGGATGACGATACTGCCAGTCTCCAGAGAGAAGAGTGATGGCGAGTATCAAATTAACGGTAAATCACCTGTATCAATTACAGGGTGCGGAAAAAAAACCGGCTCATGCGGTGGCGCGGGTCTATGTGGGAGATACGCTGCTGGCGACGGAAGAGATAACGGGAATGACAGAAGAGGCTGTCAGCAAGTATTTGCACCATTCACTCCCAGAAGGGCAAGCCGTGCTCGTGGAGTGGGATTGTACGGGGTAACAGCAATAAGCGCCGCTGAGGTGCATGTGTGCCCCTGCTGTCACACAGACGATTGACCCGGTGATTTCACAGGCGGGCCCGTGCTGACAACGCTGATGTTAGCACGGGCGCGAAATCGTCACATGCATTAAACGTCGCTTCCGTTTTCCTTGCCAAGCAGCTCTTGAATACGCTGATAGACTTCAGCCGCAGTTAGTCCGCTGTAAGATTCGTTACTTTCAAAATTCAACACTTGCTCAGGATCAGCGCCGAGTAGAGCAAGATCTTGTTGCGAAATGCGTTTTCCCGTCAGGGTGTCAAACATCTCTGACTGGCCATCGGGATATTTAATCACCGAAACCAATTTCCCGCCAAACAGAGGAATGCCTGTCATGATCAATGAATATTCACTACTCGCCGCAGCTTCATCATCATTCTGTTGCTCTGCCTGTTTTCTCTCGGCGGCATCGCCGCGAGCAGCACGCGCTTTATCAGAAGACAGGGTCACTTTGGTACTGTTCGCCGGAGAAAATGAATCCGAAGAATCTGAGCCAGTCGAGGAAGAACCTGTTTTACTCTCGGTATTAACAGCCGCAACTGCATTGGATGACTTGATCACATCGACGGCAGAGACATTAGGTTGAAAAGTGGCGCCATGTAGATTTTGAGTCTGAATATCTGGAATAACCACAATATAACTCCTTTATATATTCATTACTGGCAGTATTTAATGCCAACACGTCACTTTGAAATAAAGCGAAAAAGATAAAAATGTCAGTTAAATATTTCTGACAAAACAGCCGCTTAACATAAATATGCGCAATCACAACGCGTTGGGTTTTGAGGAACGCGACGTCTGGCCTGGTTACCGTTGGTAATCGATGTGTTAGCCTTTGCACGCTGGTGCATCGAGCTTATCTGTATGTGCACAGAACACAAACCCTTAAACATACTATCGGCCAAAAAAAGACCTTTTTTAATACTTAAAATGAATAATAGATGATTTCAGTTATTCCATACGATAACTGTGGATGTGGCGCGTTTTTTGATATTTGGCCAGGATTATTTGGGTTTACGGGATACATTGTTGCCTGCATCTGCACTTAATTTAATGATATCCCACAGCGCCACGGCGGTAATCAGCGCAATCATGGCAAACCCGATACGAAAACTGATACCTGGTATGGCGGGCAAGGTAAACGTATCGCTGAGCCAGGCTCCCGAGCGAATGCACAATGCCCTAAGTATAATACCAAAGCCGTTGGCCAACTGCAATGAGGTGCTGAAAAGCGTGTTGGCGGAACTCATTTCCTGCGAGGGAACATCGGCGAAGGCCAACGAACTGATCCCAGTGAATTGCATTGAACGAAACAATCCCCCCAAAAACAGCACCACCAGCGTGATTGCCTGTGGCGTCTCGGGACTTAACAGCGCACAGCCTAACAAAGAAAGCACACAGAATACCGTTACCGATCAGCAGTTTTTTAAAGCCAAAATAGCGGATTAACGGCGTTGTAGCGGGTTTCATTGCCAGGTTGCCTGCAAAAACTGCCAGCACCAGTGCGCCAGAATGAAAGACATCCATACCAAATCCGACCTGAAACATCAGCGGCAGCAGGAACGGCACGGAGCTGATGGTGGCGCGTAAAACAAATCCTCCGCGCATGGTGATATGGAATGTTGGAACACTCAATGCGTTAAGGCGAATCAGTGGCGTAGAGGCCGCGCGCAGGTGTTTTATGGCCCAAAACAGAGAGAGCATTCCAGCTGCGATGATGACAGATGACAAAGGCATAAGCCGGGTGACTCTGTTGCTGGCTGAGCATTTCCAGCCCAGAAACCAGGCATAGCATGGTGATTCCGGTAGAGAGAAAACCGCGCACATCAAACGGCAGGTTCTTTTCCGGTTTCTGATTGGGCATTATCCGAAGCGCGATGATAATGGCGATAATCCCCAGCGGCACATTGAGGAAAAAAATCCAGTGCCAACTGGCATAGGATGTGATGAATCCTCCTAGCGGTGGCCCGATGATGGGGGCGACCTGAGCGGGCCAGGTGAGCGTGGCTATCGCCTTAATCAGCTGATCTTTGGGGGTAGTTCTTAATACTACCAGACGACCGACGGGCACCATCATGGCACCGCCAATGCCTTGCACGACGCATAATAACACAAACTGCGTTGCTGATTCCACCAGCCCGCACAACGACGATGAAAAGGTAAATATCGCCAATGCCAAACTGAAAATTGTTCTGGCACCAAAACGCTCGGCAACCCAGCCGCTGGCGGGAATAAGCGCCGCCAATGTGAGCAGATAAGCCGTAATACTAATATTGAGATCCACGGCAGAAACGCCAAACGAGTGCGCCATATCGGGCAACGCGGTGGCGATGACCGTGCCGTCGAGAAATTCCATAAAAAAAAGCGCTGGCTACCAATAGAGCGACACCTGAGATGGGGGCCGATGTGGGTTTGCTCTGCTGATGCTGTGCGGAATCCGATACAGCCATAGTTAATCCCCTGACGTGACAATAAAAAATGATATTATTATTTAATGGTATAACAGTACCAATAAAGGTGTTATACCACTATTGGATTGAGGGGAAAACTACAATTCCATAGCAGGATTAGGGTTTTTGGTATGCAAACGTTGCTCTGACTTGCCTAGGTTGCATGGCGTGAATTGTGGTCAGCCAGATGATCCATGAGCTTATCGAATACTGCGCGGTGAAAAAAACTCTCTAGCCGCTTTTACTGAGGCATCAGTTAAAGAGCCAGCCTCTGCAATGATGTTTGCATAATAAATGGTATAACGCCCACAGTCATTGCCGTTGAGGAGGTGTTGATGCCCGTGATGTTGGGTATTGAGGATAAACTGCTTGTCTAACCCAAGGTTTTCTTTGGCCAGAAACTGTTCCTTAAGGTGTTCTGCTCCGTGATAGAAGGCATCAACCAATCCCGCTTTTGAATCATGAAGTGTTATCGTACTTATTTTGCCATCATTGATATCCACCTCGCATAGCGCAAAGTGGCCGCGTGGCCCAAAGCACCCTAGCGGGTTACTTTGTGCGATAGGAATTAAGGTTCTTATTTGACCTGTCGGAAAGTTATTTTTTATTTCCTCTAAAACGGATGCGGCAGAGCGGCCACCAGATCGCTGTGCTGCATTGCTACTCTCATCGAGAAGGTCGTGTGCTGGCGCGCACACGAGACAGGTGATATCATTGAGCTGTTTGCTGCGATAGCCCGTTTGTCTTGTGCCACCGTACTCAAATGATGTTTCTGCTGTCCAATCGTATTGTTGGTTAAACACATTATCCAACTCTCTGTTTAGCTGTGAGCACGTGAGTTTTTCACCATAGGTCTTTGTCAATACGTTGAATAATTCCACGACCCTGGAACAGAAATCTCTGAACTGGAAGGACAGGAGTGACTTCATGGCTTCCTTCACGAGCGTCGCACAACTGCTTTGTGAGAGAGTAGGGATGAGCGGGGGGGGGGGCATCGTTTGAAATTGACAGTGCCATACTATTTATCTCTAAACATGCGTTAATAGACAGTACTAGATACAAAATACTTTAGTGATTCAAGGCGAATTGAATGTCTTGATAAATGAATAATGGATTTTCTGGCTATTGAAAAAATAAGAAGTAAACCTTATTTTGTTGCCTGAAAGGGGGAATCTGGCGATAAACCGGAGCCAACAAGGAGGATTTTGTTGGCTCCGGGAATTTCATTATTTTCTGCTGGAAAGTGCGTTTATTTCTTCCCACGACAGAGCAAGATAGTTGTTTTTCTGCAATTCAGTTAATCCGTACAAGCGTTCACGAACCATATCCAGATTATCTTTAGCGTGGAACAGATAAACGGCAATCAGGTAATCATAAGTAAATTTGCCGAACCCGGTATCACTAAAATAGGTTTGATAGGCATCACAAATTTCTGCTTTAAACAGATCCCACTCTTCTTCATTGAGCATGTTGCAGGTGAAGCCCCAGCGAACCAGCATGGCAGCACGTTTTAAATTGAAAGCAACGAAGGGAAGGGTCGTTTCGTGATGCTTTTCCAACTGCGTTTCTGTCACTGCTGAAAATTTATCCAGAATGGCAAGCGCTTCACTGTAGGTGGATTTGGCTTCCGGTCTGTTCTCTTCCGGCAATGACCGAAATAACTGACCAACAAACTCAACCAAGTCACTGCGTTTTTCTATGTCATAGCTCAGCATTAAATAGGTCAAAAGCGGAGTTATCAATAATGCCTTTTTTATTGGGTTCTTTATTGACATCGTAAGCCTCACGGCTGTTTAAATAGGATCTTGCATGATCGGCGCGGTTGTTTCTGGTATCACAGATATCCATCAACCCAGATAATTTCACCACCAACGCATCTGCGTCATCTCTGAGAGGATAACGCATTGTGGTGGCAATTCCATTGGAAAATTGCGGGATGCCATCCTTGAAGCCATAGTTGGTGACAATATTTAATAATAGCCGAAGGATTACCCACGCTAATGACACACCAATCACCCACGGGAAATAGGTGTGTATGCTATCCAAACGTGTACCCAACAAATTTTCGATGTAGGGGAGGGAATAGTGTACCACCAGAAAGAACGCTGCGATTTTGGTAAGGTCGATGACGAGTTTTTTTATTATAGGTTTGTAGATCTCAAACATAAAATTTCCTTATAAATGTGTCTTGCATAACGCCATGATATTGAACTGGTGAACAGGCAATTTTCCATCATTACCTGAACGGGAAAAACGTGAAAGTGAATAGTAAATATCCGTCTATTAAGCGATGCCAGATGACATTACTGGCGAAAATTTTGGTGTGAATCTAACAATTTCATAGGGATAATTCAATGCCAACGTGACAGCTTCTTTTTTTTGCGATTTGTTGTGAAGGGTAATTATTTTATCTGTTTCTATATTATTATCTTAATATTTTATTTGTGGTGGATGTTCATGCTGAGTCGCTGAGAGCTACCCGGTTAAACAAAAATTTTCTGTTCAGCAACTGCCAAGAGTGTCGATCGCGTCAATAACGCACGTAAAACACGATTTCTTGATAACGCTTGCAATGTGGTCAACTTTATGGGTTAATATACTAGTCGGTTTGATAGACAGGCACGATCAACACAGTTTACTAAAGCAGTTCTCACTTCTAAGTGTTATCCACGATATCCCTTCTTTTTGAGTATCATCTTTACGCTCTGATTCACACTGTTCTCAAACCCTGTTCGCTGTAAGGCTCATTAAGAAGGTTATAGATATGTCTAACAAAATTATTGGTTTAGCAAAATGGTTCAACGCAGACAAAGGTTTTGGCTTCATTTCCCCTGCGGATGGCAGTAAAGATGTTTTTGTTCATTTCTCTGCTATTCAAAGCAATGCATTCCGCACTCTGGATGAAGGTCAGAAAGTGGAGTTTTCGATTGAAAACGGCCCGAAAGGCCCAGCCGCCGCGAACGTGGTTGTGCTGTAAATAAAGGATATACGCGTTATTACTACATTATTTCTAAAATGCCCATGTTGCCAGAGTTCCCAATACAGAACGTCTCACTTTGATGTTTCTGCATGGAATCCCTATGGTGCAAAATGTATTTTTTGCAAATCCATCATGCAACTGGACAGTAATCCTGCTCTTTATCATGGGCAGAAAATACAAACGCCATCTGCATTGGTGAGTTGTTCTTGATTATTTCAGAATAAAAACCTCTGTATAAACTGAACCACACCAGGTGCGCTAATACTCATTGACCGCGGTGTGGTTTTTTTACATCAGGAAGACGTTACTGCATTTTTCTTGATACCTTTGAATATCGAAATAACGGGTATCGTGAACGTCACAAAAAGTATGGCATTAAAGGTAAAAATGATGGTAGTTGTTTCAATAACGGTAAAATACTCGAACATGAAAATGGTAAAGATATTTTGAATTTTATTTAAAATAGGTAAATCATTAAAGGCAGTATACAAACTGTATAAAAAGTTGCATGTTGCCGCAATCGACAATAATAAACATAATTTCCTTTTCATCAATTCTCAATCCCGAACATTATTTCATCATCAAATAAACAACAGTATACATAATCTACCTGCGAGCCACAGGAATTCGGATAAAAATAACTTGTTACCGTAATAGCTTACAGAGTATAGTCTGCCCGTTGCCGCAAAATCGGTAGCCGAGAGTGGAAACCCGTGTTTGCCATTGGCGATACCAGACGCGCCAAGCGTCTTTTTTGTATCGTAGCCTTAGCACCCCCATACTTTACGAATACCTATTCGTAACACAATGGTGGCTCAGGCGGGGCAGCCTTCGGGCTGGCCGGTTTCCGATAGAGCCAGTACTGCTAAACCTGTCTGGGCTACTACCAATTAAGAGATTGGCAGCTCTGGTGGCGGCATCTTTACTACTATCGGAGGCTACCGTAATGGTTACTACCCCAACCCAAACGCTATCTGAGTTTCCCATTTCCTTTCTGTCACTGCATAGTGTTGAGCTGTTTTCTATTGGCGGTTATCTGCGGGCTCAGAGGACGCGCGATGTTTGATTGTGGTGTGATGATGGAGCATGGAAGGGGAATGAAGGGAACACGGTAGTGCCATCAGGCAACATTAACAATAATACTGCGTTTACCTGTAGAAGTGGTGCTTCTGGAAAAATACTGATTCATGCATATATCACATGCATATATCAATTGGGTTGTTCATTATGGTGTGTATCAAATGAGCGCAAATCTCTACGCGAATGGAGTGCTTGTCGATTCTGATAGAACGGCTGCATTTGAATACGATCATGGCAGAGCATCAGGCTCTAGCGTGACGCTGTTTCATACTGTAGATACTTTTTCAGGAAATGATTACACATTTTCCGTTGGAGCATCGAATGATAGCCTTGTTAAGATAAGCTACTCATGCGTGGGCGTTTAAGCTGAAAAAAATCAGGTCATTTTCTTGGCGCAGAAGAAAAAATTGAAGCTGATAGTGATATTGAAAATAACAATACGCTTATACTTGTATTTTTATAAGTTTCGTTGCGTTATTAAATCAATGTGATGTTATATCGAAAACTAAGTCATATTTGATGAGATAAAATCCGAACTTAATTAAAAATATTGCTATTAATATCTGTATCAAAAACTGAATACATCCCTGATAATGAATCTACAAAATCGCTAAATGATAGCGGAATTTTTTTTGTCAAAGGAGAATGACGATGCCGGGTGCAGCCCGACTTAACGATATCGGAAGTGGTCATGACTGCTTCCCACAAACGCCGATTATTGAAGGCAGCCCAGATGTGATCATAAATGGTCAGCCAGCAACTCGTGTTGGAGATGCTGTTGCAACGCATGGCTGTCCCTGTCCCAATGCTCCACATGGTGTGCATCCCAGAAATATCGCTCAGGGTTCAGCGACCGTCATTATTAACGGTAAAGCTGCTGCGCGTATTGGTGATGGCATCATTTCCGGCAGCGGAAACGTCATTATTGGTGATACGGCTTATAAATAATGCGCTAAACAGGCGGCATCAAATCACTCCCCTTTGTTGACATTATCGCCCATGCTGACAACAGAGCCTGTTTTCGCTAAATCCTGTTTACGTGGTGCGGGGTGTACGGATGCGGGAACGGAAGAAGAGCCACAGGGTAATGTCGGAGAAATGAGTGTGTATTTCTCTGAGCCTGCTGCTCATGAGGCCACTCAATCTGAGCAACAGGGTGAAGTGAAACAGCATGCGCAGGCAGCGAAAAAGAAAAATGCCTCTTCCGTAAAACCCGCTACGGCTTCTTCAGCAGCATCACTACAAAACGAAGCTTCACCCAAAACATCATCCGGCGAGGTTAATAAACCTACGTTACCCCCTGAAGAGCCGTGGTATCAGACGATACTTGGCCTGTTAGTGAGTAAAGCCGATGCTGCGATGTTGCCGCCTCCGCCACAGGTCGTAATGGCAGGAACGGCAGCGCAATCCGGTTCAGCGGCTGCTGCGGGTGGCGCTGTGGCTCAGGCTAATCATGATGCGGCAAAAGCACTAACACATCAGATGACACGCTTGTCAGGCCCGTCAATCTGGCAGGGACAGTTACAGATGGCGCAAAGCTTTTTGCTGATGGGGGCGCTGATTCAGCACCATCTTAAAGGTGAAAAAGAAGACCTGCTGACACCTGAGAAGTTATTAGAGGTTGCGAAAAAACAGGGGACGGTGCCCAGCCGTGTGCGTTATCAGTGGGTGGAAGATGAGGAAACGGGTAAGCTGAAGGCTGTTGGCTATCACACCAGTATGGAAAGCGGGTGTGATCAGGTTCGGGTCAGGTTGTTGAAACATGACTTTGCCAATAACCGTTATGAATTTTGGGAAGAGGGCGCAACAGGGCCAACCATTCTGTGGACACCGGATAATCCGGGGGTTGAATTACCCACAGATACGGCACACGGCGAACAGCCCGTTATCTCGTCAGCGGTACCGGGATTTGAAATTCCTGAGATGGATGATGTCAGCATCCTCTCGACGCCCATCCCTGAGGATAAGGATTTTCGGGATTACATTCTGGTGTTCCCGGAGAACGCGTTTCCACCGATTTATGTTTATTTGAGTAAGAATCCATTTGACCCTATCTGGACTCGAAGAAGGAAAATTACTGAGATTAGAAATGCTTATAAACATTGGGAAAAACATGGGCATGAATTTCCTGAAATAAAGAATGCAAAGCAATATGTTGATGCTGCTCATGATTTTATGAATACTCCTCCTGATGGAACGTTAACTAAAATTCGTGACAATGGCGATGAACTTTTCTATCATCCAGAAACTAATATTTTTGCTTCAAGATCTAAAGATAATGCTCCCCAGACTATGTTTAAGCCCACAGACAAAATGGATTACTGGAATGACCAATGAATTTGAACAGGATTACCCATGTCCATGCTGCGGTAAGCATGAATTTGAGGTATTAGGTGAATATGATATTTGCTCTAACTGTGGATGGGAGGACGATCCTTTTCAGTCTAAAAATCCTGATAGAAGTGGGGCAAACAGGATGAGTTTAAACGAAGCTAAGAAAGCCTTTAAGGATGGGCGAAAAGTTGAATAATCTAAATAAGTGTTACTTCAATAAGTTAATGGTTAATGGAGATTAAGTGGAATGGTTATGCATTCCTTTTTTGATATTATTTCTCTAAGTGTTGATTTCCCTGCGCACGGGTTAAAAAAAGGAATGATAGGGACTATCATACATATTTACACCAACCCAAACCTTGCATATGAGATATAATTTTGTGATGATTATGGCGTAACACTGGCCTGTATCGTATTACCACCGAATTGTTTCAGTGTGGTTAACTATTGAAAAATAGATTCACTGTTCACTCACTCAAGAATAAAAAATTATACCCCCCCCATTTTCTTAGTTTGCAACCCGGCAGTGAGGTGGGTTGCAAATGTCATTTCCTGATATTAATTTTATTTTTCCTCTGCATGCCTACTATTCAAAGTGTTGTTATAATTCACTTGCCAATCGTAAATAAATTGATTATCTCCTGTGTATGGATTAATAAATTTTAGGAGATATTATGCTATTCAACAAAACAAAATTATTATGTCTATTAGTAGCCAGCGGTACTACAAGGCGAGCACTATCAGCCGATAGTGTTTTCAAAGCTCCAGTAGATAGTATCTATTCATTGGAGTATAACCCAGCATACATTGGAGCTAACGTATTAAAACTTACCTTAAGCAATGTTCCAGATAAATCGTGTACAACATTAGCCGCGCAATTAGCTGTTAAATATTTTGAAGTATTGGTAAATGATCAATATGTACCGTTAACACCGCCTGCTTCTGGAATCACATGGAACAGAAACTATGTGGTAGCTGATAAAACAGAATCACTGTGCAAATCAGGCAAAGATAACACAGTTGTAATCAATCATTTTTTTTATCCTAAAACCTACGCACTTTACCATTCTGGCGGCGATATCTTCACGTTGTCTGCGGGCATCGGCAAGTCACACCCTGTCATAGTTACCAAACGAGATCATTTTAGGTTTACCCGCAAAACGGTAGCGGAAACGCCAGCCTTTAGTCCCTTTACTATCAACAAGCAAAGATAGCCCATTACCATCGTTGAGCGTGTAGGGCTTGTCTTAAGCCTTGGCCTTTTTGATTTTGATATCAGTCAGTAACATGAACGTATGTGTATAGAAAAAAGTTCGAACTCATTTTACACACAATCTTATACGCATCAACTGTGAGCTTTTATGAGTAATGGTGAGATGAGATTCTGGCGTCCCCAGCAGGAATCGAACCTGCAATTAGCCCTTAGGAGGGGCTCGTTATATCCATTTAACTATGGGGACTTCCGCCTAGGCATTATATCCATTTTGGCTGTAAGCATAAGCATATGAATGTGCGTTTGCTTAATATCACATCAATCGATGATAAAAAAATGTGAAGAATGCCCGTGCGGCGGGCATTGGGCTTGATGATATGCGCCGAAAAAAGCTGATTTTTTGCTCACTGACTCAGTAACACACGCATAAATAAGCACTATTACGTTAGCTTTCCTCGATGAAGAGCAATAAAATGTTACACTAACAACGACTATTTCTTACCCAAGCGCGTTCTGCTTAATTAAGGCGTTGAAACTCGTCGGGGGTATGCTATACGGTTGTAACGTGGGCGAAATGCAATTTTATCAGGGAGAATCACTATGAATAACCGTTTGAGTGGGGTGGTGCTGGCCAGTGTCATGCTGGTTGGGTGCGCCAGCTCTTCGGATAAAACACCCCAGGGGCGTTCCGACCCACTTCAGGGATTCAACCGCACTATGTTCAACTTCAACTATAACGTGCTGGATCCTTACGTCGTCCGCCCGGTTGCCGTTGCCTGGCGTGATTATGTGCCAAAACCCGCGCGTAACGGGTTGAGCAATTTCCTCAGTAACCTGGAAGAGCCCGCCGCGATGGCAAACTATTTTGTCTCGGGCGATCCCTACAAGGCGATGATTCACTTTAACCGTTTTTTCCTGAATACATTGCTGGGGATGGGTGGTCTGTTTGATCTTGCGTCGGTGGCGAACCCGAAACTAGCAAAAGAAGAGCCACGTCGCTTTGGTACTACGCTGGGAAGCTATGGCGTCGGTTATGGCCCTTATCTGGTTTTGCCCGGCTACGGCAGCGCGACGCTGCGTGAAGATGGTGGTGGCATGGTCGATACGCTTTATCCAGTCCTGAGTTACCTGACGTTCTGGGCTTCTGCCGGGAAGTGGGTCGTAGAGGGGGTAGAGACGCGTGCGCAACTTTTGGATTCGGATGGTCTGCTGAGAAACTCTTCCGATCCTTATCTGATGGTGCGCGAAGCTTATTTCCAACGGCATTATTTCCTGGCGCGCGGTGGCCGTCTGTCTCCGCAGGAAAACCCGAACGCGGCAGCTATCGAAGATTCTCTTCAGGAGATCGATGCGCCGGATCCCGTACCCGCAACACCTGCCAAATAGCCATTTCCCTGGCATCGTTCTTGAAAAAGGCTCCTGGTGGAGCCTTTTGCTTTCTGCGCATTCGTCTGAAATAAAACACTGCAATAACCTTAGCAAGCACGGTGTTATCACTGCTTGTTAATCAATAATGATTGCATTGTTATTTTTTATTTAATTACAAAAATTTATTTTCGCCGCTTCTGTAACAATAATGTTGTGCAGATGTGTGAGGCAATGCGCATTTTTCACGCCTGACGTGCGGCGTAGCAACCGCTCACATCTGGGATGGTTGGAGTAGAGATTTACCTGCAACGACAAAATTAAAATAAACAGAGGCTAGAAGTATGAAAAAACTACGGGCTTTGGTCTTGTGCCTGAATCTGGCGGGAGCCGCAGCCATGCCTGCATGGGCGGAAGGTGCCGCAGAATCTGAAAAAACGACAGATGTAGTGCTGATTGGCGGTAATGTGATGAGCGCCACGCTAGGGACTTATCTTCAGGAACTGCAACCGGACTGGTCAATCACCATGGTTGAACGTCTGGATAAGGTTGCCGAAGAAAGCTCCAACGGTTGGAACAACGCAGGCACCGGCCACTCGGCCTTTATGGAGCTGAACTACACGCCGGAAAAAGCGGACGGCTCCATTGATATCGGTAAAGCCGTTGAGATCAGCGAAGCGTTTGAAATTTCGCGCCAGTTCTGGTCTTACCAAGTCAAGAATGGCGTTCTGCACGATCCAAATCTGTTTATCAACAGCGTGCCGCATATCAACTTTGTCTGGGGAGATGAAAATACAGCCTTCCTGAATCAGCGTTATAAGGCGTTGCAGCACAGTACGCTGTTCCGTGGCATGGAATTCAGCGACGATCACGCCACGATTCAATCCTGGGCACCGTTGGTGATGGAAGGGCGCGATCCGGCACAAAAAGTGGCCGCAACGCGTATGCCGATCGGCACTGATGTCAACTACGGTGAAATAACCCGCCAGCTCGTTTCCGGGTTGCAGACCAAACCTAACTTCTCGCTGCGCCTGAATGCAGAAGTGCGTGAGATAAAGCGTAATGCGGATAACACCTGGAGTATCACTTACGCGGATTTGAAAGACGGTGAGAGAGAGCATGCCATCAATGCCAAGTTTGTCTTTATTGGCGCCGGTGGGGCAGCACTGCCGCTATTGCAAAAATCAGGCATCCCCGAGGCTGATCTTTATGGCGGCTTCCCGGTGGGCGGTGAATTTCTTGTCAACGATAATCCTGACATCGTAAAACGCCACATGGCGAAAGTGTATGGCAAGGCGTCTGTCGGTGTGCCACCGATGTCTGTGCCGCATCTGGATACTCGTATCTTTAACGGTAAACCCGCGCTGCTGTTTGGCCCTTTCGCAACGTTCTCCAGCAAGTTCCTGAAGAATGGTTCGCTGTGGGATTTACCGGGTTCGGTTACCCTGTCAAACCTGATGCCGATGACGCATGTCGGGCTGGATAACTTCGATCTGGTCAAATACCTGATTGGGCAAGTGATGATGGATGATGACGATCGCTTCGCCGCCCTGAAAGAGTATTTCCCCGATGCGAAAAAGGAAGACTGGCGTCTGGCGATTGCTGGTCAACGCGTTCAGGTTATCAAGAAAGATGCAGATAAAGGCGGCGTATTGAAGCTGGGCACGGAGATCGTCAGCTCACAGGATGGCACCATCGCCGCACTGTTGGGGGCTTCACCGGGTGCGCCAACCGCAGCACCCATCATGCTGAGTCTGCTGGAGAAAGTGTTTAAGCAGCAGGTGGCAACGCCAGAATGGCAGAGCAAACTGAAAGCGATCGTTCCTTCTTACGGCAAAAAGCTGGATGGCGATATCGATCTCACCAACCAGATCCGCCGTTACACCAGCGATACGCTGCACCTGAACTACATTGAAGTGAAGCCCGAGTAACACGGCGAACGCTGCTTTACTTTGAGCAAAAAGAAAGGCCGCATCTGCGGCCTTTCTTGTCGATCACGAATCGTGATTAGAAGGTGTAGTTCAGGTTAACGACGTATAGCCAGGCGCGACCTTTGGAGCCGAAGTTGTACTCGGTTCCACCCAGCGCCGCCGGTGCGTGTTCAGTGATGTCCACGCTCTTGCCGTGCATATAGGATACGCCGACATCCACGGACATATCTTTGTTAAACGCATAGGTGGTACCGGCGCTTAACCAGAAACGGTCTTGATCGAGAATGGAAATGGAACGTTTATCGGCAGGAACCGGGCTGTCATCAAACGCGATACCGGCGCGGAACGTCCAGTTATCGTCATGATAATAGGTGGTGCCCAGCGCTAAACGTCGCGGAAACCTTCTTGTTTCTCAAACAGCGTGTTGCCGCCATTGTTGGTCGCTCTTAGCTCTTTAAAGGTGCTCCAACTGGTCAATGCCATACTATAATGCACCCCCCATTGTGGGGCGACGCGGTGGTAAGCGGAAACTTCCCACATTTCAGGAAGGTTTAATGTCAACTTCCCTGGAATGGTCGCACCGTTGAGCCGCCAGTTACGAACGTAGGAAGTTGGTTGCTGTAATCACCTTTGAAGTCGATATCGACCTTGGAACGGTAAGTCAGGCCAAAGCGGTTGTTTTTATCCACTTCATAGAGGATACCGGCGTTCCAGCCATAGCCCCATTCTTTGCCTTCCAAACGTGCAATCTCAGTTGATGGGCGAGTCGTCGGGACACTTGCGGATGCTTCACCAAGGTGACGCACAATTGTAGCATCGGCATAAACGGCATTGATACCCAGGCCAAAGCTAAAGTGCTGATTCAGGCGGTAGGCCGCGCTCAGATTCAGGTTGGACGTCAGCAAATCAGTCTTTCCACCAAGCGCACCAGCCGTGTAGCTGTCATTAAACTCGGTTGCCAGACTGAAGTTGGTGGTGGCAGACGCCCCCACAGCCCATTGATCATTCAACGGCATGATAAAGTGCATGTTCGGCACCCAAGCGTGTGGTGCGATGTTTTTTGCACTTGCATCGTTGTAGGTTGGCGCTCGAGTGCTACGCCCCGTAATATCAATATCCGGATTGATATAGGTCACACCACCCGAGAACGTCAGGCGATCAAACATTGTCATGGTGGCGGGGTTGCGGCTGCCGGATGTTGCATTATCGGCCACGGCACCTTCGCCAGAAAACGCACGCCCCAACCCGGATGAAGAGTATTCATTGAGTTGGAAGCCTGCGGCGGAAACTTGTGCTGAAACCAGTGCCACTGCTATCGCTACTGCAAAGTATTTAAACAGGTTTTTCTGGCTCATGACCAAAACCTCATCGTGTACTTGTTATTTGACTTTGTTACATACCGTAACAAGGGACGCGCATTGTAGGGGGCGCTGGTGGGCTGACAAATCAGACCAGTTGGCGAAAGTATAAGTGGGGAGTTGGGAAATGTTGCAATTCTGTGTTTAAAATATTTCCATATTGATGCAAAAACCAGATCCAGTTAACACATTCGTTAAGAAATGCGCGGTCTAAGGTCGGCAAATTTACCTAATAATAACAAAACGATGTGAGCTTTATCACTAAATGCCCTTACTTGCAGTAAGTCCTAGTGCTTGGCGAGCCTGCTGAGTAAAATAGTGTGAAAAGTGATATTTTTGAACCGGATCAAATCTGCCCGGGCAGATCGTTACCCGTAGAGGAAAGGCATCATGACAAACGCGATAAACAAATGTTCTGCTGAAGAAACCGCCGCTTGCTGCTGCGTGGATGTCGGCACCGTAATGGACAACACCGACTGCACGGCATCTTACAGCAAAGTGTTTGCTGACCGTGCCGCTGCACAAGCCACGCTGACGGCGCTGACAGAAAAAGCCCGTTCAGTGGAATCTGAGCCGTGCCAGATCGACAGCCGTTTTGCTGACGTGAACGACGGTGTACAGCTGGATATCGATTTCACCTTCAGCTGCCAGGCTGAAACGCTGATTTTCCAACTGGGATTGCGTTAAGCATCCAAGTTATACGTGCGGTGCAGCGCGCCGCACGTCGCGCATTTCCCCTGTTTCTGTGCCTGCTCTTCGCCTTACTTCCCCTTTTTATATACAACCTCCCGTTGCAGAGAGAGTGCGCTCGCATTTTGTAGTGAATGGGTTTGCTTAATGTAATGCTCTGGTTAACACTCTATTCAGGTCTGACCTGTTAGAACATATTCTTAATTCTCTGTTTACAGGAGTGTTTATGAGCGAGGTGTTACCTCTGATAACCCGTAGCGGCGAACGGGTCGCGATCGTTAGTGGATTGCGCACGCCTTTTGCTCGTCAAGCGACCGCGTATCGCGGCATGCCTGCCATGGATTTGGGCAAAATGGTGGTAAGCGAACTGCTGATCCGGTATGGCATTGATCCTAAATGGGTCGATCTGTTGGTGTTTGGTCAGGTGGTGCAAATGCCTGCTGCGCCTAACATTGCACGCGAAATTGTGCTGGGCACCGGAATGTGTGTGCACACTGATGCCTACACTGTCTCGCGCGCCTGTGCGACCAGTTTTCAATCGGTCGTCAACGTAGCAGAAAGCATCATGGCGGGCACCGCGCAGGTGGGTATAGCGGGTGGTGCGGATACCTTCTCTCTGCCTCCGATAGGCGTTACCAAAAATCTGGCGATGACGCTGCTGGACCTCAGCAAAGCCCGCTCGTTTCGGCAACGCATAAAACTGCTGTCGCGCTTGCGCCCGCGCGATCTGTTGCCGGTTTCATCGCCCGTGGCTGAATACTCTACCGGACTGCGCATGGGGGATACCGCAGAGCAGATGGCAAAAACTTACGGCATTTCTCGCGCCGATCAGGATGCTTTTGCCCATCGTTCGCATCGACTGGCGGCGAAAACCTGGCAACAGGGGGTGCTGCATCAGGAGGTGATGACAGCCTATGTGCCGCCGTATCGTCAAACACTCAAAGAAGACAACAACGTGCGTCATGACTCTACGCTGGAGCATTATGCCCGTTTGTCGCCTGCATTCGATCGTCTGCACGGCTCTGTCACCGCCGCCAACAGTTCTCCTCTTACTGACGGGGCCGCCGCCGTACTGTTAATGAGTGAAGGAAAAGCGCGCAGCCTGGGATTAACGCCGCTGGGCTATTTGAAAAGCTATGCCTTTACCGCCATTGGTGTTCAGCAAGACATGCTGTTGGGGCCGGCGTATGCCACGCCGCTGGCGTTGGATCGCGCGGGTCTTAGCCTCGGCGATCTCACCCTGATTGATATGCACGAAGCTTTTGCTGCGCAGACGCTGGCAAACGTCAAACTGTTCGCCAGCGTTGATTTTGCTCGAGATAAGCTGGGGCGTTCATCGGCATTGGGGGAGGTGGACATGGACAAATTCAACGTGCTGGGTGGCTCCATTGCCTACGGCCATCCGTTTGCGGCGACGGGGGCAAGAATGATCACGCAGACGCTGCATGAGTTGCAGCGCCGCGGCGGCGGGTTTGGGCTGGTTACCGCCTGCGCAGCGGGCGGTCTGGGTGCGGCAATGGTTCTGGAGGTCACGCCATGAAACAAGCGCACAATATCGAGGATGCACCGAGCGGTGTAGAAACAATCCCCTCGGCCTTCACGCTCTCTATACGGCCAGATAATATCGCCGTGATTACCATGGATGTGGCGGGCGAGAAGATGAACACCCTGAAGAGCGCCTTTGCTGAACAAATGCAAAGCGTGCTGCATCAGGCCCAGCAACATGCGGCACTGCGTGGCGTGATTTTGATTTCGGGCAAGCCTGACTCGTTTATTGTGGGCGCGGATATCACCATGCTTGATGCCTGCACGCGGGCAGAAGAGGCTGAGGCGCTGGCGCGGCAAGGGCAGGAAACCTTTGCCGGTTTTGGTGCTCTGCCATTTCCCTTGGTGGCGGCAATTCATGGTCCTTGCCTTGGCGGCGGGTTTGAACTGGCTCTGGCGTGCGATTATCGCGTCTGTTCACTGGATGACAAAACAGTGCTGGGGCTACCAGAAGTACAGTTGGGATTGCTGCCGGGATCCGGTGGAACGCAGCGCTTACCGCGTCTGATCGGTGTCGATCGCGCGCTGGATTTGATTTTGACGGGCCGCTCGGTCAAAGCGCGACAGGCGCTGAAACTGGGGATGATCGACGATGCCGTTCCGAACAGTATCTTGCTGAAAACGTCAGCGGCCTTACTGAAAAAGGGTAAACGTCGCCAGGTGGCACTGCCCTGGCGCACGCGCGTGGTAAACAGCTGGCCGGTGCGCCATGTGCTGTTTAAGGTTGTGAAACAGAAAACGCGGGCCAAAACGCAGGGCAATTATCCGGCGACCGATCGTATCATTCAGGTGATACGACGCGGCATGGATAAAGGCCTGGCCGAAGGGTACAAACAGGAAGCGCGCGCGTTTGGCAAACTGGTGATGATGACGCCGGCTTCTGCTGCGTTGCGTAGCCTGTTTTTTGCCACCAACGCGTTGAAGAAACAGGCGGGATCGCCAGCCAAGCCGCGTGAAATACACCGTGTTGGCGTGCTCGGTGGCGGCCTGATGGGCGGTGGTATCGCCAGCGTCACTGCCCAGCGTGCACAGCTTCCGGTGCGGATCAAAGACATCAATGAAGAGGGGATTAATCACGCGTTACGCTACAGTTGGGAACTGTTGAGCAAGCGCGTGCAGCGCAAACGCATGAAACCCGCTGAACGCCAGCTCCTGATGACGCTTGTCTCCGGCAGTACCGATTATCACGGTTTTGAATATGCGGATATCGTTGTCGAGGCGGTGTTTGAAGATTTGACGCTGAAGCAAAACATGGTGGCAGATATCGAACAGCATGCGCGTCCGGAAACCCTGTTCGCATCCAACACTTCCTCATTGCCAATACATCAGATCGCCGAACGGGCACAGCGCCCCGAGCAGGTTATTGGGCTGCACTATTTCAGCCCGGTCGACAAAATGCCGCTGGTGGAAGTGATCCCCCATGCGGGTACCAGCGCTGAAACCACTGCCACCACGGTTGCCTTTGCCCGCCAGCAGGGAAAAACGGCGATTGTGGTGGCAGATAAGGCCGGGTTTTATGTCAACCGCATTCTGGCGCCCTATATCAATGAAGCCGCTTATTGCCTGCTGGAAGGGGAGCCGGTGGAAACGGTGGATGCCGCGCTGGTGCGCTTTGGCTTTCCTGTAGGACCGTTAACCTTGCTGGACGAAGTGGGCATTGATGTGGCCACCAAGATAGTCCCGATACTGGTCGAGGCGTGGGGAGAACGTTTTCAGGCACCCGCCACCTTTGAGGCCATTTTGCAGGATGGTCGCAAAGGGCGTAAGAATGGCAAAGGTTTTTACCGTTATGACACCCAGCGCAGATTCTGGCGTGCACAGCGTGAAGTGGATAGTGCCATCTATCCTTTGTTGGCGGTAACGCCAAAAGCGCATCTTGATCCTGCGCTGGTGGCACAGCGCTGCGTGATGATGATGTTGAATGAAGCGGTGCACTGTCTGGACGAGGGCGTGATTCAATGCGCGCGCGACGGGGACATCGGAGCCGTATTTGGTATTGGTTTCCCGCCGTTCCTTGGCGGCCCGTTCCACTATATGGATCATCTGGGTATTGATGCCGTCGTCAAAACGTTGGAGACGTTCGAGCATCAGTATGGGGCCCGCTTTTCACCGTGCCAGCGCCTGCTGACCATGCAGGAAAATGCGGCACGCTTTCATCGTTAACCCTTTTTCCCCTTCCGGCTTTACCCGGAAGGGGGTCAGTTGATGGTGACCGCCACGCTCACCGTATCTTTGTAGCTTCCTGCTGGTTTGTTTGCCTGACTTGCGTTGATGCGCGCCGTAAAGGGGATGGTCTGAGTCAGACCCGTGCCAGTGCCAGCAATAGTTGTTACTCTCTGTCTAGGCGCTGTTATCGGCGCGATAAAGCTGATATTGCAGGTAGTAATTTGTACCGGAAACGCTCGCGGTCATCCGACGCCAATTGGCATCGTCAGGGTGTATGCTGGTGAGGCCACGCTGTAAGCGCCATCTTTGGTGCAACGCACGCCCAGGCGTTGATTGGGGTGAACGCGGAGGGAAAAGCTGCGCTGGCAAACGTGACGTTGTTGGTACTGCTGATCTGGCAATCGTTAGTCACGGTCAGCGTTAGCGTAATGTTAGAGGTCGGTGTGCCGGAATAGTACAGGCAGAGATTGAGCGCGCCGATATCACAAACGAGATAGTCCCAGTTAACGGCGATAACATCGGTATAAGTGCCCGCAGAAAGCACAGCAGCGGTGCTTGTTCTTATCCACAGTGGCAAGGTGCTGTTTGGGCCGGTAAACAGACCCAAGAGACCTAAAAGCGTCGAGCTCGTCCAGGTGTATGAGCCATTCAGGGCGAGTATGTTGTTGCAGTTTTGATCGATGCAGAGCGTATAGGGCAGGACATCGATCGCTTTTCGTGGCATGCTTAACTGACGCAGGCTACCGGAGGCGTTATTCCCCGCACCAAACGAGGCAATGACACGGTTGGTGCCAGCCAGTGACAGCGTGGGAGCATCGCAATTAAAACCGGTACTGGCCTGCGAGGTTTGTGCCGTGCCGTTAAGCGTGATGGAACTGGCGCTGCCGAGGGAAGATGAGGTGCTGGGCACACGGCACTGCGCCCATGTCATCGGCGTATAGCTGAAACCGAACAGCAGAAGCGAGAAGAAAAGGGAGAGTATACGCATCATCTTATCCTTGGTTATCCGACTGGCACGTCAGTGGGCCAATCTGTGCCTGCATCGATTGTTGTTCTGGCAGTGAAAACTGCACACGACAGCGACGGCCATCTTCCTGGGTAAACGACAGCCGGTTTTGAGTGCCTAACTGGGAAAAATAGACCAAACCGTCATAGCCGCTGATCGTGGTGTTGCCGCTCGCTTCATCGGTAATCCAGGTGCCAACGCGCAGCGCTTCGCCGCTGCTGTTACGCAACGCGATATTGGCCGAGCGCACCTTTTTGAGCGTGAAAGAGGCCAGCGTTCCGCTGCCTTCCTTCACGGCCAACCGGGTTTCAACCGCTGATATGTCCACATCGGGCGGTAAGGGGAGTGGATCAATTTCTGCTTTGGCCGGGTAGTGGGATGTCACCCACGGAATTAGCAGCCGCCCTTGTTGATTGGTATACCCGACCAACTGGTTTTTGTAGCACACGGGCACATCGGCATAGCCTTGCGTATCGACCACGATAAAGGCGTTGTTAATGCGGTTGCTGGGAAACAGGCTACCATCCAGATAGATAACCGAGCCGCTGATTTCGCCCCATTGCGTTTGCCTTACCTCATTGCCGTAAATCCCACCTTGTATCTGGTTATAGGGGTCGCGCCAACTGAGTGCGCCCTGATGATAAGGATCGTTGCCTGCGCTGTAGGCGACATCCCAGCCAAAACCCCCGTCGAGTGGGAGCGTGCGCGTCACACCCAGTGTGGTGAGGCTCTCTCCCTGGTTATTGCGTTGTACGCTGGTATTGAACGTATCGTTGTTGCCGAAGGGAATAATCACCTGAAGCTGGGCGCTGTAACCACGATCGCCCAGCGTTTTGTTGGCTGCCAGATACAGCGTGCTGTTACCCCACAGTTGTCGCGTATAGGAAAGATTCACCAGTTCCGTGCGTGAATCATTAAACGGCGTAATGGCGAAATAGCCGATACCGACTGTGCCGTTTGCCGTGCCGAATAATGCGCTGCTGAGTGTGGCTTGCAGGCTCTCTTTGCTCATGTTGCCGGGAGTGGCATAGGTGCTGAGATCCTGATAACGCTGGGTGCGACGCTGGTGCTGAACGTTTAAACCTACGGTATTGCCATAATAGGAATAGCCGAAGACGTATTGCTGTCCACTTCCGTCTCTTTCGCTGTGGCTGTAAGCGCCGCTGAGCGTTCCCCAGCGCCCGACGGCCATGTCGGCACCCGCACCGAGCAGGGAAAGATCGCGCACCGTTTCTCCATGTCCTGCGAGCGTCAGGTTCTGCGTGACCCCATAGCGATAGAAGCCGCTGAACGCGGGGTCTGACGCATAGAGATCCTGCCCCAGCCCGTAAGTGCGGCGCAACACGCCAACGGAAAGATCAAAATCGCTAAGTCCTTGGCGCAGTAGAGTGTTAGACACGTAAAACGGCACGCTGGTGGCTATCTGCCGCCCTTGGGCATCGGTGGTGATAATGGTAGCTTCACCCGCACCGTTGAGATAGGGGGTATTGGTCAGGGTGAACGGGCCGGAATTGAGCGTCATGCTGCTGGTTTTAAAGCCGTTGATAAACAGGTCCAGCGTGCTGGGCACCGCCGCTGAACCCGCGTATTGCAGCATCGGATAGGTGACGATATCCGGGCGCAGATTGAAGTTGCGCCCGATGCGCAGGCCCGCCATACGCGCGGATTGGCTCCAGGTCAGCGAGTTGCTGATGAGATCGCCCATGGTAACTGACCATGTGTTCACTGTCGCTGTAGCGCCAGTAGGTATCGTAGCGGCGATAGCGATTTCCATCGCCGGTGTAGGGGCTTTTTATCACCCACAGCCCCGAGTTGGACAAGGTGCCATAGTCACTGAACAGACGCTGTTCCATCAACGCGTTCATCGTGTCACCCTGCTGTGGCGGCGAGGTATAAAACAGGTTGTAATTAAACAACAGGCCGGTACTGCTGCGTGCGGATAAACGCGGCATGCTGCTGCCATCGCTGATGCTGAGCTGCTGCTGAGGCAGCCAGTCTGTCGGTATTGTGAGTTGAAGCTGCTGCATCTGGCTGTCATAGAATACAGTCACATCGGGCAAAGTGCTGACGTCTACCCGTCCTGCGGCATGTGCGGGCAGTTTTATGTGTCGCCGGGCCAGTTCAGCGCTGTCCACTTCATAGTGATCGCCATGCACGGAAACTGGGATGACCTGATTATCGCTGTATCCATTGACAGCTAACGTCAGGTAATACAGTGCCGTCCCTTGGGTGGGTGGCGCGGTGGGAGGTGGCGGCAAATCGCCAAATTCCTGCGCGGCAAACGCGGTCGATACGCACAGGAGCGTACCTCCTGCGAGCAAGGAAATGCGCGGGCAAATGCGCAGCGATGGATATCCCAAACGCTCCAGCATCAGGATTAACCGCGAGTGATCACAATAGGTTCAGGCGCATCCGCTAAATGGGTGAACAGAATGGCATTTGCGCCCGGTGTCGCCGCTGAGGCGGGCAGCGGCCAGCGCATTTCCTGCCCTGGCAATACGTACCCAAGAAAACCTTCGCTGATCAGGGTGCGTGCGCCTTTCCTTTCCCCTGTGGTGAGGCAGACCAAAAAACATTGTTCAGGCGGGCATACGTTTGGCCCTCGTTGCGTACATAGAGATAGGGTTTGTCCTCAACGGGCGCGATGCGCCAGCGCAGTTGCATCGGCGCTAGCGGGCTTATCGTTGCCTGAGCCTCGCAAAAAGAGTGGCAACAGATAACGCATCTGGAATTGTACGCCTGAGGCTGTATTGCTGCTTTGCGGCAAGTAGGGCGTTGCTATTTCATCGATAACAATGCGAAAGGCGCGTTCCTGAGAGGTTGAGGTGGGGGTCACACGCATCAGTCGGATCATGCTGCGCTGGCCAGGTTCGAGTTTGATAAACGGTGGGGTCGGGATCACCTCGGTTTGATCGGCGTAGCGATCCTCATACTGCATCTGACGCCAGGCCATAATCCGAATTTGCAGGCCAACAACATTATTCCCCCGGTTTTCCAACCAGAGCGCTGAACTGCTGTTATTGGCCTCGATAATTTTGTAAATCGGCCACACCAGCAAAGAACTGGCGGCAAATGCGCCTGAACAGACAAACAGTGCTACAACGCATAAAAATCGCCCCACATTACTTTTCATTATCTTCATGCCAACGCCTTATTGTTGTTAATAACGCTGTATTTATTAACGCCGCTACGCTTATCAAAATGATTGCTGCCCGCCCTCCCTCCGCGGTTAATAAGCCACGTTTATGGTGACACTATCGCTATACTGCCCGGCAGCAGGCAACGGCGTAGCGCCAAAATACATGCATACACCGTATAGGTTTGTGTGGTGCTAGGAAAAGAGGAGACGCTGAGTGCCAGTGCGCCGGTGCCCCATACCTGAGAACGCGCTGCGTCACGGTAGAGCTGATAGGGCAGCGTGCGTGTTCCTGCACTGTTTTTCATGTAACGCTGTGCACTGCTGCCGCCGTTTGCGCCGTAATCCAGCGCAATAGAGACAGACACGCCAGGCGTGCAGGTAACGACGATGGAACCGCTGCCTGCGCTGCTGGCCACATTCACATTGGTGGCAGTGGCACTTTGTGCGCCGAAATTGAGGGTGCCCATGTCGCTTGAGCTGCTGCTGTTAACGCCAAACAGACAGCCATTTTGCAAGGTAGCAGTCACGTCAAATGACGCATTGACCGTGACGGCAAACACCGGGTTAGCAAAACCAGGCAGTATTACCAGTAGCGGCGTAGCATCACGGAAAAACCGCCATGCGCTGATGCCCGTGGTTCTCCCTGTGCAAGCCTTCATGGCAATAAGATTCTCCTGTTGATCAGTTCCAGGTAAGCGTTGCAGTGATGGTGTCTGTGTAGTTGCCTACAGGTGGGTATTTGAGCGTTTGCTCAGATGAGACAATTTGGCCATAGATGGGCACGGTTTGTGCTACTCCTGTTCCTGCGGGAACGTTAAGGGTGCCACCGATAGCAATTTCCGATGAGCGCGCACTGTTGCTGTAAAGTCGATAGGAAATCAGTGTCGGAGTACCCGCACCGTTGGTGAGACGGCGCACGGAGCTGGTGCCGTTTGAACCCGATCCGATAGTGAGCACGGCGGCGGTACCTGACGAACAGAGCACTGAAAGGCCAGAACTGCCCACCTCGGCGTCAACGTTGTTGTTTAAATCCGCTACCTGGCCAAAGGCCAGCGTTCCGAATGTACCACTGCTCAGGTTGTTAACAAGGCAGGTCGAATTTACCGTCAGGGAAACACCGATATTGCCGCTAATGGTGGCACTTTCAACAAACGTTGTTGGCATAAACAGGAATAAAGAAGAGAGTGTGGCGAGCGCAGCTTTTTGTTTATTCATTGCCATTCCTTCGTACAAGCGCTGAGCACGATAATCCTAGTAAACGCCATGGCGTTTTAACCGTGGAAATAGAGGCAGCGCATAGGTTTTTCATTTCCACTGCGACAAATCAGCACAGGGAAAATCGGCAAAGCGTGCGGGTTATCAACTTTTAACCCTGTTTTTACAGCATTGCTTTCTCTGGTGGGCAATATAAATAAAAAGAAGGTGCAATCGGTGCTTTCGCGGGTATCGCCAGCGGCACGGAATAATAGGTTATGAACGACTTTTAAATAAATTTAATAATAACTTACATAAAACACTCTTCATAAAGATAGATGCCACCCCCTTGTTTAACAATGTAAGTATTTTGATAAAAAGAAAAAAGAAATGAAAAAGCAAAATTATGTATGCTGTTGGTTTTTAATTTTAAAATAGTAACTATTTATGGGTTTTTAATCTATTTTTTTGCCTTGCAACGATGTCAAAAATGTCGTTTTTCGCTTTTTTTCCTCAATCACGGAAGCAGCAAAAACGAGAAGAAGGCTTAACCATATGATTAGTTTGTGTAATCTGGCCGCAATGTCGGGGTTGGCAGCAGAGTGTGGTGCGCGCCTCTTTATCGGCATGCGCAAATCGGTTGACTCATGCTTCCTATGTAAGGTAAAAAAAGTCTTTCGTGCTTCGGTTAAATTTGCAACAAAACGGCACTTTTTGCCCCCAGCCCGGACGGTGTCCGCACGGATGGGATTGCTCGGGTAAGATGCGTTAACAGCATAATATAAAGAAGTTTTTTACTATAACGGTGTTATATGCAAGTTTTGATCATGCGTCATGGTGATGCAGTTCCTGACGCAGCCAGCGATGCGCTTCGCCCGCTCAGTGCGCGCGGTGTTGAAGAATCGCGTCAGATGGCTTTCTGGTTGCATGACCAGAATATTGGCATCGCGCGTGTTCTGGTTAGCCCTTATGTCCGCGCTCAGCAAACCCTGTCTACCTTGCGTGGTATCCTTTCTCTGCCCGATGAAGAAGATTGCTTGCCGGAGCTGACTCCGGGAGGCGATGCTGCATTCGTGGGTGATTATCTGTTGGCCTTGGCCGGTGAGGGGATTGAATCAGTATTGATCGTCTCACACCTGCCCTTGGTGGGCTATCTAGTGGAGGAGCTCAGCCCGCAAACGGGTGCACCGATGTTTGCCACCTCGGCAGTGGCCTGTGTCACGCTGGATGCGCAGACCGGATCCGGTATATTTGATTGGCAAATCGGCCCATCTCAGCTCACGCTTAAATCCTGAACGACGATAACCTGTCGCGAACGCCTTACGATAATGCGTCACTAAAGTGCGCATTATCGCGGCGTTTCACTGCCTGCTTTTGTCTGGCCATAAGCCGCATCCAGTTCCACCAACACCAATAGCGCTGCGTCGCCGCCAAACTCTTTGGGTGCCTGATGGAAAGCCAGTACATCGGGGTGTTGTGCCAGCCAGAGCGGGGTCTGCTGCTTGAGAATATGCTTGCCGTGACGTGCATGACGCAGGCGCAGTAAACGTGTTCACGACGGCAGGCTGCGAGCAGGGCGCCCAGCTCCTGTTTGGCTTGCAACTGGGTCAATCCGTGCAAATCGAGAAACAGATCCGGGGAGTAGTCGCCGCGCCGCAGTTTTTTCAACTCGTAGTGACTGCTGCCGGGGCGCACATAGCGCATCGGCCCCTCGCTGTCTAACTGGGGCTGAAATTCGTCAGAAAAATAAAAACTGGCATCCACCTGCTCCTGTAACGCCTTGCGTGGCGGTAGCTTCCCTTCGAGGTGAGGGCGCTGAGGGCGGTGCACATAGGTATCTTGGCGCAGCGTTTTAGTTCCGGCAACCGAGGAACGGAACAGTTGCGCGTCGTCGTCATTCAACGCGTGTTTTCTACTCATTTGGTCACCCCGTTGTGAATCTCTCAGTCCTTTTTACGTCGGCGTATCTGCTTCCCGATGGGGCGGCCTGGCGTCAGGGCATCAATTCATATGGCATGTGCCATAAATCATATTTGCTCCAGTGTAACCTGTAATATCACCTGCGCTACCTTTTTAATAGCAAACCCGCTATTGCCTTAAGGAGAAAGACGGTGAATCGATTGATAGGCAAAGAGGTAGGATTTCTGCGCTGACGGGTGATATCTGCTGATTTGTCGTTGGCTTCATGGCAAACTAAGCGGCATTTCCGGACAGGTGGGGTCTGTGGAGGACTAACTTGGATAAAATTTTCGTCGACGAAGCGGTCAACGACCTGCATACCTTGCAGGATATGCTGCGCTGGGCTGTGAGCCGTTTTAACGCGGCCGAACTCTATTATGGTCATGGCACAGATAATCCGTGGGATGAAGCGCTGCAACTGGTGCTGCCGACACTCTATTTGCCCCTTGATTTCCCAGCGGATATGTATGGCTCGCGTCTGACGTTATCGGAGCGTCAGCGTATCGTTGAGCGGGTGATTCGTCGCGTGAATGAGCGTCTGCCCGTGGCTTACCTGACCAACAAGGCGTGGTTTTGCGGGCTGGAGTTTTTTGTTGATGAGCGCGTGCTGGTGCCGCGCTCGCCAATTGGCGAGCTGATTTCGCAGCAGTTTGCCGGATTGATTGCCGCTGAGCCGCAGTATATTCTCGATCTCTGTACCGGGAGCGGCTGCATCGCGATTGCCTGCGCGCACGCATTCCCCGAAGCGGAAGTGGATGCCGTCGATCTCTCCAGCGATGCATTGGCGGTCGCTGAGCACAATATCCAGCAACACGGCTTGGAACAGCAGGTAACGCCGATTCGCTCCGACCTGTTCCGCGCGTCACCGCCGCTCCAGTATGACCTGATTGTGACCAACCCCCCTTATGTCGATGAGGAAGACATGGCCGATTTGCCGCAAGAGTTTCGCCGCGAACCGGAGCTGGGGCTGGCCGCAGGCCATGACGGGCTGGATTTGGTACGGCGTATTTTGGCCTGCGCGCCGGATTACCTCAACGATCAGGGCGTGCTGATTTGTGAAGTGGGCAACAGCATGGTGCATTTGATGGATCAATATCCGGATATTCCATTTACCTGGCTTGAATTCGAGCACGGAGGGGATGGCGTATTTACGCTGACAAAAGCGCAGCTTGTTGATTGCCACAGCCATTTTGCCGCGTATCGGCAATAAACATAGCGTTGATGCCGGGCACATACTGGCCACATAAATCATAATGCTGTACAGAATAGCGATGTAACACAGAAAGGAGCCGTGATGGCGGGCAACAGTATTGGCCAGTTCTTCCGCGTCACTACCTTCGGCGAATCCCACGGTATTGCGTTGGGATGTATCGTTGATGGCGTACCACCGGGCATTCCGCTGACCGAGGCGGATCTTCAACGCGATTTGGATCGCCGTCGTCCCGGTACCTCTCGTTATACCACCCAGCGCCGCGAGCCGGATCAAGTGCGTATTTTGTCCGGCGTTTTCGAAGGGGTCACCACCGGTACCAGCATTGGTCTTATCATCGAAAATACTGACCAGCGCTCTCAGGATTACAGCGCGATTAAAGATGTATTCCGTCCCGGTCATGCCGATTATACCTACGAACAGAAATACGGCGTGCGTGACTATCGCGGCGGTGGCCGCTCTTCGGCCCGCGAAACCGCGATGCGCGTGGCAGCGGGGGCCATTGCCAAAAAATACCTGCAAATGAAACACGGTATTCAGGTGCGTGGTTATCTGGCACAGATGGGCGATGTCACCTGCGAGCTGAAAGATTGGGATATCGTTGAGCAGAACCCGTTTTTCTGCCCCGATGCTGACAAGATTGATGCATTGGACGAACTGATGCGTGCCCTGAAAAAAGAGGGCGACTCCATCGGTGCTAAGGTGAGCGTTGTTGCCGAATCTGTGCCCGCCGGCTTAGGCGAGCCAGTGTTCGATCGTCTGGATGCGGATCTGGCTCATGCCCTGATGAGCATCAACGCCGTAAAAGGCGTGGAAATCGGCGATGGATTTGCGGTTGTCGCCAAACGAGGCAGTGAGAACCGTGACGAAATTACCCCGCAGGGATTCCAAAGCAACCATGCGGGCGGTGTTCTGGGCGGCATCAGTAGCGGACAGGCGATTGTTGCGCATCTGGCGCTGAAACCGACCTCGAGCATTACCGTGCCGGGGAAAACCATCAACCGACAGGGTGAAGCAACGGAAATGATCACCCGCGGACGCCACGATCCCTGCGTGGGTATTCGTGCAGTGCCGATTGCGGAGGCAATGATGGCGATTGTATTGATGGATCATCTGTTGCGTCAGCGCGCCCAGTGTGCGGACGTCGTGAGTCAGTTTCCTCGTTGGTAAATTAAACATGAAAAAAGGGTTGGTGGGGGGGCCATTGCTGTGCTGCTGAGCGCGGGCGTATGGGCAAAACCCCGTGGCAAGAGATCGCGCATCCGGTGCCCGGTGCGGCGCAGGCTATTGGTGCGTTCTCTAACGGTTGTATTGTCGGTGCGCAGCCGTTGCCGTTGGAATCCGTAAATTATCAGGTGATGCGTATCGATCAACGCCGCTATTTCGGTCATCCGGATTTGCTGGCGTTTATCACGCGACTGAGCGCCAAAGTGAAGCAGCAAACCGGTGGTATTGTGCTGGTGGGTGATATGGGGATGCCAGCAGGTGGTCGATTCAGTATCGGCCATGCCAGCCATCAGTCCGGTCTGGATGCGGATATTTGGTTACAGATGCCGTTGCAACGTTGGACGGCCCAGCAACTGCTGAAACCACAACCCATCGATCTGGTGGCGGCCAACGGTCGTCAGGTTAACCCGCGCTTGTGGCAACCGCAGGTGACGGCGCTGATCAAACTGGCAGCGCAGGATAATGAGGTCACCCGCATCTTCGTCAATCCGGCAATCAAGAAACAGCTGTGCCAGGAAGCAGGGCAGGATCGTGACTGGTTGCGTAAAGTGCGCCCCTGGTTTGCGCACCGGGCGCACATGCACGTGCGGTTACGCTGCCCGGCGGATAGCTTGGAATGTCAGGATCAAGAAGCCCCACCCGTTGGCGACGGTTGCGGGGCAGAGCTGAGCAGTTGGTTTACGCCACGCCAGCCGAGCGCTGAAGCGCCAGTGAAAACGCCACCCCCGTTACCGGCCTCGTGCCAGGCATTACTCGATAAACATCTGTTGGTGAACTAAGTCATGGAATGGTTTTTGATCAGCCCCGAAATGCTCGGGGTGTTGTTTGCTTTTGCGGCGCTTGCCGGTTTTATCGATTCTATCGCGGGTGGGGGCGGGTTACTCAGCATCCCTATTTTGCTCTCGGCGGGTCTGAGCCCTGCACAGGCTCTGGCAACCAATAAACTGCAAGAGGTCGGTGGCTCTTTTTCTGCCAGTCTCTATTTTGTCCGTCAGCGCGCAGTGAAATTAAGTGAACAAAAGCTGCCCATCGCGTTAACCTTTTTGGGCTCAACGTTTGGCGCATGGTTGATTCAGCAGATTCACGCGGATTTTTTGCGCCAGATCCTGCCTGTGTTGGTGATCGGCATCGGGCTCTATTTCCTGTTAATGCCAAAAATTGGCGATGAAGACCGCCAGAAGCGCTTGTCTGGCCTTCCGTTTGCCTTTTTGGCGGGCGGATGTATCGGGTTCTATGACGGTTTCTTTGGTCCGGGGGCGGGCTCTTTCTATGCGTTGGCGTTTGTCACGCTCAGCGGTTTCAGCCTACCCAAAGCCACGGCGCATGCCAAGGTGCTCAATTTCACCTCCAACTTTGGCGGGTTGCTGTTCTTTATTCTGGGCGGTCAGGTGTTCTGGGGTGTCGGTCTGGTGATGCTGGTAGGGCAGGTGTTGGGCGCGCGTCTCGGGGCTCGCATGGTGCTCAATAAGGGGAAAAAGCTGATCCGACCGATGCTGGTGATTGTGTCGGCCTGCATGAGCGTGAAGCTGATTTATGATAACCACGGCAGCGATATTGCCCAATGGATGGGACATCTTTGGTCATGACCACATCTACCCTAAGCACCACGCACGATTACCGCGATCTCATCACCTTATTCGCGCAGTGCTTTGAACAGGACTATAACACTCGGCTGGTGAAAGGGGATGATGAGCCTATTTATCTGCCCGCCGATGAACAACTCCCTGACCATCGCATTGTGTTCGCCCATGGGTTTTATGCCAGCGCATTCCATGAAATTTCACACTGGTGTATTGCCGGTGAAGCGCGACGCAAGCTGGTCGATTTTGGCTATTGGTACTGCCCGGATGGGCGTGATGCGGCAACGCAGGGGCAATTTGAGCAGGTAGAAATCAAGCCACAGGCGTTTGACTGGCTGTTTTGCGTGGCATCTGGCTTTCCCTTTAATGTGAGTTGCGACAATCTGGAAGGCGATATCGAGCCGGATCGCATTGCTTTTCAGCGTAAAGTACATGCGCAAGTGATGACGTATCTCGAGCAGGGTATCCCGGCACGGCCATTGCGCTTTATTCGTGCATTACAATCGTTTTACAATACGCCGCCTTTGACGGCGGAGCAGTTCCCGTATCCCGCCGATCTCAACTGATGCGGATAAACGTTAATAGTGAGGATGTTAGATGATCGCAGAATGTGAAGCGCGTATTCTCGCGCTGATTGATGATATGGTAGAACGTGCCAGCGATGATGAACTTTTTGCCGGTGGCTACCTGTGCGGTCATTTGACGCTGGCAGTGGCGGAGGCTGAAGAGCAGGGCGAAACCACTGTTCAGGCGCTCTATCAGCGCGTTTGCGGCAGCGTGCAGCAAGCGATTAAAAACGGTGAGCTTTCGCCGCCGGATCAGATATTGGTCAATGGCATGTGGGAAGATTTATTTCAGCGCGCCTCAAAAATCAACTGATAAATAGATCTGAATGGGTTAGAAAGATGAGAAATAGTATTATTTCTCATCCTGTGACTATTCCCGCGCAAGCGGGTGTTTTGTTTAAAAACAATATCTTGCAAAATAATTTATTTCTATTGGTAAATAAATTTTTCGTACTTTCGCGTATCTTTACACTATTCTGATTAAATTATATACGCACAGTAAACTTCTCTTTATAATATCCGGAATAATAGCCATCAACGAGTGATGCTACAGCAGCAAGGAATAAAAGCAGCTGCCTGGCCTGTTAAACTGACAGGTTATATTCTGCAAGGAATCAGAGTTAATGATGCGTTATCTCGTTATATCTTTACCCTCGTGTTGAGGGTAATAAATTAACTTTGATGACAGAGAATAGATAAATGATGCTGAATAAATATGCTGTAGCTTTTGGTTTTGTTGCTTCACTGGTTGTCGTTCCGGGAATGGCACTGGCTTCTGACAATACCATTTCTTTTCAGGGTGAAGTCGCGGACGAAACCTGTGAGGTTTCGGTCAATGGTAATAACGCATCACCCGTCGTATTACTGCCGACAGTCAGTGCCAGCCAACTGAATGCTGCGGGCCAAACTGCTGGGCAAACCACCTTTGATATCGGTGTGAGCGGCTGTACGGGTGATGCCGACGGCATGACGGTTTCCACGGTATTTGTCGGTAATCAGGTTACCAGCGCGGGCAACCTGGGCAATACCGGCACGGCGAATAACGCTCAAGCTTGCCAGCGATCAGCGTATGTGGCCGCAAGGGCGCAGAGGATTTGCACCAGAAGTGCGCGGTGTGGCGGGGGCGTCGGCGCGCGTGGTGGTACGGCAATTAGGGCAAATTATCTATGCAACCATCGTTCCGCCCGGCGCTTTTGTTATCCGTGATTTGTATAACGCGCAGGATCGCGGAGACTTGCGGGTCGAGGTCATTGAGGCCAACGGACGGGTTTCGACCCTTACTGTGCCTTATGCCTCCGTGCCCGATTCTGTGCTCCCCGGGAACTGGCAATACGAAGTGGCGCTGGGGCGCGTGCGTCATTTTAACAGTCTCGATAACCAGTTTGTCGGAGGGGTTGTCCAGCATGGGCTCAACAATGTGTTTGTGCGCGTTGCAGATGACTATGTGGCGGGGCCGCTTGGCACCGTGATCGCCACCCCCTTAGGGGCAATAGGGACGAACGCGACCTGGTCACACGCGGATGTGAATGGTCATACCGAAGCGGGTTGGCGCAGTGAACTCAGCTATGGCCGCACTTTTACCTCGGGTACCAGCGTGGTGTTGGCAGCCTGGCACTACTCCACCACCGGTTTTCGCGATCTGCAAGATGTACTCGGCCAGCGCCGCCAGTACCGCAATGATGGAAATTACTGGTCAGACAGTCTGAACCAAAAAAACCGTTTCTCTGCCACGGTGAGTCAGGCGATGGGTTCCTGGGACATGCTGAATATGTCTGCCAGCACCAGTAGCTACTACGGCGAGTCATCACGCGTCACCCAACTGCAACTTGGTTACAATAACACCTGGCGCAACATCAGCTATAACCTGAGCGTGGCGCGTCAGCGCACCGTTTGGGATCGTGGGCGTAATTTTGTCAGCGTTAATGACGGAGACTATGACAACACCGGTCAGCAACGCTATACCGAAACCCTTGTCGCGCTCGGTTTTTCTGTCCCCTTTGATGTCGGGAATACCCGCTCCACGGTCTCATTGGACATGAACCGGACAGGAGCCTCGCGCTCAGGCACGCTGAGTGTGGCAGGGGCTTCGGGCGACAACAGTCAGTTCACCTGGTCTGCCTACACCAGGGTTGAAGATTATCAACACGGCGGCAATGCCATGACATTTGGCGGCAGCGCACAGCAAAGCACTTCCCTTGGCTCGGTGCGTGCCTCTGTGGCGCAAGGTGGACAACTACCGTCAGTTTGGCGTGGGAGCCGCCAGTACGCTGGTATTGCATCAGGGCGGAATCACGCTCGGGCCTTATGCCAGCGATACTTTTGCCTTGATTCGTGCGCCAGGTGCCGAAGGGGCGATGGTGCGTAATGGGCAGGGTGCAACTATCGATCGCTTTGGCTACGCCATCCTGCCGTCGCTGGCGCCCTACCGTTACAACACCATCACGCTGGATGCCAGCACCATGAATGATGAAACCGAATTGCAGGACGGCAGCCAGCGATTGGTCCCCTATGTGGGCGCTCTGTGACGCAGGTCAGTTTTTCTACACTGCAAGGCCGGGCTGTACTGATCGCCACGTATCTGGAAGACGGTAGCTTTCCCCCGATGGGGCCGATGTGATAGATGCGGCGGGTAACAGCGTTGGCATGGTTGGGCGAGGTGGACAAATCTATGCCCGTCTTGCGAAGAATGCGGTAACTTGCAGGTAACCTGGGGGCCGCAGGCCGGAGAACAGTGTGCGGTCAGTTACCGTTTACCGCCACGCGGCAGCGACGCTTTCACCCATCTTGATCTGCCTTGTCAGCCACGGAGGTCGCCATGACATTGCGTATGACATTCTGGTTGGCATTGCTGTTGCTCGGGTGCCAGACTGCCTACAGCGCCTGTATTCGCGTCACCAGCACAACATCCTTATCGCAGGCAGCGCGAAATGCGGGTTATACCGCGACCGCCTGGAATGGAGCATATGATACCTGTAACGGCAGAAACATCGGCATGCCCGGCGTGATAAGCTTAAGCAGCGGTACTTTTCAGCCGTCAGGAACCTTACTGGTGAGCAGCTCAATCAGCTTTCTGAGTCAGGGCGCACAGACAGCATTTACCGCCAACCAGATCCTGTTTCGCTGCGCGGTGGCTGATGCCAGCAGCCTGTTTGAAATGTATGCCACCAATGGCGATAGCGGTTATGCCGGTATGTATGCCGCCAGTGAGATAGACGGCGCTTACTACAGCTATGTGCGCAATGTTGCCGTCAGGCTCACTCATTTAAAGACCGATGCCTGCTTTTCCCGCTACTGGCAAGGAAGGCAACTGACGCCGTCGGACTGGTTCTCTCACGGCACCTATATTTATATCCCCGCCAGTGCCTTCAGCGATGTCTTGATGGAGGTGTTTCGCATCGACAGCACCACCTGGTATGGCAACGCCTATAATCGCTATACCTACCTCTACAGCCAGCCTCATGGCTATACTGCATTTAAAGGCCCGGGGTTGAGTACGAATGTCACCGAAGGTGCTGATTCGGCAACTAAATACGAAGGGTGGCCCTACGACTGGCCAGGTACCTGGAGCCTGTACGCGACGGGCGTAACCTTTGTGCGCGGTGCGTCTTGTCGGGTGGATGATTTTCCTAATGTCGTGATGCTGCCGTTGATCACTGCCAATCAACTGCGTCAGGGAGGCACCAGCCGTACCGGGTCCTCCGTCACCATTACAGTGTGAATCCGGGGCATTGTCCAGCACCAGCGTATCAACACTCACTGCTGCGAATGTTTCGATGGGGTTTCTGGTGAATAAGCCCGCCGCAGTGGCGGCGGCACGGTCGTTGGGGTTAGTCACCAGCGGCGGCGGTTTGACCTGGTTGCTGGATAATCAGTACGGCACGGGGGCGGGCGAGGCCTCTGGCGTTGGTATCCGTATTTTCAACAGTAAAGGCCAGGCGATCAACCTGCTGCCGGATTTGACGTCATACGGCACCGGCAACCCGCGCGGGTGGTATGCCTTCAAAGATTTGACCACCAGGGTGTCTGGCGGCAGCACAGAAATTTACGCCGGGGATTTTACTGCATCGCTGGAAGCGATTAATCAACAACCGATTACGCCGGGGACAGTCAATGCGCAATTGCAGATCATGGTCAGTTTTCAGTAGCGTATAGAAAGCCATCGGCGGGATGGTTTGCGCACTTTGGCTGATGGGCTCTGTGCCCGCATTCGGTGTGGTCAATATTGAAGGCACGCGTGTGATTTTGCATGACGGCGAGATGTCGACATCGCTGATTCTCTCCAATTCAGAAAAACAGCCCACGCTGGTTCAGGTCTGGAGCGATGACGGCGATCCGTTGACGCCGCCAGAGCGCGCCACGACGTCGCTGATCGCCGTACCGCCGGTATTCAGTATGAAGCCAGGCGAAGCGCGCTCCTTGCGTTTGCTGCTCACCTCACGTCAGGGGGTTGCCAATGACAAGGAATCGCTGCTGTGGCTTAACGTCTATCAAATCTCACCGAATACGGCAGAGATGACACGCCATACGCAAAACGTGGTGTTGCCGCTGCGTCTGCGCCTGAAAGTGTTTATCCGGCCGGCCGGGTTGGGCGACCCCAATGAGTCTGATGGCGAGCAACTGCGTTTTCGTTTGCTGCAAGGCAGGGACGGAGCGCAGTTGCAGGTCACCAATCCCACCCCTTGGCATATGACGCTGACAGACATCAGCTATGCTGAACAACGTCTGGGCAGCATGATGGTGGCTCCGACGTCCAGCGTAAACCTGCTGATAAACCGCGCGATCGTCGGACAGGCGCTCAGTTATCAGCCCATCAACGATCTCGGCACGCATTGGCGCTATTCCACCACGCTGAATCTGTAATAGCGTGGATTACACCACTCTGCCTCTTAGCAGTTTTCTTACCCAAAAACGGTTCGGATTCAACGCGGCGAGCGTTGGTGCATCCAGAGGCAACGGCTCGCCGTACAGTTGCCCGGCCAGGATCTCTGCGGCCAACGGAGCGGAACACAGCCCGCGCGACCCAAGCGCGCCGATAATGAACAGATCGGGATGAACCGGTGCCGGAGCTACCCTTTCCGGCGTGTGCTGCTGCGTCTCCAGTGTGGCGTATTCCTGTAGCGTTTGCGGGTAATCCGGCGCGGCGCCGATCAGCGGCAGATGATCGCGAATGGCGCAACGTACCCCCCTGACGTGCTGCATTGTCGCTGACGTCAATGTCATTCACCCATGTTGCCTCTGGCAAGCAGGCCGCGAGGCGCTGGTGGTTTTCCTGCTGCTCGTCCGCGCTAAACGTGGTGGCAACCACGCCGCGCTGATAGCTGGCGCCGATACAGTGCTGTTGATGGCGAGGGCTGACGGGCGTCAGATAACCGTCGTAACAGAGCATGCGTTGCAAGCGTTGCATTAGTGGCGTCGTCGGGATATGGCTCACCTGACCGCGCACCGCATAGCAAGGAAGATGTTGGGTTTGCGGCCAGGCGCTGAGCGCGTGTCCGTTAGCCAGGACCACCGCAGGATGGACGAGCTGCTGCTCGTTAGCCAACGTAAGCCGCCAGCCCGAGCGATTGCGCGTGCTTGAGCGCATTCGTCGTCATCTCTGCCGGACACAACCAGCCGCCCTCGGCATAGCTCAGACCAGGAAAACCTATCGCTAATCGTTGCATCCATCTCATCAACACTGAGCGGAGTGACCAAATCGGTTGGCCAATCGCCGTGCAAAATTTGTGTGATTTTTCGCGCGCTCTTTTCATCGTAGGCAATCTGGTTCACGCCACACCAGTCATGCTCAGAGGCAATACCGGCTTGCCCTAGCGCGTCATATTGACGGCGGGCAAAGCCAAACGCCGTGGCGAAAAAGCGGGAAAGCGCATCGTGTTTGTCGTTAAGCAGCGGATAGAGTGCGCCCTGACGGTTACCGGAAGCCCCCAACGCCGGAGCATCATCCTCACAATAGAGCGTCACGTACGCACCGCGGCGCAACAATGCCAGCGCCGTCAGCACGCTGGCGATGCCACCGCCGATAATGGCGATATTATCTGTAGTGCTCGCTGCCGGCCGCGAATACCAGGGTGTTACCGCCGCCGCAGGGATGGCATGGGGTAACACACCGCACAGCATTTCGCGTTTTTGCCCGTACCCCTTGATTTTTTGCACCTCAAAGCCCGCCTGTTGCAAGCCTCGACGCACAAATCCTGCGGCGGTAAAGGTCGCGAAAGTACCCTGTGCTCGGCACAGGCGCGCCATGGCGTGAAACAGGTTCTCCGTCCACATGTCCGGGTTTTTAGACGGGGCAAAGCCATCGAGAAACCAGGCGTCAACCTGATGCGTCAGCGAATCGTCCAGCGTGGGCAGCAGATCGTTGATGTCACCAAACCACAGATCAAGGGTGATGGCGCCGTCAGCCAGAATGAGGCGATGGCAGCCGGGCAGCGCTGACGGCCACGCGTGCCGCAGTTCCTCGGCGTAACGGGCAAACGTCGGCCAGTGGGCGTGTGCCAGCGCCAGATCGTCCACGCGCAAAGGGAGTTTTTCAAAACTGACAAAGTGCAGGCGACGCAGCGTAGCATGCGGGTGCTGCGCGCGAAAATGCACGAAGGCTTCCCACAGCGTCAAAAAGTTCAGGCCAGTGCCGAAGCCGGTTTCAGCGATGACACTCAGTGGGCGATCGTGCTCAAGGAAGCGCGTCGGAAAATGATTGCCCTGCAAAAAAACATAGTGGGTTTCTTCCAGCCCATCCTGATTTGAGAAGTAAACGTCATCAAACTGTTGCGAAACAGGTGTACCTTGTTCGTTCCAGGAGAGTGTACCGTGCTGAATAGCATGGTCTTTCACGATAATTGGCTCATTTTTAAAGCGATAGCGCGATTTTACTCAGCGGGTGCCCGTGGCGCAAATTTTGTAAAAGGTTGGGTGATCGGACTTGTTCAGCTTACATCTGTACGCTAAAGTGCGTGGCGAAATCCCAAAATACATTTATGCGGAAAGAGGTATTGAATGAAACGTGCAGTGATTACTGGCCTGGGGATCGTCTCAAGCATTGGTAATAACCAGCAGGAAGTCATGGCATCGTTGCGGGAAGGCCGCTCGGGTGTTACGTTCTCTCAAGAGCTGAAAGATTCCGGCATGCGTAGTCACGTCTGGGGCAATGTGAAGCTGGACACCGCCGGCCTCATTGAACGTAAGGTCGTGCGTTTCATGAGCGATGCCTCTGTCTATGCTTTTCTGTCAATGGAACAAGCCATTGAAGACGCCAAGCTGGCCCCTGAAGTTTATCAGAACAATCCACGCGTAGGTCTGATCGCCGGCTCAGGCGGTTCTGCGCGCTCTCAGGTGTTTGGTGCGGATGCCATGCGCAGCTCGCGCGGCCTGAAAGCGGTTGGCCCGTATGTGGTCACCAAAGCAATGGGATCGGCGGTTTCTGCATGTCTTGCGACCCCCTTTAAAATTCAAGGTGTGAACTACTCCATCAGCTCCGCGTGTGCCACCTCTGCGCACTGTATCGGTAATGCGGTGGAGCAGATTCAACTGGGCAAACAGGACATCGTGTTTGCTGGCGGTGGTGAAGAGCTGTGCTGGGAGCTGGCCTGTGAATTTGATGCCATGGGCGCACTTTCCACCAAATACAATGAAACGCCGGAAAAAGCTTCCCGCACCTATGATGCCGATCGCGACGGTTTTGTGATTGCTGGCGGCGGTGGTATGGTGGTGGTGGAAGAGCTGGAACATGCGCTGGCGCGCGGCGCGCACATCTACGCTGAAGTGGTTGGCTACGGCGCAACCTCTGACGGTGCCGACATGGTTGCCCCCTCAGGCGAAGGTGCCGTGCGTTGCATGAAGCTTGCGATGCAGGATGTGGATACCCCTATCGATTATATCAACACCCACGGCACGTCTACGCCAGTGGGCGATGTCAAAGAGCTGTGGGCGATCCGTCATGTGTTTGGCGACGCCGTCCCGCCGATCTCGGCGACCAAAGCGATGACCGGGCATTCTCTGGGCGCGGCGGGCGTACAGGAAGCTATCTACTCTCTGCTGATGTTGGAGCACGATTTCATCGCGCCGAGCATTAACGTTGATACGCTGGATGAACTGGCGCAGAACATGAATATCGTGACCGAGCCGACCGAGCGTAAGCTGACGACTGTCATGTCCAACGGTTTCGGTTTTGGCGGCACCAACGCCACGTTGGTGATGCGTAAGTTGCAGTAATCGATAGTCCGTTTTTCTGAACCGGGGCCTTGTGCCCCGGTTTTTTTTGCCGATTAAAACAGTATCCACAGCAGAAACATCACCACGAAAAAGCTGACAATCGGCCAAAACAGCGGTTTGTTGAACACCGACTGCAAAGCGGGTGGCAACGCGGCAACCAGCGGGTTGGTAATCGGCTGTGGATGAGGGAACAGGATCTGTATTGTCAGCCCCCCTTCGGAAGATCGTTGCATGCGGTGAGCAAACAAAAAGGTCACCAGCTCGTTGAGCTGAGGCTGGGTGAGCGGTGTCTGTACCCCGGCATTGAAACGGTTTTGGCTATAGTCCAGCAACAACTGCTGTTCATTGGCTTCCAGCGCGGGCTGAAACAGCGTGTGCAATGCGGACAGGGTCGCCGTCATTGGAGGCTGCGCCGTATTGCCCGCCGTGGTCGCCATGGTCGCGGCTGCGGCCGCCGTTGCTGGTGCGTCGCTGTGCGCATTGCCGGTAGTCAGCAAATGGTGCAGGTCGGTTTGCGTTTGCAAATATTGCATCAGGAGCGGCAGGTGGCGCGCGGGAATCGAGGTGCCCGGCGGCTGGTGTTGCATTGCCGTCAGTGAGGTCCAGATTTTTTCTGTTGGCTCCCCGAACAGCGCTGATAATCGCACTACCATCTGATTCAGGCTGTTCTGCTCGACGCTAGACAGCGGGCGTTGCAGCAGGGCAGTGGTCGCCGCATTGGTAGCGACATTGGTGAGCGCATTTTGCACCAGCGTAGTCGCAAGCGTGGGAGCTCTGCTGGGGGCGGGATTTGTTGTCGCCGCATCCTGCGGCATTTGCAGCATGGTCAGCACCCGCTGTAGCTGAGGCTGGGTCAGCGCTTTTAGCTCGGTGTGACCAAATTCCTGACGCAAAAACTGGGTAACGCGCTGGCTGTTATTTCCTTGCGGTAGCAGATCGGTCAGACGCTGCAACAACGGGTGGCACGCGCTGTTTTGTTGTACCTGAGCCTGGACAAGCTGGTTCTGCAATGACTGCTCGGCGGCAGTAAAATGCTGACCGAGCAGCGTCTGGTTAGGGGCCAGGCCGATATCCTGACGCAGCGTGGTCCAGATGGCATTGTTACTCAGCGACGTCAGCGCCTGTAGCTTAACCACCAGCGTATCCAGCGTAGCGCGTTGGGTAAAGGTCAACGGGGAGTTCGCCGCCGCCGTATTGGAAGACGATGACGTAATGGCTGAAGCCGGCGACGCGGGGGGGCGATCTCCAGGCGTCGGGGTTCCCGGACTGCTGACAGGCTGCATGATGGACTCCTTGCTGCGTGAAAGGCACCCCGCATTCCCCCGGGAGCCCTGAATAGGCAACAGAAATCATAGCAAGGTGTCAGGTGCAAGAATAGTCAGATCATCGGGGAAAATACCGCCTTATTTGTGATTTGCGTCTGCTTCACGCGTTTGCTCAGGTGGCATATTGGCATTTGGCGTGCAAATGGCTTTGCGTCGATAGAGCGGCGTTCGTACACGCTGCGCCATAACAACCCCAAACAATACCATGACCCCACCTACCACGTGATAACTGTGCAGCGCTTCGTGCAGGAACGTTACGGCGATCATTGCGGTAAATACTGGTGTCAGGTTAATGAAAATGCTGGCATTGTTGGCTCCGATGCGCATCACCCCCGCGATCCACATCCAGGGTGCCAGAATCGAGGCAAAAATACCGGCAAACAACACCAGGGGAATATTTTGCGCGTTCAAGGAGATGCTGTCAGCCAACAGCACGACGCCAAAGGCAATTTGCACGTAGAGAGACACCCAGGTCGGCAAAGCAATGGACCAACGTTTGGTCAATACGCCATACAAGGCATATGCCGATGCGGCAATAAACATCATGACTTCGCCGCGCCCGATGCCCTGGGCCAGAATCAGCGCCGGATGCCCACCGCTGATAAGCCAGGTAATGCCAAAGAAGGAGAGCAGCGCGCCGCACAGTAAGCCCAATGTGGGTACCACGCCGAGCAGCGGAAGGCTGATCAACACCGTGGACAATGGGATCAATGAAACCAGAATGCCCATCATCAGCGCGCTGATGCTGTGCGCCGCGTAATAGGCCATGCTTTGGTACAGCACCATGCCGAGAAACCCCAGCAACAGCAATTTTCCCCAGTGTTGCCTGATGGTGTCAGCATGGTGTCGCAGTTGAGGCAACATAAAGGGTGTCAGCACCAGAAAGGCCAACAGCCAGCGGTAGAATGACATCGCAGCCGGATCGATGACGCCAACGGAGAGCTTGTTGACGATCACGTTAAAAGACCAGAACAGGACGGCGATGAGGGGGAATAACGCTTGCATGATAATGATTCTCATTAACTGGGTGAGCCAGTTTACGACAGGCGGGTTCGTTATATATAGTGAAAACAAGACATCTTTAACGGCAAGGCAGACAACATGACCCGGCAACGATCTTACTACCGCCCTGAAGGTATACCGCTACACGGTGTATTTTTGCGTTCAGAGGCGGTCAGTGCCGATACGGAATACTTGCCTCATCGCCATGAGTGGGGACAGTTGCTGTATGTGGTTTCTGGTGTTGTCGTCCTGCGTCTTGAACATGAGCGTTTTTGGGCACCGACCCATTTTGCCATCTGGTTACCGCACGGTGTGGAGCATGCATGCTATAACCAACGTCAGGCCACCATTCGCACCATCAATTTTGATACGCGCTGGTGTGGTGAACTTCCCGAAACGCCTTGTTTGCTTGAGGTCGGCCCGTTGTTTAAGGCGATTCAAGATGATTTGTTTGCGCGCAATGTTTTGATTCCACATGACAAACCCGATCTGCGCTTGTGTCGCGTGCCGTGCGATCAAATGGCGGTGGCACCGCGTCAGCGTAACTATTTGCCGGGAACTGACGATCGACTGCTGGCTCCGGTGCTGCATGCGCTGGAGCAGTGCCCGGCGGATAACCGTACTTTGGCGCAATGGGCAAACGAGGTATACAGCACCGAGCGCACGCTTTCTCGGCGCTGCCAGGCATTGCTCGGTATGTCGTTTAGCGAGTGGCGACAGCGGCTGCGCTACCTGCAAGAGCTGGCATTGCTGCGACAGGGTATGGGCGTGCAGTCAGTGGCGCTGGAGGTCGGCTACAGTTCTTCATCGGCTTTTATCGCCATGTTTCGCCAGCAAAGTGGAGCCACGCCGGAAGGGTATCGAGCCAGACCCTAAGCTATTGGGATAGCGTTGGGATTATTTACCATTCGGTGGCAAAATAGTGCCCCTGTTTTTCTTGCAAGCGTAGTCTGACAGGGGTCGTACATGAAAATTGTGGTTGATGAGAATATGCCGTATGCACGCGAGCTGTTTAGCCGCGTGGGTGACGTGGTGGCCGTGCCGGGAAGGCCGCTGCCCGTGGAGGCGCTGGCACAGGTGCAAGCCCTGATGGTACGCTCCGTCACGCCGGTCAATGCCGCACTGTTGGCGGGGACGGAAGTGACCTTCGTCGGCAGTGCGACGGCAGGCACCGATCATGTCGATGAAACCTGGCTACGCGAGCAGGGTGTGGGCTTTTCGGCGGCGCCGGGATGCAATGCTATTGCAGTCGTGGAATACGTGTTCTCTGCGCTGTTGATGTTGGCGGAGCGCGATGGTTTTCAACTGCGCGACAAAACAGTCGGTATCGTTGGCGTGGGCAACGTCGGGCGACGTTTGCAGGCACGTCTTAATGCCTGGGGCGTGAAAACCTTGCTGTGCGATCCTCCACGGGCGCGCAACGGCGATGTCGGTCCTTTTTTGCCTCTGGATACGTTACTGCGTGAAGCTGATATTCTCACGCTGCATACGCCGTTGACGAAGGGGGGCCCGGATAACACCTTTCATCTCATCGATGATGGGGTGGCAGCCTGGCCGGCGGGGCGTATTCTGATCAACGCCTGCCGCGGTCCCGTGGTGGATAACGCTGCGCTGCTGCGGGCGTTGCAGCAGGGCAAAGATCTGCGCGTAGTGCTGGACGTGTGGGAGCCGGAACCGGGGTTGTCTCTGGATTTGCTGGCGCGTGCTGATGTCGGTACGGCACATATTGCTGGTTATACCCTGGAAGGCAAAGCGCGCGGCACCACGCAGGTGTTTGAAGCGTTGTGCCAGTTTATGGGTCAGCCTCAGCAGGTGCCGCTGGCGTCGCCGTTACCTGTCCCGGATATCACGGATGTCCATCTCACTGCCCCTCTCGATCAAGCGCTGCTTAAGCGTCTGGTACATCTGGTGTATGATGTACGCCGTGACGATGCGCTATTGCGCCAGTCTGCGGGGCAATCTGGCGGATTTGATCGTCTACGTAAACACTATCAGGAGCGCCGCGAATGGTCTTCGCTGCGAGTCACTTGTTCTGATGAGGCCAGCGTGGCCTGTCTGAATGCATTAGGCTTCACTGCCATCTTGCCCTAGTGGGCGAGAGGGTGTCATGAAATACGACGTTTTTAGCGTAGGGTATTCGGGCGGTGATACACCGCCCGAGCAAGAGGTATTGACGAATGGGAGAACACCACATGTTTGACGGCTGGAATATTGCGCTATTGGGCGCAACGGGTGCGGTGGGAACGGCGCTGCTGGAGTTGTTGCAAGAGCGCGCGTTTCCCGTAGGTACGCTCTATCCGCTAGCCAGTGAGCGCAGCGTGGGGGAATCCGTGCGGGTCAACGGTAAATCCTGGCAGGTCGAGGATGCGGCCGATTTCGATTGGTCTCAGGCGCAATTGGCCTTTTTTGTTGCTGGCAGTGAGGCGAGCGCACGTTATGCGGAAGAGGCAGGTAATGCGGGCTGCCTGGTGATTGACAGCAGCGACCTGTTCGCACTGGAGCCGGATGTCCCGTTGGTGGTGCCGGGCGTCAATACGCACGTGCTGGCTGATTACCGCAACCGTAATATTGTTGCGGTGGCAGATAATCTGGTGAGCCAACTGTTGCTGGCTATCAAACCGCTGGTTGATCATCAGGCGGGGTTGTCACGTCTTCACGTCACCAACCTGCTTTCGGTCTCTGCGTTGGGTAAAGCGGCCGTAGACGATTTGGCAGGGCAAAGCGCTCGCTAGCTGAACGGCATTCCACCGGAGCCGGGCCTGTTTGATAAACAGCTGGCGTTCAATTTGCTGCCGTTGCTGGCAGACGAGCAAGGTAGCGTGGCGCAAGAGCGTCGTCTGGTGGATCAGGTACGCAAGGTGTTGCAGGACGAAGGGCTGCCGATTTCCGTTAACTGCGTGCAGGCTCCGGTGTTTTATGGGCATGCACAGGTCGTGCACCTTGAAGCACTGCGTCCGCTGTCTGCGGAAGAAGCCCGAGATGAACTCGCGCGTGCTGAGGATGTGCAACTCAGTGATGAAGATGACTACCCAACGCAGGTGGAGGATGCCTCTGACAACGTTCAACTTAAGATAGGTTGCCTGCGTAACGACTATGATATTCCCGAACTGCTGCAATTCTGGTCGGTGGCGGATAACGTGCGCTTTGGCGGCGCGTTGATGGCAGTGGAGACGGCAGAGCGGCTGGTGCAGGAGTATCTGGGGTAATGTCAGACAGTAATTTGCCGCAGGGGCCAGAAATTATCAAGGTGGCTCTGGGCATTGAGTACGACGGCAGCCGCTATTATGGCTGGCAGTGTCAGGCCGAAGTGGGAAGCGTGCAAGGGCATCTGGAGCAGGCACTGAGCAAGGTAGCCGATGAGCCGATTACTGTGTTTTGTGCGGGCAGAACCGATGCCGGCGTGCATGCTACCGGGCAGGTGGTGCACTTTACAACCCAGGCACAGCGTAAAGATGCCGCCTGGACCATGGGCGTCAATGCCCATTTACCACGGGACATTGCCGTGCGCTGGGTTAAAACGGTGGATGAGGATTTCCACGCGCGTTTCAGCGCGACGGCGCGCCGCTACCGCTACATTATCTTTAATCACCGTTACCGCCCTGCGGTGTTGGCGCAGGGGGTAACCCATTTTCACTTCCCGTTGGATGCAGAGCGCATGGTACGTGCCGGACGGTGTCTGCTGGGCGAGAATGATTTTACCTCGTTTCGCGCCGTGCAATGCCAGTCGCGCACGCCGTGGCGCAATGTAAATCATTTAAAGGTTACGCGTCATGGTGCTTACATCGTGGTAGATATTAAAGCCAATGCGTTTGTGCATCACATGGTGCGCAATATCGTCGGCAGCCTGATGGAAGTGGGGTGCGGCAATCAGCCTGAATCCTGGATAGCCGAATTGCTGGCTGCCAAAGATCGCACGCTGGCGGCCGCCACGGCGCGCGCAGACGGTCTTTATCTGGTCGCGGTAGATTATCCGGTGCGTTTCGAACTGCCAGCGTTGCCGATGGGCCCGCTGTTTCTGGAAGATTGACCTGTGGCGGGCAGTTGCGCCTGTGTCCACACTAAACACTGATGAGGATAGTCACGGCGCTGTGCCGTGAAAAATGCCCATGATGGAACTTGTCGCGTTTATACGCTTTATCATCGATTTTATTCTGCATATTGATGTTCACCTCTTGATGTTCACCTCGCGGAACTGGTTGCGCAATACGGTGTCTGGATTTATGCGATTCTGTTTTTGATCCTGTTTTGCGAAACGGGCCTGGTGGTGACGCCGTTCCTACCGGGGGATTCCCTGTTGTTTGTTGCTGGTGCGCCTGGCGGCGCTACCGAGTAACGATTTGAACGTGCACACCATGGTGGCGCTGATGGTTGCGGCGGCCATTCTGGGGGATGCCGTCAACTACACTATTGGGCGTTTGTTCGGGGAAAAGCTGTTCAGTAACCCGAATTCGAAAATTTTTCGCCGCAGTTATCTGGATAAAACACATCAGTTTTATGCCCGACACGGCGGTAAAACGATTATTCTGGCGCGTTTCGTGCCGATTGTGAGAACATTCGCGCCGTTTGTCGCCGGTATGGGGCATATGCGCTACCGCCACTTTGCTCTCTATAATGTGGTAGGGGCGTTGTTGTGGGTATTGCTGTTTACCTACGCAGGTTATCTGTTCGGCGACCTGCCGATTGTGCAAGAAAACTTGAAGTTATTGATTGTCGCTATTATTTTCATCTCTATTTTGCCGGGTATCATTGAAATCTGGCGGCATAGACGAGCGGCGGCGCGAGCGGATAACCACTCGCACTCGCAAGAATAAACGCGGTAATCTCTCCGGTTTGACCAGTTTTCTATCCACAGTCCCGGAGTGTTATGGTTTAATGAGCGGCATTTATGGTCTGTCCCCGGTGACGACCTGCGTTGCCAACGCCCCGAAACGACGGAGTAGCAATCGGTTCGGACAGCGGCAAACGCACGTAATGACGGGGCAGAGCGGACTGGCCATGGCCAGGTTCAAGTAGAAAGGTTATCAATGAGCTGGATTGAACGAATTCTTAACAAGAGCAACATTACACCGACCCGCAAGGCCAATATTCCTGAAGGGGTATGGACAAAATGTGATAGCTGCGGTCAGGTGCTTTACCGCGCCGAGTTGGAGCGTAACCTTGAGGTGTGTCCTAAGTGTGACCACCACATGCGGCTTTCCGCCCGTGCGCGCTTGAATGCGTTTCTGGATAAGGACAGCGTGGTTGAGCTGGGTAGTGAGCTGGAGCCCAAGGATGCGCTGAAGTTCAAAGACTCTAAGAAATACAAAGATCGTCTGGTTGCCGCGCAGAAACAGTCTGACGAAAAAGACGCGCTGGTGGTGATGATAGGCACGCTGTACGGCATGCCAGTAGTGGCTGCCTCTTTTGAATTTGCCTTTATGGGCGGTTCCATGGCCTCTGTGGTCGGTGCGCGTTTCGTGCGTGCAGTAGAGCAGGCGCTGGAAGATGGCTGTCCGTTGGTGTGTTTCTCCGCCAGCGGTGGTGCGCGTATGCAAGAAGCGCTGATGTCGCTGATGCAAATGGCGAAAACCAGCGCAGCCTTGGCTAAGATGCGCGAGCGCGGTCTGCCCTATATCTCCGTATTGACCGATCCGACCATGGGCGGTGTTTCGGCCAGTTTGGCGATGCTCGGCGATCTGAACATTGCAGAACCTAAAGCGCTGATTGGCTTTGCCGGCCCGCGCGTTATTGAACAGACGGTACGTGAAAAACTGCCTCCGGGTTTCCAGCGTAGCGAATTCTTGCTGGAGAAAGGGGCGATCGACATGATCGTGCACCGTCCGGAAATGCGCTTCAAACTGGCCAGCATCCTGTCTCGGTTGACGAACCATCCTGAGCCGGTGGAAACCGCTGATGTTCGTCCGCCGGAAGTGACCACTGAACCGCAGGATGATGCGCAATAAGTGACACATGTACAGGATGCGGCAGGCGACGCTCGTGTTGGTTACGCATCCTGTATCAATGAACCGTAAGCCAGTGAACGAGACTCATGGAAAATCTTCACATTCCCCAAGCCACGTCGCCTTTGGCCGCGTGGCTTCATTATCTGGAGCACCTGCACGCCACTGCCATTGACATGGGATTGACGCGTGTTAAACAGGTTGCTGCTCGTCTTCACCTGCTTCGTCCGGCCCCAACGGTATTTACTGTAGCGGGAACCAACGGAAAGGGCACTACCTGCTGCACGCTGGAAGCCATTCTGATGGCGGCGGGACTGCGTGTCGGTGTCTACAGTTCGCCCCATCTGCTGCGCTACACTGAGCGGGTGCGCATTCAAGGTCAGGAGTTGCCGGAGGCCGCCCACTGTCAGGCTTTTGCTGAGATTGACGCCGGGCGTGGCGATGTTTCGCTGACCTATTTCGAATTTGGCACCCTTGCCGCGCTGCACCTGTTTAAGCAGGAGAATCTGGATGTGGTTATTCTGGAAGTCGGGCTGGGGGGACGTCTGGACGCCACCAATATCGTCGATGCCGATGTGGCGGTGGTGACCAGCATAGCGCTCGATCATACCGACTGGCTGGGGCACGATCGCGAAAGTATTGGTCGTGAAAAAGCCGGTATTTTCCGCGGTGAAACACCGGCGGTGGTCGGTGAGCCGGATATGCCCGCCTCTATCGCTGCTGTGGCTGAAGAGAAGGGGGCATTGCTGTACAGGCGTGGTCTTGATTGGCAGTTCGCGCAAGAAGGCGACGGTTGGTATTGGCAGCCAACCGGTGGGGAGCGCATGACGCTGCCTCTACCGAACGTGCCGCTGCCTAATGCCGCTACAGCGCTGGCGGCGCTACATCAAGGGCCAATTGATGTTCCTCTGGCTGCTATCGAACAGGGGTTGCGACGCGCGGCACTGCCGGGCCGTTTTCAAACGGTAAGCGAACAGCCGCGGCTGATTCTGGATGTTGCTCATAATCCACATGCTGCGGGTTATCTGGCCGGGCGCTTGGCACAGTTGCCACAAACGGGCAAAGTGCGTGCGGTGATAGGCATGCTGGCTGATAAAGATATTCCCGGCACCCTGGCGTACCTCAAGCCGGTGGTGGATGAATGGTATTGTGCCCCGCTGGAAGGTCCGCGGGGTGCAGGTGCTGAATTGATAACCGCACACCTCGATCGTAGCCGGTCGTTTGATGATGTCGCGACCGCCTGGCGTCAGGCGATGCAAGAGGCGGACACTCAGGATACCGTCGTAGTGTGTGGATCTTTTCATACGGTAGCGCATGTGATGGCGGCGCTGGATGAGAGTAGGGTGAATGGCAAGTAAGTTTCAAAACCGTCTGGTCGGCACCATTATTCTGGTCGCGTTGGGCGTGATTGTGCTGCCTGCGCTGCTGGATGGCAAAAAGAAACATTACGAAGATGAGTTTGCCGCGATTCCTCTGGTGCCTAAGCCGGGCGACAGCAGTGAGGCAGAATCACTGCCTTCATTGAACCAGTCATTGCCCAGTCAGCCGCCAGAAGGGGCGCAGCAGGCGATGCAGGGGCAACCGCCCCAGGGCGGCGTGACCACGCCTGAGGATGAAGGTGAAACGCAGGCACCGCCGACCAACGCACCTTCTTCTGCTTCTGCGCCGATAGAAATCGCACCGCCCGCTGTGGCCGCTCGTCCGGTAGCCCCTAAAGCGGAAGTGAAGCAGGAAACCAAGCCCAAGGCGAAACCGGAAATCAAACCGGAAGTGAAGCCTGAGGCCGCGCCAGCAGGACAAGCCTATGTCGTGCAACTGGGGGCGTTGAAAAATGCCGACAAAGTGAACGAGATTGTGGCTAAACTGCGCCTGTCGGGATACCGTGCTTATACCATTCCGTTGACACCTGTCGCTGGGGAGATAACCCGTATTTACGTCGGGCCGGATGCGTCGAAACAGAAATTGCAATCTGCCCTGGGCGAACTGCAACAGTTGAGCGGATTGAGCGGTCAGGTAAGAAACTACAGCGCACGTTAAATGTGTCCAGAGGGCATTGCCCTCTGAGGTTGTTGGCAAACCTTTTGGTATGTCCTTGTTTCCCGGCGCATCACGCCGTGGGGCGCTCCAGCGGCTTACGCCGCTACGACCCCATCGCCGTACTTCGCCTAACAACGGACTTTGTCATTAGTCTGAGAGGCATCGCCCTCGGGGTTTTGACACCCGATGCGAAAGGGTGAGTGCATCGCGTAGCGATGCTGCCAGCAAATTCACCTATCGGTGAAATCGTTGGGGAAATAGGCTACGCAAACGTTTTCTTTTTCTGTTAGAATGCGCCGCGAACAGGATGATGAGCGGCGCTACGCTCTCTTAACCAGGCGATAATCGTTGCCTGTACGAGAGGGATTGTGTTGGCATCGTTCGTGAGTGAGAGAGTTCATGGTTTGGGTTGACTACGTCATCATGGGCATTATTGGTTTCTCAGCGCTGGTCAGTTTGATCCGGGGCTTTGTTCGTGAGGCGCTTTCGCTGATCACCTGGGGCAGTGCATTTTTTGTCGCCAGCCACTATTACCCATACCTGTCAGTCTATTTCACGCGCTTTGAAGACGAGCTGGTGCGCAACGGGGTTGCCATCGCCATTCTGTTTATTGCGACATTGATTGTGGGAGCGATCGTCAACCATGTGATTGGCTCACTAGTTGAACGAACCGGGCTTTCAGGCACCGACAGGGTACTGGGCATTTGCTTTGGTGCGCTGCGCGGCGTGTTGATTGTCTCTGCACTGCTGTTCTTTTTGGATACCTTTACCGGTTTTTCACAAAGCGACGACTGGAAACGGTCTCAGCTCATCCCGCAGTTTAGCTGTATCATCAGGTGGTTTTTCGACTATCTGCAAAGCACGTCAAGTTTCTTGCCGCAGCACATAGAGCTGCGGTAGCGCTGATGAGGAAAAGACAACATGTGCGGTATTGTCGGTATCGCCGGTTTTACACCGGTAAACCAGTCGATTTATGACGCGTTAACGGTGTTACAGCACCGTGGACAAGATGCCGCAGGCATCGTCACCATCGATCCCATGAACTGCTTCCGCCTGCGTAAGGCGAACGGCCTGGTGAAGGACGTATTCGAGGCACGCCATATGCAGCGTCTGCAAGGCAATATGGGCGTGGGGCATGTGCGTTATCCTACCGCGGGCAGCTCCAGCACATCGGAGGCCCAGCCGTTTTATGTCAATTCCCCGTTTGGCATCACGCTGGCACACAACGGTAACCTGACCAACGCGCACGAACTGCGTAAACAGTTGTTCGAGCGAGGGCGTCGTCACGTTAATACCACCTCTGATTCTGAGATTCTGCTCAATATCTTTGCCTGCGAGTTGGATCGTTTCCAACACTATCCGCTGGATGCTGACAATGTGTTTGCTGCCGTTGCCGCAACCCACAAGCAGATTCGCGGTGCGTATGCCTGCGTTGGCATGATCATCGGTCATGGCCTGTTTGCCTTCCGCGATCCGCACGGTATCCGTCCGTTGGTGATCGGCAAGCGCGAACTGGCGGATGGCCGCATCGAGTATATGGTGGCCTCGGAAAGCGTGGCGCTGGATACCCTCGGTTTTGAGTTCTTGCGTGACGTAGCGCCGGGAGAGGCGGTTTACATCACCGAGAAAGGGCAACTGTTTACGCGCCAGTGTGCCGAGAACCCGAAAAGCAATCCGTGCCTGTTCGAGTATGTTTACTTTGCTCGTCCGGACTCCTTTATCGACAAAATTTCGGTCTACAGCGCCCGCGTACGCATGGGGCAGAAGCTGGGTGAGAAGATTGCTCGCGTGTGGGAAGATCTGGATATCGATGTGGTGATCCCAATTCCGGAAACCTCCTGCGATATCGCGCTGGAGATTGCGCGCATTATTGATAAACCGTACCGTCAGGGGTTTGTGAAAAACCGCTATGTTGGCCGTACCTTTATCATGCCAGGTCAGGAACAGCGTAAAAACTCGGTGCGCCGTAAGCTGAATGCCAACCGCGCTGAGTTCCGCGACAAAAATGTGCTGCTGGTGGATGACTCCATCGTGCGTGGCACCACTTCGGAGCAAATCGTCGAAATGGCGCGTAAAGCGGGTGCGCGTCGCGTTTATCTGGCTTCAGCTGCGCCGGAAATTCGTTTCCCCAACGTGTATGGCATTGATATGCCGAGCGCCAATGAGCTGATTGCCCACGGGCGTGAGGTGGAAGAGATTCGTCAGATTATCGGTGCTGATGCCCTGATTTTCCAGGACCTGGACGATCTGATCGCCGCTGCGCGGGAAGAGAACCCGGATATCGTACAGTTCGAATGCTCGGTATTTAACGGCGTCTACGTGACCAAAGATGTCGATCAAGGGTACCTCGACTATCTGGAAGGGTTGCGCAACGACGATGCCAAAGCGCTGCGCGGCCAGAACGAAGTCGAAGATCTGGAACTGCACAACGAAGGCTGATTGCATTCTCGACATTGATCGGCAATCACAGTGAAAAGGGAGGCGCGTAAGAGTCTCCCTTTGTTGCTTATTGGCCGGGGATGAGGCAAAGTCAGCCCAGTTCTCTTTTTTACGCAGCAGCATTTCGAGGTTAGGCATGAAACGACTCATCATTGGACTTTCCGGTGCCAGCGGAGCTATCTATGGCGTGCGCCTGTTGCAGGTGTTGCAGCCGTTGGAAAACGTGGAAACCCATTTGATCATGAGTCCTGCCGCCAGACAGACGTTGACGCTCGAGAGTGATTTCAGCGTGCGCGATGTGCAGGCATTGGCTGACGTGGTACATGACAGCCGTGATATTGCCGCCTCGCTGTCATCCGGATCGTTTCGCACCGCGGGGATGGTGATTCTTCCCTGCTCGATCAAAACCCTCTCCGGCATTGTGCACAGCTATAGCGATAATTTGTTGATCCGCGCAGCCGACGTGATACTGAAAGAGCGCCGCCCGTTGGTGCTGTGCGTGCGCGAAACACCATTACATCTCGGACATCTGCGCCTGATGACCGAGGCCGCAGAAATGGGGGCGGTCATCATGCCGCCTGTTCCCGCGTTTTATCACCGCCCGCAGACCTTGCAGGACGTCGTCGATCAAACGGTCAACCGTGTCCTCGATCAGTTTGATATTGCGTTGCCCGAGGCGTTGTTCACTCGCTGGCAAGGCAGTTGACGCCGCCGAATCTTGCAAGGTTATGCAAAAACACACCAATCAGGTGCAATTTGCGTTGCCTTTTCTCTCGCTTTCTTGCCTGTCTCCACTGGGTTTGCACTACGCTTAAGCGGTGATGCGTTGTTATGGTGCAATTGTTGATTGATTTGCACCAAATTGTTGCCAAGACCGTGCGCCGCATCCGTCTTGGCTAACCTGTGCATCAGCACCATCGGCAGGGTGCCCCTATCATTACGCGCTTGCGGCAGATTTCGGATTTATCCGTATTCCGCTGCAATTATGGAGCGGATTTTGCAGGGTTTCTGCTGATGAGACTGGCGGCGCTGGCATCCCTTTCGCGCAAACGCGCGCAGGCGTCTGACCGCCCCTTTACGCTTAGTGATATTCATTCTTTTGATCATCATTCCATCAAGATAAGGGTTGCGAAATGAAAAAATTATTCAGAATTCTGCCGTTGGTCTTAGTTATTGCTGCGGGAAGCGCGCTGGCCGATGTTCCCAAGAATCTCAAAATCGGCACCGATCCGACGTATGCACCCTTTGAGTCCAAAAATGCTAGCGGTGAATTGGTGGGATTTGATATCGATCTGGCCAAAGAGCTGTGCAAGCGCATCAAGACCGAATGTACCTTTGTTGAAAGCGATTTCGACGCGCTGATCCCTTCACTGAAAGCGAAAAAAATTGATGCCATCATCTCTTCGCTCTCCATCACCGAGAAGCGCCAGCAGGAGATTGCTTTCACGGAAAAACTCTACGCCGCCAACGCGCGTCTGATCGAGAAGAAAGGGGCGAACATTCAACCGACGCTGGAATCGCTGCGTGGTAAACGTGCCGGGGTATTGCAGGCATCCACTCAGGAAGCCTATGCCAATGCCAACTGGCAGCCGAAAGGCATTGATGTGGTTGCTTACCAGAACCAGGATATGATCTACGCCGATTTGACTGCAGGCCGTATCGATGCTGCATTCCAGGATGAAGTGGCAGGCAGCGAAGGCTTCCTGAAATTACCTGCGGGCAAAGATTACGTGTTTGCTGGTCCTGCGGTAAAAGATGATAAATTCTTTGGCGTGGGTACGGGTATGGGGCTACGCAAAGAAGATAAAGAGCTGAAAGCCGCGCTGGATAAAGCGTTTGAAGAGATGCGCAAAGATGGCACCTACGACACTTTCGCGAAGAAATACTTCGATTTTGACGTATACGGCGGCTAATGGCGTGTTGCCGGAATCTGCCTGCGTCATGCAGGCAGAGTGTGCATTTTTAGACGGAAACGCGCGATGCTCTACGGCTATACCGATTTGATCCTTGATGGAGCGCGCATGACGCTGCAATTGACAGTGTGCTCGCTTCTGTTGGCGTTGGTCATTGGGCTTATTGGCGCGGCCGCCAACCGCCCGCTGTCCGGTTTTTTCTCCGCGTATACCACGCTTATCCGTGGTGTGCCGGATCTGGTGTTAATGTTACTGATTTTTTATGGCTTGCAGATTGCGCTCAACAGCCTGACCGAAACGATTGGCATCGCACAAATCGATATCGACCCACTCTCGGCGGGGATCATCACGCTCGGATTTATCTACGGGGCCTATTTTACCGAAACCTTTCGCGGTGCCTATCTGGCTGTGCCGCCAGGACAGATTGAAGCTGCGGTGGCTTACGGTTTTACCCCACTGAAAGTATTTCGCCGCATCATGTTTCCTTCCATGATGCGCTTTGCGCTGCCGGGGATCGGGAATAACTGGCAGGTGATCCTCAAAGCAACGGCGCTGGTCTCACTGTTGGGGTTGAATGATATTGTCAAAGTGACACAGTTGGCAGGCAAGGGCGCGCATGAGCCGTTCTATTTCGCCATTGTCGCTGGGGTGATGTATTTGATTTTACCACGGTCTCCAATGGGGTGCTGTGGTGGCTGGAACGCCATTACTCGCAGGGCGTGAAGAAGGTGAATTATGAGTGAGATCCTGCAACAGTACTGGCAACCCTTGCTGTGGAGTGACGGTTATCGGCTCACCGGTCTGGCGATGACGTTGTGGCTGCTGATTTCGTCCGTGGTGATTGGCGGTCTGCTGGCAATCCCGCTGGCAATTGTCCGTGTATCCCCGCGGCGGCGTTTCAGTTTTTCGGTATGGGTTTTTACCTATGTGTTTCGCGGCACGCCGCTTTACGTGCAACTGCTGGTGTTCTACTCCGGCGTCTACAGCCTGGAAATCGTGCGCGGTACTGACATGCTGAATGCGTTTTTCCGCAGCGGGCTGAACTGTGCGGTTTTGGCATTGGCGTTAAACACCCGTGCGTATACCACAGAAATTTTTGCCGGTGCGATCCGCTCGGTGCCCCACGGTGAAATTGAAGCCGCCAGAGCCTATGGTTTTTCTCGTTTTAAACAGTATCGCTGCATTATTTTGCCCTGTGCGTTACGCATTGCGCTGCCGGCATACAGCAATGAGGTGATTTTGATGCTCCACTCCACGGCGCTGGCTACGGCATATTCATACCCGTTCTTCTCATTAATATCAGGAAAAAAACAGCATGTCAGACCATCAGCTGATGGTGACGGAACTGCATAAATGTTACGGGGAACACTCTGTGCTGAAAGGGGTCTCCCTTCAGGCGAAAGTGGGCGATGTGATTTCGATTATCGGTTCGTCAGGATCGGGTAAAAGCACCCTGCTGCGCTGCATCAACTTTCTGGAAAAACCGTGCGAAGGGGCGATTTTCGTCAACGATGAGGAAATTCGCATGGTGCGTGACACCGACGGGCAACTGAAGGTGTTCGATAAAAAACAGCTGCAGCTGCTGCGCACTCGGTTGACCATGGTGTTTCAGCATTTCAACCTGTGGAGCTTTATGACGGCGCTGGAAAACGTCATGGAAGCACCGGTTCAGGTGTTGGGATTGAGCAAAGCGGAGGCTCGCGAGCGCGCCGTGCGTTATCTCGATAAAGTCGGGATTACCGGCGAGGCGCAGAACAAATATCCGGCCAATCTCTCCGGTGGGCAGCAGCAGCGCGTATCTATCGCGCGAGCGCTGGCGATGGAGCCGGAAGTCTTGCTGTTTGACGAACCCACGTCGGCGCTGGATCCGGAACTGGTGGGTGAAGTGCTGCGTATCATGCAGCAACTGGCGGAAGAGGGTAAAACCATGGTGGTGGTAACCCATGAAATGGAGTTTGCTCGCCACGTATCAAGCCATGTGATCTTCCTGCATCAGGGCGTGATCGAAGAAGAAGGCCCGCCAGATCGCGTATTTGGTAACCCGACGAGCCCGCGCTTGCAGCAGTTTCTCTCTGGTGCGTTGAAGTAGACGGTGCCGTCATCAACCGGGCGTATTTGCCGATTTTTGGCGATGCGCCCTTTGGCTATTTTTTCCCGGTCACATCCTTGAGCGCTTCTTCCAGTTCATAATAGCGAAAGCCGAATCCTGCTGCCTCCAGCCGATGCGGAATGGCGCGCTGTCCACCCAATACCAGCGTGGCCGCTTCTCCCATCAGCAGTTTGAGCGCAAACGCGGGGACGCGCATAAAACACGGGCGATCCAGCACGTGGGCCAGCATGGCGCAGAACTGCTCGTTACGCACCGGATAAGGTGCGGTCATGTTGAATGGTCCACACAGAATCGGGTTATCCAACAGGTAAAGAATGGCATTGACCATATCGTCGATATGAATCCAGGGCATGTACTGTTTGCCGGACCCCAAGGGGCCACCCAGCCCGATGCGGAAGGGCGGTAGCATTTTTGCCAGCGCGCCGCCGTTCGCAGCCAGTACGATGCCGGTGCGCAGCAGGCACACTCGTGTGTGATCGCTCTCCGCACTCAGTGCCAACTCCTCCCAGCGTGCGCAGAGTTGATGGGTAAATTCGGGCGTGGGAGATTCTTCCTCGGTGATCAACGCCGCCCCTTGGTTGCCGTAATAGCCCACGGCAGAGCCGGAAATGAATACCGAGGGCGGTGAGGCGCTGGTTTTAATCAACGTAGCCAACTGCTCGGTAATGTGCCAACGGCTCTCGCTGAGTTTCTGCTTTTGTTGTGGCGTCCAGCGTTTATCAGCAATCGGTTCTCCTGCCAGATTGATGATAGCATCGATGTCGTCCAGCTCGGTACGATTTTGCAGCGTTGACCAATACTCCACACGTTCGCCCAGTATCTGGCGTGCACGCTCTGTATCGCGAGTGACGACCGTGACATGGTGAGATAAAGACAGTAATCGAGCAATCAGGTGACGACCGATCAAGCCGGTTCCGCCCGTAATCAGTAGTTGCATCGTTGCCTCACTTATTCCCTATCGGTTCTGACGGCGCTTCAAGGATGTAACCTGGAACCTATCCGTATTTTTATCATGAATGCTAATGATAATAGGTGATTCTGAGCGAGATACGGGGACTCTCTGATAAAAAAACGCTGCATTTCAGTACGCCACGCTGCCCTTGGGATTGGCAAAACCTGCTGCATTATGGGGCAATGCTGCAAAACGGCGCATGCTGAATAGCAAAGATGTTCGTTCAGCCTGCGTAATATCAAGGCATGTGAGCTTTTTCGGCTTTGGTATGCGCTTTGCAGCGTGGTTTTCATTCACAGTAACTAAACAGAGCAGACGAGGAGGGGGAATGTATCACACGACACTGGGACACCAGCGTTACACCTTTGACTCTCTGCGTACGCTACTGGCCAAAGCGTCACCGGCGCGTTCCGGTGATTATCTGGCCGGAGTGGCGGCATTGAGCGCTGAAGAGCGCATGGCTGCGCGTATGACGCTGGCCGAAGTGTCGCTAAAGACCTTTTTACGGGAGGCTTTGATTCCCTATGAGCAGGATGAGGTTACGCGACTCATTGTTGATAGCCATGATATGGGCGCGTTTGAGCCCATCTCGCATTTGACCGTCGGGGATTTTCGCAACTGGCTATTGAGCGACACCACCAGCAGTGAACTGCTGGCGCGCGTTGCGCCGGGTATCACGCCAGAAATGGCGGCGGCGGTGAGCAAGCTGATGCGTAATCAGGATTTGATTCTGACAGCAAAAAAATGTCGTGTCGTCACGCGCTTTTGCAACACGATTGGCTTGCCGGGGCATCTCAGCGTGCGTTTGCAGCTGAACCATCCCACCGATGATGTAAAAGGGATTGCCGCCAGCATGCTCGATGGTTTGCTGTATGGCAGCGGCGATGCGGTAATAGGTATTAATCCGGCCAGTGACAGCCTGCCGCTGCTGGAACAGCTTAATTACATGCTCGATGATGTTATTCACCGATTTGAGATCCCCACGCAGTCCTGCGTGCTGACGCATGTCACCAATACGCTGAAACTGATTGAGCGGGGTGCGCCAGTGGATCTGGTGTTTCAGTCGATCGCCGGTACTGAAGCCACCAATGCCAGCTTTGGCTTCAATCTTGCGACGCTGGAGGAGGCGCATCAGGCAGCGCTGAGTTTACAGCGCGGCACGGTGGGTAACGACGTGATGTATTTTGAAACCGGGCAGGGCAGCTGTCTTTCCGCCAATGCGCATCACGGCGTCGATCAACAAACCTGCGAGGCGCGTGCCTACGCGGTGGCACGGCGCTTCTCTCCGTTGCTGGTGAACACCGTCGTCGGGTTTATCGGGCCAGAATACCTGTATGACGGTAAGCAAATTATCCGCGCCGGATTGGAAGATCACTTCTGCGGCAAACTGCTGGGTGTCCCCTTGGGGTGCGATGTCTGCTACACCGACCACGCTGAAGCCGATCAAGATGACATGGATACGCTGTTGACGCTTTTAGCGACAGCCGGGTTGACCTATCTGATGGGCATACCGGGTGCCGATGACATTATGCTCAATTACCAGAGCACCTCGTTTCATGATGCGCTGTATGTGCGCGAACTGTTGGGATTGAAGCATGCGCCGGAGTTTGGCGAGTGGCTGGCGCGCATGAAGATCCTTGATACTCAAGGTCGGCTATGTGATGCCAGCCGTCAGCATCCGTTGCTGCAACACCAACCTTACCTGGAGGGGCGCGTATGAAGGCGATCGTTCACACCAACCCGTGGGAAATGCTGCGTGAATACACGGCAGCGCGCATTGCCTTGGGGCGCTCGGGCGCTAGCCTGCCTACCGAAGAACTGTTGAAATTTGGCCTGGCACACGCACAGGCGCGCGATGCGGTGCATCAGGCGTTTGACAGTGAGAGCATTGCCGAGGCGTTAGCGGCAAACGTTCACCGTGCACAGCGCCGCCACATCACGCGAGCAGTACCTATGCCGTCCCGATTTGGGACGAAGGTTGTCCGATGCCAGCCGTGAAGCGCTACTGGCTCTGCATCAACCGCCTGCCGACCTGCTGATTGTGGTGGCAGATGGCCTTTCTTCCAAGGCGGTACGCCGCTCATCAAACAGGCGCGCCCTTATCTGGAACAACTCGGGTTGTCGCTGGCACCGGTAGTGTTGGCACATCAGTCGCGCGTGGCGCTTGGCGATGACATCGGCGAATGTCTGCGGGCGAAAGCGGTGGCGATTCTTATCTGTGAACGCCCCGGTTTGTCGTCACCGGATAGCCTGAGTATTTATTTAACCCGGAGGCCTCACACGCGCCGTTTGGAGTCGGAACGTAACTGCATTTCCAATATTCGCCCGGAAGGGCTGGATTATCCACAGGCCGCGTTTAAATGGGCCTGGCTGCTGGAGCAAGCGTTTTAACGCCGTCTGTCGGGGGTCGCGCTGAAAGATGAGAGCGATAACCCGGCGATGCACGGCAAGATTCACCCACCTGCCGTAGGGCATTTGACAACACCATGATGGTGACTCGCTTTTCGCTGCGCGCTGCATCGTGCAGAAGGAGGCGAGATTGTTCAATTTGCTTTCATCCGCGTGTCACTGACACGGATTCTGCAACTCAGGATCGTACTGAACAAGGAGTGTTCAGTACGTTTTTTTTCACGCTGTGCTTTCCCTTCGTTTAGTGACGGTATTTGTAAAATACGTTCAGGGTTTGGGTGTGTGCAATCGTGCGGCACGCGCCTTTCGGATGAAAAAAGGACAAGAGATAAGGGAGGTAATTTTGTTACACTTTGCCTCATCGCTCACTGTGTTTTTTCGAGTTTCATCATGAAGTTGATGTTTGCCTCAGATATCCACGGCTCCCTTACGACGACGGAGCTCGTACTTGATATTTTTACTCGCAGCGGTGCAGATTGGCTGATTCTTTTAGGGGATTTTCTTAATCACGGCCCGCGAAATCCCCTGCCGGACGCCTATCAGCCCGCCGAGGTGGCGAGCCGATTGAATGCCTTTGCCCGCAATATTGTTGCGGTTCGCGGCAACTGTGATAGCGAAGTGGATCAGATGCTGCTTGACTTTCCGGTGACGGCACCGTGGCAGCAGGTGCTATTGCCACAGCAGCGTCTTTTTCTGACGCACGGTCACCTCTATCATCCTCAACATCTCCCACCGTTGCAGGCGGGCGATGTGCTGGTTTACGGACATACCCATCTTCCGGTAGCAGAGCGCCAGGGGGAGATATACTGCTTTAACCCCGGTTCAGTCAGCCTGCCGAAAGGAGGCAATGTGCCTAGCTATGGGATGCTGGTGCAAGGGAGCTTCAAGTTTTGCCCTTAATGGGGGGCGAGCCTATTGCACAGGTGACTATTAGTCACTAAGTTATCAACGATCTTGCACGACTAACGTTTAGTACATTTAAAACAGACGCGCGTTGCAACGCGCCAATACTGAAGGGTTCAGAGGATGGTGGAGCAAAGTCAAGCGGCAGGTACCGAGTGGGTGGATATTGTTGACGAGAACAATGATGTTATCGCCCAGGCCAGCCGCCAGCAAATGCGCGCTCAACGTTTACGTCATCGCGCCACCTATATCGTTGTTCATGACGGCATGGGGAAAATTCTGGTTCAACGCCGTACCGATACCAAAGATTTCTACCCCGGCTGGCTGGATGCAACGGCGGGAGGCGTAGTGCAAACGGGCGAGCAAATGCTGGAATCTGCCCGTCGTGAGGCGGAGGAAGAGCTGGGGATTGCAGGGGTGCCTTTTGCCGATCACGGTCTGTTCTATTTTGACGGGGACAACTGCCGTGTGTGGGGTGCATTGTTCAGTTGCGTTACTCGCGGTCCGTTTGCCTTGCAGGAAGAAGAAGTGGCTGAAGTCTGCTGGATGACGCCGCAAGAGGTTAACGCGCGCTGTGATGAGTTCACGCCAGATTCACTGAAAGCCCTGTCGCTGTGGATGAGCCGTTACAATGAGCAGAGCTATGGCAAACCCATTGCGCGCGAGCCTGCGAAAACCGATGACGCCGTTGCTGCGTCGGATGACGCTGAAGAATAGTCGGTCGCTGTTTTGCTGCGGGCTTCCAGTGGTGGCCCGCAGCGCAGGCGATTATGCGGTAGCGACGGCCTGACGTGAGCCGGGGTACACCAGTTGGCGGCTCTTGATATGGTACATCTCCAGGTCTTCACGCAGGAAGAACGCCATCTCCCACGGGTTTTTGTGAATAAATGCCTCGCGCACCTGCTCGAACAGCGGATTGTGTGGCGGGATCAGATAGGCATCGCCCTCAATCAGCGTGTAGTTCTATTCAATGGCGCGTTCAAAGGTGTAGTGTGAGCACTCATCCATGGCAAAGAAGCAGTGCGGGTTACGCTTGAGCTGCCGGGATTTGAACGTCTCCGGGAAGGTGATGAGGAACACGTCATTTTCCACTGAAGAGAGAAACGCCAGCGCCGTAGTATGGGGCTGTTCTTCCGCCATGGTGACCAGCACGCCTACCTTGTTGGTGAAATCGTGGTGTTCCGTCTCTGGCAGCGTATTCAGTGGGGTCAACGGTACCGCGTGTTCTTCCCGTGTATCCTGAGGATCTTCCCGTGTATCCTGAGGATAGTGATAGCCTGGTGCGCGGATATCCAGCACGCAGCTTAGCCCATACATCACCTGACACTCACGCGGTTCCAGCAGCACCCAGTCTTCATCTATCTCCATCACGCGTCCTTTGTAAGAGGCACGATAAACGGAAATACTGGCATCAAACTGATCCACCCCGGTGCGGTTATCGAGATGCAGCGTAGCGAAATCTCCGACGGCCAGCGCGTGTCCTTTGGGGAAGAAAACCCGCAGCGCATTGTTGGTGCGTGGATAGACGCCGCAAATGTGCATCACTACCTTTCCCTGCTGATAGCAGGCTAAAACTCCCAGCGTCTGCTTGCCGAGATAGTGAACCAGATTCATGCTGTGTGTCCTTGCTCGTTGTTTTAATGGGTTGCTGTGTTTTAACCAGTAGCTATTTTTAACAAGTAACTATTTTTAACGGCTTACTATGGCAGAAAAGCAAAAGGCCGCGAAAGCGGCCTTTTGATAATTCAGAACCCCTAAATTACTGCTGGGTAGCCTGAATGGCGGTCAGGGCAACGGTATAGACGATATCATCCACCAGTGCGCCACGGGACAGATCGTTCACTGGCTTGCGCATACCTTGCAGCATTGGCCCGATGGAGATCAGGTCGGCAGAACGCTGTACCGCTTTGTACGTGGTGTTACCGGTGTTCAGATCCGGGAAGATGAACACGGTAGCCTGGCCAGCAACCGGTGAATTCGGCGCTTTGGATTTCGCAACGTCGGCCATCACAGCGGCGTCGTATTGCAACGGGCCATCGATAATCAGATCCGGACGTTTTTCCTGTGCCAGACGGGTCGCTTCGCGGACTTTTTCCACATCACTGCCCGCGCCGGAGTTACCGGTGGAGTAGGAGATCATGGCAACGCGCGGATCGATACCGAATGTCGCTGCGGAGTCGGCGGACTGAATGGCGATTTCTGCCAGTTGCTCTGCGGTCGGATCCGGGTTGATGGCGCAGTCGCCATAAACGAATACCTGTTCTGGCAGCAGCATGAAGAACACGGAAGAAACCAGCGAGCTGCCCGGTGCTGTTTTGATCAACTGCAACGGCGGACGGATGGTGTTGGCAGTCGTGTGAACGGCACCAGAAACCAGACCGTCAACTTCGCCCTGTTCCAACATCAGGGTACCCAGTACCACGTTGTCTTCCAGTTGCTCGCGCGCAACCACTTCGGTCATGCCTTTGCTCTTACGCAGCTCAACCAGACGCGGGACATAACGTTCGCGAACTGCTTCCGGATCGACAATTTCGATGCCTTTGCCTAGTTCAACGCCTTGCGCAGCGGCAACGCGTTGGATCTCGTCCGGGTTACCCAGCAGAACGCAGTGTGCAATGCCACGTTCGGCACAGATAGAGGCCGCTTTCACAGTACGCGGTTCGTCGCCTTCCGGCAGTACGACGCGTTTGCCCGCCTGGCGTGCCAGTTCGGTCAGTTGATAACGGAATGCTGGTGGAGACAGACGACGTGAACGTTCGGACGCGGCGCTTAGGGATTCGATCCACTGGCTGTCGATGTGACGAGCTACGTAGTCTTGTACTTTCTCAACGCGTTCGCTGTCGTCAGCCGGAACTTCCAGGCTGAAGCTTTGCAGGCTGAGAGAGGTCTGCCAGGTGTTGGTGTTCACCATAAATACCGGCAGGCCCGTCTGGAAGGCGCGTTCGCACAGTTTAGCGATGCTGGAATCGATTTCATAACCGCCGGTCAGCAGTACGGCACCGATTTCAACGCCGTTCATGGCCGCCAGGCAAGCGGAAACCAGCACGTCAGGACGGTCCGCAGAGGTTACCAGCAGGGAACCCGGACGGAAATGTTCCAGCATGTGCGGAATGCTGCGCGCACAGAAGGTCACGGTTTTCACACGACGGGTGTGAATTTCACCTTCGTTGATGATGCGGGCATTCAGGTGTTTTGCCATGTCGATAGCGCGCGTGGCGATCAGATCGAAACTCCACGGCACGCAGCCCATCACCGGAAGCGGGCTGTTGGCAAACAGCTGTTTCGGATCGACGTTCGGTACGTCAGCTTTACTGGAATCGTCGAAGATTTCTGACAAATCAGGACGAGTACGGCCTTGCTCATCCACCGGGGCGTTCAGCTTGTTGATGATAACGCCGGTGATGTTTTTGTTCTTGCTGCCGCCGAAGCTGCTGCGCACCAGCTCGATGCGCTCTTTCAACTGATCCGGAGAGTCGTTGCCCAGAGCGATAACGAACACGATTTCAGCGTTCAGGGTTTTGGCGATTTCATAGTTCAGCGCGTTGGCAAACTGATGTTTGCGTGTCGGCACCAGACCTTCTACCAGCACCACTTCTGCATCTTTGGTGTTTTCGTGGTAGTTGGCGATGATCTCTTCCATCAGCACATCTTGCTGGTTGGAACTGAGCAACGCTTCTACGTGGCTCATTTTCAACGGTTCAGCCGCATTGATAGCGGAGTTGGCGCGAATGATGGTGGTGGTCTGATCCGGCGTGTTATCGCCAGAGCGTGGCTGGGCGATCGGCTTGAACACGCTCAGACGCACGCCTTTTTGTTCCATGGAACGAATGACACCGAGGTTGACGCTTGTCAGACCAACGCTGGTGCCAGTGGGGATCAACATGATTATACGGGACACGGCTAAACCTCTTTACGGTTGCTTGTTGAGTCAAAAACAGCTTAGTCAAAAACGACACCATCAGCCTTGGCTGACGGTGTGGAGTAACTTGTCTTACGCGGTAAGATGCAGGGCGTCTTTCGCGATAACCAACTCTTCGTTGGTCGGGATGACCAGCGCAGGGCGGAAGCCCTCTTTGCTTATGTTGCCGCCTTTACCAAAGCGGGCAGCCAGGTTACGCTCATGGTCAACTTCAAAGCCCAAAAGACCCAGTTTGTTCAGGGTAAGCTCACGTACCATGGCCGCATTTTCCCCGATACCGCCGGTGAAGATAACCGCATCAAGACGACCTTCCATCAGTGCACTGTAAGCACCAATGTATTTGGCCAGACGGTGGCAGTACACGTCCATGGCACGTTTGGCGTCTTCTTTGGTCTGGTAGTTGTCTTCCACGTAGCGGCAGTCGCTGGTGACTTCAGTCAGGCCCAGCAGACCCGATTCTTTGGTCAGCAGCTTGTTGATCGCTTCAACGCTCATACCCAGAGAATCGTGCAGGTGGAAAACGATAGCCGGATCGATGTCACCGCTGCGGGTGCCCATTACCAGGCCTTCCAGAGGGGTCAGACCCATAGACGTATCAACACATTTACCGTTGCGCACAGCAGTAACAGAACCGCCATTGCCCAGGTGGCAAGTGATCAGGTTAACTTCATCCACCGGCTTGTTCAGTGCTTCTGCGGCCTGTTGGGTCACGAAGAAGTGGCTGGTGCCATGCGCGCCGTAACGGCGGATGTGATGTTCTTTGTACAGTTTGTACGGCAGAGCATACAGGTAAGATTCTTCCGGCATGGTCTGGTGGAATGCGGTGTCGAACACAGCAACGTTTTTGTTCGCCAGCGCCGGGAACGCTTTCAGCGCTTCGTCGATGCCGATCAGGTGAGCCGGGTTGTGCAACGGTGCAAACGGCACGGAATCTTTGATGCCTTGCAACACGTCGTCGTTGATCACGGCAGACTGGGTAAACTTCTCGCCGCCGTGTACGATACGGTGGCCGATAGCAACCAGTTGGGCGGAGAGTTCAGGTTTCTGAGCCAGAATGGTGTTTACGATAAAGTTCAGTGCTTCGCTGTGTGCAGCACCTGCGCCCAGCGCCGCTTCCTGCTTGCTGCCATCCATTTTCCACTTAAGGCGGGCTTCAGGAAGATGGAAACACTCGGCCAGACCTGACAGGTATTCTTCCCCGTTGACAGCATCGATGATAGCGAACTTCAGGGATGAACTACCGAAGTTAAGAACCAGTACTAACTTACTCGACATGGAAGTACCTACTTGTTATACATGGTGAATAAATGTCAAACAGCGCGTAGCGTAGCCTAAACAGCCGCTGACATTTATGACTAACGTCATGGCACGGTGTGATTTCCCTGACATGACCATGAAAAAGCGCCGATATGGCCTATCCGCATAGCATACTGGATGCACGGCGTGCGAAGATGACATATCGGCCCTGAAAAGCATGTGGCGAAAAATAAGGCGATAAATGTCGCGCCCGCACCAATGGCCCTCTGTTTTTGCCTATGCTGTAGTTGATACAGTAGAAAACGTCATTCAGTATGAAGGATGGTGAATGGATCGTTATCCTGGCATGTAGTATGACCACTTTGGTTCAGTTAGCATAACCACTTTAGTATAGATGGCGGCCTAAGCCGAGGTAGGATACCGATAGCGCCAGGCAAACACAAAATATATTTTAAGTTTATCAAATATAATTTATATATTTTCAATAATTTTATTTTTTATCTGTAATTTTGATGGTGCAATTGAAAATGGTAATAACTGAAACGGTAACAAAGGAGTCGCCATGAAATCTCAACCTACTGATAAACGCGGGGGATGGTGTGTACTCCATTACGGGCAGCATTATATGAAAACCTGGCCGCTGGATAAACGTCTGGCGCCCGTTTTCCCGGAAAACCGCGTTGTGCGCGCCACGCAGTTCGGTATTCGTTTTATGCCGCCGCTGGCGGTGTTCACCTTAACCTGGCAGATTGCGCTCGGAGGCCAATTGGGGCCCGCGGTCGCTACCGCACTGTTTGCCTGTAGTCTGCCGTTACAGGGGCTATGGTGGCTGGGTCGCCGCTCGGTATCGCCGTTGCCATCTACGCTTTCAGAATGGTTTCACGATCTTCGCCATAAACTGCAAGAAGCGGGGCAGGCGCTGGCACCCATTGAGGGTAAGCCGACTTACCAGATGCTGGCTGACGTGCTGAAACGCGCCTTCAAACAGCTGGACAAAACCTTTTTAGACGATCTGTGACCGTTTTCACCCTTTGTGTGTGAATAGCACTATTTTGTCATTCCCCTCTGTTTTAAATCAAAAAAACCGGAGGCTAGCGCTATCTTCCTACTTTGGGGTATGCGATTCTGGCATCAGGTTAAACGAGTCAGCGGCGTCAGGCCGGGTACTATAAGAGTTCAGGAGAACACGATGGAAATGACGAATGCCCAGAGATTGATCCTTTCGAATCAATACAAAATGATGACGATGATGGATCCGGACAATGCAGAACGCTATCGTCGGCTGCAAACCATCGTAGAGCGCGGCTACGGGCTGCAAATGCGTGAGTTGGATCGGGAGTTTGGCGAACTCAGTGAAGATGTGTGCCGCACCATCATCAATATCATGGAAATGCACCATGCCTTGCAGGTTTCCTGGGATAACCTGAAGGACCGCAAAGATTTGGATCAGCGCCGCCTGACATTTTTGGGATTCGATGCAGCAACCGAAGCGCGCTACCTCGGTTTTGTACGCTTTATGGTGCATGTGGAAGGACGCTATCCGCATTTTGATTCCGGTACCCATGGCTTCAACGCACAGACCAAAATGTGGGAAAAATATAACCGTATGCTGGCAGTGTGGGTATCTTGTCCGCGCCAATATCATTTGAGCGCCGTAGAGATTGCGCAAATCATCAATGCCTGAATGGGTGAAATGAAAGAAAGAGGTGGTTGTGGAGTGTAAAGGTTTCCTATTCGATTTGGATGGTACGTTGGTAGATTCATTACCGGCCGTGGAGCGTGCCTGGGTTAACTGGACTATCGCCCACGACATTGAACCCCAGGAGGTGCTCGATTTTATCCATGGCAAACAGGCGATCACCTCGCTGCGACACTTTTTGCAGGGTAAAAGCGAAGCGGAGATCCAGCGCGAGTTTGATGAGCTGGAGCGTACTGAAGCATCGGACACGCGGGGTGTGCAGGCGATGCTGGGTGAGAGCGAGTTACTCGAGCGTCTCAATGCGCTGGGCATTCCCTGGGCGATCGTGACCTCGGGTACTGTGCCTATCGCCCATGCGCGCCACCGCGCCGGGCAACTGCCGCAGCCGCAGGTATTTATCACTGCCGAGCAGGTGGCTCGGGGTAAACCGCAGCCGGATGCTTACTTATTGGGGGCATCACGTTTGGGGCTGGAGCCGCATGAGTGTGTGGTGGTAGAGGATGCGCCCGCTGGGCTGGAAGCCGGGTTGGCGGCAGGCTGTCAGGTGATTGCGGTTAACGCACCGGCAGATACGCTGGCGTTAGAGGATGTTGATATGGTGCTGGCCTCGTTGACGCAACTGCGTTTGACGCCATCGATTAACGGCGTGCAGGTGAATAAGCTAACCGATTGATAAAAGCGTAACTAAATATGATCAAAACCCCGCCTCGGCGGGTTTTTTTTATGGCAGACTAGCCGAACAGACTCGGATTAAGAGTGATTTTTTAGGCTGTTACCGTCTGACGGTTGTGAGTGACCGTGTTGCCGCTTGTGTACGCTTGTTTACGCTTGTTTTTCTGGAGGATCTTTTGAACCGCGAACTGCTCTGGGTGTTATCCCTGCTGTTGATCGCTATCTTATTGTTTAGCAATAATAAGCTGCGCATGGATGTGGTTGCGCTGTTGGTTATCATCGCATTTGTGTTAAGCGGCACGTTGACACTCTCTGAGGCACTGGTTGGCTTCAGCGATCCCAATGTGATTCTTATCGCTGCGCTGTTTGTTATCGGCGAAGGGCTGGTGAGAACCGGCGTGGCTTATCAGGTGGGGGAGTGGTTAATCCGGGCGGCGGGCAGCAGTGAGATCAAAATGCTGGTCCTGTTGATGCTGACGGTAGCTGCATTAGGCGCGTTTATGAGCTCCACCGGGGTGGTGGCAATCTTTATTCCTGTGGTGTTGGGTGTTTCGGCCAAAATGAAAACCTCGCCGGGGCGACTTATGATGCCGCTCAGTTTTGCTGGCCTTATCAGCGGGATGATGACGCTGGTAGCGACGCCGCCCAATATGGTGGTAAGCAGTGAACTGGTGCGTGACGGTAACCACGGTTTCGGCTTTTTCAGCGTGACGCCGATTGGTGTGGTGGTGCTGCTGGGGATTGCTTACATGCTGGTGGCGCGCTTCTGGCTGAGCGGTGTCGATCCGGAGGCAGCCAAGAAAGAGGGGTGGAAGCGTAAAACTTTTCGTGACCTGATCCGTGATTACAAACTGACGGGCAGGGCGCGTCGTTTGGCGATACTGCCGGGTTCACCCTTTATCGGTCACCGCCTGGACGATTTGCGGTTGCGCCAGCGCTATGGTGCCAACGTGGTGGGGATTGAACGCTGGCGTAAATTTCGCCGAGTGATGGTCAGCGTGGCGGGCAATACCGAATTGCGCTTGAACGATGTGTTGCTGATCGATATGTTGGCTTCTGAAGTTGATCTGCGTGAGTTTTGTACTTCGCAGCGACTGGAACCGATGGTGCTGCGCGGCGAATACTTTTCTGAACAGGCGCGCGACGTAGGTATGGCGGAAGTGTCGCTGATTCCAGATTCTGAACTTATCGGCAAAACGCTTTACGAGGTAGGGTTTCGCAGCCGTTACGGGCTTTCCGTGGTGGGTATCCGCCGCAATGGCGAGGCGATGGACTGGTTGCTGGCCGATGAACCGCTGCAACTGGGCGATATTCTGTTGGTGATTGGCGACTGGAGCATGATCCGCCAATTGCAATCGCAAAAGCATGTGATGCTGGTATTGAATCTGTCCGCTGAAGTGGACGACGTTGCTCCCGCTGTGAGTCAGGCTCCGCACGCGCTGTTCTGTCTGGCGCTGATGGTGGCTATGATGCTGACCGATGAAATCCCCAATGCGATTGCCGCGTTGATCGCCTGTTTGCTGATGGGAAAATTTCGCTGCATCGATATAGAGAGTGCTTATCGCGCGATTCACTGGCCGAGCCTGATTTCGATCGTCGGGATGATGCCGTTTGCGCTGGCGCTCCAGCAGACCGGAGGCGTGACGCTGATTGTGAATGGCCTGATGGATATCGCGGGCGGCGCAGGGCCACAGGTGATGCTGGTGTGCCTGTTTGTGCTGTGCGCAACGATCGGATTGTTTATTTCCAACACCGCAACGGCCGTGCTGATGGCGCCGATCGCCATCGCCGCAGCGAAACAGATGGGGGTTTCTCCTTATCCCTTCGCCCTGATTGTGGCCATTGCCGCATCAGCTGCGTTCATAACGCCGGTTTCTTCACCGGTGAATACGTTGGTGCTCGGCCCGGGGGGCTATCGCTTTGGTGATTTCGTGAAAGTCGGCGTGCCGTTCACCGTGTTGGTGATGATTGTCAGCGTTATCATGGTGCCGTGGCTGTATGGTTTTTAATCGTATGTTGATGCACTTTATAAAACCACTTTTTTGCGCGTGCCGTGAGGGTTTCGTGCGCGAAGGGCTAAGAGGCTTTCTGCTACTCGCGTAGCACGCGCCCGACATGGGGCGGCTCAATCGCCGTCGCCCCATGGCCCCTGGCTTTTCGCGGGAAACCACGCCGCTATGCGGTACCCTCGGCGTTCGTGACCGCTATCGGACCGCCAGCGACGCGTTCCCGACGCGGCGCTGCCTTTCGCCGCATCCATGCGGCTCACCCGGCGGTCTCGCCCACCTCGGCGTGATTTTTTACGCGAATAAAAAACAAAAAAATCAAAACAATGATGTTGCTGAATTACAGGGTGGAACCCTGACTAATCTCGTCCAGCGACAGGCTAAAACTCGGAATAAATATCTCCATGAAGTAGTCCATCTCCGGGCTTTGGCGCTGTTGCAGCGTTTTTTCCAGTCGGGTTTTGGCGAGGGCGAATTCGCTGTTACCTGCTGAGAGCTCCTCAAGGCATTTCAGGTAAGCGCACAGGGCATCCGCCTGTTTGACGATGGCGTGTTCTTCTTCACTACAGCAACTGTCGTCGATCAGTTGGCGGTAATCTTGTTGTAATTCGGGTGGTAACATGGCAATCAGGCTCTGCTGAGCCAACTTTTCTATCTTCTTATATTCATGGGCGATTTGTGCATTGAAATATTTGATGGGAGTCGGCATGTCCCCCGTCAACACCTCGCTGGCATCGTGGTATATCGCCAGCATCCCGATGCGTTCTGCATTCAGGTTGCCGTTGAATTTTCGATTTTTGATCACCGCCAGTGCGTGAGCGACAAAGGCCACTTGAAGGCTGTGTTCGGACACGTTTTCTATGCGCACATTACGCATCAGCGGCCAGCGGCTAATCAATTTCAGACGGGACAAGTGGGCGAAAAAGTGACTCTGATTCATCGTGTTCTCTCAGACAGCAGCACCATAATCGTCTATTGTGGGCGCTCTCTGGAAGGATGTAAACCGGGTGAAAGCCGCCTGCGGGTCGTGACAAAACGGCGCGCAGGCGTAATGCAAATGCAGGTTACTGATGATAATGCGACAGGAAACGACCTAGCTTGTGAATGGCGGAATCCAGTTCATCCACGCGTGGCAGCGTCACGATACGCACGTGATCCGGGTGCGGCCAGTTAAACGCTGTACCCTGTACCAGCAGCACTTGTTCTTGCAGTAGCAGATCCAATACCAGTTTCTGATCGTCATGGATATTGAAACGCTTGGCATCAATGTGTGGGAACATGTAGAGCGCCCCTTGCGGTTTCACACAGGAGACACCTGGAATCTGGTTGATCAGTTCCCAGGCACGCAGACGCTGCTCATACAGCCGACCTCCGGGATGGATGAACGCACTGATGCTTTGATAGCCGCCGAGCGCGGTTTGAATGGCATGTTGCATGGGCACGTTGGCGCACAGACGCATTGAAGCCAGCATTTCCAGACCTTCGATATAGCCTTTGGCATGCTTTTTCGGGCCGTTAAGAGCCATCCAGCCTTGGCGGAACCCCGCTACACGGTAGGTTTTTGACAACCCGTTAAAGGTGACGGTCAGCAGATCCGGTGCCAGCGCGGCGATTGAATGGTGCTGCGCTTCGTCATACAGGATTTTGTCGTAGATCTCGTCAGCAAAAATAATCAGGCTGTGCTGGCGCGCAATTTCTACGATCTCCATCAGTAGCTCTTTGCTGTAGACGGCCCCGGTCGGGTTGTTGGGGTTGATGATCACAATGCCGCGCGTGCGCGGGGTGATCTTGCTGCGAATGTCATCCAGATCGGGAAACCATCCGGCTTCTTCTTCACACATATAGTGCACCGCATGCCCGCTGGATAACGAAACCGCAGCGGTCCACAGCGGATAATCCGGAGCGGGAACCAGCATCTCGTCGCCGGTATTGAGCAAGGCTTGCATAGATTGCACGATCAGTTCGGATACGCCGTTACCGATATAAACATCTTCCAGCGTCATTTCGCGCATACCGCGTGCCTGATAATGCTGCACGATCGCCTTACGCGCGGAATAAAGCCCTTTGGAATCGCAATAGCCCTGCGCGGTCGGTAAATTACGAATCACATCGACCAGAATTTCATCCGGTGCATCGAAACCAAATGGTGCTGGATTGCCAATGTTCAGCTTGAGTACTTTATTTCCTTCCTCTTCCAGGCGCTTAGCTTCTTTTAGCACCGGGCCGCGAATGTCATAGCAAACATTATCCAGCTTTTTAGACTTCTCAATGGGAGACATCATAGATAGAGCGAACCTTTTTCAGGAAAAGCGTATTTCTCGATGAAATAGCATAACCTGCCTAATGTACTCCTGTGTTTACCCCTTTTGAAGAATGATCGTCGATTTTAGTGCAATGCTGCGGGCGGCTGCACTGTTATTGTGCATTTATATCCCTGCTGAATTGTGTCAATCCCTTTATGAAAAAATGGATAGAGCATCCCGTGCGCCTTTCTTTTCATCAGGCTATTTATTCGGAGCGTGAAAATATATTTTCCAGTATAAAGGCGGTGCGGTTGTTTTTTTACCGAGGGGATAGCGATGCCGACACTATTTGATGAGGTGTGTTTGCCGCTGGGTGAAAAGGCGATAATGGTAACGGAACGTGAGTATTTTTTTGCCCTAATCGAACGACTGCGATACTGTTTCAACATGTATTGTCATTAGCGATACATGTAATAAAACACCAGTAATGTTTGTTAAATACTAAAATAGAATAGATAAGTGAAAATCGTATGGCCAATGCAAATCGATCGGTACTCAATCTTGATCTCGATCTACTTAGAACGTTTGTGGCGGTAGCGGATTTGAACACTTTCGCTGCCGCTGCCGTGGCTGTTTGCCGCACGCAATCTGCGGTGAGTCAACAGATGCAACGACTGGAACAACTGGTGGGTAAAGAGCTGTTCGCTCGCCACGGTCGTAACAAATTGCTGACGGAACACGGCGTGCAGTTTCTGGGCTATGCCCGCAAGATCCTGCAATTTAACGACGAAGCTTGCACATCGCTGATGTACAGCGACATGCTCGGTACGCTGGCGATCGGCGCATGTGAAGATACGGCGGATAACATTTTGCCTACGCTTTTGCATCGCGTGACCACACTGTTTCCCAAACTGACCATTGACATTAGCGTAAAGCCTAGTCCAGAACTGCGCACTATGCTGGAAAAAAAAAGCGATTGATTTAGCCATCACCACCATGTCGAGTGAGAGCGCCGAGCAAATTTTGCTGCGTACATCGCCGACCATGTGGTACTGCGCGGCGGATTACCGCTTTCGCCAGGACGAACCGGTGTCGCTGGTGTTGCTGGATGAGCCCAGCAATTTTCGCGCATTGGCGATCGCGTTGCTCAATGAGGCAGGAATCCCCTGGCGTATTGCTTATGTTGCCTCAACGCTCCCGGCGGTGCGTGCCGCCGTGAAGGCGGGACTGGGCGTGACGGTTCGAACCGTTGAAATGATGAACCCGGAACTGAGAGTATTGGGAACAGCAGACGGTTTGCCTGTACTCCCGGATACGCAATATTTCCTGTGCAAACGCATGCAAGAGAGCAACACCTTGGCCGATGCCATTTTCAATGTGGTTGAGTCTGGCCACTATTATCGTGGTGCGCTGATTTCTGGCACATCGGCCAAGTGATGATAGCAACGGAAGCGAAGGGGATGCGGCACTCAAAAAAATGCCATGTTCATGTAACCTCGAACGTTGATCTCGTTCATACGAGTATGGCGTAGTAGCAGGACGCCGTCACGGCTATGCCCGTTTTTTACTCCCTTATGATTATCCCTCTTCATGATTATTTCCATTCATTCGCGTTCCTCTTATCATTATTCCTCCTGCTTTCTAAGGTTTTTATTTTATGAAAAGCTGTTTCTTATTTTTCAAATGAATGTTACAAACTTTTAACTGTTAACATTGCCGATGACAATTGGGTTTTTTTACTAACTAAATTGACAAAAATGTGTGTTGGATCAAAAAATAACCCTATTAACGCTAAAGGGGACCGGGTTTTCCGCACGAAAATGGTATAGTGCTTGCGCATTATCACCTATCCTTTAGCTAGCAGGTTGTTAACAATTGCACCCACCAGCGCAAGACTGACTCGATTTAGCTGAAGTGAGAAAAGTGAAATGTTAACAAAGCAGCCTGCATGTTAAGTAATGTGCTGTTATTTTTAGTAAGGTTGAAAAAAAGGTTACAAAATAAAGGACGCAACCGCTGCAAAAGGCGCTGAACACAGATGTTTTCTGTACAGTTTGCAGGGTGATTATCCTTCCTTTTAATCGATGTGACGCATTAACTGCCAGAAGAGCAGGTGTTCAACGTCACTTTTGATGAGTAAGCAAGAAGTATGTCAACAACGACTGAAATCCTCGCCCATCACTGGGCATTTGCGCTATTCGTTATCATCGCCGTCAGCCTGTGTGGCTTCATGCTGCTGGGCGGGTTCCTGCTAGGCGGGAGAGCCAGAGCAATGGCAAAGAACGTTCCCTATGAATCTGGGATTGACTCGGTTGGCTCTGCGCGCATGCGCCTGTCTGCCAAGTTCTATCTGGTTGCCATGTTTTTCGTTATTTTCGACGTTGAAGCCCTGTATCTCTATGCCTGGGCCGTTTCCATTCGGGAAAGCGGCTGGCTGGGCTTCATCGAAGCTGCCATTTTCATTTTGGTGTTGTTGGCGGGGTTGGTCTACCTGGTCCGTATCGGCGCGCTCGACTGGACGCCGGCGCGTTCAAAACGGCAGGTTATCAAGTCTGACTTTCCGGTTAACACCACCAACACTCATCCGCAGTAACAGCGAGGCACTTTTAAGATGGACTATACGCTCACCCGAATAGAGCCGGACGGTGAGAATGACCGTTATCCCCTGCAACGCCAGGAGATCGTCACCGATCCTCTGGAACAGCATGTTCACCGCAGTGTCTTCATGGGCAACCTGGAGCATGCCTTACACGATACCGTGAACTGGGGGCGCAAGAATTCACTGTGGCCCTACAACTTCGGTCTTTCCTGCTGCTATGTGGAAATGGTGACCTCGTTCACCGCCGTGCATGACGTGGCGCGTTTTGGCTCTGAAGTGTTACGTGCTTCACCGCGTCAGGCTGACTTTATGGTGGTGGCTGGCACCTGTTTCACCAAAATGGCGCCGGTGATTCAACGCCTGTATGAGCAGATGCTTGAGCCGAAATGGGTTATTTCCATGGGGGCATGCGCCAACTCCGGTGGCATGTATGACATCTACTCTGTGGTGCAGGGTGTCGATAAATTCCTGCCGGTGGATGTCTATATTCCGGGCTGCCCGCCGCGTCCTGAAGCCTACATGCAAGCGCTGTTGCTGCTCAAAGAGTCTATTGGTCAAGAGCGTCGCCCTCTGTCATGGGTGGTGGGAGAGCAAGGCGTGTATCGCGCCAACATGCAATCCGAGCGCGAACGCAAACGCGCAGAGCGTATTGCGGTGACGAACCTGCGTTCGCCCGACGAGATTTAATCTGTTAATGACAAGCATATTGGCTGCGTAATACTACTCTCACAGGGTAGCAAGATAATAAACGGCGGCCTCACCATTAACAGAATGGCAAAATTACCGTGGTGACATATTTATGACAGATTTAACGACGCACGACCTCGCGCAGCCGGCCTGGGCTACCCGCGATCACCGGGATGATTCCGTCGTTGGCGAGCTGTGTAACCGTTTTGGACCCGAAGCCTTTACCGTCCAGGCAACCCGCACCGGGATGCTTGTTGTATGGGTAAAGCGTGAGCAATTACTGGACGTTGTCACGTTCCTGAAAAAACTGCCCAAACCCTATGTGATGCTGTTCGATCTGTACGGGGTGGATGAGCGCCTGCGCACGCACCGTGAAGGTTTGCCTGCCGCAGACTACTCCGTCTTCTATCACTTCATCTCCATTGAACGTAATCGCGACATCATGATCAAGGTGCCATTGTCTGAAAATGACCTGCGCCTGTCGACCATGGTGAAACTGTTCCCCAACGCCAACTGGTACGAGCGTGAAGTGTGGGACATGTTCGGTATTACGTTTGACGGGCACCCGCATCTGACGCGCATCATGATGCCGCAGACGTGGGAAGGGCATCCGCTGCGTAAAGACTACCCGGCGCGCGCCACCGAATTCGATCCCTTTGTGCTGACCAAGCAAAAAGAAGATCTGGAGATGGAATCCCTGACCTTCAAACCCGAAGACTGGGGCATGAAGCGCGGCACGGAAAACGAAGATTTCATGTTCCTTAACCTCGGGCCGAACCACCCCTCCTCACACGGGGCGTTCCGTATCATCCTGCAACTGGATGGTGAAGAGGTGGTGGACTGTATTCCTGATGTTGGCTACCACCATCGCGGCGCGGAGAAAATGGGAGAGCGCCAGTCCTGGCACAGCTATATCCCTTATACCGACCGTATCGAATATCTGGGCGGCTGTGTCAATGAAATGCCCTATGTGTTGGCCGTAGAGAAATTGGCAGGGATCGTGGTACCGGAACGTGTGAACGTCATCCGAGTCATGCTCTCAGAGCTATTCAGAATAAATAGCCACCTGCTCTACATCAGTACCTTTATTCAAGACGTCGGTGCCATGACACCGGTCTTTTTTGCTTTTACCGATCGCCAGAAAATTTATGATTTAGTGGAAGCCATCACTGGTTTCCGTATGCATCCGGCCTGGTTCCGCATCGGCGGCGTTGCGCATGACCTGCCGCGCGGCTGGGAGCGCTTGCTGCGTGAGTTTTTGGACTGGATGCCCAAGCGTCTAGACACTTACGTCACGGCCGCGCTGAAAAACACCATCCTGAAAGGACGTACTCAGGGCGTGGCGGCGTATAACGCCAAAGAAGCGCTGGAGTGGGGCGTCACTGGGGCTGGGCTGCGCGCTACCGGTATTGCGTTCGACGTGCGTAAATGGCGTCCGTACTCTGGCTATGAAAACTTTGACTTTGAAGTTCCGGTCGGCGACGGCATCAGTGACTGCTATGCCCGTGTGATGCTGAAGGTGGAAGAACTGCGCCAGAGCCTGCGTATTCTGGAGCAATGTCTGAACAACATGCCGGAAGGTCCGTTCAAAGCCGATCACCCGCTGACGACGCCGCCGCCGAAAGAGCGCACGTTGCAGCACATCGAAACGCTGATCAACCACTTCCTTCAGGTCTCCTGGGGGCCAGTGATGCCGGAAAACGAATCGTTCCAGATGATCGAGGCGACTAAAGGCATCAACAGTTATTACCTGACCAGCGACGGCGGCACCATGAGCTACCGTACCCGTATTCGCACCCCGAGCTACGCGCACTTGCAGCAGATCCCTTCCGTGATTCGCGGTTGTCTGGTCTCTGACCTGATCGTGTACCTCGGGAGTATTGATTTCGTTATGTCAGATGTGGATCGCTAATTATGCATGATCAAGACACTCAACAACCTATTAACGCCGCAGCCGCGCTGAACGAGTCTGTTTTTGTATTGAGCGACGCTGAGCGTGATGCCATCGAGCATGAGAAACATCATTACGAAGATGCGCGTGCGGCGTCCATCGAAGCGTTGAAAATTGTCCAGAAAGAGCGTGGCTGGGTGCCGGATGGAGCCATCAACGCCATTGCTGACATTCTGGGGATTCCGGCAAGCGATGTGGAAGGCGTGGCAACGTTTTATAGCCAGATTTTCCGTCAACCGGTCGGACGGCATGTGATTCGCTATTGCGACAGCGTGGTGTGCTACATCAACGGTTTTCAGGGCGTGCAGGCTGCACTGGAGCGAAAACTGAAGATCAAACCCGGTCAAACGACCTTTGATGGCCGCTTTACCCTGCTGCCGACCTGCTGCCTGGGCAACTGTGACAAAGGCCCGTCGATGATGATCGACGAAGATACGCACAGTCATGTCAAGCTTGACGATATCGATTCGCTATTGGAGCCGTATCAATGAGTATGAACAGGATTTTGACGCCCGAACAGCATCCGCTGACCTGGCGTCTGCGTGATGACAAGCAGCCGGTATGGCTCGATGAATACCGCGCCAAAAATGGCTATGCGGCGGCTCAGAAAGCGCTCAGCGGCATGGTGCAGGACGAAGTTGTCAGCCTGGTAAAAGACGCGGGCCTGAAAGGGCGCGGCGGTGCGGGCTTCTCCACCGGTCTGAAATGGAGCCTGATGCCGAAAGACGAAAGCATGAACATCCGCTATCTGCTCTGTAACGCGGATGAGATGGAGCCGGGCACCTACAAAGACCGTTTGCTGATGGAGCAATTGCCGCACCTGCTGGTGGAAGGCATGCTGATCAGTGCGTTCGCCCTCAAGGCGTATCGCGGTTATATCTTCCTGCGTGGCGAATACGTGGAGGCTGCGGTTCACCTGCGTCGCGCCATCGAAGAAGCCAAACAAGCGGGCCTGCTCGGTAAAAATATTCTCGGCAGCGGGTTCGATTTCGAGCTGTTCGTGCACACCGGTGCCGGGCGCTATATCTGTGGTGAAGAGACGGCGCTGATCAACTCCCTGGAAGGCCGCCGCGCTAACCCGCGCTCCAAGCCACCGTTCCCGGCTTCTGCCGGTGCGTGGGGAAAGCCGACCTGCGTAAACAACATGGAAACCCTGTGTAACGTGCCTGCGATTATCGCGCACGGCGCTGAGTGGTATCAGGGGCTGTCTGCCGGTAAGAGTAAAGATGCAGGCACCAAGCTGATGGGATTCTCTGGCCGCGTGAAAAACCCTGGCCTGTGGGAATTGCCGTTTGGTACCACGGCACGTGAGATTTTGGAAGACTATGCGGGCGGCATGCGCGAGGGGCTGAAATTCAAAGCCTGGCAGCCGGGCGGTGCAGGCACCGATTTTCTTACCGAAGCCCATCTCGATCTGCCAATGGATTTCGAGCACATCGCCAAGGCGGGCAGCCGTCTCGGTACAGCGTTGGCAATGGCGGTGGATCACGAGATCAACATGGTGGCGCTGACCCGCAATCTGGAAGAGTTCTTTGCCCGTGAGTCCTGTGGCTGGTGTACGCCGTGCCGCGACGGTTTGCCGTGGAGCGTGAAGATCCTGCGCGCGCTGGAGCGGGGCGAAGGGCAACCTGGCGATATCGAAACGCTGGAACAGCTGTGCCGCTTCCTCGGGCCGGGCAACACCTTCTGCGCCCATGCGCCAGGCGCTGTTGAGCCGCTGCAAAGCGCGATTAAGTATTTCCGTGACGAATTTGAAGCGGGCATTGCGCCGCAATATCTGGGAAATACCAAAGCGATTGGCGGTATTCAGCCGAACCTGCTGAAAGAGCGTTGGTAATCAAGCCGACAATAACAGGGGACGAAGCACATCCCCACTGGCGGATAGCCTGCTCTTATTACAGAATTTTTGATTAGCGCCTGTGGCAACACGGGCCATTATGGAAGCATGCTGACTATGGCTACGATTCATGTAGACGGCAAAGAGTATGAGGTGAACGGCTCGGACAACCTGCTAGAGGCATGTCTTACGCTGGGGCTTGATATTCCTTACTTTTGCTGGCATCCCGCGCTGGGTAGCGTCGGTTCCTGCCGCCTGTGTGCGGTTAAGCAGTACCAAAATGCGGAAGATACGCGTGGCCGTCTGGTCATGTCCTGTATGACCCCCGCAACCGATGGCGCTTTTATCGCCATCGACGATGAGGAAGCCAAACTGTTCCGCAAAACCATCGTCGAATTCCTGATGACCAACCACCCGCACGACTGCCCGGTCTGCGAAGAGGGCGGTAACTGTCATCTACAGGATATGACGGTGATGACGGGACACAACTTCCGCCGTTATCGCTTTACCAAACGTACTCACCGCAATCAGGATTTGGGGCCGTTTATCTCGCATGAGATGAACTGCTGCATCGCCTGTTACCGCTGCGTGTGTTACTACAAAGACTACGCCGGTGGCACCGATCTGGGTGTGTATGGCGCCCATGACAACGTCTACTTTGGCCGTCCTGAAGATGGCGTGCTGGAAAGCGAGTTTTCCGGCAACCTGGTAGAAGTGTGCCCGACCGGGGTGTTCACCGACAAGACCCACTCTGCGCGCTACAACCGTAAATGGGATATGCAGTTTGCGCCCAGCGTGTGCCAGCAGTGCAGCGTTGGGTGTAACACCAGCCCGGGTGAGCGTTACGGCGAACTGCGTCGTATCGAAAACCGTTATAACGGCAGTGTAAACCACTATTTCCTGTGTGACCGTGGCCGTTTTGGTTACGGCTACGTCAACGCTAAAGATCGTCCGCGCCAGCCGTTGCAGCGCCGGGGCGATGACTGGATTGCCCTGAACGCCGACCAGGCGTTGCAAGGGGCAGCGGATGTGCTGCGCCAGTCAAAACGCGTGATTGGTATCGGCTCTCCCCGCGCCAGTGTGGAAAGCAACTTCGCACTGCGTGAGCTGGTCGGGGCAGAAAGCTTCTACACCGGCATTGCGCACGGTGAGCAGGCGCGTTTACAACTCATCCTCAAAGTGCTGCGTGACAGCGGTGTACGTACGCCGATGCTGCGTGACATCGAAGGCTATGATGCCGTATTGGTGCTGGGTGAAGACTTGACCCAAACCGGTGCGCGTATCGCGCTGGCGGTCCGCCAGGCGGTGAAGGGCAAAGCGCGTGAAATGGCGGCTGCGCAAAAAGTGGCAGACTGGCAAATTGCGGCGATCCTCAATATTGGTCAACACGCTAAGCACCCGTTGTTTATGACGTCGGTGGATAAAACCCGTCTGGATGATATCGCTGCCTGGAACTACCGCGCACCGGTAGACGATCAGGCGCGCCTTGGCTTCGCCATCGCCCATGCGCTGGATGAAAATGCCCCGGCGGTCACTGATTTGGCCGCCGATTTGGCACCGAAAGTCGATGTTATCGTGCAGGCGCTGGCAGGGGCGAAAAAGCCGCTGATTATCTCCGGCACTCATTCTGGCAGCGAAGCTATCATTGAAGCCGCCGCCAACGTGGCACAAGCGCTCAAACAGCGTGGTTCTGATGTCGGCGTGACCTTTGTTGCAAGCGCTGCGAACAGCATTGGCCTGTCGATGATCGGCGGTGGTTCGCTTGATGATGCGCTGGCACAGTTGGAGAGCGGCGCAGCCTACAGCGTGGTGGTGTTGGAAAACGATCTGTATCGCCACGCCCCGCAGGCGCGTGTGGATGCGGCGCTCGCCAAAGTCACCAACCTGATTGTGCTGGATCACCAGCGCACGGCCATCATGGACAAGGCTTCGCTGATCCTCTCTGCTGCCAGCTTCGCTGAAAGTGACGGTACGTTGGTGAATCAGGAGGGCCGCGCCCAGCGCTTCTTCCAGGTGTACGATCCGGCTTACTACGATAACAGCGTCGTGATGCTGGAAAGCTGGCGCTGGTTACATTCGCTTGCCAGCACCTACCAGAGCCGCAAGGTTGATTGGACGCAACTGGATCACGTAATTGATGCTTGTGTGACCGCGTTGCCGCAGTTGGCGGGGATCAAAGACGCCGCACCGGATGCCAATTTCCGCATTAACGGGCAGAAGCTGGCGCGCTCACCCAATCGTTCCAGTGGCCGTACCGCCATGCGTGCCAATATCAGCGTGCATGAACCGCGTCAGCCACAAGATAAAGACACCATGTTTGCCTTCTCGATGGAAGGGAACAACAGCCCGACCGCCGCGCGCCAGCAGATTCCGTTTGCCTGGTCTCCCGGTTGGAACTCCCCGCAGGCCTGGAACAAATTCCAGGACGAAGTGGGCGGTCACCTGCGCCACGGCGATCCCGGTGTGCGTCTGATCGAAGCGGGCGAAGATGTGCTGAGTTACTTCGACGCTATTCCGGCGGCATTTAGCGCGCAGCCGGGGCAGTGGCGCATCGCACCTTACTACCATTTGTTCGGCAGTGAAGAGATGACGCAGCGTTCGTCGGTTATCCAACAACGTATGGATGATGCTTACGTGATGGTCAGTACCGCCGATGCCGCGACGCTGGGCGTCAACGCGGGCGCACTGCTTGAGCTGCAATGTCAGGGGCAGACGCTGCGCCTGCCCCTGCGCCTGAGCGATGCACTGCATCAGGGGCAGGTCGGATTGCCGTTAGGGTTCCCGGGTATTGCGCCGTCGCTGGCTGGGGCAACTATTGAAAGTCTGCGGGAGGCTGCACAATGAGCTGGTTAACACCGGAGGTTATGGATGCCTTGATCGCCGTCGGCAAAGCCGTGGTGATCCTGCTGGTGGTGGTCACCTGCGGCGCATTCATGAGTATGGGCGAGCGTCGTCTGCTGGGGCTGTTCCAGGGGCGTTACGGACCAAACCGCGTGGGCTGGGGCGGATCGTTGCAGCTGGTCGCCGACATGATCAAGATGTTCTTTAAAGAGGACTGGGTACCGCGTTTTACCGACCGCGTGATTTTCACACTGGCGCCGGTGATTGCCTTCACCTCACTGTTGCTCTCGTTCGCCATTGTACCGGTCACCCCGACCTGGGGTGTCGCCGATTTAAACATCGGCCTGCTGTTCTTCCTGATGATGGCGGGGCTGGCGGTGTATGCTGTACTGTTCGCCGGTTGGGCGAGCGGTAACAAATACTCCCTGCTGGGGGCGGTGCGTGCGTCAGCGCAGACGCTGAGCTACGAAGTGTTTCTCGGCCTGTCGTTGATGGGCGTGGTGGCACAGGCTGGTTCGTTCAATATGCGCGATATCGTCGAATCTCAGGCACACCTGTGGAACGTCATCCCGCAGTTCTTCGGCTTTGTTACCTTTGCCATCGCCGGTGTGGCGGCGTGTCACCGTCATCCTTTCGACCAGTCGGAAGCAGAGCAGGAACTGGCGGATGGTTACCACATCGAATATTCCGGTATGAAATTCGGCCTGTTTTTCGTCGGTGAATATATCGGCATTGTGACCGTATCGGCACTGATGGTGACGCTGTTCTTTGGTGGCTGGCACGGACCGTTGTTACCGCCTTTCATCTGGTTTGCGCTGAAAACGGGCTTCTTCATGATGATGTTCATCCTGATCCGTGCCTCTTTGCCGCGTCCGCGCTATGACCAGGTGATGACATTCGGTTGGACCGTCTGCTTGCCATTAACGCTGCTCAACCTGCTGGCGACGGCGGCTGTGATTTTGTACAACGCACACTAAAGGGAACTGACCATGAAGATAAAAGACATTGTGGTTGGTTTCGGTACCCAGGTACGCAGTATCTGTATGGTTGGTTCCAACGCGTTCAAAAAGCGCGAAACCAAAATGTATCCGGAAGAACCCGTAAACCCACCGTCGCGTTATCGTGGCCGTATTGTGCTGACGCGCGATCCGGATGGTGAGGAGCGTTGTGTTACTTGTAACCTGTGCGCTGTGGCTTGTCCGGTTGGTTGTATCTCCTTGCAGAAAGCGGAAATGAAGGATGGTCGTTGGTATCCCGAATTTTTCCGCATCAACTTCTCGCGCTGCATTTTCTGCGGGTTCTGCGAAGAGGCGTGTCCGACTACGGCGATTCAGCTGACGCCAGATTTCGAAATGGGCGACTACAAACGCCAGGATCTGGTGTATGAAAAAGAGGATCTGTTGATCTCTGGGCCCGGTAAATACCCGGAATACAACTTCTACCGGATGGCGGGCATGGCTATCGATGGGAAAGAGAAGGGCGACGCCGAAAACGAAGCCAAACCCATTGATGTCAAAGGCCTGTTGCCCTAAGGAGCCGAGCATGGAATTCGCGTTTTATGCATCGGGGTTAATCGCTATTCTGGCGACCATACGTGTGATTACGCACACCAACCCTGTACATACATTGTTGTATTTAATCGTTTCGTTGCTGGCCATTTCCGGCGTATTTTTCTCGCTGGGGGCTTACTTCGCCGGTGCGGTAGAAATCATTGTTTACGCCGGTGCCATCATGGTGTTGTTCGTGTTTGTGGTGATGATGCTCAACCTCGGCAACAGCGTAACGGAACAGGAAAGCGCCTGGCTGAAACCGGGCGTGTGGATTGGCCCCGGGTTGCTCTCGCTGCTGTTGCTGATCGTGGTGGTCAGGGCGATTTTCAGCCTCAGCGGCGCGGAAATTTCTGGCGCAGTGATCGATGCTAAAGCGGTAGGCATTACGCTGTTTGGGCCGTATGTGTTGGCAGTTGAACTGGCATCCATGTTGCTGCTGGCCGGGCTAGTGGTCGCGTTCCACGTAGGTCGCGAAGACAAAATGATCGACAAGCAGCCGAAAGAAGATGCAGAGAAGAAACTGGCGGAGGAGCGCGCATGATCCCGTTACAACATGGGCTGGCCTTGGCTGCCATTTTATTCCTGCTCGGGCTGACTGGTCTGATTATTCGGCGTAACCTATTGTTTATGCTGATCAGTCTGGAGGTAATGATCAATGCTGCTGCGCTGGCGTTTGTGGTTGCTGGCAGCTATTGGGGACATGCGGATGGGCAGGTGATGTATGTTCTGGCGATCACGTTGGCGGCAGCTGAAGCCAGTATCGGTCTGGCGCTGTTGCTCCAGATGTATCGCCGTCGTCATACCCTGAATATCGATACTGTCAGTGAGATGCGCGGATGAACTTACTCTACTTAACAATACTATTCCCGCTGCTTGGCTTTTTGCTGTTGGCATTTTCACGCGGTCGTTGGTCGGAAAACACCGCTGATACCGTGGGCGTGGGTTCCATCGGGTTGGCCGCATTGACCACCTGTTGGGTTGCGATGGATTTCTTTGCGCAGCAGCATGAAGGCGGCGTGACGTTTTTCAGTCAACATCTGTGGACCTGGATGGCGGTAGGCAACTTTGACATTGCCTTCCGTTTGGCGCTGGATGGCCTGTCTCTCACCATGTTGTCGGTAGTGACTGGCGTTGGCTTCTTTATCCACCTGTTCGCCTCCTGGTACATGCGCGGTGAAGAGGGTTACTCCCGCTTCTTCGCCTATACCAACCTGTTTATCGCCAGCATGGTGATTCTGGTGCTGGCGGATAATTTGCTGCTGATGTACCTCGGCTGGGAAGGGGTAGGGCTGTGCAGCTATCTGCTGATCGGCTTCTACTATACCAACCCGAAAAACGGTGCGGCTGCGATGAAAGCCTTTGTGGTGACGCGCGTGGGTGATGTGTTCCTGGCCTTTGCGCTGTTCATCCTGTTTAAAGAGTTGGGCACGCTCAATTTCCGCGAGCTGATGGTGCTGGCACCGCAGAAACTGGCGGAAGGTTCACCGGCTATTACCTGGGCAACCCTGATGTTGCTGGGTGGTGCGGTGGGTAAATCTGCCCAGTTGCCGCTGCAAACCTGGCTGGCAGATGCGATGGCGGGCCCGACACCGGTTTCCGCGCTGATCCACGCCGCCACCATGGTGACCGCAGGGGTTTACCTGATTGCTCGTACCCACGGCTTGTTCCTGATGGCGCCGGATGTGCTGCATCTGGTTGGCATTGTCGGTGCAGTGACGCTGGTGCTGGCAGGCTTTGCCGCGCTGGTGCAAAGCGACATCAAACGCGTGTTGGCCTACTCCACCATGAGCCAGATTGGTTACATGTTTCTGGCGCTGGGTGTTCAAGCGTGGGATGCGGCGATTTTTCACCTGATGACGCACGCCTTCTTTAAAGCGTTGCTGTTCCTGGCCTCCGGTTCGGTCATTCTCGCCTGCCATCACGAACAGAACATCTTCAAGATGGGCGGGCTGCGTAAAACCATTCCGTTGGTGTACGTCAGCTTCCTGATTGGTGGCTCGGCGCTGGCGGCATTGCCGTTGGTCACCGCTGGCTTCTTCAGTAAAGATGAAATTCTGGCCGGTGCCTGGGCTAACGGCCACATGGATCTGATGATGGCGGGACTGGCCGGGGCGTTTATGACGTCGCTGTATACCTTCCGCATGATTTTCATCGTGTTCCATGGCGAAGCGAAGACCAAGGCGCATGCAGGAAAAGGACTGTCTCATCACATTCCATTGCTGGTGCTGATGGTGCTTTCCACCTTCGTCGGTGCGTTGATTGTGCCGCCGTTGCACGGCGTGCTGCCGCAGACAACGGAACTCGGCCATGACCGCACCTTGACGCTCGAAATTGCATCTGGCGTGGTGGCGATTGAAGGCATTCTGCTGGCTGCCGTGCTGTGGTTGGGTAAACGCCAGGTCGTGACCAGCGCACCGGGCCGCTTCTTCTCCACCTGGTGGTTCCACGCCTGGGGATTTGACTGGTTGTATGACAAAGTCTTCGTACAACCGTATCTGGTGATTGCCAAACTGCTACAGCGCGATCCGTTGAACGCGATGATGGGCTTGCCTGCCGTGGTGGTGCGTTGGGGTAACAAAGGGTTGGCCATCAGTCAGAATGGTCAACTGCGCTGGTATGTTGCGTCAATGGGCGTAGGAGCGGTTGTGGTGCTGGCATTGTTACAATTTATCTGATGGCGATGTGCCACCAGATAAACGCGATAAGAGATATGCAGTAACAATGCGCAGGGGCGGGAGGCCAACAATAATGGCCTCCGCCACAGCAAGTTTTCAGATTTCTTAAAATTAGGGACGCAAAACGCCATGCTACTACCTTGGCTAATTCTTCTCCCCTTTATCGGCGGCCTGCTGTGTTGGCAGCTCGAGCGCTTCGGCACCCGCGTGCTGCGCTGGATCGCACTGATATCAATGGGGTTAACGCTGGTGCTGTCGCTGCTGCTTTGGTTGCAGGGCAGCTACTCTTTAACCGCGCAGGCTGATGTGCCGTTGTGGCAGTCTGAATACAATGTGCCGTGGATCCCACGTTTCGGTATCGGTATTCATCTGGCGCTGGATGGGCTGTCGCTACTGGTGGTAGTGCTAACCGGTTTGCTGGGCGTTCTGGCTATCCTCTGTTCGTGGAATGAAATCCAGCGTTATCAGGGGTTCTTCCACCTGAACCTGCTGTGGATACTCGGCGGCGTAATTGGCGTGTTCCTGGCGATCGACATGTTCCTGTTCTTCTTCTTCTGGGAGATGATGCTGGTGCCGATGTATTTCCTCATCGCACTGTGGGGGCACAAAGGTTCGGATGGGAAAACGCGTATTACCGCGGCAACCAAATTCTTTATCTATACCCAAGCAAGCGGTTTGATCATGCTGATCGCCATTCTGGCGCTGGTGTTCGTGCATCACGATGCCACCGGGGTTTGGACCTTCAATTACACCGATTTGTTGAAAACCCCGATGTCGCGCGGCGTGGAATATATGCTGATGCTGGGCTTCTTTATCGCCTTTGCGGTGAAGATGCCGGTGGTGCCGCTGCACGGCTGGCTGCCGGATGCGCACAGCCAGGCACCGACGGCGGGCTCTGTCGACCTTGCCGGTATTTTGCTGAAAACGGCGGCCTATGGTCTGTTGCGTTTCAGCCTGCCGCTGTTCCCCAATGCCTCTCATGAATTTGCCCCTATCGCGATGTGGCTGGGTGTTATCGGTATCTTCTACGGTGCCTGGATGGCGTTTATGCAGACCGATATCAAGCGCCTGATCGCCTACACCTCGGTGTCTCACATGGGCTTTGTGATGATTGCCATCTACTCCGGTAGCCATCTGGCTTATCAGGGGGCGGTCATTCAGATGATTGCGCACGGGCTTTCCGCTGCTGGTTTGTTTATTCTGTGCGGCCAGCTTTACGAGCGTCTGCATACGCGCGATTTGCGCCAGATGGGCGGTCTATGGGCGCGTATTCGTTTCTTGCCTGCGCTGTCGCTGTTCTTCGCGGTAGCAACGTTGGGGATGCCGGGCACTGGCAACTTTGTGGGCGAATTTATGATCCTGTTCGGCAGCTACCCTGTCGTGCCGGTGATTACCGTGATTTCGACGTTTGGTTTGGTGTTCGCATCTGTCTACTCGCTGGTGATGATGCAACGTGCCTACTACGGTGCGCCAAAATCCGAGGAGAAACTGCCGGGACTGTCCACCCGTGAATTGTCGATGGTGATGTTGCTGGTGGTATTGCTGGTGCTGCTCGGCTTGTTCCCGCAGACCATCCTGAATACGTCAGATGCGGCGATGGCTAATATCCAGCACTGGTTTATGTCATCTGTAACTGATTCAACACGTTCAACGACAAGGCCGTAATTCGCCATGACAATAACTCTTCAACACCTAATCGCACTCCTGCCGCTGTTAATCGTCGGATTAACGGCAGTGGTTGTGATGCTGTGCATTGCGTGGCGACGCAACCATTTCTTTAATGCGACCGTCACGGTTATCGGTCTTAACATTGCGTTGTTCTCGCTGGTTCTGGTGGGTAATGCCGGGCCGATGGATGTCACGCCTTTGCTGCGGGTAGACGGTTTCTCAATGTTCTATACCGCGCTGGTGCTGCTTGCCAGTCTGGCGACCTGCACCTTTGCCTATCCTTGGCTAGAAGGCTATCCGGATAACCGCGATGAGTTCTATCTGCTGGTGGCGATTGCCGCATTGGGCGGCGTCTTGCTGGCAAGTGCCAACCATCTGGCGTCGCTGTTTATCGGTATTGAACTTATCTCGCTGCCGTTATTCGGTCTGGTGAGCTATGCGTTTCGTCAGCGTCGATCACTGGAAGCGGGTATCAAATACATGCTTCTTTCTGCTGCTGCGTCTTCCTTCCTGCTGTTTGGTATGGCGCTGGTCTATGCCGAATCTGGCAGCCTGAGCTTTGCCAGCCTGGGCGCACGTTTGGCGGATCGCACGCTGCATGAGCCTCTGCTGCTGGCGGGCCTCGGCATGATGATCGTGGGTTTAGGGTTCAAACTCTCGCTGGTGCCGTTTCACCTCTGGACGCCGGACGTGTATCAAGGTGCACCTGCGCCAGTGTCGACTTTCCTAGCTACCGCCAGCAAGATCGCCATTTTTGGGGCGGTGATGCGTTTGTTCCTTTATGCGCCGATGGTAGACAGTGACTCGGTAAGAACCGCGCTGGGTGTGATCGCGTTTGCCTCCATCCTGTTCGGTAACCTGATGGCCGTTGCGCAAAGCAATATCAAACGTCTGCTGGGTTACTCTTCCATTGCTCATCTCGGTTACCTGCTGGTGGCGTTGATTGCCGTGCAAACTCACCAGTTGGCATTGGAAACGGTGGGTGTTTATCTGGCGGGTTACCTGTTCAGCAGTCTGGGCGCCTTCGGCGTTGTGAGTCTGATGTCCAGCCCGTACCGTGGTCCGGATGCCGATTCTTTGTTCTCTTATCGCGGTTTGTTCTGGCATAAGCCGATCCTGTCTGTGGTAATGACGGTGATGATGCTTTCCCTGGCCGGTATCCCGATGACGCTCGGTTTCTTCGGCAAATTCTATGTATTGGCTGTGGGTATCGATGCCAAGCTGTGGTGGCTGACGGGTGCCGTGGTTGTGGGGAGTGCTATTGGTCTTTATTACTATCTGCGTGTGATGGTTAGCCTGTATCTCACTGCACCGCAAGAACGCCAGCGCGATACGCCTAACAACTGGGCATTGACAGCAGGCGGCGTGGTCGTGCTGATTTCCGCCATCGCGGTGTTGCTGCTGGGTCTCTATCCGCAGCCGCTGATTTCGCTGGTTCAGATGGCGCAGCCTCTAATGTAATTCATTGGGTTTGCGCTATAAAACCGCCGCAGCCGTTATCGGTCGCGGCGGTTTTTTTTGCTGCGTCACTGTATAAGTCTGATCTCTTGGCGGCATCTGTTTTTTTATTTTCGGAATGGTCTGTGGAAATCGTGGTCCTATGAGCGGAGAAGTTGACTATAGTTAATCTACTGTTGTGTTACATAACATGGAGTAGATAATGGCTGAGAAAAAACAACCTGTTGAAGATATTCGTATTGAAGACGACGCTAAATTATTAGCAGATACGTTAGATGATATATTACGTTATTCCGGTGATAGTGCCGATGAAGCTTATATTACCTTGAAGAAAAATGCGGAGAATGCCCTATTGGAAGTTAAGGCCATGTTGGGTATTTCCGACAGTTATTATGCCAAGGCAAAACAAGTCGCGAATCGTGCTGATGGCTATGTTCATAAAAAACCATGGCACGGTGTGGGACTGGGGGCATCGGTTGGGATAGTGCTCGGCATATTGCTGGCGCGCCGCTAACGTGGGGGCCAACGGAGTACGGTGATAATATGATTATTGCCGTGCTATCCCCCTATTGACTAAAAACGCTCGCTATCTCTAAGGAGATTTTTGCTTGCGCGTATTATGTGGTGGGAACTGCATAAGGCAGTCACTTATTTATCGTTGCTAAATATCTTCACAATTAACGAAGATTCTCATTTATTTTCCCTGTCGGTAATTTTGTTTCTTTCTGGCTAACATATCTGCTACTGTGTCGCCGTCATTGACGTTACTTATACCTGTAAATTATATCACTAACGAATAGGTGCATTACTGCTTCGGTGCTGGGGTTATGTTGGTATTATCATCACCGATTCCTGTTGAGAGAATTCGCTGCATAAACCTGTATTGCCAGAGTGCACAAAATATTGAGGAGAACCGCCAAGAATGAAGACGCCACGACCTCGATGGAATGGAACAGAGGCGCCTTGCTTTCTTCACGGCCGTCTCTGTTCACCCCGGTTTGGAACAGATATCGCCGCAAATACCCTTCGCCTCAATCGCTATTAAATGCGTGGGGTATAGAAGCGCTGCAACTCGATGAAGACGCGATGCAGCATCAGTTATTAACACTAAAACAATTGTCTATCTGCTTGCCTGATGGCACCCGGATCGGAACTGCCAATACGGCGGCTCTTCCATGCGCTGTGCCCTTGGATCAGCATCTGGCACAAGAGCTGCAACAGGTCGATGTGCTGCTGGCTCTCCCCACAAATGAGCACCGCCCGTTACAGCACCACTCTCGAGTGCAGGAACCGCCTGCGTTAGCTTACCAGGCGGGATCCTCTGGCCGGGAAGCGTGTGGGAGAGATGTGGCGATGAGTGCCGCGATCGGCTTACGTTTCAGTGCTGATGAAAACCGTGGCTATCAAACCTATCCCCTCCCCTTGCGCGATTGAACCGAAACGCACAAGGACGCTGGGAAATTGACCCCTCCTTCATCCCACCGCTGCTGGCGTTCTCCGCCGCGCCGATGCTGGTGGCACAGACAGAGAAATTGTTGTCGAGTTCACGCATGAAACGCCGCCCCGCCTGCTGGCGCTGCGTTATGAACAACGAGGACACCATAGGCGACCTGATATCCCGCTGTTTTGGCTGCTGAATGTGTTCCGCTACGAGTCAGTGTTGAGTGAAGTGAGCCTGGCAACGGCATTGCATCCGGAATTGGTCTATCGGGAACTGGTTAAATTAGCTGGGCCACTGTTGGTTTATACACCGGAATGGAGCATGGCCGATATTCCACGCTATGACCACTTGCGGCTTGGTGACGTGTTTCCTCCTCTGTTTGCGCTACTCAATGCGTTGCTTGAAACCTGCTTGCCTGCACGGGCTGTGGGAATTGAGTTGATGCGTGAAAAAGATCATCTGTGGGTGGGGCAGTTGCGGCAGCATAATCTGGATTCTGTCTCCGGAGTTTATCTTCTGGCGCGCTCTTCGTGGCCTTCGCATCGGTTACAATCTCATATTATGGCGCGGTGTGAGATCGGCACTCGGCATGCTGTCCGGGGGCACAACGCTGCGACGGGTGAAAGCAGGCCGTTACAACCGGTTAATCGTATTCCCGCTGCTATACCTTTAGATTGGGAAAATCTCTGTTTCATGGTCGATCTTGAGCATTCCGCCGTGCGGGGGGAGCTGGCTGCCGGGCACTGTGCTATCTCGGTGCCCGATCACGGTGGCGATTTAGCGCTTACGCTTTTCGCCGTGGTGGAGGAGTAATCCTCCGCGGTCACCTTTACAGTTCGGTGTCAGACAGCCAATAAATCGCTTCGTAAGGGCGTAGCGTGAGTGACGCCGGGTGCACGCTGGCATCATCATAGTTGCTCAGCAACAGACGCCAGCCCTGTGGATGCGGCAAGGCTGACAGCGCGCAAGGCTGCATATCCCGGCTTAGGTTGGCGAGTACCAGTAACTGCTGTCCCTGCCAACGACGGCGATAGAACCAGATGCTGGGATGTTCAGGGGCCAGGTCCTGATAGTCTCCATAGGTTAACAGGGGAAGCGCTTTACGCAGGGCGATCAACCGTTGGTAGGTGTAAAACACCGAATGCGGATCGGCGAGAGCCTGTGTAACGTTGATTTCAGGGTAACGCACGCCGGGGGCGATCCAGGGAACACCCGGCGTAAAGCCAGCCGATGCAGCATCTGACCACTGCATCGGGCTGCGCCCATTATCGCGCGATTTGCTGGCGAGAATACGCAATACATGTGCTGGCGTTTCGCCTTTGGCGAGATGTTCCTCGTAACTATTCAGGCTTTCGATATCGCGATATTGTGCAATGGTGTCATAGCCCGGGTTGGTCATGCCGATCTCTTCCCCTTGATAGATATAGGGCGTGCCCTGCATACCGTGCAGTACCATCGCCAGCATTTTGGCTGATACTGTGCGATATTCACCTTCATCGCCGAAACGAGAGACGATACGCGGCTGGTCGTGATTACACCAGAACAGCGCGCTCCAGGCCTTGTTGTGCATGCCTTGCTGCCAGGTATTAAACAGCGCTTTCAACTGAATGAAATCGGGGGCGGCCAGCGTCCATTTTTCTCCGCCAAGGTAATCCACTTTTAAGTGATGAAAGTTGAACGTCATCAACAGCGCGTTGCCCGACAGCGGGGCATAGTACTGACACTGTGCAAGCGTAGTAGAGGACATCTCACCGACGGTCATTAGCTGGCGCGGTAAAAACACATCACGGTTGAATTCGTGCAGAAATTCCACCATACGTGGGCCGTCAGTGTAGTAACGTCGGCCATCCCCTTCAGTGTCGGAAGGAAAATCCTGCTGTTTTGACACCAGATTGATGACATCCAGACGCAGGCCATCTACCCCCTTGTCAGCCCAAAAGTGGCACACGGCTTTCAATGCTTCACGAACCGGCGCGTGCTCCCAGTTTAAATCTGCCTGTTCCGTTGCGAACAGGTGCAGGTAGTACTGCTGGCTGGGCGCATGCCACTGCCAGGCGCTGCCACCGAACTTGGAGCGCCAGTTGTTGGGGGGCGCATTTTCTGTTCCCTCCTGCCAACAGTAAAAAGCGCGATATTCACTGTCTGGCGCTTGTGCCTGCACAAACCAGGGGTGTTGTGTAGACGTATGGTTGAACACCATATCCATGATGATACGTATGCCGCGCGCATGCGCATGTGTGATCAACGCTTCCATATCATCCAGGGTGCCATAAGCGGGATCGATGTCGCAATAGTCTGCGACATCATAGCCATTATCCACCTGCGGCGAGGGATAAACCGGCGTTAGCCACAGCGCATCGACCCCCAACTGTTGCAGATAATCCAACCGCGAAATGATGCCGCGCAGATCGCCGGTACCAGAACCGGTGCTGTCCTGAAAACTTTTGGGATAGATTTGATAGATGACGCCAGTGCGCCACCAGGGAAGCGGTGCTGTCATGCCATTATCCGTTTACGCTTGCCTGTACGCTAGTTATAGGCCGCAATCACCCATTGGGCAATGCGCCCAGCCGTTGTTTCCGTCGATACACGGTGGTGGTGAGCATTACTGGTATGACGATAGCAATCGCTATGGCGACCAGATAGATGCCCCAAAATGAGGGCTTGATGGACAAAATGCCGGGTAATCCACCGACACCGATACCATTGGCCATCACGCCACTCACGCCACACAAGAGTGCAGCCAGTGCAGAGCCAATCATGGCACAGAGCATGGGAAAGCCATATTTCAGGTTGATACCGTACATGGCGGGCTCTGCAACACCCAACATGGCAGAAATTGCTGCCGGTACCGAGGTTTCCCGCTCATTCACTTTTCTGCTGATCAGCATAATGCCAATCACTGCGGAACCTTGTGCAATGTTTAACAGCGCGATCAGCGGCCAGACCGGGGTATGCCCCAGACTCTGGATCATTTGCAAATCGATCGACAGCGTCGTTTGATGCACACCGGTAATCACCAGTAGCGTATAGAGAAAGCCGAATAACGCTGCGCCGAGGGGGGCAAAACTGCCGGTCATCACGCCGGTGATCGCCCAGGCGATACAGTCCCCAATGGTACGCCCAACAGGGTCGATAACCGTGTGTGCCAGAAACACTGCCAGCAGTAGCGACAGCACTGGAACCATAACCAGGTGCAATGAGTCCGGTATCCATTGTTTGAGACGTAGCTCAATCATTGCCAGCACAACAACGGCTAGCAGGGACGGGATAACCTGCGCCTGATAGCCAATACGCTGTATCGTGAACCAGCCAAAATCCCACACGGCCGGTATTTGCTGCCCGATGGAATAGGCATTCATTAGCTGAGGGGAGACGAGGGTAATACCGAGAATAATACCTAACACCGGTGTGCCACCCAGTTTCTTCACGGCTGACCGGCAGATAGCCACAGGCAGATAGTAGAAGATGGCCTCGCCCAGCAGCCAGAGAAAGTCATACACTGTGCGGCAAACAGGGCTGATTTCGATCAGTGTCTGACCCTCTACCATCGGGATATCACCGATAACGTTGCGTACGCCAAGGATCAGGCCGCCGCTGATCAAGGCAGGCAGCAGCGGATAGAAGATCTCTGCGAAGTGTGAAATAGCCTGCTCCCACAGTGACACATTATTGCGCACGCAGTGCAGGGCCGCTTCTTCATTCTCAGGGGCTTTACCGATGGCGACCTGTAATGCCTGGTAATAGGCTTCAACGTCAGTACCGAGCGTCTGTAATCGCCGATGAACCGGTATTACGAGCGAATTATTAGATTTGTGAGGCACCGGGCTATTAACCTGATGCCCATTGCGCATTGAACGCGCCACTTACTGGAAAGGCAAGGTGCCATTGCGCTGTTTACGGCGATAGACCACCATGGTTAACAGCGCCGGTATCACCATGGCAATCGCCATTGCGGCTAAATAGATGCCCCAGAAGGTTGGCTTGATGGACAAAATGCCGGGTAAACCGCCAACGCCAATTCCATTGGCGGTGACACTGATAAGTCCACACAGCAACCCAGCCAGGGAAGACCCCGTCATGGCACACAACATCGGAAACCCATATTTCAGATTGATGCTGTACATGGCAGGTTCGGTGACGCCCAGCATGGCAGACACGGCTGCTGGCACGGAAACTTCGCGCTCGTTGTGTCGGCGACTGATGAGAATAATCCCGATAACGGCGGAACCCTGGGCAATATTCGATAACGCAATGAGCGGCCACACCGGAGTACCACCCATGCTTTGAATCATTTGCATATCAATGGCGAGCGTCGTTTGGTGCACGCCGGTAATCACCAACGGTGCATAGAAAAAGCCGAACAGCGCGGCACCAATCGGCGCAAAACTGCCGGTCATCAGCCCTTTGACCACCCAGGCGACACCATCGCCGATCAAGCGGCCAAACGGACCAATCACCGCGTGTGCCAGTGCGACGGAGATCACCAATGCGGTGACAGGAACCACCACCAGATAGAGTGAATCAGGCACCCATTTTTTTAATCGGGTTTCAATCATAGCCAGGGTGATGCCGGCCAGTAGCGACGGAATAACCTGCGCCTGATAGCCGACTTTTTCAACGGCAAACCAGCCAAAATCCCATACGTCGGGGCTTTGCTGACCAATCTGGTAGGCATTCATCAACTGCGGGGATACCAGCGTAATTCCCAGGATAATGCCCAAGACGGGCGTACCGCCCATTTTCCTCACCGCAGACCAGCAAATGGCAACGGGCAGATAGAAGAAAATCGCTTCACCCAACAGCCAAAGGAAATCATACAGCGACTGCCAGGCGGGGTAACGTTGGATCAAGGTTCGCCCGTCAGAAAACGGAATGTCGCCGATAACGTTACGCAAGCCCAGAATCAGCCCACCGCTGATCAGAGCGGGCAGTAGCGGAAAGAAAATTTCAGCAAAGTGGGAAATTCCACTTTCCAGCAGCGACATATTCTGGCGGGCCGACTGACGCAGGCTCTCCTTATTGGCTTTGGTCTTGCCGGTACGCGCGCTGAGCGCCTGAAAATAATCGCCCACCTCGGTACCGATAACGACCTGAAGCTGCCCTGCGGTGATGAAACAGCCTTTGACCATTGGTAGCGTTTCAATGCCTTTGGCATCGGCACGGGCGGGGTCTTGCAGCACAAAACGTAAACGGGTGATACAGTGCGTGAGTGTAACGATGTTGTCGATTCCACCCAGCAGTGTGATTAATCGCTCAATATCTTGTTGTTGTACTTTGCTCATTGCGCATCCTTGTGTGAATACCCAGTGAAACCAGGTTACAACGAATGTGGCGCTGGGTAAACAACGTAACCGCAGTGCGATCGCAATCAAATAATCGCATCAGTTATAATCGGTTCTTGTCAAAACGAGGGCGTGAGTAAAGAAAAAGAAGGCCGCCAAGAGAGAAAAAGGCGGCCTTAGCAAGGGACGTAGTTGTTATCAGAACGGGCTGATGATTGAGCCGATACGTTCACAGTAGCTGATATAAACATTCCCCATTTTTTTGAAGAATTTACTGATATCGCGAAACATTTTCATAATCAGTCTCCTTGGATGAGTTAATAAATATGATGTTTATCACGTTTTAAAGAGTAACCCAAAGAGAACGGCATTTCAACATTTTTGTGACGAATGTCACTATTTTTTCGCAATGACTGGTATCACCTTACTGTGTTGATGTTTGCTCATTGTGGAACGTGGCGTTGATAGCGATAACGGTTTTGATCGTAAACGTTTTCCCCGATTTTCTCTGCGGCGGGTAAGCGATCGACAAACGCAAAGCCCAGGCGTTGGGCCAGTGCATTGCTACGCTGATTCACTGTGGCGGCCTTGATGATAAAGGTGTCCAGTATGTCGGCATCGGCGAAAGAATCGATCAATAATTGGATCGCCTGCGAAGCGATGCCTTGCCCCTGAAAGCGTTCAGCCATCCAGTAACCTATCTCTCCCTGAGATTCCTTCAGGCTATTAAACGATGCCACACCTGCAATTTCGTCTTTCCAGCGGATGAGATAGACCGCTGCGCGCCCGGCAAAAAAATCCTCGCGGTTTTTTCTGATGGTTGCCAACGTGTCCTCGATTTGCCGCACTTTATCCGGCCAGGCCAGTGTTTGCCGCAGGCGGGCTTTTTCCTGTTGTATCAGGGAGAACAGTGTGGGGGCATCTTACTCTTCTTGTAATGCCAATGTCAGATGGGGAGGGCGGTGCAGAATCTGTAGTGTTCGTAACATATTGGCTCCCTGCTGTGATTTTTGATGAGAAGTGTGACTGTGATGGCGTGAAAGTCTTGCCAGCGAGCATCAAATGATTCTACTGTGCTGATATGTTGGGTCAACTTCTCCACTAATGAGGCTTTATGGCGTGCATGCATCTGCAACGATCTTGCCTGTCACACGGGCAGGTGAGGTTGGTATTCGCCGGGATCATGGCGCTGATGGTAACCTGGAGCGGGGCGGTATTTGCCAACGCGACGCTGATTGCCGTGAAAGCATCGGCTATTCGCCCCACTCAACCAGCGATAGGTAAGGCTGAAGTTGCCTACACGATCTCGCGCGCTATCGCCAAAAACCGCGCACGCTATTTGATGATTTTTGTAAAGGAGAAGGGGCTGGGAAAGTGGCTGATTTCTCTGACTTATCGACCCTTGCCGCACCCGTGAGCTTTCGCTGCACGAAACCGGCTGGGACACATCCCGAAGAGGTGAAATCGGCGGTGTTTGCTCCAGACGGTCAGATTTACCTGACAGACGGCCATCATTCCGTGAGCGCGCTACGCGCCAGCACGCTGGATAGCGATATCACGCTGTCATTGCGTATTACCGATGATTTGCGCCATTTATCGTCGATGGCTGCATTCTGGGACTACATGCAACAACATCATCTGGTGTGGTTGACTGGCCCTATGGGCAAAATTGCGCCTCAGGAACTACCTGCGCAGGTGGGAATTAGCACCATGCAGGACGGCCCTTATCGATCGGTGCTGTACTTCTTGCGTGGCATTGCTTATGAACGACCGGAACCGTCACCGCCTTTTCTGGAATTTTATCTGGGCGCATGGCTAAAAAGCCAACTTGCGATTACGCCAGCGGATACTGCAACGTCGCAGGCCTATTTTGCTCTGTTGCAAAAGGCGGCACAGATCATCACACAGGCGTCACCAGAGACCCACACCTTACCCGATTCCGCTTCGCCTACGCTGCAACAGCTCGGGCAATTTACCGAGGTAAACCACAAAAATTGAACAAGTTGAATAAATCCGACGGTAAATTGGCACTGCTGTATTCGAAACGGTAGGCGTGTTATGCCTGGCATGACACATGACCATTTCTATTCGGTTTATAAACTGCACGCGACCCCAAGGCGTGCCTGTGGCATAATGCGCGTTAAATCACACTTTTTATTTGAGTCAACGCCGTGTTAAGCACCAACAACATTACGATGCAGTTTGGCGGTAAACCTCTGTTTGAAAATACCTCCGTCAAGTTTGGCAACGGCAACCGCTACGGGTTGATCGGCGCTAACGGTTGCGGTAAATCCACCTTTATGAAAATTCTGGGCGGTGACCTGGTACCGAGTGGTGGCAACGTTGCCCTCGATCCGAATGAGCGTCTCGGTAAGCTGCGTCAGGATCAGTTCGCGTTTGAAAATTTCAGCGTACTGGACACCGTGATTATGGGACACAGTGAACTGTGGACTGTAAAGGAAGAACGTGACCGTATTTACGCGCTGCCGGAAATGAGCGAGGAAGATGGCTATAAAGTTGCCGATCTGGAAGTCAAATACGGTGAAATGGATGGCTACAGCGCAGAATCCCGCGCGGGCGAATTGTTGTTGGGCGTGGGTATTCCGCTGGAGCAGCATTATGGCCTGATGAGTGAAGTCGCACCCGGTTGGAAACTGCGCGTACTGTTGGTGCAGGCGCTGTTTTCCAATCCTGATATTTTGCTGCTCGATGAACCGACCAACAACCTGGATATCGACGCCATCCGCTGGCTGGAAAATGTGCTGAACGAGCGCAACAGCACCATGATCATCATTTCGCATGACCGCCATTTCCTGAATATGGTGTGTACCCACATGGCGGATCTGGACTACGGTGAACTGCGTGTTTATCCCGGTAACTACGACGAATACATGACGGCGGCCACCCAGGCGCGCGAACGTCTGCTGGCAGACAACGCCAAGAAAAAAGCGCAGATTGCTGAGCTGCAATCCTTCGTCAGCCGTTTTAGCGCCAACGTATCCAAATCGCGTCAGGCAACGTCTCGCGCGCGACAAATTGAAAAAATTCAGCTTGATGAAGTGAAGGCATCCAGCCGTCAGAACCCCTTTATTCGCTTTGATCAGGATAAAAAATTGTTCCGTAATGCGCTGGAAGTGGAAGCGCTGGCAAAAGGGTTTGATAACGGCCCGCTGTTCTCCGGCTTTAACCTGCTGCTTGAAGTGGGTGAAAAAGTTGCCATTTTGGGGACCAACGGTATTGGTAAAACCACATTGCTGAAAACCTTGGTGGGGGAACTGGCGGCGGATAAAGGCACGGTTAAGTGGTCTGAAAATGTCAACATCGCCTACTACGCGCAAGACCATGAATATGAGTTTGATGGAGATTTGACGGTATTTGACTGGATGAGCCAGTGGAAACAGGAGAAGGATGACGAGCAGGCTGTGCGCAGCGTGCTGGGTCGCCTGCTGTTCGGCCAGGATGACATCAAGAAGAAAGTTAAAGTCCTCTCTGGCGGTGAAAAAGGCCGTATGCTGTTTGGCAAGATGATGATGCAACGCCCCAATGTTCTGGTGATGGATGAACCCACCAACCACCTGGATATGGAATCGATCGAAGCGCTTAACATGGCGCTGAAGCTCTATCAGGGCACCTTGCTGTTTGTCTCTCATGACCGTGAGTTTGTCAGCTCGCTGGCGATGCGCGTACTGGAAATTACGCCGAACAAGGTGGTGGATTTCACCGGAAATTATGAAGAGTACCTGCGCAGTCAAAGTATTGAGTAACCCAATTCTCTGTTATCCCGCTGTACGTGAGTATTCTCGTGCAGCGGGAGTTTCGCCGCAAACTCCCTCGCCAACCCTTTTTGATATCGAGTATTCGATCACACGTAGTATCTTGCAATTTCGCTTAAGCTGCTGTTCTCACTAGGGCGATTTGCAATGCTCCTACTCCCTTAGGGTTATAGTCACTGTTATTTATTATTTTTCGTCAACCATCATTGGGCTATTTGTGCCTTTTCCTCTACCTGAGCAATATATCCCGCGTTGTGATGCGATTCAAAAAATTTGCGTTAAAGGTTTTTATTTAACTAAATTTTTTAAAGAGGTTTTTGAAAGATCCTATGTTGACCTGCCAGAAACAGGAAAATACGATATATTAAAAAATAATATAATTTATATTTAATTTTGTTAAAAATCAATAATATATATAAACCCTTTCTGGGTTAATCGATTAAGCACCGAAATCAAGGCTGCAAAAAATAGAAAAAAATAGTTATTGAGATTGTTTCTCATTTAAATTCGATGTGAATGGACAAAATAAAAGGATGATGCGTAAACAATCACACTTATAACAGAAATAAGCAGGCTAATGTCCCAGCGCTTGATGAAGATCAAGTCTGTTAAATGAATTTCCTCATTACCATACCCGCACATATGTTGTGTGTTATACCCCACACCGTTGAAGTTGCAGGTGTGTCGGCTTTCTTGCTTACCCCGCTAGGCTTATCCACATCAGTTTTCGGGAGTATGCGAGACAGTCGTCTGTCTGCTTTTCGAAATCCATTGGGTAAGCTCCGTTCTGGTTACAGGAGAATAATAAAAAATGACTGGGGAAAATGTAATGCTTTCCCATCACGGCGTTAATCGCCGTTATTTTATGAAGTTATGTGCAGCACTTGCCGAGTCGATGGGGTTAGCGGATTCCGCTGCCGCAGAGATTGCGCAATCCCTTGGCTCCGCGCAGCGTCCGCCGGTGCTTTGGATTGGCGCTCAGGAGTGTACGGGTTGTACCGAATCCCTGCTGCGTGCTACTCACCCGACGATTGAAAACTTGCTCCTGAATACCATTTCGCTCGAATACCATGAGGTACTTTCGGCCGCATTTGGTGAGCAGGTGGAAGAGAACAAGCACCGTGCCATTGAGCAGTACAAAGGCAAGTATGTGCTGGTGGTGGATGGCTCGATTCCGATTAAGGATGGTGGCATCTACTGCATGGTGGCGGGCAAACCTATCGTCGATCATATCCGTGAAGCTGCGGAACATGTAGCAGCGATTATCGCCATCGGTTCCTGCTCCGCCTGGGGCAGCGTTGCGGCGGCGGGCAGCAACCCGACCGGTGCCGCCAGTCTGGAAGCGGTGCTGCCCGGTAAGACCGTTATCAATATTCCCGGTTGTCCGCCGAATCCTCATAACTTTCTTGCGACTGTTGCTCATATCATTACCTACCAACGTGCGCCTGCACTGGATGCCAAAAGGCGTCCTACCTTTGCCTATGGTCGCTTGATTCATGAGCACTGTGAGCGTCGCCCGCACTTTGATGCCGGTCGTTTTGCCAAAGAGTTTGGTGATGATGGGCATCGTCAAGGCTGGTGTCTCTACCACCTGGGATGTAAAGGGCCGGAAACCTACGGCAACTGCTCGATCATTGAGTTCTGCGATGTCGGAGGCGGTATCTGGCAGGTGGGCATCGGTCACCCCCTGCTATGGTTGTAACGAAGAGGGTGTCGGCTTCAGGAAAGGGATCTTCCAGCTAGCGAATGTGGAAAATCCCACGCCGCGTGCGCAGAAACCCACGGTAGATCGCCCCGAAGGTGGCGAGGTCTCCGCCACTGCGGTGGGCTTGATCGGGGGGGTACTGGGCGTAGTCGGCGGCGTCAGCTTGATGGCAGTGAGGGAATTGGGGCGTCAACAGAAAAATGCTCAGCAAAAACAGGGGCAGCAAGACGCCGGTAACGATTCCCGGGAGGGCTAAGCCGTGAACAGACGCAATTTTTTCAAGCTAGCCTCTGCCAGCGCGGTAATGGCGGGAACGCCGTTTGCTGCCAAGGCAGCGGCGACCAACCGACCGCCGATTCCAGGCGCATTGGGCATGCTCTACGACTCTACGCTGTGCGTTGGGTGTCAGGCATGCGTAACCGAGTGTCAGCAGGTTAATAAATCGACCTATAACCCGGATAGCCAGATTTATGCCGGAGGTTCACCTACCTGGTCAAATAATGACAAGTTGAGCCCTTACACCAATAACATTATTCGGGTGTGGAGCAGCGGCACGGGTCAGAATAAAGACCAGGTCGATAACGGCTACGCCTACATCAAGAAGCAGTGTATGCACTGTGTCGATCCGAACTGTGTTTCGGTCTGCCCGGTGAGCGCGCTGAAAAAAGATGCCAAAACCGGTGTGGTGCACTACGACGCCAGTGTGCGTACAGGCTGTCGCTACTGCATGGTGGCGTGCCCCTTCAATATTCCCAAATACGACTACGAAAACCCGTTCGGCAAACTGCACAAGTGCGAACTGTGCAACCAGAAAGGGTTGGAGCGGTTAGATAAAGGCGGCATGCCGGGGTGCGTGGAAGTGTGCCCAACCGGCGAGGTCATCTTTGGCACGCGGGAAGAACTGCTTGATGAAGCCAAACGCCATTTGGCATTGAAACCGGGCGAAGAATACCGCTATCCGCGCCAGACGTTTGGGGCAAAAGATACTTACCTGCATACCATCCCGACCTACGATCGCCATATTTACGGCGAAAAAGAAGCGGGCGGTACACGGGTGCTGGTGATGGCGGGGGTACCCTACCAAAACCTGGATCTGCCGCAACTAGATGGGCTCTCCACCGGTGCACGTTCTGAGCACGTTCAGCACACCCTGTATAAAGGAATGGTGTTGCCGCTGGCGGTGTTAGCCGGGCTCTCGGTGCTGGTGCATCGTAACATCCGGGATGAACGTAAAGCAGATGACGAGCATCACGACGATCCTCATCACCCGAAGAAAGATCAGGAGAACGATCATGACGGCGCATAAAGCCAGCCCGCTGGGCGGGCGTCTGGTCAGTTGGCCGGTTATGCTGTTGGCACCGCTTGCGGTGATTTGCGGCGTATTGATTCTGCGGCGGCTTATCTTTGGTATCGGTGCGGTGGCAGCCCTGAACGGGGGATATCCATGGGAGCTGTGGATCGCGTTTGACCTGCTGGTGGGCACGGGTTTTGCCTGCGGCGGCTGGGCACTGGCCTGGGCGGCTTATGTCTTCAACCGCGGGGAATATCACCCATTGGTGCGTCCTGCGCTGTTGGCCAGCCTGTTCGGCTACTCGCTGGGTGGGTTGTCCATCACCATCGACGTAGGGCGTTACTGGAATCTGCCGTATTTCTACATTCCCGGTTTTTTCAACACCAACTCGGTGCTGTTTGAAACCGCTGTTTGTATGACCATCTACATCGGGGTGATGGCGCTGGAGTTTGCTCCGGTCGTGTTCGAACGGTTCGGATGGAAGAAAGCGCTGAAGCACCTCAACAAGGTGATGTTCTCCATCATCTCGCTCGGGGCGTTGTTACCGACCATGCACCAATCCTCCATGGGATCGCTGATGATCTCGGCCGGATATTAAGGTGCATCCGCTGTGGCAAAGCTATGAACTGCTGCCGTTACTGTCACTGCGGACCGCTTTCATCATGGGCTTCTCCATCGTGACGTTTGAAGGATCGCTGGTGCAGGCTGGGCTGAAGGGGCGCGGACCGAATGAACGTCCGCTGTTCACCAATCTGAGCACTATCACACAGGTATTGCTGGTGTTGTTCCTGGTGCTCCGCTTTGGCGAACTGTTATGGCACAACAAAACCGGCTACCTGTTCAGTGGCGATCGCTTCTCCATCATGTTCTGGTTTGAAGCTGCGCTGATGGCGTTCCCATTGGTGCTGTTCCGGTTGCCGGGCGCGCGTGAAGATTAGCGCTGGCTGTTTGTCGCCAGCCTGAGCATGTTGTTTGGAGCGGCACTGTGGCGCTTGAGCTACTCGTTGCTGGCGTTCAATCCTGGCGGTGGCTATCACTACTTCCCTGCGGCGCAGGAAGTGCTGATCTCCATGGGATTTGTTGCCATTGAAGTGTGCGCATACATCTTGTTAATCCGGTTGTTGCCGGTTCTTCCCGCGCTGGGAAGCGTTCATAAGAATTATCAGACCGAGGTAAAGCATGAGCCAACGCATCACCATTGATCCTATTACCCGTATCGAGGGGCACCTGCGCATTGATTGCGAGATTGAGCAAGGGAAAGTCACTAAAGCCTGGTCCTCAGGGACCATGTGGCGGGGAATGGAAGAAATCGTTAAAGGTCAGGATCCGCGCGATGCGTGGATGATTGTGCAACGCATATGTGGGGTTTGTACCACGGTGCACGCCATTGCCTCCGTGCGTGCGGTGGAAAATGCGCTCGGGCTGGATGTGCCGGTCAATGCACAGTACATCCGCAACCTGATTCTGGCTGCACACAGCATTCATGGCCATATCGTCCACTTTTATCAACTGTCGGCGCTGGATTGGGTCGATGTAACGGCTGCGCTGAAAGCGGATCCGAACAAGGCAGAAGCATTGCTCAAAGGTGCCTCGACCTGGCAATTGAACAGTGCGGCAGAATTCACCAAAGTGCAGCAGAAGATCAAGGATCTGGTGGCCAGCGGCCAACTGGGGATCTTCGCCAACGGGTATTGGGGACACCCCGCCATGGCACTGCCACCGGAAGTGAACCTGATTGCCGTCGCACACTACCTGCAAGCGCTGGAGTGCCAGCGTGATGCTAACCGTATCGTTGCCATTCTGGGCGGTAAAACACCGCATATCCAGAACCTGGCCGTCGGCGGTGTGGCCCCCGATTAACCTTGATGCGCCTGCCGTATTGAACCTGGAACGACTGATGTACGTGAAATCGTTCATCGACAGTCTGGGGGATTTTATCGAGCAGGTTTACAAAGTGGATTGCGCCGTTATCGCCGCGCACTACCCTGAGTGGCTGACGCTGGGTAAAGGGGCCGATCACTACCTGAGCGTGCCTGAGTTGCCGACCGACAACAAAGGCGGCAGCTTCCTGCTGGCAGGTGGTTACCTTGAAAACGGTGATTTCAGCAAGTATCGTCCGATCACCAGCCACAACGATGCGTTTTTGATCGACGGCATCAAAGAAAGTGGTAAGCACGCTTGGTATAAAGATGATGAGCCATTGGCACCGTGGGAAGGGCTCACGCGTCCTAACTACACGGGCTGGCAGGAAGATGGCAAATACACCTGGGTAAAAGCGCCGACATTCTATGGCAAGACGGTAGAAGTCGGGCCGTTGGCCTGCTCTGGCACAAATTCTTGCTGCGCTCAGTGCCAGCGGTATCACGGTTCGCAGGAAAACGGCGCAGGAGCAGGTGGCGTATCCTACCACTTGCCTTTCGGTGGAGCACTGCGTATGAGTGAGCGCATTGAAGGTCCCGCTGCCGTAGCAGAACATCGCGTGGATGAGGAAACCTTGGGTTTCGTTGATTCTCCTGCGGTCTGGCTGGAAGCGGCGTTTACGCGCGTCGCTCGCAGTGATATGCAATCATTACCATTCTATCGTGCTGCAATTCCGGTAAAGGCTTGCGGTTTTACGCTGTTTGAACAGCAGTGGGTCGGCTGCTTGTTAACGCCAGTCTGTTGGTGCTGCCAGGGCCAGACCAGACTTGGTCACGACGAGCTGCCGGTGAACGCCTGGCGCTGCAACTGCCGTGCGGCAATGTCACGTTTCTGGTAAGCGAAATGGCCGACGATAGTGGCCAAAACCACCAGTATCTCTCCTGTTCACTGATGTCGCCCATCGATCCCCATATGTCGGCAGAGCAGAGTGCGCGTATGGCGCTGTCGCTTCCGGTGGTGGATGCAGATGCGCCGCGTAATCTCAGCCGCCGAGCTCTGTTCCTGCGTGGGAGCGCGTAGCATGCATGAAATTTCCTTATGCTACAGCACGCTGGAGTTGATAGAGCAACAGGCGCGTCAACACGGCGCGCATAAAGTCACGGGTGTATGGCTGGAAATCGGCGCGCGCTCCTACATTGAGGAGAGCGCATTGCGCTTTTGCTTTGAGTCCGTTTGCCAGCAAACGCTGGCGGAAGGATGTGAGTTGCATGTCGCCGTGCGCGCTGCACGGGCCTGGTGCTGGGAGTGCAGCGCGATGGTTGAAATTTCGCGCCACGGCGCGGGCTGTCCACAGTGTGGCAGCTATAACCTGCGTATTGATGAAGGCGGTAGCCTGCAATTGAAACAGTTAGCAGTAGAGTAAAGCGGTTTAACACCGTAAGGAGTCAGTTTCTATGTGTACAACATGTGGCTGCGGCGAAGGGGAACGCAGAATTGAAGGTGACGAGCATGATGTTCATGCCCATGACCACGCTCACGATCATCACCATGCCCATCACCACGGGCACAATCACCACGATCATTCGCATACGCATCAACACTCCCATGCACATCATCACCCGCATCATCATGATGATGAACATCTGCATGAAGAGGGCGGAGCGCCACGCTATGTGGTCATTCATCACCACCACTACCATCATAACGGTGATGTTCACCACCACTATCACGGCGAAAGCAAAGTGGTATCGCGGCGCAGCGTAGAAAAAGCACACCATCATGTGCATGATGACCACCCTCATCACCATGCCGCTCATCACCAGGATAGGCATCAACAGGCAGCGTTTCAGCTGCAAGTGAACGGTGCGGATCTGCATTATGGGCAGGGCGAGGCGGGAACACACGCACCGGGCATGGGACAGCAGCGTCAGTTGCAGATTGAAATGGATGTGCTGAGTAAAAATAACGCGCTGGCTGAGCAGAGCATAACCGTGAACATTTTTCAGCGCAAAAAATTCTGGCACTCAATCTGGTTTCCAGCCCCGGCTCCGGTAAAACCACCTTGTTGACACACACGCTCGATCATATCAGCAGCCATGTGCCTTGCGCGGTGATTGAAGGCGACCAGCAGACGACAAACGATGCTGAACGCATTCGGGCAACGGGAGTGAGTGCAATTCAGGTTAACACGGGTAAAGGATGCCATCTGGATGCGCAAATGGTGCATGATGCTGCGCATCGCCTGCAACTTGCGGATAACAGCATTCTGTTTATCGAAAATGTCGGTAATCTGGTGTGCCCGGCCGGGTTTGATCTCGGGGAACGTCATAAAGTGGCTGTGCTGTCGGTGACAGAGTGTGAAGATAAGCTGCTGAAATATCAGCATATGTTTTCTGCCGCAGCGTTAATGATCATTAACAAGATCGATCTGCTGCCGTATCTGGATTTCGATCTGGAAGCCTGTATTGCTTATGCACGTCGGGTGAACCCGGATATTCAAGTGATTGCGCTCTCTGCCCGCAGCGGCGAGGGGATGGATGAATGGTTCGCCTGGCTGGAGGCGCAACGATGTGCTTAGGCATTCCCGGTAAAGTGGTGTCGGTCGGGGAAGATATTCACCAACCGGCACTGGTGGATGTGTGCGGCGTGCAGCGCGCGGTGAATATTGCGCTGGTGTGCGAAGGTGAACCGGCTGAACTGATCGGCCAATGGGTATTGGTGCACGTTGGGTTTGCCATGAGCTTGCTGGATGCGTTGCAATCCATGCAGGCTGTTGGGCTGGAGTTGGACGAAATGCGCCAGCACGGGGACGGCTATGCAGTACGTTGATGAATTTCGAGATCCTGAATTGGCCAAAACGCTGCTGCGGGAAATCGAGAAACAGGTAGCGGCGATGCCGCACTGGCGCGAGCATCCGCTGCAACTGATGGAGGTGTGTGGCGGGCACACCCATGCTATTTTCAAGTTTGGCCTCGACAGGCTATTACCGCCGGAGATTGAATTTGTGCATGGCCCCGGTTGCCCGGTCTGTGTGCTGCCGATGGGGCGTATCGATGCCTGTATCGAAATCGCCTCGCACCCTGAAGTCATCTTCTGTACCTTTGGCGATGCCATGCGCGTACCGGGGTGTAACGGCTCCCTGCTTGACGCACGCTGGCACGGTGCAGATGTGCGTATTGTCTACTCGCCGCTGGATGCGTTGGCGCTGGTAGAGAAACACTCTGATCGCCAGGTGGTGTTTTTCGGACTCGGATTTGAAACCACGATGCCCAGTACCGCTCTGACGTTACAGTAGGCCAAGCGACGCGGTATTCACAATTTTTCGCTTTTTTGTCAGCATATAACCATTATCCCCACGCTGCGCAGTTTGCTTGAGCAGCCGGATATCCGCATCGACGGTTTTCTGGCACCGGGGCACGTCAGCATGGTGATCGGCGCTTCGCCTTATCAACCGCTGTGCGATGAATTTCATAAGCCTTTTGTGATTACCGGTTTTGAGCCGTTGGATATTCTGCAAGCGCTGCTGATGCTGGTGACGCAACTGCGCGAAGGGCGCTGCCAGGTGGAGAATCAGTACCGTCGTATTGTGCCGAACAGCGGCAACGAACTGGCGCAGAAAGCGATGGCCGAGGTGTTTGAAATCAAAGCCAGCAGCGAATGGCGCGGGCTCGGTGAAATTGCCGATTCCGGCATGCAACTGAGCGCCGCCTATCATGACTATGATGCTGAACGGCGCTTTCAGCCGCGACAACAGCGGGTGGCCGATGAGCCGCTATCGCGCTGTGGCGATGTGCTGAACGGGCGCTGCAAACCGGCGGACTGTCCGCTGTTTGCCAAGCGTTGTTCGCCAGAGAATGCCATTGGCGCACTGATGGTGTCGTCAGAAGGGGCCTGTGCGGCCTATTACCAATATCGCCGGGAAGAAAGCCCCATCGGGAGTGACGTTTAAGTGAATATTTCCAATAAGTGAATATTTCCAAACCGCCAAAAGAGATAACGCTGGCGCACGGCAGCGGCGGTCAGGCCATGCAACAACTTATAGCCTCGCTGTTTTTAACCGAGTTTGACAATCCGTTGCTCGGGCAGCGGGAAGATCAGGCGCGTATGCCGCTGGCCCCGCTGACGCAGCAGGGCGATCGTCTGGCGTTTACCACCGATAGCTATGGCATCGATCCGATTTTTTTCCCCGGTGGGGATATTGGCAAGCTGGCGGTATGCGGCACGGTAAACGACCTGGCGGTCAGCGGTGCACAACCGCTCTACCTATCTTGCGGTTTTATCATTGAAGAAGGTTTTCCTGGCGAAGATCTGATGCGCGTGGTGACATTCATGGCACACACTGCGCAGCAGGCCGGTGTGCAGATCGTGACAGGGGACACCAAGATGGTACCGCGCGGTGCGGCCGACAAGCTGTTTATCAATACGGCCGGCATCGGTGTAATCCCTATGGAGATTAATTGGGGGCTGCACATATCTGCGCCGGTGATAAGATCATTGTTACCGGGACACTGGGCGATCACGGTGCAACTATCCTCAACCTGCGCGAAAAATTGGGTTTGGAAGCGGAACTCAGCAGTGATTGTGCGACCTTGACATCGTTGATTGCGCCTTTGCGCGCCATTGAAGGCGTTCGTGCACTGCGCGATGCCACGCGCGGCGGTGTCACCGCCATTTTGCATGAATATGCGCAAGCCAGCGGCTGCGGTATGGTGATTGACGAAGCGGCACTGCCGCTGAAAACGGCCGTGCGCGGGTATCTGCGAAATTCTCGGGCTGGAAGCGCTGAATTTTGCTAATGAAGGTAAACAGTTGTTAGCGGTAGCGCTGCAGGCAGAACAGGCAGTGCTTGATGCATTGCATGCACACCCGCTCGGGAAAGACGCTGCCACCATTGGCGAAGCGACGGCACAAACGCAGGTGCGCCTGCGCGGAATATTCGGCACCTCGCGACTGCTGGATCTGCCGCATAATGAGCCCATGCCGCGGATATGCTAACCGTCAACGGCCTGTAGCAGGGAAGAGGTTTCTGTCAGTGCAGTGAGAGTTTCGTGCGCGTCAGCTTTAGCCTTTTCTGCAACGCGAGTTGCACGTGCCCGACACGGGGCGGCTCAATCGCCGTCGCCCCGTGACCCCTGGCTTTTCGCGGAAATCACGCCGCTGCGCGGTGCCTTCGGCGTGCGAGCCCGCTGTTCGGGCCACCTGCGACGCGTTCCCGACGCGGCGCAGGCTTTCGTGGCATCCATGCTGCTCACCCGGCGGTCTCAATCACCTCAGCGCGATTTTTTACGCGAATGAAAAACAACACAACATTCCTATGGAGTTCGGCTCCCTATGAGCAACGGTATTCGTATCCGCGTGAAAGGCAAAGTGCAGGGGTGGGGTTTCGCCCTTACGTTTGGCAACTGGCGCATCGGCATCAGCTATACAGTAATGTCAGCAATGACAGCGCAGGCGTGTTGATTCATCTTGTTATATCACCGCAGGTTACCCCCCTTTCTTGACGATCTTGTCCGTGAATGCCCACCGCTCACGCACATCGGCAGAATCGAATCACACCCTTACGAATGGGAGCAGGAACTCACTGACTTTAGTATTGCCCACAGCGGCGCGGGAGCAATGGATACACAGGTGGTGCCTGATGCGGCGACCTGTCCTGCTTGTTTGCAAGAGCTGATGACACCGGGAAATCGACGCTACCGTTATCCCTTTATCAACTGTACTCACTGTGGGCCGCGTTTTACCATCATTCGCCATATGCCTTACGACAGGACAAATACGGCGATGGCGACGTTTCCCCTGTGCTCGCCTTGTGCCAGTGAATATCAAAACCCTGCCGATAGACGTTTTCATGCCCAACCCACTGCATGTCCTGATTGTGGCCCACACGTGTGGTTATGCGATGCGTCTGGCAATGAACTGTCGCAGGTGGATCTGGCGCTGGAGCAGGCGGGGCAGATCGTTGCGGTCAAAGGACTGGGTGGTTTTCATCTGGCATGCGACGCTCTGCAACAGGGCGCGGTGGAGCAATTGCGTCAGCGCAAGCGCCGTCCCGGAAAACCGCTGGCGGTGATGCTGCCCAATGAGCACTGGTTGCCGCACTGTGCGCAAATAGCGGACCATTCCCCTGCCATTAATTTGATGAAAAGCGCTGCTGCACCCATCGTATTGCTTCCGTTGAAACACGACGGTGTGCTGTGTGATGCGATTGCGCCAGGTTTAGGGGAGGTGGGATTGATGCTGCCCGCCAACCCGCTCCAGCACCTGCTGCTGGAGCGCCCGCTGGTAATGACCTCTAGTAACGCCAACGGCAAACCGCCCGCATTGACCAATGCGCAAGCGTTAAGCGATCTCAATGGGTTAGCCGATCTCTGGCTGTTACATAACCGTGATATCGTGCAACGCGCTGACGATTCGCTGGTGCGTTTTCATGACGGCGATGCGGAAATGCTGCGCCGTGCTCGCGGCTATGTCCCAGATGCCTTCACGCTACCACCCGGCTTTGAGCACCCGCCTGGCGTAACTGGTCCAGCGCGGCCTGCGGTTGGGCGTCCTGCCAGGTCATCACCAGCGAGGGCTGCAAAGACAACATGCCATCCACGTTTAACTGCTGCCAGTGGCTGACCTTGGCGACCGTTTGTGTTTCGGGTGGGTAGGTAGTGGTTTGATCCACCCCTACCACTGCGCTGCCGCTCCCCAGTGCATAGACGATTTCCGTCAGAGAACCGCCAGCGACCACGATGCGCGATGGTGCTGATGCACTAAGTGCTGGCAGGCTGAATGCCAAACAGCTGATAAATAGCGCAGATATTACCCTTAACATGTCATTTCCCTCAGAATGCCATGGAGGCACCAATAACCGTGCTGAACCCGGATGCCGGAATGCCTTCATGCGCAGTGGTATAGCGTTTATCCAGCAGGTTGTTCAGCGCCCAGTTCACCTGATACTGGTCTTCTTTGCCAAAGGTGGCGGTAAACGTCAGATTAGCCGTTGCCCAGCCAGCATGCTGGGTTTCCTGATCGGCGGTACGATCTTTCGCACGCGTTGCTGCGCGCAGGAAGGCATCTGACTCCAGTGAGAACAGGTTAAACAGGGTGACATTCTTCACGCCAAAACGCCCGGTTAGCGCGGGTTCACCGGTGTCAAAGGTGCTGCGGTTTTCCAATTCCAGCTCGCGGCGAATCACATTTCCGGTTACATAAGGTGATACCGTCCAGCCCAGATATTCCGCATGCAGTTCCATTCCGTAGGTTTTCGTGCGATTGGCGTTAGCATAATAACGGCTGCTGGTATCGGTGCTGCCAGCGCAGGTAGCGCTGCCCGCACAGTTAAGTGTGGTGATGTAATCTTTGGCGCGTGAGTGATAAATCGCACCGTCCAGCAACCAGTCTGCATTTTTATAGCGAGCGCCCAGTTCATAGTTGTCCGAACGTTCCGCTTTCAGATTCGGGTTACCGTACGTGGTGCCACCGCCCGCGCTGGTGTCGTAGAACTTATGCGTTAAGGTTGGGTAAACATAACCCTGCGCGTTAAGAGGCGCGTAACTGCGTGTTGGTGAAGCCCGAATAGCGCAGCGTGGTGGCGGTCACGGTGGTGCTGTCGTGTTCGCGTTGGCCGGCTTTGGTACTGTTGGTATTAGCAGAACCGTTTACGCCAATCGCGTCAGGGAAGCCATAACGGGTGATAATGCCATTACTGGCGCTGCCATAAGAGAGCGATTCGACCCAATATTGGCGTGCGCCTAAGGTCCAGGTCCAGTCTGGCGTGATTTTCCATTCATCCTGTGCAAACAATGACCAGTGCGTTTGTTGCCAGTAGGCGTCAGAATTTATGTTGGGGTTGATATTGATGTTATACGGGCTGCCGCGAAAGCTGATTGTTTTGCCAATATTCACGTTGGTTGATGCCGTCTGTTTTACATCGTCGCGTGACCACTGCCCGCCGACAATCAGCAGATGATTATCCCAGGGGGTAAGATCGGTTTGCACCGTGATGCCATCGCTAACCTGCTTGTCATTGGTACCGGTTTTCAACGCCATCACCGAATCGGTCATTGCCCAGCCTTGGTAACTGTAATCAACGCCGCTCTGCACCAAATCGTTACGGAATTCCCGCTTGATGTTTTGCCGGTAGGCGTCCAGATGCACCTTTTTCAACAGGCTATTGCCGACGTTCCAGTCGTAGAACAGACCGATTTTATCGCGTTCCAAATTGGGAATACGCACGCTGAAGCTGTCATATTCGGTGGAGTTGTTGTAGGTCTGGGTGCTGACTTTATACCTGTCCAACGACAGTCCGAACTTGTGTTCGCCGAGGCGATAGCCCAGCCAGGCTGACTGGCTATTGTTACGGAAATCCGTACCGGGCAGGTGACCATCCGGCGTACTGCGATTGCCCTGATCGCTGTAGCTGCCGCTGAGGCAATATTCAAAATCACCCAGTGAGCCGTATGCGATCGCCGATTGTTGCCAGCCTGCGTTCACGCTGTCATACATCACCTTGATTTTGCCGCCGATGGGCGAATCTCCGCCTTTGCGGGTGATAAAATTGATAATCCCGCCAATGGCCTGTGAGCCGTACAGCACCGAGTGCGGCCCCTTCCTGCCCGTCGATAAGCACCAAAACGCGAGAGGCTTCTTCGCCACGAATACGAATCTGCTTACGCCCGGCCAACGAACTGTCGACAATATCCACCCCGGGAATATCACGCAGTGCTTCCGCCATCTGGTCGCCGGTAAATCGGCTCAGCTTTTCACTGTCGACAACCTGCATACTTACCGGACTTTCCCACAGATTCTGTTCGGTGCGCCCGGCACTGATTACCGTGATTTCGTCTTCCTGTCCGGCAGCCAGTGAGGTATTGCCATAAAAGTGAGGTATTGCCATAAATAAGCGGCAGTAAACATACCGCTGTGTGCGTCATTATTTTTTTCATCTGTTATCCCTGAAAAACAAACAATTCTCATTTGTATTATCATTTATTGTATTTCAGATGAAACAATTTGTCAAAATAATTTTATTTTTTGTGATGCTTGTCATGAATTATTTTTAATAAACACTTGATTTTTGTGTATTTAATTAAATTAAGCAAACTTAATGAAGCGCGCGTATTTATCATTAACGTAACAACTGCATTAACTTTTATTTTTAGATATTTGATTTTTATTATATTTTTTATCTTTTTGTGAATTAATGATTTTTACAAAAAAGTGAAAAACTCGTTAACGCGATCTTGTGTCTGGTGAGGTGCTCTCGTTTGGCTCGCAATTCACGCCTGGGCGTGTTGCTAAATACAAATAGTTATCATCTAAGCTTTTTACCGTTGTAGATGTGGAAAGGATGAAGGAAGAGATGAACATTGATTTAACGCCGTATTACGCCCAGCCCGGCGAGCAACCGTTCGCCGCGCGGCGCATGGCGATGCCCTGGCGTAATCATGTGCCGCTTTCTCCGGAGCAGATCGCAGCAAGCTGGCAAACGCTGTGTCAGCAAACAGTGCCTGCGCGTAAACGTCTATTCTATTTACACATTCCTTTCTGTGCTACGCACTGTACCTTCTGCGGTTTTTATCAGGACAAGCTGCGCGATGACAGCACTGCGGCCTACACCTGTTACTTGTTACAGGAACTGGCGCTGGAAGCGGAAAGTACCCTGCATCAATCCGCGCCCATTCATGCGGTCTATTTTGGCGGCGGCACGCCGACGGCGCTGTCTGCTGACGAGTTGTCGCAGATCATTCGCGCAATCCGCACCGCTCTGCCTCTGGCACCCGACTGCGAGATCACTATTGAAGGTCGCAGCGCCGGGTTTGATGATGAGCGCATCGATGCCTGCCTGGAGGCAGGGGCAAACCGTTTCTCCATCGGTGTCCAAACCTTTTGATAGCCGTATACGCCAGCGCATGGCGCGCCTGTTTGACAGGCAGCAGCTCATCCACTTTTTGGAAAACCTGTGCAGCCGGGATAAGGCTGCCGTAGTGTGTGATTTGATGTTCGGTTTACCGGGACAAACCGCAGAAAGTTGGCGCGAAGATTTAGCGATTGTCAGCGATCTGCCGTTGGATGGCGTCGATCTTTATGCGTTGAACCTGTTACCGACCACACCGCTGGCAAAAGCGGCAGAGAACCAGCGTGTGACGCTGCCGGAGGAGGTGATGGAACGGCGCGATTTTTATCGTACGGGAGCAGATTTTCTTGCCAATGCCGGCTGGCATCAGTTGAGCAACAGCCACTGGGCAGAAACTACCCGTGAGCACAATCTCTATAATATGATTATTAAACAATGAGATGACTGTCTGGCAATGGGCAGCGGCGCAGGCGGCAACGTCAACGGCCAAGCGTATATGATAGAGCGCGATTTGGAACGCTACTACGCGAAGTTGGATAACGGTGAGAAACCGATCGCGATGATGACGCCTGCCAGTAAAGCCGGTGCCTGGCAGCACCGCTTGCAAGCCGGTATTGAAATTGGACGTGTCGCCTTGCCGCTGTTAACACCGCAGGCCGACGTGCTGACACCGTTACTGCGTCAATGGCATGAAGCCGGATTAACCCGCGATGCGTCAACCTGTCTACGGTTGACCAACGATGGACGTTTCTGGGCGAATAATCTGATGCAGGCGCTACAACAGCTTATCCCTCAGCTCAATGCTGGGGAATCATTGCCTCATTAAGGGAAGAACATGATGACTTTACAAGAATTATTGGCAACAAACCCGGATGGCACCTTAGAGGCGATCGCGGAACAATACCAGACCAGTCTGTTTGTGGTCACCGAAGCGTTGCCTGAAGCACAGCGTACGCTGGTAGCGGGGGAACAGTTCGATCGCATGTGGGATACTATCACCTAGTGGGGTGAAGTGACGCTTATCAGCCATACGCCCGATGCTATTCTGGAATTCAAGAGCGTGTTGCCGACGGGAACGCACCGCCACGGCTATCTTAATCTGCGTGGCAGAAATGGGCTGAGCGGCCACATTCGTGCCACCCATTGCCAGCAAATTGCGCTTATCGAGCGTAAATTTATGGGCATGGATACTGCCTCTGTAGTGTTTTTCAACGCGTCGGGTGATGCCATGTTCAAAATTTTCCTTGGTCGCGACGATCACCGCCAACTGCTGGCGCATGAACTGCGGGCGGTGGCGGCGTGACGCCCTGGTTGCTGTTCGGTGCAGGCAGCGGTGTTGGCGCGTGCCTGCTGCAACGTGCACTGGCGTGCAACCAGCCTGTTGTTCTGGTGTTGCGCGACAATGAACAAGCCAGACAGTGGCGTGAGCAAGGCGTTACCGTAGTGGAAGGGGATGCCTGCGAGCCTGCGGTGGTTGCTGATGCCTGTCAGGCGGCGGGGCCGGATGCAGTCATCGTCTCCACGCTGGGCGGCGGCTCGGTGAACTATCTGGGGCACCGTACGCTGATCGATGGCGCAGAGCAAGCGGGGCTGAAACGAGTGCTGTTGGTGACTTCGTTGGGGTACGGTGACGGTTGGCCGCTGCTCTCCTCGCGGGCGAAAGCGGCCTTTGGTTTGGCCGTGAGAGAGAAGTCGCTGGCGGAATGTTGGCTGCAAAGCAGCTCGCTTGATTACGCTATCGTTCGGCCTGGTGGGTTGCTGGATGTGGTCGCGACGCATAACGGTCAACTGACGCTATGGCCCGCGTGCGCTTTCGGTGCAGTTCCATCCGGAATTTACCGCCGCGATCATGACGCAGTGCGTGCGTAACAGTGCCAATGCGCTACGGGTCGCCGGCCACGATGTTGATCGGCTGCTACAGTTTGAGCAGGAACCGCTCTGGGCTCGTCGTATATTGCTCGACTTTGTGGCACAGATTGATGCTGACGCTCCGCGCTGTATGCCAGCGGCCTGATAGGCAGCTATCTCTCATGTTAAAACATAATAACGGGCTGCAATAATCCAGCTCGTTTATTTAATAATAAATAACTTTTCAGGGTAATAGTCGTGTTTTCTGTTCTTAATAACCAATGAAATATAAAAGAAATCTGATGGTGCGTTATTGCTCTCTGGTTTTTCCCCCATAATTGGTTCTCACTTTTTAAAAATCTATATGTAAGTAAATATATAACGACTATGCAATCATCTTTGATTGCTATTGATAATTATTATCATTTATTGCGATTTGACGTTGCGTTTGGTGGTTTTTTGAACGTAAATATAATCAGTGTGTTGTTGTTTTGATAATCGTTTGCGCTTTTTTTATTTCAATGCATAATACTTAATAAGTATATGGTTTTATCCCCAATCCGGTTCTATCTTATTTATTAAACGAAATGCTATTTGTGCCACCAGTTTTTGAGCAATGTGAGCTTAGGAGTTTTTTATGCAAGTCAGCAGAAGACAATTCTTTAGAATATGCGCGGGCGGCATGGCGGGAACTACGGTAACCGCATTAGGTTTTTCTCCCGCCACGGCATTCGCAGAAACCCGACAATACAAACTGTTGCGTGCCAGAGAGACGCGGAATAACTGCACCTATTGCTCCGTCGGGTGCGGCATTTTGATGTACAGCCGTGGCGACGGTGCCAAAAATGCCGTTGCCTCCATCTTCCATATCGAAGGCGATACGGATCATCCGGTAAGCCGTGGTTCGCTGTGTCCGAAAGGGGCGGGACTGATTGACTTTATTCATAGCGATCAACGCTTGAAACAGCCGGAATATCGAGCGCCGGGTTCTGACAAGTGGGTGCCTATCAGTTGGAATGACGCCTTCGACCGTATTGCTCGTTTGATGAAAGCTGACCGCGATGCGAACTTCGTGGAAAAAAACAGCGCAGGCGTGACCGTTAACCGCTGGCTCACCACTGGGATGTTGTGTTCTTCTGCGGCCAGTAACGAAACCGGCGCATTGGATTACCGCTTTGCCCGTGCGCTTGGCATGCTGGGCATGGATACACAGGCACGTTTGTGCCATGGGCCTACGGTTGCTGCACTGGGCGCAACCTTTGGGCGCGGCGCGATGACCAATAGCTGGGTTGATATCAAAAATGCAAACGTGATTCTGGTGATGGGCGGTAACCCGGCAGAAGCGCATCCAGTGGGGTTCAAATGGGCGGTTGAAGCTAAGGTAAAAAACGGCGCCCGCATGGTGGTGGTCGATCCGCGCTTTAACCGTACCGCAGCCGTGGCGGACATGTACTCGCCGATCCGGGCAGGTTCGGATATCACTTTTCTGCTCGGTGTGGTCAACTATCTGATCACGCAAGATAAAATACAACATCAATACGTATTGTCCTATACCAATGCCAGCCTGCTGGTGAGGGAAGATTTCGCCTTTACCGACGGTTTGTTTAGCGGTTACAGCGAGAAAGACAGTAAATACGACAATACCACCTGGAACTATGAACTGGACGAGAACGGCTTTGCCAAGCGTGATATGACGCTGACGCATCCGCGCAGCGTATGGCAGCAACTGAAACAGCACGTCAGTCGTTACACGCCGCAGCTGGTTACCGAGGTTTGTGGTATGCCACAGGACGATTTCATCAAAATTTGCGAACTGCTCGCCACCACTGCCGTACCGGATAAAACGGCCACTATCCTTTACGCATTGGGCTGGACGCAACACACCACTGGCGCACAGATGATTCGTACTGCTGCCATGATTCAGTTGTTGTTGGGCAATATCGGTATGGCGGGCGGTGGGGTGAATGCGCTGCGCGGTCACTCCAACATTCAGGGTTACACCGATCTTGGGCTGCTGTCGCTGCGCTTGCCGGGATATATGGATCTGCCTTCAGAGAAGCAGACCACGCTGCAACAGTATTTGAGCGAAATCACCCCCAAAACGCTGTTGGCGGATCAGGTCAATTATTGGAAGAACACGCCCAAATTTTTTATTAGCTTGATGAAGAGCCTGTATGGCGATAAGGCGCAGAAAGAGAACGACTGGGGCTTTGACTGGCTGCCGAAGTGGGACAAGAGCTATGACGCGCTTAGCTATTCGCGTCTGATGCTGGCGGGCAAGGTGAACGGTTATATCGCCCAAGGCTTTAATCCGATGGCTGCATTTGCCGATTCCAATCAGGCACGTGAAGCGCTCAAGAAACTCAAATTTCTGGTGATTATCGACCCGCTGGCCACCGAAACCAGCAACTTTTGGCAAAACCACGGCGAGCTGAACGATGTGGACCCAGCCCAGATTCAGACGGAAGTGTTTCGTTTGCCGTCGAGCTGTTTTGCTGAGGAAAACGGTTCTATCGTCAACTCCGGTCGCTGGTTGCAATGGCACTTTGCCGGTGCGCAACCGCCGGGTGAGGCGCTGCATGATGGGGTGATTCTCGCCGGTATTTTACTGCGACTGCGCGAAATGTACGCCAAAGAAGGGGGCGCCAATCCGGAACCGCTGCTGAACATGACCTGGAACTACGCGGACCCGGAAGATCCCACTCCTGAGGAAGTGGCGAAAGAGGCCAACGGTTATGCGCTGGAGGATGTCTTTGATGAGCAGGGCAAGCAGATCCTGAAAAAAGGCCAATTGCTCGACAGCTTCGCGCAAATGCGTGATGACGGCTCTACTGCCAGTTTCTGCTGGGTCTACGCCGGAAGCTGGACGGAAAAGGGCAACCAGATGGCTAACCGCGACAATGCTGATTCCGGCTTGGGCAATACCCCCGGTTGGTCTTGGGCGTGGCCACAGAATAGACGCATTCTCTACAATCGCGCTTCGGCGGATGAAAGCGGACAACCGTGGGATCCGAAACGTGAAGTGCTGCGTTGGGATGGAAAACGCTGGACCGGCAGCGATGTGGCGGATTACAGCACGGCTGCACCGAACAGCGGTGTCGGTCCCTTTATCATGAATCAGGAGGGATTAGGGCGGCTGTTTGCCATGACGAAAATGGTCGATGGCCCCTTCCCGGAACACTATGAGCCTGTCGAATCACCGCTTAAACATAATCCGTTGCATGCCAACGTGATGCACAACCCGGCCATGCGTCTGTTTGATGTGGATCGCCAACGTATGGGAACACCGGACGAGTTTCCCTATGTTGCGACCACCTATTCGCTCACCGAGCTGTTCCGCCACTGGACCAAACACGCGCGCCTGAACGCGATTGCGCAGCCCGAGCAGTTTGTCGAAATTGGCGAAGGGCTGGCCCAGCAGAAGGGCATTCGTGCGGGAGATACGGTGAAGGTCAGCAGCAAGCGCGGCTTTATCAAAGCCAAAGCCGTGGTGACTAAACGAATTTGCACCTTGACCATTGCCGGACAAACGGTGGAAACCATCGGTATTCCCTGCCACTGGGGATTTGAGGGCACCACGCGCAAAGGCTACATGGCGAATATTCTGACGCCACACGTGGGGGACGCCAATAGCCAGACCCCAGAATACAAGGCTTTCCTGGTAAACGTGGAAAAGGCGTAAGCGGAGACAGCACATGGCAATGCAATCACAAGATGTTATTCGTCGCTCGGCAACCAGCGCTTTCACACCGCCGCCGCAGGCCCGCGACCATCAGGCAGAAGTCGCCAAACTTATTGATGTCACGACCTGCATCGGCTGTAAGGCCTGTCAGGTCGCCTGCTCTGAGTGGAACGATATTCGCGATGAGGTAGGCCACAACATTGGCGTCTATGACAACCCTATCGATCTTACGGCCAAGTCCTGGACGGTGATGCGTTTTTCGGAAGTTGAGGAAAACGGCAAACTGGAATGGCTGATCCGTAAAGACGGCTGTATGCACTGCGCGGATCCGGGCTGCCTGAAGGCCTGTCCGGCAGAGGGGGCAATTATCCAGTATGCCAACGGTATCATTGATTTTCAGTCCGAGCAGTGTATCGGCTGCGGCTATTGTATCGCCGGTTGTCCGTTCGACGTGCCGCGGTTGAACAAAGATGATAACCGCGTTTACAAGTGCACACTGTGTGTCGATCGCGTGGCAGTCGGGCAGGAGCCTGCCTGTGTCAAAACCTGTCCAACGGGCGCTATCCATTTTGGCACCAAAGAAGATATGAAAACGCTGGCCGCAGAACGTGTGGTTGATCTCAAAGAGCGCGGCTACCAAAACGCCGGGTTGTACGATCCGGCTGGTGTGGGCGGTACCCATGTGATGTATGTGCTGCACCATGCCGACAGGCCGCAGCTCTATCATGGCTTACCGGATAACCCAGCCATCAGTCCCACCGTGACCTTCTGGAAGGGGATTTGGAAACCGCTCGTGGCGATTGGCTTTGCGGCCACCTTTGCCGCCAGCGTCTTCCACTATGTCGGCGTAGGACCGAATCGCGTCGACGAAGAGGACGATGAAGATGACGCAAAGGATGAGGCAACCACAGCACAGCATGAGGTCAAACAACATGAAAAAGAGTAATCGCATTCAGCGCTATAGCGCGCCTGAGCGGATTAATCACTGGATTGTGGCATTCTGCTTTGTGTTTGCAACGATAAGCGGGTTAGGGTTTTTGTTCCCTTCGCTGAACTGGTTGCTGCATATACTCGGCACGCCGCAACTGGCGCGCATACTGCATCCGTTTGTTGGCGTGGTGATGTTTGTAGCCTTTTTGCTGATGTTCCTGCGTTACTGGAAACACAACCTGATCCAGCGTGATGACATTGAATGGGCTAAAAACATCCATAAAATTGCTAGAAATCAGGAAGTCGGCGATACGGGACGGTATAATTTCGGGCAAAAGTGCGTGTTCTGGCTGGCCATCATTTGCCTGGTGTTGCTGCTGGCGAGTGGGATCGTGATGTGGCGTCCCTACTTTGCTCCGGCGTTTCCTATCCCGGTCATTCGCTTGGCCCTGCTGGTACACTCGCTGGCGGCCGTTGGTCTGATCCTGGTCATTATGGTGCATGTGTATGCTGCACTATGGGTGAAAGGGACAATTACTGCTATGGTAGAAGGCTGGGTACCCGCAGTGTGGGCGAAGAAGCATCATCCGCGCTGGTATCGAGAGATCCAACGAAAACAACAAGAAAAACAACCGTAAACAACAGGAAAAATCACCCGGATGAGTATTCGTATTGTTCCTCAGGAGCAGTTAGAAAGTAATGAAAAATCCTCAACGGTGGGCGTGATCCCACCGTTGTTGTTCGCTAATTTAAAGAGTCTGTACAGCAGCCGGGCACAGCGGCTACGCCAATTGGCGGCTGAACATGCGTTAAGCGATTACCTCGATTTTGCTGCTGCCATCGTTGAGGCACAGCAGAAGGTGCTGCACGATCATCCGTTGCGTGTTAATTTGACCGATGTGTTGGCGCAGGCGCAGCAGACTAACCGTCCGCCGCTGGATGCCAGCGTCTTTCCGCGTGATGCACACTGGCATACGTTGCTGCACGCGTTGATCGAAGAGATGAAGCCCGCAGCCAGCGGTCAGGTGCTGACCACGCTGGAAAACCTGGAGAAGATGTCGGAACAAGAATGGGAAACGCTGGCCGACAGTCTGTTAGCGCATCAGTTCAGCGGCGAAAATAATGATAAAGCCCCGTTCATCTGGGCGGCGCTCTCCCTGTATTGGGCGCAGATGGCGACACAATTGCCCGGTAAAGCAAAGGCGGAAGTGGGTGAGCATCGCCAGTTCTGCCCGGTGTGTGGTGGCATTCCGGTTTCCGGTGTGGTGCAACTGGGTACCACTAGCGGCCTGCGTTATCTGCATTGCAACCTGTGTGAAAGTGAATGGTACATGGTGCGCGTGAAATGCAGCAACTGCGAAGCAACCGGCAATCTTAACTATTGGTCGTTGGACAGCGAAGAGTCAGCCATCAAGGCTGAAGGCTGCGGCGATTGTGGAACCTATATCAAACTGCTGTACCAAGAGAAAGATCATTGCGTCGAAGCGGTGGCGGACGATCTTACCTCACTGGTGCTGGATATCAAAATGGAAGAAGAGGGGTTCTCTCGCAGCAGCATCAATCCCTTCCTGTTCCCAGAGTACACCACGGCTGATTGATGCCGAAGTGCACCGTTATTTAGAACGGTGCACCGCCTCAAGTTGCATTAGTTTAGCAAGGCTTGCAGGAAGCTCCACGCTAGCACCAGTGCCGTCACGACCACGGAGGCAGAACAAAACGCGATGGCATAGCGCACTAATGTTGCGCCCGATGTTGCGCCCGATGTTGGGCGATGGGACGTGAAACGCAAACGCCAAACGCTCATCGTCACCATCACGACGGCGAGTGTCAGCAGCAGCGCGCTGCATAGCAGTGTTAACCCTGTATCGTGAGCAAATGCTGAAGCGAAAACAGAGCAGGCTGACAATCAGGGTTAACAGCACGGAACGTGACCATGCCATGCCCGTTCTTTGAGGTTGCAGCCCCGGATCGGGAGTCATCGGCATTTGGTTAACCAACAATGACCACCACAGCCAGCACCAGCGCAATCACGGTAACAAACAGTGTTACCAGCAGTAACAGAGGGCTGTAGGGCATGTTTTGTTCCTGGCGCATGGCATTTTCACTGCGTGCCCAGCGAAAGTAGGCCAGCCCGCCGAGCAGCGCAGCACCAAGCACCAGCAATAGTGCCAGACTTTGCCGGACAACGGGTGTTGCCAGATTAACGGTGAATTGATCGATGGCGATGGCACCAGCAAGAAAAGTCAGAGCCGTTCGAATCCAGGCAAGAAACGTTCGCTCATTAGCAAGGGAAAAGCGATAATCAGGGGTTTTTCCTTGCTGCCACCAGGGCTTTTTGTCTGATGGGGATGGCGGTGTGGTCATCATTCTTCTTCACAATTGATAGGTGCTAACGCAACCTTGCTGGGTGGTATAAAGCAGCACCCATTCATGGGTGTGCAGCTATTTTACCTGTCGTCCTCGCATCTGTCAGGTATGAAGATCTCTTTATTATTCGCTGCAGAGTGAAACGGCTCCCACAGCGGCTCGGACAGTTGTCAATTCTCGTGCTGGCCATCAGTAGTGAGGTAGCGGATTAACGTATTGATTTTTTCGCTGTTCAGGGAAGAAGAGGAGGTGTTCAGCCGTAAAATCTCCTGAGCCTGGTTAAATAGCGCAAGTAGGCTCGGTTCTTTGGCGCTATAGGCAAGGGCCAACTTTTGCGCTAGTGCCATGTATTGCCCTTCGTTAATCAGCGCGGGTGTTGTCGTGCTGGCGTTATAAAGCACACTCATAATTTCATTGAGTTTGTTGCGAATTTCAATGTCGGATAACCGCTCACTCGCGGTTGCTTTTAGCTTTGCCAAAACGTGTATGATGTCGTGTTTAAATTCATTGCTGATGGTGTCTTTGCCCAGATTTTGTGTCAGCGTGATCAGTATGGCCTCGTTTTCTGCCTTTACCAATGCATAGATAATCGGTTGTCTGTTATGAAGCGTGGTCGTGTTCAAAGATTGATTTTCTTTGATCGTTGCCGTGATCTCTGAGATATCTGCGATATGCGTAGTTGCCATATTCTCTGTGGTCGCAGGCTGTTTAGGCGATAAGTGCAATGCTGCTGCCGTGTTGTGGTTATATTTTTCCTGCTTTTTAACCTGCTTTAATATCGATTTCAGGTTTTTAATGGCTTTTTGGTACGAGTGATTTGAATCAACGAGATGGAGAACCTCCTTAGCGCAGGACTGCTGTTGCTCCAGAGCGGTATTTAATTCGGTGATCTGACTATTAATATCACCGATGCTTTGCTGGGTGTCTTTGATTATGGTTGTGAATGCATGGTGTAATTGGGTAGTTTGCGCTTTGAATTCTGCTCTAGCTTGATTAGCCTTCTCACGTGTATTTGTCAGAAAAGTGTTCATTGTTATTTCAGCGCCAGAGGCCCCGTCAGTGATAAAATCATCATATTCATCGGGGATAAGCGTTGAATCATGTAAAGATATTCTGTCTTCAGCACGAGGTATTTTATTATTGATACGAAGGGTGTTTCTGTTGCACTGTGACAAAACAACGATTAATTTGTTTTTTAGTCGATGCAATGTGCGGGTGTAATGCAAACGGTTTTCTGATAAAAGAGACCCACTATGATCAAGACGTCCTTTGAGCAATTTTATTGATGCTAATAAATCCCCTTTGGTTTCTGCAATATCTAATAAATTATTAATATTGAAGGGAATATTTTGCACGTTTGGCAATGTTTATCTCTGTCGCTGCGTTTTTACCAAAAGAAGGTTTTGCAGCGTGGGGATTAATCTGTCTCTCTTTTTCAGATCGCCATTGCCATCGCTTTTACTGATGGCATCAGCGTAGTAAGTGGTACTGTTTGAGTGAAGTATACGTAGCATTTCATTATCCGATAATGATAAATAAGTTACTTCATAAAGAGTAGAACGCGAGATTATGGGCTAATTTCAAATAACGCTACGTTTAGGCACTCAAGTATATTTGCCATCCTTTATAATAAGTAAAAAGGCTCCTTATCCCTGAGGGCTGTTTTATTCTCAATTTATAGCTTTGATAATAATAACACGTTACTCTTGTTACATATTGCAAGTATGTTTTTGTATGCTGGGTAAATGTTATCACGATGTGTTAAATATTGATGTGTATTTTTTCTTTCCTGATTTCATTGTTTCCCATTTCATTTTGCAGGACAAAGACGTTATTGTTCAATTATTTAATTGATAATCATTCTCACTTGTGGTGGTGTAAGGCGCTGACATCACAACATCTTGCTATGAGGGATGTTTAGCATCAAATCACGTTTACGGGATGGTTTTCAGAATGAAAAAAGATCGTTTTGTTGATGACTGGGATTTTAAAATTGTTTATGTCAAATGCACTAAAAGAGGATCCGTTTCGCAATATGTGAATGTCAGCATGAGATCTATCAGTGGTGTTTTATTTCATCATCTAGGGTGACACGATGTCAGATTTCATTGTAAACAGAGCCAGCAACCCGGCCGAAAGACCAGTAGATTTCTCCTATTACTCATCGCACCGGTGTGTGACGGCTTCGGGTATTTTTGAACGGATTTCATAACCTGCTGAAACAGACGGTGATAATGGTCGGGGTCTATGGCAACAAATACAAGCGACCATGGCGCGGGCCCGGGCACAAGGCATCCATGCTCCGCTTATCGTCGGCGCTATCCCTTTTGATACGCGGCGTCCATCCTGCTTGTTTGTTCCGCAGCACTATCATTTTTCCCAGAGACAGGTTCATTCATCGAAAGCGCGTGTGCATCATGCTGCTACGATTACTCGCGTGAACAGTATTCCTGATGCTCTGCATTTCCAGTCAGCCGTGGGAGCAGCATTACGCTATATACATCAGGGGGAAATCCGCAAAGTAGTGTTATCTCGTCTGCTTGATGTGGAAGTGGCACAGTCAATAGATTGCGCAGCAGTCATGCAGAATCTGCGGATACAAAACCCCCATGCGTATCACTTCTCTTTGCCGTTGCCAGAGGGAGGCATGCTCGTAGGGGCTAGCCCAGAATTGTTGATCCGCAAAATGCGCAGCGTATCTGGAGTAACCCGTTAGCGGGCTCAATTTGTCGCCATCAGAATCCGTTACGCGATAAACTTCAGTGTCAACAGTTGTTAGATTCACACAAAGATCAGCGAGAACATCGTATGGTGGTTGAGGATATTGCCCAGCGTTTACGGCCGCTGTGCCGTCAGCTTGTCACGCCGCTTACCCCATCACTGTTGTCAACCAACACCATGTGGCATCTATCCAGCCCTATTGAGGGGGAATTGCGTCAAGCGGATAACAGCAACTTGCTTGCTTGTTGCATCCGACGCCTGCGATGTGTGGCACGCCCATGGCAGCAGCACGGCAGTTGATTGCCGAATTGGAACCTTACGATCGCGGTGTATTCAGCGGTATTGTGGGATGGAGCGATGAATACGGCGACGGTGAATGGGCTATTATCATTCGTTGTGCCATCATCCGGCAGCAGCAGGTGCGTTTTTTTGCCGGTGCCGGGATTGTCGACGGTTCTGACGCACAGAAAGAGTGGGAAGAGATCTCAGGAAAACTGGATACCATGCTGCGTGCGTTGGGATTGAAGTTGCCTGGCTGATTTACATTTGGTACAGCGCTGTGTAAGTCAGGCCAGGAAAAAATAACAAGAGGGGTGCCATTTTTGTATCAGCATTATCCAACGCGGAAGGAGATTTTTACTTCTTCCACCTGTGGGGACTATCAATTGTTTATTGCCTGGCCCGATGAGCCTGCACCTGTGCAGGGGTGGCCGGTAATCTACCTCCTCTATGGTGATATACACTTTCCGGTGGCGGAATCCCTGATGCGCACACTGGCACGCCCTCGTTGTTGTATGACGCCTGGTGTGGTGGTCGCGATCGGATATCTGGAAGGCACGTTACGTGAACGGGATTACCGTCCTTCGGTCACACAGCGGATACCAGAGCCCAATCCGCGCGGCGGCTATTATCCGATTGGTCTTGCCGGGCAGTCAGAGGCTTTTTTAGCGTTTATTCAACATGAGTTGAAGCCCTATATCCGACAACAGTTCACTGTCGATCCTCACAGAGAGGCCTTATTTGGGCACTCCTATGGCGGGCTATTTACACTCAATACCTTATTTATCTGCCGTCATGCTTTTCAACTCAACACTACTATGCATAGAGTCCCTCAGTGTGGTGGAACGATGTCTATATCAATGATGTCGTGACAGATTTTCTGCAGGCTGACGTGACCGGTGGTGCCCCCGCTGCGCCCGTGCTGTTTTTGTCTGTCGGTGAGTGGGAGCAATCGCTGGAACGGTGGGAACTGAGGCTACCCGAGATACAGCGCGAAGCGCTGCGGCAGCATCGGCGCCAGCGCCGGATGGTTGATGGCGTTCGCGAGTTGGCGTGGCGTCTACAGGATGCCAGTGCAGATAAGCTTGAGGTTTCATTTTTTGTCCATGCCGGGCAATCTCACCAGTCAGTACCTCTGCTTTCATTACAGCAGGCATTATATGCACCATTTTCAGCGTTGATGACACAGAATCATCGACGAAATGGGAGAATCATAAAGCTATTTTCTTATTTTATGTGGATGAACACAGTTTAAGCAGGGTGAATTTGTTATTACATAAGGAGTAAAAAAATAAATGTTATGTTATAACGTAATTAATGCGTGACTTGCGCACCTTGCTGTGAATTTTGAATGGATTACGCAGCGTGGAGATAGAACAACATGAGGAGCCTGAATGAACGATTCAACGCAGCCTATTGATGAACAAACGTTGCTTGCCATGTCAGAGGCAGACTATATGAATAGTGCTCAGCGGGATTTTTTCCGTCGGCGGTTGGAAACGGAGCGGCAGACCATTCTGGCGCACATTGGGGAACTGAAAGGAGAGATCTATCGCTACGACACCAGCGGTGATGAAGTCGACAAAGCGGCGCATGAAGAAGAATTACGCATGTTGTTCCGACAAATCGATCGAGAAAGTCGCCTGTTGCCCAAGGTTGATGATGCGCTACGCCGTATCGAAATGGGGGATTATGGTTATTGTATTGAAACCGGCGAGCCGATAGGGTTGCGTCGTTTGCTGCTTCGTCCGACGGCAGAGCGCAGTATTGATGCGAAACAGACGCAAGAACAGCGTGAGCCTCAATACCGAAAGGTGAAATAGTTTTGCCAGCGATGGAGCTATGGCACTGAATCCTGCCACTCTGTCTGCCCACCTTGATAATGCATAGCATCTGCCTGCTTTCTGCAAATCGGCCTTGCATCTGTCGCTGATAACACGTGCAATACACGCCACCGCCTAGGTTGCCCCGACGCAGCGTTGGGGTAAACCGCTATAACAGACTGAAGGATAGATGAAAATTGCCAGGAAAGGCGATAGTGGCTTTGAGGTGATGTGAACAAAAAATAGTGAATTATTTGCTTACTACAGTGAATTATCACGATGTGATACCTTGAGTGCAGCTAAATCTAGTTATAAGAAAAAATTAATCAGTGACATGTTTTACATTTTTTCGATGCCTGGCTCTCTAAGCTGGTCTCAGTGACAAGGTCTGCGGCTACGCCAATGCGATAGAACGTCAGGTCCCTCGCGTGCTGAATCTGTCAGAGGGGATGAAAACGCGGACGATATTCAATGGTTAAAAAAACAATGTCAGCCAATAAATCGATAGACATGTATGCGGTTCAGGTGTTTGTAACCGTAGCGGAAGAGGGAAGCATGACAGCGGCTGCTTCCCGGTTAGGGCTGACGCCATCGGCTGTGTCGCAGACCATCCGTCAGTTGGAAGATGATTTTGGCGTGATGCTGGTGAACCGGACGCGCCGTCCGTTTGTGCTGACACCGTATGGTATTGCGCTGAAAAATCGCGGGGAAGTGCTGACGCAGGAAATTGCTAACCTGAAAGCACAAGTGCTGGAAGCGGGGAAAGGCATTAAACCCGATCTGCACATCGGTCTGGTGGATTCCTTTGCGATCACGTGTGGTTCAGCATTTACTAAACGTCTGCTGAACAGCTCATCGCAGTTGCTGATCAGAACCGGGCTTAGCCCCCAGCAAGGAGAAGCGCTGATCCGGAGTGAACTGGATCTTATCGTGACCAGCGATCCGTTGATGGACAGCGACAGTGTGGTGCGCTATCGCCTGTTCTCCGAGGGCTATTTCATCATTATGCCACCGAACTATCGTAAACGCATTAAGACCATTGAAGATCTTCGCGAGCTTTCAGCCACGATTCCCCTGGTGCGTTTTAACCGCAACGCACAGATAGGTATGCATATTGAGCGTTATCTACGCCGGATTGATATTCGCGTACCTAATCAGCTTGAGTTTGATAATGCAGATACCCTGACAGCGATGGTCGCCGCAGGTTTGGGCTGGGCGGTGACCACACCGATCAGCTTTTTGCAATCGGAAACCTATTCACGCCAGGTGCTAACGCATATGCCTGAACAACTGAACATGAAGCGCTCTTTATATATTTTGGCGCATCGTGACGAATATAGTGCTTTTGTTCAGGAAGCCTGTGATGTGACTCGTGAAATTATCGAGACGGTATTTATTCCAAAACTGGAAAGTCTGCACCGCGGTATTGAAAAGCTAGTCTCAATTAATGCAGATGAAACGTCGGAATGAGGATGATGTATTTCAGTAAAAACCAAAAATGATTGAATAGCGCGAAACGCTATTACAGCGAGATAAAATACGCATCCATGATGTGATGCGTTTTATACCCTGAATAATATGCCGGGTTAGAAAAGCTGTCTGAGAATCTATCTCGGGGGGCTCACTGCATTCGCAACTGTTTAATGTTACTCGATATTGAAAAATGTCGTGCGGCCTCTTATTGGCTAATGAATCCATGGACCATATTTGTAAGCGGCGCGAATCGGTGGGTCAATAATAAAAACGGTTCACGCATTTAAAAAAGGAATAGTGACTATGTCAAATAACATCCGTATTGAAGAAGATCTGCTGGGTACGCGTGAAGTGTCATCTGATGCCTATTACGGTATTCACACTTTGCGCGCTATCGAGAATTTTTATATTAGCAATCATAAAATCAGTGATATTCCCGAATTTGTGTGCGCCATGGTGATGGTTAAAAAGGCAGCTGCGTTGGCGAACCGTGAGTTAAAAACCATTCCCCGCCCGATTGCCGATACCATCATCTGTGCCTGCGATGAAGTGTTGAACAACGGCAAATGTATGGACCAGTTCCCGGTTGATGTGTATCAGGGGCGCGCGGGCACCTCCGTTAACATGAATACCAACGAAGTGCTGGCCAATATTGGTCTGGAACTGATGGGCCATAAAAAGGGGGGAATACCAGTACCTTAATCCCAACGACCATCTGAACAAGTGCCAGTCCACCAATGATGCCTATCCCACCGGTTTTCGTATTGCGGTGTACAGTTCCATCCTGAAACTGGTTGAGGCCATCACTCAGTTGGCTGACGGTTTTGAGCACAAAGCCAAAGAATTTGAAACTATCCTGAAAATGGGCCGCACCCAGTTGCAGGATGCGGTGCCGATGACCCTGGGTCAGGAGTTCCACGCCTTCTATGTGCTGCTGAAAGAAGAGAACAAGAATCTGCTGCGTACCGCAGAGCTGTTGCTGGAAGTGAATCTGGGCGCGACCGCTATCGGTATGCGTTTGAATACGCTGGATGAATATTAGCACCTTGCTGTACAACGTCTGGAGGAAGTGAGCGGCCTGCCGTGCGTGCCGGCCGAAGATTTGATCGAAGCGACATCCGACTGCGGTGCTTATGTGATGGTGCATGGTGCACTGAAGCGTCTGACGGTGAAGATGTCGAAAATTTGTAATGACCTGCGTTTGCTCTCTTCAGGCCCGCGTGCTGGCCTGAATGAGATCAATCTGCCGGAATTGCAGGCAGGCTCTTCCATCATGCCCGCCAAGGTGAACCCGGTGGTGCCGGAAGTGGTCAATCAGGTGTGCTTCAAGGTGATCGGTAACGACACCTGCGTCACCATGGCCTCTGAAGCTGGCCAGTTGCAGCTAAACGTGATGGAGCCGGTGATCGGCCAGGCGATGTTTGAATCTATCCAAATCCTCACTAACTCCTGCTACAACCTGTTGGAAAAATGCGTTAACGGCATCACGGCCAATAAAGTGGTCTGTGAAGCCTACGTGTTTAATTCCATTGGCATTGTTACTTACCTCAACCCGTTTATCGGCCACCACAATGGCGACATTGTCGGCAAGATTTGCGCTGAAACCGGTAAGAGTGTGCGTGAAGTGGTGCTGGAGCGCGGCCTGCTGACTGAAAGTGAGCTGGATGACATTTTCTCCACCCAAAACCTGATGCATCCGGCCTACAAAGCGAAGCGTTACACCGACGAAAACGTCTGACTCTCCCATTGATTAACCGCAGGCACAGGTTAGCCCTGTGCCTGATGTCCACTCATAAAAAAAGATAATAACAACAATACCATCGCACGATTTAACCATCGTTAAGGAGCATTGTGTGTTTGTCGTGGAACTCTTTGTCGTTCTGCTTGCCATTTATCTAGGATCTCGTCTTGGTAGCATCGGTATCGGCTTTGCCGGTGGGTTAGGGGTGCTTGTGCTGACGCTTGGCCTTCATATCAAACCGGGTGCCATCCCGTTTGATGTGATCGAAATCATCATGGCGGTGATCGCCGCCATCGCCGCCATGCAGGTGGCGGGTGGCATGGACTATCTGGTGAGTCTGGCGGAAAAACTGTTACGCCGTCAGCCTAAATATGTCACGTTTCTTGCCCCAGTCGTCACCTACTTTATGACGCTGCTGGCGGGTACCGGGCATACTGCATTTTCAACATTGCCGGTGATTGCAGAAGTGGCGAAAGAGCAGGGAATTCGCCCGTCTCGCCCGCTCTCTGCCAGTACTTTCAAATCTGGTATGAGTGCCTGTGTGTGCGTGATGGGGGTCGCCTGGTTGGGGATACCTTTGTCAAAGCGCACATCAATGATATCCAGAGTACTGCTGGGGCGCTGTTACAAAACTATCTCTGGATGTTGGCCGTTGTACTGTTCTTTGCTTCGATGCTGCTGTATTCACAGGCGGCAACAGCGAAGGCGTTGCTGCCCGCCGCCTTGGTGCTTGGCGTTTCGCCCGTCACGGTGGTGGCTTCCTTTGCTGCGGTATCTGCGCTGTTTGTCCTGCCAACCTATCCTACCTTGCTGGCGGCGGTGGAAATGGATGACACCGGCTCAACGCGCATAGGAAAATATGTGTTTAAACATGAATTTTTGGTGCCGGGCGTGTTGACGATCGCTCTGTCTGTCGCGTTTGGCTTTGTGGTCGGTAATATCGTGCTGTAACGGATGGCGCTCTGCAACCGTTGATGTTGCCATCATGAAGAGGAGGTATACTGCTTGGCAGTGTATCTCCTTTTTTATTGAACCTGCTTTATTAAACCAGAGTGACCGCCTGATGAAACTGATTAATCGCCCCCTGTACTGCACCGTTTTTGCCAGCCTGTCAATGACCGGAAACCTGCAGGCTGCCAACTGGCAGGATACCCTATCCAGTGCTGCCAGCCAGCTTGGGCAAAATGGTGGCTCAACCAATAAATTAACCGGTTTGCTCAGCGGTGGTACACAGGCATTGAGCGCTGGCAGCATGGGCAATGCCGCGGGCATTTTGCAGTACTGCATTAAGCAGAAGCTGGTATCCGCGACCAATACTGAAAATATCAAAGATAAATTGCTCGATAAATTGGGGCTGAACAGTGCCGAAAAGCAGAAGCAGACAGATTACACCCAAGGAATGGCCGGACTGTTGCAGACCAAGGATGGGCAAGCGCTAAACCTCAATAATATCGGCAGCACGCCATTGGCGGAAAAAGTCAAAACCAAAGCGTGCGATCTGGTGCTTAAGCAAGGGATCGCATTTCTCTCCTGATAGTGTAGCCGGTGAAGGCCACACTATCAGGCTGCATTGTGGTGATAAAAGCGTTACGCATAATGGCAGACGTGCGTCTGCCTCTATTGGTAGCTGATTACCACCACTTTGACAGTGTCGCTTAATGATATCGGCGCGATATAGCCCACGCCCTGTGGCAACGCGTGCTGTTGCGTTAACGTAGAGAGCGTGAGTGTATGCTGTTGTCCTTGTCGAAAACAGTGCGCTGTCACCTGCTGTGATTGTGTTGAAATATCACACGGAGGTTCAACGATGGTACCAACAATGTGAATGACCCCGCTATTGATAGGGGGAGAGGCAATTGTAGTGGGAAGAGAAAAACTGGCCAATGACAGAAGTGCGCCATACAAAAACCATGCTCTCATGATGACGTCTCCAAACAGCCCTACGTTTACTAACACCAAACAGCCCTACGTTTACTAACAACGGACTCTTTGGAAATAACTTTAAGACATTTATTGAAATGTTAAATATTTGCCAATGAAATGTTTTTTTTGTTTTTCCCGCGGCGGGAAATTGCGACTATTGTCACTTTTTGGCGTTTTTTCATCACCTCTCGATTCGGGTTTGGCGTAGCGTGTTTACAGGTAACTCAGTTTGAAGTGTGCCGTTGCCGTGTAGTCGCCTGATTGCAACGTATCGTCTGCCGTTTTTTCAATCCGAGCTGAAAAGGGAAGGATGTTATCTCCGACCTGCGAGGGGATCCATTCTGAGTTGTTGTTAATGGCAACGAGACTGTTGCCGTAATAAATACCAATGGCTACGCCTTTGGCGCCCGAACTGCTGTCCAGTGCCAGACGACCCGGAAGCTGCGTGTCTTCGGTGCCTAAAAATTGGATGGCAACGTTCTGAAAGGTATCCGTATTACATTCAGTCAATCCAAGTGTGAACGTGTGCCAGTCTCCATGCTGCTGGGTTTGCAGGGTGCGCGTGGAGGTTTCGCCCATCTCAACGATAATTTCCTTATTATTGTCCTGAAAGCTACAGGGAGAACTGACCACTTGCACATGAAAGGTCACGGTTGCATCAGTCAGATTGGACGGCGTTTCTCCCCACGTTGTGACCGATGCCAGCGCAGATATACAGAACGTCGATAAGCGCACCAGGCGGATAGCATCGTTTTTCATCTTTTCCTCTTTATAAAACCGGACGGTAAACGTGTAGTACAGGTCAATAGTAGTTAAAACGCAGAATGATATTTTTCTCTGTATCACCGATTACCGCTGGGCCAGAGGCATACAAACGTGCCGTGTAAGATCGTTCAACGACGCCGTTCGCGGAGGTGAGTTGGCTGATAAACGGAATAAATTGGTTGAACGCCACATTACTGGCGGTATGTTGCTCTTCGATTTTTAGCGTCGAGCCATTCCCCATATCCATCCCATCAATGCCGACCAGTGCATTTCCCTGTGCCGTCGCATCGAAATTAACGTTTAAATTAAACCCCTTCCCGCAATCTTCTCCTCCATCCGTTGAGGCGTTAATGCGAAATATTGACTGGGCTACGACGCCTGCATTGGCATCATTCCATGACTTTATCGTACCAAAATCGACGTAGCTGTCGGGTGAGACCGTAATATTTGCAGAGCACTGCATCACTTCAATACCATGCAAACCTGAGAGCGTAAGACCGTAGTTACTGTCTGGTTTGTTGTTGATACTGCCTTCACCATCAATCTGAAAGACTTTTAATCCGTCAACCCCGGCAGTGTTATTGGTAATATTCCCGGTTTTTTCCAGGTAGACCTGTACCGTGACATTGAGCATTGTGGGATTGGGGGACGGGAGGCTACAGAATGGTCCCGGATTGATCCAACTTCCGGTGGCCACGCGTGAAGCCGATGTGCCGCCATTGGTGATAATACCGAGATCTTGACCATTGTAGATAATCCCGATGCCGATACCTTCACCAATGACTTTCCTCTCTGGATTGGGGTAAAAATAGGACATTTCACCTTGGGGCTTTACGATTTTATAGGCCCAACAGGCGAGATTTCGCGTGTAACTTTGCGAAGTCCACAGTCTGCTGCCTATTGGTAAGGTTGCGAGTATTTTTAACGTACCCACATTTTCATAGTCGTTTACCGCACCTGTAGTGCTGCCTAAACGACATTCCAGCGCATTGGCCTGAAATGACAATACGCTGAGCAGGAGTAAACCGCCGCTAGAAATAAGTGTACGGAGGTTATTTGTGGGTAAAAAAGGCATATGCCACTCCAATATTTTTATCATTTAAATCGAACGGGTGTCATCAGTAAAACATGCAGATAACGTTCATTAATAGCGGCATCACAAATTGACGGGCTGACAACGATTTTGTGTGCAGGTAAAAGGCAACTCCAAATGACCACCGTAATCATTAACGTAATACAGGTAAAATTGATTTGCCCGGCTATCCGTGACATCCACATCAATAGTGCCTCTCGGAGAGACCATAAAGGCATTTCCGGCTAACAGGCGAGTCGGGTTTTGATGTGCATTTTTGGACTGCTGTAATATATTGCTAATGGTAATGTAATAGGGCGTAGGATTTTCAACTCGGAACTGTTTTCCGGATTTTGTAATCCTCAGTTTATTTTGCCATATTTCCCCTTTTGCCGGGGTAATCTGTTGCGGACGGAAAAAAACTTTAATTTCCGACTGAATCGCAATTTGCAATACGTTAGCTTTATCCGGTTTGGGGGGAATTTCCCGCACATTTAAATAAAACAGTGATTCTCTGTCCTTCGGTAAATGCGCCAGCTTTCCGGTTTTTACCAGACTAATCAAGCTGTGCCCTTTAGGCTCAATGCGCTGTAATGCCGGAAGCACTAACAATGGCGTAGAGATCTTGTTACGATTTTCATCCGTTAACCAGGACTGAGCCAGAAACGGGTTCTCCACATTTTGATTCGATAGCATCACCGTGGTGGATTGCTCGTTTTCGTTAAAAATAACGCGCGTGCGATCCAGATTAATGGCGCTGTTTGCGCTGGGCATGATCAAAGCCGTGCTGATAAATAACCCCGCCAGTTGCAGGTATAAAAACATTTTCATATTTATTCTCCAGAAACTTTAATGAATAGCTGTACTTGTTTTATTTGCAGGGCAGCAGTAATTGATCTAAATAACTGACGGTAGCAGGCAACGTAATCTGACACTGGGCTTTGCCATCCCAAAAGACGGACAGTGTTTCATTCTCTGATACGCCGGTGATATAGGCCTGACCCTGATCGGCCACTATGGCCACATCCCGTCCCTTGCTGTTTTTAACGCGAGTAGCGAAAGGAGGCGATTTGCCATTTTCCAACATGATGCTGGCGAGAATTTTTGCGCCGCTGACTACCGTGAATTTTCTATAGCCAATCGCCCCTTCGGTGAGCGTACCCTGCAACACATTGGTGGTCGCTTCGATGTGTTTGGGCAGTTTTTGTACATCGATGCGCGTGGAAACATCGTAATAGCTGCTGGTATCGGCTATGACAGCTATCCCTGCGCGGTTAGTAGTTGCGCGGCTTTGGGCAAAGGGGACATCGGGCTGTCCATCAGTATCCACCATAATACGGGTTCCACCGTTATTCCCTTTCGGATGGGCGGCAACGCCGTGTTGAGTTGAGGTTATTCCTCCGCGTAATGAACCGCTCAGGAAGGTGTAACGGTTTTGCTGCCAGGCCATGCTGACGCTCGCATCGGTGGTTGACGCCAGATAGTTGTAATTGCCGCTGAAGTAGCTGTTCTCTTCGTCGTTATAACGTGTGCTCAGATTCCAGTTACTGTCCGTAGCGCGGTTATTGGTGTAGGCCAGCGTTTGGTTTACCTTGCTGTTAAAACTGCCTGCGCTATAACTCACACGTTCTTTATCCCGTAAGGGAATTGAGAAACTCAGATAAATACTGTCATCAGTACGCTGGTTGTTATACTTTGTTTTATAGGCGGAGAGATTGGCTGAAATCCCTTTTATTTCAACAATATCAAAATATTTGTTTAAAGAAACACCATAGCGATCCTGCTCAGAAGCATTCCAAAATGTGCTGTGGGTATACGTCAGATAGGTGGACATACCACTCAACAGCGAGTTGTTACCCTCGGCAGAAAAATTTTTGGATAGCGTTATGCTATAGCGTTCTTTCTCACTGTACAGGGCTGCGTTGTCATAATTCAGTGCCGACAAGAACTGAGGCATTCTCATGAATGTTCTTTCCGAAAAACGGTATCCGGCAAAGCTGACCTGGCTCTCGATGCTGTCGAAGAATTTGGACCAGTTCAGAGAAAAAGAGTGTCCCATCAGCGTCGAGGGCGCTTGTTCAAGCGAGGCACGTGACTGTGTGACATCCGCAGTGAGTGCTCCCAGCAAATAGAGGTTTTTCCCCACTCCCGCAGCCCAGGATTGATGGCTGTCTGAAAGCAACGTCCCGCCATAGACTGACCAGGAACTGCTGAGTCCCCACGAGGCCTCTGCGGAGGAGAATACAGGGCTCTGAAAATGATGATCGGTATTCGACGGCCGTCCGGCAGACAGTTTGTATTTCACATGGCCAGGGCGCGTCAGGTAGGGCAGATTCGCGGCTTCTGTTTGAAAACGTGAAACCGACCCATCTTCTTCTGTAACTTCAACATTCATTGTACCGCTGATACCGCTTCTGAGGCTCTGGATCGCGAAAGGACCGGCCGGCACGGTTGTTTCGTGAATCACGCGCCCGTTCTGGGTGACGGTGACTCGCGCGTTCGAGCGCGCAACACCACGGATCTCAGGAGCATAGCCGCGCAATGACGGAGGAAGCATATTTTCATTATTTTCTAATGAGATACCGGTTAAACGATAGCTGTCAAACAGATTGCTGCCAGAAAACATTTCGCCCAGCCGCAGGTCCGCAGACATCATCGGCAACGGACGATACGCGTAGAATTGGTCCCAGGAGAATTGATCCCGCTGAGTTGTACAAGATTGTTGACGGAAATAGCGATAGTCAGCACGATAACGCCAGGCTCCCAGATTGAAGCCTGTCGTGCCATAGCTACTCAGATAGCGGTCTGAGCCCATATTATTGGTATTACGCCGTGCCGTACCGACCAGGTTATAGTCCAGCAGTACGCCATTGATGCCCGCATCCCATTGTTCAGGCGGTGTCCAACTGGCGTCACTGTAGCGTAACCAGGCTTGAGGAATGGTTATATCCAAATCCCCCATTCCGATACGGTTAGATATTTTTACGCCAGAAATTGGGGTCAGATCGGCACATTCATCGTTGTTCCATAAAACGATCTTGCTGCTGGCTTCTTTTGTTAATGCCAGTTTGTTAGCAATATCAGGCGTAATACAGGCTGTTGGTTTGTTACTGTTTGGCCCCGCAGGGAGAAACTGAACCCTACTTTGCTGAATTTCTCGGGTGTTTATTCTGATGGACAACAGATATTCCCCCGGCGTGACATAATCCGGATCGGAAAAGTGGCTGAGGTCGACTTTTTGACGCTCGTCCACGTCCAAAACGTTAATGTTAAATTCTGTTGCATGCAACGCTGAGACGCTCAACGAAAAAATAGAAACGCCAAAGCGTAATAGAATGCGCTTATTTTCTCTGCCGAACAGTTTTTTTAACATAATCGTTAGACCGGTAATTTTATAAGACGTGCAAAATATCATTGATAAGAAATTGTGAAGTTGATAACGGAGTAAAACTCGCCGACGGTTATCTGATTCATGTTAGCAATAAGTTTTACGGCAAAACGAAGCGTGTTATCACCCTCAATTAATTGAAAATCGCTGCCTTCACTACCGTAAGGAATAGGGGTGTTTGCCTCTGTCAAAAAGCTGTAATGCAATGCCAGAAGCTTCACCAGAAACTGCCCATAATTGTGGGTTTTGTTGACTCTGTTGATCAAGGAACGTGATTCTTGCACTGCTTCCTGTCTTATTAATGTCTTTTTCTGCTGCAAGAGAACACCCTAAAAGCTTTATTTCTATCATCCTCTTTGCTGAGAATGAAAGGATCAGCGAACTGGTACTAATCTGTCCAAAATCAATGCGCTGATACATGGATTTGTTAGCGAGAAAACAGGGGGTTGCCGTAATACTTCCCCCAAACGTCACATCACCTCTTTGCTCATCCCATTTAGCATGGGAATAAAAAGGGATGTAAAATAGAATGAGATAAACTACACGGTATAAAAAACTCTTCACTCTATTTCTCCACAATGTCAATGTTTAAAGCGGCATCCGTGCCATTGTTTCCCTAATTACTTATATTTACTGATAAGATATATTTACTGATAAGATACAACAAAGTTTGCTGTACTGGTAAATTCACCGGTAGTGATATCAACAGCAGTACCTGATTGTGGCGTAGGTAGTTTCTCTACGTAGGTAGAGAAAGTGAATGTATTATCGCCGTTTGACAGCGGGGATGCACTGACAGCTGGGGTGCTACCATCAAATTTGATTTTGCTACCTGAATATTTAACGGCAATACCTGCGCCAGAAGCCGCACCGTTCAATGCCAGTAATTCACTGTTGGTGCCAGCAGCTGTACCACCGTTAAAAACGATTTTTGCCGTTGTGGCTGTATCAAGGCTGCAATCTTTTAACGCGATATCAAATGATTTAATGTCAGAGGTACCGCCATTCTCCAGAACGGCTTTGCTGATTTCACCAAATTCAACCGTTTGCTGAAGGTCATCTTGATCTACCGAGCACGGAGTATCGATGATTTTTCCGTTGAATGTCACTGTGCCATTATGGGTATCGGCAGCATTAGCGCTAAGAATAAAGGTCATCGCGATGGCAGATGCCAGTGCAACTTTGGTTAATTTCATAATTTATTTCCATACCTTGTTTAATATATTTTGGTTTAACAAACACAATAATAATCAAGTTGTGAAGAAAACCGCTTGTAGCAGTAAAGCTAAAATGACGGCAGGAATAGTAGGGTGAGTTCCGGTGTGTGTCAAGGTAGTTGTCGCCTCAGTTGATTCATGCGGCCAGTGTTTCCCGCTCCGGATTTAGCCACACTTCATTCTGCCGACTCCAGTTTCTCGTCGGCCCTGACCACCGATGCGGATTCTGCATTTTCGCTGCCTCATACACCGATTTACGCTGCGCCAGCAACGCACGGTCTTCGCCTCTGTGCCGCTGACCTGTCGTGACGTAACGGATGCCGCTGTGGCGGTGTTCCTCGTTGTACCAGTTAACGAAGGTTTCCACCCAGGCTCGTGCTTCTTCCAGCGTGGAGAAGCCCTTCTCCGGCCATGCCGGCACGTATTTCAGCGTCCTGAACAGCGATTCCACGTGGGCGTTGTCGTTGCTTACCCGCGGCCGGCTGTGCGACGGCGTTATCTTCAGCTCCGCAAGCTTCATCGGCGCCCCGTTATCCGCATGCAGCACCAGCGGCTCCTGCCAGCAGCGCTCGCTCAGCACCGTCCGTTTCAGCAGCTCGGCCGCATATTCTCCGCTTTCAACAAGATGCACTTCGTAACCCACGATTTTGCGGCTGGACACGTCTTCTATCAGATACAGATAGAACCAGTGGCCCGCTGTCAGCGACTTTAGCCAGGTGATGTCCCATGACCACACCTGCTTCGGCGCCGTCGCCTTCCAGGTCGACAGAGGCTTGATTTGCGGTCCCTGCTGCCGGCACGACGCAGCACCCGGTAGAACGTCGACTCGCTGGCGATGTAGCGGTTTTCATCGGCCAGCGCGGGGACGATTTGCGCCGGCGGCAGGCTGGCGAACCGTGGCTCATGGCAGATGGCCAACACTTGCTGCTCTTCTTCCGCGCTGAGCTTGTTTTTCGGCACCGGTCGCGGCAACGTGGTTCGCCGGTTGTCAGGGCTCTGTTGCCAGCGCTGGAGCGTCCGTTCGCTTATGCCGACACGATGACAGGCTTCGTTCTGTCGGGCGCCGGCGGCGACAGCCTCCTGCACCATCGTCATCAGCCGCAACCTGTCGGCGGTGCGCGTCATTCGGCCTCGCGTTCTTCGTCGAAGAACGCCTTCAGCTTTTTTTCCAGTATCAACAGTGTGGCGGCTTCGGCCAGCGCTTTGTCCTTGCGGGCGATTTCACGGTTAAGCTGTTGAATTTCCTTTTGCTGTTTTTTTATTAAGGCTTTTTCGTCACGCTGGCTGGGCTGCATAAATTCGTCCTTCCACTGCTGAAGTTGCTCAGGATAGAGGCCTTTACGGCGACAGTATTCAGCAACAGCATGGGCAGAAAGTGGTGCGGTTTCAACGAGAACAGCAAAGCGTGCATCCTGGGACCACTCCCCGGGCGATTTACCGCCATCGGTCGCCGGTCTGGTCTTGCTTCCCACCTGAGAGCGCCACCCGTATAGCGTGTTTACGGGAATGCCTTCCTGGCGAGAGAGCTGATGAATCGACTGGTTATGGGGTGGTAACATTTTGGCGATCACCACCGCTTTACGTTCTGGTGAATAGCTTCCCCATGATCATCTCCAGCCCCCTGGATTTTTTTTCAGTTAGAGGCGACAACTACCCTGACATGGGGGGGTTCTTTGATAAGTACAACATAATAACTACTTTAGTTAAATTTATATAATATTCTTAAAATATAAGTTTATTTAGTTTTTCATTCTGTATATTTTGTTTTTGCGGCTTTATGTGATTTTGTGTTGCAGATTTGTCTGGGATACGAAAAGAGACAAATGGCTTTTATGGGAGAGATATGTAAAATTAATTAAAGAATTATCATCTTATTCATTGTCATTAGAAAATTTTACATGACTAGGGTATGATCCCGGTCAGTAAGCTAAATAATCTTTGACAACAATGATGTAGCTCCATATCCTATAAAAATAGAAATTCCTCTGTTGTTTGTACCGAATTTAAACCTCCGTTTGATGGAAAAATAGAAGTAATAAATCTTATCTTGAGAAGACAAGCAAGATACTTGCCCTCTATTGCATTATATAATACTAAAGAGATGTCGTTATACAGCCTAATTACCTGCTGATGGCAATGGCATTTCAGAAAGAGGATTGTCATGATCTATTTTATTAATCAATTAATTGTCTTCGACTCGGGTGACAGGACACTGGCATGGCAAGCTCGAGAAAACGAGGCGGTATCGCTGAGTATTCCAGTTTCCAGATTGTTTGAGACATTGATAACGAATCCAGGCACCTTGCTTAGCCGTGAACTGTTGATGCGTGAGGCATTAGAGAAACATGCACTTTCGCCTTCGATTAATAATCTGAACAATTACGTCTCTCTGTTAAGAAAAGTTCTTCGTGAGTTCGATCTTGATGATGCGATTGTTACTGTGCCAAAGTCTGGAATTATTTTTAATATCAGTGATGTAAATGTCATTGAAAATAATAGAAAAGATAAAGAATTGACAGGGGTTGCCGAGGCCGGTAAAGCTACCTGTTCAACAGCAATATCCCTAGCCTCTTCCGTACAGCGTGAAAAAAGGAAACGGTATTTTTTCGCTGGGGAATAAGTATGTTCAGTATTACTGTGTTATTCCTGGCCGGTTTCAAAATGCTCGCAGAAAATGAGAACTATTTTCCCGCCCGAAGCACCATGAGTATGGATGGAAACGGGAAATGCGACATGTACTATCTCTATGACCACTTGACCGATGATGATGATGCGCTTTCCGCTAGCAGCGTAGAGAATTTATGCTCCAACAATGTGCTGTTTTTTCTATCGAAAAAAATTGTCATCTCTGACGCGCTGGATAAAAAGCATGAAATCATTATTACCTGCAAGAAAGATGGGAAAGAGTGTGTGACCTATGTTAATTATTAAAATCAGAAAAAAATAGCGCTTTTTACTGCTGTTCTGGTCTTTTTTTCTTTAATGTGTAATGTTTTTTTCTTTTCGGAAAAGAAAGACCTAATCCACTGGTTTATCAGGGAAAATCAAGTCAACGGGAACTGAAAGAGGAGCACTGGTTCGAAAGGAGTATGATGTTTATGTCTATTTGAATGATAAAGAACGCGCATTGGTGCTGATTGGCGGTGTTTATGTGGGCGGAGATAATGTTGTTAAAACACTCCGTCGAACCCTCAGTTTTGACCCGCAATGGAATGGTAATCATCTAAAAATACGTAATTTCTCTGTGGATAAGAACATCAATGACAATGCACCTGATGACACTATTTCTCTGGTGGGAGAGAATGATGTTATCAAATTTGAAATGTTGATGAAGGACGTTTACTTAATCAGCTCCGTGCATTCCAAGGTAGCCTGTCAGCGGCGTTAATCCGTGCTGATACCATGTCTGCTCTCCCGCGCGTACCGTTCTTAGGGTATGAGTGAGCACAGTCAGAACGATAAAGATGAATCGATTGTTGCAACGTATAGAAAAGTAAAAATGATAAACTTTGGCTGTGAAGTTCCGATAATGAATGAGGCTGCTTGCGCAGTTCCATATGGCAAACGGCTTTTGTTATAACCGAAAGTAATTACTTCATTTTTCGGGAGAATGTTATGGATGTTTCGCAGATTGCAGCGCTGGCGACCAGCCTCAATGACATGCAAACACGTAATGAAGCCAGCACACTCGTGTTCAAAAAAACGTTGGATAATCAATCTTCAGCGGCGCTCGGTCTGATCGAGTCAATTCCGCAATTGCCTGCTAACCCGGCGATATGTCGTAACATCAATAATACGACGGCATGAGGCTGCGATGTGGATGGGGTGATGCCATCATCTCTTCCATAACCTTAAAAAAGCAGACGTCGATTCTGGCGTCTGCTTTTTTATGCCGCACGATACCTAGTGGCAAGATCTGAATGACTCCCGCCTCACCGTCTCCCAGTCGAATAAAAATCAATTATTAGAAATGTGAACCTACTCAACTTTTCTTACGGACAAAAGATGGGCCTTGAATGAGTCAGTATTTGGCCTTGATGGTAAACGTATTCGTGTAGTTTGATGGTGATGCCAAATACACCAGGGACCATATTATGAACTCCAACTTCAAAAACGAAATACAAACGTTTGGGCGCTCCCTATTATTGCCTATCGCTGTTTTAGCCCCGGTGGGGATGCTGATGGGGATATCTAGCACGCTGGGGCAGGCATATATGATCGATAAGCTCCCTTTTTTGGGGAACGCTTATTGCAATATGATTCTGTCTTCCGTTGGTCTTATCAGCAGTGTCGTCTTCCAGAACATCCCATTGCTGTTTGCCATGGGGGTTGCTTATGGAATGTCAAAGAAAGAGAAGGGCATTGCTGTTTTTTCTTCTGTGATCGCCTATTTAACGCTGTTGATCTCAATGTACGTACATCTGAAATTGATGGGGCAATTGGTCACGGAAAATATGGCATTTGTCGGGCAAGGGATGGTGCTTGGCATATATACGCTAAAAATTGAAGCAACTTCCGTTGGAATTTGCCTTTTTTAGCGGGAAGTCAGTTGCGATCCTTTCTATCGCTTTTACCATCCCAGTAGGGTTGATTATTCCCTTTATCTGGGATGTGTTTACCTATGGAATGAGAAGCATCTCAACGGTGATGATGGCACCTGATATTGGCGCCAGGATCTATATGACGTTAAACCGTTTACTGATCCCGTTTGGTCTGCATCACGCATTGAGCTCGACCGTGCGTTTTACTGAAGCCGGTGGCACTTATTTGATTGATGGCCAAACTTATGTCGGCATTTTGCCCGCCATGAACAAGATCTTGTTCGAACTGGGGCCGAACCATCCGGCATGGAATGAATTTATGCCAACCTTGTGCAGCTATCTGGCATCGTCACAGATGCTGACCACGCTGTTCCGTGTTCCGGCGATTGGCCTGGCGATGTATCACATGGCCTACTTCAAGAACAAAAAATTCGCCAAAGGGATGATTCTGACGGTTGTGCTTACTGCCTTTCTGGGCAATATCACCGAGCCGCTTGAGTTTTCTTTCCTGTTTATCGCACCAAAACTTTTTATTATCTACGCAATAACTGTGCGGCCTGTTGACCATCCCGTTGCAAATGCTGGAAGTGTCTATCGGGTATATTCGCGGCACCATCTTTGATTTCGGCATTTTTGGGCTGATGTATGAAAACACCCAGTGGGTAAATCTTATTTTACTGGGCGCGGTAAATTTCATTGTGTTCTATGGCGTCTTCCGCTATGCCATTGGCAAATTTGATATCAAAACACCGGGACGTGAGAACGAAACGGCAGACAGTGCGTTACTGAATAACAAAGAGTACGGCAAGGTTGCGGAATTAGTGATCCAGGGGTTGGGGGTAAACAAAATATCAAACGCGTTGAAAACTGTGTGTCGCGGCTGCGTATCGATCTTGGCGATCAGAAATTGGTGAACATGGAATTGCTGAAAAAGGCGGGCTCATTGGGCACCTTTATTCCTTCCAGTAATCACATTCACGTTGTTTTCGGGCCGCATGTCGAATTTGTCCGCAATGCGGTAGATGATCACCTTGCTGGCATCACACAACGTTAAGGAGAAGACGGATGCGCGCGCTTTATGATTCCAAAAGCAAAACGATTGACCATCAGGGAATGAAAGACCTGTTCACGCATGAAGCCAGAGTCCAGTCATGGCTTGATGTTGAGGCGGCACTGGCGCAGGCGAAGGTAGGGATGATACCCACTGCTGCGGCAGAAAATATTGCTGCTAACTGCCAATTGGCGCGGATCGATCTCGCCGAGATTGACCGGCTGATGCGCAAGATTGGCCATGGTTTTGTGCCCGTCATCAAAGTGCTGGTTAAGGCGTGTGATGCTGAAAGCGGTAAGTATGTGCACTAAGGGGTAACAACACAGAATATTCAGCAGACAGCACACTTGTTTATCGTTAAAAAATTTCACCACAAGCTGATGATGTTTGTGGATGCCACGTTGGTAAATTTGGCTAAGCTGGCAAAAGCGCATAAAAACACCCTAATGGCAGGGCGTACTCATGGTAAACACGCCTTGCCGATCACTTATGGTTACAAGGTATCGGTGTGGATTTATGAATTGCTGGCCGCCGTGGAGCGTATGCAAGAGGCGGAGAAAAGGGTCTTTACTGTGATGATGGGCGGCGCTGTGGGGGCTTTCCATGCTACCGGGGAGCCGGGCAGAACAGTACAGGATCTGGTCGCTGAGCAGCTTGGTATGCACGCGATGCTGGTGCCCTCACGCAATGCGTGCGTGTTCCGCGCTGAGTACATCAGCAACCTGTGCCTATTGGCAACTACGCTGCATAAAATTGCGGAAGAGGTCTATCAAACCTCAAGTGAAGAGTTTGGCGAGGTCTCGGAAGCATTTGCCAAAGGTACTGTGGGCAGCAGCACCATGCCGCAGAAGGTGAATCCTAAGCTGGCGAAAGGGATTATTGCCAATGCACAGAAATTGTATTCGGTGCTGACAGCCACTTTATATGTTTGCCCACGCCCCTTTGAAGAGGACAGTTCTGCCTACTTTATTTTTGATGCCAGCCTGCAAGAAAGTATTGAATTGATGGCGGAGATAATCCTACGCGCGGAGGAATTGACACGCACATTGGTGATTAATGACGATCGGATGCATGACAACGTGATGCTGACGCACGGGTTAATCAATAGCGAAAGAATTATGATGCAACTGGTGGATAAACTGGGTAAGGATCCGACGCACGAACTGGTTTATAACATGGCGATGCGTAGCACCCATGAACATCTCGAATACAGTAAGGTGTTAAGTAGCGATCCGCTCATCGCGAGTAATTTTACAGCGCAAGAAATTGCTGAATTGTTCGATCCGGCGGCCTATACAGGACTCTGTGCCGTGTTGGCCGATGAATTGGCTGAGCGGGGTGTTGGGGAGGGAGCATGAATGATGTCGACTCCGGTGTAATCAAATCCAACAGGATTGTGTTCCCTGATGGCATTAAATCCGGCTACCTCCTGATACAGGATGGAAAAATTTGTGGCTTTGAACCTCACTTCTCCTCTCAATATATTGATCGCAGCGAGCAGATCATTATGCCCGGCTTTGTTGATATTCACGTACACGGCTGGGGGCGAGGCTCTTTTGCTTATAAGGGGAATCAATCCTCCCTCAAGTGGATGAGTCACGATTTGGTCAACGTGGGGGTTACCTCTTATTTACCCACCTTCGGCACCATGCCAAATGATTTCCTTGAAGCGTCATTAATGGCTACTGCCGACTATATTGCTACGGCAACGGTCACTGACGGAGCTGAGGCGATTGGTATTCATATGGAAGGGCCCTATATCAGTGAGAAACATCTGGGTATGCAACGGGCAGACTGTTTACAACGCCCCAGCATTGCCAGTTTCGAGCGTTTTAATCAGCTTGCCGGTCATCATATTCGCCTGATGACGTTGGCACCCGAGCTGGAAGGCGCACTGGAGGTTATACGACATTTGCGCGCGCAGGGTATTACAGTATCAGCAGGGCACACGGATGCCACCTTTGCCGAAATTACGGCGGCAATAGAGGCGGGATTAAACCATTTTACCCATGCTTACAGCGGGATGCGCGGCTTCTACCACCGCGAGCTGGGCGTGGTTGGTGCACTGATGTATTACCAGGATACCTATGCGGAAGTGGCGAAACAAAGCGGCATCACGATTAAGCCCGAAGCCTTCGATTTACTCTACCGGTTGAAGCGGGATCGGCGCATGGTATTGATGAGTGACTGCATGGGCTACGTGGATTTTCCGGAAGACTATGAGTTTTATCATTATCTGCGCAAAGAGACATTTTGCATCAAGCAGGGACTATTGGAAATAGCTGCCGATGACAGAGATACGCGTCAGGTTTGCCCGTGCGATTACGAAACGGTCAAACATCTGGAGATGAACTTTCTGGACTCAGTGAAGAATATCGTTGGCCGCCTCGATCACGGATTGGTTTCTGTTGCCAGGATCGCTTGCGAAAATCCGGCTTTTCTCGCTGGCGCCGCGGATCGTAAAGGCGCTTTGTCTCCAGGCAAAGATGCCGATATTCTGGTGTTGGATGACGACTTGAATTTGCTGGATGTCTACTGCCGGGGACGGCGGCAGAAGCAGTTGTTTGAAGATTAGCCTTGCTTGCCAGAACGACTGTCATGCGATGGATGGTCGTTCTGTTTAAAATAAAGAAATCAGGATATTTTTGTTCTAGCAGCGTCTGGAGCTGCGCTCGATCCAATCCTTCGATGTCTTGAATAAATGTCTCTATGGATATTTTCTTCTTGGCACGCGAAAGTCCGTATTTGCTTAGCAGAGAGATATCATCGCGGTTCAGATAAAAATTTACCTTGATGTAAGGGAGTTGATAATATTTCAGATAGCTGGATATTTTGTTTGTGAAGGTAATCAGTAAGTCAAAAGAAAGCTGTTTGAGCGTGTGTAATTCATTAATGTTAACGCAACTGACAATATCAATATGGAAGTGAGATTTCAGCACTTCCTTGAAATAACCTACCTTACTTTCAGAAGAATTAGTGACGATAATAACGCGCTTCTTCTCCTCAGTGTGGATACGATTTCACAACTCGTATTTCTTTAATATCAGAACCAGCGTTGACAGATGCACCGGTGAAAAAGTGGAATAGGAACTGTCGCTTCCACAACCCCCTGATAGAATGAGGCATAGCGGGTCTGAACCTCATGCAGTTTTTTATCGTCGAAATAGAGATTGAACTTGTTTTGTATGATAGCCGAATAGATAAATGGGTAGACCTCCGCAAAAAAAGGGAAGGTATTGTGTATCTTCGCCCTCAGCAGCGGTGTCAGGGCGTGACACAACTGTCTGACTTGCTCAATTAGCGTGGCATCATAAATATCAAACGGTCGCCAGGTATAGGTCAGAGAAGAAATCAGCAGGTCGAGAAACCGATCTTCATGATCTCGGTCTAGCAGAAAAATTGAAGGACTGAATAAATCCGAGATCATCGCTGTGGGCAATGACATGACCGCGCCGCATGCGGTGTAGCGCAATGCTCATGTATACCAGGAAATATTTCTTGCTGTTATAACCCAGCGTAACTCTGTGGCTCAGTTGTTGGTATAGATGGGCGGCAGAGGTAATCTCCTGCTGGCACTCTTTCAGAAATTGTGTGGCAATGGCTTTATTAATGGGTTCATTGGCTTTATGCAGCACCAACAGGTTGTCATCGCCAATTTCTACGGTTTTAAGGATTGTCAGGCAAATGGCTATTCGCAGCAGAATCTCATCACCTTCCAGGCAGGAACCCTGCTGAAGGATAGCCGTAACGGAGAGATGGTTGGCCTGCAAAAATGCGGTTAGCGCTGGATTATCATTTTTTAGCGTTGTCGAGCTGACATTGAATCTGCGGTAATACTCGCTTTTATTTACCACATCGTGCAGACACAACGCCACACTCAGACACTTGATTCGCTCTTCGGCGGTAGTGATATAGCGATTAAACGGGATCTGTTCCAGAAAATCGATATATTGCCGATAGGTTATCGCGGTGACTATTGATTGTCCATCAATATGCAAATGGTATTCAGGCTCAAGAAACTCGTTGATACCTTTTAGAGAACGCTTCAGCGTTGAGGTTGTCTTGCCAAATTTAGACATGACATCCTCAATCAATACCGGACTGTGCCCCTGAATATATTTTAGCAACGACAGATCAAAGCTGTTCACGAGGGAATCTCAAGTACCAGTCAGAGCAGGGAAGTTGAGAGTATAGAAAACGGTGTGGTATGTCTGTGAGCTGTGTGAGTTAATCTTGCTGTGGTGCGATGCGGTAACGCCAGTAACGGTTGGAGTGACCGCATCTTTTGGCCGTTTTTCTGAATTCTCAGGGATGAATGGCGACCACCATTTCAAGCTCGATAGGGGCTCCTCGCGGGAGCTCTGCAACGCCCACCGAGGTTCGGGTATGCTGTCCTCGCTCACCAAGACGTGCAACCAGGCGATCGGAGGCTCCGTTCATCACTTGGGATTGTTGTGTAAAGCCGGGGGCTGAAGCAATGTAACCCACAACTTTTAATACCTGCGCTATCTTGTCATCGCCACCGAGGGTGTGTGCGATAGCGTCCAGACAGAGGTCTGCACAGAACGCCGCTGCCTTCTGAGCTAGTGCGATATCCACATCTGCTCCCACTTTGCCGATGCAGAGCAGTTCATCACCACGGCGTGGCAATTGGCCGCTGACGTAAGCTATACCATTATGAACGATAACCGGCAGGTAGTTCCCACCCGGTTTATTTACGCTATGCGATGTTTGCGCTGACATAATTCTCTGCCTTGTAATTGTGTGGTTGAAACGATCGTTGCTTGCAAAACAGCGGTAGTACAGCAATGTATGCCGTAGTTTCGAAGCGCCTCTTCGTTAGAAAGAGAAGAGCCAAAACTGTACTTTACACGGGTATTGAACAAAGAGAAGCGGTTTAGCGTGCTGATTTTTACTCTGGTGAAACGGGCGTCATTTGTCACAAAGCCACTTGCTGGATTTATCAAAAAGAGATGACGCCATATTTTATGTTGAGCGTGAGTCTCACCTTCGGAGATAAGAAAGAGAAGCGAGAGAGGTAAAACTACTACAAAAAGTAACTGTTATAATTATATGGGTTTAATCTGTACCAGAAAAGACAAAGAGTAACTAGCCTGGTAATATGATTTTTGGATTTAATTTCTTTAAATTTATTTAATTTGAGTTTTTATTTCAATTTTATTTGTTGTTTTGGTTTTTTTATTCTTGTTTTGATCTAAATTATGTCTCTAGTGATATGAGAAAACTGTACTATTTATTCATTGTTTTTTGCACGTTATAATCCTTTCCCGATTCATTACGAATTCATGCTTATCTCATCGCTGCGATAAACTCCGGCTGTCATTCTGTCCGCCGGACAGGTTTTTTATTATTCAAATCATCGCTATTTATTCCGGCTGGAATGCGGAATAACTGCATGGCGTGCGTTTACCTGCCACGCTAGGAGTCTAATATGTTTGATGTCGTCGAACTGTCTCGGCTGCAATTTACCCTGACTGCCATGTATCACTTTTTATTCGTTCCGCTGACGTTGGGATTGTCTTTTCTGCTGGCGATTATGAACACCACATATGTGCTAACCGGCAAGCAAATCTACAAGGACATGACCAAATTCTGGGGCAAGCTGTTTGCCATCAATTTTGCTTTGGGGGTCGCCACCGGTCTCACCTTGGAGTTTCAGTTTGGCACCAACTGGTCCTACTATTTCCACTATGTAGGCGATATTTTTGGCGCACCTCTGGCAATGGAAGGACTGATGGCGTTTTTCCTTGAGTCCACGCTCATCGGTCTGTTCTTTTTCGGTTGGGATCGCTTGAGTAAAATCCAGCATATGCTGGTGACCTGGTTTGTTGCATTGGGATCCAACTTTTCGGCCTTGTGGATTCTGGTCGCCAACGGCTGGATGCAAAACCCGGTTGCACAGGTGAAATTTGTGCACACCGTAGCAGCAGGCTACACCGCAGGCGCGATGTTTGTGCTAGGAATCAGTTCTTACTATCTGCTCAAATGCCGCGATATCCCGTTTGCCAAACGTTCGTTCGCTATTGCGGCCAGCTTCGGGTTGGCTTCTGTGCTCTCCGTTATTGTTTTGGGCGATGAATCCGGTTACGTGATGGGCGATGTGCGGAAAACCAAGCTTGCCGCGATCGAAGCAAAATGGGAAACTCAGCCGGCACCCGCCTCTTTCACGTTGTTTGCCATTCCGAATCAGGAGACGATGCAGAATGATTTCGCCATTCACGTTCCCTACCTTCTGGGCTTGATTGCCACCCGTTCTCTCGACAAACCTGTCGTTGGTCTCAGAGATCTGATGGCGCAGCATGAAATTCGCATCCGTAACGGCATGATGGCCTATGGGTTGCTAGAGGCTTTGCGTGCGGGGAATTCCGATCCTTCTGTTCGAGCACGCTTCGACGCCGCCAAACGCGATCTTGGCTATGGCATGTTGTTGAAACGCTATACCGATGACGTTGCCAACGCCAACGAAAGCCAGATTCAACAAGCGATTAAAGACTCAATTCCTCGTGTTGCACCGCTGTATATCACTTTTCGGGTGATGGTGGGCTGTGGCGTGCTGATGCTGGCCATTTTCGCTCTGTCGTTCTGGAGCGTAATACGTGGACGCATCGGGCTGCGCAAAGGGTTGTATCGCATGGCTCTCTACGGCATTCCCCTTCCGTGGATTGCGATTGAATCCGGTTGGTTCGTTGCGGAATACGGTCGTTAACCTTGGGCCGTTGGCGAAGTGTTGCCTACCGCAGTGGCGAATTCCTCTCTTGAAGCGCATGACATTCTGCTGTCGATGGGGCTGATTTGCGGGTTGTATACGCTGTTCCTGGTGGCAGAAACCTACCTGATGTTCAAGTTTGCCCGGCTGGGGACAAGCAGTCTGAAAACAGGGCGCTACCACTTTGAGCAGCAGATTTCACCCTTGCTTGCCACACAGAGCAAAGATTAACAGGAGCCTACATCATGTTGGATTACGAAACATTGCGCCTGATTTAGTGGGTACTGATTGGGCTGTTGTTCATCGGCTTCGCCATTACCGACGGCTTTGATATGGGCGTAGGTATTTTGCTACGTGTATTGGGTAAGAGCGATATTGAGCGGCGAGTGATGATTAACGTCATCGCCCCACACTGGGATGGTAATCAGGTCTGGTTGATCACCGGCGCGGGGGCGCTGTTCGCCGCCTGGCCGATGGTGTATGCCGCCGCTTTTTCCGGGTTCTATTTTGCCATGATTCTGGTGCTGGCCGCGCTGTTCTTCCGCCCGATTGGCTTTGATTACCGTTCCAAGCTGGAAAACGCTCGCTGGCGCGCGCTATGGGACTGGGGCATTTTTATTGGCAGCTTCGTTCCCGCATTCGTATTCGGTATTGCCTTTGGGAATCTGCTACAGGGGGTGCCGTTAAGTGTAGATAAGTATTTGCGACTGACTTATCACGGCGGTTTTTTCGAGCTACTGAACCCCTTTGGACTGCTGGCGGGGTTGGTAAGCGTGGCGATGCTTATTACCCACGGTGCAATTTACCTGCAAATGCGCACCACGCAGACGCTGCAAGCGCGGGCGCAAAAAACCGTTCAGGCGGCCAGCGCACTGATGAGTATCGCCTTCTTATTGGCGGGTGTTTGGGTGATCGCAGGCACTGATGGCTATGTGATTACCTCTGTGTTGGATAAAGCGGCGCCTTCCAACCCGTTACGTAAAGAGGTGATTCAGCAAGCTGGCGCCTGGTTAATCAATTTTAATACGCATCCTGTGTTGTGGTTGATTCCGGCTCTGGGCGTAACTCTACCGTGGGGAACGCTCCTTCTTTCACGTGCTAATCGCTGCGGCTGGGGTTTCCTGACTTCGTCACTGACGATTGTTTGTGTGATTCTGACTGCGGGAATTACGCTGTTTCCATTCGTGATGCCTTCCAGCTTCGCGCCAAATGTTAGCCTGACGATTTGGGATGCCACATCGAGTCAACTGACGCTTCAGGTCATGACGATTTTGGCCTGTATTTTTGTCCCTGCCATCCTGCTCTATACCAGTTGGTGTTATTACAAGATGTTTGGACGGATTGACGCGCGTTATATCGAAGAGAATAAGCATTCCGCTTATTAACATTTTAAGGAGAGAAAGGATGTGGTATTTCGCCTGGATACTTGGCACGATGCTGGCTTGTGCGCTCTCACTGATCACTGCGCTGGCAGTAGAGAATCAAGACATGGGTAGCCGCGCACAGTAAGAGAATCTGACGCAGAGACTCGGCGTGTTTGTGAGGAAATGCGCCGGTTGTTTCACTATTGATGAGTTAAAAGATAAATCTGCTCAAACGCTGCTTTATCACTATGGCCGCGAGAGCAGATTTATATCGTCGATTCTGGCTGTTTATCATTTCATTCGATGCATTGCTTTTATTTGTTGCTGAATGAGTGCCGATAATATTCTTACACTTTGCTCACATTTGTCATCCCATTCATAGGATACGTTCAAACGGAAATAACGGTCGTATTTTTCGCCCGTGGTAAACATTCTTCCGGGGGCGATGCTTATCCCTTTCTCTAATGCTTGCCTGTAAAGTGCTGTGCTGCTGAGGACTGGCGGTAATTCTAGCCAGAGGAAATAGCCACCGCGTGAAGGGTAAATGTTAACGTCATAGGGAAGGTGTTGTTGTAGCGATTGGAGCGCGGCATATTTACGTTGCTCCAGTGCCTTGCGCAGACGTCGCAGATGGCTGTCATAGCTGCTTGTAGCGAGATATTCAGCGATAGCTAATTGCATGGGACACTGGCAGATAGGGTACTCATCAGTTGTAGGCGTTGGATATTCTTTGCGTGATGTCCCGCTGCAACCCAACCAATCTGAAATCCCGCCATCAAATTTTTGGAGAATGATGAGCAGTGCAGGATCAATCCCTTTTTGTCCAATGCCTTGGCTGGAAGTGGCCGCTGTAAGCCCGCGTACAGCTCCCCGTACACATCATCTTCAACCAATCCAACGTTATGTTTTTCCAGCATGGCAACGAGTCGTTGCTTTTTTTCCCATGACAGCGTGCAGCCGAGCGGGTTATGAAAATTGGTCATCAACCAGCAGGCTTTGATTGGATAGTCGTTTAACGCCTGATGCAGTGCATCAAGGTCTATTCCTTGTTGTGGATCGGTTGCTATTGAAATGGCTTTAAGTTTGAAGCGCTCAATGGCCTGCAACGCACCATAAAAGGCAGGCGATTCAATCGCGACATAATCTCCCGGTTCGGTCAGTGTTTGGAGGCTCAAGTTGAGTGACTCCAGCGCGCCAGAGGTAATGACGATTTCATCGGGTGAAACCGCAATCCCCTGTAATGCGTAGCGCTGAGCAATGTGTTTTCTTAGATTCTCATTGCCCGGTGGTAAATTATCCAGTGCATTGCGTGGCTGCATTCCTTGTGCTACGGAGGCCAAAGCGCGTGTTAATTGACGTTGAGGGAAAAGAAATGGATCAGGGAATGCCGACCTAAAGGGGACGATGGGGGGATTTTTACTGGCTTGAAGCACATCAAAAATGAAAGCATTAACGTCTACTTCTTCAGTCAATTCAACGCGTGCTTGCGCGTCAGACGAAGATATGTGATCCAGCGGCGGCGGTGTTAACTGTGGCGCAGCATAGTAACCCGATTGTGGGCGCGCGATAAGTAGCCCCTGACTTTCTAATAATTGGTACGCTCGCAGTACTGTCATCAGACTCATACCGGAGTGAATCGATTTTTCCCGCAGCGACGGCAGCTTGTCACCCGGTTTCCAGATCCCCTCCTGAAGTTGCTTTCTTGTCTGGCGAGCCAATTGCTCAAACTTAGACATAGCACACCTGTGTTTTGCTGTAATGGATAATAACAGGAGAGCGTATCACCACATGCGGGCTAACGGTTAGTGTCAGTATCGACAGGATTGTTATGTTGGAAATGGGGAAACCGTCTGCATTTCAGACCAGAACGATTAATATCACTACCGGGCCCATGTGTGGACAATCAAAACGCGGATTTTCTAAGATAAGCCAGAGAAAAAACATCGTAAAAACCCACATCACCCTTCGTAAGCTGGATTTTTTTATTCCTGTTTTTATATCCGCAGAAACATATTCATTATTCAGCAGCTTGCTAAGCGTGTCTTGTGAGATTTGACGATGGGTAAACCACTCACCATTATAGCAAACACGTAAATCCAACACGTCAATATCTTCAAAACGATATTTGGGGTTAATATCTATCGAAAGAGCCACTGACATGGCCAGCATAAGGCCAGTAAAGCCAATCAAGTAGGGCAGGCCAAAATAAGGTGCATAGAACAAAATCAAGGCGACAGGCACATAGCTAGTCAGAACAGATAAGGGTGTGAATGCACAAATTTCAGGCTGAAACGTATTTTATTATCACGTTTCTCTGCCTGGTTAATGTATTCAATCTCTTCAGTCAGAAGGCGCTTTACTTCATCCATTTTCAACACCGCTATGCTTATGGAAATGTTTCTAGTTCAATAGGGAACTGATCTGCTTGGCCGATTACAACACAGTTGTACCAAAGAGAATAGATACAGTTTTCTCTCTATTCGCTATAACAGTTTGGTGGCTGCAAATGTCGCTGGCTTCTCATCGTTGAAAGAGTATTGCCGCTTGCGCAAATACATCATGTCTTAACTATCTGTGAACACACGTCGATAAACGCCCGCAATTTGGGCTGATTTCTCGCAGCTCTTGAGAAATAAAGAAAAAGGCCGTCATTTCCTGGTGAAAGATCAAGTAAGGCGGGCTCTAGCGTTCCGTTTTCCAGTTCACGAGAGGTATGAAATGTTGATGAGTAAATAAGACCGATGCCCCTAACCTCCAGACTACGCATCAGTTCCCCATCATATTAGGTGGTAAGGCACCTAACGCATACAAGTTTGATAAAGCACCAGGGGCTCTGGATGTTGCGCCCCATGTCATCTTCTCTGAACAAAATGTCACCGCTAAGGTTAGTGTCATGCTCGGTGGAATGTTCGAAACTGGGAGCTATTAAAGTATGGTTTCCGCCATCTGCCTTATCAACAAAAAAACCGAGCGCCAGTATTAACGGTAAAGGCGTTATCAGGAATGCTTCGTTCAAAAACTTCTCTGACGTGTCTGTGTTTGTGCGCGTTCTTGCATATTGGTGAGAGCATGAATCGGCAGACAGAGGGTCGTTAGCTCATACGTTCATTGACACAAACTCCCTGCGTGGAGCTCTATACTTTATTTGTGGATGTTCAGTGCCCACTGTCTGCGCAGCACATTTAATTTCCGCTAGGCTGAGTAACGGATACGTGCCCAACGCAATGCGGGTTTCTTTGCCACCGAAATAATATCTGAAATACCAGAGGCGCGAACCTGTCGGTTTAACGTGAAGATACAGACCGTGTGAATCGGACAGTTTTACTGGGGTAACTGGAAGTTTTAAGTTGCGGAT
>NZ_JBLLJS010000019.1:0-104593 GCF_047692315.1 Symbiopectobacterium sp. | reverse complement strand
AACCTGTTCAAAGTTCAACCATACCCCAAACCAGAGTAAACAACGCGAATCATTTTGCACAATGCTAAATCCCAATTTAATAGCTTTTATTGGCGTGCAAAATGATTCGTTATTCTATGCGAAAAAATCCGCCGCGCTACATTCCGGCGGCAAACGCGGACTGGATATCGGACTCGCTCCCACCGATTTGGCGCGACTGCTGAAAGCGTCATTCAGTGATATTGCCAAACGGGATTAATGCGGGTCACCGAGCGCGGCCAACGCCGCTACAGCGTGAAGTATGAAGCGTAAAAGAAGCTGATGGCAGAGGACTCCACGGCCAGTGTGTCCCCTGCCACCGCTTCAGAACGGGTGATTAATCGACCTTAGCGCCTTTTTCTACCAATATGACCGGACCTTGCTTCACGTTGACGGTTAAGCCCTTGGTTTGCAGCTCTGCGTTACGCACGCGGATCCCCTGATCGGCATCGATACGTACGTTGTCAAAATGGAAACCGCTCAAGGGAGCTTCTGGCACGCCAATGATGTACGCAGCAGCTTTGCTTTTGCCGGTTGATTCCAGGTTCTCGATCGTCACATTGCTGAAATGCGGCGTCTTGTATTTATCAAACGGCTGTTTGGCGTCGGTATCGGGCGGATAAATTTGTTCGCCCATGGTGAAGCCGCCTTCTGCTAGCAGTTTTTCCACTTCGGCCTGCACGATAGGAGCGGCCTTATTATAGTAGCCAGCGAATACCAGCGGAATATCGACATCGACCATTTTGGTATTACGGTAAGTGATATTTTTCACTTCACCGCCTTTACCGCGCAGCGTCTTGATACGAATGCCGTACATCGAGCCTTCGAACTGATTGTTTTCTACCAGCACGTTGTTCACACCGCCAGAGGTTTCGCTGCCGATGGGAATACCACGCCCTTGGTGCAAGACGTTGTTAGCGATGTAGATATTGTCGACGACGCCTTCAGGGAAGCGCTCGTCTGGCTTCTCAGCTTTGATAGCAATGTGGTCGTCGTTGCAATCAATAAAGTTATTGGTGATACGAATGTTCTGACTGTCAATTAGATCGATGGCATCGGTGTTCGGTGCATGCCAAGGTGACAGGATCTTGGTGTTATTGACGTTAACATCGTGGGCATAGCGCATCACCACGTGGAAACTCGGCGAGTGCGTCAGGGTAACGCCATCCACCAACACGTTACTGGAACGAGTAATATAGATCAGGCGCGGACGATCGGTGCCGCCTTTCTTACCCGTGGCACGGATATTGGCACGCCAGCGTTCCCACCACACAGCGCCCTGACCATCAATGGTGCCTTCACCGGTGATGGCCACGTTCTTGGCATCAGCAACGCTGATAAACGGCAACCAGCCATTCTCCGCTTCGGCATATTTGGTCTGTTCCGTAGCACGATAGGCAGCTTCTTCTGTGGAAGCCACAATGGTGGCATTCTTCGCCAGGTTTAGCCGCACATTACTTTTCAGGAACAGTGGGTTTACCAGGTAGTTTCCTTCCGGGACATACACCGTACCGCCGCCCGCTGCCGCACAGTCATCAATAGCGCGTTGGAATGAATCCGTATTTAATGCAATCTGCAGGCGATGGCCTTCCGCGCCATATTGCGTGACATCACACACTTTGCCATTATCGGTAAAAGTGACAACGGCAGGTAAAGCTGCGGCACCCGCCTGAGAACTGACCGCAATACATGCGCCAAGCAACGACAAAACAAACCCCCTTCTTCATTCCAACACCCTATTATTGAAAATACGCTTTAATAAAATATTAAAGGATTTTCAATAAAAAACGACGACAGATCACGTTTGTGACGCTGAGCGCGATAAAAATGTTATCGATAACATTTAAGTGATAGATCCATCACAAAAACACAGACCACTTAATCAAACGATAAACATAAAAAAATGGGTCTTGCGCAACAGCAAGACCCATTAAATGTTAGCCCGACCATTTCATCAGCGATATTGAATTTCGCCTTTAGGCGCATACGCCGCTGCATCGATCGGTGAATGCTGCTCGATATACTGTTTCAGCACCTCTGCATCGACAAAACCGGTGTTGACGTAAGTCGGCAATCCATCCAGACGCGGGTAACCATCGCCGCCCATGGCATTGAAGTTCAGTGTGGCCATACGGTAGGTTTTATCCGCCTGCAACGGTTGGCCCTTGATTTTCACATCGTGCACGCCTTGTCCATCGGCCACCAGGCTGACATTCAGGAATTGGGCATAGGCACCGGAATCTACCTTTTTATTCGCAACGACCGCCAGATATTGCTCGACCTCGCTGCCTTTCATATCGACATAAACCAAGGTATTGGCAAAAGGCTGAACTTTCAGCACCGTCTTATAGGTGATATCTCCGGGCTGGATAGAGTCGCGAATCCCACCACCGCTCATCACGGCAAAATCGGCATTAGCGCGCTCGCGCTGTGCCGATAACAGTAGATGCCCCAAATTGGTTTGATAGAACCGCACTTGTTTGCGATCGCCATCCAGAGTGCCATTAACGCTACCCACCCTCACTTCCAACTGCGCCTGGCCTTTTTCCTGGAACGGCGTCAGCATTTTCACCACTCCATCATCCTGTTTGATCTCCTGAGTGTAGTAAACACGCTCGGTGCCACCACCGGCCTTCTCCACTTTTTTCTTCAGGTTGACAGGAATAAGCTGATAGTGGGCCAACGTCAGAGTGCCATTTTTAAACGTGAAATCGGCACGCCCCACATATTTGCCCCATTCATGAGCCTGTACGACCCGGGTACCATTTTGTCTGTCCGGGGCACAGGGGGTACCCGGCACGTAATCCACCTGTTTTTTGTTTTCACTCGCCATACAGACCGGATCTTGTGAGTGACCACCCACAATCATATCCAGGTAGCCTGCGGGCAGGCTGCGCGCCATTTCTACATCCCCCGGCGCATTAGAACCATGCTGACCATCGTCATAGTGTCCATGTGGGTCGCAGCGATAATCACATCCGGTTTTTCCATGCTGCGTAATTGTTCCACCACCGATTTCACTTCCGTCGACGGTTTACGGAATTCTATATCAGTGAAAAACTCCGGGTTGCCCAATTTTGCCGTGTCATCCGTGGTCAGACCGATAACCGCAATCTTGATGCCTTGCTTATCAAACAGGGCATAGGGTTTAAATAAGCGTTGTTGCGTGCTCTTTTGGTAGATGTTGGCAGACAGCAGCGGAAACGTCGCCCATTTCTCCTGCTGGCGCAGTACGGAAAGCGGGTTATCAAACTCGTGATTACCTAACGCCATGGCATCATAGCCCACCAAATTCATGCCGCGAAAATCGGGCTCGGCATCCTGCAAGTCTGACTCCGGCACACCGGTGTTGATATCCCCGCCGGATAACAGCAATATACTACCGCCTTTGGCGGCGACTTCCTGACGAATTTGATCCACCAGTGTTTTTTGCGCGGCCAGACCATATTCGCCGTATTCGTTATGCCAGAAATGGCCATGGTGATCGTTGGTGTGGAGGATGGTGATGTCATAGGTTTTATCTTTTTCCCATGCCAACGCCCCTGCCGAGGTAAATACCAGCGACATCGCAATAGCACGTCCTAACGCTTTCGTTGCAAAACGCATGGAAACTCCCCGTTAAGTAAACAACCCCCTGTTAAAAGAATTGGATGGCAGCCCACTGTCCGTCCTGGTCTTAGTCAGGTACATTCAGATTGAGATCTCCCTCCAGAATAGCGCACTTTTCCTCAACGCTCGATTTCATTTGCACTCTGTAACTTGCATCACAAGGAAAACCGGCATTACGCCCATGAATAACAAGAGAAAGCTGACAAAAATGGTCCGTTCATTTGATTCTGTTGTATTTATGTCATTTACCCCCGCTATTCTAGGGCTTTTTACTCATGGAAACCTGTTTCCCCCAGCACACAGGATAAAAATGCAGCGTAAAGAGCATGAGAAAGTATCTTCATGAGCGTAATAACGTCGGTTTATCAATGCTTATATGATAAAAGCATCATGAAATCCGTGTTAGAGTGGGAATAAATGCATAAACGAAGATTTTTACTAGAATGCCTTCATTTTCCCAAACAGGATTTCTTCAAATGAAATAGAATTTACTCAGGAAGTCCGCTCATTCACGTTTTACTACATGGCAAAAGGAGTCGGGATGCATGCAACCACACCACTAATATCCACCATTGCCGGAGGGCTGGTCCTCGCGTTTTTACTGGGGATTCTGGCCAATCGACTACGTATTTCACCTCTGGTCGGCTTATTTGCTTGCCGGGGTTCTGGTGGGGCCGTTTACCCCAGGTTTTGTCGCGGATACCGCGTTAGCGCCTGAATTGGCCGAACTTGGGGTTATTCTGCTGATGTTTTGTGTCGGCCTGCATTTCTCCCTTAAAGATCTGATGGCGGTGAAATCCATCTCCATTCCCGGTGCTATTGCGCAAATCGCCGTCACAACGCTTCTGGGCATGGGGCGGTCTGCCATGTTGGGCTGGAGCCGGGCGAGCGGGCTGGTATTTGGTCTGTGCTTATCTACCGCGAGTACGGTGGTACTCCTGCGTGCACTGGAAGAACGTCAGTTGATTGACAGCCAGCGCGGGCAAATCGCCATTGGCTGGCTGATCGTGGAAGATTTGGCGATGGTGTTAACGCTGGTACTGCTGCCTGCGTTCCGCGACATGATTGGCGCAGAGCATGCTGATACCAGTAAGCTGATTCGCGATCTGGCCTGGACTATCGGCAAAGTGGTGGCATTTATCACGCTGATAATTGTGGTAGGCCGTCGCCTAGTGCCCTGGGTACTGGCAAAAAGCGCGGCAACCAGCTCTCGTGAACTGTTTACCCTGGCGGTGCTGGCGATGGCGTTGGGTATCGCTTTCGGCGCCGTGAAGCTGTTTGATGTCTCGTTTGCACTCGGTGCTTTCTTTGCTGGTGTGGTGCTGAATGAGTCGGAACTCAGCCAGCGTGCGGCCCACGATACGTTACCGCTACGTGACGCTTTCGCCGTACTGTTTTTTGTCTCCCCGTTGGCATGTTGTTCGACCCGATGATTCTGGTCAACGAACCCGTGGCGGTCATCATTACACTGGCCATCATCGTGTTCGGTAAATCAGCCGCTGCATTTTTACTGGTTCGTTTGTTCGGTCACTCTAAACGTACTGCACTGACGATCTCCGCCAGCCTGGCGCAAATCGGTGAATTTGCCTTTATACTCGCCGGGCTTGGGATCGCGCTGGGGTTGCTTTCCGAACAAGGGCGCAATCTGGTGCTAGCAGGGGCCATTCTCTCCATTATGATCAACCCGCTGCTGTTCTCACTGCTGGAGCGCTATCTGGCCAAAACCGAGACGATTGAAGAGCAGATCGTGGAAGAAGCCATTGAAGAAGAGAAACAGATCCCGGTGGATATGTGCAACCATGCGCTACTGGTAGGCTATGGCCGCGTCGGTAGCCTGATCGGTGCCAAGCTACACCAGGAAGGTATCCCCATCGTGGTGATCGAAAATTCCCGCGCACGCGTAGACGCCCTGCGTGAACAAGGCATCAAAGCGGTGTTAGGGAATGCCACCAAGGCAGAAATCATGGATTTGGCTCGGTTGGATTGCGCCCGCTGGCTGCTGTTGACCATTCCTAACGGCTATGAGGCAGGAGAAATCATGGCGGCAGCGCGTGAAAAACGCCCGGACCTGGAGATCATTGCCCGCGTGCATTATGACGATGAAGTCAGCTACATCACCGAACACGGTGCCAATCAGGTGGTTATGGGTGAACGTGAAATCGCCAATAGCATGATTACCCTGCTGCAACTCGAGTCGGTAAAGGCTGAAGCGTTAAAAGAGTGCCCGATTTGATACCGGTGCGCAGCGGGGAACCCCGCTGCGCTATTTTAGGTTGTGCTTTTTTTAGCTATTCGTCGTGTACCAACGCCTCAAGCAAATCAATATGCCGGGCATCGTCATTCAGCGCCGGAATATAACTAAACAGCTCTCCCCCGGCATGCAAAAACAGCTCCCGGTTCTGCTCCTGTATTTCCTCTAGCGTTTCCAAACAATCCGCCGCAAAGCCTGGGCAAATAACCTGAATGTGCTTGATCCCCTGCGCGGGGAATCCCTTTAATGTTTCATCTGTATAGGGTGTTAGCCAAGGTTCACGGCCAAAACGTGATTGGAAGGTCATTTGTACCTGTTCCGGCGCCAGCCCCAATGCCGCAGTCAGTGCCTGGGCTGTTGCCTGACAACGCTGGGGATAGTCATCCCCCTCCGCGGCGTAGCGCACTGGAATGCCATGGAACGAAATCACTAAACGGTCGGGCACACCGTGCACGGCAAACGCCTCCTCCACACGCTGCTTTAGCGCGGCGATATAGGCGGGATGCGTCGCATAGTCGCGGATAAAACGGATACCGGGCACCTGACGGCGTGTGCGCAGCGCGTCGGCCAGCCCATCCCACACCGCCCCGGTGGTGGAACAAGAATATTGCGGATAAAGCGGCAGCACCACCAATTGGGTAACGCCCTGGGACAGCAGGCTATCCAATGCAGATGGCAAACTCGGTGAGCCATAACTCATGCCAAGCGCCACAGGAATATCGTCGCCTAAACGCGCGGAGAGCGCGCATTCCTGACGGCGACTGAACTCCAGCAACGGAGAACCATCGGCCGTCCAGATAGACTGATACAGTTTTGCTACACACGGGGAACGGAAAGGCAGAATCACGCCATTCAACAACGGCCACCAGAGCCAGCGCGGTGTATCCACCACGCGTTTATCGCTAAGAAACTGTGCCAAATAGCGCTTTACCGCCTGCGGCGTAGGGGCTTCGGGCGTCCCCAGATTCACCATCAGTACGCCCAACTTCGGTTGACTCATCATCTGCCCTCGCAAAGAGTCTGCCCGCCATGTACATTCGACACTGGGCAGCGGTTATCGTTACTCAGCGCAGAGTGTAGCGAAAATGTTGCCTGTACGGGATAGGAAAAGCGATGTTATTACCGATACTTGCCATCGAAGTTGCGGATAACAGGCGATAAAGTCTATCGTAGGTAAAAAAAAACCGGCACACAATGTACCAGCATTTTCAGACAGCGCCACTGCGTTTTAACCCAGAATGGATTCCAGCTCAGCGCGTACTTGCGTGACCTGGCGAGTGCCGTCTACTTTGTGGTAACGGGTATTTCCGGCCTCGGCTTCTTTCTGATAGTAGTCTACCAGCGGCGCAGTTTGCTGATGATATTCCACCAGACGTTTACGCACGGTATCTTCATGATCGTCTTTACGGATGGTCAGCTCTTCACCCGTTACGTCGTCTTTACCTTCAACCTTTGGCGGGTTGTACTTCACATGGTAAACACGACCAGACGCCGCATGCACGCGACGGCCAATAATGCGATCGACAATCAGTTCGTCCGGCACGGCGAACTCGATAACGTTGTCAACCTGAATGCCAGCCTCTTTCATGGCATCCGCCTGCGGAATAGTACGTGGAAAACCATCCAACAGGAAACCGTTACGGCAATCATCCTGGGCGATACGCTCTTTCACCAGGGCAATAACCAATTCATCCGTGACCAGTTTGCCCGCGTCCATGATTTCTTTGGCCTGTTTGCCCAGTTCGGTTCCGGCTTTCACCGCCGCACGCAACATATCACCAGTGGAAATTTGCGGAATGCCATACTTTTCCATAATGAATTGTGCTTGAGTGCCTTTGCCTGCGCACGGAGCGCCCAGCAGAATAATACGCATTGCGTAAATCCCCTTGCTATGTAGATTTTTTAAAATAAATTTGAAAACGCTCAACCATACCATTCCAGAGGCTTATCCTCAAGGAACGGGCTCGCTTCAGCGTGTCGCAAAGAGAGAAAAAACCCGGTTAAAAACCGGGTTTTCGGAAAAGTGTGAACGGTTATGTACTCAGCAGTTGGTTCATACGATGGATAAACTGGTTAGGATCTTCCAGCGTACCGCGTTCAGCCAACAATGCTTGCTCCAGCAGCAGTTCGACCCACTCACTGAACTGGGCCTCATCACTCGTGTCCGCAGTACGTTTCACCAGCGCATGTTCCGGATTAAGTTCGAAAATGTATTTCACTTCCGGCGCATTCTGCCCGGCAGCGGCAAACAGCTTCGCCATCTGCGTGCTTATGTCATTGGCATCAGTGGTCACGATGGCTGGGGTATCGGTCAGACGATGCGTTAAACGCACCTCTTTCACACGCTCACCCAGCAGCGTTTTCACATGCTCAACAAACGGCTCCAGCGATTTCTCCGCTTCTTTTCGCGCTTCTTCATCACCGGCGTCATCAGCCAGCTTATCCAGTGCTTCATCCGCTTTACTGACGGACTGGAAGGATTTACCGTCAAACTCGGTCAGGTAGCTCATCATCCATTCATCGATGCGGTCAGAAAGCAGCAGCACTTCGATGCCTTTCTTACGGAACAGTTCCAGATGCGGGCTGCTCTTCGCGGCGGCATAGCTGTCGGCAGTGATGTAGTAAATCTTCTCCTGCCCTTCGACCATGCGGCTGACATACTCTTCCAGCGAAACCGTCTGGGCAGAGCTGTCATCATGGGTAGAGGCGAAACGCAGCAGTTTGGCAATCGCTTCGCGGTTGCCACCATCTTCTGCCGGCCCTTCTTTCAGCACCAAACCAAACTGCTGCCAGAAAGTTTGGTATTTTTCAGCATCGTCTTTTGCCAGTTTTTCCAGCATCTGCAACACGCGTTTGGTCAGCGCATTGCGTAGATTCTGGGTAACACGGCTATCTTGCAGAATTTCACGAGAGACGTTCAGCGGCAGATCGTTGGAATCAATCAAACCACGCACAAAGCGCAGGTAGTTTGGCATGAACTGCTCGGCATCATCCATGATAAACACGCGCTGTACATAGAGTTTCAGGCCGTGCTTATGATCGCGATTCCACATGTCCCACGGTGCCTGAGAAGGGATATAGAGCAGGCTGGTGTACTCCTGTTTCCCTTCAACACGGTTGTGACTCCAGCTCAGCGGATCGGTGAAATCGTGGGCAATGTGCTTGTAGAATTCTTTGTATTCATCTTCGGTGACATCCGCTTTGTTGCGCGTCCACAGCGTCTGCGCTTTGTTCACTTTTTCCCAGGTCACCGTCGGCTCGCCGCCCTCTTCTTCACTCGGCGTCTCGGTTTCAATTTCAACCGGCAATGCAATGTGGTCAGAGTATTTACCGATTATGGAACGCACGCGCCACGCGTCGAGGAATTCATCTTCGCCTTCACGCAGGTGCAGGGTGATCTCAGTGCCGCGATCGGCCTTGGCGACATCCGCCACGGTGTACTCACCTTCACCCACTGATTCCCAGAATACGCCCTCTTCCGCGGCAGCACCCGCTGCGCGGGTACGCACCGTCACTTTATCCGCAACGATAAATGCCGAGTAGAAGCCCACGCCAAACTGGCCGATGAGCTGGCTGTCTTTTGCCTGATCGGAGCCGATAGATTCCAGAAACGCTTTGGTGCCAGATTTGGCGATGGTCCCCAGATTATCGATAACCTCTTCGCGGCACATACCGATGCCGTTGTCAGAGATGGTCAGCGTTCGCTGATCTTTGTTGGTAGAGACGCGCACGCGCAGTTCTCCGTCCCCTTCATAAAGCTCTGGCAAAGATAAGGCAAGAAAACGTAATTTGTCTGCCGCATCGGAGGCGTTGGAGATCAATTCACGCAGGAAAATTTCTTTATTGGAATAAAGTGAATGGATCATCAAGTGCAGCAACTGCTTCACTTCAGATTGGAAACCACGCGTTTCTTGGCCCTTCATACTCATTGTCACTTACCTCAATCCTAATAGTTAGTCAGGCTGATGATGTTCAATCCCTGTAGCGGGTATGGGAATGGTGCCGGTGTTTCCGGCCAGTAGGCAAAACGTGGGGATAGCGCGGAGGAATTTCAAGAGCAAAAAACAATTTATCACCTCGCGTGACCCCTTACGATGAGGAAACCACGCCGAGGTGAATGCAAACAGCGTCGCTAAAAGCGGATGGGGTGACGCCCCGCCAGCGAATGGGAAAGCGTGGTACCATCGACCATTTCCAGCTCCCCACCTACCGGTACGCCATGCGCAATACGGCTCGCCAGCACGCCATGCTGGGCACACAGCTCAGCAATGTAGTTGGCGGTAGCATCCCCTTCCACCGTAGGGTTGGTGGCAAGAATCACTTCTGACAGCGTTTCCTGCGCCAATCGCTGCTCCAACAGATCGAGCCCGATATCGTCCGGCCCGATACCGTCCAGCGGCGACAAATGCCCCATCAGCACGAAGTAACGTCCAGCAAACTGCCCAGTCTGTTCAATAGCATGGATGTCTGCGGGGCTTTCAACCACACAGATTTGGCCATTTTGCTGACGACGAGGATTCGCGCAGATCGCGCAGCGCTCCTGTTCGGTAAAGGTGCGGCAATCCACACAATGACCGATTTCAGACATGGCGCGCGTCAAGGCCTGTGCAAGACGCATGCCACCGCTGCGATCGCGTTGCAGTAGTTGAAACGCCATACGCTGCGCCGATTTCGGGCCAACACCCGGCAAGCAGCGCAGTGCCTCCATTAACGACTCAAGGAGCGGGCTGGTTTGCATCAGAACGGCATCTTGAAACCCGGCGGCAACTGCATGCCGCTGGATACTGAAGCCATTTTCTCTTTCTGCGTTTCAACGATGCGGCGCGCGGCATCGTTGAATGCAGCAGCGATCAGATCTTCCAGCATCTCTTTGTCATCTTCCAGCAGGCTGGGATCGATCTCGACGCGGCGGCAGTTATGTGCACCGTTGATGGTGACTTTGACCAGACCTGCGCCTGATTCACCGGTCACTTCCAGATTGGCAATCTCTTCCTGCATTTTGTCTTGCATCTGTTGGGCCTGTTTCATCAGATTGCCCAAACCACCTTTACCAAACATATGCTTCTCTCTATTGCATGGCTGCAACAATTGCAGCGGTTAAACGGGGCGGATACTCTCTTCGTCCAGTTCCGCATCAAAGAAACGCCGCAGCGTTTGAATCGTTTTATCGGTCATCAGAGACTCGCGCGCTTGCGCCAGTTTCTCTTCATAAATCGTCTGACGCCACTCCAGCGGTGTTAACGTGCCGGGGTCGTCATCTTCGATCACCACAAGGGTAATCGGTTTTCCATAATGCGCTGCCAATGCATCCATCAGCGTTTTCTGCGCAGAAGGTGAGTTCAGGTGACGCTGTGATGAGCGCAGGTGTAACGTCACGGTATCCTCATCGGTTGCCACTTTGAACGCATTGAGCGCAAGTTGCTGAACCAGTTTCGGCAACGACAAACGCTGCACCTCTGCCGCCCAGGCATCACGCGTTTGCGCCTCTTCCGTCAGTTTAGCCGCCAACTCTGGCGTTTTTTCATACTCCAGCACCGTGCGCAACGCTTTTGGCGTCGCTGCCGCTTCCGTCACGGTGGCCTGCTGTTGCTGCGCTCGCCAGCGGTATGCCTCAGGCTTTTTCTGCGCATCACTGTTTTTATCCGATGCCTGACGCTGCTGACTGCGTTCTGTCACCGAAGCCAGGCGTTCCAGCGCCGATACCGCCGTGCCCGGCCGAGCGCGTTCCTGCGCCGCCGGTTCAGACTTTTTTGGCGGCGGCGTACCCTGTCGCTGCAATAACTGACGGCGCGCCTGTAACAGCTGAGATGTGGCATCTGGCAGCGGCGCGGCAGGAGCAGCAGGCTCCCCAGGTGCAGCAACGGGCGGAGGCAGTGCAATGGGCATTTCAGCCTGGCGCTGGGGCGGCGTCAGCGTCTGCGACGCACCGGGCGCACTCGCCGCGACTGGCGTTGCCACCGCAGGCACAATCACGCTTTGCGGATGAAACGCCAAGGCTCTGAGCAGCGTCATCTCAACGCCCATGCGACGATCCGGCGCGTAGGGTAATTCTTTACGCCCGACCAGCAACGTCTGGTAATAGAGTTGCACATCGGCGGGCGGCACGCTTCGCGCCAGATCGCGCAAACGCGGCGCAATGGCGGAGTCTTCCGGCCCGAGCGCCGTCGGCAGCAGTTGCACCATGGCGATGCGATGCAACAACGCAAGCATCTCTACCAGCAACGCTTCCCACTCAACGCCGCGTGAAGACGCCTGCTGGAGCAACGCCATGGTCTGTTCGCCGTTGGCATTGACGATAGCTTCAATCAACGCCAGCGGCTGTTCGTCATCCAGCGTGCCCAGCATGCTGGCAACCGCGTCGGTCAACACCGCACCTTGCCCCATGGCAATGGCCTGATCGGTGAGGCTCAACGCATCGCGCAGGCCGCCATCAGCCGCACGCGCCAGCAGTTGCAAGGCGCGTGGCTCAGTGGCAATGGCTTCGACTTGCAGCACATGCCCAAGGTGGCTGCGAATTTGTTCCACATCCAGCGCTTTGAGATGAAATTGCAGGCAGCGAGAAAGAATGGTGATCGGCAACTTCTGCGGATCGGTGGTCGCCAGCAGGAATTTAACGTGCTCAGGCGGCTCTTCCAGCGTTTTTAACAACGCATTGAAACTGTGCCGGGAGAGCATGTGCACTTCATCGATCAGGTAGACTTTGAAACGACCGCGCGCAGGGGCATATTGCACGTTATCCAGCAGTTCGCGGGTATCTTCTACTTTGGTGCGAGAAGCTGCGTCGATCTCGATCAGATCAACAAAGCGCCCTTGCTCAATCTCACAACAATTCGCACACTGCCCACAAGGCGTCGCGGTGACACCGCTCTCGCAGTTCAGTCCTTTCGCCAACAAACGGGCAATCGTGGTTTTACCTACGCCGCGCGTGCCGGAAAACAGATAGGCGTGATGAACCCGCCCCATAGAGAGACCATTGGCTAATGCAGTCAGCACATGTTCCTGTCCGACAACATCAGCGAAAGATTGAGGACGCCACTTACGGGCCAGTGCCTGATAGCTCATCAATACCGCAACGGTTGTGTAATTGAGGAGGCCATGCTAACACAGCCTCGCCGGACACGGCGAGGCTGTTTATCAGGATAGCCAACAGATTTACGGCGGAAAAAAGGCAGGATCAATGACCTGGAAAATTAACCAGGCTGTAGCAGTTGATACCGAGGTTATTCAAACGCTGCTCACCGCCCAGATCGAACAGATTGATAATAAATGCCGCATCGCTAACCTCTCCGCCCAAACGGCGAATCAGCTTCACGGTTGCTTCAATGGTGCCACCGGTCGCCAGCAGATCGTCGATCACCAACACCTTATCCCCGGCGCTGATGGCGTCGGTGTGGATTTCCAGGCTGTCGGTGCCGTACTCCAATTCATAGCTTTCTGAAATCGTCGGACGCGGCAGCTTGCCCGGTTTACGCACCGGCACAAACCCCACGCCTAATGCCAGTGCGACAGGCGCACCGAACAGAAAACCACGCGCTTCCGTGCCCACCACTTTCGTCACGCCGGTGTCACGAAAACGGTTTGCCAGCATCTCAATGCTGGTCGCATACGCAACGGGCGCTTCCAGCAGACTCGTGACATCACGGAACAGGATCCCCGGTTTGGGATAATCGGGAATGCTTTTAATGCTGTTTTTGATTAATTCTGACTGCAGTGCGGTTACGCTCATCATCTTTTTTTGCCTGATAGTACGCTTTAAAAATCTTACCATGACCGCTGCGACTCCTTTCCCCGTTATCGAGGTTGAGGGATAACCGGAGGCAAACGGCACACGAAAACGCTCAAATCTAGTCAAACTGACGATCAAATGCAACAGCCTGCGGTGGGTTTTATTGTCGCGGATCAACAACCGAAAGGCGCAACATAAAGGTTAGCAAGACCGCCATTATCGTTAACAACAGCACTCTGACCCACACCATATCCACCAGCCACAGCGACACGGCAAAGGTCAGCACGATCATCACCACGGCTTTGCCTTTCGCCCCAGGCGGCAACGCCCGGTGATCCTGCCAGTCACGCAAATAAGGGCCGAACCAGGAGCGGTAGAGCAACCAGGCATGAAAACGCGGCGAAGAGCGAGCAAAACACCAGGCCGCCAGCAGCAAGAAAGGGGTGGTCGGCAACAACGGCAACACAACGCCCAACGTCGCCAGCACAACGGCTATCCAGCCCAACACCACCAACCCAATACGATACATCACTGCTCATCCTCTTCACGTTACGCCTTGGTATTCTAGCATTTCGCTCTTTCCTGACGTTAGTTAAGATGCACTCATCTTTCTCACCGCGCATGCAAAAGGCTTGTGCCTGCTGACAATCCCGTGCAAGCTTGGCTACATCTTCTTTATTATGTGGGTCACTCCGTGAACCGCCACCACTTTCTTCAGGCGTTGGAACATCAACTTGCCCTGTTGGCCCAGGCGGTCGCCCCGCTGACAGACAGGCCGTTGGCCTATTCCCGTTTCGATCGCCAACTGTTTCAATCACATGGCACGCGCTTGCGTGATTATCTGAGCGAAGTTGAGCAAAATTTTCAATCATTGTGCCATCTGGTTGAAGAAGGCAGCACCGAGCGCGTGGCGTTCATGACAGAAAAGTTAGTGGCACAGATTGGTGCATTACAGCGAGAGCTTTCCACGCAGGCGTTACGCCGTCAGGAGAAGACGTCGGTCACGATCGAAAGCGATCTGTATCAAAAATTAGCAGAGCATCAGGACTATGAACGACGCCTGAACCTAATGATTCAAGACCGGGAAAGCCAACTCGACAGAGCGGCAACGCTAAGTGAGCAGCAGCAATTGCAGCGTGAGATCGCCGTACTGGAAGGCCGACTGGCGCGCTGTCGTCAGGCTCTGGCGCGTCTGGAACGTCAGGTAGAAAAGCGTGAACAAGGGCTATAGCCGTCACGAGAGGAGCAAACCCATGTCGCTGAAAGATGCCCCGCTGGAAGTCAAACTGGCTGTAGACCTGATTATGCTGCTAGAAGATAACGACATTGCACCCGATGTGGTGCTGGCCGCATTAGAGATTGTGCGGCGTGACTATGAATCCAAGGCGCATGCTGCAAATCCGCATGTGCCCGGCAACGAGTGATCCCGCTTACGCGGGTTCATCTGCGGCGTTACCGCCTAAAGCGCGGTTTATCTCCTGCACTTCATCGCCCTGCTTGTTGTGCAGATAAACTTCAAGCTGGTTAAACGCAATATCAATATTATTTTCCCGACACAGCCGATCGATACTGCGGTTTAACTCATCCGCGGTGTAGCTGCGATCGCGCAGTTCCCGCACGTAAAGCCGCAGTTCGTGATCCAGCGAGCTGGCACCAAACGCCAGGAAAAACACCTGCGGTTCAGGATCGGTCATCACACGGCTGTTCTCATGCGCCGCCTGCAACAGTACGGATTTTACCTTGTCCAGATCGGAGCCATAGGCCACGCCAATCTTAATCAGCACGCGCGTGATGGTGTCCGACAGCGACCAGTTGATCAGCCTTTCCGTGACAAAAGCCTTGTTGGGAATAATGACCTCTTTGCGATCGAAATCCGTAATTGTCGTGGCGCGAATACGGATCTTGCTGACCGAACCAGAGAAGGTACCGATGGTGATGGTATCGCCAATACGCACCGGGCGTTCAAACAGGATAATCAGGCCGGAAATGAAGTTGGCGAAAATCTCCTGCAAACCGAACCCCAAACCGACCAACAACGCGGTGACCAACCATTGTAACTTATCCCACGACACCCCGATGGAACTGAGCGAGGTGGTGGTGCCCACCGCCATAATCAGGTAGCTCAACATGGTGGTGATGGCATAGGAGGTGCCCTGACGCAGTTGCAAACGCGACAACACCAGCACTTCCAGCAAGCCCGGCAAGTTGCGCATTAGCACATATGCCACCATCGACAGCATCAAATTGCCCAGCGTCACGGCCTGCAACAGTGGCGTTGTAATGCCACAACGTGATGCTGTCCAGATAGGACATCACCGCCACCAAATCAGACCAAATCCAATAAAGCACGCCCGAAAAGATCAATAGCAGCACCATGGTGGTCAACCGCAACGATTGTTGTCCAATCTGATCCAACGCCAACGGTGGCTCTGGCGCAGGCTCGCTGCCCTCAGCCCCCTCTTTATTCAGGTTCTGACGCCGCGCTACTGCGCGACGATACGCCAATCGACGCGCCGCAACGCTCAAACCGCGAATGGTCGTGAGATAGACCAGGTTCCATACCAACAGCAGGTACAGGCTTTCCACCCAACGACCAAGCAGCCGTAGCGTCGTGTAGAAGTAGCCACACACCATCAATCCCAGCAGCACCAGCGGCAGGATAGACATCACGGTAATGACAATCAGCCGGATAGTGTGCGTCTCTTTTTCCCGCCAACTGTCACGACAAAGCGAAAACACCAGAATGCCCAACAGGATCAGATTGCAGAAAATCACAATCTGCCCGATCACATCATCCACCAGATAGAGCGGCGCTTTCTCGCCGATAACCGACCAGAAGATCAGCGGCAGCAGCGCGCCGCCCAACCGCAGCTCCTGACGGCGGTAGTGGGCAGCCAGCGAGGCGCTAAAATTGAAGTGCCTCTCACCGATGCCACCCGGTTTCATCGCTCGATAGAGCAAACCGAACACCAGCCACAGCAGGGCAAACTGCTGGCTCATGCGCCATACCGCATCCCCTACCGCGTTTCCGGCATAATGAAAGCAGAGACTGAAAGCGAGGATCAGCATGATACCCGGCAGCACCATCACGGTTTCCAACAGCAATGCCTGTGGCGTATGGCGTTGCGAATCCCGTTTCAGTTGCCCTGCATCGTTTGACAAGCGCTCGATATAACCCGTAATAAGACGCCGCCGCCAATAGATAAGCCCACTGACAAGCAGCATCGGTACAATAAAGATCAGCGCGCTTAGCGCCCCCTGACGCCAGTCATCCCACTGGAAAGTCAGGCTGAAATGGCGCGCCTGCTGTTTGGTTTTTCGTGCCATAGCGCTGTTTTTTAAAGGAAGCGTGATGTTACATACATTCGCGAATGTATGTAACATCACGCTTGCAGGATTATCGCAGCAATGGGTTTTAGGGCTTGTGATCCATTGGTCAAATTCAAATCGGACACTTGAGGTTTATTTATGAACAAAAACAGAAGGCTTATGCCTCTGGTGGCAGTCCTGATGCTTTCTGGCGGCTTAGCGCTCACCGGGTGTGATAATAAAAATGAAGGTCAGCATCAAGGTGGCGGGCAGCAAGCGCCTGAAGTCGGCATTGTGACCCTCAAAACACAACCGCTGAATGTGATTACCGAACTTCCAGGGCGCACTAACGCATTCCGCATTGCCGAGGCTCGTCCTCAGGCGAGAGGCATTATTCAGAAGCGTCACTTCATCGAAGGGAGCGATGTGAAAGCGGGCACTTCTCTGTATCAGATTGATCCGGCTACCTATCAGGCAGCTTACAACAGTGCGAAAGGTTCACTGGCCCAAGCCCAGGCTCAGGCTGAAATTGCCCGTTTGACCGTGAACCGCTACAAACCGCTGGTTGGCACCAATTACGTCAGCAAACAGGATTACGATCAGGCACTGGCAACACAGCGTCAGGCAGAGGCCAGCGTGCAAGCCGCACAAGCGTCTGTGGATTTTGCGCTGATCAACCTGAACTACACCAAGGTGCTCTCCCCTATTTCGGGTCTCGTCGGTAAATCGACGGTAACCGAAGGGGCATTGGTGGCTTCCGGTCAGGCGACGGCGTTGACCAGCGTTCAGCAACTCGATCCGATCTACGTGGATATGACGCAATCCAGTAATGACTATTTGCGACTGAAGCGTGAGCTGGAACAGGGCACGCTGAAGCAGGCCGGTGGCAAAGCTACAGTGCGTCTGCTGCTGGATAACAGCACCGAATATGCGCAGAACGGTACGCTGGAGTTTTCTGACGTGACGGTGGATGAAACCACAGGCTCTATCACCCTGCGCGCCATCTTCCCGAACCTGCAACACGATTTGCTGCCGGGGATGTTTGTGCGTGCGCGTCTCGATTCAGGCGTGAACAATGACGCTCTGCTGGTGCCGCAACAAGGCGTAACGCGTAATCCGCGTGGCGAAGCCACCGCGATGGTCGTTGGTGAAGGCGATAAGGTTGAAGCGCGCACCCTGACCACGGCGCAGGCGATCGTCTTATCGTGACTGGGTTGCAGAAAATCAGACCGGGCGTGCCCGTCAAAGCAAAAGAGACGGCACCTGGAAATGGTGAAGAAAAACCTACGCAGTCTGAACCCGCGAAGTCTTAACAGGAGCCTGTAATTCATGGCTAAGTTTTTTATTGATCGTCCCATCTTTGTATGGGTGCTCGCCATTATGGTGATGCTGGCGGGGGCATTGGCAATCATCAAGTTGCCGATTGCCCAGTATCCGACAATTGCACCCCGGCAATTGAAATAACGGCGAACTATCCGGGCGCAGATGCTTCTACACTGCGAGACTCCGTGACGCAGGTTATCGAACAAAACATGAATGGTATCGATAACCTGTTATACATGGCATCCAGCAGTGACTCATCGGGTACGGTTCAGATCACGCTGACGTTTGACTCGAAAGCCGATCCGGATATTGCTCAGGTTCAGGTGCAGAACAAACTGCAACTGGCGATGCCGCCGTTGCCGCAGGAAGTGCAGCAACAAGGCGTGAGCGTACAGAAATCAAGCAGCAGCTTCCTGATGGTGGCAGGCTTTATTTCCGAAGACGGCTCACTGACGCAGCAGGACATTGCTGACTATGTGGCGGCCAACATCAAAGATCCGCTCAGCCGTACCAACGGTGTCGGTGACGTGCAGCTGTTTGGTGCTCAGTACGCGATGCGTATCTGGCTGGATCCGAATAAACTCAATAGTTTCCAGATGACCACTGGCGATGTGGTTGCTGCCATCAAAGTGCAGAACAACCAGATTGCCTCCGGACAATTGGGCGGTACACCGCCGTTGCCGGGACAAAAGCTGAATGCCTCCATCATTGCCCAGACGCGACTGAAATCTGCCGATGAGTTCTCCAACATTCTGTTGCGAGTTAATGCGGACGGTTCACAGGTGCGCCTGCGGGATGTGGCCCGCGTAGAGTTGGGTGGTGAAGATTACAGCGTTATTGCACGCCACAACGGCCAGGCAGCAGCAGGGGTCGGTATCAACTGGCAACCGGTGCTAACGCTCTGGATACCGCCTCAGAGGTAAAAGCCGAGTTGGGTAAGTTACAACAATTTTTCCCGATCGGACTGAAAGTGGTTTATCCCTACGACACTACACCGTTCGTTAAAATCTCTATTAATGAAGTGGTAAAAACGCTGGCAGAAGCCATCGTGCTGGTGTTCCTAGTGATGTATCTGTTCCTGCAAAACTTCCGCGCCACGCTGATCCCGACGATCGCCGTGCCGGTAGTGTTGTTGGGCACGTTCGCTATTCTGTCTGCTTTCGGCTACTCGATTAACACCTTGACCATGTTCGCCATGGTGCTTGCCATCGGCCTGTTGGTGGATGACGCCATCGTGGTAGTGGAGAACGTCGAGCGTGTGATGATGGAAGAAGGGTACCACCCAAGGAAGCCACCAAGAAATCGATGTCGCAAATCCAGGGCGCTCTGGTCGGTATTGGTATTGCACTGGTGCTGTCTGCGGTATTTATTCCTATGGCGTTTACAGGCGGTTCTACCGGTGCCATTTACCGTCAGCTCTCCATCACCATTGTGTCCGCGATGGTGCTGTCCGTACCGGTCGCGTTGATTCTGACTCCGGCGCTCTGTGCCACCCTGCTTAAACCGATCGCCAAGGGTGATCATCACGAGAAGACCGGTTTCTTCGGCTGGTTCAACAAACTGTTCGAAAAGAGCACGCATCACTATACCGATAGCGTCGCTAACATTTTGCGCAGTACCGGACGTTATCTGGTGGTGTATCTGCTGATTGTGGTTGGCCTCGCCTTCCTGTTTATGCGCCTGCTAAGCTCCTTCCTGCCGGAAGAAGATCAGGGCATACTCTTGACCATGGTGCAACTGCCCGCAGGTGCAACGCAAGAGAGCACGGAGCGCGTGCTGGAACGTGTTACCAACACTATCTGAAGAATGAGAAAGACAACGTTAACTCCGTGTTTACCGTTAACGGTTTCGGCTTCTCCGATCGTGGGCAGAACGCAGGTCTGGTGTTTGCCAGCTTGAAAGATTGGGGCGAACGTCCGAGTGCCGAAAACAAGGTCGGTGCCATTGCCGGTCGTGCTAACGGCGCATTCTCGCAGATCAAGGAAGCGATCGTTATCGCCTTTAACGTTCCGGCTATTGTTGAGCTGGGTACGGCAACCGGCCTTGACTTCCAGTTGCTGGACCAGGCTAACCTGGGGCATGAAAAGCTGACAGCAGCACGTAACCAACTGCTCGGAATGGCGGCACAGCGTCCTGATACCGTAGTCGGCGTGCGTCCAAACAGCATGGAAGACACCCCACAGTTCCGTATCGATATCGATCAAGAGAAAGCCCAGGCATTGGGGGTCTCCCTGTCTGATATCAACGCCACGTTGGCAACCGCGCTGGGCGGCAGCTACGTCAATGACTTTATTGACCGCGGCCGTGTGAAGAAGGTATATGTGCAGGCTGATGCGCCGTTCCGTATGCTGCCAAGCGATATTGAGCGCTGGTATGTACGCGGCAGCAACAATCAGATGGTGCCGTTCTCCTCCTTCTCGCAGAGCCACTGGACACACGGTTCACCGCGTCTGGAACGTTATAACGGCCAGCCGTCAATGCAGATTCAGGGTGAAGCCACGCCGGGTAAGAGTACCGGTGAAGCGATGGCCTTGATGGAGGAATTTGCCAGACAGTTGCCGGAAGGCATTGGCTACGACTGGACCGGAATGTCTTATCAAGAACGTCTGTCCGGTAACCAGGCACCGGCCCTGTATGCCATTTCGCTGATTGTGGTGTTCTTGTGTCTGGCCGCGTTGTACGAAAGTTGGTCTATCCCCTTCTCCGTTATGCTGGTAGTCCCGCTTGGTATTATCGGTGCGTTGCTGCAGCCACCATGCGCGGTCTGGAGAACGACGTTTACTTTAAGGTAGGGCTATTAACCACCATTGGTCTATCGGCGAAGAACGCCATTCTGATTGTCGAATTCGCTAAAGATCTGATGGAAAAAGAGGGCAAAGGATTAGTGGAAGCAACGCTTGATGCAGTACGAATGCGTTTACGCCCCATTCTGATGACCTCGTTGGCCTTTATCCTCGGCGTAGTGCCGTTGGTAATCAGCTCCGGTGCGGGTTCCGGTGCGCAGAACGCCGTAGGTACCGTCGTAATGGGCGGGATGATTACCGCAACGGTGCTGGCGATTTTCTTTGTTCCTGTCTTCTTTGTGGTGGTACGCCGCCGCTTTAGCAAAAAAAATGAAGATATTGAGCATAGTCATATCGTTGAGAAACCCTAACTGAGTCATTCCTTAAAGGCCGCGCAAGCGGCTTTTTTATACCTGCCTGTTTTGCCCCTGCACAAGTGCGATCCGCCACGTTAAATCCCTAACCAGAAGAAGGTTGATCTGGTGCCTGAAGAAGCGCACAATTAGTTATGTTATAATATAATAACGAGGTTTTTTATGAAGGCAAATATCCACCCGCACTATCGTACCGTAGCGTTTCACGATACCAGTGCTGATGAGTATTTCATGGTCGGCTCAACCATCCAGACAGACCGCACCATCGAACGGGACGGAGTAACCTATCCCTATGTCACGATTGATGTATCTTCAGCATCCCATCCCTATTACACCGGGAAACAAAAAGAGTATGCCAAAGAAGGGAGTACAGCGCGTTTCCACAAGCGTTTTGGCCATTTTATAAAATAGCGATATATGTAATTCTTAGCAGGAGAAAGTATGCAGGTTCTCAGTTCATTACGCTCGGCGAAAACTCGCCATAAAGATTGTAAAGTGGTCCGTCGACATGGCCGGGTTTACGTTATTTGTAAGACAAATCCACGTTTTAAGGCAGTGCAAGGCAGAAAGAAAAAGCGCTGATAATGACAACAGCACAGCGAACAAGCCTTATACCTTACTAGGGATTTTTATTACATATCAATGTGTTAATAAAAATCCTTCTCCAATTACCTGCACAATTAATATCCTTTTCCCTAGTGATGATATAGTCACAAAAGTAACCTTTCTCAGATAATTCTCGCTCTAATTTGTAAAATAATTTAATAAAGTAATATTATGAAACACCGTATCACCTATTATATATATCGGCTATACAGAAGATCTATCTGATTAAATAGGGTCAAAAACCTTACTTATTTTTTGCGATAACCCATGATTCTTTTGCTATAGTTAGCGTATGGATGGTGCGATATGCCAAGCATCGCGTACCATTCATTAGGATAAATGTGAGCTTATTTCATCACTTAAGCCAAGGAGTCACCAACTGTTGTCAGGGTTTTCTATGAAGTTCCATCAGGGCGCAGGTTTGTAAGCTCCCCTGAGGTAATGTGGAATAACAGCATGACGGAGTGAACGATATGGATGAGTACTCACCGAAACATTATGATATTGCCCAACTCCGATTCTTGTGTGAAAATCTCTGTGACGAAAGCATCGCCACATTGGGGGATAGCAGTCATGGCTGGGTCAATGACCCAACATCTGCGATCAATCTCCAATTAAATGAATTGATTGAGCATATAGCTACATTTATTCTGACTTTTAAAATAAAATACCCCGATGAAGACGAGCTTTTAAAACGGGTTGAGCAGTATTTAGATGACACCTACGATTTGTTCAGTAACTATGGGATTAATGGTGCCGAACTGCGACGCTGGCAACGATCCAAAGCCACATTATTAGGAATGCTCTCACAGGAGAACGTCTGTTCATCTGCTAAATCTTAAGCAATAGATGCTTTTATATTAATTAACCACCAGGTGCTGGTATTGTTTTGATAAAGGTCTTCATGAAAAAAATTGATTATTTGATGCGTTTACGCAAGTGTACGACGATCGACACGCTTGAACGTGTTATCGAGAAGAACAAGTATGAGCTTTCTAGCGATGAGTTGGAAATGTTTTATTCAGCTGCCGATCATCGTTTAGCTGAGCTCACGATGAACAAGCTTTACGACAAGGTTCCCACTGCAGTCTGGAAATACGTACGCTAACCCATACGTTTATACCGGAATGACATAAGGTGAATATCTTACGCCAGCTTGATTGCTGGCGTTTCACTCTCTCTAAGCCATTCGCTTACGTAAATATCACAATTGTAAATCACATACATTGATCTCAATATTAGGCATGTCTCATTGCCTTTTTTTGGTGCAATCCGATTCCATCACAGTAGAATTTTTCTGCTTATCCTAAAAACAACAAAATCTTGCCATTCTCCTCATCATGCTGTTTTTTTAGATAATCAATGGTAGTGCACACTTATCTACTTTCTCTTTAATGTCAAACCGAGGAAGTCATTAGCAACACGGTGCAATTAATAAACACATTGAATACAGAAAACAGAATGAAAAGAATGGCAGTAAAAAGCGCGAAAATTAAAAATAATGAAGGGAACATAAAGGGTGGAGGCCCTGCCAGCTACATCCCGGCACACACGTCTCCTGCTGCGGCTGCTTCCTTCCGGACCTGACCGAGTCCACAGGGTAATGTTGCGGGAGAACCGACAGGGCCTCCATTGATTCGTTTGCTCTGCGTGGTACAGAGCGTGGACATTATCGGGTATGCGCCCGTCAATTGCAAGTTGGCGGCGGCCGACCGTTGTTTTCTTATTCGATTTTCCCTCTAAGTGACCGAAGGGTACGTTTGCAAGCGCACCCACCTGTGCCACTATGTTGATTCGTCGTAGCAGGTAACCGAGGAAGGCATGGAACAGGATAATTTTCGCCAACGTGTTTTTCATATTGTGGCGGCAATCCCCTGGGGCAAAGTCACCACCTACGGCGAGGTGGCCCGCCTTGCGGGTTCTGCACGCGCTGCCCGGCAGGTAGGCGGAGTATTAAAAAAGCTGCCCGAAGGCAGCTCGCTTCCCTGGCATCAGGTGATAAATCGTCATGGTGAAATTTCACTTTCAGGCCCGGATTACATTCGCCAGCGCGAAGCGCTCAGGGCCGAGGGGATAACTTTTACACGTCAGGGAAAAATCGATCTTGTCCGCTATGGCTGGCAGGGCGAAACGCCCTGAAAGCCATGAAGCGTTATCCCGCAGAGTTCAACTATGGGGCTGGCGCGCTGGGTGACAGCAACCCGCCCTGCGCATGGGTTGGCAATGCAACCGATTCTACCGGAATCAACAGCAAGTCAGCACGGGTTACTCCGTTGGTGATCACGGCGGGAATACCTGCGTAGCCATCACAACACGGTTATCAATGGTTACCGCTGCGCTGAGCAATATACGCGCATTCGGTTGAACGTCTGCCGGGTTATACGGCAGGGTGAAAGTAAAAGGTGCCTGTTTCCCATCCGTCCACGCTACTTTTTGTGCCAGCACGCAAGACGGTACATCGGGCACGGTGGCATCAGAAACGGTGACCGTCAGGGCTGCATTAGGCGGCAGAGCAATACGCTGATGCAGGTTGATGGTGCCGCTGACAGCAGGCATGGCAAGCTGATTTTGCGAAACGGTCGGTGAATCGGTGACCGCCGTCGCTGCTACCGCCGCGCCACTCAACACGACAGATAACGTGATACCACCTAAGATATGCCATAATTTCATTGGCCAGTCTCCTTTCGTTATTGTCTGTAACGACGTCAGTGTGGGCAACAACGTGCAACACAGGTTGCGGTGCGACAAGCTCACACCAACGTGATAATGAAAGTATGGCCTACATCGGCCATTTGGCAGTGTTCAATATTCTGAATTTATCATTTTTCGCAAACACATGTGCTGGGCCATGTCGGTTACAACGACAAGCGTTATCATTTATCTTTCTGTATTAGCTAAAATAAATTGCCACCAAGGGAGAGCATCTATGAGTCAGGCACTACAGCACCTTCTCGAACTTCTGAAACTGGAAAAAATTGAGGAAGGGCTCTTCCGTGGGCAAAGTGAAGATTTAGGGTTACGCCAGGTCTTCGGCGGACAAGTCGTCGGCCAGGCGCTGTTTGCGGCCAAGCAGACCGTCGAGGCCGGTCGAGGGTTGCACTCATTCCACAGCTACTTTTTGTTGCCGGGAGACAGCAGCAAACCCATTATCTATGATGTGCAGAACCTGCGGGATGGCAACAGTTTTAGCGCGCGGCGCGTAAGCGCCATCCAGAATGGTAAACCCATATTTTTCATGACCGCCTCCTTTCAACGTCACGAGAGCGGTTTTGAACATCAAAACACCATGCCAGTGGTTCCTGAGCCTGAGTCGTTACCTTCTGAGCAGGAAATTGCGCAAAGCATGGTGCATTTGCTGCCTGAACAGTTTCGCGACAAATTTCTGCAACAGCGTGCCATAGAAATGCGCCCGGTAAAATTTCACAACCCGCTTAAAGGCCAGGTGGATGAACCGGTGCGTCACGTATGGTGCCGTGCGAACGGCACCATACCCGATGATGAGCGCATTCATAAATACCTGCTGGGTTATACGTCGGATTGCAATTTCCTGCTTACGGCGCTGCAACCGCACGGCGTAGGGTTTCTTGAACCGGGTATGCAAGTCGCCACTATCGACCACTCCATGTGGTTCCACCGCCCCTTCCGTCTTGATGATTGGCTACTCTACACTGTGGAAAGCACATCGGCTTCCGGCGCCCATGGATTTGTTCGTGGGCAGTTTTATACCAGAGAAGGTGTGCTCGTTGCTTCCACGGTGCAGGAAGACGTTATGCGACGTCGTGATGCGTCTTGAAACAAGACGACTTGCACAGAGATTAAAAACATAATGAAAAAAACGCGGGCCAAGGCCCGCGTTTTTCACAGCGCGTAGATATTACTGGTTGTAAGCGTTTTCGCCGTGGCTGTTAACATCCAGGCCTTCACGCTCTTGTTCTTCCAGCATACGCAGGCCAACGGCCAGGTCTGCAACTTTGAACGCGATGAATGCCGCAACGCCAGACCAGATGAAAGCGATAATCACGCTAAACAGCTGTACCCAGACTTGATGCGCCATGGTAACGCCTTCTGCGTAGCCCGTGCCGCCCAGAGAAGCAGAGGTGAATACCCCAGTCAGGATACAACCGACGATCCCGCGCACACCGAACACAGCACACGGGTCATCAACGCGCAGCCATCTTTTCAGCACGGTCACGCCCCACAGGCCTGCAAAACCTCCTACCAGACCAATAATCAGCGCGCCACCCACACCGACAGTACCCGCAGCAGGCGTGATTGCAACCAGGCCTGCGATACAACCGGAACAGGCACCCAGCAGAGAAGGCTTACCACGCGCCATCCACTCGCCAATAACCCACGCCAGAATCGCACCCGCAGTAGCCACTACGGTGTTCAGGAAAGCCAGACCGGCAATTTCGTTAGCAGCAGCGGAACCGGCGTTAAAACCGAACCAGCCGATATACGGGATAGCCGTACCGGTAAACACCATCGGCAGGTTATACGGTTTAAACGCTTCTTTGCCGAAACCTGCACGTTTACCCAGCAGGTAAGCCCCCGTCAAACCAGCAACAGCGGCGTTAATATGCACCACAGTACCGCCAGAGAAGTCCAGCGCGCCATCAGCCGCCAGGAAACCGCTGCCCCATACCATGTGCGTCAGCGGCAGGTAGGAGAATGTCAGCCAGATAGCGACGAAAATCAGTACCGCAGAAAAACGAATACGTTCAGCAATCGCCCCGACCACCAGCGCAACGGTGATGCAGGCAAAGGAGGCCCGGAACGCAACGTGGATCAGTTGGTAAATGGTACCGGACTGTGATGTCAGCTCAATGCCTTTGAGCATGAACATGTCCAGACCGCCAAAGAAAGCATTACCGGTCGCAAAGGCCATGCTGTAATCGTAAATGACCCACAGCACGCACACCATGGCAAAGGTCACGGTAACCTGCGTCAACATGGACAGCACGTTTTTGGAACGAATCAGGCCGCCGTAGAACAGAGCAATGCCAGGCAGTGTCATAAACAGGACCAGCGCAGTACAAATCATCATAAAAGCGTTATCCGCTTTATCGATTGCTGGTGTATCAGCAGCCATTGCCAGCGACGGAAGTAACGCTGCGGCGGCAAGGCCTAATAATGAAGAGACTCGTATTTTCATTTTCATCCATCCCAATTTTTCGTCAGCCAGGCATTACAGTGCGGCGTCGTCAGTTTCGCCCGTACGAATACGGATAACGCGTTGCAGTTCAGCAACAAAAATTTTACCGTCGCCAATTTTCCCGGTGTAAGCCGCTTTACTGATCACATCAACGACTTCATCAACCTGATCGTCAGCAATGGCAATATCAATTTTCACTTTCGGCAAAAAGTTGACGCTATATTCAGCACCGCGATACAACTCAGCATGGCCTTTCTGGCGTCCAAATCCTTTCACCTCAGTGACGGTGAGCCCCTGGATGCCGACAGAAGATAAGGCTTCACGCACATCTTCCAGCTTGAATGGTTTTATCACCACAGTAACCAGTTTCATTATCTTCCCCTTACCAATTAAGTTCAGACTTACGCCCGCCACCATTTCGAATAACCTTCACGACAGGTATAAAGCAAAGGCTGTGCCACAAATGAAACGAAGCAGTAATTGCGCAGGGAAATAACGTGAAACCCGCCTGGAGAAGTAAAAGGAAAGGGTAAAGATGTGAAGTAGCGCAGCAAACAGTTGCAGCAAGATATAAACCGCTGCCAATCCGCCTGCCAAGGCCAAAGGAATATTGCCTTTTGCAACCAGGTGATCGATGAAATAGCTCACCAGCGCAGGCCCAGCAACTTCAGCCGCCGCTGCTACCCAGAGCATCACAACACCCAAAATCAGGGATTTCCGCCAAGGAGAACCGTACGCCAACAGTCGCTTCAACGTCGGCCATAACTGTTTTGCGTTAGTCAATTGTCATTTCTCCCTTGACCGAATCTTCATCCAGCGCCGCCTCTAACTGTTGATAGCGGAACATATCGCGATACCATCCGACTTGTGATGCTAACGCGCCATGGCTTCCCCGCTGCGCAACGCTGCCCTGATGTAAAACCAAGATCTCGTCGGCCTCGGTGAGGGCGGAAAGGCGGTGGGCGCCGATGATCAGGGTACGTTTCTCCCCCCAGCGTTTCAGATTGTGCAGAATTTGGTGTTCGGTACGCCCATCAACGGCCGAGAGTGCATCATCAAGGACCAGTATCTCGGCATCCAGCAACAGCGCGCGCGCGATGGCAATACGCTGTTTTTGTCCACCGGAAAGCATCACGCCACGTTCACCCACTTGCGTTTTATAGCCTTGTGGTAAGCGGGCAATGTCATCATGGACGCTGGCGCAGGCTATCCAGATTCAATGTCGCAAGAGGCCGATCGTGAAAGTGAATCTTACCGTCATCCAGATCGAAATGGCGCAGGATCAAGGCCAACAGCGTGCTTTTACCTGAACCGGTAGGGCCGCACAGCCCCAGCATATTGCCCGGCGGTAATCTAAAGGCCACCTGTTCAAGTACCGGGCGCGACTGCTGCGGATAATGAAAGGCACGAATATCGACGTCCAACGCACCGCGTCCTTGCGGCAGCAGCGCATCACCGTCTGCCACCACCGGCACTTCATTCAGCAGTTGACGAATGCGACCGTAAGCCGCGCTTCCGCGCTCCACAATATTGAACATCCACGCCAGCGCCAGCATCGGCCAAATCATCAGGCCTAAATACATCACAAAACTGGTCAGTTGCCCTAACGTCAACGTCCCCTGGAGAATTATCCAACTGCCGCCCCCGACGGCCAGCAGATGCGAGAAACCGACAGCAATGTAAATCGTCGGATCGAAGCGCGCATCCACCCGCGCCACATGCATGTTTTTGCGTCTTGCGTCGTCAGCAACCGCGGCAAACCGGCGCGACTGGTAATCCTCCAACCCAAATGCCTTGATCATGCGAATACTGGTCAGGCTTTCCTGCGCCTGATCGTTAAGCGAAGAAAACGCCGCCTGCGCGCCCTTGAAGCGTTGATGCAACTGCGTGCCATAATGTTTAATCACCAGTGCCATGATGGGCATTGGCAGCAGCACCAGCAGAGTAAGCTGCCAGCTGATTTGGGTGCTCATTACTACCAACACTGCACACCCCATCACCATGGAATCCACCAGCGTCAACACCCCTTCTCCGGCGGCAAACACGACGCGATCAACATCGTTGGTCGCGCGGGCGATCAGATCGCCGGTGCGATGACGCTGATAAAATGCAGGATGCTGGCGGCTCAGTTGGCGGTAAAAATCTTCCCGCAGTTCCACGGCTAACTGGTAGACGGCACCAAACAAAAAAATACGCCACACGTAACGCAGCAGATAAACCATGACCGCGATCAGCGGCATCGCGCCGATCCATTTCATCACCGTCGCCGCAGGCATGGCATCACGCGTGACGCCATCCACAATCACGCCGACCAGTTTAGGCGGCAGCAGTTGCAAGATGGCGATAATGATAAGAAGAACCACGGCCCCAAGGTAACGCCGCCATTCTCGGCGAAAATACCAGGCCAATTGAGCAAAAAGTCGCACGCTGTTGTTATTCCATTTTCCAGATAGGGCTGCGAAATATCACCGGCCCATTATACAGAAAGCTTATGCGCACCATTATCTATACCCTAAATAATTCGAGTTGCAGGAAGGTGGCAAGTGAGTGAATCCCGATGAGCTTACTCAAGTAAGTGATTCGGGTGAACGCGCGCAGCCAACGCATCTGCAGCTTGAAGTATGACGGATATATTCATGGCGCAATTTGTCATGGCACAATCGGGAGTGCAGTAGTGTGCTTTATCCGTTCCATGGCAAAGCTGAAGGTCACATCGATCAGGCCAGGAATGCCGCTGACCAAACGTTTGTAAAAATTATCATAGCTTTTCATATCAGCGACCTGAACCTGCATCAGGTAATCATATTCGCCGGCCATACGATAAAACGACAACACCTCTGGCATATCCGACACTACCTGAGAAAATTTTTCATACCAGGCGCTATTGTGCTGTTGCGTTTTCAATAACACAAAAGCGGTCAACCCCAGTTCCAGACGTTCATTATCCAGCAGCGCAACGCGCGCGGATATATCCCTCCTCTTCCAGACGCTTCAAACGTTTCCAGCAGGGAGTCGATGTCAGATGCACCGCATCAGCCAGCGTTTGCAACGACAAGGTGCAGTCATGTTGCAGCAGGTTAAGCAGCGTGCGATCGATTTTGTCCAGCATAGCGGCATTCCAGAATCATTTTTCTCCTATTTCACGCGCAACAGCATGAAAAGGCAACCGCGGCGCGGGAAAACCCGCTCTTTTTTCCCCTTATCACAGTACGCTAGAGCCGTGATAACACATTGATTCTTACAAAAACCATATAAAGGAGAAAAATTTCCCCTAATAACTAAAAAGTGAAGAATAAAAACACCACAAAACAATCAATCAAAGTTCAAAAAAACAATCCTTTTTTCTGCAAAACTGGATAGGCTACGCCTTATAAATGCAAAGCAGGCAAAGAGAGCAACATCATGACCAACGCGTGGGTGAAACAGGCCATTAGCGCTATCGAAGCAGATTTTCAGCGTTCAGCCGATACCCATCTGATTCTCTTAACACTACCGCACTATCCCGGGATTTATTTCTATCTGAAAGGTGAGAGCACGCACCCAAGCGGCAGTCTAAAGCATCGGCTGGCACGCTCCCTTTCTTTATGGCTTATGCAACGGCTGGATAAAGGAAGGCACGCCCATTATTGAAGCCTCCTCCGGCAGCACCGCTATCTCGGAAGCCTATTTTGCCCGTCTGTTGGGCCTGCCCTTCATTGCCGTTATGCCCACCCGTACTGCAAAACGCAAAGTGCAGCAAATAACCTTCTATGGCGGCCAATGCTACTTCGTTGATCAGTCAAGCCAGATCTATGCTGCATCGGAGCAATTGGCCCGCGAACTGAACGGCCACTATATGGATCAGTTCACCTATACTGAGCGTGCAACTGACTGGCGCGGCAATAACAATATTGCTGAAAGTATTTTCCGCCAGATGGCGCGCGAGCCCTATCCCATCCCCGATTACATCGTGATGAGTGCTGGCACCGGCGGCACCTCCGCAACGTTGGGACGTTACATCCGTCATCAAGGCATCGACTCACAACTCATGGTGGTTGATCCAGAGAACTCGGTATTTTTTGATTACTACCACCAGCGCGATCGCGCCCTGACGGGGCACTGTGGCAGTAAAATCGAGGGGATTGGCCGCCCACGTGCAGAACCGTCCTTTATACCTGACGTCATCGACAGCATGATGCAGGTGCCGGATGCGGCCAGCATCGCCACCCTGTATTGGCTGGAGCGCATTTTAGGACTCAAGGTGGGCGCATCTACCGGCACTAATGTCTGGGACATGTTGCAACTGGCTAACCGCATGCGTGCACAGGGCAAACAAGGGGCGATTGTCACCCTGCTGTGTGACAGCGGGGAACGTTATCTGGATACCTATTACAACGCCGAGTGGATAGCGCAAAATATCGGCGATATCAACCCATATCTGGCGCAGCTTAACGCCGGACTACCGCAGAGTCATCCAGAACTGATTTTGGCCTGATACTGCGTTAACGCTGAAAACCACGCCGTTTTGCTATAGCATGTACTTTTAAGAAACACAGGGCAAATCGCCCTTTAGAGCGAACAGGTACAGCGATGACAAAACATGCAGTGGTCGTTTTCAGCGGCGGTCAGGATTCCACCACCTGCCTGATTCAGGCACTCAGCCTCTATGATGAAGTGCACTGCGTGACGTTCGATTACGGTCAGCGCCACCGGGCGGAAATCGATATTGCACGCACGCTGGCAAACCAACTGGGTGTCAAAGCACACAAAGTGCTGGATGTCGGGTTGCTTAACGAACTGGCTGTCAGCAGTCTGACGCGCGACAATATCGCCGTTCCTGATTACGACGCTTCTGCATCCGGTATCCCGAGCACGTTTGTGCCAGGACGTAATATCCTGTTTCTTACGCTGGCCGCCATTTACGCCTATCAGGTCGGTGCTGAAGCGGTGATCACCGGCGTATGTGAAACGGATTTTTCAGGCTATCCTGACTGCCGCGATGAGTTTGTCAAAGCATTGAATCAGGCTATCGTACTCGGCATCGCTCGCGACATTCAGTTTGTGACGCCGCTTATGTGGCTGAACAAAGCGGAAACCTGGGCATTGGCTGACCATTACCAACATTTGGATACGGTACGCAATGAAACGTTGACCTGCTACAACGGGATTCAGGGCGACGGTTGCGGTCACTGTGCGGCATGTCATTTGCGTGCAAATGGCTTAGCGCAGTATCAGCAGGATCCGGCCGGGGTCATGGCAGCGATGAAACGTAAGACGGGGTTGCAGTAATTTAACCCGAAAGTGGGGCTTCATCTTCCGCCCCTTTTTCGTTATGCCACCTGGGCATCATGGGACGATGGAGGCTGCATAAATGCTTCCAAATGCGCCAACAGTTCCCCTTCCAGCGGCAATGCCTTTTGCGTCGACAAATCAATACACACAAAGGTCAAGGTTGCATCGACAATTGGAACCTCATCAGCCGTGCGCACCATCTTTTGGCTGATCACCCCACTTTTGGCATTCAGGTGTAGCAGCTCGCTTTCTATGCGTAGCACATCCCCCAATACTGCCGGGGTGCGATAATTGATATTGACCACCACGAACGCAATGCCTTGCTGTTGCATCCAATGGAAAGCGGGCAAATTCTCCAGCCATTGCCAGCGAGCCTCTTCCATGAACTCCAGATAGCGAGCGTTATTAACATGCTGATAAACATCGATATGAAAGCCAAGAACGGGAATAAAGGTGTGTACCACGTAATGACTCCTAAACAGATTAACGCCACCAACTGGTTGGACCTGTAAGTAAGGTTAGCAGAAAATAGCGGCAGCAAATAACCCCACTGCCGCGTAGGCATGACATCAGAGACACTACAGATGCGAATCAACCACTTACAGCACCAGACGTGCGCGATTATTCTCAACCAGAGTCGGTCCGATGCCAGGCACTTCCTGCAACTGCTCAATATCGGTAAAAGGGCCGTTTTCATCGCGGAATTGAACAATTGCCTCCGCTCTGCGCGCTCCTATCCCTTGTAGCTGGGTCAACTGCTGCGCGGTGTCTGTATTGATATTGACCGTTCCCTGCTCCGTACCTGCTGTCTGCGACTGTGCCGACGACGCACTGCTGTTTGCTGCCGCATCTCCCGTTTGCGCCAGAACGCCACCGGTAAAGGCGGACAAGCTCATGGCAAGGCACAAACACAGCGCTGACATTCCCTTCTTTTTCATACAGCATCTCCCTATTGATTAACTGGAGATACAGCGTGCCGAAACAAAGGAAATCGCACAAACCACAGCGTTCAAATTTAGAAAAGGCCGCGAAAGCGACCTTTTCTTGTTACAGCGGATTGCAAATTAATGCATGGCTTACTGCGGTTGCTGCTCCTGAGCAGCAGCACCTAATTTGATAGTCGCTTCGCTGCGCAAGCTGGAAACCAAGGTATCAAACAGTGTTGTCACTGCGCTCTGCTCAACCTGGCTGGCAAACTGCGCTTTCTGCTCATCAGTAATGGCGTGGGGTTTCACGCTGTCCAGCGCAACAATCACCACATTGCCGGCCTGATCGCGTGCAATACCGTAACTGACCTTATCCTTCTGCGGTACAGGCAAGGCAAAAACGCTTTCCGCCAACACATTGCCCTGTGCAACAGATGACAGGGTTTCTGGCTCGCCAAAGCTGAGGTTTGCCGCTTTCAGCGAATCATCTTTGCCCTGTTTCAGGTCAACCAGAATTTTTTCAGCCTGTAGGTTTGCCTGCTGCTGCGCTTTCTGCACTTTCAGCACCTGCACAATCTCATCACGCACCTGATCCAGAGGACGTGGCGTCTCAGCGCGGTGGTCGGTGATACGCAGCACTATCGCGCGATCGCCATCGACGCTGATAACATCGGAGTTACTGCCCGGCGCGCTGTTATCCCCTAACAGGGTGCCGCCAAAAATGGCCTGCGTGACCTGAGGGAAATTCAGTTCAGCCGGTACCTGATCGTGGCTAAACCACGCCGTTTCAGTGGCTTTCTGACCTGCAGCCTCTTCCGCTGATGCCAGCGACTCATTGTCGTTGCTTGCCGCCTCGCTGACTTTGCGTTGCACGGTAAAGAACTCATCCAGCGCCTTTTCACGTTTTGCTCTGACAGCAATGTCATCGCGAACCGCACTCAACGGTTTAACCTGAGCCGCCTGAATGTCATCCAGACGTACAATCAAGTAGCCCACAGAGGATTTCACCGGCTCAGAGATCTGGCCTTTTTCTGTCAGTTTTGCCTGCTGCAACTCATCAATCGTCGCGTTGGCATCCATCCAGCCTAGATCGCCGCCGTTACGACGCGATACGACATCCTGAGATTTCTCTTTTGCCAGCGCAGCAAAATCAGCACCGTTCTTCAGTTCATCCAGCACAGCACGAGCGTCCGCTTCGGTTTTGAGCTGAATAACGCTAAAACGCTTGCGCTCAGGCTGGGTAAACTCTTGCTGGTTTTTCTGGTAAAACGCCGCGATATCGGCATCAGTGATTTTCACACTGTCCATAACGCGTGCCGCATCCAACAGCAGGTAACTGGCCTTGAAGGCCTCCGGATCGATAAAACGACTCTTGTTGCTGTCGTAATAGCCCTTGATCTCTTCATCCGTCACGTTCAGCGTTTTGGCAATCGCCGCCACGTCAATCGTGGCCGTTCTCACTATACGATCCTGTGCAGCCTGCGCCACCAGACTGTCGATCTCTTTTGGCAGAGAGAATTGTGTTGCACCCAGCCCCTGAATCAGTTGCTGCGTGACCAGTTGCTTACGCAGCAATTCTGCGTAGCGATCCGGCGTCAGGCCCAAACGACGTACCTGATCCAGGTACTTTTCGTTATCGAACTGGTTATTGGTTTGGAAAGCGGGAACGGCAAAAATCGCCTGTTTAATCTGCGCATCGCTGATATTCAGCCCAAGTTTACGGGCATATTGATCAATCAGCGCCTCATCGATCAGCTGCGAGAGCATCTGCTGCATGTAGCCGTCATTGCCCGCGAGCACGGAAAAGTTTTCTCCCAACTGTTCCTGCATGCGGCTACGCTCGTTTTGCACTACTTGCTCAAACTGCGCACGGCCAATTTCCTGCCCATTGACTTTGGCGGCGTAATCATTGGAACCACCGATAAGGTAATCACCCACGCCCGTCAACACGAAGGAGGCGACGATCAAGCCCAGAATAATTTTCAGCACGACGTTATTAGCGGCCGCGCGTAAATTGTCCATCATAATGTGACAACTCTCCGCTGTAGTATGGATAACACGCCCTGCGCTGGCCAAAACCACGCTTCCCTGCGCTTCTGGCGAAGCATGATGCCAGAATGCCAGTGTCTGGCATGAAATGCCAGAGAGAGGAGCGGGAAAGACTTTACGCTGCAACGCGACGCCCCGCAGGGTGATGGGCAGCGTTCGCCCGTCATAAAAAAGGCACATCATAAAATGATGCGCCCCTTACTTACCGACACCGTGGCGTCAGGTAATGTTTGGTAACGTACTCGGATTACAGCACAAACCTGTGACGAGATAATCAGTTAACGGCGTCTTTCAGCGATTTACCGGCACGGAAGCCTGGTACTTTTGCTGCTGGAATACTGATTTCCTTGCCCGTTTGCGGATTGCGCCCAGTGCGTGCAGCACGCTCACGCACGGAGAACGTACCAAATCCTACCAGTGCAACGTCATCCCCTGCTTTCAGAGAATCAGTAACAGAACCAATAATTGCATCTAACACACGCCCTGCTGCCGCTTTGGAAATATCAGCATCTGCGGCAATTTTGTCGATCAATTGTGACTTGTTCACTCTCTCATCCCCTCTGAAATCCTGTTGTCACGCTGAATATCCCAAAACGCGACACGTAGCTTTTTTCAATCCTGCCAAACCTTAGCACAGCGTACTGGCTAAGACTAACAGTGCCATAACTTAGCGGTACAAAAAAACGCTGGCAAGCGCCATTTCTGCTGCCAGAGTGATTTTTCTCAAGGGTTTTTGCGATAGGTCACTCTTTCGCGGCCTTTGCGGGCACCGCTTTCGCCTTGGCAGATGCCCGTTTGGCCTTTACGGGCTCGGGCTGCATACCGTCCGGCGGATTTTGTAACGCTAACGCAAGCACTTCCTCGATACGTTTGACCGGGTGAATATCCAGATCGGCAATCACATTTTGCGGGATTTCTTCCAGATCGCGTTTGTTCTCATCAGGAATCAACACCGTCTTAATGCCACCGCGATGAGCAGCCAACAGCTTCTCTTTCAAGCCCCCGATTGGCAATACCAAACCTCGCAGCGTGATTTCCCCGGTCATCGCCACATCGGCACGCACCGGATTGCCCGTCAGACAGGAAACCTGTGCGGTACACATGGCAATCCCGGCGCTCGGGCCATCTTTGGGCGTAGCCCCTTCCGGCACATGCACGTGGATATCACGTTTTTCATGGAAATCCGCATTGATACCCAGCCGTTCAGCACGCGCACGCACCACGGTGAGCGCCGCTTGGATGGATTCCTGCATGACTTCCCCAAGCGAACCGGTATACGTCAATTTGCCCTTGCCCGGCACGCAGGCGGTTTCAATGGTCAGCAAATCACCGCCAACTTCTGTCCAGGCCAACCCAGTGACCTGCCCAACGCGGTTCTCTTCATCCGCGCGACCATAGTCAAAGCGCTGAACACCAAGAAAATCTTTAAGGTTATCGCCCGTAATCTCAATACGCTTAACAGTTTTATCCATCAACAGCGTTTTTACTGCCTTACGACACAGTTTGGAGATTTCACGCTCCAGACTACGCACGCCCGCTTCACGCGTGTAGTAACGGATAATACCGGAGATGGCGCTGTCATCAACGGTCAACTCGCCTTTCTTCAACGCGTTGCGTTCAATCTGCTTCGGCAGCAAATGGCGTTTGGCAATATTAAGCTTCTCATCCTCGGTGTATCCGGACAGGCGGATCACTTCCATACGGTCCAGCAACGGCGCAGGAATGTTCATCGAGTTAGAGGTAGCAACAAACATCACATCGGACAGATCGTAGTCCACTTCGAGATAGTGGTCATTAAACGTGACGTTCTGCTCCGGATCCAGCACTTCGAGCAACGCAGAGGCCGGATCGCCACGCATATCAGACGACATCTTGTCGATCTCATCCAACAGGAACAGTGGGTTTTTTACCCCAACCTTGGCCATTTTCTGGATCAATTTGCCCGGCAATGAGCCAATATAGGTACGACGGTGCCCGCGAATTTCCGCTTCATCACGCACGCCACCGAGCGCCATACGCACGTATTCACGCCCTGTTGCCTTGGCGATGGACTGCCCCAGAGAGGTTTTCCCCACCCCCGGCGGCCCGACCAGGCACAGAATCGGTCCCTTGATTTTGCTGACACGACTTTGTACCGCAAGATATTCAAGAATACGCTCTTTAACGCGATCCAGACCGTAGTGGTCGGTATCCAAGGTTTCCTGCGCCTTAACCAGGTCTTTTTTCACCTTGCTGCGCGCATTCCATGGCACCTGAACCATCCAGTCGATGTAGCTGCGCACCACGGTGGCCTCAGCCGACATCGGCGACATCATCTTCAGCTTTTGCAGCTCGGCTTCCGCCTTTTCCCGCGCCTCTTTCGGCATCTTGGCCGCTTCAATCTTGCGTTTCAGCGCTTCGTGTTCATCCGGCGCGTCATCCATCTCACCGAGCTCTTTTTGAATCGCTTTCATTTGCTCGTTGAGATAGTACTCGCGCTGACTTTTCTCCATCTGCTTTTTCACGCGACTACGGATACGTTTTTCCACCTGCAACAGGTCGATTTCCGACTCCATCATCGCCATCAGATATTCGAGACGCTCCGTGATATCAGACATTTCCAGCACGGACTGTTTGTCAGCCAGTTTCAGCGGCATGTGGGCGGCAATGGTATCCGCCAGACGTGCTGCATCTTCAATTTCAATGCTGTTCAGCGAGGTCAACACTTCCGGCGGGATTTTCTTGTTCAGCTTGATGTATCCCTCGAATTGATTGACCGCCGTGCGCATCAGAACTTCCTGCTCGCGCTCATCAATCGCTGGCGAGGTCAGGTATTCCGCCTGGGCAGCAAAATGTTCGCCACCATCAGACAGCGTGGTGATACGCGCGCGTTGCAACCCTTCCACCAGCACCTTGACCGTGCCGTCCGGCAGTTTCAGCATTTGCAGAATAGAGGCGACCGTCCCTACCGAGAAAAGATCGTTAATACTGGGTTCATCCGTTGAAGCCTCTTTTTGTGCCACCAACATGATCTTTTTATCGTGATCCATCGCGGCTTCAAGGCAACAAATCGATTTCTCCCGGCCAACAAACAACGGAATGACCATGTGCGGATAAACCACCACATCGCGCAACGGCAATACGGGGATTTCAATGCGTTCGGAACGCTCAGGGTTCATAGAGCTCTCTCTTAGTTTCGTTTCCGCCAGGTTAAAGGAATCTCGTGAAACGCGGATGTCACGGGTTTCGCCAACAAGTATTGGAGTATATGGGGATAGACATCAGACATTCAACGACCAGAACGTGCAAAAAAAATGGGAGATAAAATCTCCCATTTTTAACTTCCGTTGCGCAATGAATTGACGATTTATTCGCCAGATGCCTGCTGTGCTTCGGGTTTGCCGTAGATCAGCAAGGGCTCAGATTGACCGGCAATCACCGATTCATCAATCACCACTTTATCGACGCTCTCCATGGAGGGTAGATCGTACATGGTGTCCAGCAACGCCGCTTCCACGATAGAGCGCAAACCGCGTGCGCCGGTTTTACGCGCCATGGCTTTCTTGGCAATCGCTGTCAATGCCTCTTCGCGGAACTCCAGCTCAACCCCTTCAAGATTGAACAGCGCCTGATACTGCTTGGTCAGCGCATTTTTCGGTTCACGCAGGATCTGAATCAGCGCATCTTCGCTCAGCTCTCTCAACGTCGCAACCACGGGTAAACGGCCGATAAACTCAGGAATCAGACCAAACTTGATCAAATCGCCCGGTTCTACCTGGCTCAGCAGCTCGCCTTCGGTTGCCTTTTGCGCACTGCCTTTCACCGTTGCCGCAAAGCCGATACCACGACCGGTATCAACACGCCACTCGATCACTTTATCCAGGCCAGCAAACGCACCGCCGCAGATAAACAGGATCTTGGAAGTATCAACCTGCAAAAACTCCTGCTGCGGATGCTTGCGCCCACCTTGCGGCGGCACCGCAGCAATGGTGCCTTCAATCAATTTCAGCAACGCCTGCTGCACACCTTCACCTGACACATCACGGGTGATGGAGGGGTTATCAGACTTGCGCGAAATCTTGTCGATTTCATCGATATACACGATACCGCGCTGTGCTTTCTGTACGTCGTAATCGCATTTTTGCAGCAGCTTCTGAATGATATTTTCCACATCTTCACCCACGTAACCCGCTTCGGTCAGCGTGGTGGCATCCGCCATCGTGAAAGGCACATCCAGGAAACGGGCCAGCGTTTCAGCCAACAGGGTTTTACCGCTCCCAGTCGGGCCAATCAGCAGAATGTTACTCTTGCCCAGTTCAATGCCGTTGCTGCTGTCGCCATTACGCAAACGCTTGTAGTGATTGTATACCGCTACTGCCAGAACCTTTTTCGCCTGCTCCTGGCCGATAACATAATCATCCAGGTGACGGCGAATTTCATGGGGCGTCGGTAACGCACTGCGTTCACGATGCGGAGCCACTTCTTTGATCTCTTCGCGAATGATGTCATTGCACAGATCGACACATTCATCGCAGATATACACTGACGGCCCGGCAATCAGCTTACGGACCTCATGCTGGCTTTTGCCGCAGAAAGAACAGTACAGCAACTTTCCTGAACCGTCTTTGCGCTTATCTGTCATCAGTAAACCTCTTCTTTTGTCTCTTGCCCGCAGGCCCAACAGTGATATCACTACAGCCCGAATTACGCGCTAAGGCGCATTCGTGTACCACAGGCACGTTATGGCTGGCGGCGCTATTCGCGGTGTGTTATCACGGCGTCAACCAATCCATACTCTACTGCTTCATGCGCAGAGAGGAAACGGTCACGCTCAGTGTCACTCTCTATTACTTCGAGAGGTTTGCCAGTATGTTCAGCCATCAGCTCGTTCATACGTTGCTTCACTTTCAGTATTTCACGCGCATGGATTTCGATATCCGTTGCCTGCCCCTGGAAGCCGCCCAGCGGTTGGTGAATCATCACACGTGAATTCGGCAGGCAGAAGCGTTTGCCCTTGGCACCGGCGGTGAGCAGGAAAGCGCCCATAGAACAGGCCTGCCCCATGCAGATAGTGCTGACATCCGGTTTGATAAATTTCATGGTGTCGTAAATCGACATCCCTGCTGTAATCACGCCACCCGGAGAGTTGATATACAGATAAATATCTTTTTCCGGATTTTCCGCTTCCAGAAAAAGCATCTGGGCAACGATCAGGTTGGCCATGTGATCTTCCACCTGCCCCGTCAGGAAGATAATACGTTCCTTGAGCAGTCGGGAAAAAATATCGTAAGAGCGTTCCCCGCGCGAAGTCTGTTCCACCACCATCGGCACCAGAGCCATCTGGGGTGCTAATTTTTCTTGTTCGCCACTGTATAACATTCACCTCTCCTCGATAAAATGCTTTTGGTGCCATGTATCAGATTCTACTTGAGATAACACGGGTTGACCATCTCAGGCCTGCGCCGCATTCCTCTTGAGAACGACACCGACTCGCCAAAATCCATGACCACGCGCCTCTGTTTCTTCTAGTTGGGGCATTGCGCGCTATTTCAAGCTTACACTATCTCTTATTTTAGATTAAAGGGTTATCGTGCCCACCCCGTTTACAATGCCTTGCATATCAAACCGCGCTTTGCATAAAAAAATAAGATGTTGCACGATTGAGAGACAAAACGGATTTTACCACTCACGAAACGTTTAAATGCCGCGCACAGATACACTTATCATAGTGCAATCTGACGTAACCGTGGCGGATAGGGTTTGTCGAACGAGAATCAGAGATAACAAAAAGCCCACGCCAGAGGCGCGGGCTTTTTTGGAAAAAGATAACCGACAGTAGCCAGACAGCGAATTACGCCGTGGCAGGTTGGTTCATCAGATCGTTGAAGCTGACGGCTTTCTCTACCACTTTCGCTTTGGACAACACCACTTCAACCGCTTGCTCTTCCAGAGCAACGTTACGCATGTTGTTCATCAGCTCTTTGTTTTTGCTGTAGTAAGCAACCACTTCTTGCGGTTCTTCGTAGGCAGAAGCCATCTCTTCGATCAGCGCGTTAACGCGGGCGTCATCCGCCTTCAGTTCATTGGTGCTGATCACTTCGCCCAGCAGCAAGCCGACGACAACGCGACGTTTGGCTTGTTCTTCGAACAGCTCACGCGGCAGTTCGGCAGCTTGCTTGGCGTTGCCACCAAAACGCTGTGCCGCTTGCTGACACAGAACGTCAATTTCACCATCGATCAGTGCAGCAGGAACATCGATGTCGTTGGCTTTCACCAGACCGTCGATCACCTGAGACTTGATACGGTTACGCACAGCGCCTTTCAGCTCACGCTCCATGTTTTTACGCACTTCAGCGCGCAGGCCTTCAACAGAACCATCAGCCACGCCGAAACGTGCGATGAAATCTGCGGTCAGTTCCGGCAGTTCACGCTCTTCAACTTTCTTCAGGACGATAGCGAACTGAGCCGCTTTCCCTTTCAGGTTTTCAGCGTGATAGTCTTCTGGGAAGGTGACGTCGATGGTGAATTCTTCACCGGCTTTGTGACCAACCAGACCTTCTTCAAAACCCGGGATCATGCGGCCCTGGCCCATGGCCAGAACGAAATCAGACGCTTTACCGCCATCAAACACTTCGCCGTCGATGGTGCCAGTAAAATCAACGGTTACGCGATCTTCTGCACCCGCTGCTGCATCGGTTTCTTTCCAGGTGGCTTGTTGCTTGCGCAGCGTTTCCAGCATGGCATCAACATCAGCATCAACCACGTCAACCAGCGGTTTTTCTACTTCGATGGTATCCAGGCCTTTCAGCTCTACTTCCGGATAGACTTCAAACTCTACTGCGTAGGTGAAATCTGCATCCAGTTTGTATTCGCCCGGCACATAATTCGGCGCACCAATGGGGTTGATTTTTTCTTTAATGATGGCGTCAACGAAATGACGCTGCATCAGATCGCCCAATACGTCTTGACGCACAGAGGCGCCATAACGCTGAGCGATGATGTTCATAGGCACTTTGCCTTTACGAAAACCGTCAACGCGCGCTTTTTTAGCGACATTAACCAGCTCTTTTTTTACCGCTTCTTCAATGCTATCTGCAGTGACGGTAATTGTTACGCGGCGACCAAGGCCTTGGGTGGTTTCAACTGAAACTTGCATCTTGTTACCTCAAAAAATCACAGTGCTCGATCAGCTCCAAAACCATATACGCATGGGTGTCGGTTTGGACATAACCCCACAGAACCGGGACAGCAACAGCTGGTATCTGAACCCTGTTCCTTGTCGTCAGAAGCGTCCCGATGACATTTCCGGAAAATAAGACGCGGCATTATAGCGGCATAGAGGGAGTGAGTCGAGAACAGCGCGCAGACTATTATGACAAGATAAGCGCGCTTTGATGTCGGTCACCTCTAATTGATACGTTTTTGCACGCATTCAACACGGTTCAGGCATCGATGCCCGCACCGCCGCACGCTGGCGATTTGGGCGCTTGCCCTTGCGCATCAACCCACTCTTGCGGGGTAAACATATGTAGCTCCAACGCATGCAGGCCATTCTCTAATTCCGCCGCCAGTACGCCATAGACAGCGCGATGGCGGCCAATGGTGCGTTGTCCGATAAATTGATCGCTCACCAGCACCACCTTGAAATGGCTTTGCGAGCCTGCAGGCACGCGGTGTTGATGGCTTTCATTGATCACATCCAGATGCGTAGGCGCGAAGGCGGCTCGCAATTTCGCCTCAATGGTGGCATGCATCATTATTATTACCTTTGAGCTTGTTAACCTTGCCAAACAGTATATTCCACTGGCAGGAGAATGTACTTACCTCACCGCCAGATGGCCTGGCGTTGTGATATCTCTTCGCATCGCGTCGAAAAAATGGCCATTTCCAGAGTATTTCCCCTGAATTCGCCCTTTCCCCCACTGGCGGCGATGGTATGATAACGGGAATTTTTTACCAGCGAACCACCCTAATCATTACTGAGAAAATGCACAATGTTAAAAAAACTGTTTTTTCCCGTATTGGCCGTGCTGATGCTCGCCGGATGCGCCAATCAAAGCAATACGCTTGATGTCTCTCCTAAAATTAACGTGCCAGCGCAAGATCCGACCCTGATGGGCATTACCGCCAGCATCAATGGGGCCGATCAGCGTGCCGATCAGGCCTTAGCCAAAGTTAACCGTGACGGGCAACTGATTGTTCTGACACCTTCGCGCGATCTGCGTTTCCTGCTGCAAGAAGCGCTGGAAAAACAGATGGCTGCACGCGGTTACATGATCGGCACTGGTGGCCCGGTTGCTCTGCAAATCGTCGTTAACCAACTGTATGCTGACGTCGCGGAAGGCAACCTGCGCCATAACATCACCGCACGCGCGGATATTTCGATCATCTCTCAGGCAGCCAACGGCAACAAACAGGTCAAGAATTACCGTTCTACCTATAATATCCAGGGCGCCCTGACCGCGACCAACGAAAAAATCACCAACGCCGTCAATACAGTATTGGGCGATGTCATCAATGATATGGCGCAAGACACTACTGTCAGCAGCTTCATTAAGGCTAACGCCCGATAATTTCCCACGCTGTTTTCCTCTATCCTGTCCGGTGGGATAGAGGAAAGGATCTGCCATGCTACATCGTTTTTTTACCCTTGCTCGTCAACCTTATTCACTGTCACTCCTGGTGCTGGGCTTCGCTTCCGGGCTGCCGCTGGCGCTGACCTCCGGCGCGTTGAAGGCATGGATGACCGTTGCCAACGTCGATTTGAAAACCATCGGTTTCTTCTCCCTGGTGGGACAAGCCTATGTTTTCAAGTTTATGTGGGCACCGATGATGGACCGCTACACCCCACCCTTTCTCGGCCGACGCCGCGGCTGGCTGCTGATAAGCCAGGTGCTGCTGGTGGGTTTGATTGCCGCCATGGCACTGCTTGAACCCGGCAAACACCTGTGGTGGTTAGCCGTGATTGCCGTTTTGGTGGCATTTTGCTCCGCCTCGCAGGATATCGTTTTTGACGCCTACAAAACGGATCTATTACCTGCAGATCAACGCGGCACGGGTGCGGCCATTTCAGTGCTGGTGCTGGGCTACCATCTAGCCATGCTGGTTTCCGGTGGACTGGCGCTGTGGCTGGCCGATCGCTATCTCGGTTGGCACGCCACCTATGTGCTGATGGCGCTGTTACTGCTGCCGGGCATTATCGCCACCTTGCGGGCGCCAGAGCCAGTGTTAGATGCCCCGGCACCGCGCACCCTTGAGCAAGCGATGTTTGCCCCGCTGCGCGACTTTTTTTCACGCAATAACGCCTGGCTGATTTTATTGCTGATCGTGCTGTATAAATTAGGCGATGCGTTCGCAATGAGCCTCAGTACACCCTTCCTGATTCGTGGCGTGGGTTTCAATGCGGGCGACGTTGGGCTGGTCAACAAAACGCTGGGGCTCTTTGCCACCATCGTGGGTGCCTTGTATGGCGGGCTATTGATGCAGCGCCTCACGTTGTTCCGTGCCCTGCTGATATTCGGTATCTTGCAGGCTATCTCCAATGCGGGCTACTGGCTGCTGGCGATCACCGCCAAAAATCTGGTGACCATGGCAGGCGTCATCTTTCTGGAAAACCTGTGTGGCGGGATGGGTACCGCTGCGTTCGTTGCGTTACTGATGACCTTGTGCAACAAGTCGTTTTCCGCCACACAGTTCGCGCTGCTTTCCGCCCTCTCTGCCGTAGGGCGCGTCTACGTTGGCCCCATCGCTGGCTGGTTAGTCGAAACCTACGATTGAGCCTGGTTCTATTTATTTACCATTTATTTACCATCACAATCTCTGTTCCGGGATTGATTTTACTGCTGGTATGCCGACAACCCCTGGAATATACCCAACGCACCGACACCTTTATGCCGCGCACCACCTACCCCCGCTATTATCGCCTCGCACTGCAGGTGTTAGCAGCAGGATGTGCGCTGTTATTCATCTGGTTGACCCTAACGATAGCCCACGCGCTGGGTGCCAATGCAGTTGATAAAATCAATGATAACCTTCTGATGATATGGGGTATTCTTGTCATTTTCGGCGCGCTTTTTGGTAGTTTGCTCGACTATTTATCCTTACGAAATTCACCCTCGACTGATGCGTGAAAATAGCGCTAAACCAGCGTAGTTATCACTCCATCGTATTATTACGTTATTTTTCGCGTTGGCTCACTTTTTCCTGGCTATTTTATTGTCAGGAAAAAGTGCGAGAGCAAACGAAGTTCATTCGATGGAAAATTACCCATCAAGCGGGTTGTAATTTTTTTATCCATCCATACTTCTCTACGGGACAAATTTAATTCACTGTTTTTAATAAATTTTTCCTGACGACAAGATAATTGTGACATTCAGGGCAAAAATCAGCAACAAAGCGCTGACATAACCTTAATCATGTTTACAGTGCAGTAACCTTACCGTAAAATACCCGCTCGCATGAAATGACAATAGAGCCCTTGTTATTGAGGTCGCTAGATGAGACTCAGGAAATACAATAAAATTTTTGGGATGTTGTCTTTATTCGCAACCGCAGCACTACTGGGCGGTTGCGATATGGCATTGATTAACCCCAAAGGACAGGTCGGGTTGGAGCAACGGTCGTTGATTCTGACGGCAATCGGGTTGATGTTGATCGTGGTTATTCCGGTAATCGTGATGACCATCGCTTTTGCCTGGAAGTTCCGCGCTTCCAACACCAAGGCAAAATATACCCCGAACTGGTCACACTCCAACAAGATTGAAGCGGTGGTATGGACAGTTCCCATCATCATCATTCTTATTCTGGGTACTATTACCTGGAAAACCACCCATTCGCTCGATCCGTATAAGCCGTTGGCCTCCGAGGCCAAGCCGATTACCGTCGAAGTGATTTCCCTCGACTGGAAGTGGCTGTTTGTATACCCGGAATTGGGTATCGCCACGGTCAATGAGCTAGCGTTCCCTGCCAATGTACCGGTGAACTTCAAGATCACCTCCGATACGGTGATGAACTCCTTCTTCATCCCGCGTCTGGGTGGGCAGATTTACGCCATGGCCGGTATGCAAACCAAACTGCATCTTATCGCCAATGAGCCGGGTAAATACGATGGTATTTCCGGTGGTTATAGCGGGAAAGGCTTCTCTGGCATGAAGTTTACCGCCATCGCTACGCCAAGCCAGCAGGAATTCGATCAGTGGGTTGCCACCGTGCGCGCGTCCAGCAAAACGCTAAACAGCACCGAAGAATTCAATGCTCTGGCAAAACCCAGCGAATTCCACCCGGTAGAGTACTTCTCCAGCGTGCAACCTGAGCTGTTTGAAAACCTGATTCACAAATTCACGCAAAGTGGCGGCGCGCCTGCGCATCACCATGCGGGAAGTGAAACGGAACAAGATGGCATGCAACACGGTGACAACATGAACATGAGCGAGCACGCCTCGCACCAAGGCGCCGAGGGATAAGACGATGTTCGGAAAACTAACTCTTGATGCGATTCCGTATCATGAACCCATTATCATGGTCACGGTGGCCGGTATTATTGTCGGCGGCCTGGCGCTTTTAGCGGCCATCACCTACTTCGGCAAATGGAAGTGGCTGTGGGCCGAGTGGTTCACCTCGGTAGATCACAAACGTATCGGCATCATGTACATGATCGTCGCGTTTATCATGATGTTGCGTGGCTTTGCCGATGCCATCATGATGCGCGGTCAACAAGTACTGGCTTCGGCGAGTGAGGCAGGTTTCCTCAACGCGCACCACTACGATCAGATATTTACCGCGCACGGCGTAATCATGATTTTCTTCGTGGCAACGCCGTTTGTGGTCGGTCTGATGAACCTGGCTGTGCCGTTGCAAATCGGCGCGCGCGACGTGGCCTTCCCCTTCCTCAACTCGCTCAGCTTCTGGCTGTTCGTGGTAGGCGTTATCCTGATTAACCTGTCGCTCGGTATCGGGGAATTTGCACAAACAGGTTGGGTGGCCTACCCGCCGCTTTCCGGTAAGGAGTACAGCCCCGGCGTAGGGGTCGATTACTGGATATGGAGTCTACAGATATCCGGTCTGGGCACTACGCTGACCGGGGTGAACTTCTTCGCCACCATTATCCGTATGCGCGCACCGGGCATGACGCTGATGAAAATGCCGGTCTTTACCTGGACGGCACTGTGCACCAACGTGCTGATCATCGCGGCGTTCCCGATTCTGACCGTGACCATTGCATTGCTGACCCTGGATCGCTATCTGGGCACCCGTTTCTTTACCAACGATATGGGCGGCAACATGATGATGTACATCAACCTGATCTGGGCCTGGGGCCATCCTGAGGTGTACATTCTGGTGCTGCCAATCTTCGGTGTTTACTCCGAAGTGGTTGCTACTTTCTGTAGGAAGCGTCTGTTTGGCTACACCTCACTGGTGTGGGCAACCATCGCGATTACCGTCCTGTCGTTTATTGTTTGGCTGCACCACTTCTTCACCATGGGGTCTGGCGCGAACGTTAACGCCTTCTTTGGTATAGCGACAATGATCATTTCCATCCCGACCGGGGTGAAAATTTTCAACTGGCTGTTCACCATGTATCAGGGCCGAATTCAACCGAACTCCGCCATGTACTGGACCACTGGCTTCATCATCACCTTTACCATCGGTGGGATGACCGGGGTGCTGCTGGCGGTGCCGGGTGCCAACTTTGTGTTGCACAACAGCCTGTTCCTGATTGCGCACTTCCATAACGTGATCATCGGCGGCGTGGTGTTCGGTGTGTTTGCCGGTATCACCTACTGGTTCCCGAAAGCTTTCGGCTTCACGCTGAACGAAACCTGGGGTAAACGCGCTTTCTGGTTCTGGATTATCGGCTTCTTCACTGCCTTTATGCCGCTGTACGTGCTGGGCTTCATGGGCATGACCCGTCGTCTTAGCCAACAGATTGACCCACAATTCCACTCGCTGCTGGTCGTCGCTTCAGTCGGCGCCGTGCTGATTGGTCTGGGCGTGCTGTGCCAAGTCATTCAGTTCTATGTCAGTATCCGCGATCGCGACCAAAATCGTGATTTGACCGGTGACCCGTGGGGTGGCCGTACGCTGGAATGGGAGACCTCTTCTCCGCCGCCGTTCTACAACTTTGCTATCGTGCCGCATATTCAGGAGCGCGATGCCTTTTGGGAACAGAAAGAGCGCGGTGAAGCGTATAAAAAACCGGCCAGCTATGAAGAAATTCATATGCCGAAGAACACCGGTGCAGGCGTGATTATCTCGGCGTTCAGCCTGGTATTTGGCTTCGCCATGATCTGGCATATCTGGTGGATGGTGATTGTCGGCTTTGTCGGCATGATAGCGACCTGGATCGTGCACAGCTTTAACCGCGATGTGGATTACTACGTTCCGGTCAAACAAATCGAAGAGATCGAAAACCAGCACTTCGACAATATCAGCAAAACAGGTGTGAAACATGGCAACTGAAACTCTGACGCATCATCACGCTGCTCATGACGCCCATGCCGAGCATGGGCACCACGACGCCAGCGGCACCAAGGTGCTGGGGTTCTGGGTCTACCTCATGAGCGATCTGATCATTTTCGGCTCGCTGTTCGCCACTTTTGCCGTTCTGGTGAACGGCACGGCGGGCGGCCCGTCCGGAAAAGGGCTGTTTGACCTCAAATTTGTACTGGTCGAAACCTTCGCTCTGCTGCTGAGCAGTATCACCTTCGGCATGGCGATGATCGCCATGTATAAAGGCAACGTGGCACGCATCAACACCTGGCTGGCCATCACCCTTCTGTTCGGTCTGGTGTTTATCGGGATGGAAATCTATGAATTCCATCACCTGATTGCAGAAGGATACGGCCCGGATCGCAGCGCGTTCCTGTCAGCCTTCTTTGCGCTGGTAGGTACCCACGGGATCCACGTCATCTCCGGTCTAATCTGGCTTATCGTGATGATGATCCAGGTCTCACGTTGGGGTATCACCCCTACCGTGAAAACCCGTTTGATGTGTCTGAGCCTGTTCTGGCACTTCCTTGACGTGGTATGGATCTGTGTCTTTACCGTAGTTTATCTGATGGGGGCGATGTAATGAGTCATTCTACGACCGATCACGGCGCTAGCCACGGCAGCGTTCAGTCTTATCTCATCGGCTTTATTATGTCGGTCATTCTGACCGTGATCCCGCTCGGCCTGGTGATGGCGGGTTCCGCCTCACCGGCAGTGATCATGGAAGGCGTGGTTGGTTGCGCCGTGGTACAGATTCTGGTTCACCTGGTCTACTTCCTGCATCTGAACAACTCTTCCGGGCAGTGCTGGAACGTGGTAGCACTGGTGTTCGCCATTCTGATTATCGCCATCGTGGTGGTTGGGTCCATCAGGATCATGATGAGCGCACACCACAATATGATGATTTCGTAATCGAGCCAGACATGATGATTAAGCAATACCTACAAGTCACAAAACCAGGAATCATTTTCGGCAACCTGATTTCTGTTGTCGGGGGTTTTCTGCTGGCGTCCAAAGGCAGTATCGATTATCCCCTCTTTATCGCTACCCTGTTTGGGGTGTCGTTGGTGGTTGCGTCCGGTTGCGTATTCAATAACGTCATCGACCGCGACATCGACAAAAAGATGGAGAGAACCAAAAACAGAGTCATGGTGAAGGGGCTGATTTCGGTCAAGGTTTCGCTGGGTTATGCGGCTGCGTTAGGTATTGCCGGTTTTGCGTTGCTTTACATTGCGGCAAATCCGCTGGCTATGTGGCTGTCAGTGATGGGCTTTGCGGTATATGTGGGTGTCTACAGTCTGTATATGAAGCGCCACTCGGTCTACGGTACGCTGATCGGCAGCCTGTCCGGAGCCGCTCCGCCCGTTATTGGTTATTGCGCCGTGAGCAACCAGTTTGATGCAGGCACATTGATCCTGCTGTTGATCTTCAGCCTGTGGCAAATGCCGCACTCCTACGCTATCGCCATTTTCCGCTTCAAGGATTATCAGGCAGCCAACATTCCGGTATTACCCGTGGTGAAAGGCATTTCCGTTGCGAAAAACCATATTACGCTGTACATCCTGGCGTTTATGGTGGCAACGCTAATGCTGTCGCTGGGTGGTTATGCCGGGTATAAATATCTGGTTGTTGCTGCATCCGTGAGCATCTGGTGGTTGGGCATGGCGTTGTCAGGCTACAAGAAACCCAATGATGACAAAGTGTGGGCACGCAAACTCTTTGTGTTCTCGATCGTTGCCATCACTTCACTGAGCGTGATGATGTCCGTCGACTCAATGGCGCCCATGCAGGATGTGCTGATCACCGCGCTGCGCTAATGCAAACATGATTTTTGACGTTAAAAACAGACGACCTCCATCGTCTGTTTTTTTGCGCACACCCTCGTGTTTTGCTGCATTTAATATGTCATTTTATGACAGCGCGCCAAATCAAGTAACAAAGCCACCATTTTACGGCCCGATGAGTAAGGCACTACAATAGCGCCAACGCGAATTTGAGGTTTTCATGAACGACACATCCCTCACAGACAACATCATGACGCCGCGCGAACGGCGCGCAACCTGGGGTTTAGGTGCCGTCTTTTCCCTGCGTATGCTCGGCATGTTTATGGTGTTGCCAGTGCTTACGACTTACGGCATGACATTGCAGGGTGCCAGCGAATCCTTGATTGGTCTCGCTATCGGTATCTATGGCTTGATGCAGGCGCTGTTCCAGGTGCCCTTTGGCCTGCTTTCCGATCGTGTCGGGCGTAAACCGCTCATTGTTATCGGCTTGCTCATGTTTGTGCTCGGCAGCGTAATTGCCGCCCTCAGTACTAATATCTGGGGCATTATCCTCGGTCGCGCATTACAGGGCGCGGGAGCGATATCGGCGGCGGTTATGGCGTTGCTATCAGATTTGACACGCGAACAAAATCGCACCAAAGCGATGGCTTTTATCGGCATCAGTTTCGGCGTGACCTTTGCCATTGCCATGGTGCTTGGCCCGATCGTCGCGCACGCCTGGGGATTACAATCGCTGTTCTGGTGCATGGCCCTGCTCGCATCACTCGGTATTGTGATCACCCTGACACTGATCCCCAACGCGGCGAACCACGCGCTTAATCGGGAATCCGCCATTGTACGCGGCAGCATTCGCCAGGTACTCAGTAACAGCCGGCTGGTGAAACTCAATATCGGCATCATGTGCCTGCATATCCTGCTGATGTCGAGTTTTGTCGCCCTGCCGCGCGTGCTGGAGCAGGCCGGTCTGCCCGCTGAAGCACACTGGAAAGTTTATCTATACACCATGCTGATTTCATTTATTGGTGTACTGCCGTTTATCATCTATGCCGAAGTAAAACGGCAGATGAAGCGGGTATTTGTCGGTTGTATCATCGTGCTGCTGGCCGCAGAAGGGATTTTATGGATGGCGGGCAGCCAATTCTGGCCTATCGTAGCAGGCGTTCAGCTGTTTTTTCTGGCGTTTAATATTATGGAAGCACTGCTGCCGTCGCTTATCAGCAAAGAGGCTCCGGCGGGCTATAAGGGCACTGCAATGGGCGTTTATTCCACCACCCAGTTTATCGGTGTTGCCATCGGTGGCAGCATGGGCGGCGCGCTGTTTCAATTCCACGGCGCGGCTTGGGTGTTTGCAGCAGGAACGCTGCTCTGTGCACTGTGGCTTATCGTGGGCGTCAGTATGAAGGAGCCACCGTATCTCAGCAGCCTGCGTATTGCCCTGCCCGACGAGGCGCTGGACGACTCAGCGTTAGCGCAAAAAATACGCATACACCCGGGTGTGGCTGAAGCCATCGTTGTGCCGGAAGAGCGCAGTGCCTATGTTAAAATCGATCGTCAGAAAACCAGTCGCTAGCAGCTCGAAGCGCTGATCGGACAAGCCTGAGCCCAAACGGGCCAGCATCGCTGGCCCCATGCAATTAATCGCGGAAATTAGTGAACTGGAAAGGTTGCCCCAAATTCGCACCGCGAATCAACGCAATCACGCCTTGCAGATCATCACGCGCTTTGCCGGTGACGCGCAGCTGATCGCCCTGAATCTGCGTCTGCACTTTCAGCTTGCTGTCTTTGATCAGCTTGACGATTTTTTTCGCCTGCTCCGGCTCAATGCCCTGTTTCAGCTTGGCGTTGACGCTGTAGGTCTTGCCGCTGTGTTCCATCTCTTCAGGAATGTCCAATGCGCCCGCTTCTATACCCCGTTTCACCAGTTTTTCGCTCAGGATATCAACCAGCTGTTGCACCTGAAAATCGGACTCGCTGGCTACTTTGATCTGCTCATTTTTTTCATTCAGCTCAAAACTTGCCGGTACGTTACGGAAATCCCAGCGATTGGTCAGTTCGCGCGAAGCGTTCTCAACCGCGTTGCGGATTTCCTGCATATCGATTTCCGATACAATATCGAAAGATGGCATAATCAATTCTCCCTGACTTATGCGTTGGAATAGGGTTATGTGGCATGCATGATACCTGTTCTCCAGAGAGAAACAACATCCGCCGGCCTTGGTGCTTGCAGTCCATTTTTCGCGCGCCATAATACTTAATTAACTGGGCAGAAAGAATCAACCAAAAGAAAACAGCCGCCGTCACACTGCGCGCTACGCGCATTCATAAAGGAAACCTCAGATGAAAATTACCGTGCTGGGTTGCGGCGCACTTGGGCAGCTTTGGCTTGCCGCATTACATCAGCAAGGCCACGACGTTCAGGGATGGATGCGTTTTCCCGCCCCGCTCTGCGCCGTCAATGTGCAAATGCTGAACGGAACGCTGTGTAATCTGATGCTGCCGACAAACGATCCCGAACATCTGATACAGAGCGAACTGTTGCTGGTAACGCTAAAAGCCTGGCAGGTTTCCGATGCGGTCAATGCGCTGTTACCGAATATTGCGCCCAACTGCACTATTCTGTTGTTACATAACGGCATGGGGACTCGGGAAGAGCTACCTGACTTGACTCAGCCATTGCTGCAAGGTGTTACCACCCATGCAGCCCGACGCGATGCGACGCTGGTGGTGCACGTTGCCGGAGGCACCACGCACATCGGTGCCATTACCCGCGGCAATAACCGCGGAATCGTCCCCCACAGCGAAACACACACCGCACTGGCAGAGTTGCTGCATCAGGCGCTGCCGGATGTCGCCTGGCACAACAACATTATCGTGACGTGCTGGCGTAAACTGGCCGCAAACTGCGTCATCAACCCCTTGACGGTGCTTTATGACTGCAAAAACGGCGCGTTAAGCGCCTATCCACAGCAGATAGACTTGCTGTGTCAGGAGATTGCACGCGTGATGGAGCGTGAAGGCCATCCCGATTCACAGGAACAGGTAAAACTGTACGTAGAGCAATTGATTCAGAACACTGCCGAGAACACCTCCTCGATGTTGCAGGATATTCGGGCGCAGCGTCATACTGAAATTGACTACATTACAGGCTATCTGCTGCAACGCGCCCGCGCCCACGGACTAGCGCTGCCAGAGAACAGCCGTTTATTTGAAATGATTAAGCTTAAGGAAAGCGAATATGACCGCATCGGTACTCCTCTGTCTGGCACCTGGTAGCGAAGAAACCGAGGCTGTCACTACCTTCGACCTGTTGGTGAGAGCTGGCATTAACGTTACCGTGGCCAGTGTTGCCAGCGACGGTTCGACGACAGTCACCTGCTCACGTGGCGCAAGGTTGGTGGCAGATGCACCGCTAGTCTCCGTCGCGGATAACCCGTTTGACGCCACCGTGTTACCCGGTGGCGTCAAGGGCGCGGAATGCTTTCGCGATAGCCCGTTGCTAGTGGAATGTATTCGCCAGAAGCATCAGGAAGGTAAAATCGTTGCCGCCATTTGCGCCGTGCCTGCGCTAGTACTGGAACATCATCAGTTGTTCCCGGTTGGCAACATGACCGGATACCCCACGCTGAAAGAAAAGATTGCGCCAGAAAAATGGATGGATAAGCGAGTGGTGTTCGATCCCCGTGTCAACCTGCTTACCAGCCAGGGGCCCGGAACCAGCATGGATTTCGCCTTGAAACTTATCGATTTACTGTTGGGGCGTGCCGAGGCAGCAGAAGTCGCAGCGCAGTTGGTGCTGCCACCGGGAATTTATGATTATCGGGATTGATGCCTACATCTCTGTGGCTAACAGCGTTGATAGCCTGATGATAGTTTGCCATAATGCCATTATAAAAGTAATTACATTTGTCATTGCAAGCTATCATACTAAATGGGGAACATCATGGGACACTTGAACATTCGCATCGATGACGAGCTTAAAGCGCGCTCTTTTAGTGTCTTGGAGAAACTGGGGATGACGCCTTCCGAGCTACTGCATCAAACACTGGAATACGTTGCCACCAATGAGCGACTGCCCTTTCGCCAAATGCTGTTAAGCGATGAGGACGCGGTATTGATCGAAGTTGCTCGCCAACGGCTGAAAAATCCTCAGCCCGTCAGAGTGACGCTTGATGACCTGTAAGCAGGAAATGGATTGATAGATGACGTCATTTAAAAAGGAATTTTAATGACTTACTTTTTGGATTTTGATGCTAATGCGCTCAAAGAATGGCGAAAGTTAGGTTCAACCATCAGAGAGCAATTCAAAAAGAAACTGGCTGAAATTCTTCAGAATCCACATGTCGAGTCAAACAGATTAAGAGAATTGCCCAACTGTTATAAAATCAAACTACGCAGTTCGGGTTACAGAATGATTTATCAGGTTAAGGAAGATATTGTCACTGTGTATGTGGTCGCGATCGAAAAACGAGAGCGTTCTGCCGCCTATCAGGATGCAGCAAAGCGGCTGTAATTAAGCCTCCGATTCCGTCACCCTCCGCACACGCGGAGGATGACCCGAGAGGGATTTAAGGCCGATATACCTTCACGTTGCTGAACCCTTGCTCACGCAGATACAGCGCCTGCAAGCGACTCATGACGCCACGTTCGCAGTACAGCAGATAGGTTTTACCCTGATCAAGATCACCGAACTGCGTGCTGAGTTTGTAGAACGGCGGCGATTTGATTTCGACACCTGCTGGCAGCGCAAGCGGTCGATCGTCTTGCTCATCTACAGAGCGAATATCCAGCAGAATATCGTCGGCAGAAAGCGACGCAACGGTTTCAACTTCCGTTACTTCTTGCGAGGTCTGGGTTGCGATATCTCGGATATCGATATTGCGCGCTTCCGATACCACCCAGTCGAGGATCTCAAAGTCAAACTTGCCCTCTTCTTCTTCGATCTTCGCCTTCACCGTCGGGCTCTTGGAAATCACGCCGCAATACTCAGGCATGGTCTTGGCAAAGTCTTCCGTGCCTAACTGACGCGCCAGTTTGATGATGTGCTCTTTATCGTGCGAAATCAGCGGGCGCAGGATCAGCGTATCCGATGCATTATCAATCAGACGCAGGTTGGTCAGCGTTTGGCTGGAAACCTGTCCTAACGCTTCGCCCGTGACCAACGCCTGAACGCCGTAACGCTCAGCAATGCGGGAAGCGGCACGCACTATCATGCGTTTGAGCACCACGCCCATCTGACCATCATCCACTTTTTCCAGGATCTCACCCACCACGGGTTCAAAATCAATGGCTACAAAGCGCACGCGGTGTGAGCAGCCAAAACGCTTCCACAAATAATAGGCAACCTATTTGACGCCAATTTCATGCGCCGCACCGCCCAGATTAAAGAAACAGTAATGCACACGGCAGCCGCGACGAATCAACATATAGCTGGATACGCCCGAATCGAAACCGCCGGAAATCAGCGACAGCACATCTTCCTGCGTACCGATCGGGAAGCCGCCAATGCCTTCATAACAGCCTTTGATCAACAGCAGACGGTCTTGTTCGATTTCCAGATGAACCGTTACCTACGGCGTGGTGAGGTTAACGCGCGCACTTTCGATGTGTTGATTAAGCCCACCGCCGACGTAACGTTCAACATCCTATGAAGAGAATTCGTGCTTGCCACGGCGTTTCACACGCATACAAAAGCTTTTTCCTTCGAGCTGAGGACGATAAAGCGCCAGCGTTTGTTCAAAAATGTCGTGCACGTCCGTGTAAGCGTGGTCTTCAACATCCAAAATATGATGAATGCCAGGAATACGGGTTAACGCATCGCGAATCTCTTCGCGTTGGCTTTCCTCTTTGGCACGGACTTCGATATGATCCCAATGACGGACGACGGCCAGTTGGTCGTCATAGTGCTTGAGCACGTTACGAATGTTACCGGTAAGTATCTTAATAAAGCGCAACCGCACAGATTGACTCTTGATGGTGATTTCCGGGAACAATTTAATGATAAACTTCATGATGGCCGTCGTTACTTGGTCAAATGGGCGTAAGTGTTAACCCGAGTGCTACATTCACGTTATCGGTAAACTCGTTCAATGGGATGATTTTACCAATAGCATCCAGGGCGCGGAGTATATCATCTTCTCGCACGCTGCGCGCAGGAAGGATGCGCATATCTGTGCGATGGGCCATGCCGGGCAGAACGATTAACGACAATAAAAGAACAGCGTCACTTAGCGATCAGGATGTAAAATAGGTCATGCCTGCAAAAAAAACACCGCCTCACGCAGAGGCAAACCGCGAAATGCCAAACGATGCTGATTCAGCGCTGAGTTTTGAGCACGCACTGCAACAGTTGGAACAGATTGTCACCCGCCTTGAGTCGGGAGACTTGCCGCTGGAAGAGGCGCTAAGCGCCTTTGAAAACGGTATACAGTTGACGCGACAGGGACAGTTGCAGTTGCAACAGGCGGAACAACGCGTGCAGATTCTGCTTAGCGATGAGCCGGATGCCGCGCTGTCCCCCTTTACGCAGGGCGCCACAAACCAGAACAGTAAGTCACTATGACGGAATTCGCCGCGCAATTAAGCGCCCATGCCGATCGCGTTAACCAGGCATTAAACCGGTTTATCTCAAGCTTGCCGTTTCAGGGCAGTCCGTTGGTTGACGCCATGGCATACGGCGCATTGCTGGGAGGCAAACGCCTTCGGCCTTTTTTGGTTTATACCACCGGGCAACTTTTCGGCATTCCGCTGACCAGTCTGGATGCCCCCGCAGCGTCAGTGGAATGTATCCACGCCTATTCGCTGATTCATGACGATTTACCCGCCATGGATGACGATGACTTGCGCCGTGGTCAACCGACCTGCCACATTAAATTTGGTGAAGCCACTGCGGTTCTGGCCGGAGATGCACTTCAAACGCTGGCGTTTTCCATTTTGGCAGAGGCATCGATGCCGGAAGTTGGCGAGCGAGATCGCCTGTCAATGGTCGCGGAACTGGCGCAGGCCAGCGGCGTGGCAGGCATGTGTGGCGGACAAGCGCTGGATCTGGCTGCGGAAGGTAAGCAGGTCAGTCTGTCTGCACTGGAGCAAATTCATCGCCATAAAACCGGTGCATTGATTCGCGCGGCGGTCAGGCTCGGCGCGCTGAGCGCTGGCGCCTCCGGCCGAGCGGCCCTGCCCTACCTCGATCGCTATGCCAATGCTATCGGCCTGGCCTTTCAGGTGCAGGATGACATTCTTGATGTGGTCGGAGACAGTGCCACAACCGGCAAACGACAAGGGGCCGATCAGCAACTGGGTAAAAGCACTTATCCCGGCCTGCTTGAGCTTGACAGTGCGCGAGCAAAAGCGCGAGATCTTTATCAGGAATCACTGGCAGCACTGGATGAGCTGCAAGCGGCCAGTACAACACCGCTTGATACCTCGGCGCTGCAGGCATTGGCGAATTATATCGTCGAACGAGATAAATAATTTCAACATCACCCAGTGGATTTCAAGCGTGTCGCACGGCGATAACACCCAGATGGACGCTCCATTCGCCGCTTGAAAGAGAACGGGAATAACACCTCAGAATGAGTCGCAAATGAGTTTTGATATTGCAAAGTACCCTACACTGGCTTTAGTGGAAACACCTGACGAACTGCGCATACTGCCACGTGACAGCCTGCCAAAACTGTGCGATGAACTTCGTCAATATCTGCTGGACAGCGTCAGCCGCTCCAGTGGCCACTTTGCGTCAGGGCTCGGCACCGTTGAACTCACCGTGGCGTTGCACTACGTCTACAATACGCCGTTTGACCATCTGGTGTGGGATGTCGGCCATCAGGCCTATCCGCACAAAATCATTACCGGGCGCCGCGATCGTATTGCCACCATCCGTCAAAAAGGCGGCCTGCACCCATTCCCCTGGCGTGGCGAGAGTGAATATGACGTGCTGAGCGTCGGCCACTCCTCCACCTCGATCAGCGCCGGGCTGGGAATGGCGGTTGCCGCCGAACGCGAAGGCAAAGGACGCCGCACTGTGTGCGTTATCGGCGACGGTGCGCTGACGGCAGGTATGGCGTTTGAAGCGATGAACCACGCAGGCGACATTCGCTCCGATCTACTGGTGGTATTGAACGACAACGAGATGTCCATTTCCGAGAACGTCGGGGCGCTCAACAATCACCTTGCGCAGCTGTTATCAGGCAAACTCTACTCCACCCTGCGTGAAGGCGGGAAAAAAGTCCTGTCTGGCATCCCGCCGATCAAAGAGCTGATCAAACGCACCGAGGAACACCTGAAAGGTATGGTCGTGCCGGGAACGCTGTTTGAAGAGCTCGGTTTTAACTACATCGGCCCGGTCGACGGTCACGATGTAGTCGGATTGGCTCAAACCCTGAAAAACATGCGTAGCCTGAAAGGCCCGCAGTTACTGCATATCATGACCAAAAAAGGCCGTGGTTATGCTCCGGCTGAGCAGGATCCTATTAGCTGGCATGCCGTGCCGAAGTTTGATCCGGCCAGCGGCACCTTGCCAAAAAGCAAAGCGGGTCTCCCCACCTACTCCGCCATTTTTGGTGATTGGCTGTGTGAAATCGCCGCTAAAGACAGCAAACTGATGGCGGTGACGCCAGCGATGCGTGAAGGCTCCGGCATGGTGCGCTTCTCGCGCGACTATCCGCAACAATATTTCGATGTTGCCATTGCCGAGCAGCACGCCGTCACCTTTGCCGCCGGTTTGGCACTGGGCGGATACAAACCCGTGGTTGCTATCTACTCGACGTTTTTGCAGCGCGCTTACGATCAGGTGATTCACGACGTCGCGATTCAGAATCTGCCGGTGCTGTTCGCCATCGATCGCGGTGGCATTGTGGGCGCAGACGGCCAAACGCACCAGGGGGCTTTTGATTTGTCCTTCCTGCGCTGCATTCCCGATTTGATTATCATGGCGCCGAGCGATGAGAACGAATGCCGCCAAATGCTGTTTACCGGCTACCGTTATCAGGATGGCCCTTGTGCCGTGCGCTACCCGCGAGGTACCGGGACAGGTGCCACGCTTGAGCCGTTGCAGGAATTGCCTATCGGCAAGGGTGTGGTACGACGCAAAGGCGAGAAGGTTGCCATCCTTAACTTCGGGACGCTGCTGCCAGAAGCACAGCAGGTTGCTGAAAAACGCGATGCCACGTTAGTCGACATGCGTTTCGTCAAACCGCTGGATGAAGCGCTGATCGCTGAACTGGCGCAAAGCCACGATCTGCTGGTTACGCTGGAAGAGAATGCGCTGATGGGCGGTGCAGGTAGCGGTGTAAACGAAGTGGTTATGGCACAACGGCTGGGCATTCCCGTGCTGAATCTGGGACTGCCGGACAGCTTTATTCCGCAAGGAACACAGGAAGAAGTTCGCCACGATTTGGGATTGGATGTGGCGGGCATTGAGCGCCGCATTGATGAGTGGCTGCAATAATCTGATAGACCGGGGCCGCCGCCCCGGTCTATCAGGTCAATAAAACAATTAATTAAGAAAACGGTAGGGCTCAGGAGAACAGTGGCCAGTGATGCCCTATCCAGTAGATAATGCCTGCTGAGATGATGCCTGCCACAATATCGTCAATCATGATGCCCATACCGCTATGCACGTTGCGATCAAACCAGCGTATTGGCCAGGGTTTGAAAATATCCAGAATACGAAACACCACAAAACCGGCCAGCACCCACTGCCACTGTTCATCGGGAATTGCCATCAGCGTAATCCACATCCCGACAAACTCATCCCAGACAATACTGCCGTGATCGTGCACGCCCATGTCTTTGGCCGTTTGGTGACACAGGTAGACGCCAATGCAAATGCTGAGCATGATGGTCAGCGAATAAAGCTGCCAGGGCAGGAAAGAAAGCAAATACCACACCGGGATCGCCGCCAGCGAACCCGCAGTCCCCGGCATCCAAGGAGAGAGACCGCTGCCAAATCCGGTTGCCAGCAAATGCCAAGGGTTGCTCAGGCGCAAGCGCTGCTTCGCGGCACGCTTCGCTTCACGGTCATTGGCTAAAGTGGTCATAGCCTTTCCAGTTCAGTTCCACCGCGTTGTCACCACGGAAAAAGCGTAACCCCTCGGAAGACGGTGCAATTTGGCCAATGCACGTGTAGCCAACGCCGAGCTGACCCAGCGCCATATCAATTGCCCCGCGATTAATTTCTGGCACGGTAAAGCACAGTTCATAGTCTTCGCCACCAGACAGTGCCCAACGCAGCGCCTGATCGGGTTCAACGTGCTGCATCATTGCCGATGAGTATGGGATAGCGTCAAGTTGAATGCGCGCACCGGCACGAGTCAGCGCGCGACCGGCAGGCACCAACCCATGGATGGTCAATGTCAGGCTCAGAGGGCCACGCGTGGTATCGCCGCCGATCAGTTGCATTCCGTAGTAATCCAGCAGCGTGAACAGACTATCACTATAGGCCGCCAGCCATGCGCTGTTGATTTCTGGTAAGGTAATGGCCAAAGAGAGCCAGGCAGGATCGGCCCCCATGGCCGCCAGATCGCTCAGGTTCACCGCTAGCGATTTGTAACCCAAATCAGCCGGATCGATAGTAGGCAGGAAATGTACCCAGGAAACTAGGGCATCGGTACTGACGGCTAAAAGCTGCTTTTCAGCCACCGAGAGCAACGCGCAATCGTCGCCAGTCCCCAATTCCACATCGCGACGCGGATTTCCGGCCTTGTACGCGTTTGCGCGATTGAAATAACGGACAATCAGATCAAACTCACCGTAAACCATAACCGTTTCCGTCAAGGGCAATCGCGAACAGGGCCGGTATTCCGGCCCTGAGCGTTACTTCTTCGTTTGGCGCACCGTCGGTGCTACTTTATCCAATACGCCGTTGACAAACTTGTGGCTATCTTCCGCACCGAACACTTTCGCCAACTCAATGGCTTCGTTGATGGCAACCTTGTAAGGAACGTCGTCGCGCTTGCTCAATTCGAACAACGCAATACGCAACACGGCTCTCTCCACCTGCCCCAACTCTTCGAGCTGACGTGACAGGTAGGGTGCCATCAATGCATCCAGTTTTTCTGCCTGCATGGCGACGCCCGCCAGCAACTCGCGAAAGTAGTTGATGTCGACATCTTTGACATCCTGCTCACTCAGGAATTGCAGTTCAATATCAGCAATGTCATTCTTTGACAACTGCCAGGAATACAGCGCTTGAACCGCACATTCACGAGCGCGGCGACGAGCAGCAGGTTTCACGGAATACCCCTTTCTTAATCAAATTTATTTGATATCTTTCAATACGTTAATCATTTCCAGCGCAGTCAGCGCGGCTTCCGCGCCTTTATTACCCGCTTTGGTGCCAGCACGTTCAATGGCCTGCTCGATGCTTTCCGTCGTCAATACGCCAAACGTCACCGGAATATCGCTGTTCATGGCAACATGGGCCAACCCGGAGCTGCATTCACCCGCAACATATTCGAAGTGCGCTGTGCCGCCACGGATCACTGTGCCCAGTGCCACAACCGCGTCATAACCACTTTTCGCCAGCGCACGCGCCGTCATCGGCAGCTCATAGGCACCCGGCACCCACACTACGGTAATGTTTTCATCTTTGACCTGACCAATACGTTTCAACGCATCGATAGCACCTTCCAGCAGGCTATCGTTGATGAAATGGTTGAAGCGGGCAATCGCAATCGCGATGCGGGCATCAGGGGTGGCAACAACACCTTCAATGACGTTCATAGCGTTCCTTATAATCATAATCGCATGCTAATACCCCGCGGGGGGGATGTGTGGATTCTATCACATTCTTGCGACGGCGTATCCGGTTTTGTCTACCACACCCTATTGAAGCCAGAGCAGACCAAAGCCGCACGATATCGGCGTCAGGATTGCGGTATCAAGCGCAGACGGAGATCGGGACCAATCTGGCGGACCTCTATCAGCGTAAATGAAGGCGCTTTCGCCAACTGCGTTAATCCCGGCAGCACACACAGCGCCCGGGCATCTTGTCCCAACAGTTTCGGGGCCATATAGACGATCAATTCATCAACCACGTCCGCATTTAATAACGCACCCGCTAGCGTAGCGCCGGCCTCAACCCAAACTGAATTAATCTGGCTCTTACCCAGTGTCATCATTAACGCGACCAAATCGACACCGCCACCGTGAGCGGGCAGTGTAAGGTGCTCAACACCTTCAGGCCACGCAGTGTGATTGTTCGGCTGGGTGCTCGCCAACCAGGTTTGGCCCGGTTGATGGACCAATTGATGTTGAGGCGTCACCCGGCCATGGCTATCGACAATCACACGTACGGGCTGCGCAAGCGCTGTCTCAGGAAGCTGTTGTTTCGTATCTGAATCTAACGCATCCCAACGAACCGTGAGTAATGGATCGTCGGCCAGCACGGTGGCACTGCTGCTGAGGATAGCGGCGCTTTGTGCGCGAAAACGCTGCACATCCTGACGAGCCTCAGCAGAGGTAATCCACTTGCTTTCTCCCGAAGCCATTGCAGTGCGACCATCCAGCGAGGCGGCGATCTTAAGGCGCACATACGGAACACCCGTGCGCATCCGTTTAAGAAACCCCAGATTCACCTGTTCGGCATCCTGCATCATCAGGCCGTGGCTGACGGCGATCCCCTCCTGCTGCAAACGGTGCAGACCACGCCCGGCCACCTGCGGGTTCGGATCCTGCATAGCCGCCACAACGCGCGCCACGCCCGCCGCAATCAGCGCATCGGCGCAGGGCGGCGTGCGTCCGTGATGGCTACACGGCTCCAACGTCACATAGGCGGTCGCGCCCCGTGCTCGTTCGCCCGCCATACGTAATGCATGCACTTCCGCATGGGGCTCGCCGGCGCGTAGATGATAACCTTCACCGACCATCTCACCGTCACGCACAATCACACAGCCAACGTTAGGGTTTGGCGAAGTAGTAAAGCGCCCACGGCGCGCTAATTCAAGTGCGCGCGCCATCCAGAATTCATCTTGCCGTTCCATATTACTAATCCTGTAACCGAGCGATCTCTTCGCCAAACTCCCGGATATCCTCAAAGCTGCGGTACACGGAGGCAAAACGAATATAAGCGACTTTATCCAAATGTTTCAGGGCATCCATCACCAGATTGCCAATCATCTTGGCGGTGACTTCACGCTCACCTGTTGCGCGCAGCTGCGATTTGATATGGTTGATGGCGTTTTCGACATCATCCGCACTCACGGGGCGTTTTTCTAACGCTTTCAGCATCCCTTTCCGTAATTTGTCTTCATTAAAGGGCTCGCGAACGTCATTACTTTTTATCACCCGGGGCATCACCAGCTCCGCCACTTCGAACGTGGTAAAGCGCTCATTGCACACCAGACATTGACGGCGGCGGCGCACCTGCGTGCCTTCGCCGACCAGACGGGAATCAATAACTTTGGTATCAACAGCGGAGCAGAATGGGCAGTGCATAACGTATCCCGATGATTAGCTTCTCTTGCGCCTAGTTTACCCTGAATTGGCTGACTAACCCAAATATCCAGCGCTTACAAGCCAATATTTGCACACCCGCTGGCACAAACGCGACATGATTTAGCTCCCATTCGCCACTACACTTATACACTTGCCACTCAAAGACGATACGAGAAAATGCATAATGCAATGAGGGAAAAACCTGAATGATTAAATGTTATCGTGCATCTGGCCTCCTGATGCTGGCACTAGCGGGCTGTGCCGCGCCGCCGCAGACCCCTACGCTGCAACGAGAAGTCGGGCAACTGAACCGGCAATTACAAACGCTGACGGCGCAAGCGTTAGCTCTGGAGCAGCAAAATACGTTAAACAGCCACTCTACCCACGGCGTTTACCTGTTACCCGATGCGAAAACCAGCGCTATTTTGCAAAGCAACATTGGAAAACTGAGTATTTCACTGAGCCACATTGAACCCGAAGCCAACGGCACTCAGGCACTATTGCACGTTCGACTTCTTGAAGGCGCCGCATTGCCTTCATTTCACGCACAGCTCGACTGGGGTCAGATCGACCCGGTCAGCAATAAGCCATTGCCGAGCGAAACACAAACACAGCAGCTCACTCTGGATGCCGCACTCTTGCCCAAAACCGAAGCCGTATTCGGCGTACGCCTGAGCGGCGTTACACCGGAACAATTAGGTTTTGTGCGCCTGCATCAGGTTGAGACCACTGCGCCTCAATGCAAAAAAAAATCCCTGCCGCAGCAGGGATTTTCATCAAGGTTATCGTAAATACTTAAAGCGGGAGGGAAGGCTGATCCGCCCCTTCCTTCTCGACTTTCTGCACCAGCAGGTACTCGCGCTTCATCCCGAGTTTCAGCGCCAGCGCCGAGGCCACGTAGATGGAGGAGATGGTACCGATAGACACCCCGATCAGCATCGCCAACGAGAAACCTTCCAGCATAGCGCCGCCGAAAATGTAGAGCATCAGCACTACACCCAGCGTGGTGCCGGAGGTCATCAACGTACGGCTCAACGTCTGAGTCAGCGACACGTTCATGATTTCGTAAGGCGTACCACGGCGAATTTTGCGGAAGTTTTCACGAATACGATCTGATACCACGATGCTGTCGTTCAGCGAGTAGCCGATAACCGACATCAGCGATGCCACGATGGTCAAATCGATTTCGATTTGAAACAGCGAGAACACCCCCATGGTGATGATCACATCGTGCGCCAATGCCAGTACCGTCCCCAGCGCCAAACGCCATTCGAAGCGGAAACCCACGTAGATCAAGATACAGATCAATGCGGCCAGCAGCGCCATCGCACCGTCTTGCGCCAAATCATTACCCATGCTCGGCCCAACAAACTCGATACGCTTCACCGTTGCACTCTGTTCTGTGCCCTGGTTAATCACGGTGACCACTTTGTTGCCCAGTTCCTGACCTGAAGTGCCCACGCTCAGCGGCATGCGCGCCATCACATCACGGCTGCTGCCGAAGTTTTGAATCAACGGATCGGCAAAACCGGCTTTTTCCAGCGAGCCACGAATTAAATCCAGATCGGCCGGTTTTTCCAGGTTAATTTCAATCACCGTACCACCGGTGAAATCCAACCCCCAGTTAAACCCGCGCACACCTATAACAACCAGTGACAGGATTAACAAAGTGCCCGAAATGACGAACGCGACGTTATCCCAACGCATAAAGTCATAGACTTTACGACCATAGTTGAGCTGTTCAACAGTATATTCCTGTGCCACGACGCACTCCTCAAATAGACAGCTTATTAACGCGTTTGCCGCCGTAAACCAGGTTCACAATCGCGCGGGTGCCGACAATAGCGGTAAACATCGAGGTCGCGACCCCAATCGCCGTTGTAATGGCAAAGCCTTTGATTGAACCGGTCCCCACAGCGTACAGAATCACTGCCGTGATCATCGTTGTCAGGTTGGCGTCAACGATACTGGAGAACGCACCTTTGTACCCTTCATGAATGGCTTGCTGAACCGTTCGCCCATTCCTGAATTCTTCTTTGATACGTTCGTTAATAAGTACGTTGGCATCTACCGCGACCGCCAGCGTCAACACAATACCGGCAATCCCCGGCATGGTAAGCGTCGCCCGCGGCAACAGTGACATAACCCCGACGATAAGAACCAGGTTAGCAATCAGCGCCGTGGTGGCTATAACACCAAACCCTTTGTAGAACACCACCATAAACAGGATGGATGCCACCAGCCCCCACAAGCAGGCTTCGAGCCCCTGAGTGATGTTTTGCATACCCAGCGTAGGGCCGATAGTACGCTCTTCGACAATCTGGATCGGCGCAATCAACGCGCCAGCACGCAGCAGCAGAGAAAGCTGACGCGCTTCGTTCGGGTTGTCGATACCGGTAATACGGAAGCTGTTACCCAAACGCGACTGAATGGTCGCGACGTTAATCACCTCTTCGTGTTTTTCCAGGATTGCACGACCCGACGTGGCATCTTTCTTACCGCTGTCCTTGTATTCCACAAACAAAGTCGCCATCGGTTTGCCGATGCTGTCCTTGGTGAAATTGGACATGGCGTTACCGCCCGCGCTGTCCAGAGAGATATTCACCTGCGGACGACCGTATTCGTCTGCACCGGAGGTGGAGTCGGTAATGTGGTCACCGGTGAGGATCACACGCTTGTACAGCACCACCGGGGTGCCATCACGCATGTTTTTCACTTCGGAATCAACCGGAACACGGCCATTCGCTGCCGCCGTAACGTCCGCAGAACTGTTCACCAGACGGAATTCCAGCGTTGCGGTGGCACCAAGAATCTCTTTGGCGCGCGCGGTGTCCTGAATACCAGGCAGTTCAACCACGATACGATCTGCCCCCTGGCGTTGTACCAGCGGCTCAGCCACACCCAGTTGGTTAACACGGTTACGCAGGATATTGATGTTTTGCTGTACGGCATACTCGCGCGCTTCACGCAGGCGCTCACCACTCATCATCGCACGCATCAGATTATCGCCGCTGGCATTGAACACCAGATCGCGATGGCGAGAAGTGAGATACGAAATGGCGTCGTTACGCGTTGCCGCATCGCGGAAACGGATCTCCACGGTATTGTCATCGGCTTTACGCACAGTGGCGTAGGGGATGCCCTTTTCACGCAGATCGCTGCGCGGAGAACCCATGGTCTGCTCTTGCAGTTTACCTAACGCCGTTTCCATATCCACTTCCATCAGGAAGTGTACGCCGCCACGCAGGTCCAGACCCAGTTTCATGGGTTCCGCACGCAGCATGCGCAGCCAGTTTGGCGTAGCGGGGGCCAGGTTCAAGGCCACGACATACTTCTCACCCAACGCATTCACCAGCGCTTCACGGGCACGCAGCTGAATATCCGGGGTGGAGAAACGGGCAAGGATCGCACCACTTTCTAACGCGAGCGATTTGCTGGTGATATTTTGTTCTTGTAATACATTCTGGACTTGGATCAGCGTTGACTCACTGGCGGCGATGCCTCGCGCGCCAGTGATTTGTACCGCCGGATCCTCACCATACAGGTTAGGAAGCGCATAAAGCAGACCGATGAGCAACGCCACGGCAAGCATCAGGTACTTCCACAAAGGATAACGGTTTAACACGGCAGTTCCCTTCGGGAAAATCAAAAATTACAGGGCTTTGATGGTACCCTTCGGCAACACAGCAGCCACGAAATCACGTTTGATAACCACTTCATTGGTGTCGTTCAGCGCAATGGCGATGTACCCGGTATCAGATACTTTCGTCACACGGCCCACCAGACCGCCCGTCGTCAGCACTTCATCCCCTTTGGAGATGGAGTCCATCAGTTTCTTGTGATCTTTTGCGCGCTTTTGCTGAGGACGCAGAATCATGAAGTAAAAAATCAGACCAAAAACAGCCAGCATAATCACCAGAGAGTACGGACTTCCCTGTGCCGAAGCGCCGGTTGCTGCTACAGCATCGGAAATGAAAAGACTCATTGAAATATCCTCTTTGTTATCAAACCAAACGTGTTCAAAAAAACAAACGTAAGAAAACGGTGCGCTTAAAAAGCGTTACATCAAACCTTCACATCGCACGCGCCGCACCTATCACTCGCGACGCGGCGCGGCCAAATCTGCCCGTCAGTCTTGTTGACCTGCCGCCGTTTCAGCAAGGGACGGAGCCGGCTTGCCAATCCGTTGGTAAAAATCCGCCACAAAGTGCTCTAATTTACCCTCTTCGATGGCCTGACGTAAACCTGCCATCAACCGTTGATAATACCGCAAATTGTGAATGGTATTGAGGCGCGCGCCGAGTATTTCGTTGCAACGGTCAAGATGATGCAAGTAAGCGCGGCTATAATTGCGACATGTGTAGCAATCACAGTGCTCATCCAGTGGACGAGTATCATCCTTGTGTACCGCATTGCGGATTTTTACCACGCCGTCTGTGACAAACAAGTGGCCGTTTCGCGCATTTCGCGTTGGTATCACACAGTCAAACATGTCGATGCCGCGCCGCACGCCTTCCACCAAATCCTCCGGCTTGCCGACGCCCATTAGATAACGGGGTTTATCCGCCGGGATCTGCGGGCAAACATGCTCCAGAATACGGTGCATGTCCGCTTTCGGCTCACCCACTGCCAAGCCGCCCACAGCGTACCCATCAAAGCCAATCTCTACCAGCCCTTTTACCGAGACATCGCGTAAATCTTCGTAAACACTTCCCTGAATGATACCAAATAACGCATTGTTGTTATTGAGTTCATCAAAACGATCGCGACTGCGTTTTGCCCAGCGCAATGACATTTCCATCGAGCGTTTGGCATAATCCCAATCGGCAGGGTAAGGCGTGCACTCATCGAAAATCATCACGATATCGGAGCCAAGGTCGTACTGGATTTCCATCGATTTTTCCGGGCTGAGGAAAATCGCATCGCCATTGATCGGGTTACGGAAGTGCACCCACTCTTCAGTGATCTTGCGGATGTCGCCCAGGCTAAACACCTGAAAACCGCCGGAATCTGTCAGGATCGGGCCATGCCACTGCGTGAAATCATGCAGATCGCCGTGCAGCTTCATGATCTCCTGCCCTGGGCGCAGCCACAGGTGGAAGGTGTTACCCAACAGGATTTGCGCGCCGGTTTCTTTCACTTCCTCGGGCGTCATGCCCTTTACCGTGCCATAGGTGCCAACCGGCATAAACGCGGGGGTTTCCACTACGCCACGGTCAAAAACAAGACGACCACGGCGAGCGCGGCCATCGGTTTGCAACAACTCGTATTTCACTTTGCCTCCAGCACCGGAAAAACAGTCCGATGTTGTTGATGGTAAGTCAGTCAACGCGCCAACAGATTGCACTCTGCGGCGCGGTTATGCTTTTGCTTTTAAGGTACTTAAGCGCAGTTGTCCGCCGCACTGTCGACCGTTTCCGTCTCGGCAGCAGGATTGCGCGTAATAAACATGGCGTCACCGTAGCTGAAAAAGCGATACTGCTCGGTTACCGCCGCTCGGTAAGCCGCCATGGTGTACTGGTAGCCCGCGAAAGCGGACACCAGCATGATCAGCGTTGACTCCGGCAAATGGAAGTTCGTCACCAGTGCGTCGATCACGCGATAATGATAGCCGGGATAGATAAAAATGCGGGTATCACCGAAGAAAGGTGCGATCAGCGTGTCTGGCGCGGCCTGTGCCGCACTCTCTAACGAGCGCACCGACGTGGTGCCAACGGCAATCACGCGATTACCACGCGCTTTACACGCCAGCACTGCATCCACCACATCCTGCGGCACTTCAGCATACTCTGCATGCATGATGTGATCTTCGATGGTATCGACTCGCACAGGCTGGAAGGTGCCAGCGCCGACGTGCAAAGTCACAAATGCCATCTCGATGCCCTTCTCGCGCAGCGCCGCCAGCAGCGGGTCATCAAAGTGCAGGCCTGCCGTCGGCGCAGCCACCGCGCCAGGGCGTTGGCTATACACCGTCTGGTACAGTTCGCGATCGGCGTCTTCATCCGGTCGGTCAATATAAGGCGGCAGCGGCATATGGCCGATGTCGTTTAATATCGTCAGCACATCACGCGTATCATCAAAGTGCAGCTCAAACAGCGCATCGTGGCGCTGCTCCATAACGGCCTTCACGCTGCCGTCTTCTCCCAGCAACAGTTCAGTTCCCGGCTTCGGAGCCTTGGAGGCTTTGACATGGGCCAGCACGAGCTGCGTATCCAGTATGCGCTCAACTAGCACTTCAATCTTGCCACCGCTGGCCTTTTGGCCGAACAGGCGTGCAGGGATGACGCGCGTATTGTTAAACACCAGCAGATCGCCAGGAGCCAGCTTATCCAGCAGATTGGTGAAAACACCATGGGTCAGGGTTCCCGTCGGACCGTCCAGCGACAGCAATCGGCAACCGCTACGCTGCGCTTGCGGATAGTGCGCAATGAGCGCTTCGGGAAGTTCAAACGAAAAATCAGAGACTCGCATGGCTATTCACTTGGTTGTGCTATTTGAAAAATCGTTCCTGACCAATAACGGGTAAAAAACGGAACAGGTAAAAAAACAGCGGTCTAGTCTAGAGCCGCGCGCGCGCGGCTGCAACAAATAAGCGAACAGTGCACGAAATTGATGTAAACTGGCAGAATGAATTTTCTTGCTCATCTTCACCTGGCCACGCTAGCCGATAGCTCTCTTCTCGGCAACCTGATGGCAGACTTTGTGCGCGGCAACCCGCAGCAGGGCTTTAGCGATGACGTGGTGTCCGGCATTCGTCTGCACCGCCGCATTGATGTGCTGACGGACAGCCAGACCGAAGTGAAAGCCGCCGCCGCCCATTTCAGCGCAGATTACCGCCGCGTGGCCCCTATCACGCTGGACGTGCTGTGGGACCATTTTCTTGCCCGTCACTGGTCGCGCGTGCATCCGCAGCAGTCGCTGGAGGCATTTGTCGACACCGCCCGCGCCCAGATAGAACCTCACCTGGCGCACACCCCGGAGCGGTTTCAGAATCTGAACCACTATTTATGGCGTGAACGCTGGCTAAAGCGCTACGCGGAACTGTCCTTTATTGCCGATGTGCTGCGGCGTATGGCGCTAAGGCGCCCCCGGTTAGCGGCATTAGCAGGCTCATTTGAGGATATCGAGCGGCATTATGCGGCTTTTGAAGACTATTTCTGGTGCTTCTACCCGCACATGATGGAGCAGGCTCGCTTGCAACAGCTATAAAGCTGTCGATTTCTGTTGGGTATCACCAATCAATTCAATAGACAAAACCTATCTCATCAATCGGTCTGTTGGTCTGTATTCACAAGCAAAGAAACCCTATACTGCTTGTTGTTTTTGGATCCTCTTCCCCTTTAATCACTTTTACAGGAGTTATTATGGTCCTGGTAACGCGTCAAGCCCCTGACTTCACCGCTGCTGCCGTATTGGGCAACGGCGAAATCGTTGAAAACTTCAACCTGAAAAAACACATCAGCGGTAAAGCGGCAGTAATTTTCTTCTGGCCGATGGACTTTACCTTCGTTTGCCCCTCAGAGCTGATCGCCTTCGACCATCGCTACAAAGAGTTTCAAGATCGTGGCGTGGAAGTGATTGGCGTCTCTTTTGACTCCGAATTCGTACACAACGCCTGGCGCAACATGCCGGTGAAAAGCGGCGGTATCGGCCCGGTGCAATACGCCATGGTCGCCGACGTAAAACGTGAAATTCAGAAAGCCTACGGCATTGAGCACCCGGACGCAGGCGTTGCACTGCGCGGCTCTTTCCTGATCGACAAAGAAGGCGTAGTTCGCCATCAGGTCGTGAATGATCTGCCGCTGGGCCGCAACATTGATGAAATGCTGCGTATGGTCGATGCACTGCAATTCCACGAAGAGCGCGGCGAAGTGTGCCCGGCACAGTGGGAAAAAGGCAAATCCGGCATGGGCGCTTCCCCGGATGGAGTCGCCAAATACCTGGCGGAAAACGCAGACAAGCTGTAATCGCCCTCTGCTCCGCAACAAAAAGCCGACTGCATGCAGTCGGCTTTTTTATTAGCTGAACGCTGGCAATAAAAAACGGGGCCTTTCCGCCCCGTTATATCATTGCAGCTCAACCGCGCTTACGCGTTGTCATTCGCCAGCTTCTGCCGTTTCTGTTTAAAGGCATAGCCTATCAGCAGCAAGGCAATCCACAGCACGCCCACATAAAGGGAAATGCGCATTTCCTCAAAGTAGCCAATCAGTCCGATAATGAACACCAGGAACACGATACCCACCACCGAAGCAGCCACGCCACCCGGCAGCGGGAAAGCCAGCGCCTTCACCTCGTTTTCGCTCAAACGACGGCGGAACACAATTTGCGAGCAAAGAATCATAATCCACACCCACACTGTTGCGAACGTCGCCAGTGATGCGATCACAGGAACACTTTGCCCGGCATAATATAGTTGAGGTAAACCTCCACCAGCAGCGCCGCCATCATCACGACGACCGTGACCCACGGAATACCGCGCTGCGACACCTTGGCAAATACCTTGGGCGCATTGCCCTGCTCTGCCATGCCGTGCATCATGCGGCCCACGCCAAACACGTCGCTGAAGCGGTAATCACCACAAAATTCAGAATGCCCGCAGCCGCCGTGATACCAAGATGCTGGAACGTCAGCACAAACGGGCTACCGTTGGTGCCCACCTGATTCCAGGGATAAATAGACATGATGACAAACAGCGTACCGACATAGAACACCAGAATACGCCACGGCACCGAGTTAATCACGCGCGGAATGGATTTATGCGGATCTTTGGCTTCGCCTGCGGTGATACCGATAATTTCAATACCGCCGTAGGCGAACATCACCAGTTGTAGCGACAGGACCATGCCCATCACGCCGTTACTGAAGAAACCACCGTGGTTCCACAGATTGCTGATCCCGGTTGGCTGACCGCCATTACCGATACCCCAAACGATAATCCCGATACCCGCTACGATCATGATGATGATGGTTGCGACCTTGAAGAAAGAGAGCCAAAACTCCAGCTCACCGAACACCTTCACGCTCATCAGGTTGATGGCACCAATAATCAGCACCACGCTCAGCACCCAGATCCAGTGCGGCACGTCAGGGAACCAGACGCTCATATAGATGCCAAACGCAGTCACGTCAGCAATGGAGACGATGAGGATCTCGAAGCAGTACGTCCACCCGGTGATGTAGCCCGCCATCGGCCCCAGATAATCCTGCGCATAGCGGGAAAAGGAGCTGGCCTGCGAGTTGTTAACAGACATCTCTCCCAGCGCCCGCATAATGATATAGGCGATGACGCCGCCAATAATATATGCCAACAGCACGCTCGACCCTGCTATCTGAATGGCGCTGGCCGAGCCATAGAACAGGCCAGTACCAATAGCCGACCCGAGCGCAATGAAGCGGATATGCCGCGTGCTTAACCCACGCTTTAGCTTAGCGGATTGTTGTTCCATAAATTAAGCAGCCCTGTCTCACAAAAGAAAAACCACAGGCGCTAGCCTGTGGTGAAAAATGCAGCGTTAATGCGTTATTGGTGCGCAGTCACTTCCTGACGCCCGCTCAGCCGGTCATAAATAACCGAAGCCAACATCACCACCAGCGAGGGCGGCAACCAGGCCAATCCCTGTTCACCTAAAGGCAAGTTCAGGCTCCAGGCTGGCAGCCATGACGCAAAGGTCGATGATTTTACCCCATCAATCAGGCCGAATAACAGGCTGATTAACATGACCGGGGCCACAATACGGGAAGCCTGATTCCACCAGCGCAGAGTAAAACTCAGCAAAACCAGAATGATACAGGGTGGATAGATGGCTGTCAGCACCGGAATGGAAAGCTGAATCAAGTGACTTAATCCCAGATTTGCCACCAGCGCCGAAAAACCACCCAGTACAAACACCAGCGTGCGATAGGAAAACGGCAGATATTGGGAGAAAAATTCAGCACAGGCACAGGTCAGGCCAACCGCAGTCACCATACAGGCAATAAAAATCAGCAGAGCCAGGAAGCCGCTACCCATGCTGCCAAAGGTGTGCTGTACATAGGCATGCAGGATTTCCGCCCCGTTTTGCGCATTAGGAATCAGCTCACCGCTCACTGAGCCCAGTTTGAACAGGCTCAGGTAGACCAGCGTCAGCCCTACACCGGCAATCAGCCCAGCCCAAATGGTGTAGCGGGTCAGCAGCGTAGCATCTTTTACACCACGCGAACGGGCGGCATTGACGATGACGATCCCGAACACCATCGCACCCAGGGTGTCCATGGTCAGGTAACCGTTCAAAAAGCCATTAGAAAACGGCACGGTTTGGTAGGCATCGGTCGCCGGGATCGGCGAACCCGCAGGCCACAACAATGCAGCAAACCCTAACACCGCCAGCGCCAGAATTTTTAACGGTGCCAGCACATGGCCCACCGTATCGAGCAGGCGCCCCGGATAGAGAGAAATGCCGATCACCAGCGCAAAATAGACCACCCTATAGATCAGCAACGGCGTGGCGGCATCGCCAAACAGCGGAGCCAATCCCACTTCGAACGATACGGTAGCAGTACGCGGTGTGGCGAACAGCGGCCCAACTGCCAGATAACACACAGTCGCCAGCAGAACGCCTGCTTTCTGGCCTATGGGGGAACTTAGGGCATCCACGCCGCCGCCCACGCGTGCCAGCGCCACCACGGTCAACACCGGTAGGCCCACGGCGGTAAGCAGGAAGCCAAGCGCTGCCGTCCAGACGTGTTCACCGGCTTGCAAGCCAACAATCGGCGGAAAAATGATGTTTCCCGCCCCAACAAACAGCGCAAAGGTCATAAACCCCAGCGCCACAATATCTTTGGATGTTAAACGATGACTCATAGTTACGTTGTGTTGCCTGTATAAAAATGCGACAAAATTAGGAAGCGAATTGCGGCGTGGTATAAATTATTCTTATCGCGCAGACGTTATAGGGCGTTAAGTAAAACGTTTATAGTAATAAAAGACAAGTAGTGATCCAAAATGCGGAGTATTGCGCCAATCTAACAACAATAGTCAGATAATAATATCACTACTCGCACAACCACCCGCACATGATTTGTGCATTTAACGCCTTTCCTTTGCAATAAAACCAGTATAAAAACGCGCGATACGCGCAAAACGAACATAAAAGAGGCAGCGTAGCAGCATAAGAAGCGCTTTTTGCTGGGAGAAGGGGAAAGAAGCAGGTGATTGCGCGGTAAGTGGTGTGAGCACAGCTTTCATATTTTGACGCCCCACCACGGGGCGTCTAGCGTAAAGCGGGGATAGCAGATTAACCTTCCCCGATGTTGCGCAATGGTGCGTTACTTGCCCCAAACGTCGGCAGCGGTATCGACGACCAGACGCAGCTTGGCCCACTGCTGTGCTTCTGTCAGGCTGTTGCCCTCTTCCGTGGAGGCAAAGCCACACTGCGGGCTGAGGCAGAGTTGTTTGATATCGACATATTTCGCCGCTTCCGCGATGCGTGCCTTCAGCAATGCCGGATCTTCCAACTCGCCATTTTTGGTGGTCACCAGACCCAGCACTACCTGCTGGTGTCCCGGTTTGATGAAACGCAGCGGCTCGAACCCGCCTGAGCGATCATTATCGTACTCGAGGAAAAACTCATCCACGTTGACTTCGCCAAACAGGATCGGTGCCACCGGCTCATACCCGCCTTCTGAAATCCAGGTAGACCGGAAGTTACCGCGACATACGTGCAAACCAATCACCAAATCGGCGGGTTTACCCACCAGCGCTTTATTCAGCACATCGGCATAGGTACGCGCCAGTTGCTCAGGATCTTCACCACGTTCGCGAATCTGGCGTTAAGGCAGCCGTCAGGCTATCCAGCGCACGTTCCGGTGCTTTGTTTACATAAATATAGAGGTAACGCGCATAAGGATAACGCCCGCTGCGAATGTTATCTACCGTCGGTGCAACATACGCCTCGCCTTGTGCCGCCAGTGGCAGCATTTTCACACCGCTGGCGCGAAAACCGATACTGGCATAACCAATCGCCTGATTAGACGTTGCCACCGCCTGCACCACTGAGGCAGAGCCAGGTAACTCGTTCACCTGAGGTAAAAAATCACCGCCGCACAGCGCCTGCTGCTTAAAAAACCCATAAGTGCCTGACGCCGAATTGCGCCCATAGCGCAGCACGCGACGCGGCCCCCACTCCCCCGTCAGCCCGAGATCGCGCCAATGGGTGACGGTTTGCATCGCCCCACAGCGGTGGGTAATTGAAAAAGCGCATCAAGCTGTTGCAGGTTCAAGCCCGGCAACGGGTTATCCTGATTGACCAGCACCACCAGCGCATCCACCGCCACCGGAACGGCCAGCGGAGGATAACCGTAGCGTTGCACAAACGCCTCAATCTCACTCGTCTTCATGGCACGGCTCATGGGGCCGAGTTGCGCCGCACCAGAGGCCAGCGCTGTCGGCGCTGATGACGATCCCGCCGCCTGCATCTGCACATTGACGCTGAGATAATGCTGGTTGAAATCTGCGGCCCAAAATGCCATTAAGGTCGCCAGGGTATCGGACCCTGCACTGGACAGATTACCTGCCAGCATTTGCTCACTGCGTGCAATATGGCTCCAGCCACTGAGCAACAGCAGCACAGTACAGAGCAATAAACCCGAAGAACGCGGGGCTGGCGTCATAGGTCAGATATCCATCAGGCCGAAGGGGTGGTGCTATTTTCCGACAGAGGGGCAGGGACAATCAACCGGTTCAGCAGAGTAAACATAAAGCGCGCGCCGGCACCCGGTTCACTGAGAATCTCAAGCCGCGAGTCATGGTGGCTGAGTGCATGTTTAACAATCGCCAGCCCCAACCCGCTGCCGCCCGTTTGGCGCGAACGTGCTTTATCAACGCGATAAAAACGCTCTGTCAGGCGTGGGATGTGCTCTGCGGCAATACCAGGGCCATTATCGCTGACCTGAAACTGCGCTCCCTGCGTGATTTTTTGCCAGCACACTTCAATACGCGTGCCTTCCGGTGTGTGATTAACCGCGTTGTACACCAAATTGGAAAAGGCGCTGTGCAACTGTTCTTCATTGCCATAAACGCGTAACCCATCGTTAATGCGGAACACGATTTCGTGGCGATCCTGACTCAGCGTCTGCGCTTCACGTTGCAGTATGCGCAGCATGCGTGGCACATCGACCTTTTCCGCCAGATTAATCGGTGCCGCCGCTTCAATTTTTGATAACGTGAGCAACTGTTTCACTAACCCATCCATGCGCCGCGTCTGTTCCTGCATGGTAGAAAGTGCCTTGCTGCGTAAGGCACCGTCCAACGAATCGTCCTGCATCATCTCCAGATAGCCTTGCAGCACGGTGAGCGGGGTGCGTAATTCATGGCTGACATTGGCGAAGAAACTACGCCGTGCGCCTTCCAGTTGATGCATCTGCGTAATATCGCGCACCACCATCAATAATTGCCCTTCCGAATAAGGCATAACGCGGAATTCGACATGGTGAGAATTGATCAGTTGCAGGGTCAGTGCTCGGCTAAAATCCTGCTGACGCATGTATTGGGTGAACTCGGGATAGCGCAGCAAGTTGAGGATATTCTGACCGTTATCCTCCGGCCAGCGCAGACTGAGCAAATGCTGCGACAGTCCGTTGCACCAGATGATGGTGCCCTCTTCGGTGGTAATCACGACGCCGTCCGGCAGCGACTCGGCACCGCTGCGAAAACGTTTGATCAGCAGGGCCAACTCACGCCGCCGCCGCCGATTACGCAGTTGCATCTGATACAGACCGTAAAACAACGGCTCCCAACTCCAACGCCCGGGCGGTGGCGTCATGCTGCGATCGACCCACAGCCAGTAGGAGAGTTTAAGCTGGTTGTAATAATTCCAGCCAAGCACCACCACCACTGCCACCAGCATAAACCAGGGCAGATAGCCGAAAATCAGGCCAAGCAACAGGGCCGGCAAGCCAAAAAAAGCCAGCTCCGATGCCAGCTTTTTCCACGAAAGACGTTCTAACACGTTGAAAATTCTCCGCTCTGGCGGTATTCAGCCACGATGTCGCGCACGCTATCACTCACACGCACATCAATAACGCGTAGAAAAAAGATACCCCGTTCCCCGGACCGTTTGCACCATTTTATCGTATCCGCTGGTTTCCAGCGCCTTGCGCAAGCGACGAATATGCACGTCCACAGTACGATCCTCAACATAAACGTTAGTTCCCCAAACGTTATTGAGCAACTGCTCGCGGCTGTAAACGCGCTCCGCGTGAGTCATAAAAAAATGCAGCAGCTTGAATTCGGTCGGCCCCATCTCCAGCGCGTGCTGTTCTGTGGTAACGCGGTGAGAGGTCGGGTCCAGGCTCAAGCCACGCATTTCGATCACCTCTTCCACCGCCATCGGTGAAATGCGGCGCATCACCGCCTTGATGCGCGCGACCAGCTCTTTGGGGGAAAAAGGCTTGGTGATGTAATCATCCGCGCCAACCTCAAGCCCGCGCACGCGATCTTCCTCTTCTCCGCGTGCCGTCAACATCATGACAGGAATATCCCGCGTCAGCGCTTCGCGCTTCATGTGCTTGATAAACTGCAACCCTGAGCCACCTGGCAGCATCCAGTCCAGCAGCACCAGATCCGGATAGGGTTCAGACAAACGCGTCACTGCGCTGTCATAATCTTCCGCTTCAACGGACTGATAGCCGTTTTGCTCTAACACGAAGCACACCATTTCACGAATCGGCGCTTCATCTTCTACGACCAGTATGCGTCTTGCCATTGTTGATCCTGCCGTTAATCAGCGTGTGAAACGCGTCAACCAATAACGAAATCTTACGATAGCCCGCTTTACGTAAAAAATATGAGCCTGAATGGCTAATCTTCTGCGGGCGAAAGCAGTATGCGTCAGTTTTATGACAGATTTATGAAAACGCAACCTGCGGGTAACAGCCTGTTTAGGCGTTGTTTCCAAAATTTCCGTCGCAATAACGACAGCCGCCGCCGTCACTGCTTATAATCGCCCTACATTTGATAGTACGCCTCACAGGAAACGCCATGCGAATCATTCACACCGCAGACTGGCATCTGGGCCAATATTTTTATACCAAAAGTCGCACGCCGGAACATCAAGCGTTTCTCGACTGGCTGATTGCACAGATTACCTTACATCAGGTCGATGCGCTGATCGTGGCGGGTGATATCTTCGATAACGGTTCTCCGCCCAGCTATGCGCGCGAAATGCTGAACCGGTTTGTTGTCGCATTGCGCAGCACCGGATGCCAGTTGGTGCTGCTGGCTGGTAACCATGACGCGGTAGCCACGCTAAATGAATCGCGGGATCTGCTGGCGTGCCTGAATACACGCCTTATCGCCAACGCCGCCGAGAATCCGGCGCAGCAGGTGTTTACGCTCAATACCCATCAGAGAACACCCGGCGCTGTTCTGTGCGCCATTCCTTTTCTGCGCCCGCGAGACATCCTGCGCAGTCAGGCAGGCCAATCCGGCGCGGAAAAAAAACTCGCTTTGCAAGACGCCATTAGCGAACACTATGCACAATGCTACCAGCACGCCTGCGACTTACGCGCAACGCTGGGGTTGCCTTTACCCATTATAGCTACCGGACACCTGACCACCGTGGGCGTTACCGCTTCGGAAGCCGTGCGCGATATCTACATCGGGTCGCTGGATGCCTACCCGGTGCAGGCGTTTCCGCCTGCCGACTATATCGCCCTCGGGCACATTCACCGCCCGCAGCGCGTGGGACACAGCGAGCATATCCGCTACAGCGGTTCCCCCATTGCCCTGAGTTTTGATGAGCTTAGCAGTGAAAAATCCGTCGCCTTGCTCGATTTCCAGCAAGGCGCGCTTACGGAGATCACCCTGCTGCCCGTTCCCGTGACACAACCGATGCGCCTCATCAAAGGCAATCTGGCGGAGATAGCGCAGCAGTTGCAAGGCCTTCCGACGCCAGAAGCGGGGCAGCGCATCTGGCTGGATATTGAAATCGCTACCGACACTTACCTCAGCGATATGCAGCAGCGCATCCAGCAATTAACGCAAGAATTGCCGGTGGATGTGTTGCTGTTACGGCGCAGCCGTGAACAGCGCTTGCAGGCCATGGCGCGCGAGAAGAAAGAGACGCTGGACGAATTATCGCCACGCGACGTTTTCGAACGCAAACTGGCACTGACCAATATGGAGCCTGAGCAGCAAGAGCGGCTACGCCCACTGTTCGATGAAATGGTCCGAGACGTCACTGAAGGAGCGCCGCAAGCATGAAAATCCTTAGCTTACGGTTAAAAAACCTCAACTCGCTCAAAGGCGAATGGAAGATTGACTTCACGCAGGAGCCGTTCTCCAGTAACGGCCTGTTTGCCATCACCGGCCCGACCGGTGCGGGTAAAACCACACTGCTGGACGCTATTTGTCTGGCGCTTTATCACAAAACGCCACGACTGGATACGCTCTCTGCTACTCAGAACGAGCTGATGACGCGCAACTCTGCCGACTGTCTGGCCGAAGTGGAATTTGAAGTCAAAGGTGTAGGCTATCGTGCTTTCTGGAGCCAACGTCGGGCAAAAAATGCCGCAGACGGTAACCTTCAAGCTCCAAAAGCCGAACTGGCGCTGATCGAAGACGGTAAGATCCTGACGCAAAAGCTGTCCGAAAAGCTTGCTCTCACCACCCGTATTACCGGACTGGATTTTGAGCGTTTTACCCGTTCGATGATGCTCTCACAGGGCCAATTCGCTGCCTTTCTCAATGCCGATACCAAAGATCGCGCAGCACTGTTGGAGGAGCTAACTGGCACGGTGATCTACGGTAAGATCTCCAGCCGAATCTATGAGCGTCATAAAGACGTTAAGCTGGCGCTGGATACGCTAAAGGCGCGTGCGTCGGCCATTGCGTTGTTGGATGACGGCGAGCGCGACGCGGTACAAACTGCGTTAACGCAGCTACAACAGGAAGAGCAGCAACTGCGCAAAAAACGTGAGCGAGCACTGACACACCAGCAATGGCTGGCTCAAGAACGGCAGTTACAACAGGATATACGACAAAGGCAGCAACAGGCAGCAGTGGCGGAGCAAGCACAGAGTGACGCCGAGCCCGACCGCTTGCGGCTGGAGCGCGATGAGCCCGCAGAGAAATTGCGCCCATTGCAGCAAGAGCGCGAACGTGCTCGGTTAGCGCGGACCGCCGCACAAGCGCGGGAAACCGAATTGGTGCAACAGCACGCCACGTGCAAGGCAGCACATGAGCAACAGCGGCTCTTATCTGAGCAAGCGCAACAAGCACAAAAGCAGCACAGTGCCGCACGCCAGCAGGAAGAGACGTTGATCGAACAGCAGGTGATGCCGCTCGATCAGCAAATTACCGCACAGGGTGAACGCAGTGCACAGTTGCGCCAGGCGTTGACCCAAACCCAAACGCAGCGTGATAACGAGCAGCAGCAACTGACCGATCTGTTGCGTCAGCGCGACACCGCGCAAACCCAGCATGAAGCCTTACTCGCCTACCAACAGCAACATCCCTACCACCGTCACTGGCGCGAACAACTGGGCAGTTGGCGCGCGGCATTTCAGGAGCAGCAGCGTCTGTCTGGGGAACTGGACGATTTGGCAACGCAGCGGCAGCGTCTGACAAACGATGAGCAAGAGATGACGCACATGCAGTTAGCGCTGAACGACCAACGTGCGGCGCAACAACAACACGCTCTCACCTTGCAACAGCAATGTCAGCAGCAGCAAAGGTTGTGGCAGCAGGCTGAAGCGGAAAATCCTATTGCCCGCTTGCGTGAGCGCTACGCGGCACACCAGCGTGCTCGTCATGACAGGCGGCGATTCGGAGAATTAACACAATCGCTCAGCAACCTGCGCCAACAGCAGCAAAAAAGCGCAAGCAAATGGCGCGAACTGAACGCACGTTATCAAACCGATGAACAACACGGTAAAACGCAGCTCGCCGACTGTCAGCGTCTGGAGCAACAATTCAACGATGTTGAACAACACGTCGAGCTAGAAAAGCGTATCGTCAAACTGGAAGCCGAGCGTGCGCAGTTGCAAGCGGGCAAACCTTGCCCGCTGTGTGGTTCCACGCACCATCCGGCGATTGAAGACTATCAGGCTCTGACACTAACCGCTTCCGATGCGCAAGTACGCATGGCAGAACTGCGCGCGCAGTGCCAGCAGGCGCGCAGTGCGTTGGCGCAACAGGAGGGCGCACTCGCCGCGCTCGCCAAACAGCGTGATGAACTTGAGGCCGAACGGGCTGAGCAAATAAACCTGTACCAAACGCAATACAGCGCCTGGCAGCAAGTGAGTGAGCATTTACACGTCACCTTCGCACCGGAGCAGGAACAAGAGATTGTCGAGTGGCTGACAACCTGCGATCGCGAAGCAGATACGTTGTTTAGCCAGATAGAAGCACAAGAACAACTGCAACGACGTTGGCAAGAAAGTAAGGATTCACTGGCAGCGGCACAGCGCCAACATCAGGAAACGGAACAACAGTTCGCGTTGCTGCAACAGCGTATTCATACACATCAGGAAGGGGTTGCAGAAAACGTACACAAACAGCAGCAGCTCGCGGCACAGCTTACGCAACAGCAAGAAACGCTCGTCAAGGCGCTAGCGCCCTACACGCTGGCATTGCCGCCCCTTGCTGAACAACAGCAGTGGCTGGTTGAACGCACCGCTGAGGCTGAACGTTGGCAAAACACCGAGCAGCAGCTACAGCAACATGAAAAAACGCTGGCTTCGCTGCACGCGACTGTGCAAGAACGGGAAAAAAGCCTACAGGCACTCCAAGCCCACGTCACACAACAACAGGCACAATGGCAGGACGGGGAAAAACAGCTGGCAGCCTTGCGTCAACAGCGTCATGCCTTGTTTGGCGATCGCGATACGCAACAGGTGCGACACGCGTGGCGGCAACAAAGCGAACAACACCAGCAGACCGTCGACCAATTAGCCGCCGCGACACAAGATGCGGCGGCACAGCTTGCCAGACTGGCGGGTGAGATGGCCGGACAACGCGTACACTGTCAACAGTGTGTAGACAATGAGCAACAAGCCGCCGCACAGTTTGCTGCTGCGCTGGCGCGCAGTCCGTTCATTGACGAAACTGCTTTTCAGCAAGCGCTGCTGGATGATGACACGTGTCAGACGCTGCGGGCAAAAATCGATGCGGTGCGCCAGGCGGTAACGGAGACCAAAGCGCTGCTAGAGCAGGCCATTGCCGCGTTGAACGCACATCTGGCGCAGCGTCCGGCAACCGAGCCTGAGGGCGAGGAAGCCGCAACGCCAGAACAACAACTGGACATGCTCGATGCCGCACTAAAAACCAATCTCTACCAACAAGGCGGGCAGCAGCAGCGGCTGCGCAACGATGAGATCCAACGGGATAAACAACAGACGCTGCTACAGGAGATCGAGCAACAAAGCCAACACTATGCCGATTGGAGTTGCCTCAACGATCTTATCGGTTCGCAAAGCGGCGATAAATTCCGTAAATTCGCCCAGGGGCTAACGCTCGATCATCTGGTGTATCTGGCCAACTTGCGCCTTACCCGCCTGCACGGCCGATATCAGCTTCAGCGTAAAACCGACGATGAACTCGGCCTGCATGTACTCGACACCTGGCAAGCTGACGCGGGGCGCGACACTCGCACCCTGTCGGGCGGCGAGAGCTTTTTGGTCAGTCTGGCGTTAGCGCTGGCACTCTCCGATTTAGTAAGCAACAAAACCCGTATCGACTCGCTGTTTCTTGATGAAGGGTTCGGCACGCTGGACGCGGATACTCTGGATAGTGCGTTGGATGCGCTGGATAACCTTAATGCGACCGGCAAAACCATTGGCGTCATCAGCCACGTGGAAGCGATAAAAGCACGTATCTCCACGCAAATCAAGGTCAAAAAGGTCAATGGGTTGGGAGTAAGCCAGCTTGATGAGCGCTACGCCCTGTAGCGCTCTGCGTGTATGATGGGTGCAGACGCGTTATGCTGCCGGCCACAGCCAGGCGGCACCGCGCACACCGCTGGAATCACCGTGCGTTGCCTGACGAATAGGTGTGGTGCACTCCTGACCAAATATCCACGGGGTAATCAGCGCGGGCAGCGTTTGATAAAAACGCGGGACGTTGCTCATCCCGCCCCCCAGCAGCACCACGTCCGGATCCACTAAGTTGATCACGTGTGCAATGGATTTCGCCAGGCGCTGCTCATAGCGTTGCAGCACCTGCTCTGCGGCGCTATCACCTTGACGCGCCAGTGAAACGATCGTTTCTCCGTTGCAGGCGTGCCCCGTGACATGGCGATAATCGGCGGCAAAACCGGTGCCGGAAATCCGGAAATAAAGGTTTCGATACACCCGGTTTGACCACAATAGCAAGGCACGGCCTGCGAATGTCGGCGCTCTTCCTCATTCTGCCGGGGCAGCGGGTTATGCCCCCATTCACCGGCAATACCGTTGCGCCCGGCATGGGCGCGCCCGTTGAGCGCAATGCCCGCACCGCATCCCGTGCTGATAATAATGGCAAACACCACGCCAAGCCCGGCACCGGCACCATCCACCGCTTCTGATACGGCCAGACAGTTGGCATCATTGGCAAGGCGCACCGGACGCTGCAACAGGGCTGAGAGATCGTTATCCAACGGCCTGTCGTTCAGCCACACGGAATTGGCGTTTTTTACGTTGTGCGACAGGGGGGTGGGATAAGGTGCCAGGAATCCCCACGCCAACGCTCCCCGTCATGCCGGTTGCCTTTTCGGCTTCATTGACCAACGCAGCAATGGTTTGCAACGTTCCCTGATAGTCATCACGGGGTGTCGGCAGACGATGCCGGAATAGCGTTTCGCCGTTATCCCCCAGCGCAATGACTTCCGTTTTGGTGCCGCCCAAATCAACGCCAATACGCACACTGCCTCCTTAGAAAATTCCCGTCAGGGATGAACAAATATCTCAGTTTTCACGCACCTGGCACAAAACTGCTTCATTCTAGTGTATACCGAATCCACCATTACGCGCTGCACTTGCGCGTCAAATCCGCTATCATGCGTCCCTCCCCCTTTCATCCGCGTGCCACGCACGCACCGCCAGGGATAACACCATGCTGTGGTTTAAAAATGTTATTATTTATCGCTTGAACCGCGATATCGCCCTTTCCACCGATGCGTTGGAAAAACAATTAAGTGAGTTCGCCTTTACCCCATGCGGCAGCCAGGATCTTTCCCGCACCGGCTGGGTATCCCCCATGGGTTCTCACAGCGATGCACTGATCCACAGAGTCAATGGCCAGCTGCTTCTCTGCGCACGCAAAGAAGAGAAGATGCTGCCCTCGCCGGTGATCAAGCAGGCGCTTCAGGCCAAAATTGACAAGCTTGAAGCCGAACAGCACCGTAAACTGAAAAAAACGGAAAAAGACACCCTGAAGGATGAAGTGCTGCATACGCTGCTGCCGCGCGCCTTCAGCCGTTTCAGCCAGGTCTGGTTATGGATCGACACCGTCAATCAATTGATTATGGTCGATGCTGCCAGCGCTAAAAAAGCCGAAGATACGCTGGCATTGTTGCGTAAAACCCTGGGCTCGCTGCCTGTAGTACCGCTGGCGCTGGAAAATCCTATTGAGTTGACGCTGACCGAATGGGTCCGATCTGGGGATGTACCTGCCGGCTTCACCCTGCAAGATGAGGCTGAATTAAAAGCCATTCTGGAAGATGGCGGTGTGATCCGCTGCAAGAAGCAAGATCTGGTGAGTGATGAAATCGCCGTGCATATCGAAAAAGGCAAAGTGGTCACCAAACTTGCCCTCGACTGGCAGGAGCGGATCCAACTGGTGTTGGCGGAAGATGGCACGCTGAAACGGCTGAAATTCGCCGACACGCTGCGCGAGCAGAATGACGACATCGACAGAGAAGATGTTGCTCAGCGCTTTGATGCCAATTTCATTCTGATGACCAGCGAGCTTTCCGCATTGACCACCAATCTGGTGGAAGCACTGGGTGGTGAAGCGCAGCGCTAAACCTTAATCAGGCAAACGGAACAAGGATTGCGTTATGCGCCATGAGATCCCGGTGCACTGTTTTTCTATCGCGCTGTATGTATTGCGCCCATCGCGGACGGGTTATCAGGTATTACTGCTGCGCCGCAACGGCCATACCCAACCTGGGCAGTGGTGCCAGATAGCCGGTGGTATTGAAGCCGGGGAAGACGCCTGGCAAACGGCACAGCGTGAAGCCAAAGAAGAGACCGGCCTGCAATTGACCGACCTCTATTCAGCCGAGCGTTGCGAGCAGTTTTACGAAGCTGATAACAACGGCATCACTCTGGTGCCGGTGTTTGTTGCCTACGTCGCCGCTGACGTGGACATTGTGCTCAATGCTGAACACAGCGAGTTTCATTGGGCAACCTTTGAGCAAGCAGAGCGGATGTTACCCTTCCCCGGCCAGCGCGAAGTTCTGCACCATATTCAGCGTTACTTTGCCAAACAGCAGCCACATCCCATGTTAAGAATGCCGTTGAGGGCGTAAGTGACCTAAGACGTAACGTCAATCAGCGCGGCGCAGCGTCTTTCTGCACCGCCAGCTAAACGAACAGGCAATGAGACGCCCTCAAACCGAGCGCCGGTTTGCTTTCCCTCATGAGGAATGCTACAGTTAAAGTATTATAATATTATTTTAATTCAGAGGAATGTGGACAAATCGCATTATCTGCGGCGGGTAATACAGAATCATCATGAAGAAAATACAGAGTAAAACCGTCATTACTTCCATCTATATGCTTTTCCTTTCAGCGCTCCTTGCCAGTGAGCATCACTGGTGTAGCGAACTTTAGCTCTCTCTGAATTTGGCGGCAGCAGCGCATCCTTAAGCATTTGTCTGCTCATGCCTTACCCCTATTATCGCATATGGGAGCTGACATCCCCGGCATCACTGCACCTTGTTTTCACGGGGGCATCACCCACATGCTACGAATGACCCGATCAGGGAGAAAATAATGATTTACTGGATCTTTTTAGCGTGCGCCATTGCAGCAGAAATTATTGGCACCCTTAGCATGAAATACGCCAGCGTCAGCGGCAGTCCGCTAGGCCATCTGGTGATGTATGGCATGATTGCACTCTCTTACCTTTTGCTGTCAATCTCGATAAAGCGCGTTGCGTTGGGCGTGGCTTATGCCCTTTGGGAGGGCATTGGCATTCTGATTATTACGCTGTTCAGCGTTATGCTGTTTGATGAATCCCTTTCTGTGTTGAAAGCCGTCGGGCTGGCAATATTGTTAGTGGGTATCCTGTTGGTGAAATCAGGCGTGCGCAAAGCGCCAGCGACTCGTTCAACGCGGGGTAACCATCATGCTACCGTTTGAATGGCACCATGCTGCATTCCTGGCTTTGGCGATCGTGTTAGAGATTGCCGCCAACATATTCCTTAAACTGTCGAATGGCTTTCGCAATGTGTGGCTTGGAATATTGTCGCTGATAAGCGTACTGGCCGCGTTCAGCGCACTGGCGCAAGCGGTAAAAGGCATCGAACTCACCGTCGCCTACGCGCTGTGGGGCGGATTCGGCATCGCCGCCACGGTAGCAGCAGGCTGGATATTGTTCGGCCAACGCCTGAACAAAAACGGCTGGGTAGGCTTGGGGCTGCTACTGCTGGGAATGGTGCTGATTAAACTGGCGTAATAAAAAGAGCGCCTTACGGCGCTCATCATTTTTTACGTCAGAAGTTTTACACCTTGAAGTGTTCCACCGTGGAGTGCAGTTCTTCCGTTTGCGCCAACAGCGCTTCGGTTGCCGCTGTAGACTCCTGCACCAGTGCCGCGTTTTGCTGCACCATGGAATCCAACTGCGCCATCGCCTTGTTGATCTCCTGAATGCCGCGCATTTGCTCATCCGCCGCGTGGGTGATCTCCGACATCACCGTGGTCACGGTGGAAACGCCGCCGACAATCTCCTGCATGGTACTGCTGGCCTGACGCACTTGCGTGGAACCGGAGGTGACGCTGACCACGATCGCTTCGATCAAGGTTTTGATCTCTTTTGCTGCCTGTGCGCTACGTTGCGCCAGGGCGCTAACTTCGGAGGCAACCACCGCAAAACCACGGCCTTGCTCACCTGCTCTTGCCGCTTCCACCGCCACATTTAGCGCCAGAATATTGGTCTGGAAGGCAATGCCGTCAATAACACCGATAATATCGCCAATCTTGCCGGAAGCGGCGACGATATCTTCCATTGTCACAATCACATCTGAAACCACTTTACCGCCGGTGCTGGCGTCTTCAGACAAGATGCGCGCCTGGCTATTCACATGCTGTGCAGAGCTGGCCGATTCGGTGACCGCCGCCGAGATTTGCTCCAGCGAGGCGGCAGTTTGTTGAATACTCGCGGCCGCAGACTCAGTACGCGCAGAAAGATCATTATTGCCTAACGAGATTTCATCCACCGCGACTTTCACCGAGGCGCTGATATCACGAATCTGAATCATCACCATGCTGAGCTTGTCGATAAAGACGTTGAACGAACGGGCAATCTGCGCCACTTCGTCGTGGCCTTCATCGGGCAAGCGCTGGCTCAAGTCATTGTTACCGTTACTGATGTCATCCATCGCATCGCGCACTTGCAGCAGACGTTTAAGCGTTTTTGTAATGATGACGCCAACGATCAGCGAGCCGAGCAATGAGATAATGACCAGCGTTATCACCGACGTGGTCAGCAGCGAACGCATGCCAGCCTTGGCTTCTGCCCTGTCGAGCGCCACCAGAATATACCAGTCGGTGCCCGCACCATGCGCTCTGGGCCGCCCATCTCGACGGTCACCGGATGCTGAGCAGTCAGTAATTCGCCGAGCACAATGCCCGGGGCAATATCCGTGATATTTTTCAGCGTCAGATTTTCATCCGGATGCGCAATAATCACACCAGCTTTGTCGATCAGCACGCCAAAACTGGCCGGAGTCGGGTTGATGGAGCGCACATTGGCGATGACATTCTCCATCGTCACGTCACTGCCCAGCACGCCTTTGACACTGGAGCCTGAAACCACCGGTGAAACGAATGACACCACCAGCTTGTTGGTCACCATATCAATATACGGAGTAGTGGCAACCGGTTTCCCAACCTGCACCGCCTGCTTATACCAAGGGCGCACTGTCGGGTTGTAATCCGCCAGAATACCGCCCGGATCGGCAAATTTTGCCGTGCCATCGACATACCCCAATAGACGTTCAGGAGTTTCCCCGCCGTCACCATCTGTTTGAACAGCGGAATCGGATCCTCATGGGTCAGAACCCAATCATTTATGGAGGAATCATCTGAATTTTTGAGGCCACCCAATCACTGATTGCCAGACCGTGGCTACTGGTCACCGAATCCAGAGTGTCTTCGATGGATGACTCATTTGCATTATTGGCAATGGTGTAATTCAGGTAGGTATTTACAGCGAGGGAAAAAACCACAATAGACGCACACACCGCCAATATGCGCGCTCGCGTTGTTTTCAGCATAAATCACTCTTAGTAGAAGATAGCTATATATTCTATAACGACAGAATAAAATCAAACTTGAGCGCGGATTGTGGCGCTAAAGAAGATGTATAACAGGAAAATAGAACTTAGTATGATATTTTTCACTCATTTAAGCGTCAGCTTCACGGTTCATTACCAGATTGGCATAAAAAATCAGTTTATTTCATCAAATAAAATGATATAATCGGGATAGTGTGCTTATTAACAGATATAAGAAAAAGATATGAACAACAAGCGAATTATTCGCGGTTTAACCGCTGAATAAGCGGCCTGATCTAAACGGTGATTATTTTCGTTGGTGACAATCGACCAACGCCGCGAAGATATTACCGGCGAAACAGCAACCAAATATAATCTTGGTTATACGCATTTTCACACGGCGAAAATGCTTTATATCTGGTTGGCAAGGCGGGTTTGCCCCTGCATGCAGGGGCAAAAGATCAGAGGTATTTGCAGAGATAAGAGGTCGGCTCAGCCACTTGTAAATAGAACTCGCTGCTGCCCGGCACAGAGAATACAGCTCCGGGCCCAAAAACTTGCTATTCATTGCTGCCTGGCAACTTTACCGTGAGCGCACCGCTGACAACGGCCATCTCTTCCGGTTGCCCGGTACCAAAAGTGTACTCTCCCGCTTCCATCACGCCCACACTGGCGCGGCCAATGGAGTCACTGTCAAAACCGATAGATTTCACTTTTCTAGAAAAATATTCATTAATATTCAATATAGTATAGCGCCTGTGATCAGAAACGAGAAGAAAGAAATAACCAACGAAAAGCCGCTTATGAGGCGGCTGAAACACGCAACATTTGCAGAATCTCTGCCACGATGGCATCCGGAGCCGCAGAGGCAATGACCACGTGATGTGCCACATCGCGGTACAACGTTTCCCGCGCTGCCAGCACATCGGCCATTTCGTCGACAATTGGACGTCCGGTCAACGTGGGGCGTTGATGCGCCTCGGGGCAAGCCTCCAGGCGCTCACCCAGCAGCGTTGCAGAGGCAAACAGATAGACAACAATCCCTTGCGCGCGCATAAACTGACGGTTCTGCGGAGAAAGCACCATACCGCCGCCGGTGGCGATCACACAGCGCGGCTGCGTCACCTGTTGCAGAGCAAAGCTTTCACGCTGGCGAAAGCCTTGCCATCCTTCATTCGCAACCACATCCGCCACGCTCATTTTGCTGGTTTGCCGCATAAACAGATCGGTGTCGGCAAACTGATAACCCAACGCACGCGCCAGCGCGTTGCCAACCGTGGTTTTACCACACCCTCTGGCCCCAACCATAAAAATGGGCTGTGACATGTAATGACCTACCCTTCTCACTTTCCCGGCAATCCCCGGGACGCATTAATCGATATCAGCGGGCATCATACCGATAAAGCATGACAACAAGAAAGCCTCTGGGCGCTAATCCGCACATCTATCCTGATTTACGCGGCATCACTTCCACGTTGTTTGTTATTTCGCGTTAAATACACGATTTCATGAAATAGATAGCTGAGTAAGAAGCAGGAAAGGCTGCCACCCTCAAAGGTGGCAGCCTGCTTTGCGTTTTTCACGTGTGACAAAGAGGTATTTTTACGCGTGCCACACAAGCACTAGTAGGTATGGAAATACGCCTGAATCACATCTGGATTCTGGGTTTTGCTCAATGCCAGCATCAGCAGGATGAGCGCTTTTGCCGGGTTGAGCGAATCGGAAACCAGGCCGGGCTGGCTGGCATCGGGAGGGACAACACCACTGCCGGTACGCGTGGAGCGCACCACAACGATCCCCTTATTAAGCGCTTTACGAATGACCGCGTCGCTGCGTTTAGAGACGCTGCCTGCCCCCATCCCGGCGTAGACCCGCGAATTGATTGTTGATACCACACCGCCAACCCTCACGGTGCAAAAACTTACCGGCGACGATCTGCTCACCACCGATGAGGTGAAAAGCGCGCAAACCGCGCAAACCTTGTCTGGCACAACGTCGCCCAGCGAGGCCGGACAGACTATCACCGTAACCTTAAACGGCAAAACCTACAGCGGCACCGTCAATAGCGACGGTTCCTGGCAAATTTCTCTGCCCGGTGCGGATTTACAAGCGCTCGCTAACGGCACCTATCCCCTGGTGGCCTCTATCACCGATAAAGCGGGCAATATCACCACGCTCCCCGCACAAACCATCACCGTAGACAGCACAGCGGAAGCCATTAACATCAAAACACTTTCCGGCGACGGCTGTCTGAATGCGGTTGAGGCCACGCAGCCATTGATGTTCTCTGGCACCACGGCGAATGTGGCGGCGGGTCAAACCGTGACCATCAACTTCAATGGCCATGTTTACACCACCACAAACAGTAATGGCAGTTGGAGTGTGCAGGTTCCCGCCATAGACGTGAGCGCGCTGCCGGATGGCAAGCTCACCGTCAGCGCCAGTGTTAGCGATACGGGCGGTAACTCCGCCAGCAACAGCCATACGCTGAATGTGATCGCGCAACCTGCGGATCTGCCTACCATCGCGATCGCTACCGTCTCCGGTGATGATGTGATCAACGCCCGGGATGCAGGCAGCCCGATGACCATCAGTGGTTCAATCACCCATGTCACACCGGGGCGCACCGTTACCCTGACACTGAATAACAAAACGTATCAGGCGACAGTCGGTAGCGAGGGCTCATGGAGCACCACGGTGCCCGCTAATGATGTGCAGGCACTGCCGCAGGGCCAGCAATCCATTACCGCCAACGTGAGTGATATCGCACACAACCCAGCCAGCAACAGCCACACCATCACCGTGGACACCACGCCACCGTAAACGCCAACGGCAGTTGGTCATTGCCGCTCGCCAGCGCCGACCTGTCATCAATCCCCGATGGCCCAGTTAGCGTCATCGTTACCGTCACGGATAGCGCGGGTAACAGCAGCACCGCCAATGGCAGCGCAGAAGCGCTGTTCCACAAGCTGCCGAGCGCCACACTGGTACTGCCCTTCGGTGATGGCTACCTCAATCTGGAGGAGTCAAACACCGCTCAAACATTGCGCGGTAATACCGGGATCAGCGGTAGCGGACAAACGGTGACAGTAACCCTGGATGCCGGCACGCCCAATCAGGTGGTGTTCACCGGCGTACTGGTGGATAGTCTGGGCGGCTGGTCGCTGCCGCTTTCCTCCACTCAGTTGGATGCCTTTACCGAAGGGGGGCATACCATCACGGTCACTGTAGCCGATCGGGCAGGCAACAGCAGCACCTCTACCAATGTCACTGCGGCATTGACACTGCTCGCACCTGACATCACGGAACCATTATTTGGCAGTGATAACATACTCAACATCGCGGAAGCCAGCGGCCCGATTATCATCAGTGGCACCACCAATAGCACCGGCAGTGCACAAAACATTGACCTTAACGGCGTGATTTATCAGGCCGTGGTCACGGGCAGCGCCTGGAGAGTCACCCTGCCAGCCAACGCACTAAGTTCGCTCGCTGAAAGTAACGATCACAAACTGGTGGTGACCGCCACCGATCAGGCGGGTAACTCATCCAGCGACACGGTCACCTTCGAAAACGATTTTCATGCGCCCGCCGTCACGCTGGATACCCCGTTTGTCGGCGGCGATGGGCTGGACTATGTCGAAAGCCGCGCCGCACAAACTCTGAGCGGCACGTCAACCGGGCTGGAAGTCGGGCAAAAAGTGACCGTCACTGTGAATAGTCATGGCTATGACACCAATATTGGCGTCGGAGTTGCAGCAGTTCACCGTTCCGACAACGACGATCGCGATAGAGGCATAGGATAAAGCGGGCAATGCGGCTAACCAGACGCTAACCGTTCCAGTTGATTTCACCCTGCCGCCAGTTCCAACGCTGGTGATTAATGCCATTGCCGATGACAACATTATCAACGCCGATGAATCACAGGCTACGATCACCATTTCTGGGGTACTGCATCACGGAGTCAGTTCACAGGCAATAACGTTGCTCATCAATGACATTCAACCTACGGGTAGTGTCATCACTGACAGTAACGGTATCTGGAGTGTGAATATTCTCGTCTCTGATGCAGCCTACGCCACTTTTACGTCTAATGGCACGGTGAACATTACAGCATCAACCGTGGTGGGCAGTGACACCATTAACACCAGCACCACGGTTCAGGTTGATGTTACCCCGCCATCTGTCGCCATCCTCACCTTCGCCGGAGATAACACGCTGGATAACAGTGAACTGGCAACGGCGCAAACCATCAATGGCACAGCCTCCTTTGCGGAAGTCGGGCGCTTTGTCTCTGTCACGCTGGGCGGGAAGACCTATCAGGCACAGGTACTCGATAATGGCAGTGGCACGGGCGGCATCTGGTCCGTTAGCATTCCCACCGCCGATCTGAACAACCTTGCTCAGGGGCAACACACCATCACCGCCACGCTGAAAGATGCGGCAGGCAATTCCACTAACGCAACGCCACTCATTATCACAGTTGATACGGAAATCCCGCTGCTCACCATAGATGCTTTTGCAGGCAATAACATACTGGCGATGGCAGAAGCGTTGCTGGGGCAAGTGCTGAGCGGTAAAGGTGAGAAAGGTGCCACGGTAACGCTGACAGCAGGCCCGCTCACCGGTAGCACGCTGGTCGATGTTAATGGCAACTGGCAGATTCCCTTCCTGGACCTCAATCTCACTAAACTCACCGACGGCCCGCAGGTGATCGGCCTGACCATTACCGACGCCGCGGACAACAGCAGTAGCACCTCAGTTACGTTGAACGTGGCGCTTAACAAAACGCTGGGAGCAGGCATTGACGATATTTTCGGTAACAACGGCATCCTCAACTATACCGAATCGCTGATCGCGCAAGTGATCAGCGGTCACGCTACGGGCAGTTCCCTCGGTGCCAAAGTCAGTGTCACCATCGCAGGAACCACGCTGGAAGCCACCGTAGGCGCGGGCGGTGCCTGGAGCGTGTCATTCCCACCGTCGCTGCTCTCCGGCCTCTCCGACGGACTGTTGCGGGTGAACGTCGACATTGTGGATGTCAATGGCAATAGCAAGAATGAACTGATCGATATCGATGTATTACGTTCTGTGCCCACCATCGATTCCGTCCTCGCCTTTGGCAATAATGGCCTGAATGCGCTTGAAGCTGCCGCCAATCAAATCATCAGCGGCGTGGTCGGCAACATCGATCTCACCAAAGGTGCCTTTAACGTCGCCGTCACGCTGGGCACCAAAACCTACACCACCACCGTGGGTGCAGGTGGCGCGTGGAGTCTCTTTATCCCAACGTTGGATTTAAAAGCCTTGCGGGACGGCACACTGGCACTTGGCGTGGCCGTCACCGATTACGGCGGTAACGTGGCCAGCAAAACCATCAACGTACCGACGATCATCAATAATCTACCCAGCCTGACACTCGATCCGATATTCGGTGACGGTCTGCTCAATCTGGCCGATCTGCTGGTTAATCAGACTGTAAGCAGTACGGCGATAAATCTGGTATCCGGTACCCAGCTATCCATCGATGTGGCTGGCGTAACAACCCTGACCACAACGGTCGGTGCCAACGGCAAGTGGAGTGTGAACGTTGCCCCAGACGTATTGGCACTGCTACAAAATCTGGGCAACAGCAATGTCACGGTCACGGTGAGCGCCAGCGACAGCGTCGGCAACACCGTCTCACTCGGCGGTGGATTAACGTTAGGCTTCTCCCAGCCCGTGGTTACACTTAACCCTATTTTTGGTGGCGACGGTTTCCTCAACGCCGCAGAAGCATTGGTAGCTCAAACATTGAGTGGGTTGGTAACCAATGCAGCGGTTGGATCTCAGGTTTCCGTGACGCTGGGCAGTAAAACCTTCCAAACCACGGTAGGCGCTGGCGGGGCCTTCAGCCTGATCCTGCAACCTGCCGATCTTGCTGCACTGGTTGATGGCAGCGTGTTAGTTAACGTAGAGGTGACCAACAGCAGCGGCAACACTGGCTCAATCAACCGAACCATTACGGCTATCACCAAAAACTTGCCGACCATCAGCCTTAATCCACTGTTTGGCGGTGATGGCTATCTCAACGTGGCGGAGGCCGCGCTGGGCCAGACGTTGAGCGGCACCACGACGCAGGCAGCCGTAGGATCAACCATCGCTGTCACGCTAGGTGGGCTTACGCTGAACACCACCGTGGGTGCCGGGGGCGTCTGTGGAGCATTCCGGTTACCTCAACGCAGTTGCAATCATTACTGAACGGCAACCTGACAGTCAACGCAACGGTCACCGACGCGGCGGGCAACAGTAACAGTGCCAGTGCGGGCCTGACGGTCGCACTCACACCGCCGACCATTAGCTTCAACCCACAGTTCGGCAACGGCATTCTGGATTTGAACGACCTGCTCAGCACACAAATCCTGAGCGGCACCTCCACGCAGGCAGCGGCAGGCACCACGCTCACCTTAACGCTCGGAGGAAAAACCTACACCACCACCATCAATGCGGGCGGCAGTTGGTCATTGAGCCTGCCCACGCTGGATCTGCAAGCGCTGGCGGACGGATCTCTGACGGTGAATGCACAATTAACCAACGCCGCAGGCAACAGCGTCAGCCAAAACAGTCTGGCGACGGTTGCCATCAATGCCACACCGACCATCACGCTCAACCCGTTGTTTGGCGGTGATGGACTGTTGAACGCCGTGGAAGCTGCGACCAGTCCGATTATCAGCGGCACCACGACCAACGCCGTGGGTTCAACGTTGCGCGTCACGCTGGGAAGCAGAACCCTGACGACCGTAGTACAAAGCGATGGTACCTGGTCGGTCAGTTTGTCCGCCACCGATCTCAATGCACTCACCGACGGCAATCTGACGCTGGGCGTCGCGCTCACCAACCCCGCAGGTAAAAATGCCAGCGCCAGCGTGGGCATCGGCATCCATAATCTGCCGTCGCTGTCACTGAGTGCCCTGTTCGGTGATGGCTACCTCAACCTGACCGAAGCACAGGTCAATCAAACCATCAGTGGGACCGCCAGTAACGCCGTCGGCGGCAATATCCGCGTCAATGTCGGCGGATTGGTGCTGACCACCACCGTTGCCGCCAATGGCAGTTGGAGCGTGACCGTGCCGACGGCCAACCTGTTGAACATTGTCGACGGCAACCTGAACGTGGGCGTAACCGTGACCGACCGCTATGGCAACAGCAATAGCGCCAGCAGCACAGCCATCGTCAAAACCCATGCGCTGCCGCAATTGGGCATCGATCCGACTACGCTGCTGAGCGCGCTGAGTATTATCACCAACGGCCTGACCATCCACGGCGAAAGCCGCAACGTGCAGGCTGGCGCGCAGGTGTCCGTTTCTCTGCTCAAAACCAACTCGGTGCTTAACGGCCTCACTTTGACCGGCACGGTACAAGCCGATGGCAGTTGGACCGCCCGGCTGGAAAGCTCGCTGCTCACGTCGCTGGGGCTTACCGTGCTCAACATCCTCTCTGTGTTGACCGGCACGCTGGTGGCGACATCTGTCACGGATGTCGTAGGTAACAGCATCGGCGTGTCTGCCGGGCTGACCACCGGGATTTCGCTCCCTCTCACGCTCGCCAGCATCGAGAGCCACAGCCTGACGCTTGAGGAGAGTAGCGTTTCGTTGGAAACCAGCCACACCGCATCCGTCACTCACGAAACGAGCACAGCGCATGACGACAGCACCTTGACGCTCGCCAGCCTGAACGCGGAGCAAAGTAGCGGTGCAAACACCACGGTCACCATACCGAGTGATATCAGCTACAGCATCGGCGGCGTCGCTATCGTGTCAAATAAAAACGGCACACTGACCGGTAGCTACGGAGACGACCAGCTTCAGGTCTCCGCGCTTGATGCACGGCATATCGACGGGGGTGCAGGAACCGATACGCTGTTGCTGAATGGCGAACATCTCGCGCTGGATCTCACCGCGCTGGGATTGAGCATCGACAACATCGAAATCTTCGATCTCGGGGCTTCTGGCACCAACAGCATCACGCTCGATTTGGCGCGAGCGCTGTCGGTCACCGATAAACCCGAAGACGATTTGCGCATCCTTGGCGCGGCGGGCAACGCGGTCAATTTGATCCCCGATCCAAGCGGCATCTGGGCCTTGGCCGGGCAACGGGCGTTGGATGGCATCGTGTTCGATGTGTACCACAACTCGTCGCTGTAGAGCGGCAACACACTGGGAGATGTGCTGGTGCAGCAAGGGCCGCACGTCAACATGGTGTGATAACGAAATGGCGTGATAACAAAACGGAAGAAGCCGCCACAGGTATGCGCGTGCCTGTGGCGCACACGACGGTCAGGGTGTTGATAATAAAACGGTCTTTTTTTGCTAGGAATGACGTTCGCCAGCCCTATTTTCGTGCCACCTTATGCGGCATGAGCGTGCTTATCGCGCTCATCGCCACGTCAGGGGGCGCGCCAGTATCCGCGCAGCCACTGGGTGTTACCTGGCAGGCAGCCCCCAGTGAACAGCAGATTGATAGCCTGAGCCTTGAGCAGGCCATTCTGTACGCCTTTGACCGAAATCCACAAATCGCGCAGGCAGCAGCACAAATCCGTATTGGTGCCAGCGAATTGAAGCTGGCCGAAAGCGCCTGGATGACACAGATCGCGCTGAACGGTGGCGTTGGCAGGCAAAATCAAAGTGATACCCCCGGCACGCGCGGTCGCACCACCTCGGCGGGCGTTTCGCTGACACAGTTAATCTACGATTTCGGCAAAACCAGCGGCAGCATCGATGAACAGCATCACCTCTCGGATGCCTATCGCTACCAGCTCTACAACATCATGACCGGTGTCGGTCAACAAACTCTGCTCGCCTATTTACAGATCAAGCGCTATCAAACGCTGTCGGCGTCGGCAGAACGGCATATCACCTCGCTTGAAGCAGTAAAAGCCATCGCTGAAATGCGAGCACAAGCCGGGCTCAATTCGCAATCCGACGTATTGCAGGCGGAAACGCGTATCGCAGGCACGGTCGCCACACTTGAGCAATACCGTGCGCAGCAGCGCTCGGCGCTGGCGCAACTAACTGTATTAACCGGCGTGGTGCCCGCGCGCCTGCCGGATTTGCCGCAGGCACTGCTACAACAGGCGATCACCTTACAGGCGCTGCCCTACGAGCAAAGCGCGCTGGTACGTAGCGCACAGTCACGTCAGGAAGCCGCCCGGCAACGTATTCGTCAGGCAGAAGCCAAACATTGGCCCAGTGTCTCCGTGCAGGCGACACGCGCGCGCAACGATACCCGCAACCGCGCCTACTGGGACGATCAGGTACGGCTGCTGATAGAAGCGCCCATCTATCAAGGCGGTGCCGTCAGCGCACAGATCGATGCAGCCCAGAATGCGCGCGAGGCCGCACAGGCTGAAGTGGAAGCCGCCAAGCTCGATATCAACCAGCGCGCAGCCACCGCTTATGCCGGCATGATCGGCGCGCAGCAGCGTCAGGTCGCCAGCTCACCAGCTCCAACTATACCCGCGATGTGTATCGCGACGAATATCGCTTGAGCAAGCGCAGTCTGAACGATTTGCTCAGCGTGGAGCAAGACGTGCTTCAGGCCGAAAACGCACGTGCAACGGCGCAGTTTGATGGTTGGGATGCAACGGTCAACTACGCTGCTGCCGTCGATAATCTGCTGGATATGCTTGGCATAGAACGAGAACGCGCCCAGTGGCGATCGGCTGCCGTCATTGTAATGACGTGTGTGTAATGATGTGAAAAGTGGCTGTTAACCCAAGTATTACTCACAGGAGATTGCATGACTGCGTCTGCCACCACAGAAATATGGATCGCCGCACTGGCAAGAACAGCCGCTCATTATGGGTATGTTGTCGATGTGCGTAAGGTCGCACAACAGATGCGCTGGCATGAACATCTGCCGCTGCCGCGCAAGCTGGAACAGATAGCCCGCCTGATGAGTTTGCACACCAGCCTGTGTCGTTGGGAGCGCTTACGCTGGAGCCCCGGCATTCTTCCGGTACTGGCCGCATCCCATGACGGCAGCGTGCTGGTGATCGAAGCCATTGATGACGAAAATAATCTGGTGTATTGGCGCAGTGACGGCGGCGATCTGCAACGCAAAATTGACAAGGAGACGCTGCAATCGCAGATTCAGGACACGCTGGTGCTCACCGGCATTGCGGAACGCGGCCGCGATGCCCGTATCGATGATTTCGTCAAACCCTACCGTAAGCATTGGTTCTGGCAGCACTTTGCTCACGCCAAACGGTCGATTGGCGAAGTGGCGCTGGCCTCTATCATTGGCAACGTGCTGGCACTGGCAGGCATCCTCTTTTCCATGCAGGTCTACGATCGCGTTATTCCCTCGCAGTCCATGCCTACCCTTTGGGTGCTGTTTGGCGGCGTGCTGCTGGCGGCCGCTATTGAATACGCTATCCGCTTATCCCGTACCGTGATCTCCGATTTGATGGGCAAACAGATCGACCTGAGCGTTTCCGGCATGCTGTTCGCCCGCGCGTTAACCATCAAGAACGAAGCGCGCCCCAAATCTACCGGCTCCTTTATTTCTCAGTTGCGGGAAATCGATCAGGTACGTGAATTGCTGACCTCTACCACGGTCGGCGCGGCGGCAGATATGCCTTTTGTGCTGCTGTTTCTTGCGCTGATGTCGTTTATTGGTGGTCCGCTAGTGCTTATTCCCATGCTGGCGATCCCGCTGATTGTCATCCCCGGAATCTTGCTGCAATGGCCGATGGCAAAACTGGCTAAAGAGGGCATGCGTGAGAGCTCGTTGCGCAACGCGGTGCTGGTGGAATCCATTGAAGGGGTGGAAGACATCAAAGCGCTCCAGGCTGAGCCCTATTTCCAGCGGCAGTGGGAGCAAACCCACGAGGTGAGCGCCGCCGTCGGCATGAAGCAGCGCCTGTGGGGCGCACTCCTGACCGGTTGGGCATCAACAGTACAGCAGTTAACCTATGCCAGCATGTTGGTATTCGGCAGCTATCTGGTGTTGGCCGGGGACATCACCACCGGGACGTTGGTAGCATGTAGCCTATTGTCATCACGCACCATCGCCCCATTGATGCAACTCACTATGGTGTTCTCACGCTGGCAGCACGCCAAAAACGTCCTGACCGGCCTTGATGAACTGCTGCAAAAACCACTCGATACGCCGGATGCGCAAGAAATCGCCCACTGTCCGGTGCTGCAAGGGCACTATCAGGTGACACAGGCGCAGTACAGCTACGATCCGGAAAAGGGAAATAACGCCCTGTTTATCAATACGCTGGACATCAAGCCCACCGAACGCGTCGCGATATTGGGCAAGGTTGGTACCGGCAAATCCACCCTGCTCAAACTGCTCGCCGGGCAAGCGACAGCCACGCGCGGCAAAACAACGCTGGACAGTGTCGACATGGCATACATTGACCCGGCAGACATGCGCCGCCAGATAGGTTTTCTCTCTCAGGATTCACGGCTGTTTTTCGGTAGCCTCAGGCAGAACCTGATGCTGGGCAACCCGCACGCCAGCGAGCAGGAGCTGCTGGCAGCACTGCGTATCAGCGGTGCGCTCAGCATGGTGCAGCAGGATGCATCCAGCCTTGAGCGTATCATTCAGGAAGGCGGGCGCGGCCTCTCCGGCGGGCAACGCCAGATGGTGCTGTTAAGCCGTCTTATCCTGCGCAATCTACAAATCGTGCTGATGGATGAGCCCACAGCATCCATGGATGAACAACTGGAAGAACAGGTTATTCGCCAGATGAAAAGCTGGCTGGAAGGACGCACGCTGGTATTGGTGACGCACCGCCCGGCACTGCTCAAGCTGGTTGACAGGCTGATCGTGATGGACAACGGACGCATCATTGCCGATGGTCCGAAAGAGCAGATACTCAAAGCGGTTAGCAAGCCGTTCGATAACGCACAGCAGGTCGCCTGAGGGGGAAAACCATGAACAAGACGCTGTTCAGCGCAAAAGGGAAAGCCTCCTCCAGAGTGATTTGGCTGACGTTGCTGGGGCTAGTGGTGTTTTTCTTCTGGGCGAAAATCGCCATCCTGGATGAAGTCACCGTCGGCAGTGGGAAAGTCACCCCCTCATCACGGGCACAGGTCATTGAAAGCCTCGATGGAGGCGTGATCGATAACCTGTTCGTTCAGCAAGGAAATATCGTGGAAAAAGGCCAGAACTTGGCACAATTGGATATCAACCGTGCCCAGTCGGTGTATGGTGAAGCCTTTTCGCGTGTCACCACCCTGCGCGCCTCGGCAGAACGCTTACGTGCAGAACTGAGCGGAGAGCCACTGCGCTTTAGCGAGGAGACGCTGAAAGATCCCAATCTGGCGGCGCGTGAGCGCCAACTGTATGAATCCCGCCTGCGTAACCGCGATGAAACCGTGCTGAACCTGCAACAGTCTATGCGACTGGTAGAGCAGGAATTGAAAATGACCGAACCGCTGGTCGCCCGTGGTGCAGCCAGCGCGGTAGAAGTGATCCGTTTGCGGCGACAAATCAGCGAAATCCGTGGCAAGATCGATGAAGCACGCAATCTGTATGCTGTCAGGGCACGCGAAGAGCAGGTAAAGAATAATGCCGATTTGGAAGCACAATTGGAAGTCGTCAACGGTAAGGCCGACCAACTACGGCGCGCCACCCTCACCTCGCCGGTGCGCGGTATCATCAAAGACATTCAGGTCACGACCGTCGGCGGAGTGCTGCAACCCGGTGGTAAGTTAATGGAAATCGTGCCGCTTGAAAACAAGTTGTTGATTGAAACCCGCGTTAACCCGCGTGATATCGCCTACATCCGCCCTGGATTGCCCGCCATCGTGAAAATTACCGCTTATGACTCATCCAGTTATGGCGATCTGGAAGGCGAAGTGGAAAGCGTTTCACCGGACACCTTGCAAGATGAGGTACGGCGCGACCAATATTATTACCGGGTCTATGTGCGCACGCTGGAAAGCGGATTGACCAATAAAAACGGCGACCAGTTTGCCATTGTGCCCGGCATGATGGCGAATGTGTAGATTAAAACGGGGCAAAAAAGCGTGCTTGATTACTTGATTAAACCACTGAATAAAGTCAACGAGGTGCTGCGTGAACACTAGCGCCTCTTGATGTTATCCCAATGGTAACGCCGCGGTATTACAACAATTCAGGGAAGAAAACCTGTTTCAGCGCCAGCTCAACGCCGCGCACTTCCGCCAGCCCTTTCAAGCGACCAATCGCAGAATAACCAGGGTTGGTTTTCTTCTTCAGATCGTCGAGCATCTGGTGACCGTGGTCAGGACGCATCGGAATCGGACGCAGATCGCCTGCCGCTTTACGGCGTGATTCTTCCGTCAGGATCGCTTTCACCACCGCCACCATGTTCACGTCGCCGCCCAAATGCGCCGCTTCGTGGAAGGTTTTCGGATTTTGTTCGCGACAAGTCGCACGCAGGTGGGTGAAGTGGATACGATCGCCGAAGGTTTCAATCATCTTAACCAGATCGTTATCCACACGCACGCCGTAAGAACCGGTGCACATGGTGAAACCGTTGTGGATATTATCCACGGTCTCTTTCATCCACTGCATATCTTCAATGGTAGAAACCACGCGCGGCAACCCCAGAACCGGACGCGGCGGATCGTCCGGGTGGATCGCCATACGGATACCCACTTCTTCGGCAACCGGCACAATGTGCTTCAGGAAATAGCCCAGATGTTCACGCAGTTTGGCATGGTCAATACCGTCATATTCAACCAGACGCGCGCGGAACTGATCCAGCGTATAGCCCTCTTCCGCCCCCGGCAGACCCGCAATGATATTGGCCGTCAGACGCGCGATATCCGCTTCGGTCATCGACTCAAAATAAGCAGCAGCCTGCGCTTGCTCTTCCTCGGTGTAATCATTTTTTGCGCCGTCACGTTTGAGAATGTGCAGTTCAAACGCAGCGAAGGCAATTTGATCAAAGCGCAACGCTTTGGAGCCATCCGGCAGTTGGTATTCCAGATCGGTACGCGTCCAGTCCAGAATTGGCATAAAGTTGTAGCACACGGTGTCGATACCGCACTGTGCCAGATTGCGCAGAGACTGCTGGTAGTTGGCAATATAGTGCTGATAGCGACCGGTTTGTGTTTTGATATCTTCGTGAATCGGTACACTCTCAACCACCGACCACACCAGCCCCTTGGCTTTCAATTCGGCTTTACGCTTTTCGATCGTCCAGACTTCGCCATTCGCGATGAGGTGCAACGCGGTCACCACGCCCGTTGTTCCCGCCTGACGGACATCGTCCAGAGAGACAGGATCGTTCGGGCCATACCAACACCAGGTTTTTTCCATCTTTATTACTATTAATCAATAACTTGTAAATTATGCCTTGCGCTGTTTCCGGTCCACGGCAGTCACTGCCAGACGGCAGGTGCATCAATCTCATCAACCAAAGCGGTAAACAGGCCGACCAATTTTGCCCGGCATTCCGAGCACAGACTACACCAGCCCGCGAAAAGCGCCAACAAGAAAACAAAATAGGTTGACCAATATCACCAAAACAATGTTTTTTGGACAAACAAATTGGCTTTTTACGCGGAAAGAAGTACAGTTTGAAATTTTATACTCAAGCATCTTTTTTCATTATTTGGTCAGGCCACTTCTCACATTACTCCCCAACATACAGCTCCGTCGGGGACACATGAACGCGGTAACGCACGATGGCCTGCCGTAATCAGGGATATTGTTATGACAACGTCGACCACCGTCACGCATCACGCCACTCTCGCCAATACCTCGCTGCCTGCCGCTGTGCAGCAGCCGCAGTACGATCGCGCAGTACTTGCCAGCCGTATGGTGCACATCGGCTTCGGGGCGTTTCACCGTGCGCATCAGGCGCTGCTTACCGACCGCGTTCTGAATCAACAAGGCGGTGACTGGGGCTACTGTGAAGTGATCCTGTGTAGCGCGGCGGATTTTTTCGCATAGAATAACGAATCATTTTGCACGCCAATAAAAGCTATTAAATTGGGATTTAGCATTGTGCAAAATGATTCGCGTTGTTTACTCTGGTTTGGGGTATGGTTGAACTTTGAACAGGTT
>NZ_JBLLJS010000018.1:0-34530 GCF_047692315.1 Symbiopectobacterium sp. | reverse complement strand
AGAGCTGGGAACCATTGTCACAGCGTTATTTATGAATAATGCCCAGTCTGCCATTAGAAATGTGCAGGCTGAAATTATTGCCATTATGACCGATGTGGGTGTTTCAACAGACCCGACTAAAAGCGACCAGTTGCTGGCTGCGCTGAAAAAGAATTTTGTTCTCCAGGCTCGTAAAATAAACAATAAAACATTAAACGCAGATATCACGCTGGGCGCGGGTGATATCGGGGCGTACACAATAGCAGAAACAGACACTGCATTAGATAAGAAAGTAAATACCACCCAGCTACAGAAGTCGCAAGATGACACAACCGCTGGCGCGGTGGTTATTAATGGAGGCCATGGGTTAGGCGCAAACGCCCGCCCTCGTACTGCTGGCCTGCTGGCGCTACCGGGTGCAATTTCTTTAGTTACACCGCTAATCACGCAGATAACCCTTTCGGTAGCACGGGTGCGTCAGGGCTTCATGTGCAGGAAGCTGCAACATATGGCTGGGACTTGTTGGAGCGCGATGGCGGCGGCGTTGATTTTAGAGTGCGCCAAATTGCTAATGGCGTTGCAAGTGAGTGGTCAAGGCTGTGGACAAGCGCAAACCTTGTTAAGCAGGCAACAGCAATTAATGGTACCGCCGGAGCGGTATTGCTTAATGGTGCTCATGGCGGGCTTGGTGGAATTGCTATATTTCTTGATAACACCACCGACGTAAATATATACCTTTCAAATAAGCAAAGCATGGTGTTTTCGGGAAATACTCCGCTGATTAACGGTGCTGGTTTTGCAGCTATTTATGACTTCAAAAGAAGCTCAGAAAACTATGCAACATTGGTTGCGTACCCTCTGACTGATTCAGTAGCTAAATACAAAGTCTTAAGCAATGGAGCCTGGAGCACTTGGTCTGAGCATGTTAATACTGAATCGTCACAAGACATAACTGGAAATAAGAGATTTGTTAAGAATGGTGAAGCTTTCCAATTAAAGCCGCTTGTTGATACTCAGTCTAGTTTTATTCGTGGTCAAAAAGCAGACGGTTCAGCGCATTGGTATATTGGGAAAGGCGGTGGGGATTTTGCTGTCGCTTGGGCTAATCAACACTCTACAGCATTGAATTCGATCACTCTTAAGGAAAATGGGAATGTTGATGTCGGGGTGGCATCTGGCAAGACAGTAAACATCCTCATTGGCGGCTCATCTGGTAGAGTTTTATCACAAGGCCACAATGCCGTAGCCGGCTCCAACGGCTTCTGGAGAACACCTGATGGCGCCGAATTAACGCCATCATTAATCGGCGCGTTATCAGTCAATAAATTTGCGGGTATTCCGCTGCCGTTCCCCGGTGCTGTTGCACCTGCGGGATTTCTGAAATGCAACGGGCAGGGATTTAACAAAACGCTTTATCCCATTCTCGCCGCGCGTTATCCGAGCGGCAATTTACCAGACTTGCGCGGTGAGTTTATCCGTGGCTTGGATGACGGGCGCGGTATCGATGCCGGGCGTGTACTGTTGTCTAGCCAGGGGGACGCAATCAGGAATATCCGGGGCAGCCTGTTTTATGGGTACGATGCTGACGGTGTAGTAAAAACTGATTCAGCAAGCGGCGCTTTGTATTACGACACAAGTGAAAAGCTGCATGACACAGATAACTATCAAAGTGTTATGTCTAGCGGCAACGCCAACGCATGGTATCCGGCCAGGCTTGACGCATCACGCGCAGTCCCTACCGCAAACGAAAACCGCCCCCGCAACATCGCCTTTAACTACATTATGAGAGCAGCATAATGAGCAATTATTCCACTGATATTGAAACCGCCAAATTAGGCGAAAATGGACTCAGCGAAAATGCAGGCTGGATAACTGTCTATCATGCACATCCGGTCACGCGCGAATATCAAAGCGCAAGCATGGAATATCTCATGCTTGGTGTGGGATTGCCTGCACACAGTTACCCCGACGAACCAGACTTACCCTCCGCCGGTCAGGCATTATTGCGCAGTCTCGACGGTATGACCTGGGAGCATGTGCCCGACTATCGCGGTAAAACAGCCTATAACACAGAGACGCGCGAAGCCTCTCTTATCACTACTATCGGTGAGCTAATCGAAGGGTTCACGTTGCTTGAACCAGCAACCGAATTTGATGCCTGGGACGGGAAAAAATGGGTAACAGATACGGCAGCACAACAAGCCGCAGAATCACAAGCCGCGCAGCAGGCGGCACAACAGGAATTAACCTCACGCCTGACGGTGGCAAATGCGCGTATTCAAACGTTGAGCGATGCGGTTGATCTGGACATGGCAACGGATGAAGAGAAAGCAGCGTTAACAGAATGGAAAACCTACCGGGTGATGTTGAATCGTATTGATGTCAGTACCGCCCCGGATATCGACTGGCCGCAACAACCACAACAATAACCACGCCATTTCTGCCCGCCAATATCGGCGGGCTTTTCTATCAGTGTTACCACTGAAATAGTTCATGTGAGAGATGAGTCAGTACTGGTGCAAGAATGATCGGCAAGGCAAATCAATTAATGAAAATTGATCTGTTAAATCGATCATAAAGAGTATGGACACATCATGTATAAAAATGCATCACGAATTTTGACCAAGCCGGAACCTGTTAAATACAAAGGGTTAATCGTAGGGTATAGCTCTCAAGAATTGAGAGTCGAAACCATCCCATGCTGGCTAGCAAGGGTTGTTGTGTCAAGTAAGCATTATAGCGGGCGCTTTGTTAACAATTCATATCTTCATTTAGGCGTATTTTCCGAGCGTGAGCTCGTTGGGGTGATGCAGTGGGGATATGCGTTAAATCCCAGCTCAGGTGCACGTGTTGTTGCTGGCACTGGAAACAGGGACTACATGGAATTAAATCGTCTTTGGCTTCACGATGTGATGCCAAAGAATTCTGAATCTCGCGCTATCAGCTATGCATTAAAAACTATTAAACTTCTCTTTCCCAGCGTTCAGTGGGTTCAATCGTTTGCAGACGAGCGCTGTGGCAAGCAAGGCGTTGTCTATCAAGCAAGTAATTTCGACTACATCGGCAATCATGAATCGACGTTCTATGAACTGGATGGCGAGTGGTATCACTCAATCGCCATGAATGCAGTTGCACGAGGAGGGGATAGAGGACGCTACTTACGAGAAAACCGGGCCAGAGCTACAACACACCGATTTAGGCAGTTCAGGTACATCCGGTTTTTGCATAAAAACGCCCGCAAGCGATTAAACGAGAAACTGTTCAAAGTTCAGCCATATCCAAAACCACAGTAAATAACACGAATCATTTTGCACAATGCTAAATCCCAATTTAATCACCTTTTTCAGCATGCAAAATGATTCGTTATTCTATGCGAAAAAATTCGCCGCGCTACAACTACCAGGCTAAACACCTCTTTTTGCACGATTTCATCATCCTGCAATGCCCCCGCCAGGACAGTCGGCTGATAGTAGTATCCGGGCCCATCAACACGCTGCCCCCCGTAATCACCTGAATATGCGGCAACGCGCTGGCCCGTTCGACAAACCCGGCGACTCGATCCAACTGTGCGGCGGTGATCAATGGCCTCAGTTCAGTTTCCGTGCTGTTCGGGTCGCCCATATTGAGGCTGGAGGCGGCCTGACCCAGTTTGCTCACCACTTCATCATAGACGCTACGCTGCACATACAAACGGCACGCTGCCGTGCAATCTTACCCGGCGTTGTAAAAACCAAAGCTGCGGATGCCATCTACTACCTGAGCGATATTGGCATCACCAAACACAATAACCGGCGCTTTACCGCCTAATTCTATATGCGTACGTTTGATACTGGAAGCGATATGCGACAGAATGTGCGCGCCCGTTGCAATCGATCCGGTAAGTGAAACCATATTCACCAGTGGATGCCCGGTCAACGCATCACCTATCGCCGCCCCCGTACCAAACACCACATTGACGACACCGGCAGGGAAAATGTCTGCCAGCAACGACGCCAGGTGGAAGGTTGTGAGTGGTGTTTGCTCTGCGGGCTTTAATACTACACAGTTACCGGCAGCAAGCGCCGGGGCCAGCTTCCAGGCGGCCATCATCAATGGGTAGTTCCACGGTGCGATCGGTGCCACAACGCCGACGGGATCGCGTCGGATCATCGAAGTGTGCCCTTCCAGATATTCACCGGCGGCGGAGCCACTCAGGCATCTTGCTGCTCCGGCAAAAAAGCGAAAAACGTCTGCCACGGCAGGCAACTCATCATTTAACGCGGCGTGATAAGGCTTGCCGCAGTTCAACGACTCCAGACGTGCAAACTCTTCGGCATGTTGTTCAATAGAATCCGCTAATTCAAGCAGTAGCAGCGAACGCGTTTTTAGCGTGGTCTGTCCCCATTGTGCAAAGGCACTCTCTGCGGCACGCACGGCTGCATCAACCTGGTGCAGTTCAGCCTGGGGTATACGTGCGATTTCCTCTCCCGTGGCGGGGTTGAATACAACCAGCGCAGCGCCCTGGCCCGCTTCCAGCTTACCGTCTATCAGCAGTTTGTCATGCATCATTGCATCCTCGTCACCAGAAAATCAGTCTGTTCTCGGTCTATGCTTTCTCTACATCGCTACGCTAAGTGTGCAAAAAAACCTGCCACTTTCATGCACCTCATCACGATTAGCCTGCACGCTCCTTCCTGGCATCTTGCGCTGCCGCGCGCGCTTCTTCAGCCAATGCCTCGATTTCCCTCTTCCGTTAGCTGCTCTGTGGCTTCATGCACTTTAGCCAGCCCATCGCCAACGGTTACCGCTTTGGGATCGTCCGCTTTTTGCTCCGCCATATTGACCTCTTCCCCCTATTGCTAACTACGTGCTCGTAGCATTAAGTGTAGTCGAACATCTCTGCCTGCTTATAGCGACCCGCTTTGTTGAATTGAAAGCCGCGAAACATCACATCCGTCACCTGTGTATTTTCTTCACGATAACTAAAGTTATTCTTAAATCAGACAGTAAATAATTTTTTTAATAGCCGATTATGCTATAAAAAAACATCGCTATGGATTTCCTTTTCTGGAGGGGAAAGCGCAATAAAGGTGAAAACCGATTTTTCCAGAAACCATAACATGACAACTGGCACATTCATTGCTGTAACGGCTGCGTGATAATGCAAAAAACGCTTTATCACGAAAGAGGTAACGACATTGAAAATCATTATCATAGATAATGACTACCAACAAAAAATGCGACATGCTCTTTTATTATCGCTTTGGTAGCAAAAAACAAACCTAACTGAATCAATAAGACAGCAAAATAAAAACAACAGTGAAAAATATAATAAACATTACCTTAAGAAGTTAACTTAATAAGTTTATATTGTGTTTTAATTTTTCTAATATAATTAATTTTAGAGTTAAATAACTAAATAAACCAAATAAAGATTATTATTGGGATCTGCTTCTTTTATTTGAATTAAAGTTTGTAAATATAAAAAATTATAGACGTGGATCAAATAAATAATAATCAAATAATCCCTATAGTACCCCCGACGACAGTAAGCCAATTTAATTAATTTATCTCGTCAATATTGAGCAATGGGGTACCTATGGATTTTATCATGCCTTTTTTACGGGGCGAGAAAAGGCGGTATAGCACTGGGCCTGCTCGGCGGTATCGGGCTGGTTATTCTGGTCTTTGTGTTTAAACTCAAACCTGGCACGCCGCCCGTCGACGTGATGCTGGTGATTATCGCAGTGGTTGCTGCTTCCGCCACCCTCCAGGCCTCCGGCGGATTGGATGTGATGCTGCAAATCGCAGAACGTCTGCTGCGCCGCAACCCGAAATACGTTTCTATCATTGCACCGTTTGTCACCTGTATCCTGAGATTCTTTGCGGTACAGGCCACGTGGTGTATACCATCCTGCCTATTATTTATGATGTCGCCATCAAAAATAATATTCGTCCAGAACGGCCCATGGCTGCCAGTTCGATCGGCGCACAAATGGGGATTATCGCCAGCCCGGTTTCCGTGGCGGTGGTTTCGTTAGTTGCTATGCTGGGGAATTTTACCTTCAACGGTCGCCACCTGGAATTCCTCGATTTGCTGGCCATTACCATTCCATCAACGCTGTTAGGTATCCTGGCAATTGGTATTTTCAGTTGGTTCCGTGGTAAAGATCTGGATAAAGATGAAGACTTCCAGAAATTTATCTCTGTGCCGGAAAACAAGCATTACGTTTACGGTGATACCGCCACGCTGCTGGACAAAAAACTGCCCAAGAGCAACTGGGTTGCCATGTGGATCTTCCTGGCTGCCATTGCTGCGGTAGCCATTCTCGGTGCCGATGCCGACTTGCGTCCAAGCTTTGGCGGCAAGCCACTCTCCATGGTGCTGGTCATCCAGATGTTCATGCTGTTTGCTGGCGCTGTGATTATTATTGCCACCAAAATCAACCCGGCTAATATCTCCAAAAACGAGGTATTCCGCTCAGGGATGATCGCAATCGTCGCGGTGTATGGCATTGCCTGGATGGCAGAGACCATGTTCGGTGCGCACCTGGATCAAATCAAGGCAACGCTGGGCACGCTGGTAAAAGAGTACCCGTGGGCCTATGCACTGATCCTGCTGCTGGTATCGAAGTTTGTTAACTCTCAGGCAGCGGCACTGGCGGCGATCGTGCCGGTAGCGTTAGCCATCGGTGTCGACCCGGCGTATATCGTTGCCCCTGCACCCGCCTGCTACGGCTACTACATTCTGCCAACCTACCCAAGCGATCTGGCTGCAATCCAGTTTGACCGCTCCGGTACCACCAAGATTGGTCGCTTCGTTATCAACCACAGCTTTATTCTGCCGGGGTTGATTGGCGTATCCACATCGTGTGTGTTTGGCTGGGTGTTCGCCGCAATGTACGGCTTCCTCTGATCCTTACCAGAAAAAAAACCGCCCGATTCTCGGGCGGTTTTTTTTACGGCGTCTGTCAAAAAGCGGGATTAGAGCTTACTCTACACCAGAGTAGGGGCAACGCCCTTAATTTCATGCTCGTAGGCACGGGCTTTCTCTTCATCAAACTGCCCTTCCCACTTTGCAACTACCAGTACGGCAAGTGCATTGCCCACCACGTTCAGCGCTGTGCGCGCCATATCCATGATGCGATCCACACCGGCGATAAAGGCCAGCCCCTCCAGCGGAATGCCCACGCTGCCCAAGGTTGCCAGCAGCACCACAAAGGAAACGCCCGGCACACCGGCAATCCCTTTCGACGTCAGCATCAGCGTTAACACCAGCACAATCTCTTGCCACAGCGAGAGATCAATACCGTAAAGCTGAGCAATAAAAATGGCGGCGATGCTCTGATACAGCGTTGAACCATCCAGATTAAACGAATAGCCCGTCGGCACCACAAAACTGGTGATCGATTTCGGCGCACCGTAGGCTTCCATTTTTTCAATGATACGCGGCAACACGGTTTCGGAACTGGCAGTGGAATAAGCCAGAATCAGTTCGTCTTTCAAAATGCGAATCAGCATAGTGATACGCAGACGGCACAAACGCGCCACGATGCCCAGCACCGCCAGCGCGAAGAACAGAATGGCGACATACACCAGGATAACCAGTTTGGCGAGCGGCCACAACGAGGCAAAACCAAAGTTGGCCACCGTCACCGAAATCAGCGCAAAGACCCCAACCGGCGCATAGCGCATGATCATATGCGTGACTTTAAACATGGTTTCGGATACGCCACGAAACACGCTAAGCACCGGATCGCGGTGCGCTTGTGGCAGTGAGGACAGCCCCAATCCGAACATCACGGAAAAGAGAATGATCGGCAGCATTTCACCACGCGCCATTGCCGCAAAAATGTTAGGCGGAATCAGTGACAATACAATAACAACCAGGCTGTGCGGCCCGCTTTGTACCTGTTCGGTGGTTTTCTGATACTGCGAAATATCCACCGAGGTCAGCAAAGACATATCAATGCCATGCCCAGGTTGGAAGATGTTCGCTAGCGTGATACCGAGGATAATGGCAAAGGTGGTAATAACTTCAAAATAGATAATGGTTTTGAGACCAATTCTCCCGAGTTTTTTGGCATCCCCTACGCCCGCAATACCGACAACCAGCGTGGTGATCACAATCGGCACCACAATCATCTTGATAAGACGGATAAAAATATCGCCGGCAGGACTAAGAATGTTACTGATAAGCCACTGGCGATCGGCGGGGTTTTCGTGCAGCACCGCCCCCACAATGATGCCCAGACATAGAGCGATAAGGATTTGCCAGGCAAGGCTGATTTTCGTTGATTTCATAGTGAATTCCATTACAAGACCACCCGGTTCCGCGAACGTACGGCCACTGCGCCCCTCTTCCGGTTGAACGGCGCACAAGGGTGGCGGAGATAAAATGTGACCAATGTGAATGCCGATGCAGTACGCCTTGATAACCCCTCGGTGTGGCATATGTGTCTTAACACACAATGCACGAACCGGATAAGGAGTGACAATTGACTGTATCTGAAAGCAAAACATTAGACATAGGTTATTGTTATGGCCGGGGATACTACTATCCCGTATCCCGTTTCCGTGAGATCAAGCAGGTAAATTGGGCGAAAAATCACATTTATGTCAAAATAATGTGATAAAACACTGAAAAACGCGTGAAAATCTCGGTTATTCACCGTTATAAATAAAAGATAAAGCAGATATGTCAGGCGGGAGCGAAAAGAAGCAGCAGGATGCGTAATGGCAGCCAAAAGCGGTTCACTTGATCGATATCAAGCAAACCGCGCTCGCCGCTGGTCTAAGGGGTTAAATCTGATAATCGATAACGGATTCTTCGTTATCGGAAAAGACTTTCTCTTTGATCTCATCCAGCGACAGATCGCTGTTGCACAATTGCAGAAATTTCCAGGCATAATTGCGTTGCAGCTGACTTTTCTTCAGCCCGATCCACACCGTATTGCCTTCAAACAGATGCTCAGCATTCAGGCGAACCAGCCCCTTATCCCGAGCCGGTTCATAGGAGTGGTCGGCAACAATCCCGACGCCCAGTCCCAACTCGACATAGGTTTTGATCACATCCGAATCCTGAGCGCTCAGTGCGATATCCGGCGTCATACCCGCAGCCAGAAACGCACGATCGACGCGTGAGCGTCCGGTAATCCCCTGACGGTAAGTAATCAACGGCAGTTTACTGAGCATATCCAGCGTTACCGTGGGCACATCAACCAGCGGATGCTGCTGTGGCACCAGAATGGCGTGATGCCAGCGGTAGTAAGGAAATGCTGCCAGCGTGGCATCATTCATCAGTTGTTCGCTGGCGATACCGATATCCGCTTCGCCTGAGTGCAGCATGGCAACAATATCGTCCGGCGTGCCCTGATTGAGCACCAATCGAACTTGAGGGTAGATGGCACGAAACTCTTTGATCACATTGGGCAAGCTGTAGCGTGCCTGGGTGTGTGTGGTAGCTATCACCAGTTGGCCAACATCGTTATTGGTGAATACATTGGCCAGACGACGAATATTGTTAGCGTCATTCAGAATACGTTCCACCACCACCAGCAACTCTTTGCCCGGCTCAGTCATTCCCAACAGTCGCTTACCGCGGCGAATAAAAATTTCTATGCCCAGCTCTTCTTCCAGCTCACGGATATGGCGACTCACCCCCCGACTGAGACGTAAACAGCGAATTGGCGACTTCCGTCAGATTATAGTTGCGCCGTGCCGATTCTCGAATAATCTTCAGTTGTTGAAAATTCACGTTTCTCTCCGTCTATACATCGCTATTTCATAACGCTGTATAATTACGGGGGAAAAAACGTTGAGACAAATAAGCAATCGGATTGTGTTATATTATTTTCTACTAAGAAAATAATCAGGGATGGTTTACCTCACGAACCACAGCACGAAACTCATAAATAATAATTAAAATCAAAAATTTAATATTATCACTTTTGATATGGATTTAATTTTCATCGCGAATTTATAAATCTTTTTGTTATGATTTATACAATTCTTGTCTTACTCATTCAAAAATACGTCATGGACCTGCGCATGAATAACGCCCCTCTCTCATTGCTGGATAAAAAAGAAGGCGTCGACCGAGAGATGTTTCAAGGTACTCTGGATCGCGCGCAGTTTCGCCATGTTCCTCAGCAACCCGGCGTTGAGTTGTATCAGGCGCATATTGCCCGTTGCGCTTTTGAACCCCACACCCATGACGCCTTTGGTATCGGCACCATTGACTTTGGTGCCGAGCGCTTTCGCTATCGCGGTGCTCAGCACGTAGCGGCACAGGATACACTGGTGTTGATGAACCCCGATGAGCTTCATACCGGGCAGGCGGTCGGCGAGGAGGGGTGGCGTTATCGCATGATCTATATTGATCCTGTGCAGTTAGAGACACTCTCTGGTGAGCAGGGCTGATGGTTCAGCGATGTGGTACGCCATGACCCACTGGCGGGCGCACGATCCCCTTGACTGCGACAGCCTGATGATGGGGATAATCGACATTTTTCGTCCTTTTGCCCGCGTAGCACAGCCGCTGCAAACTGAAGCATCATCGCGCTTTGACGCGGTGAAGCACTACCTGAATGACAACTTTGCTCACGCGATTACGCTTGCCGAGCTGGCAGACGTGGCCGCGCTCAGCCCTTATCATTTCCAGCGTCGTTTCAAAGCGCATTACCACGTCACACCGCATCAGATGTTGATGGCAATTCGTCTGCAACGCGCGAAGCAACTGTTGTGCCGAGGAATGCCTGCTGCACAGGTAGCTGCTGAAGTTGGCCTGACAGACCAGGCCCATCTGACCCGCAGCTTTACCCAGCGTTATGGCATCACCCCGGTTCGCTATCAAAAACAGGTCATGCCCTACCGCCGTCACCCGTGAAAAAGCGCAATATCCTACAATATGTTATCTGGCTTACCGGTTAGGCTTCCCCTGATACAACACGAGAAGGGTTAGCCCTTCAGAATTAACGGGTAATGGGTGTCATATGCTGAGCGGTATCGTTTTTGCCCTGACGGCGGGTTTGATGTGGGGGCTGATCTTCGTCGGCCCGTTGATGGTGCCGGAATACCCTGCCGCGTTGCAGTCTGCGGGGCGTTATGTGGCGTTTGGGCTGATAGCGCTGCCTTTGGAGTGAGCTGACAGAAAACGACTCGTTGTTTGAATCGCGCAGATTGGGTTGAAGCATTGAAGCTTTCGGCGGTCGGCAATCTGCTCTATTACTTTTTCCTTGCCAGCGCGATTCAGCGTACCGGAGCCCCCGTCTCCACCATGATTATCGACATCCTGCCCGTGGTGATTGCCGTTACCACTAATTTGCTTTATGGACGACAGGAAGGGGCTCTCTCCTGGTGGCGATTAACGCCGCCGCTGCTGTTGATTTTACTTGGGCTGTTATGTGTGAATCTGGCGGAACTGAGTGCGCACGCTGAGCAGGTCGATATGGAGCGCTATCTTAGCGGCATCGGTATGGCAATTATCGCAGTGATCTGCTGGACCTGGTATCCACTGCGCAATGCGCGTTGGTTGCGCCGTAATCTGGATAAAAATCCACCACCTGGGCCACCGCACAAGGGATCGTAACGTTGCCGATGGCCTTGCTGGCCTACGTCATTGTCAGCGGTCAACTTGCCCTGACGAAACCGGATTTTGTCCTGCCGTTTGGCCCGCTCCCACTGGCGTTTATTGGCTTAATGCTGGCGATCGGGCTGCTCTGCTCCTGGCTCGGTACCTTCTGCTGGAATCAGGCCAGCCAACGCCTGCCTACCGTGTTGGTAGGACCGCTGATTGTGTTTGAAACGCTGGCTGGGCTGACTATACCTTTATGCTGCGACAGGCATGGCCGCCGCTGACGCTGTGCGGCATTTTCTGTTTATTGGTGGGCGTAGTGGGCGCAATGCGCATCAAGCCAAAACCGGTAGTGGTGAACGTAGATACGGCGGTGCAAGAGAAATAAGCATGAGGGTGACGCAGGATTTCCCCTGCGTCACCGACTAAACGTAATTACGCGCCAGTGGCTAACTGTTTGAACAGCGCCGTCAATTGCTGTTCATTACGCGCGCCTTCATGCCGCGCCGTCACTTTCCCCGAGGCATCGATCACAAATGATGTCGGTGTGCCAACCACTTGATAGCGCTCTTTAGTGATGCCCAACTGATCGCGGATCACCGGGTAGCTGATGTGCTGTTGAGCCAACAGCGCAGCAATATCCACCCCGTCAGGATCGGTATTCACCGCCACCACCACCACGTTATCCGCGTAGGTTTTGCTCAGTTTTTCCAGCGTGGCCATCTCCGCCAGACAACCACCGCAACCGGAAGACCAGAAGTTAAGATAGACTTGTTTGCCCTGCCAGCGTGCCAGTTCCACCTGTTGCCCGGCAGGATCGTAGGCTGCCAGCGCAGGGGCGCGTGCACCAACCTGCACCTGCTCTTCTTTGCAGCCCGACAGCAGTGCCAGTGCGCCCATCAGGCACCCTAGCGTTATCACTTTACGCCACTGCATGTTGTTGGACCTCCTCGCTCAGATACTTGCCGTGCTGCAAGCGGATGATACGGTCAGCAAAACGCCCCAGTTCCGGATTGTGCGTTACCATTACGATGGTGCGCCCCTGATGATGCAAATCCTGCAACAGCGCCAGCACGCGCTGCTCGTTCTCTTCATCCAGGTTACCGGTCGGTTCATCGGCAAAAATCACTGGTGGTTCGTTCACCAACGCGCGGGCAATGCAGACGCGCTGCTGTTCCCCGCCGGAAAGCTGGCTTGGCAGGTGATCGGTACGGTGTTCCAACCCCACCTTCGCCAGCACCTGACGCGCCGCCGTTTCATCGACTACGCTGTGGTAATGCTGCGCCAGCATCACGTTTTCCAGCGCGGTAAGAAACGGGATCAGGTGGAATTGCTGAAACACCAGCCCGATTTTGTCCGCACGAAAACGCCGCCATCCTTCTTCATCCAGCGCCGCTGCATCTACTCCATCCAGCAACACCTGCCCTTCCGTCACGGTATCAAGGCAGGTGAGGATATTCATCAACGTGGTTTTTCCAGAGCCGGATGCGCCCATGATGGCGACAAACTCGCCGCGCTGAATGCAAATATTGATGTTTTCCAGCGCAGTGACCTGCCCGAAGCGTTTGTACAGTTGGCGGGTTTCAATCACCGCCTCTTGCGGGTTATGTGCAACACCCATTGAATCACTCCCCTTTTAACACTTTTGCGGGCTCGACATGGATCGCGCGCCGGGTAGGAAACACAGCGGCAGCAGCGGCCACCAGCAACGACAACAGCAGCGTCAGCGGCAACACGGGCGCACGCAGCGAAATGCTCGCGTTAAACACCGTCAGCCCCAGCACCTGTGCCAACAGATAACCGAGCAGACAGCCGCAAACTACGGCTGCGAGTGCAATAACCCCGGTTTCGGCCAACATCTGGCGCACAATATCTTTACCGCTCGCGCCCAATGCTTTCTGCAACGCAAACTCTTTGGCGCGCTCGCCGACAATCGCCATCAGCGTGGTGTTCACGCACAGCGAAGAGAGCGCCAGGATTACCGCGGAAACCAGCCCCATTAGCCCTTTGATCTTGTTGAGCACCTGTCCTTCCGAGGCAGAAACCTTCAGGATCGGGCGGATTTCCAGATCGGGATATTGCTTTTGCAGACTGGCAGCAAAGCGATCCACTTGTCCCAGATCGTTGCTAACACTCAACAACGCATTACTGATGGTACCTTCCTTTTGCAGCCAATTTTGCGCCAGTTCCAGGTTGACGATCAGCATGTTGTCAGTGGCATCACCGGCTTCAACGATCCCTTTGATGCGCAGGCGTTGACGCTCACTGCCATCGACCAGCGTGACGTTATCGCCCACTTTGACATGCAGTCGCTCCGCCAGCTTGACACCGATCATCGCGTTACGATCGTCAAACTTAACGCCAATCCAATCGCCGGTTACCTGCCAGTAGGGAGAGAGCTGGCGCAGGGCATCAAACCACACGCCCATCAATACCACTTTCTCCAGCTCGGTACGCGCCGTGCCATACAGATACGGACTGGCGGCATTGATCAACCCCGGCGGGGCGTTATCGAGAATCGGCTGGAACCCGCTTTGCGCCAACGTGCCGCCGTGCGCCGGGCCAATATAAAAGTTGGCGCCAAAGGTACGCAGTTCCTGACTCATTTTGGCGTTGATATCAAAGTACACCGCCGACATGGCCGTCACAATGGCGGCACCGACGGTCAGAGCCGCAAACACCACGCTGACGCGCTGCATGCGCAAACGCAAAGCACGCATCACCAGCCGCCAAAACATGCCGCTTACCCAGCTATCTGAACCCGTTTTGTTAACGGCCATACAGCACCTCCACCGGATAGAGCCGCGCAATGCGCCGCGCCGGGAACCAGGTGCCAATCACGGCAATCAACATAGCAATCACCAATACACAGGGAATTACCACCCAGGCAAAACTGAGCGGTACGTCGAACAGCATCAGGCCGATAGCGCGCGCCAGCCCCCAGCCCGCGATGCAACCCAATGCGCCGCCGAACAAGCCGCTCATCGCCGCTTCGAGATAGAACAGCAGCATAATCTGCCACTGCCGTGCGCCAAGCGCTTTCATCAAGCCGATTTCCTTGGAACGCTCCATGATGGTACTGGTCATCAACGACGCAATACCCATCGCGGCGGCGGCCAGCGCGGCGAAGGTGACCACACCTAACAGCAACTGAATCTTGTCGATTACCACCCCTTCCGAGGTAGCAACCTGCCAGATAGGACGAACCACAGAACCGGAGATAGCTTCTTCCAGCTGGTGTGCAATCGAAGAAACGTAGGCAGTGCAGTACCACAAGTCATACTCTTCCGCGTTAAGGGCTTCGAGGTTCTCCCGTGCACGACGAGACAGCTCATTTTCCGGCACCGTCAGCGCAGAAACGCGTATTGCCTGAACCTTCCCTTCCAGCCCCAGCATGTTTTGCACTGCCGCCAGCGGCATCACCAGGCGGTTTTCTTCATCGCCGCCACTGGCGAGAATACCGCTGATGCGCACCTCAAGCGCACGTTCAGGCCCCTGCAAACGTAGCGTTTGCCCGACCTGCCAGCCGTTTTGCTGTGCCAGCTGTTTCCCTGCCAGCGCCACAATGCCCAGCCCGCTCTGCAATACACTTTCGCTCACCGGCTCGGTCGGCCAGTTACCCGTTACTTGCCAGTAAGGGCTGACGCTCTCTTGCCCGGTGTGATAATCCTCTTCATCAGGAATGGCGATCGGCTGTGAAAAGAAGGTTCCCAACACGGAAACATGCTTCCCGCCGACGAGCACGTCACCGCTGAGCAACGGGGCAAACCCGACGATATTGTTGCGCCAAAAGATATCCTTGATGTTGGGCAGCTCAGATTCATCAAGAAATTCTTCGCTGGCTAGCGGATTGCTGTTTTTACCAAACAGCGCCGCCTGTCCGGCAGGTTCCACCAAAATATTGGCACCGTAGGATTTCAGCTCGCGCGCCATTTTGTCGCCAATATCGATCGATACCGCCAGCAGCGCCGAGATCAGCCCGGCGGCTAAAAACACCGTTAACACCGCCAGCGATTTGCGCCGCACATTACGGCTCCAGGATTGACGTAGCATGCGCCATAACATGATTACTCCTCCTCGTCCGCTGCGGCGTTATCCGTCGCAGACTCGGTGTCTGTTGTCGTATGCGCCGGTTTCGCTGCCACAAAGCTGCTGGGACTGTTGCGGAACTTGTTATAGTTGGCTTCAGAAGCAAAGAAGTAGGTCTTCCCGGCATAGCGGTATTTGTGCTCTGCTTTCAGGTTGGTCAGTTTGCTGCCGTCGACCGGATCCACCACATCCATTGAAACCACCGTGGTGAAGTAGTTAGCCCCCACCGCCAGCGACGCATAGCTGATAACCAGCTCGTTATCGTCGTTACTCCAGCCTTCAATCGGCACCGGGTTGCATCCACCGGCTTTACCAATAGAAGGAATAAAGATCCGCACGCCGCAGGCGACACAAATCACCTGGTTACCTTCCATCACATAGCCCTGATCGCCACACAGCAGGCAGGCATCAAACACCACGCCGAGGCGTAGCCTGTCGGGGTAGCGGTTAATCACAAAGAAGCGAACGGCCTTGCCATCATCGGCAATCCACACAAAGCGGTGCAGCTTGCCGTCACGCACCTGTTCGATGGGAATATGCACTTTGCCATCCGGGCCAATCGTCACAGGTTGCGCTTCCGACAGGCGCGGCGGCTGCGATGCCACTTTATCCCAATAAAGCTGCCCCAGCGCCACCACCAGCAGGGCAACCAGCGCGGCAGTAAAGGTCCGGCGCGTGTTGCGGTAATCTGCGGTTGCCTTACGTTTGGCGATCGCTTCGGTGGTCGCCTGCATGTGCTGACGGGTTTGCAGTAGCGGTAACATAAAACCGGCCGACAGCAGCAGTGCGCAGAGATAGTTAAGTGCCGCACCATTATTAGTGACACGCGCCACAAAGCTCAGGCGCAGTTTGGTCAAGCCAAGCGCTTGCAGCTTCATCAGCAGCAACATCAGATTTCCGCAGAGCGGCAGCGCCAGCAATGCCACCAGCAACACCAGCAGCGGCCAGCGCAAGCGCGGTAAACGCCGCACCATCATGCTGCACAGCACGACGCTGAAAGCGACCCAGCAAAATGCCAGAACTACCGCGCTGATATTCAGCAGTAAATCGGTATTCACCACATGGGTGGTGGTCAGTGCGGTCAGATTGGGATCGTCGCCCCAATGCACCGCTGCCCCGATAATCAACAGTCCCTGCCAGAGATAGCCCAGTCGCGCGCCCTGTGTTAGCTGGCTCAGTAAAAACAGCGCCAGCGCAGCCAGTTGAATCAAGGTAAATGTGAGTTGAACGGTTTGACTGGAAGGCAGGAGAATTCCCACCAATGTACCGACCAGCAAGGCCAGTAGCGTCGTCCACACCAGCGGACGCAGACGAGGAGCAAAACGGTGACTCCAATGGAGCCCTAACAGCAGTGCGACAGGCAAAAACGTTTGTAGCACGGTAACAAAAAAATGACTCATAACGCACACTCAGTCGAAGCCCCCTGCACCCAAGGCAACAGGGGGGATTTCCGTAACGGCCTTACGCGATCCTGGGATCGAATTATTTATCCAGACCGACGTATTTAAAGTCGTAGCTGACATCAAACGGTTTCCACCAGCGGCCTACACCGGTTTCACCATCGGTATGACGGTGCATACCCGCTTTTGACGGCGGCTCAATGTGATAGGTCACTTTGTAGTTACCCACGCCCATCATTTTGATGTTGGCACCGTAGTGCGGGCCATCGCTCGCCACCATCGGCATGAAAGTCCCTTCCTGCTTGGCACCGGTATCGGTGTTCACCAGGGTGTAAGCGATGGTCAAGTACGGCATCCATTCGCCCGCGCCAAAGCCGTTTTTGTTGCCTTCCACGGCATGGATGTCCGCTTCCAGGTGAATATCGGATTTAGCCGCAGGCAGACCCATGCCGCGTGGCTCCATGTCGATCGGCTGCAAGTAAACCGCAGCGATTTCCATTTCGTTGATGGTGATCGGCTCACCTGCCGGATGTTCGGTAAACGCGAACGCGGCAGGAGTAGCTAAAACCCCGGCAATAATCGCGCTGGCAATCAAACTTTTTTGCATATTCATCAAACCCATCCTCATATCATCAATATCATGTTGTTTTTGATTTTTGCTTATCATTGCTTCCCGTATTCGAACGTCATCGCGCGCTGACGCATAATCCACAGCGCGGCCAGGGCGGCGAATACCAATACCACTTGCGGTATCAGCGTTTCTACGTAGGGGTAAATCCCCAATACTCTGATTTCCGGAACCCACGTCAACGACGTCGGTTCAAACAACTTGCCTTCGATTAACTCCAATACCCCTTTGCCCGCAAATACAAAGGCCATCAGGTACATGAAACAACCGGTAAACATAAAGAAGGGTTTCAGCGGCAGTTTGACCACGGTAAAGCGCATCACCAGATAGGCGATAAGCAAAATCACGCAGCCAATCAGGAAGCCCGCCAGAATAGAGAGATGCCCGGCCAAATTGCTGGCATCCCCCACCAACGCGAAGTAGAACAGGACGGTTTCCGCCCCTTCGCGATACACCGCCAGGAAGCTGGTCATCCATAAACCAACCACAGAACCGCTGCTCAGCGAGTGCGACAGTTTTCCTTCCAGGTAGGCTTTCCAATGTCTGGCTTCGACCTTCGACAACAGCCAGTAACTCATGCTGAACAGCATCACCACCGCGATCAGCATGGTAAACCCTTCCAGCAATTCACGGCTGGCACCGGAATTGCTGAACAGCATTTGGAACAATACTGCCGTCAATACGTCGCACAACAGCGCCACATAGACAGACTGGCGGATCAACGGCAGCTTGTCCTGATGATTGTTTTTCACCAGATAAGCGACGATGGCAGCAACAATCAACAGCGCTTCCAGTCCTTCACGCACGATGATTAGCAGACTGTAGATCAGCAAGCTCCAGTGCGTTTCGCCACCGCTGCCCAGCATAGTGACTGCATTAGCCAGATCCTGTTGCATGGCATCGGCCTGGGCATGCAGTGCGGAAACTGGCTGACCGGCGCTCATCATACTGACCAGACGGGTGAAGTAGCCTTCCAGCGTCGATTTAAACGCGGAATCACGCGAGCCGACTTTGTTCTCCATGCCGCTGGCTTCGAACAGATCGAAATAAGCATCCTGCACCGCCATGATGGCCGGTTTCGCCTGCCCTTTTTCATACTGAGCGATCGCCGCCGCGATAGCCTGATTGATGTTGTCGACCACGCTGGCCCAGTCCGCATCCGGTACGTCAGCGCCAGCAAGGCCGTTTTCCTGTGCTGCAGACACCGGCTGATCGTCACGCGTGGTGGGCAAACCCGGCAGCACATCTTCGATATCTTGCAGCAGCGTCGTCACCCGATAGGCCACTTCACTCATTTGATCCGGCTGCGCGGCCAGCGCAATCAAGGCGGTAAATTGCTGGTTGATTGAGGCAGCCTGCTGCGAGGAGCGGTTCTGGCGTACCGACATCTCCATCTCGGAGTTTTTGAATCCCTGATAGTGTGCCTGCTGCACGCTTTGGCTGGCTTTCTGGTATTCACCCGCCTGATAGTCAGCTACCGCTTGCGCCAGACCATCATCAATGGTCTTGAAGCTTTGCTGCCAGTAGAGTGCAATATCGTCGTTGCCATAAGCACCGTGCTGCTCCTGCGCCACCAATTTGTGACCGTCAGTCAGCGCCGGCAAAACGCTATCCAACTCGCCTTTCAGCCAGTTCACATTGGCCTGAATCTCGGCCTGCGGCTTACCTTCGCCAATCATGCGACGAATCTCACCGAAGGTGGCTTCCAGTTGATAGCTTTTCTGCGCGGAGATATTGATTCGAATCGGCCCTTCCAGGTTCTCAAACACCTCGAAGTAAGCCATTTGAACTTCGGTACGGGCTTCATCCGGCTTCTGCTGCTGATAGAGTTCAGCGGTCTTATCCAGGCGGCTCTGAATATCATGGATGAAGGTGTTGTAATCCGTTGCGGCAAACGCCGACAGGCTGGAAAACATAAAATACAGTACAATCAAGCACTTCTGCCAAATAGACATAAATACGATGGTCATCGACAATGAGAGTTATTTTCATTATCACGTTTTAACATTTACGTTTCTTGACGTAAATCACAAAAGGCCTCACTGTTTCAGAAATATTGTAACATCGTGCTCTACCTCTTCCATTTGGCGCAGTGCCGCCAGCGTGTCGAGCGCCTCCTGTTCATCCAACCGACTCATGGCAAACCCGACGTGCACCAGTACCCAACTACCGATCAGGCTGGCTGCATCAATGCCGTCCACGACCAGAGCGACATTCACTTCGCGCTTCACACCGCATACATCCACCCAGGCTGTATCCTGTACGTTTTCTACCAATGCGATAACCTTTCCGGGAATGCCGAGACACATGGTGGTGATGATCCTTTTTCATGAGTACGATTTGCCATGTACTCGATTTAGCAAGATTTAGGCCAACGACACAACAGGTGCTTCCGTTAGGCTCATGAATAAACCCTGTCATCTGTCACCCAATGTCTTATTTATGCTTCTTTCCGCGATTAGCCTGAGAATATAATGTAAACCGCCGGTGTCTATTTTGTCGCCGTGGAAATAGGACATATCAATAGGGTAAAATTCGTTTCTCGATAGATTGTATAAGAAATTATCCTCCGACATATCCGTAGGTGGGCAGCCTTTTTCATGCATTTCGTATAACAATGCAATGAAATCGTCAGCAGCATCATCAGCAAAATAACGCACTTTAGAAAGAGGAACGCCATCAATTTTATCCAACTGAATAATCCCATGAGAAATAATCCGGGCAGAATCCTCTCCGTAAAAACGTCGAAACGAATCTGCCTGTCTCGCAATCTCATCAGGTTGGATATCATCAAAGAAAATTTTTAAAACCTTGTCTGGGCTTTCATTATCCTCAACCACAATAGCCTCGGCACCTTCTCCCACCGTGGCACCTATGCGTTCGCTTTTTTCTCTAATAAATTCAGAGGTTGTGGGTGTGCATGTTGATGCCGAACAGGGCATCCCTGTTCTTTCATTGTCATCAAAAGACGGCGTTCTGCAATGAGAGATAAACGCCTTCAATTGTGACCTGAGATTATCATTCGATACGTGTGCCAACGCTTTATAGATATTATAAGCCAATATTATCGATACCCCAGACGGGCTGATGGGTTGATTATTCACAAATAACCTTTTGGCATCTACTTTGGGGACACCAAGGGACGATCTGGCTATTTCCGCTAGCTTCTTTAACGTTTTCGAGGAAAGTATATTGTTATTTGTTTTTTCAGTAACGCAGAGTAGATGGAGTCGTTTTTAATATCAATTCGAGATCGAGAATTTATAAAAAGCATTGTGCACCTCTGGAAAAACGCCAATGTACACAATAATTGGCTAATAACCTTCAAAAAAACAATTTTATGCGAATAAAAACAGACAGGATATTTCACTAACATCGCCAGCGAATAAAATCCTGATCGATATACTGGCGTTTACTCCGTTCCTGTTCGCCGATGCGTCACTTTGTCGTCACCCTTCTCGTCACTAATGTCGAAACCGACATCGTCAACAGCGTCACCGTCTGAACTGCCTATGGAGCATCCCAGGCACGGCGGGCCTCTCCGGCTAACTCGCTGACGTGGCACAAAATATGCTTGAAGCCGCCCAACATAGGAGAAAGCCCCGGAGGGTATGGCTATGAATCGCTTCGTCATTGCGGAGCCCAAACGCTGTATCGGATGCAACACCTGTATGGCAGCCTGTACGCAGGTACATCGCCAACAGGGGTTGCAAACCCATCCCCGTTTGACGGTAGAACGAGATGCCCAAGGCACCGCCCCGTCCTGTGTCGCCACTGTGAGGATGCACCGTGCGCACAGGTATGCCCCGTTAACTCCATCACACAACACGATAATTCCGTTGTGTTGGATGAAGTAGCCTGTATTGGCTGCAAACTGTGCGCCATCGCGTGCCCGTTCGGCGCGATCACCCCGCCAGGCAACAAGCCGCTGGCCGTGCCACAGACCTTCGCTCACCACATTCCCGTTGAGGCGTTATCGGACGTGCCTGTCAGCGTCGCCTCCGTCAATCCATTCCTATCATGGAATGCCGGGGTGAAAAGCGTGGCCGTGAAGTGCGATCTGTGCGCCTTTCAGGATAAACCGGAGTGCGTGCGGGTTTGTCCTACCCAGGCACTGTTTGTCGTGGATGAGTCACAACTGGTCGCCGCTACCGAAGCCAAACGCCGTCAGGCAATGATGTGGCCGCTGGGCAATCAACCTTTTGCGGCACTTGAATGGGAGCCAAAATCATGATGACCCCCTTTGCATGGCTGGCTCTCTCGCTGGCTCTCTATTTGGCAGGGGCGCTGTTATCGCTCTGTCTGGCCCGTAACGACGCATTGGCGATTAAACTCAGCGGTGTATGCGCACTGCTCGCAGGGCTCGCCGGTATCGGCGCAGCGCTTCCCGTGCTAACCAGCGCGCAACCGTTGATCGCCGCCTTCGATATTCGTTGGCCTATCTGCAAGAGTACCGTGGGCGCGCCGGGGCGATGGGGTTCTACATGAACCTGTTTATCGCCTCAATGATGGCACTGGTAGTAGGAGCACGATATCAAACGTCTGCTGGCTTACCACACCGTAGAAAATATCGGCATCATCCTAATGGGTGTTGGTGTCGGCATGATTGGTATTGCCACGCATCAGCCGCTGCTGGCAGCGTTAGGTCTGTTGGGTGGGCTGTAACCACCTGCTGAACCACGCACTGTTTAAAGGGTTGTTGTTCCTTGGCGCTGGCGCGGTGATCTACCGCTTGCACACCAAAGACATGGAAAAGATGGGCGGACTTGCCCGCCGCATGCCTTACACCGAGCTGGCGTTTCTGGTGGGTTGTATGGCGATCTCCGCACTGCCGCCGCTTAACGGCTTTGTCAGTGAATGGTTCACCTATCAGTCTCTGTTCACCCTGAGCCACCAGGGTAGCTTCAGGCTACGGCTGATTGCCCCGATTGCCATTGTGATGCTCGCTATCACTGGCGCGCTGGCGGCCATGTGTTTCGTCAAAGTGTACGGCATCAGTTTCTCCGGTGCGCAGCGCAGCGAAAAGGCCGATCAGGCACGGGAAGTTCCCTGGCCGATGACCCTCGCCATGGGGCTACTGGCATTACTGTGCGTCGCAATGGGCATCGGTGCCAGCTTAGTCGCACCCGTTATCACCCAGGTGGCAGTGAGCCTGATCGGCGAAGCTGCCCCTGTGGTGGCGCACGGGCTGACACTGTTCCCCGACAATCCGGCGCAAACCTCGCTCCCAACCCCATTGATCTTTATTTTGCTGCTCACTCTGCCTCTGTTGCCGCTGCTGCTCTACGTGGGCGCCAAAGGTGGGCGTCAGGCGTTCCGTCAACGCGGCACGCCGTGGGCGTGCGGCTATGAGTACGAAAGCGCAATGGCCGCCTCTGCGGGCAGCTTTACCCAACCGCTGCGCGTGCTGTTTGCTCCGCTCTACCGCATACGGAAAACGCTGGCACCCGCACCGATGCTACAGCGAGCGCTGGAACAGACGACCCGCGCCGCTGAAAACGCAGAGCCGCTGCTGGATAACCGCGTGGTAATGCCGCTGGCGAGCAGTTTGCAACGGGTAAGCCGTGCGATGCAGTGGATCCAACACGGCGATTTCCGGCTCTATTGCCTGTATGTAGTAGCGGCGCTGGTGGTGCTGTTGCTGATCACCATGGCATAAGGAGAATCCGATGATTACTGAGACTACGTTATCCGGTGCCGCCCCGCTCATCATCCGTCTGGTGTGCGCGCTGTTGCAGGCGCTGGTGTTATTTGCACTTGCCCCGCTGTTCTCCGGGTTGGCGCGCGTGATCCGCGCCAAGATGCATTCGCGGCAGGGACCGGGACTCTTACAGGACTACCGCGACATCATCAAGCTACTGAAGCGGCAATCCGTCGCGCCAGAGCATGCTGGCGGCGTGTTTCGCCTGATGCCATTTATTCTGATAGGCTCCATGCTGCTGGTCGCCATGACGTTACCTGCCGTGACGCTGCGTTCACCGTTCGGTGCTGGTGGCGACATCATTACCCTGCTCTATCTGTTTACCTTGTTTCGCTTCTTCTTCTCACTGGCAGGACTGGATTCCGGCAGCCCGTTCGCCGGCATCGGTGCCAGCCGTGAGCTGACGCTCGGCATTTTGGTCGAGCCCATTCTGATTCTGTCTCTGCTGGTGGTGGCGCTGATTGCCGGTTCCACCAACATCGGCAATATCAGCCATGTGCTGGCAGAAGGTGCCTGGCTCTCTCCTACCGCCACTGGGCTGGCACTGTTGGCCTGCGCTTTCGCCACCTTTATCGAAATGAGGAAAATGCCTTTTGACGTCGCCGAGGCCGAACAAGAGTTACAGGAAGGCCCGTTAACCGAATATGCCGATGCCGGATTGGAGCTGGTGAAATGGGGGATCAGTCTCAAGCAAGTGGTCGTGGCGGTGCTGTTTCTCTCCATCTTCGTCCCGTTTGGCAAGGCAGACAGCTTCACCCTCGGCGCCATGCTGTGGGGCAGCATCACGCTGTTGCTGAAGCTGTTGGTGGTGTTTATCGCCGCGCTGGCCTTTGTTTTTACCTCACCGGTCTATAGGAGCCCATCGCGACTATGGATACGTTCGTTATAGAAGGCCGCACGCTGGCGACGCTGCTGCTGCCCTTTATCGGCGCGCTGTGGATTGCCTTTGCGCCACAGCGCCACGCCAAAGTGCTGTGCAGCTTGTTCGCGCTGTTGGCGACGTTGGGCATGGCCTTGCTGGCGTGGGGCTGGTACGCCGCAGGACAGCAAGATACGGTCATTACGCTGTATCGCTACGGTAACGCAGAGCTGTTCGGCTTTGTATTTGACAGGGTCAGTCTGCTCATCGGTTTTGCCGTGGTTTTCCTCGGGCTGTTGGTCAGCATCTACTCTTGTGGCTATTGACGCTGGGCAACCGGGAGCATCCGCACGAGGGCACGAACCGGAACCGCTACTACGCGTTCCTGCTGGTGTTCATCGGTGCGATGGCGGGCCTGACGCTCTCCTCAACTCTGCTTGGCCAGTTGCTGTTTTTCGAAATCACCGGTGGGTGTTCCTGGGCACTGATTGGCTACTACCAGCAACCCAAGCCGCTGCGCTCTGCACTGAAAGCGCTATTGGTCACCCACGTTGCCTCTATCGGTCTCTATCTGGCGACCGCCTGGCTGTTCGCCAAAACCGGCACTTTCGCGCTGAGCTCCATCAGCCAGTTGGACAGCGCCGATAAAATAGTGGTGTTTGCGGGCATTATGTTTGCGGCCTGGGGGAAATCTGCCCAGTGGCCGCTGCACGTCTGGCTGCCGGATTCCCACAGTGAAGCGCCCAGCCCGACCAGCGCCCTGCTTTCCGCTGTGCTGCTCAACTGCGCCCTGTTAGTGATCGTGCGCTACACCATGATCGTCAGCGCCGCCATCGGCCCGGTATTTCCGCAGCGGCTATTGCTGGTATTCGGGCTGTTGTCTGTCGCGGTAGCCGAGTTCCTGATTCTGGTCCAACACGACATGAAGCGCCTGTTGGCCTACTCCAGCGTGAAGAATATGGGATTGATCGCCGTGGTGCTTGGTATTGGCGGCCCGCTCGGCGTATTGGCGGCGCTGTTGCACACGCTTAACCACAGTTTGGCCAAAACCCTGCTGTTCTGCGGCTCCGGTAATGTGCTGCTCAAATACGGTACGCGTGATATGGATGCGGTAAAAGGCATCTTGCGTGTCACTCCCATTACCGGTGCGCTGCTGGCCGGTGGTGCGCTGACGCTGGGTGGTATGCCGCCGTTCAACCTGTTTTTAAGTGAATTTATGACCGTCACCGCCGGCATCAACGCAGGCTATCTGTGGCTGGTCATCGTATTGCTGTTTCTGCTGACCATTGTGCTGGCTGGGTTGGTACGCATGGTCGCCAGCACGGTGCTGGGCAACAGTCCAGCCGCCGTCAGCAAAGACGAATTAGGCATTCTCACCACCGCACCGATGGCCATTCTGCTGGCATTAATGCTGCTGATGGGCACACACATTCCGCAACCCGTTTACTGGAAAGCGCCAGCGCACTGGTGTTGCAATCACACGCCACCGAAGCCACGGCCACCACGGCACTTTCGCCGCTCGAACGCTCACCGCTTACCCTTTCTCGTCAGGAGACGTCCCGTGATGAATGAACATCCAACTCCCCCCGTGGCTGCTGCAACCAACGCCAAGCGCGGCGCAGGTTATGATGCGCAGGTGCAGCAGCGGTTTCCCCACGCCATACTGGAACAGGCGTGGCAAACCGACGATCAACTGACGCTGACGGTGAAGCTGGCAAGCCTGCCGGATGTGGTGGAGCACCTCTATTATCAGCACGGCGGCTGGCTGTCAGTCCTGTTTGGTAATGATGAACGGACGTTGAACGGTTATTTTGCCATTTACTATGTGCTATCGATGGAAGAGGGGGAAAAATGCTGGGTGATCGTTAAAGCCCTGGTCGACCCGGTGAATCCTGAGTTTCTGTCGGTGACGCCGCGCGTGCCTGCTGCGGTATGGGGCGAGCGCGAAGTGCGTGATATGTATGGTCTGATCCCCGTTGGCCTGCCGGATGAACGCCGTCTGGTATTGCCCGATGATTGGCCGGACGATCTCTACCCACTGCGCAAAGATGCCATGGATTACCGTCAGCGTCCGGCCCCGACGCAGGACAGCGAAACCTACTCCCTCGTTAACGAAGCCACCGGCGATACCCGCGTGGTGCCCATTGGGCCGCTGCACATCACCTCCGACGAACCCGGCCACTTCCGCCTGTTTGTCGACGGCGAGCAAATTATCGATGCCGACTACCGCCTGTTCTACGTGCACCGCGGCATGGAGAAGCTGGAGGAAACGCGCATGGGTTACAACGAGGTCACCTTCCTTTCTGACCGGGTATGCGGTATCTGCGGTTTTACCCACAGCGTGACCTACACCACGTCAATCGAGAATGCGATGGGCATTGTGCCGCCGCCTCGGGCACACGCTATTCGCAGTATTCTGCTGGAAGTGGAGCGTCTGCATAGCCACTTGCTGAATATCGGTCTGTCGAGTCACTTCGTTGGATTTGATACCGGGTTTATGCAGTTCTTCCGCATCCGTGAAAAATCCATGACCATTGCCGAGATGCTAACCGGTGCACGTAAAACCTATGGTTTGAACCTGATTGGCGGCATTCGTCGCGATATTCTGAAAGAGGACAGGCTTAAAACCATCAAGCTGATCCGCGAGATGCGCACCGAAATTATGCAACTCTCCGACATGCTGCTGAATACGCCCAACATGCTGCAACGCACACAAGGCATCGGCATTTTGTCATCGCAGGTAGCGCGTGATTACAGCCCGGTAGGCCCGATGATTCGTGCCAGCGGATTCCAGCGTGACATGCGTATCGATCACCCCTACTCCGCCTACCTTGAACTGCCGATGGAGCTACACCATCTGGGCGCCGGTGATGTCTATTCCCGCGTGCTGGTACATATCCGCGAAGTGCTGACCTCACTGGCGATCGTAGAATACGGTCTGGACAATCTGCCGGAAGGCCCACTGCTGACCGAAGGGTTTAGCTACAAGCCTCATCAGTTTGCACTGGGCTACGCAGAAGCGCCGCGCGGCGAAGACGTGCGCTGGAGCACGACCGGCGATAACCAGAAGCTGTTCCGCTGGCGCTGCCGGGCAGCCACCTACGCCAACTGGCCGGTGCTGCGCTACATGTTGCGCGGCAATACGGTGTCCGATGCGCCGTTGATCATTGGCAGCCTGGATCCGTGCTACTCCTGTACCGATCTGGTAACGCTGATTGACGTGCGCAAACAGAAAATCACTACCGTGCCCTATAAAGAGATCGAGCGCTATGGGCTGGAACGCACGCGTTCGCCGCTGAAATAGAGGGATGACACCATGTTAAAACTGTTCAAAATCCTGCGCGACGCGGGCAACAGTACGGTCAAATATCCGTTTGCGCCGCTCGAGGTGCCTGCCGGATTTCGCGGCAAACCGCAGTATGACCCCGAGCAGTGTATTGCCTGTGCGGCCTGCACCGTTGCTTGTCCAGCCAATGCGCTGACGATGGAAACCGATGTGGCAAGCGGCACCCGTACCTGGCAACTGTTTCTCGGACGCTGCATTTTTTGAGGGCGCTGCGAGGAAGTGTGCCCGACACGCGCTATCGTACTGTCACAAGAGTTTGAGATGGCCGTCGCCAATAAAGCGGACCTGTTTCAACGCGCTACCTTCCGACTGCTGGAATGCCATGAATGCCACCGGCCATTCGCCCCAGAGAAAGAGGTGGCCTATACGGTAGCACTATTGCAACAGGCGGGCATGTCCGCAGATGATGCAGAGGCCCGACGCACGCAATTCGAAACCTGCCCGGAATGCAAACGCAAACAGAGCATGCCCCACAAGGGCAATGTGACGCTGAGCCAGCATTTTATCACCCCGCCTGCGGCGGCGTTCAGTCAAGGGGGCAATCATGAATGAACAACACAACGGCGTAGACATACCCTCATCGGTGCATACGCGCAGTACACCCATTCGTCGGCTTGATGAACAGACGCAGCAGTTGAAGAAAACGCTGTTGAAAGACATCCAGCGCTCTGCCTATGTCTATCGTGTCGACTGCGGCGGCTGTAACGGGTGTGAAATCGAAATTTTCTCTGCCATCACACCTATTTTTGATGCCGAGCGTTTCGGCATCAAAGTGGTGGCGTCGCCGCGCCATTCCGACATTCTGTTGTTTACCGGCGCAGTCACGCGTGCGATGCGCAGCCCGGCACTACGTGCGTATGAATCTGCTCCCGACCCAAAAATCTGTATCTCCTACGGTGCCTGCGGCTGCGGTGTTTGCTGCAATTCAGCCAGTTGCAAATTCAATGTGGTGCCACGCGTCAGGATCACCGCACGCTCGACGACATTTTCCAATTCCCGCACGTTGCCCGGCCACGGCAAGAGGCTCAAACGGCGCAGCACCTCAGAAGGGATGTTATCAATGGTGCGGTTCATCCGTCGCGCTATCTTGCGCGTGAAAAATTTCACCAGCAGTGGAATATCTTCCGGGCGCTCACGCAACGGAGGAATAACAATAGGGAAGACATTCAACCGGTAATAGGGGTCGCTGCGGTATTCTCGATCCGCCACCATCTGTTTTAAATCACGGTTAGTGGCCGCAATCAGGCGCACGTCGACAGGGATCACCTTGCTGCCGCCGAGCCGCTCAATTTCTCGCTCTTGCAATACCCGCAACAGTTTGGGCTGCAACTCCAGCGGAATGTCTCCCACCTCATCGAGAAACAGCGTACTGTTGTCCGCCAGCTCAAAGCGGCTCTGACGCTGCGCGTTTGCCCTGCCTCGGGCTCAAGCGGTGTATGGCCCGGGCGATCAATTCTTTGCCGGTGCCTGTCTCGCCCAAAATCAGCACCGTACTGTCACTGGCGGCGACCATCTCCACTTGTTCCAACACCTGGCGAATGGCCTGGCTACAACCGATGATTTCACCAAAGGCATCATCACCGTGCTGGCGCACATGCTCCGTCAACTGTTCTGTCAGGTAGAAGTTTTCATGGATCAGGCTGTCTTTCAGGCGAGTTATCTGTTCGTAAGCCAGAGCGTTATCCAGTGCAATCGCGATACGCGCCGCAATTTGCCTCAGCAGTCGGATATCCGATTCTGTCACCGCCAATTCATGACGGTGAGCCAGCTCCAACACACCTAACACCCGGCTGCCAAAGGTGAGCGGCAACAGACAAGCGTGGGTTAAACCGCCATCAAGGCGCTGCGCCAATGAGCCAAGCGCTGGCGCGCCGGGAACCGCATCCCCCGGCGCGCTCAGCACCACGGTATTGTTTTGCATCACTTGCGCTGCCAGCGTTTCAGTCAGTGGCACCTCCCCTTGTTTGTGGTATGGGGTTTTCCCTGCGGGAATATCCCCCGCAGGATAATGGGTGGCATAGTAGGTTAACGGCCCGCCCTCATTCTCGCCATCACCCAGCGCCAGCGCGATGAAATCAATACCAAAGAAACGGTGGATCTCGCGCGAGACTTCTTGCGCTAACGCTTTTAATTCCAGCTTGGAGATAACGGTATTGGTGACATCCACCAGAATGCGGTAGTGATCGCGCTCATGGAGCAGGGATTCTGTCTCTTTCTGCGCCTGCTCTCGCGTCATGATATTTTCCAGAGCGCAGGTAACAACACTTGCTAACGCTTGAAAAAAAGCGATTTCACTGTCATCAAACAGGCTGCCATCCGCTTTCAGAAACTCCAGGCCACCCACCACGCGCTCGGCGCCAGCTCGCACTAGTGGCACCAGGCAGTAATCGCTTAACCCTAAATAGGCAGGATATTGTGCCAGATAAGGGTAATCGCGCAAAAAATGCAAACGATCGCGCCGCTGGAGTGTGGCAGAAGTCCAGATCGCACTGCCCGGTCCCTCTGCCAGCAATGCCCCCTCTTCGCTGCCTGTCACCTTGTCGGTAAGCGGATCGTAGCGGTAAAAACGAATCTGATTATGCAGCGGATTAAACCAGAGCAGATGGACACGCTGAAACCTCACCACCGAAAAGGAGGCCCCTTGCAAAACATGCAACAGATCGTCGATCGTGCGTTGTTGCAACAATGATTGGGAAACCTTTAACAGCGTATCCTGCCAGAGAATAGACTGTCGGGATGGAGAATCCGTCAAATGTATCGCCATAGCCACCGCAGTTTAATCACCATAATCTCTTAAGGGTAATAGTGTAAGGGCTGACCACGGGAAATGACACGATGCGATAGCCATAGCTTGATCTGAATCGTGATTCATTTTCCTGAAGACGGTCGCGATGGCCTGCATTAACGAATTTTGATATTACTCACAGAAAACTACTGCAATAAATGAATGCCACAACAGAGAATCTGTCTGCGATCGGTGCGCTGTTGCAGCACACTTTTCCCCCAGCCCTTCATTCTATTAATTACTAAGACTTCAGTTTTCATAAGCAAAAATGATAATCACGTACCTCAATGAAGGCGCCAATCATTAATTGTTTGTTTTTAAATTTTGTTCAGTTCAACTAATGAACAATCACCGCTTCATTCTCATTTTAGATAAAAAAACTAAAATAAATTCGTTTTTTTTGCATAATTTTTTCTCTATTTGCATGGTGAGGTATAAGAAAAAAAAGGTAAAACCGTAGAATCGTTGTAATATCTTGGCCCAGGCAATATCACCCATAAAACATGACTGGCGCAGCAGGTCGTGCTTTTCGCAGGCATGGCCGCCGAGATCTGCTGACTGCCAATAACAATGTTTATTGCCTGAGTTTATTCATCAACATGAGGTCACTATGCAAAGGCAGAAGTTATTTAAGCAGATAGCACTGGCTATCATCTTGGGGATATTGATTGGCTGGGCTTGTCATCATTTTCTGGATGGCGGATGAGCAAAAGAAGTTGCATCTTACTTCAACATAGTCACCGACATCTTCTTACGCATGATCAAAATGATCATCGCACCGCTGGTGTTCGCTACCCTGTTATCCGGGTTGGCCAGTATGGGCAACTCTTCGGATGTAGGCCGCGTTGGCCTTAAAGCGATGACCTGGTTCATTACCGCTTCAGTGATTTCATTGTTGATCGGTATGCTGTTTGCCAATATTTTTCAACCTGGCGCAGGCATGAACCTGACCGCACCAACCACCGCGGTGGCTACCGGGCTGAATACCGATGGATTCACACTGAAGAGCTTTATTAGCCATATCTTCCCGAAAAGCATCGTGGAAGCCATGGCAAACAACGAAATCCTTCAGATTTTGGTGTTCTCTTTGTTCTTTGGTTCTGCTTTGGCCTATGTCAAAGCGAAAAACAAAGCGGCCACAGCCATTGATTCTTTAATTAATGAACTGGCCAAGGTGATGTTCCGCGTCACTGACTACGTGATGAACCTGGCACCTATCGCCGTGTTTGCTGCGCTGGCCTCGGCTATCACCACTCAAGGTCTCGGTTTGATTTATGACTTTGGTAAACTGATCGGCGAGTTCTATATTGGTCTGGCTGTGCTGTGGGCGGTATTGTTTGATGCAGGCTATCTATTCCTCGGCAAGCCGATTTTCCACCTCGCCAAACTGATCCGTGAACCCACCATGCTGGCTTTCGCCACTGCCAGTAGCGAATCGGCTTACCCGAAAACCATGGAAGCACTGAACAAATTCGGTGTGCCGAAAAAGATCTCCAGCTTTGTGCTGCCGTTAGGATACTCGTTCAACCTCGACGGCTCCATGATGTACCAATCTTTCGCCATCCTGTTTATCGCACAGGCCTACAACATTGATCTGAGCATCACTCAGCAGGTTCTGATTCTGTTAACGCTGATGATCATCAGTAAAGGTATGGCGGGCGTAGCACGCGCCTCTGTCGTGGTGGTTGCCGCTACGCTGCCGATGTTCAGCCTGCCGGAAGCCGGTATTTTGCTGATTATCGGTATCGACCAGTTCCTGGATATGGGTCGTACCGCCACTAACGTGGTGGGTAACAGCATCTCCACCGCGGTGGTCGCGAAACTGGAACAGAAAAATGGGCTGATTGACGACAACGAAGACGAAGAAGTCGAATACGACGAAGTCAAAGTCAGTTAAACCATCTATATCAGTGAAATAGCACACAACAATAAAGCGGCCAATTGGCTGCTTTTTTTATGGACATTGGCACGCACTGGTAGCTAACGGTTCAAGCTTTTCATATAACGCCAGAATTTCTCTGAGGCGACATTGAGCTTGGCATTCATACGATAAAGATAGACGCCCATGCGCATCACCGCATCGGGCATATCCAGCACCACCAATTCGCGATTTCTGAGCTCCTCACGGATCGAGTAATCAGGTAGCCAGGCAATGCCGTATCCTTGCAAGGTCATGCGTTTAAGCAGGTCGCTCATGGAAGAAACGAACATTATTGAAAAACGCTCGCTGTGGGTAGCAGAGAGATGGCGATTCACCTGCCGCCCCATATAGCTTGTATCGGTGTAGTTCAGCAACGGCACGGACTCGGCACGTGGATTAAACACCGGCTTTCCGTTTTTATCACAGGCGCTTACCGGATAGGTGAGATTCGAGGCTCTTGGTATCCATAAAAGATTCAGACATCAGTTCCTCATTATAGAATGAGAAAATAAAATCGCTTTTCCCTTCTTTCAGGTTGAACACTGCCTCATCGACATCGATCGACTCCACATAGAATATTTTTTCCTGCGGCTCTGGTACTGTTTTCAACAGTTCGGGAAGAATAAAAACGGACAGTGAATGGGCTGCTGCTAGCGTAATTTTATTTTTATAGTGACTGCCACCGTGTAATTTATTTAACTGATAGGCCAAATCGTCCAGCGTATTGCGAATATGGGCATGAAACAAGCGTCCTTGTTCCGTTAATTTTAACGGAGTAGCATTTCTGTCAAACAATTCAATACCGATAGCCGTTTCCAGTGCACGAATACGACGACTGAATGAAGACTGAGAAATATTGCGTTTTTCTGTCGCCAAAGTAAAACTGTGATGCTCTTCTAACGCAATAAAGTCATACAGCCATTTCGTTTCTATGTTATTGAGCACACTCACCTCTTTTCCGCTATAACGCCGTGCGGCGCTGCCACCGCTCTTGCTCTGCGACTCCTTATCGGATACAGCCAAGAAAAGCATAGCCACACGGTTGGCTATGCAAATCATACATAGGGGATGGGAATTTAGCAATTCACATTCTGGCTGGTTGTACGAAGATATTTTCGATTCCTTCATGTATTGAGGTTAATAACGTGAATAATTTAATCGGTATTCTTGGCGGTATGGGGCCAGGGGCGACCATTGACGCCATGCAAAAATTAATTAACAACACGCCGGCGAATAAAGACCAGGACCACATTCCTACGATTGTGGTATCTATCCCTGATATTCCTGACAGAACGCAATGTATTTTGAATCATGGTGCATCACCATTGGATAAAATGATTCAATACATGAAAATTCTCGAAAATGCCGGTGCCGAATGTATTATCATTCCTTGTAATATCGCACATTTCTGGTTTGATGAATTAAAAAAACGCACCCAGGTTGAAATGATCAGTATTATCGATACAACCTGTCAGTTGATTAAACAGCAAAAATTTATCAGAATAACCTCAACACACTGGGTATCGTCTGCCAGACACCCGATGATGTGGCTCAGTTGGCGGTGATGGAAAGCATTTATGCCTATAAGGCAGGCCGCATCGACGATGCACACCGCCTTCTGGCTCCAGTCAGGGACAGCCTGCTTAATTCGGGTGTAGAAAAACTTATTCTGGGGTGTACTGAACTGCCGCTGATTCTCCAGCAGGATGTGGCATCAGCCCCAGAGCATTACATCGATGCAACAGATGCGCTGATCAAAAAAACTGTTGAGTGGTATTTCTCCCACTCACCGCGTACCCCCAATAATCAGGGTATGCCGCATCACCCGATTGCAGCCTGAGGGAGATGCTGTATCGCTTTTATGCAACAGAATCAACCGAGAAAAAGCGCCTTAATTTGCCGCATTTTTCGCCGCCATGCAGAAAAAAAGGGCGATTTGCCTAATCTCTCAGCAAACGATCGCCCTTTGCATGTTCTTCCTTTGACATCCCAGCAGCACGCCGTTATCATGCGCCCCGTTCACACGATTCCTCTGTAGTTCAGTCGGTAGAACGGCGGACTGTTAATCCGTATGTCACTGGTTCGAGTCCAGTCAGAGGAGCCAAATTCTTTTTCTTATGCATCCTCGCGAATCCCTATCTGTTTTAGGCTCAACAGGTTAGCGTGAAAACCTTTCCCGATGCGTTCTTATTTTTCCCTCCGCATCGGGAGAATTTGGTGGTCAGATTTGGGGTCTTTCCGGTTCGATAAAGGAGTGACCCGCATATG
>NZ_JBLLJS010000017.1:0-60762 GCF_047692315.1 Symbiopectobacterium sp. | reverse complement strand
GGCCAGTGCCAGCTTAGGGTACTGGGAGGCTGTGAACGCGGCTCCGTTGCATTTGAGCCATCCGGTCGGAGGAGTTGCGGAAGGCCACGGAATGGGTACGCCAACCGGCAACGCAGAGCCTTCCCCTAAACCAAGGTTTTTGGAAAAGCAGTTACACATACAGAAATCTGCAAAAATCCTCCCACCGCGACATAGAGGAGGAGAATTGATGGCCGTCATTGGTTATATCCGCGTATCAACAATCGACCAGAACAGCGATTTGCAGCGTAATGCGCTCACAAGCGCAAACTGTGACCGCATTTTTGAAGACCGTAAGCGGAAAAGTTGCCAGCCGCCCCGGTCTTAAACGCGCTTTAAAGTGCGTTAATAGCGGAGACACCTTGGTAGTGTGGAAACTGGACAGGCTGGGACGCAGCGTTAAGAATCTGATCGCACTGATATCAGAGTTACATGAACGCGGTGCCCATTTCCGTTCTTTAACAGACAGTATTGATACCAGCACAGCCATGGGGCGCTTCTTTTTCCACGTGATGTCGGCACTGGCGGAGATGGAACGCGAGCTGATCGTCGAACGGACACTGGCCGGGCTGGCAGCAGCCAGATCACAGGGACGCATAGGTGGAAGGCCCAACGCATTAAAACCGCATGAGCGGGAACAGATTGGGCGGCTATTGGCTAAGGGGCATACACGCCAGCAGTTGGCCATTATCTACGGTGTGGGGTTATCGACGCTTTACCGATACTTTCCGGTGGATGGTCAGAGGAAGGATGACGCGGTAGGATTGTAATTCTTTTGCAAATATTGAAACGCCGCAGCGATGCCATTTATCTCACGGAAATGGGCGCATTTATCGCGCGGCGCATCACCTGCGTCGTCCGCACATGTTCTGGATTAACATCGCGCTGGTAGTCTGCGTTATCGGCACCATGGTGTTCACCAAAATCTCCCCGACCGTGGCCTTTATGGTCGCGCTGACCGTCGCACTGATGGTGAACTACCCTAACGTTGAAATGCAGAAAGCGCGTATCAATGCACACGCCAAAGCCGCACTGATGATGGCCAGTATCCTGTTCGCCGCAGGCGCCTTCACCGGCATCATGGGCGGCACCGGCATGCTGAAAGCCATGTCCGAAGCGACAATCGGCTTTGTTCCTCCGGCACTGGCGTCCCACATTCCGTTTGTGGTTGGTATTATCTCCATGCCACTGAGCCTGGTGTTTGACCCGGATTCCTACTACTTTGGCATCATGCCTGTTATCGCTCACACAGGCGAAATGCTCGGCGTACCCGCCATTCAGGTCGCACAGGCTTCCGTACTGGGCCAGATGACCACCGGTTTCCCGGTCAGCCCGTTAACTCCGGCCACCTTCCTGCTGGTCAGTCTGGCGGGGGTCGATTTGGCCGACCACCAGAAATTCTCGATTCCCGTGCTCTGGGCAGCCAGAGTCATCATGACATTCGCCTGCGTCATCTTTGGTGTGTTCCCGCTCTAAGCGCCAGCACACCGTAACCAGAGCCGTTTTAAATATAGAAGGTAAGGCTATGAAAAATATCTGTATAGGTTCCGGCGCAGGCTATGCCGGCGATCGCATCGAGCCCGCTTTGGAGCTGGCGCAAAAAGGCGATATCAACTACCTGGTGTTTGAATGTCTGGCAGAGCGTACCATCGCTATCGGTCAAAAACAGAAACAACAGAACCCGGAAAAAGGTTACAACGAACTGCTGGCAGACAGAATGTACGTCGTGCTGCCAACCTGCCTGGAAAAAGGCATCAAAATCATCACCAACATGGGTTCCACGAACCCGACGGCAGCGGGCCAGCGCGTGCTGGAGATCGCGAAAGAGCTGGGTGCCAAACAGTTGAAAATTGCCGTGGTTACCGGTGATGACGTGCGTGATGTGCTGATCAAACAAGATGCTCGTCTGGATGAAATCGGCCAGCCAATTTCCGCCAGTGGCAAAGACATCCTCTCTGCCAACGCTTACATGGGCGCAGATGCCATGGTCAAAGCACTGCGTGACGGTGCCGACATTATTATCGCCGGACGCGTTTCTGATCCGTCACTGTTCCTGGCACCGATGATGTATGAATTCAACTGGGCCGCCGATGACTGGGAACACCTGGGCAAAGGTACCTGCCTGGGTCACCTGTTGGAATGTGCAGGGCAAATCACTGGCGGTTACTACGCCGATCCCGGTTTCAAGGATATCCCGCATCTGGTACGTCTCGGCTTCCCAATCGCTGAAATTGATGAAAACGGCGATGCAGTTATCACCAAAGTTGCCGGTTCTGGCGGCCGCGTATGCGTCGATACCTGCAAAGAACAGATGCTGTATGAAATCCACCGCCCCGACAGCTACATCACCCCCGATGTCGTTGCCGATTTCACCGGCGTAACCTTTACCCAGGTGGGTGAAGACCGGGCTCGCGTTCAAGGTGCAACGGGCCGCGCCAAAACCGACACATTGAAAGTCTCCGTCGGTTATCAGGATGGCTTTATCGGCGAAGGCGAAATTTCCTATGCCGGACCGGGTGCTGTGGCACGCGGACGCCTGGCGCTCGAAATCGTTAAAGGCCGCTTTGACGTGTGCGGCTTCGCACCGTCAGAAGTGCGTTTCGATTTGATCGGCGTAGATGCGCTGCACGGTGCAGAGCGTTCTCAGCGCAGCGAACCTTATGAAGTGCGCGCTCGCGTGGCCGCGCGCTGCACCACCCGCGCGCAAGCGGTGAAAGTGGGCAACGAAGTGGAAACGCTATACACCAACGGCCCTGCGGGCGGCGGCGGTGTCAACAAAGGCGTCAAAGAGATTCTGGCCATGGATTCCACGCTGCTGGCGCGTTCTCTTGTTACCCCAGCGGTTAACTACCTGGAGATCAAATAATGAAACTACGTGAAATCGCCCACTCTCGCACCGGCGACAAAGGCAATACGTCAAATATCTCCCTGATTGCCTATCGTGCGGAAGATTTTGAAAAAATTAAGTAACAGCGGAAAAAGTCAAAGCCTGGTTTGCCGATATCGTTACCGGTGACGTAGTCCGCTACGAACTGCCTGCCATCGGCGCACTGAACTTTGTTATGTATGGCGCACTGGGTGGCGGTGTTACCCGCTCTCTGGCGCTGGATATGCACGGCAAAGGGCTGAGTGCAGCCATTCTGGACATGGATATCTAAGCAATTGCCACGGGCCCACCCGTGGCACAGCAATAAAAGATCGACAGGGCAATTAATATTGCCCTGATACATCACCGGATTATCTACATAACGATTTTCGAAAATTGGCGGCAATTTTCGACGGGGTAACTGTTGCCTAAAAAACGATAATAACACCCTTTGATTGATGGAGTAGCTGAATAATGAAAAACAAAAATTGATGCCAGTTATTTCCGATCTTTATTGAAAGACGGAATGACAATTATGTGCGGTGGTTTTATGGGTGTCGGAACCCAGGATTTATTAGTAAAAGAAATCATGGCATCCGGCGTCACTGATTTAACCCTGATTGGTAATGACACGGCATTTCCTGAAACCGGCGTTGGCCCGTTAATTGACAACGGTCAGGTTAAAAAAGTCATCGTTTCACATATCGGAACCAACCCGGAAACCGGCAAACGCATGATTGCCGAAACGCTGGATGTAGAGCTGGTACCACAAGGTACACTGGCAGAACGTATTCGCAGCGGCGGTGCCGGACTGGGCGGTTTTCTCACCCCAACTGGCGTTAGCACCGTGGTGGAAGAAAATAAACAAAAAATCACCCTCGATAATCATACCTATTTATTAGAACTACCTTTAAAAGCCGATCTTGCCATTATTCAGGCAAGCATTGCCGACACCCGTGGAAACCTTATTTATCACCTTACCGCCCGTAATTTTAATCCTCTGATAGCACTTGCCTCAGACAACGTTGTTGCGCAATGCGAACAGGTTATTCCTGTCGGCCAATTAGCGCCGGAGTGCATTGTGACGCCTGCCGCACTGGTTGATCACCTTTATGTTGGAGAAAAATAATGGACGCTAAATCAATTATTGCTCGCCGCGTCGCGCTGGAGTTAAACGACGACGACGTGGTGAATTTGGGCATTGGTCTGCCAACCCAGGTTGCGAACTACGTACCCGAAACCATTGAAGTAACCTTTCAGTCAGAAAACGGTTTTCTCGGTTTAGGTGCCATTACTGAAATCGATACCAATCTGGTTAACGCCGGTGGGCAGCCGTGCGGCATGGTTCTCGGTGCCGCGATGTTTGACAGCGCATTCTCGTTCGCGCTGATCCGTGGCGGCCACGTAGACGTCTGTGTACTCGGCGGTTTGCAGGTAGACGAACACACCAACCTCACCAACTGGGTAGTTTCCGGAAAAATGGTGCCCGGCATGGGCGGTGCCATGGATCTGGTGGTCGGCGCCAAGAAAGTGATCATCGCACTGGAACACTGCGCCAAAAACGGCGCGCCCAAATTGCTGCATGAATGCACCTACCCGCTTACCGCCGCCAACAAAGTCAGCATGGTGGTCACCGAACTGGCGGTATTCGAATTTATCGACCAACAGATGGTGCTGCGCGAAATCAGCCCGGATATCACCCTCGACGAACTGCGCCAGAAGACAGAAGCCAACTTCATTGTCTCCGACGACCTGCAACCGTTAAAAGTCCACTAAGGAGACCCCGATGAACACACAAGATTCCGTTGTGATTGTGAGCGCCAAACGTACCGCGATCGGTAAATTCGCCGGCAGTCTGGCCAATACCTCCGCCGTTAAACTGGCGAGCGCCACCATCAAAGATAGCCTCTCTTCCCTGCCGCAAGGCTTGAAGATTGATGAAGTCATGTTGGGCAATGTGCTGAGCGCAGGGTTGGGCCAAAACCTGGCGCACCAGGCGGGTCAGGCAGCCGGGCTCGGCGTTGAAACGCCCTCCTTTACCGTAAGCAAAGTGTGCGGCTCCGGCCTGAAAGCGGTGGCGCTTGGTGCACAGTCCATCGTTGCTGGGGACAACCAGGTGTGTATCGCTGGCGGCATGGAAAACATGAGCGCCTCCCCTTACCTGCTGGAGAAAGCGCGTCAGGGCTACCGAATGGGCGATGGCAAATTAATTGATTCCATGATCAAAGATGGCCTGTGGTGCGCCTTCAATGACTACCACATGGGGATCACCGCCGAGAACATCGCTAAACAGTATGGCTTTACACGGGAAGATCAGGATGCCGTGGCATTCGCTTCGCAGCAAAAAGCGGCAGCTGCACAGGCAAACGGTCGCTTTGACGCGGAGATCACCCCCATAGCGCTGCGCGTGAAAAAAGAGACGCGCATGTTCAATCAGGATGAGCGTGCGTGCCGATACCACACTGGATTCTCTGGGTAAATTGCGCCCGGCCTTCCTGCCGGACGGCACCGTAACCGCTGGCAACGCGTCTGGGATCAACGATGCGGCAGCAACGCTGGTGCTGATGCGAGAATCCGTGGCTCGCCAGCAAGGTATTACACCGCTGGCTCGCATTCGCAGTTGGGCATCCGCCGGTGCGCCCAGTGATGTGATGGGATTAGGCTCCATTCCTGCGACGCAAAAAACGCTGCTCAAGGCAGGGCTGACCATTGAAGATATCGATCTGATCGAAGCCAATGAAGCCTTTGCTGCTCAATTCCTGGCAGTACAGCGCGATTTGGGACTGGACCCGGAAAAAGTTAACGTCAACGGCGGCGTGATTGCACTGGGCCACCCGATCGGAGCCAGCGGCGCGCGTATTCCGGTCACACTGATCCACGCGCTGCGCAGTTACGACAAAACGCTGGGACTGGCAACGCTGTGCATCGGCGGCAGTCAGGGTATCGCACTGATCGTTGAGCGCCTGTAACCGGGCCGCTGAATCTTTCACGGCCCAGTGAACAAACAGGTTTAAAACGCCTCCCAGTTGTGTTCTGACGCACGTCCGGAGGCGTTTTTCATCGCAGGCAATAATCCTTGCGTACCACGGTTAAGTGGTGGAGTAGAAGCAGGTAGCGCGCGCTGGTTGTTGCCAATGTTGAACGCCGACACAGCACCTTGTAAAAAGCCCGCCTGCTCCTCCAAAGAGGCCGCCGCTGACGCCGATTCTTCTACCAGCGCCGCATTTTGCTGCGTCACGCGATCCATTTCGCTCACCGCCTGACCCACCTGATCGATTCCCCGACTTTGCTCATCTGACGCCGAGGCAATATCGCCCATAATATCCGTCACACGACTCACCGCCGTGACAATTTCCTGCATGGTGTCTCCCGCTTCCCGCACCTGAAGCGCCCCGGTACTGACGCGATTGACCGAATCGTCAATCAGGGTTTTGATCTCTTTCGCCGCCTGCGCGCTGCGCGAGAGTGCGTACCTCCCCTGCCACCACGGCAAATCCTCGTCCCTGATCGCCTGCGCGCGCGGCTTCGACCGCCGCGTTAAGCGCCAGAATATTGGTCTGGAAGGCAATGCTATCAATAACGTTGGTGATGTCAGCGATTTTTTGCGAGCTGTCAGAAATCTGGTTCATGGTGATCACCACGTGACTGACCTTAACGCCGCCTCTGTCTGCCGTTTCTGATGCCTCTTTCGCCACCTGTGCCGCCTGACGTGCGCTGTGGGAATTCTGCTTCACGGTAGCGGTCAACTGTTCCATGCTGGCAGCGGTTTCGCCCAACAACGCGGCCTGCTGCTCGGTGCGCGATGAGAGATCGTTGCTACCAGCCGAAATCTCGCTGGCACCGGTGTAAATCGCCTGCGCGCTGTCACGCACGGTGCTTACTGTATCAATCAGCGAACGCTGCATATGATGCAACCCGGTCGCAAGTTGGCTCATTTCGTTGCGTCCTTCCACATCAATCGCCTGCGTCAGATCGCCTTTGGCAATCGCATTGATATGGCGCATCAGCGCACGCAGCGGTTGCAACAGGGATACGCTGCAACCCGACCCAGCTAAGCACAATCACCAGCACCACCAGCAGTGAAATAATCCCCAGTAACCACAGCATCTCCTGAAAGGCACGGTGGTTATCGCGCAATCCATTATCCGCAACCTGCGTTTGCGCTTCTCGCCACGCCAGATAATTTTCTTGCATTGCAACATTTAGCGGTGCCGCGCCTTCATGCAATTTCATCGCCGCTCCCGCCAAATCCACCCGCAAGCGAATTGACGATATCGTTCAACAGTTTCTGATAAACGATATAGCTATCCTCCAGCTTTTTCGTTAGCGCCGGATCCACCCCCGGCGAGGGCGGAATCGCCTGATAGGCCTTATAGCAGCTCTCCGAACTGGCAATGCGCTCCTTCGCCATTTGCAGCAGCGACTGCATTGCGTCTTTATCAGCATTCCCCATCATCATATTTTGAATCATGGTGCCAACGACAATACGCGTCTGGTTCATCATAATCCAGGCATCGGTAAAGGCCGCGACGCTCTGATTGGCGCGCTGTGAAGCCTGAAACCCTTCTCGGTCATTGACCAGCGCACGCATCGAAAGCGCGCCGGTGAGAAATTGCGAAATACCCAGAGTTAAAAGAACAATAATGAGGATGGTCACAACTTTTATACGTTTGAACATATAACACCCTTATTTCCTAAAAGGACGTGACATGTATATACCCTAATTATTTCGCGTCGAATTACCGATGCGATGAGCGGCGGGCATGAATAAAAAGCCGTTACTATGCCAGCAACGCGAATACATTCGGGTATAGCGGGAAAACGTCAGACAGTATGGTGTGTGTAGTGTACCCCTATGCAATGCAACACATAAGTCGTGCAATAACATCGTCAGGCCTTCAACGTTATTTAAATATGGAAAAAATCACTTTTGATATGGATAGAGAAAACCTACCCAACGTGATTTTAGCGCGATATCTCATTCAGCGCGAGGTGGAAATAGCGAGGGACGGCAAAGAAAAACGAGGACGATTCATGGGTAGAACCGCCCAGCCAGTGGCACAACTCAATTATGCCAGATAACGCAATGCCTGTTGCAGCATAAGGCCGTCAATCGAGTGGCCTACACCCGCAATCATATCGAGTGAATGCGCGCTGCCCAACGCCTGCAAGCGCTCAGCCGCAGCGCGCGCGCGCGCGGGTAAAATTACGCTATCCTGCTCACCGTGGATAAAATGCACCACAGCTGGCGTCAATGCAGATTCCGGCAAAGAGGCAAAACGACCGCTAAAAGCGATAACCGTGCCAGCAATGGCAGAGTCAGCCCTTAACGCTTCCAGAGACATGATAGTTCCCTGCGAAAACCCAACCAGCGCAGTATGTGCGGCATCCACCCCACTCTTTGTCTGCCAATCACGCACCGTTGACAGGAAACCTGACATAGCCGCATCCACGCGCGCCTGCCGATTCTCCTCGGTAACCCCCTGCACGGAGAACCACTGACGCCCAGCGCCCCATTCGGTGCTCTCTGGACCGTTTACGCTGACCACACAGGCATCCGCTAAAGCATCGGCAAAATAACGCCCCAGCGCAGCCATGCCGTTGGCGCTGTCGCCAACACCGTGAAACAGCAGGACCAAACGCTTTGCCCGATCCAGTTGTTGTACTGTAATTGCATCGCTCATGATATGTCCCGTTTTGTCCTGATAGGCGTTCATGATACCGCCGTGGCTATTACGTGCTATCGGGATTTATTGAACAAGTCATTCCATTATTTCCAATGACCAGCCAAAACCCAATCTTTAACAATGGGCAGCAACGGCAGGGGAAGATATCAGGCTGACGATACGGTCAGCCTGATATCGCGGCATCAAAACGAGGCCGCGAGAGGCAATAATTGATCCTGAGTCAAAGGGGCAAGGAGCAACGCCGAGGTCGTCTGGGTTAACCCAGACGACCTCGGCAATTTCAGCCGCCGGTGTAACGGCACTCACAACCTGCACACGATACACCTCGGCCTCGACTATACAACCAGGCTCATTGACAGCCCGATCTGAAAAGTGACCAAGGTAGGTAAGATCCGAGGTTGCGATCTGAATAGACAACTCTTCTTTCAGTTCGCGCACCAGCGCCTGCTCTGCCGTTTCGCCGGGTTCCATTTTCCCACCCGGCTGCATAAACGCTGTTGTGCCCTGTTTACGCACCAGCAAACAAGCCTCGCCGCATCCGCAATGACGGCAGCGGCAATGAGAATCACACAGGAAGTCTCCATCGCTACCTCACCCTACCTTACGGAACGCGGGTGTCCATTTGTGCGGCGGCGGCGTATAGGCAGCGAAAACGCGCAGAATATCCTGAATACTGTCAGAAAACGTGAGCATATCGGCATAGGGTTGCTTCATAAAACCCTGGCTGACCATGGTTTCGTTCATGGTCTTCAACGGGTCAAAATAACCGTTAACATTGAGAAACACGCAGGGTTTGTCATAGATTCCCAACTGCACCCAGGTCCACTGTTCGAAAATCTCTTCCAGCGTTCCCGGCCCCCCCGGCATCGCGATAAAGCCATCGGCAAGCTGCGCCATTTTGGCTTTCCGCATATGCATATTTTCGACTACATGCAGCGTGGTCAGCCCTGGATGAGAAAGTTCCTGATCGGCCAGCAGGCGCGGCATCACACCAATCACCTCACCGCCATGCGCCAACGCGGCATCAGCGACCGCCCCCATCAACCCCACACGACCGCCGCCGTAAACAATGGCGATACCTGCCTGCGCCAGAGTTTTCCCCGTCATACGCGCCGCATCAATATAGGCGGTATCACTTCCCGCACTTGAACCGCAAAAAATTCCCATCACCATGATATGTCTCTATTCCCCATGTCGATTACCTACTTATGACGGCAAACATGTCCATTCCGCCAAGGCGTTTATTTATTCCCCCGGAAACCGCCCGGTTGCGTCCAGCGTTGCCAACGTGCACAGGCTGTTGCATCAAGGTCAGCGAGCGCCTGCGCCGTCTCCTCGCGCCAGCGTTGTAACAACATTTTTTTACCGCTTAATGAAAACTGCGTCACACCCCGCTCAGGATCTTGCGGATGCGCATTGAGCAAACGCAATGCGGGCAGCGGCAAACCAGAGAGCGCCAGCAGACGTGTCAACGCTGCGAAGGTCGGCTCCATGCCGCGATGCGCAAAAGCAAACCCGGCCAGCCTGCGCCACTCGGCTTCCTCGAGCTTATGTGGATTCTGCATCGTCTGCGCCAACGGCAGCGCCAGAGGGATGATGCGGCGCAAGGCAGGCCACTCTTGCGCTAAACGCTGCTCGGCACGCGCAGCCAACTGCCTTCCCTCGTCGCTGATAGGCAAAATCGCCATCGCGCTATAGCAGCCGCTGCTGGCCTCGCGGTGGCTGCCAATACGCACCAGCCGAAACCCGCACGCCTGCCAGAATGCCCATAACTCGGGCTGATAACCGAAGCTGACGGACAGAAAATCAATACCTTCATACCTTCATCACACGCAGTGTCCTGCTGCGCGGCAATCAGTGAGTGACCAATACCGCTACGCCGCTGTTCTGCTGCGACCGCGATACGGCTGATACGTCGGGAGCGTAAACAGGGGGCTTGCCACTCATCACCATGTGCCGCTAACGACTGTGCCACCAGATTGCCACGAGGGCGACGGCGGCCAGCCCAGACCTCGTGCGCTAACGCTTGCGGCAGCTCACCTTCATCCACCCACCAGGCCACGCCGCACAATGCCTCGCCCCGTCGGGCACCGTAGACATGCATGCCGGGCGCATCCAACAACCGCCGCAAATCAAGCGGCGATGTGCGGTAATGCGCGCTACACAATAAGGCATAGTATTGGTACAAACCTGCCGGTTCGCTCAACCACTTCGTCACCGCGTTTTTGGTTATGACAACGGGTAACCCCGGTACGCCCTGCGCTATGGCATCGGCACCGTCAAAGACGTCACGAAAAAGCAAGGCATCATCCAGAAAACGCTCCAGCGGATCGTCTACGGCCCAGCGTAGCGGTTGGTCTAACGTCAGGATGTCGCGCTGCGGCAGCGAAGCACAAAATTTCAGCAGAAAACCACGCCCCGTCCCTTCATAACCCTGCACGGTGGTGATCATCAGCACCCGTGGGAAATAACTCACCAGCATCCGCAAGACCGACGTGGGGATCGCCGCAGCCTCATCAATCAGCAGCCAGTCAAGCGGCGGCGGAGACGACGATTGGCAGCGCGCCAGCAAGGTATCCGGAGACCAAAAGGCCAATTTCTCTTTACCACATTGTAGCAATTGTACAGCCGTTTCACGGGAGGGAGATGTCGCCCAACAGGGGGCGTTGCACTGCGCTGCAAGCATACCCGCCAGCGTCGATTTTCCTCGCCCGCGCGGTACGGTAATCACATAGACGCCCGGTGCAGCATCGAGCAACCGGGTTAATAGTTTCTGCTGTTGTGGCGTTGGGCCGCCGGTGGCAGGATGCCACAGCGCACGCGGGGCCAGCGGTTTTATCGCCACGGCTTCGCCCTGCCGCCATAGCGTAACATCCTTATCAGCCAGCAGATGACGTTGGAAGTGCGTAATAAAATGCGGCGTCGCTATCGCCTGAGGAAGTTCACTCCAGCGCAGACTATCGGCATCAGGCTGATGCGCCCACGTTTGCCAGGGCGGAACCAGTAATAGCAACCAACTGCCCGCGAGCAAGGTGCCAGCAACAATCGCCAACGCTTCCACATCCAACCCGATACGGGCATCAAAGACAGCATGCTGATATTCCTGCCCCAGCAGCATTCGCGCTTTATTAAACGGGATACTGTCAGGCCGCGTGCCGCCCAACCAAAGCCAATCGCCCTGAGTCTGCTGGCACAGCGCTTCCGCCTGCGTTTGCACCCATTGCGGCTCACCACTGACAACCAACAGGCGGCGCGCCCCGACACGCCGCAGCAGAGCAGGATCGCCGCTCGCACCAGCGCCAAACAGGTTTGGAGTGTTCGCCTCAGACATGCAGATGCCGTTCTCAGGATTTGCCGATCAATAACGATAGCAGACCTGCCGCAATCAGTGGGCCTACAGGCACGCCGCGAAACAACGCAACACCGGCCACAGTACCGATCAATAATCCTGACACTACGGAGGGTTGATTGCTCATCAGAGAGACACCGCGACCACCGAGCCATGAAACAGCAACGCCCACCGCAATTGCCACCAGCGATTTCCAGTTGAGGAACGCCTGAAAGAAGTCATGTGCACTGATTTTCCCGCTGGCAATCGGGGCAATCACGCCAATGGTCAGAATCAAAATCCCGATGCTCAATCCATACTTTTCGACCAGGGGAAAATAGCCGTTAAGCGGCGTCAAACGCACCGCCAGCAACGCTAACATCGCCCAGGTGACCGTCATGTTGTGGCTGATGATGCCAAGCCCTGCCAGACCGAGCAGGATCAAAAGAGTAGGATCGGAAAAAGTCATGAGGAAGGGGGTTCCTGCAATGCAATAGTTAATATATCGGTTTCATTCAAGGCACCGATGATAGCACTATTTTGGCCGTGCTATTTAGCCCAATACCCATGTTGGCATAGGTAAGCTGTCATTCTCCGCTTACGGCAGAGAATGACAGGCAACGGCGAAAACATCGCCTCGAACACGAAAACGATTGCGCGTTTAGTCCAATTTTACGCCAAGACGGTGTGCGACTGCTTCATAGGCTTCAATCAAACCACCCAGACTTTGACGGAAACGGTCTTTGTCCATCTTGTTCAGGGTTTGTTTGTCCCACAGACGGCTGCCATCTGGAGAGAACTCATCACCCAGCACCACTTCACCTTTGAACAATCCGAATTCCAGTTTGAAATCCACCAGGATCAGACCCGCGTCGTCAAACAGCTTGCTCAGCACGTTGTTGGCTTTGTAGCTCAATTCTTTCATACGCGCCAGGTGGGTTTCGTTCACCCAACCGAAGGTTTTGCAGTAAGATTCGTTGACCATCGGGTCATGCAGGGCGTCATTTTTCAGGAACAGGTCAAACAGCGGCGGGGTCAGCGTAATGCCTTCTTCCACGCCCAGACGTTTCACCAGCGAACCTGCTGCACGGTTACGCACCACGCACTCAACCGGCACCATTTCCAGCTTTTTCACCAGTACTTCATTGTCGGACAGCAACTTGACCATTTGCGTCGGGATGCCCGCTTCTTCCAGTTTGCTCATGATGAAATGGTTGAACTTGTTGTTCACCATACCCTTGCGATCAAACTGTTCAATGCGCGCGCCATCACTGGCTGACGTATCATTGCGAAACTCCAGCACCAACAGATCGGGACCTTCGGTGGTGTAGACCGTTTTCGCTTTTCCGCGATACAACTCAGCTAGCTTTTGCATCTTCTATTACTCCACACAGTTGTGGGCCACCGACAACGGGCCCGATGATTTAATACTTGATTAACAATAAAAATACCGGCATTCGCCGGGCCGAATAAAGAAGGGCCGGATGGACCGGCCCTAACCTGTTAGTGACTGAGCGCCGCCTGGAAGACGGCGACCAGCGCGTCGTTTTTCGATTGGCTGAGCGTATGCCCCTTCGAATCGATAAACTGCAACGTACTGCGGTTGCCCAGATCGCCGACCTGCAGTTTGTAATCGCCGTTCGCCAATTCAGGGTCTTTCGCCCCCAGACGTTCCCACGCGCTGCTGCCCGGTGCCTTGTAGGTCACCGCGATTGAACCTTGCGGACGGCTGCGATCGTTCACCTTCATGCCCACTTTTTCCAGCGCAGCGGGAAGACGATCCCACACCACCGAATAAGGACCGCGCACCACCAGCAACGGCAGACCGCTGTCATCCGCACCGCTCAGCACATCAAGGGTACCGACTGCGCGATTGACCTGCGCATTTTCACGCGCAGTAGCCTGTTTTTCCAACGCATCTGACAGGGTATTAGCCATCAGGCTGGTATAACGTTGCACCTGAAGCGCTTCTGCCACCGGCGCATTTTGCACTTCCAGTCCAAGCAGTTTCACGACAACCGCTACCTGATACCCTTGAGGTTGAACGGAGATCTGATAACGCGCGCGGTACGGCACAGTTTCATCGTCACGCGGCCAGAAGATCCAATCGGTCGTCAGCGTTTGCGTTGCATCCTGACGGCTGGCAATCACATAGCCTTTGTCCTGAACGATCTGCACGACTTGCGGCCACAGGCGGTTGGCCTGGGCGCCGTTTTCGATCAGCAATGTGGCTGTATCACCTGAAATTTGCGTACGCGATCTGCTTAACAAAGCCAATGGTTGGAGAGGAGGACGAATATCTAACGCTTTACCCAGCTCACCGGTTGACGCGACGGGTAGGATCTCACAATCCCCATTCTGCACCGGAAGGATCATCCCTGCCGGAGCCACCAACGCCCTCGGTTGCGGCGCTTTCAGATAGGATTCATCGCCGCTGACCTGACGTTTGTGACGCTGATCGCTGGAACACGCCGCTAACAGCATGACCAGCGACAAACCAACCACTTTTGCCACCATGGACTTTTGCACTGAAGAAGTCATCAAATCTCCCTAAGGGTTACTGCAAACCAGCCTGCTTCAATGCACGCTCCATCACTGTCCGACCGGCGTCAGTCAGCGGCGCCATCGGCAAGCGAAGCGTATCGGTCGCCATCAATCCTAATGCCTTGCATGCCCATTTCACCGGGATCGGATTAGGTTCAACAAATAATTTCTGATGCAGCGGCATCAGGCGCTGATTCAAACGGCGCGCCGCAGCGAAATCGCCCTGCGCCGCCAGTGCGCACAGCTGTGCCATTTCCCGCGCTGCAATGTTTGCCGTCACGGAAATCACGCCCTTACCACCGAGTTGCATGAAATCCAGACTGCTGGCGTCATCACCGCTCAGCAAAATGAATTTATCATCAACCAACTCTTGGATCTGGCTCACACGGCTTAAGTTCCCGGTGGCTTCTTTCACCGCGACAATATTTTTTACTTCGGAGAGACGAGCGATGGTTTCCGGCAACATGTCGCAGCCGGTACGCGAGGGTACGTTATACAGAATTTGCGGTAAATCGGTGTGTTCAGCGATGGCTTTAAAATGCTGGAACAAGCCTTCTTGCGTCGGGCGGTTGTAGTAAGGGGTTACCGTCAGGCAGCCCACCACGCCCGTGCCGTGAAAACGTTTGGTGAGAGAGATAGCTTCCGACGTCGCGTTGGCACCCGTTCCGGCGATCACCGGGATACGTCCGTCTGCCAGTTCCAGAGTCATCATCACCACATCGCCGTGTTCATCATGGCTTAAGGTGGCAGATTCCCCCGTGGTTCCGACTGACACTATCGCTGCAGTTCTGCTAGCGACATGATAATCAACAAGTTTTTTCAAGCTTGCACGATCGACGGCTCCGTTGTCGTCCATCGGCGTAACCAGTGCAACAATACTTCCCGTAAACATTCGCCATACCCTCCAAAAACAAGTTCTTCATGGTACTTTTGACTTCACTGCAAAAGCAAGCACACAACCGCGTTGTCAGCGTCTGACATGCGGTTTTTTCTTTCTGGATGCCCCGACTGACAGGCTGTGCGGGAAAACGCACTCAGAACAAACTCAAAATTGCCCCAGACAATTTTTTGTGTTTACCATGTTACTCTCAACCCGATGCAGAGGAAGCAAGATTTTGCCGAGCCAACAAGAACACTATCTGGTTATCACCGCACTCGGCGTCGATCGCCCCGAGATTGTGAACGCCATCACACGCCACGTCAGTAGCTGTGGCTGTAACATTGAAGATAGCCGTCTTGCGATGCTGGGCAAAGAGTTCACTTTTATCATGCTGCTATCGGGAAGTTGGAATGCCATCACGCTGATCGAATCCACGCTGCCGCTCAAAGGGGCGGAAATGGAATTGTTGATCGTGATGAAGCGCACAGAGTCTCAAGCACGACCGCCCATGCCCTCAACCGTATGGGTCAAAGTTGAACTGGCGGACTCCCCGCATATCATTGAACGCCTTACCGCCCTGTTTGACGCCCATCAAATGAACATTGCGGAGCTGGTTTCAAAAACGCAGCCTGCCATGGGCGGACATCCACCAACGTTATATATTCAAATCACCGCACACAGTCCTGAAACGCTAAATGGCGCAATTATTGAGCCAGCCTTTCATCAGCTATGTACAGAACTGCACGCACAAGGCAGTATTAGCGTCGTGAACTATCCACAGCATGAAGAGAAAGATGGAGAGTAGTGATGAACACACTGAAAGCCGGTGATACCGCACCGAAATTTAGCTTGCCCGACCAGGATGGCGAACAAGTAAATTTAACCGACTTCCAGGGACAAAAAGTGTTGGTCTATTTTTACCCTAAAGCGATGACGCCGGGATGTACCGTGCAAGCCTGCGGTTTGCGCGACAACATGGACGATCTGAAGAAACATGGCGTGGAAGTGCTGGGTATCAGCACCGACAAACCGGAAAAACTGTCTCGCTTTGCGGAAAAAGAGCTGCTGAACTTTACGTTGTTGTCCGATGAAGATCACCAGATCTCAGAAGCATTCGGCGTATGGGGCGAAAAAACCTTTATGGGGAAAACCTACGACGGCATTCACCGCATCAGCTTTTTAATCGATGAAGACGGTAAAGTGGCGCACGTGTTTGATGATTTCAAAACCAGCGATCACCACGATATCGTACTGAACTATCTGAAAAGCGCCTGATAGCGCATCAGATAGCCACCGGCACCGCCAGAGGTGCCGGTACTTTGCTATACCCGATATAAGCCCGATACGGCGTTGCGCTTGATGATTATTTGCACGACGCGCTTTTCTACCGCACTTTTACCGCATTCCACTTTGCATGCGACCCTCACGCTGGTTAAGATAGGCATCAATCGCTTTCACCTTGCAGTCGAGAAGGTTCCACTCATGGTCTTCAATTGGTTAGGTGCTGATCGTCATGGCATTTCCGCGCAAGCAGGCAAAATATTTTCCTCTGGATTCCGCATAAAGAAAACCCTGACGGCGCTACTGTTAGGTACTGTGCTGAGTAGCGTTACTGCGCCCGCCGTCGCGGATATGCAGGATCAGCTTCCCGATATGGGAACGACAGCGGGTGGCACGCTCAGTATCAATCAAGAAATTGAAATGGGTGATTTCTACCTACGGCAAATGCGGGGCGGTGCACCGCTGATTGACGATCCGCTGTTGATACAATACATCAACCAACTGGGCCAGCGGTTAGTAAAAAGCGCCAACTCGGTGCGCACACCCTTCCACTTTTTCATCATTCGCAACGATGAGTTAAACGCCTTTGCCTTCTTCAGCGGCAATGTGGTCATCCACTCCGCCTTGTTCCGCTATGCCGATAACGAAAGTGAGCTGGCCTCAGTGCTAGCGCATGAAATCTCACACGTTACCCAACGCCATCTGGCGCGCGCCATGGAATCTCAGCAGCGCAGCGCCCCGCTTACCTGGGTCGGTGTGCTGGGTTCCATTCTGCTCGCCATGGCAAACCCACAAGTGGGCATGGCAGCCCTGAGCGGCACCCTGGCTGGCGCGCAGCAGGGGATTATCAGCTTCACACAAGCCAACGAACAGGAAGCCGATCGTATCGGCTTGCAGGTGTTGCAGCGGGCCGGGTTTGATCCACAGGCGATGCCTAATTTCATGCAGAAACTGGCTGACCAATCACGCTACACTACCAAGCCGCCGGAAATGCTGCTGACGCACCCATTGCCGGAGAGTCGTCTGGCCGATGCCCGCAACCGTGCTAATCAGATGCGTCCTGCGCCGACCCAATCCTCACAGGATTTCCTGTTTGCCAAGATGCGTGCGCTGGCGATGTACAGCACCGCCTATAAAGCCACTGCGGATGAAACCATTGATAACTGGCTAAAAGGCAACGTGCGCGAGCAGCTTGCCGCACAGTACGGTAAAGCCGTGCGCGCTTATGAAGCGAAGAAGTATGACGACGCGCGCGCCGTGCTTCAGCCTCTGCTGGATAAAACCCCGGACAGCCCCTGGTTCCTCGATTTGATGACGGATATCGATCTGGCGCAGAACAAAACCGCGCAGGCGATCGCCCGATTGCAGAAAGCGCCCGGCGCTCAGAACAACCCGGTGCTGCAACTGAATCTGGCCAATGCTTATGTCATGGGCGGCCAGGCGGCAGCGGCCAGCCGCCTGCTTTACCGCTATACCTATGCCAACCCGGGCGATCCCAACGGTTTGTCGCTGCTGGCACAGGCCTCTGCCGCGCGGGGTATGCGCGCAGAAGAACTTGCCGCACGCGGTGAAGAGTTGGCATTGTCAGGGAAACTGGATCAAGCGATCGGCCTGTTCAGCAATGCCAGTTCACTGAGTAAACTCGGCAGTCTGGAGCAGGCGCGCTATGATGCCCGCATCGACCAGTTGCGTCAGCTACAGCAACGTTTCCGTCAGTATGAAAAATCCTGACAGACAGTAAGGAACAGACTATGTCGAACGATATCGTGATTTATCACAATCCGCGCTGCTCCAAGAGCCGTGAAACGCTGGCGCTGCTACAACAGCAAGGCGTTACACCGCACGTGGTGCTCTATCTGGAAACGCCGCCAGACGCCGCACAGATTCGCCAACTGCTATCCCAACTGGGATTCAGTAGCGCGCGCGAATTGATGCGCCAGAAAGAAGATCTGTACCGCGAATTGAAACTGTCGGACCCAGCGTTGAGCGAAGCGCAGCTGATCGCAGCACTGGTTGAACACCCCAAACTGATCGAACGCCCGATTGTCGTGAACGGCGAACGTGCGCGCATCGGTCGCCCACCGGAGCAGGTGCTGGAGCTGTTATAACCCCAGAATCTCTTTGACGAAGGGAATGGTCAGCTTGCGCTGGGCGGTAATGGACGCATGATCGAGCTGATCGAGCGTCATAAACAGTGTGCGCATCTCCCGATCGAGTCGCTTTAACAAAAAGCGGCTCACATCTTCCGGCAACTCAAAACCGCGCAGGCGCGCGCGCAGCTGTAACGCCTCACCTTTCTCTTCATCAGAGAGCGGCTGCAATTTATAAATCTGCCCCCAATCCAGACGTGATGCCAAATCAGGCAGATGCAAATTAAGCTGGCGCGGCGGGCGATCGCCCGTGATCAACAGCCGGGTGCGCCCCCCTTCCTGAATGCGGTTGTAAAGATTGAACATCGCCATTTCCCAGGCATCATCGCCCGCAATGGATTCGATATTGTCGATGCACACCAGCGCAAGCTGCTCCATCCCTTCCAGCACTTCAGGCACAAAATAGGCGCGTTTGTCTAACGGCACATAGCCCGCTGCATCTCCCTGACGCGATAACGCCGCGCAGGCCGCGTGCAGCAGATGGCTACGCCCGCCCCCTTCTCGCGACCAAAAGTAGATATAGCTACCGTGCTCTTGCTGCAACACGTTGTGGAGGGCGGCCAGAAGTGACGCGTTTTCTCCCGGATAGAAACTGGCGAAGGTTTCGTCATCAGGCAGAGAGAGTGGCAATGAAAGCTGCGCCGGCGTGTTCAGAAGCACCTCATGTTCAATTCGGCAGGAAAACGGATCGAGTTTACCACAGAATGCGAGCCCTGTTGATAGCACATCAACAGGGCTGCTTTTCTCAATTCCGCTTCATATTTTAGGAGGAGTGGCCCAAGACAATATTAGCCTGCATTTTTCACATAGGGTTTGATTATGCCAGTCGTCAGCAACTCTTTATCCTGCCCGTTGATCCGTGCCGTTGCGGAATCGATCTGGAATGTTACATCGCCGGTATGGCAAAAATCTTTGGTCTTTTGCGGAACCAACGTGGCTGAGCGAAAGGAGCTGTATTCCTGGCCATGCAGGGTTTCATTCATGGTATTCATGCCAAAGGGGGCAAACGCCAGCGTGTATTGTCCACTGACACCCTCGCTATTTTTTAGCGTGACAACTACGCGCAAATTGGCAACTTCACCGATTTTGTTAGTATCAACAATAAAATGATTTTCACATTTCAATGCGCCACCGTTGCCGCCGAGAAAGGTCGATTCGTTTTTCAATATCAATGTGGGCAAGGTCTGGCGATTTTCTTCACGCGCACGGTTATCGCTAACGCAGTGCGCCGTATAGTTGGCTTTTGCTTCGTCAGATCGTCCCCGGCTGCGGTACTCCCAGGCTTTCAGGCAGTTGGTCGTAACACCTTGACCGTTGTAATAGATCCAGGCGAGATATTTTGCAGCCCGCGATGCGCCTTTTTCATAGGCTTCAGTGAATTACGTTCGCGCCTTGCCATAATCAACATTTATCTCTTCGCCGGTGTAATACATTTCCGCCAGATTGAGAATGGCATCCTTGTTACCCTGCTGCGCGGCACGCTCAAACCAGACGACAGCGTCTTGCGCAGCAGCATCCACGCCCCAACGCCCTTCGCGATAGGCCAGGCCAAGAATATTCTGCGACTCCGGCTCTCCGCCCTCTGCCGCGCGGCGAAACCAACGCATCGCCTCAACGTCTTTATCTTTAATAGAGGAGTAACCGAAATTATAAAAATGTCCGACGTAGAAGTTTACTTCGGGATCGCCCTGTTGTGCCCAACGCTTTGCCAAACGTAACGTCTTGTTTTTACTCAAACCGAGACGACTGAATATTCGGCGAGTTTCGGCATCGGCCGTGTTTAAATAACGGGAAACATACTTCAGTATCGGCGCGCGCGTTTCTGCATCGATTTCAGTCTTTGCTTTGGCTTCATAGATTGTGTGCCCGAGTGACTTGGTAGTTTCGATATTAATATCCGAGGCGTTAATCTTTTCCAACAGTTGGCTGGCACGGGCTTTATCCTCCGGCACACTAATGCCGTATTGATAAAAATACCCGGCGTTATAACAGCCATAATCTCCACCCAGCGCGCAGGCTTGCTGATAATAGTCGATCGCCTGTTGGGTATTTTTAGGAACGGAAACGCCAAACTCATAGACAAACCCCAGCACAGAAAGTGCATGAGGATCCTGACGTTTAGCCAAATCGGTGAGGGCAGTCAGTGCCGTGGTATCTTGCTGTTCGAGACGATCGTAGAGCCGATCGGCATCATCAGCGTCTTGGGCAAAAGCCGAACACGATAGGCCCAGTAACAACGCCAACACCTTTTTCTTCATGATTAACAATCCCTTGTCATGTTTTTTTCTGTTTCCGGGGATAATACCATCCCCGGAAACCTGAGCAAGACTCAGTTTATGACGCGCGCGGAGTCTCCTCGGCGTCATCTTCGGCATCCAGCACCACTTCTTCACTTCTGAAACGGTTGATCAGTGCGAACAGCAGGCTCAAAGCATTACCCACCACGGTGGCTAATGCCATACCTTTCAATTCAGCAGCACCCAAATGCACTTTCGCACCGCTCACCCCCGATGACACCGTACAGCAGCAGAGAAACGCCGCCCATTACCGGCACCGGCACGGCCTGGATCGCTGCCGCCAGTTTGCCTACGCAGGAGAGCGGAATGGCAAGTATCGCCGCCCCGCCGATAACCCATGTGCTGTAAACCTTGGTGATGGCCAACACGCCAATGTTTTCACCGTAAGTGGTGTTCGGGGTCGAACCGAAGAAGCCGGAAATCATGGTAGAAAGACCGTTGGTGAACATGGAGCGGTGCAGGCCCGGATCGCGCATCAGATCTTTTTTCACAATATTGGCAGTGACCACCAGGTGGCCTACATGCTCCGCAATCACTACCAGCACCGCAGGCAGGATAGTCAGAATGGCAAACCATTCGAAGCGCGGTGTATAGAAAGTCGGCAGTGCAAACCAGTGGGCCTGAGCGACAGGGGTGAAATCCACGACGCCCATCACGAACGACAGGGCATACCCTACCAGCACCCCAATCAGAATCGGGATAATGGCCAGAAAACCGCGGAACAAGACAGAGCCCAGAACGGTAACACCTAATGTCACCAGTGAAATGGTCACGGTTTTGCTATCAACAGATGCGCCATCCGCAGGCAGCAAACCGGCCATGCCCGCCGCTACGCCCGCCAGTTCCAGACCGATGACCGCAACAATCGCCCCCATCGCCGCCGGAGGGAAAATCACATCCAGCCAACCAGTGCCAGCACGCTGCACAATCAGCGACACCACGCAGAACAACGCGCCGCACATGATGAAACCGCCCAGCGCCACTTCATAATAGCCCAGCGGCAGCAGCAACAGTACGGGAGAAATGAAGGCAAAGCTGGAACCCAGATAAGCCGGGATCTTGCCCTTACAGATAAACAGATAGAGCAGTGTACCTATGCCGTTAAACAGCAGTACGGTTGCTGGGTTGATTTTAAACAGAATCGGCACCAGCACCGTTGCGCCAAACATGGCAAACAGGTGCTGGAAGCTCAGCGGGATGGTTTGTAGCAAGGGGGGGTCGTTCACTCACCCCGATGGCGCGACGAGTCATCGTTAATATCCTCTGTAAAAGTCACTCGATGTTGTGGTTAGCCGGTTCGTCCAGCATCATTATCACAGCCCAACCGCCCCCACTCGTCACCGCGTAGGGAAGCGAGGCTGATTATAAAAATCGTTCGAAAATGGCGCGAAAAGGGCCATGCGCTTTGCGCAGCGAAACTCGCGCAAAAAAAAGCCGACTTACTCAGTCGGCTGATACGGCTTATTTAGTACCAAATAGCTTGTCGCCCGCGTCGCCAAGACCCAGCATGATATAGCCATGCTCGTTAAGACCTTTGTCGACGGACGCGGTATACAGCTCAACGTCAGGGTGCGCTTTTTCCAACGCGGCAATCCCTTCCGGTGCGGCCACCAACACCTTGATGCTCTGGCAACCCGCTTTTTTCAGCAGATCGATAGTGGCAATCATCGAACCACCGGTCGCCAGCATCGGATCCACCACCAGCGCCATACGTTCATCAATGTTTGAGACCAGTTTCTGGAAATAAGGCACCGGTTCCAACGTCTCTTCATTGCGATACATGCCCACCACGCTGATACGCGCACTCGGCACGTTTTCCAGCACGCCTTCCATCATGCCCAGACCCGCACGCAGGATCGGCACAACAGTAATTTTCTTGCCCTTGATCTGATCGACTTCCACCGGACCGCACCAGCCTTCGATGGTCACTTTCTCGGTAACCAGATCGGCAGTGGCTTCATAGGTCAATAAACTGCCGACTTCGGACGCCAGTTCACGAAAGCGTTTTGTACTTATATCGTTTTCACGCATCAGGCCAAGTTTATGTTTGACGAGCGGGTGTTTAACCTCGACGACCTTCATTCTATTCCCCCTATAGAAAGTGGACGGATATCCTCACGACGCAAAATGGGTGCGTCGAAGGCGGACATGGCAGCCCATCATAAAAAAAATCGCGGGATTATACCGCTTTTTTGCTTAAGCGCTACAGGTTATAGCCTGATCCAGATCAACCGGGCAGGGAAATTCCCATTGAACAGGAAAAATGCAAAGCAGGCAACACACCACTCGCAAACGATTGCTCTCGCTGTTAGAATTAGCGCGCTTCGATATGGGTAGATCCACCAGGCTGGATATGCTCACTATCTCACCACCAATTGTATTCTCCGTGGGGACTCCGCAGTGACCGACAAAACCTCTCCTAGCTACAAAGACGCAGGCGTGGATATTGATGCTGGTAACGCATTGGTAGACCGTATTAAAGGCGTAGTGAAACAAACCCGTCGTCCCGAAGTGATGGGCGGTCTGGGCGGTTTCGGTGCCCTGTGCGCCTTGCCCCAAAAATACCGTGAGCCCGTTCTGGTTTCCGGTACTGACGGGGTCGGCACCAAGCTGCGTCTTGCCATGGATCTGAAACGCCACGACACCATCGGTATCGATCTGGTGGCTATGTGTGTCAATGACCTGGTGGTACAAGGGGCCGAGCCGCTGTTCTTCCTTGATTACTATGCCACGGGGAAACTGGATGTCGATACGGCGACCAGAGTGATCACCGGTATCGCCGAAGGGTGCAAACAGTCAGGCTGTGCGCTGGTCGGCGGCGAAACCGCTGAAATGCCCGGCATGTACCACGGTGAAGATTACGACGTCGCTGGTTTTTGCGTCGGTGTTGTTGAAAAATCAGAGATCATCGACGGAAGTCAAGTGCAGGCAGGTGATACCCTAATCGCACTGGCAGCCAGCGGTCCGCACTCTAATGGTTATTCACTGGTGCGTAAGATTCTTGAGGTAAGCAAGACGGATCCAGAACAAACCGCACTGGAAGGCAAATCATTAGCCGATCATCTGCTGGCACCGACCAAAATCTACGTCAAATCCATTCTGGCGCTGATTGAGAAAGTGGACGTACACGCGATTGCTCACCTGACCGGTGGCGGCTTCTGGGAAAATATCCCGCGCGTGTTGCCAGAAGGCATGCAGGCCAACATTGATGAATCCAGTTGGCAGTGGCCCGCTGTGTTCAACTGGCTGCAACAGACGGGCAACGTCAGCCGTCACGAGATGTACCGTACTTTTAACTGCGGTGTGGGTATGATTATCGCACTGCCTGCTGAACAGGCAGAGGAAGCCGTGGCATTCCTCAACAGCCAGGGTGAAACCGCATGGAAAATCGGCGTTATTCAACCCGCTAACGCCGGAGACGCAGTGGTCATCAATTAATGAAAAACATCGTTGTCTTGCTCTCAGGTCAGGGAAGCAACTTGCAGGCGTTGATTGACGCTTGCGCGCGCAAGCGCGTCAAAGGAAAGATCGCAGCCGTGTTCAGCAATAACCCCGAGGCGTATGGTCTGGTGTTGGCGCAAGAGGCTGAGATACCGGCTCATGTTATCGATCCGCAAGGGTTTGCAGACCGGGCTTCCTTTGACGCCGCAATGACAGCAAAGATGGCGCAATACCAGCCGGACCTGGTGGTACTGGCAGGCTATATGCGTATTCTCAGCCCGGAGTTTGTTGCGCTGTTTGCAGGCAAAATGCTGAATATCCACCCGTCGCTGCTGCCCAAATATCCGGGCCTGTACACGCATCGCAAAGCGCTGGAAAACGGCGATCAGGAACATGGCACTTCTGTCCACTTCGTGACTGACGAACTGGATGGCGGCCCACTGATTCTGCAAGCCAAGGTACCGGTGTTTAGTGATGATACGGAAGAAGCGCTCACAGCTCGCGTACAAACCCAGGAACACACCATCTATCCGCTGGTTGTTAACTGGTTCGTCGAAGGTCGTCTTAAAATGCGTGAGGGCGAAGCCTGGCTCGACAGCGTGCGTATTCCCAAACACGGTTACGCTGCCAAATAGCGGTAATTCCCTCGTGTATCCCCGGCGAATAACCGGGGATTGTTTGTTCTGCTTTCCTACTCCCTCGTGATGGTTCCTCTACTTAAAGCACGCTATACTTGGCGTGTTGCCATGTGGCAAGAATGTAATGGGAGGAAACATGTCTGGCGCGAGCAATATCGTGCGTTTACGGCCTCTGGAGCGAGAGGACCTCAATTTTGTCCATCAATTGGATAACAATGCCAGCGTGATGCGTTATTGGTTCGAAGAGCCCTATGAAGCGTTTGTGGAACTGTGCGATCTCTACGACAAGCACATTCACGACCAAAGCGAGCGGCGCTTTATCATCGAATTCGAAAAAAATCGGGTTGGTCTGGTCGAGTTGGTGGAAATAAACCATATCCACCGCCGCGCTGAATTCCAGATTATCATCGACCCCACCCATCAAGGACGTGGCTACGCCAGCGCCGCAGCGAAACTGGCGATGGATTACGGGTTTTCCGTGCTGAACCTGTACAAGCTGTACCTGATTGTGGATAAAGAGAACACCAAAGCGATCCACATTTATGCCAAGCTAGGCTTTGAAGTCGAGGCCGAATTACGCCACGAGTTTTTTATTAACGGCGAATACCGCAATACCATTCGCATGTGCATTTTCCAGCACCAGTATATGGAACGCTACAAATCGAATGCGACGGCAGAAAAACCGTCACCGGAAGCGGATATCACACGCTAACCGGCAGGCGGGGTTTCCCCCCGCCTGTCCCCCCCTCCCCCGTTACCCGGCAAATTGCCGAAACAACGCCTTACCACTTAACAACCGCAATCCCAGCCAGCCACCGCACAATGATAACAACAACGCTGCACTCAGCGGCAGTGCGCCCCACATCACCACATTGGGCTCCCAGGGGAAATCGAACACTTTGCATTGCAGCAGCCACAGCGCCAGCACCGCCGTGCCGCCGAGCAACGCCCACAACAGCATGCCTCCTCCAGAGAGCAGCGCCAGCCCGACCAGACTGCCACATGCACCGGCCAAAGCCAGCACCGACACCCATTGTCCGACAATCAAACGCCGCAGAGCACGCTTATCCGCACCCAGCGTTTTTAATACGGCCACCAAATCGTAGCGACTGCGACAATAGTGCCCCATGGCGACGGCCACCGCCGCGACGGACAACAGCAAGGTCAACAGCGCTGACAGCAGTAAAAACTGCTGCGAACGTTGCAAGGATTTACTCAACGCCCCTTCACTGTCCTACATGCCATACCAGCGCTGATCCGGTTTTAGCAACGGTTTGATAAAATCGCTGAACAGCGCAATACGCTGTGCATCACCGGCAAACATATAGCGCCAGGTGATACGGCCGCCCGGCTGTATCGCCCCGGTTTTTTCCACATCGGCACTGTTAATCAATACGCGCGGAGCGGTATCAAACGGATTAAACCCTTCGTCCGGCTCCTGAATCAATTCTCCCGCGATGCGTAATGTGGTATCGCCCACATCGAGATTATCCCCGACATTCAAGCCCAACAGCGCCAGCAGCCGAGGGGCAACCAATACGCTGCCAGGAACCGGGTGCGGGCCTTCCGGCCGCGTCTGGAGCTGACCATAGAGCGGATAGCGATCGTCCGCGGCCTTGACGCGCGCCAACTGCTCCTGTTCACCCGCATAGGTCATGGTCATGAACGACACCTGGCGACTGACCGTCAGCCCTTGCTGCTGTGCCTTTTGCAGCCAATCCTCATCCACTGGACGCGCAGCACGCAGCACGCGATCGCCGGCCAGAAAATCGCGGCTCTGCTGGCTTAGCCCCTTTTCCGTGCGATCGCTGATATTGCCCAATGCCAGCACACAGGCTACCGCCAGCGTCAATGCCAGCCACACGATCAGCAGCGATGGGGATCGCCACTCACGCCAAAACCAGCGCCAGATCATGCCACCTCCTGCAACTTGCCGTCCAACAAACGCAAACGCCGCTCACAGCGCGCCGCCAGTTGCTCATCGTGGGTAACCAGAATGAGCGTGGTGGCATAATCGCGATTCAGGGAAAACAGCAAATCCACAATGCGTTCACCGGTTTTGCGATCCAGATTGCCGGTCGGTTCATCAGCGAACAGCACCCTCGGCCGCCCGCTAAAGGCGCGGGCGATGGCGACACGCTGTTGTTCACCGCCGGATAACTGTGCGGGCAGATGGTGCAACCGCTCGCCTAATCCCAGTTGGCGCAGTAACTGTTCCGCCTGCGTACGGCTGTGAGCATCACTTTCTCCGCGCAGCAGTGCGGGCAACTGCACGTTCTCCAGGGCATTCAACGTCGGCACCAGCATAAATGCCTGAAACACAAACCCGACGTCGCGGGCACGCAACGCAGCGCGGCCATCCTCATCATCCAGAGCGCCCAGCGATTCGCCAAGCAATTTGACATCACCTTCACTGCCGTCATCCAGACCGGCAAGGATCCCCAGCAGCGTCGATTTTCCCGAACCGGACTCCCCGATCAGTGCAATAGACTGCGCGGGTTTGACAACCAGCTCAACTCCGGTGAGGATGGAAAGCCGATGTTCACCCTGACCGACGTGCTTACTTAAATGATGAACTTCCAGAATATTTTCCGCCGACGCGGTGGCTGCCGAAAAGACGCCATTCAAAGACATATCTACATCCTTTTGCTGCTGGGATTACTCAGCGCCCGCGCGTTTGCAGCGGAAACGCTCCTGGTATTGGGAGACAGCCTGAGCGCGGGCTATCGCATGCCCGCCGCTTCCGCCTGGCCCGCCCTGCTCAATGAACAATGGCAAAAAGCGAACCCTGACAGCATAAAAATCGTCAACGCCAGCATCAGCGGCGATACCGCTTCACAAGGGCTGGCGCGTTTACCGGCACTGCTGCAACAACATCAGCCGCGTTGGGTGCTGATCGAAATGGGCGGCAATGATGGGCTGCGCGGCTTTCCGCCGCCGACCATCGAACAAGACCTGACCACCATTATCAATCAGGTGAAAACAGCTAACGCTCAGCCCTTGCTGATGCAAATCCGCCTGCCTGCCAATTACGGTCAGCGCTATACCAACACGTTCAGCGCCATTTACCCGCGACTGGAGCAGCAATTTTCAATTCCGCTAGTGCCGTTCTTTATGGAACAGGTTTATCTTAAGCCGGGGTGGATGCCATCGTCTTGCATCCACCCCACGCGCGAGGCACAACCGTTCATTGCCGACTGGATGGCAAAACAGCTTAAACCGTTAGTGAGCTTGTGACCGCTTATTTGCGTCTTATTGCTAGTTAACCATGACTCTTGAAAAATAGGGCTTTTTACTTAGGTAAAGTTATGCAAAAAACGGTTTTGATTACCGGTTGCTCCAGCGGTATTGGCTTGATCGCAGCATTGGACTTACATCAGCGCGGCTATCGCGTACTGGCCGCCTGCTGCCGCACCGAAGACGCGCAGCGGATGAACACGCTAGGGCTTGAAGGGATCGCGTTGGATTTAGACGATCCTGACAGCGTGGATGCAGCAGCAGAGCAGGTTATCGCGCTGACCGGTAATCGGCTGTACGGGCTGTTTAATAACGCCGGTTATGGCGTTTATGGCCCACTGAATACCATCTCGCGTCCGCAACTCGAACAACAGTTCGCCAGCAACCTGTTTGGCACGCGCCAGCTGACGCTACGTTTGCTGCCCGCTATGCTGCCGCACGGCGAAGGGCGCATTATTCAAACCAGTTCCGTGATGGGGTTTGTCGCTACGCCGGGGCGTGGTGCCTATGCTGCCAGCAAATACGCACTGGAAGCCTGGTCAGACACTGCGCATGGAACCGCACGGCAGCGGGCTGCACGTCAGCCTGATTGAACCGGGCCCCATCGCCACGCGCTTTACGGAAAATGTGGCACAAATGCAAACAGAAGCGCCGGTGATCAACCCGGGTATCGCCCGACGCTTTACGCTGCCACCCGAAACAATACTGCCCAAATTGCGCCATGCGCTGGAAAGCCCGCGACCGAAACTGCGCTATCCGGTAACGCTGGTGGCGCACGCCCTTACCGTGCTACGTCGCCTGTTACCCGCCCGTTGGCTGGATGGGGTATTGCGCACCCGTTCTTGATTAACGACATATACTATTGACCCATAGCCATCACGATTCCGCGCTGCGCACGGCGGAACGATATACGATGCAACCGCTTGAAGTGGCGTTATTCGCCCCCATTTATCCCTTAAACGGATGAGAGAGACTGCCATGCTAGACCCTAATGCCAACACCGCCCATTACGCGAGCGTGATGGATGTTAACGAGACCAACCTGCATCAGGTGCTGGAACAATCCATGCAGATGCTGGTGCTGTTTTATTTCTGGTCAGAACGCAGTCAACACTGCCAGCAGCTCACACCGGTGCTGCACAAGCTGGCACAGGAATATGCCGGTCAGTTTATTCTGGCACAGGTCGATTGTGATGCCGAACAGCGAGTTGCGGCGCAGTTTGGTCTGCGCGCTATTCCAACGGTTTATCTGTTCAAAGATGGCCAACCGCTGGACGGTTTTCAAGGGCCACAACCTGAAGAAGCGATCCGCGATCTACTGCAACGGGTTCTGCCACGTGAAGAAGAACTCAAAGTGGCAGAAGCCCAGCAGCGTATTCAGGAGGGGGATCTCCCGACTGCGTTGACGCTATTAAAAGACGCCTGGCAGCTAAGCCAGCAGCGTAGTGATATCGGTCTGATGCTGGCAGAAGTGCAGATCCAGTTAAACCGCAGCGACGATGCGCAAGCGGTACTGGACACCATCCCACTACAGGATCAGGACACGCGTTATCACAGTCTGGTGGCGCAGATCGATTTGCTCAAGCAAGCCGCTGACACACCAGAAATTCAGCAGTTACAGCAGCAACTCGCCGCCGATCCGAACAATGCGGAACTGGCAGTGAAACTGGCGTTGCAGTTGCATCAGGTGGGGCGCAACGAAGAAGCGCTGGAAAGCCTGATTGTAATGCTGAAAAAAGATCTGGCCGCCGCCGACGGCAACGCCCGTAAAACCATGATGGATATTCTGATCGTGATCGCACTCGGCACCGGCGATGCTCTCGCCTCGCGCTACAGACGTCAACTTTATGCGTTACTGTACTAATCCGCTTTGTTCTATGAGGTTTTAAGGTCTTAACCTCCCGCGTCCAATGATGCTGAGCAATAAGGGGACGCCAGGATGAGCCGCATGGACGCGGCAAAAGCGCCTGCCGTGCCGGGAACACGTCAGGCGCGGTCCGTCCGGCGGCCCCGCTTGCGAAGGTACCGCGCAGCGGCATCATTGAGCAAGAAGCGCGGGGTCGGGGGGTGTGGGCGACTGCACACCCCTCGTCGGGCGCGTGCTAGGCAAGCAGCAGAGAAACACTGCGATATTCGCGCACGAAAACATGCCTGTTGCTCACATAAATCGCTTTTGCACACTGGGGTGCTTACCCCAGTGTCTCCACCACCGTGATCCAGCCATGCCCGCCATACGGTGACCAGCCATTCAGCCAGCGGCGCAGCATGTTCATCGCCAGCGTGGCGACCACTTCCTGATGCGTCTGCAAACTGTAGCGCGTCACATTGAACGAAATAGCCTGAGCAAAGGTGCCTTGCGGTGTATGCAATGCAAGTGATAAACGATCGTCCTGACGATCGCTCACCACCAGCGCCAGTGAAGATTGATGCTCGTCAGCCAGGCGGTTTGCCACTTCTGCCAGCACGGTCAGCGTGGCAAACGGCGTCTGTGACCACAACGCACTGCCGTTGAGAGGGACTTGTGCGGCATTCAGTTGCCAATGGAGCAGGCCTGCGGTAAACGACTCCCCGACCGCCAACGTCAAGCCTTTTTCGGTCAAGCGCTGCGCCAGTTGGGCGGGTAAACCTTGCGTCCCTTCAAACAATGCGTTTTCACCCGCCACCGATCGCACCGTTTCCCACGCAGCCTCCATCGCCGCACGTTGCGATGCCGGGCCGGTCAGTTTCAGCTCAACGATTGGCATCGAGGAACGATACCCCAGCACCACACCTTCCGGCAGCAGCAGGCTGTCGAGCTAGTTTGCCAAATCGCTTTCAGAACGACCAAAAGTGGTCAAGCGCAGACACAACGGTGCAGATGCCACAGAAAAACGCTCACGCAGGCGCGGCACAATCTGCTCATCGACCATCCGTTTAAATTCCGAGGGTACGCCGGGCGTAAAAAACATCAGGCAGCGGTTCAGCGTTAGCATAAAGCCGCATGCCGTCCCTATCGGGTTATCCACCACCTCGGCACTGGCCGGAATCTGTGCCTGTTTACGGTTGCTGGGGGCCATTACACGGCCGCGCTCAGTGAAAAAAGCCTCCATGCGTGCAATCCACTCCGGATGCTCCACTAGCCCTTCCCCTGCTGCCGTTGCCGCCGCCAGCGCGCTCAGATCATCATTGGTTGGCCAGCCCACCGTTGACAATCAACACATCGGCAATCTGGCTGCGTTACGTCAGCGCTGCCACCAGTTCTTCCAGCTTGTCACCCACCGTCATTCGGCTGGTCATCGGAATACCCTGCTCGAACAGATAATCTGCCAGCCAGGCTGCATTGGTATCCAGAATCTGTCCGTGGAGTACTTCGTCTCCGGTACACAACATCTCCACCCTCAGCATGTGCTACTCCTGTGTTTTTCTTTCACTGTAAAAACTCCCCCGCAGAAAGACAATGACCACGCTCTGCACTGCCCATTTTTTGTGAAACCGCCTAAATCGTAACGCCAACTTTACAGCCATCGTAACGGTGTTTTGACATACTTTACGGAATCCTCTAGTCTGCGCAGCCATAAGAAAAACAGATACCATCACACTCAGGAGAAAGGGTGAAAAATCGTACATTTGGCAGCATATTTATCGTCGCGGGCACCACCATCGGCGCAGGCATGCTCGCCATGCCGTTGGCGACGTCCGGCGTGGGTTTCAGCGTCACTTTTGCTATTTTGTTGAGCCTGTGGCTATTGATGTGCTACAGCGCGTTACTACTGGTAGAAGTCTATCAATATCAGCCCTCCCATACCGGGCTGGGCACACTGGCGAAAATTTATCTGGGTCAGTGGGGCCAATGGCTCACTGGTTTCAGCATGCTGTTTTTGATGTATGCCCTGACCGCCTCCTATATCAGCGGCGCAGGCGAGCTGCTGGCAAGCAGTTTGCATCAGTGGAGCGGCTACGCTTTCCCATCGTCTGCAGGTATTTTGCTGTTCACCCTGTTGGCCGGAGGCGTGGTGTGTATCGGCACCACGTCGGTGGATTTCTTTAACCGTCTGCTGTTCAGCGGAAAATTACTGATGCTGCTGGTCATGCTGGGGATGATGATTCCCCACGTCGAAAGGCAGAACCTGCTGACACTCCCGCTGCAACAAGGGCTGACGCTCTCTGCCCTTCCTGTCGTGCTGACGTCGTTTGGGTTTCACGGCAGCATTCCCAGCATTGTGCATTACATGGGGGGGACAGCCGCAAACTGCGTCGCATCTTTATCATCGGCAGCGCAATCCCGCTATTTGTTTATCTGTTCTGGCAGTTGGCAACGCTTGGCGCACTGAGCGGCAACACCTTCACGGCGATTCTGGCGCAGCAAGCCGGTTTAAACGGGCTGATGCAAGCTATTCGAACGCTGGTTGCGTCTCCCCACGTAGAAGTTGCGGTGCACCTTTTCGCCGATCTGGCGCTGGCAACCCCATTCCTTGGCGTGGCGCTTGGCCTGTTCGATTATCTCGCCGATTTGTTCAAACGCCAGAACACTGCCCGTGGGCGATTGCAAACCGGTGCCCTGACATTTCTGCCACCGCTGATTTTTGCGCTGTTCTATCCGCAAGGATTTGTCATGGCGCTAGGTTATGCCGCCATCGCACTCGCCGTGCTGGCACTGTTAATTCCGGCCCTGCTCAGTTGGCGTGTACGGCAACAGCATCAGGTTGGCGCATCAACGCCGGGCGGCACACCGGCGCTGCTGCTGGTGTTTTTATCTGGCAGCGGCATTATTGCCATCCAATGCGCTATGGCGATCAGTTGGCTGCCGACGGTGGGCTAAACGACGACCAACAAAAACGGGTGCCGCAACTGCGAACACCCGTTTTTTATGGCGATAAGCGTTAACGGCTTAGAAGTTAAAGCCAGCACCCAGATAGAAAGTATCTGCCACTTTGTTATCAGAGCGACCACTTTCGCCGCCGATATTGATATAGCGATAGCCAAGATCCAGGTTCAGCGGACGGAATACCTGCCAGCGCACGCCACCTTTCGCTTCCACATAGTGATCGATATGGCTAGAGAACACATCTGGCGCATAATACCCTTCACCATACAGGGAGAAATAGTGGTTGATCGGGAACTGCAATCCACCACCCAACGCCACACCATAGCCATCAGTAGCGTGTTGCTGATTCAAATAGAGCGCTTTGCCGCCAACCGTCAGTGACAGCGCGCCCAGCGGCAGCGTATAGCCGAGGCCGAAACCATACACATCGTTGTTATCTTTACCATGGCCGTAACTGACGTTAGCGCCGAGGCCAGGAACACCCAGACCAAAGCCAGCACCTACGCCCGCATAGTCATCCCCCGCTTCCCCGGAGAAGCTGATGGCCTGAGCCGTCGCTGTTGCCAACAGCAGGCTGCCTGCCAGGGCAATCGCAATCTTTTTCATTGTGTTTATCCTTAAATCGATCATTAAACGCTATAAGCAACACATCGTATCCGAGGGATTCTACCTGAATCAGCCCCGGTGACCAGCAACAAATTGCATTAATATCATCAACGAACGCGTAAAACCGCCGCTTAATTCACGCCATTGCGATAGATTTTTTCCGCCCAGGCTTTCACTTGTATGCGCGCAATCTTGATGCCACCGCCGTGTAATTCGGCGGGCATGGCATAGTAGGCGACCGGACGTTGAAAGCCTGCCAACTGCGGCGTAAGCCAGTCACGGATAGCGGTAAGCGCAACGTCAGAAGATATGTCTAACACGGCTACCGGGCGCTGCCCAAATTCGGCATCCGGCACGGGCACCACGCAAGCCTGTCTTACCCTGGGATGCGTCAGCAACAGCGCTTCAATATTTTCCGGCTGGGTACCTTCGCCGCCGCTGAAGAACTGATTATCCAATCGCCCCAGCACATGCCACTCACCCTGCTGAAACACACCGCTGTCGCGCGTATGAAACCAGCCGTCGCTGTCAGTCAGCGGCAAACGTGCGTCGCATTCTGCCAGCGCGCAGCTCAACCCGAAAGCCACCGACGGCGGCAATGCCGCGTCATCCAGCATTTCTCCCGTTTGCCAACGCGCCAGCGCCGCACACAGGGCAGCCTGCGCCTGCGCCAACGTTTCCTGACTGAACGCCGGCAAAGGGGCGACTTCGCCCCAGCCCTCCTGCGCACCATCACGCAGGTGTAGGATCAGCCCCTCACGGGTCTTCAGGCGCTGATTGTGCAACACCACCCCCCGCGTCCATCGGAACGCTATAGCGATAAACCGACGCGCTGCGCATTATGGATTACGCTTGAACTTGCTGAAGTCGGGCTGACGTTTTTCGTTGAAGGCGTTGCAGCCTTCCTGCCCTTCTTCTGTCATGTAGAACAGCATGGTCGCGTTACCGGCCAGCTCTTGAAGCCCTGCCTGTCCGTCGCAATCAGCATTCAGTGCTGCTTTCAGGCAGCGCAGCGCCATCGGGCTGTTTTGCAGCATTTTGCGGCACCAGCGTACCGTCTCTTTTTCCAGTGAAGCCAACGGCACAACGGTGTTCACCAGCCCCATATCCAGCGCCTGCGCAGCATCGTACTGACGACACAGGAACCAGATTTCACGCGCTTTTTTCTGACCGACGATACGCGCCATGTAAGAAGCGCCCCAACCGCCGTCAAAGGAGCCTACGCGCGGACCGGTTTGCCCAAAAATGGCGTTTTCTGCGGCAATGGTCAGATCGCACATCATGTGCAGCACATGACCGCCACCGATAGAGTAACCCGCTACCATCGCCACAACCGGTTTCGGACAGGTACGGATCTGGCGCTGAAAATCCAGCACGTTGAGGTGATGAACGCCGCTGTCATCCTGATAGCCGCCGTAATCGCCGCGCACTTTCTGATCGCCGCCGGAACAGAACGCTTTATCACCCGCGCCGGCGCTTTATCACCCGCGCCGGTAAGAATAATCACGCCAATACCGTCATCGTAGCGAGCATTTTCCAGCGCCTGAAGCATCTCTTTGACTGTCAGCGGGCGGAACGCGTTGCGCACCTGCGGGCGGTTAATGGTGATTTTGGCAATGCCGTCCGTCGATTTGTGGTAGAGGATATCGACAAAATCACCGCTGCAATCGTGCCATTCCACCGGGGCATACAGCAGTTCTTCACTCGGATAAAGCATAGTATTCCTTCATAGGGTGCCAGGGCGCTACCGTGGCAGAGAGAGTCAGCCCTACGCCTGTGCGGCGTCGGGCGAAGTTATAAACGTACGTATCTGTTGTGCATAGCCCACAGGATTAGCGCGGTGCGCATTGTGGCCCGCATGCATGACCGACAACAGCGGCAGCCGGTATGTTTGCGCGATAGCCTGAAATTTTTGATCCTGCGCGCCACACAAATAGCCAAAGGGTAAACCGGTATGCCGCACCGCATCCAATAACCAAGGCTGACGCCCCAACGAAGTCGCCTCCAGCATGTCAGCCACCGCAGCGGCATCGTTGCTACTGCGCAAGGTCATCAATTTCTGACGCGCCTCATCGGTTAAATCGGCAAAGACCCCCTGACGGCACCAGTCCGACAGCACAGCGGATAAAGGCTCATGACGAAAACGTTGCGCACCACGCGCATCTGACGCTGTGCGCCATCCATCAGCCCAGGGTTGCCTCCTTCCACCAGCAAGCCAAGTAACCCCGCGGCCTCTTCACCCGCACATGAAGCAGCGAAGTCCATCGCGATACGCCCGCCCAGCGAATACCCTATCAGCCAGCAACGCTTCACCCCCTGAACGCGCAGAGTGAGCGCTAATTGCTGACGCATCTCGCTAAAATCACGCACGCGCATTGACGCCGATGCGCCATGGCCGGGTAAATCTACCCGCAGAATAGGCCACTCAGACAACAGCGGGCACAACGCTTGCCAGTCATCACCGCTACCAAACAACCCGTGCAACAACACCAGCCAGGGCATATCTGGCGTAAAGTGAGGGGGTTCAATACGTTGGCAGTGTAAGCTCATGGGTGACGCAACACTCACAGTGAAATTGGCGCTAAGCGGGCAATGTCGTTTTCCAGTTGTGTCTCAATCTCGCCGCTGGCAACCTGGGTCGCCAGTTGATTGAGCGTATCGGCACCGGCCTTGGCTTCCACTACCTCTTCCAGCAGCGTCACACCGCCCTGCGCCCAGCATGCGGATGTGGCATCACTGACCTGTTGCCAGCTTTCAGCACGCACGTAGTTCAGCCCAAACATGGCGGCGACGTGGCTGAACTCCACGTCTTGCGGCATACAGTAAAAAGCCTCACACGCTCGTGCGGGCGTTGGCAACAAAGAGAAAATCTGTCCGCCGTTATTGTTCACCACCATCAGCACCAGCGGAGCCGGTGCCTGACGTAACAATGCCAGCGAGTTCATGTCATACAGCGCAGAGAGATCGCCCACGATCCCCAACGTCGGCAGCCCGTTCGCCCGTTGAACCCCGGCCATGGTCGCAATCAGGCCATCAATACCGCTGGCGCCGCGATTGCCATAGACGTTATACGCGCCCGGCAACTGTGCCAGCGCATCGATCAAGCGAATGACCAGACTATTGCCTGCAAACAGCTGTCCATTGGGCGGCAACAACGCCGCGACACGGTGTGCCAACGGTGCTTCACCAAACTGCCCTGCCAGACGCGCCGCCACATAATCACGAACCGCATCCACGAACCGCATCCACACAGGCAGAGAGACCGCGCGCCCACGGTGCCTGCGCTTGCGCCGGATGAGCGTTGAGCCAGTCGCTAACCGAAGCCACCAGACGACGCCCGCGATGATGGGCAGGATCGAGCCGACCCGGCATAGGGTCGATCAACCAGAACTCCTGAGGGCGGCAGTTCTCCTGCCATTGCAACACGCATTTTCCAGTCAGACTGCCACCAAACTACAACACCACGTCGGCGGTCTGCAATTGCTGCACGGCTGTCGGGTGCGCCAGCCACAAATCCGCATAAGGCAGCGGTTGTCCGGTTTGCGATAACGCATCGCCGATTAGCGGCCATTCGGCCCAGGCGGTCAGCTGTGCCCCTTCTTGCGCCGTCACTTGGCCCACCAGCACCACACCGCGTTTTTTGCGCCACAGCGGCCAATCGGGTTCTACCGTGACCGCCGTCGGATGTACTACCCGCAGCCAGGGCGTGCGCATTTGCCACCATCCTCCCAGTGTGGACAGCCAATCCTGGTACAGATCGTCGTCATCTGGCCCATACAGGGATTCTGCAAAAGGACAGTTAATGTGCAACGCACCGTGGGTCAGTTCTCCCAGTGCGCCATCGATGGCCGATACCAGCCAGCGTGCGGGCAAATCGGGCGTTGGGCGCGGCAGGTTGAGCACCTGGGTTGGATGAGAAGCATACATCCCCTGTTGGCGAATCGCCTGATTAGCGCCACAGTCAATCAATTCCGGCGGACGATCGGCCATCAGTACCACTAGCCGCTCCCCGGTTAACCCAGCCTCAATGATTGCCGGATAAAGATTGGCGGTTGCCGTGCCAGACGTCACAATGAATGATTGCCACAGGCTCACGCAACGCTTTGGCCAAACCAAGCGCAAGGTGGCCCAACCCACGTTCGTCAAAATGGGTGTGACAAATCACCGCTGAATGCGCAGCCGCAGCCAGCGTTAACGGTGTGGAGCGCGAGCCCGGCGCGATGCAAATATGACGAACGCCATGACGAGTCAACGCCTCAAGTACTAAAGTGGCCCAGCGACGATTAAATACACTTGTTGACATGGTGGACTCGACTGCTCTGATTTCAGGATATGCCGCTTATTATATTTATATTTATATTTATATTTTTTTCATGAGGCTGACTTTGATATAAACCCGCACTCTGCACAACAAAGATAAAACAAAACTATGACACTTCTCTGGCGAACAGCGTCTTTAACCCGGCCGCTTTGTTATCCAGCTCCACCCATTCTTGCTCTGGATCAGATCCCGGCAAAATACCCGTACCTGCATAAAGGTTAATTTTTTCACCGTTAATCTCTGCCGAACGCAACGCAACGCAAAATTCCGCCTGCGCCAGTGAAAGATAACCGGCAGAACCGGCATACCAACCACGCGTGAAGGGCTCAACCTCATGAATAAACGCACGCGCCGCCTGCCGTGGCAGCCCCGCCACTGCGGCTGTCGGCTGCAAATCATTCAGGCAAGCGGCATCAGAAGCCTGATGCCGCTTGGCACGTATTGCCCTACGCAAATGTTGCACTTTCCGCAACCTTATCACTTCCGGGGGCATAACATCCAACGTGGAAGCGGCGTGCTGGAGACGCTGGCTGATATCTTCTACCACCAGTTGGTTTTCACACTGGTTTTTATTGTCGTTCATCAACCACTGCGCCAGAGTCTCCGCGGTGCGGTCATTGTCATCACTGGCGACCGTTCCAGCCAGAGCTTCCGTATTAAGCGTTTTTCCCTGACGCAAATAAAGGCGTTCAGGGCTCGATACCATAAATGCCTGCTCGGGGTTATGAGCCAGCATAAAGTGAAAACAGCGGTGGTTGGCCGTACGGCTGGCAGCCATCATGCTCGCAGCGCGCAATGGCTGCGACAACGTCAGCGTGGTACAGCGCGCTAACACCACTTTTTCCATATCACCAGCGGCGATACTCGCTAGCGCCTGTTCGAGCATTGCCACCCACCCTTTCCGCGAAGGTTGGTGATGCTCGGCGACAATGCGACTGGACAAGGGAGGAATAGGATGGGCTGGCAGCAGGAATTTGATAAACGCGGCGGCTTCATCCGCATCCGCCTGCAATGAAGTTTCACTGAACAGATTCACCTTGAGGCTGAGCTGATTGCTGTGACGCATGACTTCAACGCGGGGTAAAAAGAGATAGCCAGCGGAGTGCCCCCCTTCCTCCAAGGTTTGTTCAAATCCGTTGAGCCCCCAGATACGCACATCTGGCGCACTGTGATAATGCTGAAAAAAACGTTCGGCATCATTAATATGGCGAAAACCGCGCACAACGCCGCATACGGCAGCTTCTTCTGGCTCCTGCCGATGTTGCCAGTAAAACTGGGGATAAACGGGCTGCGTGGCCAACCAGGACAACAATGACGGCTCACTCTCTTCTGCCGCCGCGACATCCAATGCCGAAGAGACGACCAACTGTCGACTTCCCGGCATTGCTGGCTGTGGTTCACGCAATACCTGTTACATACGGCACAACAAGTGAGAAAGTTGTTTCACCATTACCCCGAAGTCCAAACTTAAAGCACGGGATTATACGGCAAAAACCAGATGATGTAAGACAGGCTTTGGTGCTATCCGCTGTCAAATCATTGTAAACAAGCACAACAACAAACTGGCACCGCACATCATCGGCATAATCGCACAATAATTAATCGCACCAATCGACAAAATCGGCGTGCTCAACGCGGTAAAATAGCGGGGCTATCATCATTTATTTCCCAATTTCCGATCCTTTTGCCGGTTTTTACCGGCTTTTTTTCGGCCTCGTGTCATTTCGGCACAGTCATGCGCTACCGCGGCATACAACGGGAATGGTCGCCAGGCAAGCTAACGAACAGAGACAGTGGAACGGTCTAATGCGCAGCCAGCGCGTAAAAGAAAGCGGGGTCAGCCTGAATGGTCGCCAGCACCTTTGCCGCAAGTCCTGTTGGATTGCGCCGTTTGGCTTCCCAACTTTTGATGGTATCGATGATGGTTCCCAGTGCCTTGGCCATTTCGCGCTGAGAGATATTTAATTGTTCTCTTATCGCCCGAACATCTGCAATATCATAATGAGTGACACGAGCGGGAGGCTTAACACTCTGTTTGATATCTACCGCCTCTTCCAGAGACGTTTTCAGTTCGTCGAAAAATGCATATCACACCTCATCTTTTAGTAATGCCGTTAATTTTTTTCAGCTCAGCTTTTTCCGCGTCAGTCAGACTGTCTTTCGTGCTTTTGGGGTAGGCCAGCACAAGATTAATAACCTCGACCGTTGCCAAAAAATCAATCACTCTGGCACCACCACTTTTCCCTTTAGTACCCACAGCCATTCTGATTTTTTCGCAATCCGCCCGTTTGCGGTATCAGGTCGCCTTTCTCTAGCGATTCGATAAACGCTATCCCATGACTCATGGAAAGGCTTCCAGCACACCATCACAGGTACTGTGTACACCAAAAAGTGTGCGGAGATTATGCACAGAGAGATCTATAACCTGATATGAACAACACAAAAGAAGCAGAGTTTTCATACCCAGCATGCCTATACGCCGGCGAATAACGCAGCAAAAAGGGTTAACTGTTCCGATTAATACCTGAAGTTACACCATTGCGTTAAGGAAGCTTCGATTCACTGAGGAAGTTATGATAAAAAGGGAGCCGGACAAAAGAGGAGGCAGTGTGTGGGACATGGCCACAGTGATGCATGAAGCGCGAAGCCAAATCGAGAACACGGATACCAAAGAAACCGCGCTGCGGGCGGGCTGTTTTTTTCTGTTGGTAGCTAATATTAATGCACTTCAATCTCTTATTTTACGCTCTGCCAAGTAGGAACTGTTGCCATGCCTGCTAGTCTGCTCCGCTATATTAGCCTGTTCACCCTTCTACTGCTGCTGACTACCGGCACACTGAGCTACAATATTGTGAACAGTTGGCTGGCAGAAAAGAAGTCTACGCTCAACACCATCGCCCTCGGGATGCAAAAACGCATCGACACCTACCGTTTTTTTACTTACCAAATCTATAGCAATCTGAACAGCGATGCCGCACCTGGCGTGGATGATAACGTTAGTGCCATCAGCCTGCTGCCGGATGTGTTCTATATGGAGAAAAACGGCCAGAAAACCGATGCGCTGATTTTTGGTCAGCACGACAAATCAACGCTGAGCGCCGTGCGCAAGATTTCACGCTACCTCGATATCCTGTGGGGCGCAGAGAGCGATATCTACTCCATGTATTACCTCAATGGGGTGGATAACAGCCTGAGCATGATTTCCACCCAGATATTGAAAGACATTTCCGCACAATTTCGCGGCAGCTACATCACCATCACCGCTATTGCCGAAGCCCGACGCACCGAGATGCTGCAACAGTCAAACGCGCTTGATGAGCGGGAGAGCTTCTCTCCTATCCGTAAACTGCGCTTCTACAATGACTACTATTTTACGCTGCGCACTACGTTCAACCAGCCAGGCCACCTGGCGACCATTATCGCCTTTGATTTGCCCATCAACGATCTCATCCCGCATACACTGTCGCGTGACAATTTTATTCTGCGCGCGGACACGGTGGGAACAAGCAGTGAGACCTTTACCAACAACGAAGAGACCACCCACGTCCAGTTAAACGGTTCACTGTTAGAGATTGCCGCACCGCTGGTTAACGCGCCAGTCAATATCGTTTATCAGCTACCTATCCGGCAATTTGCTGCCGATATGGCGCGTAATAATATTTGGTTGCTGTTACTGAATCTGGCATTGCTGGCGCTGACCCTCACCGGGTTCTATCTGTGGCGTCAGCCTAACCGCGATGCCCGTGACGATCCGTCCCCGCGTTTGCGTAAACAGCAGGCGCTCTATCAGGAGATCGTTAAACGCATTCCCATTGGCATTCTGGTTTATGATTTTTCAGCCAATCGGGTGGTCGTGCAAAACGCCATTGCCGAGCATCTGTTGCCTCACCTCAGTCTGGAAAAGATCGCAGCGATGGCGCGTGAGCATCAGGGTGTGGTTCAGGCAACCATCAACAATGAGATGTACGAGATTTTACAGTTCAGCCATCCGCAGATGCAGGAGTACAACCTGTTCCTGATTCGCGAGCAGGATAAAGAAATTCTGGTTAATAAAAAAATGCAATTGGCGCAACGGGAATATGACAAAAACGTACTGGCGCGCCAACGGCTGTTAACCAATCTGCGTCAGGAACTGCACGCTCCAATGCAGGCGTTACAGCAACATTTGCTGTCGTTAGCACAAGCAGCGGATGACGATATGCGCCAGAGTCTGTTGCGCAAAGCCTCGGATGAAACGGCGCAAACCCTTGCGCTGCTGGAAAATATTGCATTGCATGACCGGCTGGACAGTGACGCATGGCAGCCGGAAAAGATGCCGTTCTCCCCCCTTGCCATGATGGATGCGTTGCTGCTTGCCAACCTGCCGCGACTTGCCCAGAAAGGGCTGCAACTTTTTTCATCACTACCGTCTGGAGCCGCAACGCCTCTATATAGGCGACAGCGCCATGTTACAAAAGGTGCTGCTGTTACTTGACTACGCCATCACCAATACGGATTACGGCAAGATTACGCTGACGCTGGAAGCAGACGCAGAGCTGGCAGACACACCCCATATTCGGCTAAGCGATACCGGAACCCGCATGTCGGCAGCCGAGCTGGATAATCTGCGTCATCCGTGGTTAACGGTGCCGTCTGCGGATCGTTCCCGGCAAAATTCGGGGTTTGCGCTGTTCCTGTGCCATCAACTGGCGCGCAAGCTTGGCGGGGATCTGAGTATTTCCAGCAAGCAAGAGCTTGGCACACACTACCAGTTGACGTTCACGCTGCACGCTGGCGCCAATGACAGCGATGAAGAAGAAAAGCTGTTGGAAGGCATGACGATATTGTTAGATATCACCGCAAATGAAGTGCAGCACATCGTGCATCACCTGCTCTCCAGTTGGGGGGCAGAGTGTGTCAACGCCGATGAGCGCCAGATGCCGCAAGAGTTCGATCTGCGCATTACCGATGACACAGTGAAAATGGCGGACAATACGCTGCTGGTCAACGGAGAGGACACACAGGTGACTATGCTGGCGCCACGCCGTTTACGCACAAATTTTAATATCAGTCAGCTGTTGCAAGACGCATTGTTAACCTTGATTGAGCAACAATTGGAAGCGGCGACGCACGAGACTGTTCCGGCGGATATTCAGGACTACGCCCAGCAGTTAAAAGCCAGCGACTATTTTTCGCTGTTCGTTGAAACGGTACCCGACGACATTGTCAAACTGTATACTGATGCAGAAGCAGGCGACTTTTCAACGCTGGCACAAACGGCGCATCGACTTAAGGGTGTGTTTGCCATGCTAAACTTGCATCCTGGCAAACAATTGTGTGAACAACTTGAGCGGCATATTACCGAACAGGCGAGTATAGAAATTAAAAACGATCTTGATGAGATCAACGAACTTGTCCGTGTATTATTGCAGCCTAATGGCCAACAAGACGAGTAAATAAAACGATGAGTAATTTAAACGTAATTATCGCTGACGACCATCCGATTGTCCTTTTTGGCATTAAAAAATCGCTTGAACAAATTGAGTGGGTTAATGTGGTGGGCGAGTTTGAAGACTCGACATCACTTATCAATCATCTGCCTAAACTGGATGCCAACGTTTTAATTACCGATTTATCCATGCCAGGCGATAAATACGGTGACGGCATCACACTGATCAAATACATCAAACGCCATTTTCCCCATCTGGCGATCATTGTGCTGACCATGAATAATAACCCCGCCATTTTGAGTGCGGTGTTAAATCTTGATATCGAAGGCATTGTATTGAAGCAAGGGGCTCCGACTGATTTGCCCAAAGCGCTGACCGCCTCGCAAAAGGGCAAGAAATTTACGCCAGAGAGCGTTGCCAAGGTGCTGGAAAAAATCAGCGCCAGCGGTTACGGCGATAAACGCCTATCACCGAAAGAGAGTGAAGTGCTGCGGCTGTTTACCGAAGGTTTTCTGGTGACGGAAATTGCCAAAAAACTTAACCGTAGTATCAAGACCATCAGCAGCCAGAAAAAATCGGCCATGACCAAATTGGGCGTGGACAACGATATTGCTCTGTTGAAATACCTCTCTTCCATCAACGGTGCCGAACCGGGAGAGAGTGCATAAGCCTCCCATTCACGCATTACCCCGTCGTTCCTGCTGGCTCAGGAGCGACGGACACTACCTAGCAATCTTCCGTTGATTTTCCGCGCTGTTCGCGCACTTGCTGGCTGTACTGCGCCAAACTCTGTTGTAACACATCCAGCGTAACCGGTTTAGACAGACAATTATCCATCCCTGCTGCCAAACAACGCTGCCGTTCTTCGGCTAACGCGTTGGCCGTAACGCCAATCACGGGAGCTTCCCAGGACTGCGCGCGCAAGGTACGCGTCAGCGTATAGCCATCCATATTTGGCATGTTGACATCGGTCAGGACAATATCAGCAGTTTTCTTTGTCAGCGCATTCAACGCGTCTACGCCGTCATTGGCGGTAATAACCTGATAGCCCAGCGAACCCAGTTGATCGGCCAGTAAGCGGCGATTGATGGGATGATCGTCTACCACCAGAATCAATATGTCGCTATTTTCCACCAGATTGTACTGCGTTTGGGAAAGCGTACTTGGCATCGCCAAGGATTCTCCCTCACTGTCTTTAGTGCGACACAAGCGTTCCAGCAGCATGGGCAAATCCGGCAACCCGGCAGTGCTCATCACCCACTGCCCTTCCTCACTCTCTTGCGCACTGCCGATATGCGTACGGCTAAACAGGACACTCCAGCGTGACAGCAACGGCGTGTTCTGCGGGTGATCGCTGATAATAATGTCGTCTTCCTGAATCGGTTGCCCAGAATGACACGCCGCAGAGATGCCATATTGGCGCAACAAATTCAGTGCGTTGTGCTCAAGGCTGGCGTTACGAACCCGAAGCCAGCAAGTCTTCTGCCTGAGTACATCACTGACCGTCGGCACTTCGTAATGCGCCTGATAGAGCGGGATACGAATACCAAACTGGCTGCCCAATCCCGGCTCGGACGTCAGCGACATATCGCCATCCATCAGGTTCACCAACTTTTCACAGATAGCCAGCCCCAGCCCGGTTCCCTGGAAATGGCGCTGAACGCCGCTACCCGCCTGGAAAAAGGGATCGAACAACTTGATAGCCTCGCGGGGATGAATACCCACGCCGGTATCACGTACCCAAAATTCGAGGTACTCCTCGCTACAGCACACCTGAAAGATAATGCAGCCGGTATCAGTAAATTTAATCGCATTGCTCACCAGGTTGGAGAGCACCTGCTGCAAGCGTACCGGATCGCCAGACAGCGTGGCCGGTACCGAAGGATCGATAAAGCAGTAGAGCGTGAGGTTTTTTCTCACTACCAGCGGCAGATAATTGCTGGTAATGTGGCTGACTACTTCCTGCGGCGTAAAAATAGACGGTTCAATTTTAAGCTGTTCCGACTCTATCTTGGAGAAGTCGAGAATATCGCTGATGATTTTGAGCAGCAGCGCCGATGAATTCTGCATCGGCGCCACCAATCGGTTGGCATCTTTCGACAAAGTCTTGGTCTGGAGCAAATCCAGATTACCGATAATCCCGTACAGCGGGTACGCAGTTCATGACTCACCGTGGCCAAAAACATCGATTTCGACTGGCTCGCCTGTTCAGCGGCATTGGCCATCTCTTGCAGGGACTCTTCCATCTTCACGCGCGCACTCACATCGGAGAGCACGCAAATCGCCACATTTTCATTGCAGTAGCGCGAATGGACGAAGCTGATTTGCAGGTGATGATTTCTGCTGGTGACCACATCGACAAATTTTGATTGCTGTTCACAGATAATGCGCGTGATCTTGAGCCGATCTTCATAGGTCAACAAATTCATATAGTTATGCGCCATCTCGTTGCTGAGCAGATTGGTACCATCGCTGATGCGCAAAATAGAGATGCCCACCGGGGCTGATGCCACGATTTTACGGTTAAACTGCTCGTTCTCCTCCAACTGGAACGCATTGATTTGTGCCGGCAAGAACATCTTGCGTTCGAACGTCCAGGCCAGAATAAACAGCACCAGCGCCGAGAGCAGGTTTAACAGCCCGATGTTGATAATCAGCGAGTTCAGCTGCGATAACAGCACGCTGAACGGCATAAAATAGACAATATTGAAGGTAGTCGGCGGTAACGCTTTCTTGAGGATAATTTCGTCGTAGCCGTCCACATAACCAAAATAGGTGCGATCGTTCGGGTAGCTGGAACTCATCGAACCGTTGCGCTCTTTATCAGTAAATTGCAGCAACGGCTGATTAAATTGATCGAGCAATTTTGCACCGACAGTAAATTTGCCTGCGGCAACAAAATCATCCAGACGGATTGTTTGCTCAATACCCATCAGGGTTTCCAGATGATCCCCTTTATAAATCGGCGTAATGGCATAGAGATAACCGATGTCGGGATCGGAGGCGGGAGCGATCCAATACACGGTTTCATCTCGCCATTCTCCCTGCGTCGCATGCTTTTTATCGGCAAAGCGCTCTTGCAGATTCTGCAACAGGTTATCGCGATCCAGCGCCTGATTGCGAATGCCGAAATCCATCATGCATTGCCAGGCACCGTCGACAAAAAATACCCGGTTCAGATCGTATACGGTGGAGAAATTATCCTGCCAATCGGTAAAAAATGCGCTGACGGCATCCAACTGCCCTTTTTGGGTTGGTATATGGCCTGACAGTCCGCGCCTGACGTCAACGGATAGAGCGAAAGCAGCGGTGTACGCATCGTATTGGCGGCAGGCGGCGTGGCGTGTGCTGGGGATGTTTAAATGGCTGACGGCCACATAGCGTAATTCACGCACAATATCCGTCGTGCGACGAATATACTCCTGCGACTGATCGTAGCTCTGGTTATATTCCAGACGCAATTCAGCCTCTTTCTCGTTGAGCACCTTGCTGAAGTAGAAGATGGAAATCAGCGCCCCCAGCATCCATAACATCATCGCCAGCACCCTGAACAGGTAGCGGGAAATCTTCAGCGTCGTGTGGAATGAGGAGAGGTATTTCAAATTTAATCCATCAAGTTGATAAACAGTTGCGGGGGCATGGCTTGCCGATACAGTAACGAGAGCGCATAAAAAAGCCAGCATCTGACGTGCTGGCTTTTGTTTCATCAGCGTGCAGAACGATTACTCGTCGTCAGCAGCCACATCGTCATCGGTTTCAGCATCATCAATGCTGTCTTCTTCTTCCGCGACTTCACCCGGCGCAGTTGCCACGCTGTCGAGTTCTTCATCTTCAACCGGCTCGGCAACACGTTGCAGCCCCACCACGTTTTCTTCTTCCGCCGTACGGATAAGCGTAACGCCCTGGGTGTTTCGACCGACGATGCTGACCTCTGAGACACGGGTACGCACCAGCGTGCCAGCGTCCGTGATCATCATGATCTGATCCAGCTCATCCACCTGCACCGCACCGACAACCTTGCCGTTACGCTCGCTCACCTTGATGGAGATAACGCCTTTGGTTGCACGGGATTTGGTCGGGTATTCGCTCACCGCAGTACGCTTACCGAAACCGTTTTGCGTAACGGTGAGGATATCTCCTCCCTCGCCGCGCGGTACGATCAGAGAAACCACACGATCGTCATCCTGAAGATTGATGCCGCGCACACCGGTGGCGGTACGGCCCATGGCACGCACTGCCGCTTCGGAGAAGCGCACCACCTTGCCTTCAGCAGAGAACAGCATCACTTCGTTCTCACCGTCGGTCAAATCAACACCAATCAGTTCATCGCCCTCATTGAGGTTAACGGCGATGATCCCTTTCGAACGCGGATTGCTAAACTCGGTCAGAGCAGTTTTCTTCACCGTACCGCTGGCAGTCGCCATAAAGACATTCTTGCCTTCTTCGTATTCACGCACTGGCAGAATAGCGGTAATGCGTTCTTCCGGCTCAAGCGGCAACAGGTTGACGATAGGACGACCACGCGCGCCACAGCTCGCTTCCGGCAGTTGGTACACTTTCAGCCAGTAGAGACGACCACGGCTGGAGAAGCAAAGAATGGTGTCATGGGTGTTGGCCACCAACAGGCGATCAATAAAGTCTTCTTCTTTAATACGTGCCGCCGACTTGCCTTTGCCCCCACGGCGCTGAGCTTCATAGTCGCTCAGCGGTTGGTATTTGACATAGCCCTGATGCGAGAGCGTAACCACCACATCTTCCTGATTGATCAGGTCTTCAATATTGATGTCAGCACTGTTGGCCGTGATTTCGGTGCGGCGTTCATCGCTGTACTGCGCTTTGATGGCTTCCAGCTCTTCACGGATGACTTCCATCAAGCGCTCAGGGCTGGTCAGAATACGCAGCAGCTCGGCAATCTGTAACAACAGCTCTTTGTATTCATCCAGCAGTTTTTCATGTTCCAGACCGGTCAGCTTTTGCAACCGCAGATCCAGAATCGCCTGAGCCTGCTGCTCGGTCAGGTAGTATTTACCTTCACGAATGCCAAACTCCGGCTCCAGCCAGTCAGGACGCGCAGCATCGTTACCGGCGCGTTCCAACATCGCCGCGACGTTGCCCAGATCCCACGCACGGGCAATCAGCGCCGCCTTGGCTTCCGCCGGCGTCGGGGCATTACGAATCGCTTCAATGATCGGATCGATGTTTGCCAGCGCAACCGCCAGCCCTTCCAAAATGTGGGCACGCTCACGCGCTTTACGCAATTCAAAGATGGTTCTGCGCGTCACGACTTCACGACGATGACGCACAAAGGCGACCAGAATATCTTTGAGCGGCATGATCTTGGGCTGGCCCTGATGCAGTGCCACCATGTTGATGCCGAACGAGACCTGAAGCTGGGTCAGGGAGTAGAGGTTGTTCAGTACCACTTCCCCCACGGCATCGCGTTTGATTTCAATCACAATGCGCATGCCGTCTTTATCAGACTCATCGCGCAATGCGCTAATGCCTTCAACACGCTTTTCTTTCACCAGCTCGGCGATTTTTTCAATCAAACGCGCTTTGTTCACCTGATAGGGAATTTCGTGCACGATAATGGTTTCACGACCATTTTTGTCGTCTACTTCCACTTCGGCACGCGCGCGAATGTAAATCTTGCCGCGCCCGGTGCGGTACGCTTCTTCAATGCCGCGTCGGCCATTAATGATGGCCGCAGTCGGGAAATCCGGCCCTTTAATGTGCGTCATCAACCCTTCAAGGCTGATATTTTCATCTTCGATATACGCCTGGCAGCCGTCGATCACTTCCGTCAGGTTATGGGGCGGAATGTTGGTCGCCATCCCTACCGCAATACCGGAAGAACCGTTCACCAGCAAATTAGGGATACGCGTTGGCATCACATCGGGGATCTGTTCTGTGCCATCGTAGTTGGGCACAAAATCGACCGTCTCTTTTTCCAGATCCGACAGCAGCTCATGGGCGATTTTCGACATGCGAATTTCGGTATAACGCATGGCCGCCGCAGAGTCACCGTCTATTGACCCGAAGTTGCCCTGACCGTCGACCAACATGTAACGCAAGGAGAAGGGTTGCGCCATACGCACGATGGTTTCATACACGGCTGAATCACCGTGCGGGTGATATTTACCGATAACGTCACCGACCACACGGGCCGATTTTTTATAGGGTTTGTTCCAGTCATTCCCCAGCACGCTCATCGCGTACAGCACGCGCCGGTGTACAGGTTTCAAGCCGTCACGAACATCAGGCAAGGCACGCCCGACAATAACGGACATGGCATAGTCCAGATACGAGTTTTTCAACTCTTCTTCGATATTGACCGGTGTTATTTCTCTAGCAAGGTCGCTCATGGAGCCGCTATCCCTCCTATTTAATGCATCAACCCGAGTTCAAAAGGTGAAAAATGATAGCACAAAACCCACCTCACAGGGAAAATACGCGCACGATGAATGACGCTTTTCTTTCACTTGCCCCCTTTCCGCCAATCTATGCTGAAAAGGAGAATCGCTACTACATCCTGCCAACACCCGATATACTCGCCACAGATGAGAATAACAAAAGGTTGTATAACGCATGAACGCAGAAACACAGACGCAGAATGTCGATCATGATGAAATCGCCAAGTTTGAAGCCGTCGCTTCGCGCTGGTGGGATCTGGAAGGCGAGTTTAAACCGTTGCACCGTATCAACCCGCTGCGCCTTGGATACATCGCTCGTCGGGCCGATGGATTATTTGGCAAGCAGGTGCTGGATGTCGGCTGTGGCGGCGGCATTCTGGCGGAAAGCATGGCGCGCGAAGGGGCACTGGTCACGGGACTGGACATGGGTGCCGAGCCGTTACAGGTTGCCCGGCTACACGCACTGGAGAGCGGCGCCAGCGTGCAGTATGTACAGGAAACCGTGGAATCTCATGCAGCCGTCCACGCCGGGCGCTATGACGTGGTGACCTGCATGGAGATGCTGGAGCATGTGCCCGATCCGCAATCGGCGGTGCGCGCCTGTGCTGCACTGGTCAAACCCGGCGGACATGTGTTCTTCTCCACCATCAACCGCAATGCCAAAGCCTGGTTTTTGATGATTTTCGGCGCAGAATATGTGCTGAAAATGGTGCCGAAAGGCACGCATGACGCGAAGAAATTTATTCGTCCGGCGGAACTGCTGGACTGGGTGGATAATACCCCTCTGGCAGAACAACACATTACCGGTCTGCACTATAACCCGCTGCGCGATCGTTTTACGCTCGGCCCTAACGTTGATGTGAATTATATGCTGCACACGCAGCGTGACGCCGATAAGTAATGACTGGCAGGATTAGCCGGTGCTTTTTCAACGCAGATTGGCGACGAGATCGCCAATCTGCAATTATCAATTCAGACATGACCTTATACGCTGATCAAATTAAGAATTTTCTGTACGCGGAAAAAAGCGGCAACCGATCAATTTTTTATTTTTTTATCCCCATCCATTGACAAAACTTAAGGCCGCAACGCTACAGGCCTTTAGCCACTGTGTAACAATTCCTCCCCATGTTATCCACAATTTCCGTGTGTTTTGTTCACTTGCAATAGCCGAAAATTCTCACTATCTTGTTATCATTCTAAACCAAACCACTATATATAGTGTTTACTTCACACACAGCAGCACTAGTCTGTCGTGTGCGTTTTCGATTGGGAAAACGCTATTGCAGTGGGAAAAACGGATAGGTACCACACCACATGAACCAGAGCCCGCTAGTAACCAAACGCGATGGCAGCAAAGAACGCATCAATCTGGACAAGATTCACCGGGTGATTACCTGGGCAGCGGAAGGCCTGCATAATGTGTCAGTTTCTCAAGTAGAACTGCGCTCCCACATTCAGTTTTATGACGGCATCAAGACCGCCGATATTCATGAAACCATTATCAAAGCGGCTGCCGACCTGATTTCCCGTGACAGCCCGGATTATCAATACCTGGCCGCGCGTCTGGCGATTTTCCATCTGCGCAAGAAAGCATTCGGTCAGTTTGAACCGCCAGCGTTGTACGATCACGTCACCAAAATGGTGGAGCTCGGCAAATACGACACCCATTTGTTGCAGGACTATACGCCGGAAGAGTTCGCCCAGATGGACGCTTTCATCGATCACTGGCGCGACATGACTTTCTCTTATGCTGCGGTCAAGCAGTTGGAAGGGAAATATCTGGTGCAAAACCGCGTTACCGGTGACATCTACGAAAGCGCCCAGTTCCTGTATGTGCTGGTGGCCGCCTGCCTGTTCTCAGGCTATCCGCGCGAAACGCGTCTGGATTACGTTAAACGCTTCTATGACGCGATTTCTACCTTCAAGATTTCGCTGCCAACGCCGATTATGTCTGGCGTGCGTACCCCGACGCGTCAGTTCAGCTCCTGCGTGTTGATCGAATGTGGCGACAGCCTGGATTCCATTAACGCCACTTCCAGCGCCATTGTGAAATACGTCTCGCAGCGTGCCGGTATCGGCATTAACGCCGGGTGTATCCGTGCACTGGGCAGCCCGATTCGCGGTGGTGAAGCGTTCCATACCGGCTGTATTCCGTTCTACAAACATTTCCAGACCGCGGTGAAATCCTGCTCGCAAGGCGGCGTACGCGGTGGTGCGGCTACGCTGTTCTACCCGCTGTGGTATCTGGAAGTGGAAAGCCTGCTGGTGCTGAAGAACAACCGTGGCGTGGAAGGCAACCGCGTGCGCCATCTCGATTACGGCGTACAGTTGAACAAGTTGATGTACCAGCGTCTGGTCAAAGGGCAAAAAATTACCCTGTTCAGCCCGTCTGACGTGCCGGGCTTGTATGACGCCTTCTTCGCCGACCAGGACGAGTTCGAACGCCTGTATCAGCAGTATGAAAAAGATGACAGCATCCGCAAGAAATCCCTGAAAGCGGTCGATCTGTTCTCGCTGATGATGCAGGAGCGTGCCTCGACTGGCCGTATTTACATTCAGCACGTCGATCACTGCAACACCCATAGCCCGTTTGAGCCGACCATCGCGCCGGTGCGTCAGTCCAACCTGTGCCTGGAAATTGCGCTGCCGACGCATCCGCTGGAAGACGTTAACGACGAAAAAGGCGAGATCGCGCTCTGCACCCTCTCCGCCTTCAACCTTGGCGCATTGAACAGTCTGGACGATTTGGAAGATTTGGCGCGCCTGGCAGTGCGTGCGCTAGACGCCCTGCTGGACTATCAGGATTACCCGATTCTGGCCGCCAAACGCGGTGCCATGGGCCGCCGCACGCTCGGCATCGGCGTCATCAACTTCGCCTACTATCTGGCGAAGAACGGCGTGCGCTACTCCGACGGCAGCGCCAACAATCTGACGCACCGTACCTTTGAAGCCATTCAGTACTACCTGCTGAAAGCCTCAAACGAACTGGCGCGCGAACAGGGTGCTTGCCCGTGGTTTGACCAAACCACCTATGCACGTGGCGTGCTGCCTGTCGACACTTACAAGCGCGATCTGGACGGCATTTGCAACGAACCGTTGCATTACGATTGGGAAGCACTGCGCGACAGTATCAAAACTCACGGTCTGCGTAACTCCACGCTCTCCGCGTTGATGCCGTCGGAAACTTCATCACAAATTTCCAACGCCACCAACGGTATTGAGCCCCCGCGCGGGCACATCAGTATCAAGGCGTCAAAAGACGGCATTCTGCGCCAGGTGGTGCCGGATTATGAAACGCTGAAAGACGCCTACGAGTTACTGTGGGAAATGCCGAACAATGACGGCTATCTACAACTGGTAGGATTGATGCAGAAGTTTGTCGATCAGGCTATTTCTGCCAACACCAACTACGACCCGGCGCGTTTCCCGTCAGGAAAAGTGCCGATGAAACAGTTGCTGACCGATTTGCTTACCGCCTATAAGTTCGGGTTGAAAACACTGTATTATCAAAATACCCGAGACGGCGCGGAAGACGCCCAGGAAGATATCCTGGCCGAGGCGCAGGATGATGGCTGCGAAGGCGGCGCCTGCAAAATTTAAACCGCAGGGAAGCGCACCGCTTCCCACGTAGGGTATTTTACTTTTCAGGAGGCCGTCATCCACGCCTCCTGTCCCTTTTTGGAGATACAGCCCTATGGCTTATACCACCTTCTCACAGAATAAAAACGATCAGCTTCTGGAACCGATGTTCTTTGGTCAGTCCGTTAACGTGGCGCGTTACGATCAGCAAAAATATGAAATATTCGAGAAACTGATCGAAAAACAACTCTCCTTTTTCTGGCGCCCGGAAGAGGTGGATGTTTCACGCGATCGCATCGACTACCAGGCACTCCCAGAACATGAAAAGCACATCTTCATCAGCAATCTGAAATACCAAACGCTGCTGGATTCCATTCAGGGACGCAGCCCGAACGTCGCGCTGTTACCCCTGATCTCCATTCCTGAGTTGGAAACTTGGATAGAAACCTGGGCGTTTTCAGAAACCATTCATTCCCGTTCCTATACCCATATCATTCGCAATATCGTCAACGATCCGGCATTGGTGTTCGATGATATCGTCACCAATGAAGAGATTCTGAAACGCGCGAAAGATATCTCCGCTTTCTATGATGACCTGATAGAGCTGACCAGTTATTACCATCTGCTGGGGGAAGGCACTCATCAGGTGAATGGCAAAACGGTCACCGTCAACCTGCGTGCGTTAAAGAAACACCTCTATCTGTGCCTGATGAGCGTCAACGCGTTGGAAGCCATTCGCTTCTATGTCAGTTTCGCCTGCTCCTTCGCCTTTGCTGAACGCGAACTGATGGAAGGCAATGCCAAAATCATCAAGTTGATCGCCCGCGATGAGGCCCTGCACCTGACCGGCACACAGCATATGCTGAACCTGATGCGTTCCGGTCAGGACGATCCGGAAATGGCGCAAATCGCCGAAGAGTGCCAACAAGAATGTTATGACCTGTTTGTACTGGCGGCGCAGCAGGAAAAAGAGTGGGCGGAGTACCTGTTCCGCGACGGCTCGATGATTGGCCTGAATAAAGACATCCTGTGCCAGTATGTTGAATATATCACCAATATTCGCATGCAGGCGGTAGGGCTGCCGCTGCCGTTCCAAACGCGCACCAACCCAATCCCGTGGATTAACGCCTGGCTGGTCTCTGACAACGTGCAGGTTGCTCCGCAAGAAGTGGAAGTGAGCTCTTATCTGGTCGGCCAAATTGATTCTGAAATCAACGCCGACGATCTGAGTGACTTCCAGCTCTAAGCCGATGAGCATGTCGACCATAACACTGCGCGTCTCGGGCACGCAGCTTGCCAACAACGACAGCGCCACTTCGTTACTGGATGTGCTGGAGCAACACCGCGTGCCGGTTGAATATCAGTGCCGCTCGGGTTATTGCGGTGCTTGCCGTTTACGTTTGGTGAAAGGCCGTGTCGCCTATCGCCAAACGCCGCTTGCCTGTGTACAGCAAGATGAAATTTTGCCGTGCTGCTGCATGCCGGTGAATGATATTGAACTGGAGCTGTGAGCGTTCAAAATACCCGGTGCAATGTCAAGATGCGGGATACAGTCATGTTCATGACAAAATAAGGCGATCGCGCGGGTAAATAGTCTGCAACGTAGCGCATTACGGTGATAAACAGGCCTTCTGTAACCTCTGCATATACAGCCCTCTCCATGCGGTTACCCGCTCCCCCGAACAAATGCGCATTCTGCGCAACTTCTTGCTCAGCGTTGGCGTGGATATAGCCGCCTTAAATAAATTTCCTTTTAAAAAAACAAAATAAATATTGACATAGCAGTTACCGAAGAGTGACGCAGTAACCAAAACGGTTCAAATTCACCGTCGCGCTGAAATGGTATCGCATCAAGGTAGGTTCGCCTGCTGACTTAGCGCAACAGATACAACAGCGTAATCAGATTAACGGGCGAAGCGATCAGAGAAATTGGCTCTATTTTGGGTTGTCATCCAGAGGTTATTATGCGGTCCTATTAATGAGGGAGTTGAGCGGAAGATAATGCAGCTCAATATTCATCACGAATCACTGTGTGTACAATATTCTTAAGATGGAGTGTGCAGATGATATTCATTCGGGTACGAGTGCCCGTGGTTTCAACTGCCGAAAGTGATAAAAGTCCAGTAAATGGAGTTAAGGATGAATAGGTTTGTTGTGCTAGTAATAGCCTGCTTTTTGCTGCCGGCTTGCGATGACAATGTATCTGATGCCGTTTCGCAATATGAGCTGGGAAGCTCTTATGATGATGGTGGTACAAGAAACATTGATTATGAAAAAGCCAGATACTGGTATCAAAAATCTTCAGCGCAAGGAAATCTGGATGCCATGAGGGCTCTTGGCTTTATGCACGAAAAAGGTAAGGGAAATAGAGGTTAATTACACAAAAGCCATTGAAATATATACATAAGAATCCCCAAAAGGTGATTATCACTCTCACATCAATTTATGGTGGATGTACTCTGAAGGGCTTGGCGTGGAAAAAAACAGCCACGTTGCCGCTCAATGGTCTCAAAAAGCTGAGAAACTAGAAGCATTGGGAAAAGCGGACTAGGAAGTGTTGAAAATTCAGCGTCACACTAAAGTTGAATGTTACAGCCACTAAAAACTACCGTTGAAACGGCTGTTCTGCTTTCCTGCGTTCATGGGCACAACACCATTGAGTGGCTCAGTTTGTCTACCAACATACTTCACGCTGCGGGTGAGTTGACTTCCTTCGCCCCCCCCAGTCACTGACTTGTGTAGGCTCTTGGAGATTCGCTACGTTGCCGCCTGCCTGCGGCTCAAATTATTTAGGGTGTATACTATTTCATAATTATATTTATCAGGATGAATATAATAAATAGAAAGGGTTTATCTCACTCTTATTATTTAAACGTTTTTTTAGGATAAAAACGATCTAAATCCCCGCAGAATTTTACTTATATACTGGGTGAGCCTCCATCACCCTGTTGCGGCAGTATTTCCTGCCCGCGTTACCCAGCAGCGGAAAGAAGGACCACATTGTTATAATTCTTATAATAGGGAAGATAATGAAATTTTCAGATCTGAAAATCGCCACGCGCCTGGCGATCAGCTCTATCATCAGCCTGCTTATCCTGATTATTTTTGGTCTATTGGCCTTCGGCGGACTGGAAAGCTTCCATGAGCACATCGACTCCGTAGTGAAGAAAAATTACCCTACCGTGATGCTCTCCAACAATGTCATGAGCAGTTTAAATAACGTCTTTATTAACCAATCGGCTTTTTTTTGCACTGACCGCAGCGAATGATGAAAATAACATCAACAACACGGTTGAACAAATCAAAAAAGACCGCGGCGTCATCGTTAAACATATTACAACGCTCAGCAACTACGTGCAGGATGATGCCGAACTCACCGCCGCGTTAAATACCATCAAACAGGATTATGATACGTTTGCCAAGGCCAGCGATACCTTGCTAAATCTGGCGAAAAATCGTCAGGATATACGCCATCAGGAGCTTGAGGTGACCTGGCCGCTGGGCACAGCGCTCAAAAAAGATATCGCGCAGTTTATCAGTAAAGCGGAATACCGCATGTGGCAAGCGGATCAAACGGTCAACCAAAGTTATAACAGCATTCGTATTGTACTGCTGTGTATCGTTCTCGCTGGCATTGTTATCAGCCTGACGCTGTCATTCGTAACGGCACGCAGCGTTGTGCTACCGTTGCAGCAAGCCGTTTCACTGGCTGAGTCCGTCGCCAAAGGTGACCTGACGAAATCCATCTCGGTCCAGCGTAAAGACGAAACCGGCATCTTACTCAACGCCCTCAACAAAATGACCGCCAATCTCCAACATCTTGTCGGACAGCTGCGTGATGGCGCACACAGCATTGCTTCAGCCACGGCACAGATTGCAGCCGGGAATCTCGATCTGTCCGGGCGCACGGAAGAACAGGCCAGTTCTCTGGAACAGACCGCAGCTTCAATGAACCAACTGGCTGCTACTGTCAAAAACACCGCCGAGAATACCCAGCAGGCCAATACGCTGGTGAACGATGCCGCCGTGAAAATGAAAAACAGCGGCAGCAAAATGTCCGATGCTGCCAGCAAAATGCACGAAATCCGCGATTCAGCCAATCACATGGTAGAAATCATCGCGCTGATTGACGGCATTGCTTTCCAAACCAATATACTGGCACTCAATGCTGCCGTTGAAGCGGCCCGTGCGGGTGAACAAGGTCGCGGCTTTGCCGTGGTCGCCAGCGAAGTGCGCAATCTGGCGCAACGCAGCGCCGCAGCGGCAAAAGAGATCAAAGTACTGATCGACGATGCCGCGCACACCACACAAGAAGGGATGGAACTGGTGGAAGGTGCCGAGTCATCAATGAAGAACCTGAGCGCCAACGCCTCGCATATGAGCAGCATTATGTCGGAAATAGCACACTCCAGCCGGGAACAAAGTGTAGGTATCGATCAGGTGAATATTGGTGTTGGGCAACTTGATGCACCAACACAACAAAATGCGTCACTGGTCGAAGAGGTTTCTGCCGCCGCACAGTCTTTGCAAAATCAGGCACAGCGCTTGGCGGACGCGGTCGCCGTCTTTGTCATTACGCCAGCCACGTCAACGGCAGCATCCACACCCGCAGCACCCGCGCAAACACCGCTGCTTGCCGTTACAGGCCGCATTTCCACAACCGCTGACGCAAACGACAACTGGACAACATTTTAAAGCCAACGTGCCACAGGGGCGTTTTCACGCCCCTTCCCTTGACTCACGTCTCGTTTTTGCTATTTTCAGACAATGCGCCAATGACAACGCGCGTTTACCCCCGTGAAAAGATAGGCTTTATGCGGCGACGGCGCTAAAATGACCTCATCAGGATGAAGAAAAATACACTTTTATTTCAGTGAATTATTTTTAAAAACAACCTTTGGAGGTGAAAACCATGCTTAGCGTCATTCCCGTATTGATATTTGTCACACTGGTTATTATTGTATGGTCAGGGATCAAGATTGTGCCGCAGGGCTATCAGTGGACCGTTGAACGCTTTGGCCGCTACACCAAGACGCTGATGCCAGGGTTGAACCTGGTGGTGCCGTTCATGGATCGTATCGGTCGTAAAATCAATATGATGGAACGGGCACTTGAAATTCCTTCCCAGGAAGTGATTTCCAAAGACAACGCCAACGTCACGATTGATACCATCTGTTTTATTCAGGTGGTAGAAGCCGCACGCGCCGCCTATGAAGTCAGCTCACTCGAGTTGGCGATCAAAAACCTCACCATGACCAACATCCGTACCGTGCTGGGTTCCATGGAACTGGATGAAATGCTGTCGCAGCGTGACAGCATTAACACCCGCTTGCTGCATATTGTCGACGAAGCGACCGGCCTATGGGGCGTGAAGATTACCCGTCTTGAAATCCGTGATGTACGCCCGCCTGCTGAGCTGATTGCCTCGATGAACGCTCAGATGAAAGCCGAACGAACCAAACGAGCCGACATTCTCGAAGCCGAAGGGGTCCGTCAGGCAGCCATACTGAAAGCCGAAGGGGAAAAACAGTCACAAATTCTGAAGGCTGAAGGGGAAAGAAATCTGCGTTTCTGGAAGCCGAGGCGCGTGAAAGGGCCGCAGAAGCTGAAGCACGCGCGACCCAAATGGTCTCTGATGCCATTGCCTCGGGTAATATTCAGGCCATCAACTACTGCGTGGCACAGAAATATACCGACGCATTGAAAAAGATTGGTTCTGCCGACAACAGCAAAGTTGTCATGATGCCTCTGGATGCCAGCAATCTGATGGGGGCTATCGGTGGTATCGCCGAGTTGATTAAAGATAGCGGAAGCGCCCGGGGCCAGAATGGACGTTGAACTGCTGGCTGAAAATGCCCACTGGGTGTTGCTCTCGCTTGGCGGCTTGCTGCTGGCGGCCGAGATGCTGGGGGCCAGCGGTTACTTGCTGTGGAGCGGCGTGTCTGCCGTCATCATCGGTTTGTTAACCTGGGTATTACCGCTGCCGTGGCAGGGCGCGCTGTTTGCCGTGCTGACCATCATCACTGCGCTACTGTGGTGGTACTGGCTACGTAGTCGCTCGTGCCGGGTCACGGATGCCACGCTGTTGAACCAGCGCAGTCGGCAACTGATTGGGGTTCGCGCTACTGTCACCGAAGCGGTTGAATAGGGTGTAGGCCGAGCCAGAATCGGCGACAGCACCTGGCGAATCAAGGCTGATGAAGCGCTGTCTGTCGGCACGACGGTAGAAGTGATTGCTGTTGATGGCATCACGCTACACGTCCGCGCCCTCAGGGTTTAACGTCTCTTCCCTACTATCCCCGACCATCACCGGTTGGGGATTTTTTATCCTTATGGAAGTATCCTCGCGTAGCATAAGCGGTTAGCATGAACGTTTGTAGTTGATGGAGATAAATCATGACGTTACTGCGCCAACTGGCCGCCTGGTTGGGATTCATTTCCCCGGTTGCCTATGCCTACCCCGCAATGGATGTTTCCCTGACACAGGGTGGACGTCTGCATTTGGTAGGCAGTATCCATATGGGCAGCGAAGCCATGTCTCCGTTACCGGAAATATTGTTGCAACAATTGCAGCAGTCTGCTGCGCTGGTTGTCGAAGCCGATATTTCCGATATGGGTTCACCGTTGCAGGAAGAGTATGAGCCACGCCCGCTGGCAGAACGCTTGGATCCAGAACGCTATCAGCAATTCCAGCAACACTGTGATGCACTGGCGCTCAGCGTGAACCGCTTTGATCATCTCCCGGCCTGGCACGCGGCGCTGACGCTTCAGGCAATGCAGGCGCAATCTCTCGGCTTACGCCCTCAATATGGCATTGATTACCAATTGATTCAGGCGGCCAAAGCCGCAAACATTCCGGTTATTGAGCTTGAAGGTCAGCAGGAACAGCTCGCCTGCTGCGACAATTACCGCTCGGAGGTGTAGCATTGCTGGAAGATACGCTGGATCACTGGCACGTTAATGCGCGTCTGCGCGTCTGCTTCAGGTAATGATTGGCTGGTGGCTGGAGGGGCCGCCGGAAAAATCCACTACCGCTATTCCGGCTACGTTCAGCCACGCCCTGTCAGAGGTATTGATGCACCAGCGCAATGTCCGCTGGCGCGATCGATGCAGTAACCTTTCTCGGTAACAGTCAGGGAAACGATGTTGACTGTGGGGGAGTGATCATTTTTACATAGTTAAGGGAGAGAGCTTGGGATAGCGCGACGCCTTTAATGGCGCGGCTTTGATGGGATTTCAGG
>NZ_JBLLJS010000016.1:0-20233 GCF_047692315.1 Symbiopectobacterium sp. | reverse complement strand
AGCTCTTCATTCCCAGCGCTGGGAATGCTAGGAAAAACTAAGCTCTTTGAACTGATGACAGAAGACGATGAAGACCTCGCCGAACTTGCCGAAGGCGGCACCATTGCCGGTCTAACGCTGGATGAGATTGATCGCATGTCGGTACGGGAATTACGAGCGACATTGCGTAAAGACGAGGCGGCGCTTAAACGCAGCCAGCAACTGGTGGCAGAAAAAGAGAAGCAGTTGCAACAGTTAAGCCAGCAGCTGACCGATAAAACCTTTCCTTCTGCCTCGAGCGATAAGCAGGCTCCGCTCGATACCCAGCAGTGGGTCACGCTGACGCTGGAGGGGGTGGGCGAACGCCTGAAATCCGAGCGCCTGCGGTTGGGACTCAGTCAGGAAAGCTTCGCTGAGCGGTGCGGTGTTAAAAAACTGACCCAGTACAATTATGAAAAAAGTGAGCGACATCCCGATGCTGCTTATCTGGTATCCGCTAAAGCATTAGGGGTTGATGTTAATTATTTGATTACAGGCGAGCGCAGCGATGAAGCCAGTGCGCTCGATGTGGTGCGCGATGAGGAGGAGGCGGAAGTGTTAACTGCCTTTCGATATATTCCCGGCGAAACACGCGAAGTGGCCAAACGTACCTTGACGGCAATGGCAGAGAAAAAAGCAGCCCGCCACCGCGTTTAACTTTCCCTATCCATGGCTGCGGATGGGGTTATTTGACAGTGATAATCAGCTCACGTCGTTGTGTGGGCTGATTGCTGTTCAGGCTATAACGAATCGGTACGCTATCCATATCGAACCCCTGAAACACTTCTCGCATCTCAGGAATATCATTGACCGAAATAATCATCATCCCCCGCCAGGTCTCGTCCCATACCCGCCAGTTTTTCATATTGCTCCAGACCAAAATCCACGCCATAGCCCTCGGTTCCCCAATACGGCGGGTCGCAGTAAAACAGCGTATGCGGACGGTCATAACGGGCAATGCAGCTTGCCCAGTCAAGTTATTCAATGGTGGTGCGTGATAGTCGCAGATGAGCCAACGACAGTTCTTCTTCCATGCGCAACAGGTTCAGGCGTGGCGCAGTGGTGGTGGTCACACCAAAGGTGTGCTCGGCCACCTTGCCGCCGAACTCCTGTTTTTGCAGGTAATAGAAACGGGCCGCGCGCTGGATATCGGTTAAGGTCTCGGTCGGGGTAATTTTCAACCATTGATACATCGCCCTGCTGACCAGCGCCCATTTAAACTGACGCGTAAATTCTTCCAGATGGTGTTTTAACACCCGATAGAGATTGACCAGCTCACCGTTGATATCGTTAATGACTTCCGCCTTGCTGGGTGACTTCATAAAGAAGAGCGCCGCCGCGCCACAAAATGGCTCCACGTAGCAGATATGCGCCGGGAAGCGCGGTAAAATTTGTTTTGCCAGTCGCCGTTTACCGCCTATCCAGGGCACTATCGGTAAAAAACTTTGCTGCATTGTCTGTAAGCCTTTTTCACTAATGGAAATTAATGTAGACTCTTTCCTGTCCTCGAGGACGGAAAGCGCCACGGTTGACTCACAGGTGGATTCTGTGTGTTGGCGGCTCGTGCGGTGTTCCTGCACCGTACGAGCCGCGCTTTTTCCCTTGCCCCGTTAGGGGCTAATGACTGCGCCTAACTTAACCACTTACCCACATCCCCACTAGTAAACCGCTTTAAAAGCGTTTGGCGCACTGCCCTGCGACACTGTCTGCCTGATTCTCAGGGAGATGGTGATGAAAACGCGAAAAAAATTGACCTTACCCCGATTAAAAACCCCGCGATTAAGCGGTTGGTTGCTCACCGCCGCAGGGTTGTTGCTGGTGATTGGCCTGGTCTCGCCGCAGCAATTGCCGGTGGTGCTCTACAAGCTGGCCTTGATTACCCTGGCGGCTGTGGTCGGTTACTGGCTTGACCGTTCGCTGTTCCCCAAGGCCCGCCCCGGTCAATACCTGCACCATGACCATCCGGAGGTGGCGCAGGGCCGTCATCCTGTGCGCGGGGGCTGTCATCAGGTATTTGCCGCTGCGCAACTGCGCCGGGCGGTGATTGTGGCCGCTGTCTGCCTTAGCGTGGCAATGGGGTTATAACCATGAACCGCTATCAACGTCCACAAGGCGACCCCAGATGGCTGTTATTCCTTTTGCTGATAGTGCTCCTTTGTGGCGCTTTTGATGCGGATGCCGCGCGTCCCCCGCAAGCGGCGCAGGAGTATCGGGCTAACCTGATACGCAACGCCCGTCTGGTGTGGGGACTCAATGCGCCGGTGGCTGATTTTGCTGCGCAGATTGAGCACGAAAGCGGCTGGCAGGCGGGTATCACCAACCGCATCGGGGCGCAGGGGCTGGGGCAGTTTATGCCCGCGACCACTGCCTGGATTGGGGAATTAATGCCGGAGCTGGCGGTCAAAGCGCCACTTAATCCCGGCTGGAGCCTGCGGGCAGTGGTGAGTTTCGATCACTGGCTATGGCAACGCTTGTCGGCGGTGGATCGCTGTGAGCGCATGGCGATGACCCTGTCGGCTTACAACGGTGGCCTGGGCTGGGTACAGCGTGATCGCCGTTTGGCGGAAAGTCAGGGGTACGATGGCAGCCGCTGGTTTGACAGCATTGAGCGGGTTAATGCCGGACGTAGCGTGAGCGCCTGGCGCGAGAATCGTCATTATCCCCGGCGCATTTTAAACGCCCTGGCACCCCGTTACCTGAGCTGGGGAGGGGCAAGCTGTGTTTAGCCTGGGCGGGATAAACACCCTCGGTGTGCTGCTCGGTGGCGCGCTGTTATCGCTCGCTTGGTGGCACGGCTACACGCAAGGCGAGAATCGGGCAACGGAACGGGGTGAGGCAACAATCAGTCAGCTGCGCGAGGCGTTTGCTGACCAGGAAAAACAGCGCGCCGAGCAGGCAGCGCAAACCCTACAAGCCCTGCAACAACGTTTTGAGCGCCAGGTTGCGGTTGCCCATACGAGCGAGCGGAATTACTTGGCGCACGTTGCACTAATAAACGCCGAAAACCGTCAACTCAAGAGGCAGATTGATGATGTTACACAACGTTGGCTGGATGAAAAAGGCAAGCCTCATGCTGTGTCCTGCGTATTTACTCGTGGCTTCGTGCAGTACTACAACGCCGCACTCGGCGTGCCTGATGCCAACGATCCAGGCGCTACCGCCGCTCCCGGCGGCGCTGGCAACACGACCCGGCCCACTGCGTCCGCTGGTGAGCCGCTCAGGCCCAGCCCGGTCACCCAGCGCGATATCCTCGCCAATATCACCGACAACGGGCAGCAATGTCAGGTCTGGCGGGCACAGATAAACGGGCTACTGGATTACATTGAAGGATTAACACCATGACATTACAAGTCGATTTCTGGGTGCTGGTGAACTATCTGTTCGGGCTGGCAGGCTTTCTCGGTGGGCTGGCCCGCTGGTTTATCCGAGAGACGGAAAAGCGCCAGGCTGAGCGATTTGCTTCGCTGGAGCGGTTAATGCGCGATGCATCCGATAAAGGGTCGCGCCTTGAGCGTGAAGTCCTGGAGTTCAAAGTGGAAGTGCCGGCGCGTTATGTCCGGCGCGACGAATTTATTCATTATCAGCAGGTGGTGGAGTCACGGCTTGACGCGATTTACCAGAAGCTGGAAACCATACAACTGCGTCAGGTGGCAGGAGGATAAGGATGATAGATACCGAACAGGCGCGCCGCGAAGGGTTGCGCTGGGTGTTATGCAGGTGGTCAACAAGGCACGGCCCTATCCGGCCAATGACCGGCTGCTGTGGGGTGTGGGCCATTCGCTCTACCCGGACATGACCATGCTGGAGCTGCAAAAAGAGTTACTGTTCCTTGAGGGCTTAAGTCTGGTTCGCCTGACCCGACCGCCAGCACGTGCCTGGACGGCCACGCTGACGCCGGAAGGGGTGAATCTGGTGGAATACGTGACGGACGATCTCCCCGGCATTGCCCGCCCGGCCAAATACTGGAGGGAGTGACGATGGCACCGCGCAGTCATATCGAGGTATTGCCTCCATCGGTGCGTGAATGGCTCGACCGGGCGCTGACTGAGCGCAATTTCAGTGGCTACCGAGAGCTGGAGACGTTGCTGCGTGATAAAGGGTATAGCATCGGTCGGGCGCAGATTTCCCGCTACGGTCAAAAGGTGCAGCGCCGCTTTGCCGCGATTCGTGACGCGACCGAAGCGGCGCGTCAACTGACCAAAGGTGCGCCAGATGACCAGGATACACGCTCAGAGTCCATTATGGCGCTGGTGCAGACTGAATTACTCAATAGCCTGCTGGAGGCACAAACAATAAAGGAAGAAGAGGGGTCGCCGGTTGAGCGGGCTGAGCGCTTTGCCCGCATGGCGAAAAATCTGGCACCCATTATTCATGCCAGCGTCAGCCTGAAAAAACTGCAAGGTCAGCTTAAGAAAATCAGCGCGGAAATGGCCAACCTGGAGCAGGAAGCCCAGCAGCAAGGTAAAGCACATGTCAGTCTGGATACCCTGAAGCGGGTGCGTGAAGAAATTTACGGGATTATTGCATGAGCAAAAACGTTGAACTCTACCCTTACCAGCAGCGCTGGCTGCTTGACCGGTCACGCTTTAAAATCGGCCAGTTTGCCCGCCAGACCGGCAAAACCTTTACCACCACGCTGGAGCTGGTTGACGACTGCTTTGAGACCGAGGCCCGTGGCGGTCGCACCCGCTGGGTCATTCTCTCGCGCGGTGAACGACAGGCCAAAGAGGCGATGGAAGAAGGGGTCAGAAAGCATTGTCAGGCTTATAGTCTGGTGGCACGTGAGTTTGAAGGTTACCTGATGGGCAGTGGTGGTGAGCGTTATACGATGTTAGAGGCAGTGCTGCCCGGCGGCTCGCGTATTACCGCACTCCCGGCGAACCCGGATACGGCGCGCGGCTTTGCCGCCAATGTGTTTCTCGATGAGTTTGCCTTTCATGCCGACAGCCGCAAAATCTGGACGGCGCTGTTTCCGGTGATATCGAACGGCTACAAGCTGCGCGTCACCTCCACCCCGAACGGCAAAGGCAACAAATTCTATGAACTGATGACCGATGCGTCCTTAGATACCGTCTGGTCGCGCCATGTGGTGGATATCTATCAGGCGGTGCGTGAAGGGCTGCCGCGCGATATTGCCGAAATGCGTGCCGCCCTGAACGATGATGACGCCTGGGAGCAGGAGTTTGAACTCAAATGGCTCGATGAAGCATCAAGCTGGCTCTCCTATGAGCTGATTGATGGCGTAGAGCATGACCTGGCGGGTATCCCCGAACACTATGCCGATGGCCCCTGCTTTGTCGGGGTTGATATCGCGACCCGTCATGACCTGTTTGTAATTTGGGTGATTGAGCAGGTGGGTGATGTGTACTGGACGCGCGACATCATTACCCGTAAACGGACCACCTTTGCCGAGCAGGACGCGCTGCTCGATGAGGTCTTTTTTCGCTACCGGGTACTGCGTTGCTGCATTGACCAGACCGGCATGGGAGAAAAGCCGGTGGAAGATGCCAAACGCCGTCATGGTACCCGTCGCGTCGAGGGGGTGCTGTTTACCGCCGGTAATAAACTCACGCTGGCTACGCGCGGCAAAGAAATCTTTGAAGACCGCCGGTTGCGTATTCCGCTCGGTGACAAGGATTTACGGGCTGACCTGCACAAGTTAACGCGCGTGACCGGCCCGACCGGTGCTCCGCGCTTTGTGGCCGACAGCGATGCCAGTGGCCATGCTGACCGCACCTGGGCCTGTTTTCTGGCGCTCAATGCCGCCGACAGCCCGACCGGGCCGGGACGTGTTTACTCCCGCCGCCCCCGGCAGGCTAACCGATTACTGGAGGGTTATTAATGGCACAAGGACTCTATGTCTCACCAACCGAATTTGTCGCCTTCGTCGACCCGCGTCGACCACTGATGCGCACCATTGCCTCGCGCGAGCGCAGCCCGGCAGGCATTCTGGGGTTTACCCAGTGGCTGCCTAACCCGGACGTCATTCTTAAATCTTTGGGGCACGATATCAGCGTCTACCGTGAACTGCGCGCTGAGCCGCTGGTCGGCAGCAGCATTCGCCGCCGTAAATCAGCCGTCAAGGCGCTGGAGCGGGGACTGACGCCACGCCATGCCGACAAGGCTGTGGTGGATTTTCTGAGTGAAGTGATGGAAGGCTGGGATATCGACCGTATCATTGGCGAGCTGCTGGATGCGGCCTTCTTTGGCTACCAGCCCGCCGAACTGACCTGGGTCAAACGTCACGACCGCCTGCTGGTCAGTGATATTGTCGGCAAACCGCCTGAGTGGTTTAGCTTTGATGACGGCAACCAGTTGCGCTTTCGTGCCAATCAGGCGGGTCTGGCCGGTGAGCAGTTGCCCCCGCGCAAGTTTGTGGTGGCAACACAAGACGCCACCTTTGATAACCCCTACGGCTTTTCCGACCTGTCGATGTGCTTCTGGCCGGTGGCGTTTAAAAAGGGTGGCTGGCGTTTCTGGATGCGCTTTACCGAGAAGTACGGCAGCCCCTGGCTGGTTGGCAAACACCCACGCGGCACCGCCGATGCGGAAATCGACCTGCTGCTCGATTCGCTCGACAAGATGGTGGAAGACGCGGTGGCGGTTATTCCCAATGATTCCACGGTAGAAATCATTGAATCCGCGGGCAAGGGTGCCTCCAGCGACATCTATCGCCATCTGATTGAGCTGGCACGCTCCGAAATCGTCATTGCCCTGCTGGGTCAAAACCAGACCACCGAAGCAGATACCACGCACGCCTCGGCGCAGGCCTGACTGGAAGTCGCCGCTGATATACGCGATGGTGATGCGTCGATGGTGATGAGTGCCATCAATCAGGTACTGCGGTTTATGGTGGAGCTTAACTTCGGTGAGGTGCTGATGCCCTCATGGGAGCTGTGGGCGCAAGAGACCATTGACGAGACCCAGGCCAAACGCGATTTGAGCCTCTCGCAGGCCGCGACGCTGTTTACCCCGCAATACTTTATGCGTGAGTACAACCTGCAGCCGGGCGACCTGCGCGAGTCAGCGGTCATGACGCCTTTGACGAACGCGGCCTTTGCCGAGGCGCAATCCGACGCCGCCGGGCTGGCAGAGGATGAACTGGAGCACGCGCTGGAGAGTTTGATAACAAGCGGGCAACTGGATAAGGCCATGCAGCCGATACTGGCTCCGCTGTTTGCCGCCGTCGAGCAGGGCCAGTCTCCCCAGGCATTAATGGGCATGCTGGCAGAGCTTTACCCACGTATGAATACAGAGCGCCTGCACGAGACGCTGGCACAACTTCTGTTTGTGGCGAAAATCGCCGGGAGGCTCAGTGCTCACTCGTAACGACATTGCCGTCTGTTTTGGCCTGCCGCCTGCACGCGCCATTGCCTACCTCAGCGCCAAGGGCTACCGCATCACCTGGGACTGGGAGGAGATGTGGCAGGAAGCGCATGCACAAGCCTTTACCGTGGCGAAGGTGATGCACCTCGATATTCTGGAGGATATCCGCCAGGCACTGGAAAAAGCCCTGGCGGAAGGCAAGACCCTGCAGTGGTTTAAAAAGGAACTGACACCGGTGCTACAGGCCAAGGGATGGTGGGGAAAAACCGATACCACCGACCCCATCACAGGCGAGCCGGTCACCGTCCAGCAGGGCAGTGCATGGCGGCTGGAGACGATTTACCGCACGAATCTCTCCATACTCTACAGCGCCGGACGCTGGGCCGAGCAGCAAGCCAATATCGATGATCGGCCTTACTGGATGTACGTGGCCATCCGCGATAAACGCACGCGCAAAAGTCATCTGGCACTGCACGGATTGGTTTTCCCGGCGGATGCTCCGTTCTGGCAGACTTTCTATCCACCTAACGGCTGGCGCTGTCGCTGCAGCGTGATTGCGCTGACCGCCGACGAGGTTCGTCAGCGCGGGCTGGCTGTGGGTACGGCAGCCGGTCGACTGGAGACTGCGCTCAGATTGGTCTCTGAAAAAACGGGGGAAATGAAGCCGGTGACCACGTTTCATTTACCGTCCGGTAAAACCCTCAGCCCGGATGTCGGCTTTTCCTATACACCCGGTCGTGCTTACGCCCCTGACCTCACGCGCTACGGCGGCCCGCTGGCTGCACTGGCGCGTCAACAGTTGCGAGGGCCATCATGAAAGACCTGATGCACATTCAGATTGATGCCCGCGAACTGGCAAAGGCACTACGCGACCTGAGCCTCGCCGGGCAGGACATGACGCCGCTGATGCGCGCTCTGGCAGAAACCCTCAAGACCGAAACCGACCTGAACTTCGAGGATGAGAGGCACCCGGCCTGGCAGCCTTCCGTGGCCTCCTTGGCGCGCAAGGGCATGACCTTGTCGGCCAGCGGCCAGCTACGCGGCAGTGTCACCACCGACTACAGTAGCCATCATGCCACGGTGGGCAGCAACCTCGATTATGCGCGTATTCATCAACTGGGCGGCAAGGCCGGACGCCAACGCCGCGTCACTCTGCCCGCGCGACCTTATCTGCCTGTTGATGAGCAGGGCGCGCTTCATCCTGGTATCGAACAAAAACTGCTGGAGTCGGTGCTGCGCTATCTGGAAAGGGCCACCCGCCGCTAACGCCCGTGGCGCGTTTTACGGCGTTCAGGCGGGTCAGTTTACCCCTGACGCCCTTTATAAACCTTTATAAAGGCTTTCTTGCGCCATTTTTATCGCCTCCGTTGACGGTCGTCGCCTTTTAACGGCACGATGGGGCGATCAGCCGTTATCCGTACATTCCCGATGATGTGGCGGCGGTTATTCCCCGCCAGACGCTGATTGAGCTGACGCAGGACGGGGTGAGCATGGCGATTGGCCAGTCGCTACCGGAAGTGGTTAATGAGACGGTGGTCAGTGAGGCTATCCGGTATGCGGTCGAGTTGATTGATGCGCATCTGCGCGGGCGCTATACCCTGCCGCTGACGCAGGTACCCACTGTCCTCAGGGATTTGGCGCTGAATCTGGTGTGTCATGCCCTCTATCGCCGCCGCCCTGAAGGTGACCTGCCGGAAGCGGCCAAGGAAAGCTACCGTGCTACCGAGAAAACCCTGGTGGCGTTGCGCGACGGCAAGCTGACGCTGGGTATTCAGGCGACACAGAAGGATATGCCCGAGCCGGGGGAATACCGTGTCCGCAGCCGGGAGCGGCAATTCGGTGGCCCTGATGGCCTGTTGGAGCGCTACTGATGGATACCCTTACCCTACTGAGCGCGGTGGTTGAACGACTGCGCCTTCAGCTGCCGGGCCTGCATGTGGATTTTTTCCCCGAACGGCCTGAGCAGTTTCGCCTGAATCATCCGCGCGGGGCGGTGCTGGTCAGCTACGGCAAATCCCGCTTTGGCCAGACGCAGGATATCGGGGTGGTTATTCAGCCGCAGACCGTCAGACTGACCGCCACGGTGGTGGTGAGACAGCTTAACGGCAAAGACGGCGCGGTGGCGGTGCTTGACCAGGTGCGCCAGTGTCTGGGCGGCTGGCGTCCACCCGACTGCCAGCGTGATATCTGGCTGGTCGAGGAGGTCTTTTGGGGGCAGACCGAGGGACTGTGGCAATACGTGCTCACCGTTGAGACCGTGACGGCCTTTATCCAGAACGACAGCCCCGAAGACAATCCCCCGTTAACCCAGATAACCCGTGAGGAGAAATAAAGATGGCCCTGTTTCGTTATGACGGCCCACCCAGTGGCGTCACCCTGCGTACCGGCGAGGTGCTGCAGGAAGTCCTGCTCTGGCCGGGGCGGGAAGTGAAAATGCCGGAAGATCATGAGTACACCCAGACACTGGTGTGTCTCGGCTATCTGACGCGCCTGGATGCGCAACCGGCCTACCTTGAACCGGCGGCGCGTCCTGTTAAATCCCGCCCCGCCAATACCCCCTCGCCGCCAGAGAAGACTGGCGAGTGTAAAACAGACAGCCCGAGCACGGAAGGAGAAAAAGCATGAGCGATCCCTATGTACACGGCCCGGAAACCATTGAGGTCGAGCGCGGCCCCCGTCCGGTACGAGGCTCTAAATCATCGGTGATAGGACTGATAGGCACCGCCCCCACGGGCACGGTGAATAAACCGATACAATGCCTGTCAGAAAAGGACGCCGCCCAGTTTGGCCCGGAGATAGACGGTTTTACGATACCGCAGGCACTGCGGGCGATTTACGATCATGGGGCAGGTACGGTGGTGGTTATCAACGTACTGGATCCGAAACGGCATACCGGGCATGTGGATGAAAATGACCTGAAATTTGATGTACAGCATCAACGAGCACGACTGCGCTATGGCTATGTCAGCAATCTGGTATTGAAAAGCGCCGACAGCAAAACCACGTATCGGCGAGAGACGGATTATCGGCTTGAGCCGGTGAGCGGTACGCTAACGCGGCAAGCCAAAGGCGCTATCCCGGCAGGCGAAGCCTGTATCGCCAGCTACGATCATCTGGATACCGGTCAGGTCACGGTGGCAGATATTCTGGGCAGTATCGATACCGCCGGACGACGGAGCGGCATCAAGGTACTCGACGATGTTTATAATCTGCTGGGCTATGACGCCAAAATTTTGATTGCACCAGTCTATTGTACCCAGACCTCGGTCACTGCCGAGCTGGCGGCCTATGCCGACAAGCTCAAGGCCATCGCCTATGTGGATGCGCCGATTGGCACCACCTTTGCGCAGGCTATCGCCGGTCGCGGATCGTCTGGCACCATCAACTTCAACACCGCCTCCGAGCGTGTGCGCCTGTGCTATCCGCATGCCCTGGTGTATGACAAGGCCAGCAACAAAAATCGCCTGGAGCCGCTCTCGCAACGTGCAGCGGGATTGCGGGCGAAAGTCGACCTGGAAAAAGGGTTCTGGTGGTCGTCCTCCAATCAGGAGATTGCCGGGATTGTCGGCATGGAGCGGGCGCTGTCGGCGAAGCTCGGTGATGCCCAAAGTGAAGTTAACCAGCTCAATGAAAACGGCATCACCACGGTATTTAACGGTTTTGGTACCGGTCTGCGCCTATGGGGCAACCGCACGGCGGCCTTTCCGACCGTCACCCATATGAAGAACTTTGAAAACGTGCGGCGCACGGGCCGATATGCTCGACGAGGCGCTGCGCTTTTTCAGTCCGCAGTATATGGACAGGCCCATAGATCAGGCATTGATTGATGCCCTGTGCGAGTCGGTCAATGCCTACGGGTGCAAGCTGATAGGCGATGGCGCACTGCTTGGATTTCGCTGCTGGTATGACAAGGCGCGTAACACGAAAGAGGAGTTGTCTGCCGGGCATCTGTTGCTGAACTATGCCTATACCCCGCCCCCGCCGATGGAGCGGCTGACCTATGAAACCGAAATTACCGCCGAGTTTCTGGCTAACCTGAAAGGCGCTGTGTCATGATAATGGTAGAAGAGAACAAGATGCGTCGTTGTCTGTTGCTGGGCGAACTCTACCGTGAAAGGAAGGCGCGCCCGCGAGGGGAAGGACTGTTTATCGCCGATCTGGCGCAACGGTTTGGGGCAGGTCTGGACTTCGATGTGCATTATCTTATTGAGAAGGGCTTGATTACCGGGTCAATGGGAGACCTGACATTGACGGCAATCGGTGTTGATGCCCTGGAAGGAGGTGGAATATGACCGGTAAAATTCAGCTTAACGCCATCAGTAATGCCAATGTCTATGTCAATGGCAATAATCTGCTGGGTCGGGCGACCGAGGTGAAGTGCCCGGAGATACAGGCCATCATGCAGGAGCGCAAGGCGCTCGGTCTGGTGGGCAAGATAGAGTTGCCTTACGGTTTTGACAAACTGGAAGGGGAAATCAAGTGGAACAGTTTTTACGCCGATGTCGCCCGGATGGTCGCCAACCCGTTTAGCACCTATCAGCTGCAGTGCCGCTGCAGTGTCCAGCAGTTTGGTAGCCAGGGACGGTTCAATGAAATGCCGATGGTGACCTATATGACGGTGATGTTTAAAAAGAACCCGCTGGGCACCTTCAAGCAGCATGAGGATCCGGATTTAAGCAGCGCCTTTACCTGCACCTATATCAAGCAGGTGATGAATGGCGAAGAGTTACTGGAGCTGGACTACATGGCGAATATTTTTCGCGTGGGCGGGGTGGATATGCTGATAGACTACCGGGCCAATATTGGTGGTTAGTGAACCATTCGTTTTCAGGGGGCGTTATCGTCCCTGTCTTCTTAATGGCGTTTAAAAGCCCCTGGCCCACCCAAATGTCAGACTGTCAGGGTCAAGATCATCCCCTCAACCCAGGAGCTTATTATGAACGATACTTACCCTCTGCGTTTTCCCTATCCACTTGCCAATGGTGAGATGCTGACCCAGGTCACCGTGCGTCGTTTGACCGTGCGCGACATGAAACAGGTACGCAAGCAAAGTCAGGATCCGTCTGATTTGGATGAATTGCTGGTTGCCAGCATGACCGGGCTGTTACCGGAAGATTTGGACAAGATGGATTTGGCGGATTACCAGGCATTGCATGGCCGATTTCGCGACTTTGCGGGGCTGGATACTGTATCCGGGACAACTGCGTAAGGCGGAGGCGTTACTGGCGAGGTGGTTTCGTTGGCAGCCCAGTGAGATTGACGGACTGCCGGTGGAGGAATTTGAGGGCTACCTTAAGGAAGCGGGCGAGCAGATAAAGCGCGAATACGGTGAATAGTCCAGCGGATAATGCGGTAAGCAACGTAGCTGCTAGCCCATAAGAACGCCATAAACATTCCCGCAACCGATGCAAGTGGCATAGAAACAATGATGGCGGCAGTGAAAATCAGCATGGCCAAAAGTACTTTCACGCCGAATTCAGCATCAAGCGGTGCTACAAGCATGATGGTTTTGTACGTCACAAATGCGACGAACAATCCATAAAGCAATTTGCCGATCCCGGTGACAATTTCATAGGCTTCTTCGTTCATAGGCGGGCCTCTTTTCTATTATTAAAATGAGTTTACCTCTATGCCGAGTTCATTTTCAATTGGCGTTGTCGTCTCCGCCGCCCTGCACGGCACGTTCCGGGCTGTTATGGGGAATTCTCAGCGTACACTGGAACGGCTGAGTTCGGCGACCACCCAGCTGCAGCAGCGTCAGGCATCGCTGACGCGCGCGGTTAGCCGATACGGCGACATTGGCGGGGATGCCGCCCACCGCCTGAACGGTGAACTGACCCGCGTTGGTCATACCCTATCCCGATTGGAAAGCCAGCAGGAACGCCTGACACGCGCCACCGCCACCTCGACCGCCTTGCGTGATAATCGCATGAAGATCTACGGTCAGGGACTGGAGAGCTACGGCATGGCTCGGGCGGCCTATGGTGCCGTTCAGCCGTCAGTAAAAAAGTACATGTCCTTTCAGGACAACATGATCGATATGGCGATCACGGCGGGCTTTAACACGAAAACCCGCGACGCACTGGGCAAGGATATTCGTGCCTGGAGCCTGCAGTACAATCAGACCCAGGACGATTTACAGGCAGCAAGCAGCCCACTGATTGGCAATAATATCGATGATTTAGATGATCTCCGCGCCTACCTGCCAAGTATTGCCCGCGCGGCCACGGCCACAAAAACCCCAGCAGAGCTGTGGGCGCAAGCCGCCTTTACCACCAAACAGTCGCTGGGCATCGCCGCCAAAGATTTCGCCGCCGTACAGAACATCATGACCTATGGTGGCAAAGCGGGATCGTTTGAAATTGCTGACCAGGTGAAGTGGTTACCCGATTTAGCCCCACAAATGGCGAATGTAGCCCAGGGTAAGGAGGCAGTTGCGGAGACGGTGGCAGCCTTACAGGTGGCAAAAATTGGGGCGGGTAGTTCAGATAAAGCGGCGAACAATTTTAATAATTTTCTCGAAAAACTGTATGCCCCAGAAACAAAAAAACGCTTTGCCGATGTGCATATCGATATTGAAAAGTCATTAATGCAGCAAAAAGCGTATGGCATTTCGCCGATTGAAGGGATGATGAATACCCTGCAAACCTATTTGGCGCAAAAAAGTCCGCAAGCCCCGGCACAATTTAAATCGGCGATGGCGCTGCAAGACGATAAGGCTCGCGATAAGGCGTTATTGGCCCTTCAGCAAAATTTTGGGTTGGGTGAACTGTTCGCCGATATGCAGGTGATGGCGTTTGTACGACCAATGCTGGCCAATATGGAGAAGTACCGCACTATCCGCGTTGAAGCCCTCAACGCCGCCAATACCGACGTGCTGGCAGGAGATTTCTCCCGACGCCTGGCGTCGCCCATTGAGAAAATGAAACAATTGATGGTCGCCAGTGGTGATTTGGGGATCAGTATAGGGGAGCAGCTCACACCGAAAGTCGTCGGATTCGTCGATACGGTTGTGCCCTTGATAACTCAGCTCAACAGCTGGGTTCAAGCTAACCCACAGCTTGTGCAAGGTATTGCAGGTGTTGTTGCCGGGTTACTCGTATTTAAAACAAGTCTTGTCGTGTTGAGAATGGCGCTCAATCTGGTTGTATTGACACCGATGACCGCTATCTGGAAGGGTTTCTTAACCCTACGGAGCGGCTGGTTAATGATGTCTGCCGCTTTTAGCCAGGGTGGTAGCCTTCGCCGTCTGTGGCTGGACTCATGGGCCGACTCTCACGCGGCGCGTTGCGTCTGGGGGCGGTGCTCGGCGGCGGACTGGTGCGTGGCCTGATGATAGCCGGACGTGCTGTGCTGTTTGTGGGTCGTGCACTGATGCTGACACCCATTGGGCTGTTGATTACCGGTATTGCTGTCGGCGCTTTCCTGATTTACCGCTACTGGGGGCCAATTAGCGCCTGGTTCAAAGTCCGATGGGAGGATATCAAACAGGCGTTTTCCGGCGGCATCGGTGGCGTAGCGGCGCTGATTATCAACTGGTCGCCGGTGGGGCTGTTCTATAAGGCGTTCGCGGGGGTAATGCGCTATTTCAATATTGAGTTACCCGCCAATTTTACCGATTTCGGTCGCAACCTGATTGAGGGACTGGTCAGCGGTATTCGCAGCAAGCTGACCGCGGCGAGAGAGAGTATCACCGAGTTTGGCGGCAGTATCAAAAGCTGGTTTAGCGAGACGCTGGGTATTAATAGTCCCTCACGGGTCTTTATGGGCTTTGGGGACAATATCGTTGAGGGGGCGGCAATCGGTATCCGACGCACCACCCCAAAAACTCGCAGCGCGACCAGCGACTGGCTGGCGGCGTTGTTGCAGGCAGGCTCAGGTCTGGCACTGCCGGGTCTGCCTGGGTGGCGGTCTGCCCCCATCCCCTCGGTGCCGAACGGGGCGGGGCCGATGGGTCATGGGACGACAGGCCAGGGCGGTATCGTGGTGCATTTCAGTCCCAATATTGTGCTTGATGGCCGGTCGCAAACCCCCGGTTCGGCGGTGCAGCAGGCGTTGAGTCTGGGTGTGCGCGAACTGGAGCAGATGCTGGCGCGCGTACTGCAACAACAACACCGGAGGCTGGAATAATGTTTGCCGTATTGGGGGATATCCCTTTTCAGCTGGGTACCAGTTTTGATGCCCTGGACGGGACTTTTGGCAATGACTTTGCCGAGCAGGCACGCATTGGCCACAAGCCGGGCTTACAGTTTACCGGGGCTAAACTGGATGAGTACCATCTGACCCTGGTGCTTCATCAGCGTTACTGTGACCCGGCGAGTGAGTGGCAACGGTTGCAGGCGGCGAGCCGTGCCCATCAGGCGCTGGCCTTTGTGCTGGGTAACGGCGATTACAAGGGCTGGTTTGTGATCACCGACCTGTCGCTGAGTACCCAGCTCTGCAGTGCGCAGGGCCGTGCCCAGGCGCTATCGGTTGAGGTGACGCTGCGCGAATATACCGGCGACCCGCAAAAGCCGCTGAGACCGCCTGCCGTCAAAGGTGGGTTGCCGAACCTGAATCAGACCCGGCAGGCGGCCTTGCCCGCGTCGGGGCTGCGCCAGGCGGTGGGCTTTGCCCGGCAGGCGCAATCGGCGCTACAGACCGCCTCCAGTGTCATCCGGGTCGCACGACAGATGAAAAGTAATCCGGTGGCGGCGCTGACCCGCGTGCCCGGCGTGCTGACCAGTCTCGGCGATGTGGCCGCGCCGCTGGCGCAATCGCAACCCTGGCTGCGCCAGTTAACCGGCAGGTTACCCGACGCTATCCCGCTCCTGCGGGCGAGCGGTGAAGCGGCAACGATGATAGACCATGCCCAAGACACCCTGCGCGGCCTTGCGCCGGGCGAGAGTCAACATCTGCCCGGTGCGCTCGATACCGTCGCCGGTCTGGTTGGCAATGCCGTGACGGTTTACCAGCATCAATCCGCACCGCTGAGTCGCCTGGCCAGCCGTATTATTAGCCGGGGGAGATAATGATGCCTGCTGATACGCCTGCCGTAATGATCCATACCACCCGTGAAGGCGAACGCTGGGACACCCTGGCGCATCACTATTATGGCGACCCGCTGGGCTATGGGCGCATCATTATGGCTAATCCGCAGGTGGCCATTACCGCGTCTCTCCCGGCAGGGGTGCAGCTGCTTATCCCTATCATTGCAGCGGATGACACGGAGGAGAACACACCACCATGGCTGCGCTAACCCCCCGGTCTGACACGATAACCCCGGTAGATACTCCTACCTTTACCCTGCATTACGACCAGCAAGATATCTCGCGGGAAGTGACGCCTTATGTGCTGTCGGTGAGCTTTACCGACCGGCTGGCCGGGGAATCGGATGAAGTTGAAGTCGAGCTGGAAGATATCGACGGTCGCTGGCGTGAGGCGTGGTATCCGGGCAAAGGCGACAGCCTGACGCTGGCGATAGGTCTGGCAGGTCAACCGCTGCTGGCGTGCGGGACGTTCTCCCTGGATGAGCTGGAATTTTCCGGCCCGCCGGACAGCGTGCGCTTACGGGGGCTATCGGCCCCGGTGACCCGCGCGTTGCGTACCCGCAGTAACCGGGCCTTTGAAGCCACCACGCTGCGGGCTATCGCCAGCCGGATAGCCAAAAAACATCATCTGCGGCTGGAAGGTATCCTTGCGCCTTTGACGCTCGACCGGGTGACGCAGTATAACGAAACCGATCTGGCGTTTATCACCCGTCTGGGACGTGAGTATGGCTATATTGTCAAGGTGACCGATAAGGCGCTGGTGTTTTCCCATCGCGCGACATTGCGCGAAGCCTCGCCGCTACTGACGCTGACGCCGTCTGACGTGAGCTGCTTTACCCTGCGCGATACGCTTAATCGCATTTATCAACAAGGCAAGGTCAAATACCAGGACACCCGCACCAAAAAACTGGTCACTGTCGGCGTGCTGGCCGATGGCAGCATCGGCACGGTGGCAGAGGAAACCCTCCCTGCCAAGGGAGGGAGAGCCACCAGTGCGGACACGCTGCAGATGCAAAACCGGGCACGCACCCGCGATGAAGCGGTCGGTAAGCTGTGTGCCGGACTTAACCGCCACAATGAATACCAGCGCACGGCAAATCTCAGTCTGCCGGGTCAGACCCGACTAAAAGCCGGTATCACGGTGCAACTGGCGGACTTCGGTCGCTTATCCGGAGTCTGGCTCGTCACCTCGGTGCGGCACGACCTTAACCGACAAAGTGGCTATACCTGCGAACTGGAGTTAGGCCAGGGGCCGATTGCTAATTCGCATAAAAAAGGCAAGGCCAGCAAGCCACAGAGTCTTATGGTCATCGGTAAAAAAGCCGACGGCAGTATTGGCGTGGTGGCAACAGAAACCCCCGTTGCACAGGAGAAAACCCGATGAGCGGTATCAAATTTACCACGGGCACGGTGAGTGCGGTGGATGAGAAAACGGTGCGGGTACGGGTTCGTTTGCCGGAGCTGGATAATCTGCGTACCGCCTGGCTTGAGGTGCTGCAGCGCAACACGCAGAATAACAAGGATTACTGGCTGCCGGATATTGGCGAGCAGGTCAAACTGTTACTTGACCCTTATGGCGATGATGGCCTGGTGCTCGGCGCGGTCTATTCACAGGTCGACCGACCGGCTATTGCGTCACGCGACAAACGCCGGGTCGACTTTGCCGATGGCACCTTTGTCGAGTATGACCGCAAAACCCATGCGATGGCGGTCGGCGGCACCCTCCAGACCCTGACGTTGATCACTCAGGCTAATGCGCTTATCCAGACGCAAAATGCGACGGTGAAAGCGAGTCAACAGCTCATACTCGATTCACCTGATACCCTTACGACCGGTAACCTGACAGTGCAGAAGCAACTCACTTACCTAGGCGGTATGAGCGGCTCGGGTGGCAAGGGGGCGGCAGCCACTATTAACGGCGATATCAAGGCCAGCGGGGATATCCAGGCCGGAAACGTGTCGCTGGAAAACCATCAGCACAGTAACGGTCATGATGGCAGGCCAACCGGCAAGCCGATATAAGCGCTTACAGGCTTTAATGCGCTTTAATACCCCCTGTTGCCCGCCTGTGTCATGCTGCCAGTATGAAAAATGATTATGCAACGTCCGTTTACTGGCAGCCCGCGCTGAACCGTCCCGGCGAACGCGTTTCAGGGCTGGCCGATATTGAGCAGTCCATGCGTATTATTCTGGGTACGCCCTGTGGTGCAGACCTGCATCGGCCCGATTTTGGCAGCAACCTGTACCGCTATCTGGATATGCCCATCGAGCAGGCCATTCCCCATGTCGTCAGAGAGACGGTCGATGCGCTGCGCCGTTGGGAGCCACGAATACAACTCCTTGAGGTAAAACCGCGTGCTGAAGCAGAGCATCTCTGGTTGCGGGTACGCTGGCAGCCGATAACGGACGGCACGCCACAGATGACGGAGGTCGCATGGCGTTAAGCGACAAGAAACCGGTATTTATCAACACCGATGCGGCGGCACTGACCGCTGAAATGATAGCCTGGTATGAAAAAGTCAGCGGCAAGACGCTCTATCCGGCGCAGGATGAACGGCTGCTGATTAACCTGATGGCTTACCGTGAGGCACTGGTACGCCTGGCGATTCAAGATACTGCTGAGCAGAATCTGGTGGCCTTTGCTCGCGCCCCGATGCTGGACTATTTGGGTGAACTGGTCGGCGTATACCGCCTGGCGGCTGCGGCAGCCCGTACCCGCCTACGGTTTCAGCTCGAAGAGCCTCCCGCCACGCCGTTGGTCATTCCGGCGGGCGCGCGCGTCAGTGCTCGCGACAGTATTGTTTTTGCTACCGATAATGCTGTCACCCTGAGCGACACCACTGCCAGCGTGAATGCCACCTGTACCGAGCGCGGCACACTTGGCAACGGCTGGCAACCGGCGCAAATCAGCACCTTGCTCGACGGCATCAACGATGCTGACCTGAGCGTGACCAATACCGAACCCAGTACCGGTGGTGCTGATCCGGAAGAGGATGAGCATCTTCGTGAGCGTATCCGGCTGGCCCCCGCGTCATTTAGCAACGCCGGTTCGCGCGAGGCGTACCGTTTTCATGCCATGAGTGCCCATCAGGATATCCGCGATGTGGCGGTGATGCGCCCGGTACCGGGTACCGTGGCGCTTTATCCACTGGTCAAAACCGGTCTGCCGTCCGACACCTTGCTGGCCCTGGTCAGCGGCACATGCGCGGATGAAAAGGTGCGCCCATTAACGGATATCGTCAAGGTGGCCTCGCCGGTTAAGGTCATCTACCGGATTGAAGCGGCTATCCGCGTTTATGCTGGCTACGATAGCGCCGAGGTCATGGCAAAAGTGAAGCAGTCCGCCCAGCGTTATATGGACAAGCAGGCCGCACAGCTGGGCCGTGATATTGTTCCCAGCCAGATACAGGCCACCCTCTCGGTCAACGGGGTTTACAGCGTCGAGCTTAAACAACCGACCCTGCAGGTGGTGAAAGAAAACGAATGGCCCTGGTGTGAAAACATCGACCTGAAGTTAGTGGGGGTGGTCAATGACTGATATCACACCCGATACCCCTGCCCACGAGACCTTACTGCCCCCGCCATTAGCCGACGATAGCCGCTTTCAGTGGCTGGCGATATTAGCGGGCCGATTGCAGCAGCTTGACCTGACGCCGCTGCTGGTCTACCTGATGGATATGACCGAAACCAGTGCCTTACCCTGGCTGGCCGAACAACTGTCGCTGACCGGCGATAATGGCTGGGAGCTGGCGGAATCGGATGATGTACGTCGCACGCTTATCAAATCCGCCATCGAGCTGCACCGCTACAAAGGGACGCCGTGGTCAATCCGGGAAATTATCCGCCGTTTTGGCTTTGGC
>NZ_JBLLJS010000015.1:0-30318 GCF_047692315.1 Symbiopectobacterium sp. | reverse complement strand
GGATGTAAAACAGAATATGCCTGGCGGCGATAGCGCGGTGGTCCCACCTGACCCCATGCCGAACTCAGAAGTGAAACGCCGTAGCGCCGATGGTAGTGTGGGGCTTCCCCATGTGAGAGTAGGGAACTGTCAGGTTTTAATTAAGCGAAGGGGCTGTCCGAAAGGACAGCCCCTTTTTGCTGTGCGTGGAAAAAAGGGTGAAAAAAAATAGCGTTACTGGGATTTCACCCGCGGACCCAGCCTTCAATGAAGTCAGCCACCTGTTTAGGATCGTTTATATCCAGCCAGGGCAAGGAAAGTTGTCGATCTGCAGCATCATCACTGGCAATGGCAACGGCATAGATATCCAACAAATCGTGTGCGCTCTTGCTCAACCCTCTGCGCGAGAGAACTATCTTAGGCACCTTTTCGTGTCGAAATCCTTCGACCAGCACCAAATCCAGCGTATCAACATCCATCTTACTCACCATGTGATAGAGGTCGACATCTCCACTCTGTGGTGTTTCTGTCATCAATGCCTAGCGTTGGTTACTGGCAACAAGCGTCTGCTCGGCCCCTGCTTTACGCAGCTCATAGCTGTCTAATATCCATATCATGGTGAGTATGCTTGATCACACCAATGCGTAGACCTTTGTCTTTGAGTAGAGGAATCACGTTGGTGAGCAATGTGGTTTTCCCCGTACTGCTGTAAGCGCTAACTGCCAGTAGGCGTAGGTGATGCAGCTCATTCATGTTTGGCCTCTTGCCAATTGGACAAATCGTCTGGGGTGTTCAGGTTTTGAAATGCCAAAGGGCAGTCAGCGAACAGCACGGGTATCGCTTCGATCTCTGCCAGAAAAAGCATTAACTTACGATCGCCACGTTCGAGGTAGGCTTCAAGCTTCGGTATCAGGGAGCGATGGATAAGCAGTAGGGTTGGGTGCTCCCGTTGACCGTCGCTGGCATAGGTTGCATGTTTTTGTTGCTTGCCGTGCCACAGTCTGGTTACCAGATCGGTCGGTAAATTAGGGACATCGCAGGGGGCAAAAACTGCCCACTCTGTCTCAATGGTTTTCAGGCTGGACAAGATGCCCTCCAAAGGGCCAGAAAAGTTGCCAGGTAAGTCGCTAAATACCGTGCAGCCACTTTCCTGATAAACAGACTGGTTGCGATTGGCATTGATGCACACGCGATCCACCTGAGGCGCTAGTCGTGTTAATACGTGTTGATAGAGCGGTATCCCATGCAGCGCTAATAGTCCTTTATCCTGCCCACCCATTCGGCTGGCCTGACCGCCTGCCAGAATAATGCCTGTGATCATGTGATCCCTCTTTGTCGCGCCGCAGTGGCTCTATTCTGGGCAAAATAATTCCTGACGCCAAGCGCTTTCCACCAGTGATTAAGGCTGCTAAGGTGATATCAACGTTTGTGTAAGAGGATTAAATCATGAAATGTCATCGTGTTAACGAGTTGGTCGAATTACTGCATCCTGCCTGGCAATACGTTTATCGATATGCGTCGCGTCTTAACGCTTATGTTAATACCTATTGCGAGCAATGATGACGGCCATGCAAAGTTCTGTATTTAATTTTCAGACGCTGTTTCCCTCGCTGATTATCGATGCGCTCTTTGCGGTGGGCATTCGGGTTGATTCCGGTTTGACGGCGCTCAACAGCTATGAAAACCGGGTTTATCAGTTTATGGATGAAGACCGGCGCCGTTTTGTCGTTAAATTCTATCGTCCCGAACGTTGTACGCAGGAGCAAATTCAGGAAGAGCACGACTTCGCTCTGGCATTGGTCGAAGATGAGGTGCCCGCCGTGGCACCCTTGAAGCTCAATGGCCAAACCCTGCATTGTTACGATGGATTTTATTTTGCCGTTTTCCCAAGTGTTGGCGGGCGGCAATATGAAATGGATAATAATGGATAATGACGAGCAATTGGAAGGGGTTGGCCGTTTTCTGGGGCGTTGGCATCAGACGGGGCAAAAAGGCCTTTTTATTGCTCGCCCTACCATCGGAGTTGAGGAATATCTCGACAGGCCTTATCAGTTATTGACGCAAACGCGACTTATTCCTGCTGCGCGCCGAGATTCCTTTTTGCAGTCCACCCAGCAAATTATCGAAATGGTAAAATGCTATTGGACATTGGATGCCTCTTTTCTCCGATTACACGGCGATTGTCATCCTGGAAATATTCTCTGGCGTGACGGCCCGCTATTTGTCGATTTAGACGATGCCCGCAACGGACCAGCGGTGCAGGATTTATGGATGTTGCTTCATGGAGAGCGTCAGGAACGGCGAATTCAACTCGATATTCTGCTTGAAGCCTATAGCGAGTTTATGACGTTTGAGGAAAAAGAGCTGGCGTTAATTGAGCTGCTTCGGGCAATGCGAATGGTACATTATTTAGCATGGATTATTCGCCTTTGGGAAGATCCGGCATTTCCCCCGAGCTTTCCCTGGATACAAGATGATGATTTCTGGTTCAGACAAACAGCAATATTTACTGAACAGGTTAAGCTGTTACAGGAGCCTCCTTTACAGCTATTGTCCATGTACTGATGTTTAACGGAGAGATGTGTTATATGAAGAGTGTATTTGCGGCATTATTGGGCATCATGTTGGCCTTCAGTACATCAGCGGCAGATTTTTCTGATGGCAAACAGTACGTTGAAGTGAATAAACCAGTACCTCAATTACCGCAGGTGCTTGAGTTTTTCTCATTCTATTGCCCGCATTGTTATCAGTTTGCACAGGTGTACCATATTCCAGAAGCGGTAAGTAAAGTTCTGCCGGCGGATACCAAGATTACGCGGTATCATGTCGATTTCCTTGGGCCTTTGGGGAAAGAACTGACCCAAGCCTGGGCGGTTGCCGTTGCGCTGGGCGTAGAAGATAAAGTTAGCCCATTAATGTTTGATGCGGTGCAAAAAAGCCAAACGCTGAAAACCACCGATGATATTCGCAAGGTGTTTGTGGCAGCGGGTGTTAAAGCCGAAGATTATGACAGTGCATTGAATAGCTTTGTGGTTAAATCTTTGGTTGCCCAGCAAGAAAAAGCGGCAGTTGATTTGCAACTGCGCGGTGTACCTGCCATGTTTGTTAATGGCAAATATATGGTGAAAAGCGACGGATTGGATACCAGCTCAATGGGTGCATATGTGAAGCAGTATGCTGATGTTGTGAAATTCCTCATCGAGAAGAAATAATACTTTTCGCGTAACTGCGCCTGATAGCAGACGCAATTATACCCATGATATATCATTTTTCCTCTACGCCAGTTTCGCTTTGATGACGTTTAATTAGCGTGTAACTAATATCTATCCACAAAAAAATGTTTTTTATATTACGGGTATTTACCGAGGAACATTTTTTATCTTGCTGAAAAAAAGCCATAATGTGTGAATCGTTTTTTGTGTAACAATAGCGCCATTCTGATTTTATCTTTCTATGCACAAAGTTATCCACAGGATTTTTGCTTCACGCATGGCAGTTTTGCGGTTTTCTGCACGTTAACGTTCGTCTCTTGCAGTGAGCTATGGCATGCTTAGCGCCATGATGGACGACATAGGTCATGACAGAACATGGTTCAGATTGCACAAAACCCGTTAATTTTGGTCGATGGCTCGTCGTATTTATACCGTGCCTATCACGCTTTCCCCCCTTTGACGAACAACGCAGGCGAGCCGACAGGCGCCATGTATGGCGTGCTGAATATGTTGCGCAGTTTGTTGCTTCAGTTCTCCCTTAGCCATGTCGCTGTGGTCTTTGATGCCAAAGGTAAAACGTTCCGCGACGAACTGTTCGAGAACTACAAGGCGCACCGCCCGCCCATGCCGGACGATCTGCGCGCGCAGATTGAGCCTCTGCACGCGATGGTTCGTACCATGGGGCTGCCTTTGTTAGCCGTGAGCGGTGTAGAAGCGGATGACGTGATCGGTACGCTGGCACGTCAGGCGGAAGGCGCGGGCACGCCGGTGCTGATCAGTACCGGTGATAAAGACATGGCGCAACTGGTGTCGCCGACAATCACGCTTATCAACACCATGAACAATACGGTGCTTGGGCCGCAAGAGGTATGCGACAAATACGGCATTCCGCCGGAGCTGATTATTGATTTCCTGGCCCTGATGGGGGATGCGTCGGATAACATTCCTGGTGTGCCTGGTGTAGGTGAAAAAACGGCACAGGCGTTACTTCAGGGATTGGGTGGGCTAGATACCCTGTACGGTAATCTGGATAAGATTGCAACGCTATCATTTCGCGGCGCAAAGACCATGGCGCAGAAGCTGGAACAGCATAAAGAAGCGGCATATCTCTCTTATCAACTGGCGACAATCAAAACGGATGTCGAGTTGGAGCTGGCCTGCGCTGAGTTGACGGTTAGAGACCCCGATATTGATGCATTACACGGGCTGTTCAAGCGTTATGACTTCAAACGCTGGATAGCAGATATTGAAGGCGGCACCTGGATGCAGGTCCGTAAGGGACAATCGCAGGCTCCGCAGCCGATACCCGCAGCACAAGTGCAACCACAAGCGGAAGTAACGGTTGCCTTAAGCCGGGAAGGTTATGTCACCATTCAGGATGAAGAGACATTACAATCGTGGATTGCGCGTATCCAAAAGGCGGGTGAGTTTGCGTTTGACACGGAAACGGACGGACTGGATACGCTGAGTGCCAATTTGATTGGTATGTCGTTTGCGGTGACGCCGGGTGAAGCGGCGTATTTGCCGCTGGCGCATGATTATCTGGATGCGCCGGAGCAAATCGACAGAGCCCGCGCACTGGAATTGCTCAAGCCGCTGCTGGAAGATAGCACGCCGCGCAAAATCGGGCAGAACCTGAAGTTCGATCAAGGCGTGATGAAGCGTTATGACATCGAACTGCGCGGCATTGCCTATGACACCATGGTGGAGTCCTACGTGCTAAACAGCGTGGCGGGTCGTCATGACATGGATAGCCTTGCGGATCGCTATCTGCAACACAAAACCATTTCGTTTGAAGAGATTGCGGGTAAAGGTAAGAACCAGCTTACCTTCAATCAGATCCCCGTCGAGCAGGCCAGTACCTATGCCGCAGAAGACGCGGATGTCACTTTGCATTTGCACCAAACCCTGTGGGAAAAGCTGCAACAGCACGGTGATCTGGTAAAGGTGTTCCGCGATATCGATATGCCGTTGGTGCCGGTGCTGTCACGCATTGAGCGCCAGGGGGTGCTGATTGATGCCGGGATTTTGGCACTGCATTCTCAGGAATTGACGACACGTCTGGCTGAGCTGGAAACCGAAGTGCATGAACTGGCAGGGGAAGCGTTTAATCTTGCCTCCACCAAACAGTTGCAGGGGATTTTGTACGATAAGCTGAAGCTGCCTGTATTAAAGAAAACGCCGAAAGGCGCGCCTTCTACCAATGAAGAAGTATTGGAGGAGTTGGCGCATGACTATCCGCTGCCCAAACGCATTCTTGAATATCGTGGGCTGGCGAAACTGAAATCTACCTACACCGACAAACTGCCGCTGATGATTAATCCGCTGACCCAGCGGGTACATACCTCATACCATCAGGCGGTTACGGCGACCGGGCGTCTTTCTTCCAGCGATCCCAACCTGCAAAACATTCCGGTGCGTAATGACGAAGGGCGACGTATCCGTCAGGCGTTTATTGCTCCTGAAGGGTATTGCATCGTAGCGGCGGACTACTCTCAGATTGAGTTGCGTATCATGGCGCACCTTTCCGGTGATAAAGGGTTGCTCAAGGCCTTTGCCGAGGGGCTGGATATTCACCGTGCCACAGCCGCAGAAGTTTTTGGCTTGCCGCTGGAGAACGTAACGGGAGAGCAGCGCCGCAGCGCCAAGGCAATCAACTTCGGTTTGATTTATGGCATGGGCGCCTTCGGCTTGTCACGTCAGTTGGGTATTGCCCGCGCCGAGTCGCAGCGCTACATGCACCTCTATTTCGAGCGCTATCCTGGCGTGCAGGATTACATGGAAAGAACCCGTCAGGAAGCGGCCGAGAAAGGATATGTACAGACGCTGGATGGGCGCCGTCTCTATTTACCGGATATTCATTCACGCAATGCGATGAGCCGCAAGGCCGCAGAGCGTGCCGCCATTAACGCCCCGATGCAGGGCACTGCCGCCGATATCATCAAAAAGGCGATGATTGCTATCGATTATTGGCTTCAGCAAGAGCAACCACAGGTGAAAATGATCATGCAGGTGCACGATGAATTGGTGTTTGAAGTGCATGAGTCGGTGCTGGATGCCGCTAAACAAAAGATCGTTACCCTGATGGAAGGCTGTATGTCGCTGAACGTTCCGTTACGCGTTGATGTTGGCGAAGGAAAAAACTGGGATGAGGCGCATTAATGTACAGAAAAACAGGATGTTGCAACTGAACATTTAATGCACACTAAGTTATTCATTTCTGTAATTAAACTACAGGATTGTGTGACCTGCTTTGACTTTGTGTGAGCAATAGCCATTTTTTATGAAACTAAACAACAAAAAAACCTTTGTTCTGGCGAAAAAATAGGGTAGAGTTAACGACGTAGGGTACAGAGGTAAGATGTTCTATCTTTCAGACCTTTTACTTCACGTAATCGGATTTGGCTGAATATTAGCCGCCCCGGTCACTTCGGCGTTTTTTATTGGGCGTGAGTCAGAAAAATGCCGCAAGATCGGGAACGATCGCGGCAATTAATTTCAATGATCAGCATCTTCCTGTACTGACGGGCGGGTACTGAACCACAGATCGAGCTTTTGGCGCAGTTTATCAACGCCCTGTTTTTTCAGGGAAGAGAAGGCTTCAACCTGAATATCGCCCATAAACGGCAACACCGCTTCGCGCACCATATTCAGTTGCGCTTTGCGCGCGTCGGCAGCCAGTTTATCGGCTTTGGTGAGCAGAATGAGTACCGGCAGTTCAACAGCCACTGCCCATTCAATCATTTGCTGATCGAGATCTTTCAGCGGATGACGGATATCCATTAACACCACCAGTCCTTGCAGACAGGCGCGTTTTTGCAGATATTCCCCCCGCGCACGCTGCCATTTCCGCTTCATCTCTTCAGGAACTTCGGCATAGCCATAGCCGGGAAGGTCTACCAGACGCACGCCCTCTGTGACCTCAAACAGGTTGATAAGCTGGGTACGTCCCGGTGTTTTACTGGTGCGCGCCAGGCTTTTCTGGTTGGTGAGTGTGTTTAGGGCGCTGGATTTCCCCGCGTTGGAGCGTCCGGCAAAAGCCACTTCAATACCGCTATCGGCAGGCAGGTGACGAATATCGGGAGCGCTGGTGACAAAATGCGTCACATTGTAGTTATGCGTCACGTTTGGGTTCTCTTGTTCGGTCACAATGGTTATCTCTGTCTGGATAGGTGGTTTTGGGTCTATTATACCTATAACTGACCCGAAACGCGGGGTTATCGGTGCCTGTCTGTATTGTGCGAGGCGAATTCGCCTAATGGCCGTACCGGCCCTTTTTCATTGCTGGCCTTTCTGCTAGATTCCGCCGCAATTATCTTCTGTTTACCTGAGAGTGTTGTTATGAAACAGCCGGTGAAAAATTCGGGCACTAAAGCCCCAGGCGCGAAGGCGTCGACATCTAAAGCAAAGAAAAAGACGCGCGCCGAGCTTAACAGCGAAGTCTGGGAGCGTAAACGTCAGAAAAAACACAGTGGTCGTGCGGCGAGCAGCCGTGCAAACCCTGCGGTGGAAGCCGCAAAGCAATCCGGTCAGGGGAAAAAAAGTGACCCGCGTATCGGCAGTAAAAAACCTATCGCGCTGACGGTAAGTGACGAGCAGTCACAAAGTACGAAACCGCAAAATATGCATAAGTCTGCTAAGCCTAAAGCAGAAACGGTAGCGGAAACGCGCCTGACCCCAGAGCAGGAATTGGCGTTGCTGGAAAATGACGATCGTCTTGACGCGCTGCTGGAGCGTCTGGATAACGGCGAAACGCTGAGCAAAGACGATCAAAAATGGGTGGATAGCACGCTCGATCGTATCAATGCCTTGATGGATGAGCTGGGCATCGAAATGGATGACGACGAAGAAGACGCGCAGCAGGAAGACATGATGCAGCTCCTCAAGCGTAATAACCCAAAAGACGTATTCTGATAGATAAAAGGGCTGCTGTCTCTCATCTTGGTGTTGGTTGTCTGTTATCTGCTGTGTCTGTTGGTTAAACTGTGGCTGCTTTCCCGGCGTAAAACGCGATTACAGCGATCGGTGTTCGGTGTTCGGTGTTCGGTGTTCGGGGTACGGCAGCGCAGGCTGCCGCTGAAAAGCGCTGTCGGGGAATACAAGCGGAAGGAGTAACAGCATGCAAGAGCAACACGTCGATTGGGATTTAGCCCTGATTCAAAAATACAACTATTCCGGGCCGCGCTATACCTCGTATCCCACGGCGCTGGAGTTTAACGAACAGTATGATGATGCGGCATTCCATCAGGCGATAGCGCGTTACCCACAACGGCCGCTGTCGCTTTATGTCCATATCCCGTTTTGTCATCGTCTGTGCTATTTCTGCGGTTGCAACAAGCTGGTGACCCGCCAGCAGCACAAAGCTGAAGAGTATCTTGATGTGCTGGCCGTGGAGATTCGCCAGTGCGCGCCGCTGTTCGCCGGACGCATCGTGACGCAGCTGCACTGGGGCGGCGGTACGCCCACCTATCTCAACAAAGATCAAATCAGCCGGCTGATAGCGTTGTTGCGCGAGAATTTCCTGTTCGCGGATGAGGCGGAAATCTCGCTGGAGGTCGATCCGCGTGAAATCGAGCTGGATATCCTTGATCACCTGCGTGCGGAAGGGTTTAATCGCCTGAGTATGGGCGTGCAGGATTTCAACAAGGAAGTGCAACGCCTGGTGAACCGTGAGCAGGACGAGGCGTTTATCTTTGCGCTGATTGAACGCGCCAAGGCGCTTGGCTTCACCTCTACCAATATCGATCTTATTTACGGCTTGCCGAAACAGACGCCGGAGAGCTTTGCTTTTACCCTGCAACGCGTTGCTGAGTTAAGCCCGCATCGTCTCAGCGTGTTCAACTACGCCCATTTGCCGACGCTATTTGCCGCTCAGCGTAAAATCAAAGATGCGGATTTGCCGAGCCCAGCACAAAAGCTGGAGATTCTGCGCCAAACCATTACGACGCTCACCCAATCGGGCTATCAGTTTATCGGTATGGATCACTTTGCTCGCCCAGACGATGAACTGGCGCTGGCGCAACGTGCCGGTAAATTGCACCGTAATTTTCAGGGCTACACCACGCAGGGTGACACCGACCTGCTGGGCATGGGGGTGTCGGCGATCAGCATGATTGGTGACAGCTACGCGCAAAATGAAAAGGTGTTGAAAACCTACTATGAAAAGGTGGGTGAGCAGGGCAATGCGCTGTGGCGCGGCTTGCGTCTGACGCACGATGACTGCATCCGTCGCGATGTGATCAAAAGTCTCATCTGTAATTTCCGTTTGGATTACGCGGCGATTGAATCGGCTTACGGCATCGATTGCCGTCTCTATTTCGCGGAAGATTTGCGTCTGTTGGCTCCGTTGGTGCAGGATGGCCTGGCTGAACTGCGCCCTACGGGGATCGTGGTAACGCCTAAAGGCTGCTTGTTGATTCGCAATATCTGCATGTGCTTTGATAGCTATCTGCGTGCCAAGGCAAGGACGCAACAGTTTTCGCGTGTGATTTGATGGTGCTTGTGACGGTAATTGCCTGCGTTAGCGGCAATTACCGATTATGTCATTAACGCATTGCGTGTCAGGCATGTCAGAAAGTTAACGTATCGCTACCCGCTTTTTATTTCCATACCTCTCTCAACCATTCACGCTTCCTCCGTTTGCAGCGCCTCATTTAACTGATTCAACCGTTCCCACAGGATAAAGTTCAGCAGTTCTTTGGCTTGAGGATTGCTCAGCTCGATGATGGCATAGGCGAGCGCGCGGCAATGATCGACATGTTCTTCGACGGTAAGGGGCGTAGCGTCATACATGATGCACCCCCGCAGGTAAGGTGATGAAGAATTGCGGATGTCGCAAGGGAAGGATAGTCGCCATAAGGTAGTCTCCGTGGTGAGTTGGGAATTACTACCGTGGTAAATGTCGGAACGCCAATTCCGGCTACGGATTTTGCCGCAGCATCGACAGTATATCGTATCTAGGCAACCGGAAAAATAAGCGTTCACCCTTTCGGATATTCTTCCATCCTGTAAGAAAAATATCAAATTCATGTCATATTGAAAAAATCACATCAAAAAACCACCAGAAATGAAAAAAATAATCACATAAGTGTAAACAAATTTAAATATGCACTCTCTATAGTGGCCGCTTTGCTTTGGCAGCTAACCATTCTGTGGTTGCTGCCACCTTTGGGGACCCATTCATCCTTGCGCGTCATCGCCGAACGCCAACGATGGGAAGAGAGAAAATGCGAAACTGGAACGAACCAAAAAGAAACAAGGCACATATCGAGTTGATCCCAATGATCGACGTCATGATGTTCTTACTAGTGTTTTTCGTCCTGATCAGTATCAACGTCCTTCCTGCTACGGGGCTGAAAACCCAGCTTCCCTCTGCCAGCAAGCGCCCAGCAGCTAAAACTGCAGAAAAAAGCCATCGTTACCTTAGGTGAGCAAGACCAACTGCAACTGGATGGCTCACCTATCCTAATTACCGATTTGGTCAGCACCTTAAAACAGCAGCAACAGGCCGGAGAGACCACCACCATTATCGTTAACAGCGATAAGCAGGTGGCGGTTGAGCGCCTGGTTGCGGTGATGGATACCCTGCGCCAAGGCGGGTTTACCTCGGTTTCAATCGCAACGCGGAAGCAGTGACATGTATTGGCTTTATCGTTCACGTCGTGCCATCAGCTGGTTGCCGCGTGCTTGATGGTAATGACACAGCAGAGCTCGCTCAAAGTACAACCTCAGTATAACGACAGCGTTATGGAGCTGTCTCTCGCAGATCTTACGCCGCCTGCGCCTCCGGAAGAGGTAATCTCCCCGGAGCCTGAAACGCCTCCCGAGGAAACGTTGCCAGAACCGGAGCCAGAGCCCGTCGAGACGCCAGAACCGATCGTTGAAGCACCACCGCCAAAACCAGAACCGAAGCCGGAACCCAAACCCGAGCCTAAACCGGTGCCCAAGCCAAAGCCTGCTCCGACGCCGCGCTCTGCGCCCGTTGCCACACCCGCGAAAGCTGCCGTGGTAAAAGCCCCCGCACCGGCACCCGCCGTGCCCACGCCTGCGCCCCCGAAAGTGAACGCACAGGCGTTGGAAAACAGCTATATCCAGGCGCTGTGTGGCCAGATTGAGCAGTTGAAACGCTACTCAACGGGGCGTCAGGCGTCATTGGAGCGCCCGGAAGGGAACGTCGAAATCTGGCTGGACGTCGATCGCAATGGCCGCGTGCTCAACAGCGGCATTAACCAGAAAGCCGCCAGCATGCTGCTTAATCGGGCGGCGACCAGCACGTTACAAAGCATCACGCAGGTCAGGCCGTTTCCGGCAGAAGCGTTTGCCGGGCAAAACACCAAACGTTTTTTAGCCACATTTCATTACCAAGCGCAGTAAGCGCCTATACACAACATTGAATCAGGGTGATTAACACAATGAAATTATTCACAGTTTTAAGGATATCCCTCTCTGTTGCGGCCGCCTTATGGTCGGGAACCTTGCTGGCAAACGATGCGACAGACATCGGCTCCATTCAGGTTAAAGGTGCGCCGTTGGGCGAGGGGATGATGATTCAGGAAGAGAGTGCAAAATCCCGCTCGACGGTAACCAAAGAAGCGATGGATAAAATGCCCGCTACCGGTAACGCCATCGATAAGCTGAAATATACCGCTGGCCTGAATGTCAGCAGCAATGACTCCACCGGCCTGAGCGGTATCGATTACACCATGCGCGGTATGAGCAATGACCAGATTGGCCTCTCGGTCGATGGCATCCCTATGAACGATTCGGGCAGTTACAGCGTGTATGCCAATCAGTTGGGTGATGCGGAAAACCTTGAGCAAATTTTTGTTACCCAAGGTTCATCAGAGATGAATGGTCCGCATATTGTCTCCAGCGGGGGCAACATTGGTCTGGTGACCAAACGTCCAGCCAAAGAGTTTGGTGGATTTATCAAGCAAACCTTTGGCAGCAACAACCTGAGCAAATCGCTGATCCGTTTGGAGACCGGACTGCATGACGGCTTCAGCAGTTGGTTGTCCTACTCGTACACGGATGCCGACAAGTGGCGTGGCAAAGAGGCTACCCGTTCCAACAAACTGGAATGGAACGGCCTGTATGAAGATGACAACGGCAACAGCAGCAACCTGCTGGTTAAGTACAACAAGCAGGATATGAATAATTACAACACGCTGAGCAAAAGCACCTTCCTGAACCAGGAGCGCTATGTCGATTACCCGACCACGCCGGAATATAACAGTCGCGGTCAGCTCTCACGTTACTACAAGATCAACCGTAACCCTTTTGAAAGCCCGAACCTTACCTTCACACAGAAGCTGCAACTGCGTGATAATCTGTCGCTGACGTTGCAACCCTATTACTACTGGGGCAACGGTGGCAGTTTCAGCGGTCAATCGGCCTATACGCTTTCTTCCACCACCAACGACAAATCGGGCAGTTACGATCTCAGTAACCTGAGCAGCAATACTTACTATCGCCCCTCCTGGACAGAAACCTGGCGTCCGGGCATCACTAACACCCTGAAATGGGATCTCAATGACCAGCACAGTCTCGATATGGGCTACTGGTTTGAACGTGCGCGCCAACGTCAGACGCAGCCCTATATCGGCATTAAAGCCGACGGTAACCCCATTGATCTTTCCGGTAAGCCGAATGGCTCGCATTTAGTGAAAGACGCCAACGGCAAAGTGATCCAGGGGCGTAACCAGTTTACCGTCACACCGGTACATAAGTTTTGGTTGCAGGATACCTGGTTTGTCTCCCCCGACTGGACGCTCTCTGGCGGCTTGGCCTGGCAGCACGTTAAACGTGACGGGCACGATCTGGGTAGTTTGAGCTCTGTGGAAGAGAAAAAGGCTCTCACCTACAAAGAGTTCCTGCCGAGTTTCAGTGCTGCGTACAAAATTAACCCCGAGAATCAGGTGCTTTACAGCCTGACGCGCAATATGCGTACGCCACCTAACTACGTGCTCTATAACCTGGGTGACTCCATCAATACCAAGCCTAAATTGAGCTGGAACCACGAACTGGGCTGGCGCTTCCAAGGGCAAGATGTGATGTTGAGCACCTCACTGTTCTACATCGCGTTTACCGATCGTCAGATCTCCAGTCGTAACGTTGATGGTGAATACGAGATGATCAACGCCGATAAAGTGGAGAACAAAGGTATCGAGACGGAGTTGAGCGGCAAACCGCCGTATAACTTCAACTACTTTGCCTCTTACACCTATACCGATTCCAAGCAGAGAGACGATATTGCCGCCAACGGCTCTACGCTGCCAACCACAGGAAAACGTTCCGCCAACACGCCGAAGAACATGCTTAATCTGGGAGTGGGTTATGACGATAGCCGCTACTACGCAGGCATTAATGGCCGTTATACCGGTGCGTTTTACGGTGACATGACCAACGACGAGAAGATTGGTGGGTGCACCGTGGTCGATCTCAATGCGGGTATTCACCTGCCGGTGGACAAGAAGATCATCAAAAGCGCCACACTGCGTTTTAACGTCAACAACGTGTTTGATAAGGAATACCCGGATTCTGCACGCACCGTGGTGTTCAACGCCGCTACGCATAACGGCGTACGCGCCAGCACGCCTTATTACAACGTGGGTGAAGAACGTACATTTAGCGTGTCGCTGGACGCTACCTTCTAATTGCTCGCAAACCTGATATCCCCTGGCGGCGCTTATCCGTAGGGGAGTTGCTTATCACCGTCACGCGCCTGCAAGGGCGTGACAAGCACCGAAGGAAAATAAGACCCTTATGAACGCAAACGATCTGCACGATATTATTTTCTACGTGATGTATGCCTCGCTGGCGGCGGCTCTGATCATCATCATTGAACGTGGACTGTTCTTTGCCTATACGCGCCGTCAGACCAAGCGCTTGCTTGGTGCGCTGACCGCAGATATTCTCCACCTTCACGATCTCCCCGCTGAGCTCAGCCAGCGTAACAGCCTGGCAGCAACGCTGATTGCACCATTGCTGCCGCAGGCGGCGAATCGTGATCGTGATGAGCTCAACGATCTTATCGATACCCAATATCTGCAAAGTAAACCACAAATGACACGCGGACTGTGCCTGCTGGGAAATAACTTCCTGCAAAGCCGCATGGAGCACATCAATGAGGCGCTGAAAGTGCTGCTGCTGCGTGCCGGAATGCCACATACCCGCCAGCCCATCAAGCCAGCAGCAGTGCAGGAAAATGGGGTAAAGCGTTATGCGTAGCGCGCGGCTTGTGCAACGCCGTGGGTGGCGCTGGACCACGGGGATTGGGCTGGGGCTGTGTTTTTTTACCCCATCGGTGCTGGCGGATTTCAGCATTCCCGGTTATGAACTGGTGTATACCGCGCCGGTAGAAACCGCATTAGGTGCTCCCGATCTGCGTGCGCTGGATGCTGTCTGGAGTGCGCTGTTTGATGAAGCGCAGCATAGCCTGTCGTTGGGAGAGTTCTACGTTGCCAATCAGAGCGGTTCTCGGCTGGATAACGTGTTGCAACATCTGCGCAGTGCGGGAGAGCGCGGTGTACGCATCCGCTTTCTGTTAAGAAGAGAAGGGCATTGCACTTTCAACACCGGAAACGCTGGCGCAGTTGAAAGCAATTCCCAATCTGGAACTGCGGGTCATTCCTTTCGGTAAGCTGACCGGCGGGATTCTGCATGCTAAATACCTGCTGGTGGATGGCAAACGCGCCTACGTCGGCAGCCAAAATTTCGACTGGCGTTCGCTTGAGCATATTCACGAAACTGGGCTACTTATCGATGACCTCAGCGTGGTTAAACAACTCAATGCGGTGTTTGAGCAGGACTGGCAGGCGCAGGAAGCACTGGCTCAAGGTATGGCCGTCAAGCCCGTTATGCAAACGGCTGTGCAGGATGATACGCGCCCGGATAACTATCTGGTTGCCAGCCCCAAAGCGTTCAACCCATCGGGCGTGCTGGACTCTGAAGCGGGGTTACCACGCTTACTGACGCAAGCGAAAAACCGCGGGCGCATTCAGGTGATGGACTACGCGCCGTTCTCATACGGTCCGAATCGCACTCGCCCTTATTATGCGGTGATTGATAATGCTTTACGCAGCGCTGCAGCACGTGGAGTGAAAGTGGAGTTAATGGTGGCGAACTGGAGCACCAAAAAGCCGAACATTGCTTATCTCAAAAGTTTGGCAGTGCTGCCGAACGTTGAGGTGAAAATTGTGACATTGCCTGAGGCAAGCAGTGGGTTCATCCCCTTTGCCCGCGTGATTCACAGCAAGATCATGACCATTGATGAGCAAAAAGCCTGGGTGGGCACCAGCAACTGGAGCGGTGGTTATCTTGATAACTCGCGCAATCTGGAGATTGTGATGCAAAGTCCGGCGATGGCCGCGCGCATTGATACTTTGTACGCCCAGTTGTGGAACAGTGGCTACGCGCAACCGATACAACTGGATAAAGATTATCCAGTACCACGCCCCGGTGGGACAAATTGAGTCAATGTAAAACAAGAAAAAAACGCCCCGACGTTAGCGGGGCGTTTTCAGGTTAAAACAGTGTCATCATCGAGATGATGGGTGATGTTATTGTGATATAGGACATCAGCCCGATGGCGTAGTGGTCAGGCCTAAATAAAGAGATTGATCAATGCAGCGCACAGAATCGCAGCAATGGCGGTTTGCGGTGAATGGCTTGCCGCTGCTCCGAGCTCAGCGCCGTGCGTCGCCGCAGAAATGAGTGAATCTAGCATGGTACTTTCTCCTGAATTAGCGACACGATCATACTGCGGGCTTGTTTTATGTAAAGAACAAAATATCGACAATTTTGTGCGCTGGATTGTAATTCCAAACGATACTTTTTATGGTCGGTTCCCCGTCACCAGACGGGCAAAAAAATACGGTCACCATGTTAATGATGGCCGTAGATTATGCGTGTTCTGCTTATTCCATTCCTAGCTCTTTGAGCTTGCGCGTCAGGGTGTTACGTCCCCATCCCAACAGGCGAGCCGCCTCTTGCTTATGACCTTGCGTGTGGCGTAACGCGGTGGTGAGCAGCGTTCTTTCCATCTCTAGTTGAGCTTCGGAAAACAGGTTTTGATGACCGGAACGCAACGCACGATCGGCCCATTGCGCTAACAGGGTCGCCCAACTGTCTGGCAGCATGTGCACCGTGGCGTCTGGTGCCGTGGTTTCAAACAGCTCCGGCGGCAGGTCCTGAATCAGCACCTCTTGCCCAGCGGCCATGACGGTCAACCAGCGGCAGGTGTTTCCAACTGACGCACGTTGCCCGGCCAGGGCAGGAGCGTCAGCGCGGTTTCCGTTTCAGGATACAGATTTTTCGGTTCTACCCCCAGCTCTTTGGTCGTTGCCTGCAAGAAGTAGCGTGCCAGACGCGGAATATCTTCGCGCCGTTCACGAAAAGGAGGCAGATGGACGCGAATCACATTCAGGCGGTGAAACAGGTCTTCACGGAATTTGCCTTCCTGAACCCGCAGTTCCAGATTTTGGTGGGTAGCGGCGATGATACGCACATCCACCTTCACCGCAGCATAGCCGCCGACGCGGTAGAACTGCCCGTCAGCCAATACGCGTAACAGCCGCGTTTGCACATCCAGCGGCATATCGCCGATTTCATCCAGAAAGAGCGTACCGCCATCGGCTTGTTCAAAGCTGCCCTGGCGAATCTGGTTAGCGCCGGTAAACGCCCCTTTTTCGTGACCAAACAGTTCTGATTCAATCAGATCCTTAGGGATAGCCGCCATATTCAATGCGATAAATGGCGCTTTGGCGCGTGGGCTGTGGCGGTGCAACGCATGCGCCACCAGTTCTTTACCGGTTCCGGATTCTCCGTTAATCAGCACGCTGATGGATGAACGGGAGAGTCGGCCAATAATGCGGAACACATCCTGCATGGCCGGGGCTTCACCAATAATGTCCGTGGTGGGGCCATTGAGCGGCTGCGCTCTGACGGGCTGCTGCTGTTCCAGATAGTGACTGATAGCGCGTTCAACCAACGCGACGGCTTCGTCAATATCAAACGGCTTGGGCAGATAATCAAATGCCCCCTGTTGGTAAGCGCTTACCGCCGCATCCAGATCGGAGTGTGCGGTCATGATGATCACCGGCAGCATCGGGTGGCGCTGTTTTATCTGTTGCAGCAGTGCCAGGCCATCCATACCCGGCATGCGAATATCGGACAGCAGTACATCCGGCGTTTGTGTTGCCAGCGCGTGCAGCGCCTGATTTCCGTTATCAAAGGTGGCACAGGTCAACCCCGCCCAGTGAGCGCGCGCTCCAGCACCCAACGGATGGAGCTATCGTCATCGACAATCCAGACTATCCCTCGTTGCATCGTGAACCTCACTGGCGAATGGGCAGGTAAACCGAGAATTCGGTATGGCCTGGCCAACTGTTAAATTTAATTTTTCCCGAATGCTGATCGATCAGGCTGCGCGCGATAGATAATCCCAGCCCGGTGCCCCCTTCGCGACCGCTTACCATGGGATAAAACAGCGTGTCTTGCAGTTGAGCGGGCACGCCCGGGCCATCGTCTTCGATATCAATACGCGCCGCCAGGCGATAGCGCACGCCGTGTAGCGTGAGTTGAAAGGCGGTACGTGTGCGTAGCGTAATAGTGTCGCCTTCTTTACCCAGCGCCTGTAGCGCATTGCGGGTGATGTTCAGCAGCACTTGTTCAATCTGGTCTGGGTCGTGAGTCAGCTCTGGCAGGCTGGGATCGTAATCTTTCACCAGCGTCACGTTGTCGGGTTTTTCCAGCGACACCAACTGACACACGCGCTCAGCGACTTGATGAATGCTTTGCGTTACGTGTAAACCGGGCTGCTGTGGCCCTAATAGCCTGTCCACCAGATTGCGCAGGCGATCGGCCTGCTCAATGATCACTTTGGTATATTCGGTCAGCGCCGGGTCGGGCAGCGCTTTGGCCAGCAGTTGTGCCGCGCCGCGTAATCCGCCGAGCGGATTCTTGATTTGGTGCGCCAGGCCGCGCACCAAATCGCGCGCTGCCTGCTGCTGTGAATGCTGTAATTGCTCCTGACTGAGGCGGCGCTGGTTGTCCATGGGCGCCATCTCCAAAAGGATAAAACGGTTTTGAATGCGTTGTGCGGTGAGCGACATGATGTGCGCTCTGCCATCGACAACGATAGTCACTTCATTATCCGTAAATCCTTGACCCGCGTTTAGACTTTCGAGCATCAGCTCAATATTCAACGAAAAATAGCTGAGCAGATCCGGCAACGGTGTTCCCGCCAGTTTGCGTGAACTTTGCGCCAGCAACTGCTGGGCAGCCGGATTGGAATAGTGGATTGCCAGGTCATTATCCAGCAATAAAATACTATTGATCAAAGAATTGAGGATCTGCCCAGCATCGGGCCTGTTGCCATAACGCAGACTCCTGCACCCTAGCGGTGCATTGTAGTGTAGATGATGGATGTTACGTCGCAACGGCCAATATTGATGATGAAGAAATAAGGCCGATGGTGAAAAAAGCCCATCCGAAGATGGGCTGAAAAGTTTCCACGGCAACAAAAACAAACTTCTTATAATTCTGTTAATGCTCGGTCATGGCGGGGTTCAGCACGCCCGCCACGCCGAGGTAAATCATAGGTACGCAGTCGCTTATTAAACGATGTAGTACAGTTCGAACTCAACCGGGTGCGGCGTCATGCGAACGCGATCGTTCTCTTCACGGCGCAGACCGATGTATGCATCGATAGCGTCGTCAGTGAACACACCGCCCGCCGTCAGGAATACACGGTCAGCGTCCAGCGCATTCAGTGCTTCTTCCAGAGAGCCTGCAACCTGCGGGATTTCATTCGCTTCTTCCGGCGGCAGATCGTACAGGTTTTTGTCCATGGCATCGCCAGGGTGGATCTTGTTCTTGATACCATCCAGACCCGCCATCAGCAGTGCTGCGAAGCACAGGTACGGGTTAGCAGCCGGGTCCAGGAAGCGCACTTCGATACGTGCTGCTTTCGGGCTGGATACGAACGGGATACGGATAGAAGCAGAACGGTTACGTGCGGAGTAAGCCAGCATTACCGGTGCTCCATAACCCGGGACCAGACGCTTGTAAGAGTTGGTGGTCGGGTTAGACAGGGCGTTAATCGCTTTAGCGTGTTTGATGATACCGCCGATGTAGAACAGCGCTTCTTCAGACAGGCCAGCGTATTTGTCGCCGGAGAATTTGTTGGTGCCGCCTTTGGACAAGGACATGTGGCAGTGCATACCGGAGCCGTTGTCACCGAACATCGGTTTCGGCATAAAGGTTGCGGTTTTGCCGTAAGCGTGCGCTACGTTGTGAACAACGTATTTGTAAATCTGAATTTCGTCCGCTTTTTTGGTCATGGTGTTGAAGCGGGTTGCCACTTCGTTCTGGCCAGCAGTCGCCACTTCGTGGTGGTGAGCTTCAATAACCAGGCCCATTTGTTCCATCACCTGACACATCTGAGAACGGATGTCCTGTGAAGAATCGACCGGCGGAACTGGGAAGTAACCGCCTTTCACTGCCGGACGGTGGCCTTTGTTGCCGCCTTCGTATTTGGTGCTGGAGTTCCAGGCGCCTTCGATGTCGTCGATAGCAACGTGAGAGCCGGAGATGCTGCTGCCGAAGCGAACGTCATCAAACAGGAAAAATTCCGGTTCTGGTCCAAACAGAACGGTATCCGTGATGCCGGTAGAACGCAGGTACTCTTCCGCGCGGGTCGCGATCGTAACCTTGCATGGTGTTCGGTTCCAGAATGTCGCAACGAATGATCAGCGTCGTGTCTTCATAGAATGGATCCAGTACCGCGGTGCTAGCGTCAGGCATCAGCACCATGTCAGATTCGTTAATGCCTTTCCAGCCACCAATAGAGGAGCCGTCGAACATTTTGCCTTCTTCGAAGAAGTCAGCGCTAACCTGGTGAGCCGGAATGGTGACGTGCTGCTCTTTACCTTTGGTATTGGTAAAGCGTAAGTCGACGAATTTTACTTCGTGCTCGTTCAGCATCGTCAAAACATGTTCTGCGGACATACTTGGACCTCCCGATTTGTCATTTATCGTCGTGGAACGAATATCGTTATGGAATGATGTTTGTTACCGTAATAAGGTTTAAGCTAAAATCGTGCCAACTCTACGCACGTCGTTGCGAGGCGTTGTTTTCGGGCTTTTGTTGAAGGCAGTGCCTGCACCATTACCGTTCGTTGCACTATTATGGTTCATAATCACCAAAATAGTGCACTGTTTGTGTGCGTTTGTTTACTTTCTCTGCGCCGTTGCACCGTGAAAGGGATCACAAAGCAAGCACCCCTGGGTTGTTTATCGCTTAGGAGTGTGATCTTGTTTGGTACCTCGCTTAATCCGTGTACAATAGCGCGCTATTTCTAAATGCCTGAGGCAAAGCTGTGATCGAGAGTTTGCGTAACATTGCTATTATTGCGCACGTTGACCATGGGAAAACAACCCTGGTTGATAAGCTGCTACAACAATCTGGAACATTGGGTGAACGAAATGACGCCATCGAGCGCGTCATGGATTCCAACGATCTGGAAAAAGAACGCGGTATCACCATTCTGGCGAAGAACACCGCCATTAACTGGAGAGATTACCGTATCAATATCGTTGACACCCCAGGACATGCCGATTTCGGTGGTGAAGTGGAGCGTGTAATGTCCATGGTCGATTCCGTGCTGCTGCTGGTAGACGCAATGGACGGCCCGATGCCCCAGACCCGTTTCGTTACCCAAAAAGCTTTTGCCTATGGCCTGAAACCGATTGTGGTCATCAACAAAGTCGACCGTCCGGGCGCGCGTCCTGACTGGGTCGTCGATCAGGTGTTCGATCTGTTCGTCAATCTGGGTGCAACCGACGAACAGCTGGATTTCCCTATCGTTTATGCATCTGCGTTGATGGGTATCGCCGGTTTGGATCACGAAGACATGGCGGAAGACATGACGCCGCTGTTTGAAGCGATCGTCAAACACGTTGATGCACCGAACGTCGATCTGGACGGTCCACTGCAAATGCAAATCTCCCAGCTGGACTACAACAGCTATGTGGGTGTTATCGGTATTGGCCGTATCAAACGCGGTCGTGTTAAACCGAACCAGCAAGTGACGATTATCGATGCGGAAGGTAAACGCCGTAACGGTAAAGTCGGCCAGGTGTTGGGCCATTTGGGTTTGCAACGTATCGAATCTGAAGTGGCAGAAGCGGGTGACATCATCGCTATCACCGGTTTGGGTGAACTGAACATCTCCGATACCATCTGTGACCCTGCGAACGTCGAAGCGCTGCCGCCGCTGTCTGTGGATGAGCCGACCGTCACCATGTCTTTCGGGGTTAACACCTCACCATTCTGCGGCAAAGAAGGCAAATTTGTGACCTCTCGTCAGATTCTGGATCGTCTGAAGAAAGAGCTGGTACACAACGTTGCGCTGCGCGTCGAAGAAACGGAAGACCCGGATACCTTCCGTGTGTCTGGCCGTGGTGAACTGCACCTGTCGGTTCTGATCGAAAACATGCGTCGTGAAGGTTTCGAACTGGCGGTATCTCGTCCGAAAGTTATCTTCCGTGAAATCGATGGCCGCCGTCAGGAGCCGTTCGAACAAGTTACCGTTGATATCGAAGATCAGCATCAGGGTTCCGTTATGGAAGCGCTGGGCCTGCGTAAAGGTGAAATGCGCGACATGAACCCGGATGGCAAAGGCCGTGTACGTCTGGATTACATCATCCCGAGCCGTGGCTTGATTGGCTTCCGTACCGACTTTATGACCATGACCTCCGGTACCGGTCTGCTGTACTCTACCTTTAGTCATTACGACGATGTGCGTCCGGGCGATATCGGCCAGCGTCAGAACGGCGTGCTGATCTCCAACGGTCAGGGTAAAGCGGTAGCTTATGCGCTGTTCAGCTTGCAGGAACGCGGTAAGTTGTTCCTGGGTCACGGTGCAGAAGTGTATGAAGGCCAGATCATCGGTATTCACACCCGTTCCAATGACCTGACGGTTAACTGTCTGACGGGTAAAAAACTGACCAACATGCGTGCTTCCGGTACTGATGAAGCCACTGTGCTGGTGCCAGCGGTGAAAATGTCGCTGGAGCAAGCGTTGGAGTTTATCGATGACGATGAATTGGTTGAAGTGACGCCGCAGTCTATCCGTCTGCGTAAACGCCACCTGACCGAAAACGATCGCCGTCGCGCCAACCGCGGGCCAAAAGAGGGCTAATCTGCCGCTCTTTACAAAACCATTCCAGGGCGCTTTCAGGCGCCCTGCCTTTTTCCAATCCTGCCTGCTGATCTTGTGTATTTCGTATACGTTTTAGTTATGTTCCTCCCTGTTCAGCCGTCATTTTTCCCGCTACAGTGAAAAAACAACCATGACGTCTGGAGGGCGGAATGCTTTATATCTTTGATTTGGGTAACGTTGTCATTGATATCGATTTCAACCGCGTGTTGGGCGTGTGGAACAAGCTGAGCGGTGTGCCGCTCGCCACGCTGAAAGAACGCTTTACCATGGATGAAGCCTTCGAACTGCATGAACGGGGTGAAATCAGTGATGAAGAGTTTAGCAACCGGCTGTGTCAGGAAATGGGCATGCTGCTGAGTTACGAGCAGTTTACTGCGGGCTGGCAGGCAATTTTTGTTGCGCTGCGCCCCGAGGTACTGGATATGATGAAGCAACTGCGCCAGCAAGGGCACCGCGCCGTCATTTTGTCCAACACCAACCGCCTGCACTGCGCGCACTGGCCCGCGCTGTTTCCAGAAGTGGCTGAGGCCGCCGATTACCTCTACCTGTCTCAGGATATCGGGATGCGTAAACCGGAGGCGAGAATTTATCAGTATGTTTTGACGCAAGAGCAGGCAACGCCGGAACAAACGCTGTTCTTTGATGATAATGCACAGAATATTGCCGCTGCGCAGGCGTTGGGGATCCAAAGCATTTTGGTGACCGATCGCGACACGGTGCCGCAGTTTTTTGCCGATCATCCTGTTTCCCCCGCGCACAATACCTTCGCTAACGCGGAGAAGCTGTGATAAAAACGGTTAGCATTTTGGGTGATAAATCGATTAAAAGAACAGCGGTCCAGGAGTGGTTGTCGTTTATGATTGCGTTAATTCAGCGTGTTACCAGCGCCAGTGTGGCGGTGGAAAATGCCATCGTCGGGGAAATTGCCGGGGGATTGCTGGTGCTGTTAGGCGTCTAGCAAGGGGATGATGAGCGTAAGGCGGCGCGTCTGTGTGAGCGCGTGCTTGGCTATCGTATTTTCAGCGATGAGCAGGGCAAGATGAACCTTAACGTGCAGCAAACCGGGGGAAGTCTGTTGGTCGTGTCGCAGTTCACGCTGGCGGCGGATACGCAAAAAGGCATGCGCCCCAGTTTTTCCCGTGGCGCAGAACCCGCCGAGGCTGACCGGTTGTATCAGTATTTTGTCGCCCAGAGCCGTGAACGCGGCACGCACACGGAAACCGGCCGCTTCGCGGTAGATATGCAGGTTGCGTTGGTTAACGACGGGCCAGTCACCTTCTGGCTTCAGGTGTGACGATGCCGTGCGCGTCCGCGCGCCCATTATCACCGATGCCCAGCACAGCCAATCGGAAGGAGGGGGAGGGAATGTATCACCTGAGAGTGCCTGAAACCGCTGAAGAGATGGATGCCTACTACCAGTTCCGCTGGGAGATGCTGCGTAAGCCTTTGCATCAACCTCTTGGCTCAGAACGTGATGCCTATGACGCGCTGGCTCACCATCAGACGGTGGTGGATGAGCAAGGGCGGCTGGTGGCCATTGGCCGTCTCTCCATCAATGCCGATAACGAAGCCGCCATTCGCTTTATGACGGTGCACCCCAGCGTACGATGCAAAGGGCTGGGTACGCTGGTGGCGATGACGCTGGAATCCGTTGCTCGTCAGGAAGGCGGTCAAGCGCGTGGTGTACAGCGCGCGTGAAGATGCGGTGGATTTCTTTACCAAGCTGAGTTTTTCCCTGCAAGGAGAGATCAGTGCGCCGCAAACCACGCCGGTGCGCCATTTTCTGATGATCAAACCCATTGCTTCTCTGGATGATATCCTGCATCGCCCTGACTGGTGCGCGCAGTTGCAGCAAGCCTGGTACAACCATATTCCTCTCAGTAAGAAAATGGGGGTGCGAATCAACCAATATACCGGGCAGAAATTTATCACCACCATGCCGGAAACGGGTAACCAGAACCCGCACCATACACTGTTTGCCGGTAGCCGTGACCCTGACCGGATGGGGGCTGATTTGGCTATTGCTGCGAGAACGGCATCTCGGGGGAACGATTATTCTTGCCGATGCGCATATTCGTTACAGTTCGCCCATTACCGGTCGCCCCAGCTCTGTGGCCGATCTTGGCTCGCTGAGCGGCAATCTCACGCGCCTGGCGCGCGGGCTAAAAGCGCGGGTACAACTGAACGTCGAGTTGTTTGGCGATGACAAATCTGGCGCGGTGTTTGAAGGAGTGTATATCGTGCTACCCACGCAGCCTGCCGACCCATTGGAAAAAGGCGGCTCGGAAGCGGGGTAGCGGCCGTTAGTGCGCGGTGCTCACTTCACCGTGTTGAATCTGCTGCCTTACGCTGGTGCCATCGCTGGTGGTCCCCTGTAACAGGCCGTTCAGCGTCGGTTTCAGCGGCGTGTTGGCGGCCAGATTTCCCGTTAAACGCAGTTGCAGATTGCTGTCGGCACTGGGCAGTGTTTCAGCGGGTTGCCAGCCCCAGTGTGTCAGGGTGTCCATCGGCACTGAACGTCCGTTCAATGACAAAGTAAACGCGCGGCCAGGCTGCTGCTCGACAGTGGCTTGTGCCTCGAGCAGGCCACGTTGTGTAAATGCGCTGAGCTCGGTAATGGCAATTTGCGCATCGCTGGCGTTTAGTGCGAGAGAAGGGCGGCGCACGTCGAGCTTGTTAAAGGTGGCATCGCTGGCATTAAGGTTCAGCGTGCCCTGCCAGACGCCCCACTGGTGCTGACGCGCCAGCAGCAGATTATTACCGTAGCCATCCAGAGTGGTGAGCTGAAAGGGAAAATCCGGGTTGATATCGATGAGTAGATTTCGGTTAGCGCGGAACTTCTTCACCTCAACGTTGCTCAGCCAGTCCGGTAATGTTTTCTGCCAGCGTTCACGCCAGTCAGTGGGCAGGGTGTATTCCATCCCTGCGACCACGACTTCATTCAAGGTCAGACGGCGGTTATTGCGCGTCCACATGCCATCGGTGCGCATCAGGCCGCCTTCCCAGCGAGTCGTAAACTGTTTGATGGCAACGCCTTGCGGTGAGACGGCAAGGTTAACGATAGGATCAATCAAGTGCATGCTGCCGTTGACGATATCGCTGGCATTAAACGACAGCGTTCCGTCGTCGCTCTCCCAGCTGTGCTGGCGGAAAGTGATATTTTGTAGCGTGACGTCAAGATCGCTAAACGCCCAGCCTGGACCTTCAATGCGGGCATCTACCATATCAAAGCGGGAAACCGCCACCGAAGGCAGTTCAGCCACCGGCTGCCAGAAATCTTCCAGCGATTTCGTGGTTTGTAAACGCACATTGCTCAGGCGCAGGCTATCCACTTGCCAGCTTCCATCTTCTGCGCGTCTGGCGTTGCCGGTTAACTGACCACCCGCGACATCGGCACCAAAATTGGTTAGCCTGAGCTGGTTATTGTTGATTTCGCCCTGAATCAGCACCTGGCTGGCAGGGACATCGTTGAGGCGCAGCGAGCGGGCGCTGAGCTGGAAATTACCTTGTGTGCCCAGCAAATGTCCCGGCTCTGGCTGCCAGGGGGTGATGCCGCCGTTGATCTGCTGCCCGTTTAGCGACCAGTCGCCATCTTGCGATTGCAGCGCCATGGTGCGCAATTGCAGCACATCAGCCATGAACAGGACGGCAATGCTGCTGTCAGGTAGCAGATTCAACGTCCCGCCTTCCAGCTCGAGGCTGCCAAAGTGACGCGGTTCTGTCAGCTGACGCGCACTAAAACCAAAGGAAATTTGGCGTGCGGCCACGGTCAACGGTTGCCCCTTGACGCCAAAGGTGACATCACTAAAGACGATATGATCTGCTTCTGACCAGTTATGTTCGATTTTTCCCAGCGTGAGCTGGTAGTCCGTATTGTCATTTACCCAAGAAGTGATGCGGTTTGCAGCCCAGTGGGTTTGCAACACAACGTAAACGATGACCAGTGCCAACAGGGCTAGCAACAGCAAGGTGAGCAGTAGTTTCCCGAGAAATTTCATCGTATCAGTCCATGCCTTGTCATCGTGAGTACTTGTGTTATGCCGCAATTCTTCCTGCGTCTCAATACCTAACCGTTGTTACAGACAATAAAAAACGGCCAGTGTTTCCACACCAGCCGTTTTATCATACTCAAGTTGGACACTATTGCCTCTGTCTGGTTTTACTTTTCTTCGTGCGGGAAGATCAGATTCAGAACAATCGCGGTGATACCCCCTGCGGCGATGCCGGAGGACAGCAGGGTTTTCAACCAATCCGGTGCGAATTGCAGAATCAGTGGCTGCTGGGATACGCCCAGACCGACAGCCAGCGACAGCGCAATGATCATGATGGCGCGGCGGTTTAATGGCTCACGCGCCACGATACGCACGCCAGACGCAGCAATGGTCCCGAACATCACGATGGTTGCACCGCCCAGTACGGGTTCAGGAATGTGCTGTACAAAGCCGCTTACTGCCGGGAACAGCCCCAGTACGATCAGCATCAGTGCGACTACAAAACCCACATAGTGGCTGGCAACCCCAGTAAGCTGGATAACGCCGTTGTTCTGGCCGAAGCAGGAGTTCGGGAAGGTGTTGGAAGGTGTTGAAGATGGCGGACAGGCAGGAGTTCATGCCGTTAGCCAACACGCCGCCTTTCAGGCGTTTCATGTAAAGCGGGCTGCTAACCGGCTGCTCGGAAACGTCGGAGGTGTCGGTGATATCACCAATGGTTTCCAGCGAGGTAACCATAAACACCAGCATCAGCGGAATCAGCAGGTTCCAGTCAAAGCCAAGGCCGTAATAAAGCGGTGTAGGAATCATGATCGTTGGGGTTTGTGACTCCGAGGAGCCTTGCGGCAACATACCCATCGCCCAGGCAGCGAAATACCCGACAGCCATGGCAATCACCAGTGACGCCACGCGCAGATAGGGGTTACGCTGACGGTTCAGCAGAATGATGACCAGCAGAACGATAGCGGCCAGCGCCAGATTCTTGGGTGCACCGAAGGTGTGATCGTTCATCGCGGCAAAACCGCCGCCGATCGATGTTAACCCAACCTGAATCAGTGACAGGCCGATGATCATCACCACCACACCGGATACCAGCGGCGTAATGATACGGCGCGCCAGATGCAGGAAGCGGGAGAGAATGATTTCAGTGAAAGACGCCACCATCAGGGTGCCGAACAGCGCTGCCATCATGGTAGGCACATCGGCACCGCCATTTTTCAGCGCCAGACCACCCATGATTAACGGGGTGACAAAGTTAAAGCTGGTGCCCTGAATTGAAAGCAATCCTGACCCCACCGGACCCCAGGTTTTGATTTGCAGAATGGACGCCAGACCGGAAGCGAACAGCGACATGCTGATGATGTGCTGCGTATCCTGAGCGGGCAAGCCGAGTGCCTGACAAATCAGCAGAGCAGGCGTAATCACCGCTACAAACATGGCTAACAGATGCTGGCTGGCGGCAAATAACGTTTGCGCTAACGGCGGTCTGTCTTCCAGACGATAAATCAGTTCACTGTTACGGGGCGCGGCAGTTGGCGTCTTCGTTTGGGGCAGTTCCGTGGTGGTGGTAGTCATAATCAATGGCGTCCTAAAATGACAAAGAGGGCATTTTAATGATCTACTTTGCAAAAGCAATCGTTTGCGGAACGATTATAAAACAATCTTGCTGTGTTCCTGAGAACAATGGGGATTTGTTGAATACAGCGTTATCAATGTGTGAAAAAACGTCGATTTTTTATCGTGGTGACTTGCAACTCTGTATTTCTCTTTCTGTCACGTTGGTGCGAAATTACGCAAATTATCATATTGAACTACTCTTAATACGAGGATAAAGTATCCTTAACTTAAGGACGATAACTCGCTATGGAAGCCATTTTTGTCGGACTGCCTGTTTTTGAAAAGTATCGTGCAGAATACCTGACCGATGAGCAGTTTCACCAATTCCAGGTAATGCTGTTGGAAGATCCACTATGCGGTGATGTGATCAAACACTCTGGTGGCCTGCGGAAAATCAGATTTAAAGATGAACACAGAAACAAGGGAAAACGGGGTGGGCTTAGGGTGATCTATTATTGGTGGAGTGAAGAAGGCGTGTTCTACCTGTTTACCTTATTCGATAAAGACGAGATGAGCGATCTCACAAAGCCTCAGCTTGAGATACTGTCCGAAGTGCTTGAGCAGATTAAAAAGAGGACTGGCAAATGACAAAACGCAATCTGTATGACGAATTGATGGATGGTTTGGGGGCGATGGAGGCACATCGTCAAGGAAAAATTACGTTGAGAACACATAAAGTAATTCGTAAACCGTTGACGATTGCACCGGCTGAGCTTAAGAGTGTGCGGGAAAAACTGAATCTCTCTCAGGCCGTTTTTGCTCAATATCTGCATACGGGTGAATCAACGTACCAGAACTGGGAGCAGGGCAGAGCCAGACCCAATGCACAGGCTGTGCTGTTGATCCGTATGGTTGAGAAAAACCCTGATACGTTACAGACGCTTGCTACCCTATAAGGGGAATTTGCTACCCTCTATGTGAGTCTAGCGTGTGGGCTCTAGGCATTGGTATAGCGCACCTGCTCCGGTAACCAGCGTTCAATCAGCGCTTTCGCATGTTCGGGATAGTGGGCATGAAGGTGGCGCGCCACACGCTGCACCTCGGGGATAAGTGCCTGGTCACGCAGCAAATCCGCCACTTTAAATTCGGCGCTGCCGGTTTGTCGCGTACCCAGCAGCTCGCCGGGGCCGCGAATCTCTAAATCCCGTTGTGCAATGACGAAACCGTCGTTGCTGTCGCGCATTACCTGCAAGCGCTGCTGTGCGGTTTTACTCAGCGGTGTTTTATAGAGCAACACACAGTGAGAAGCGATGGCTCCGCGCCCGACGCGCCCGCGCAATTGATGGAGTTGTGCCAGACCGAGTCGCTCCGGGTTTTCGACGATCATCAGGCTGGCGTTTGGCACATCCACCCCCACTTCGATAACCGTGGTTGCCACCAGCAGTTGCAGTTCGCCCTGTTTGAATGCCTGCATTACCGCCTGCTTCTCTTGCGCTTTCATCCGCCCATGCACCAATCCAATACGCAGGTCCGGCAGCGTGGCTCTCAGCCCTTCGCAGGTGGCCTCAGCGGCTTGTGCTTCCAGCAAGTCGGACTCTTCAATCAGCGTACAGACCCAGTAGGCTTGACGCCCTTCTTCCCGACAGGCGCGATCGACGCGGGTGATAATATCTTCACGGCGAGAATCGGGGATTGCGACCGTTGTGACAGGTGTTCTGCCTGGCGGTAGCTCATCGATGACTGACGTATCCAGATCGGCATAGGCGGTCATCGCCAACGTGCGTGGAATGGGGGTCGCGGTCATGATTAATTGATGGGGATGAAAGCCCTGTTCCACCCCTTTTTCCCACAGCGCCAGTCGTTGATGCACACCGAAGCGGTGCTGTTCATCAATGATCACCAGCGCTAACCCACTAAATTGCACCTGCTGCTGAAAAATGGCATGCGTACCCACGATCATGCTGACCTGACCATTGGTGATAGCCTCTTGTTGCGCAACGCGCGCCTTGCCTTTTTGTTTGCCCGCCAACCAGCCGACCTGAATGCCAAGGGGTTCAAACCAATGACGAAAGTTGATGGCATGTTGCTCTGCCAGTAGCTCGGTGGGGGCCATTAACGCCACCTGTTTACCGTTAGCAATGGCGCGCAGTGCCGCTAGTGCGGCAACCAGCGTTTTTCCTGACCCGACATCCCCCTGTACCAGGCGCATCATGGGGAAAGGCTTCTCCATGTCGGCTTCAATTTCTTGTACAACGCGCGTTTGCGCCTGAGTAAGCGCAAACGGGAGCGCAGCCAATAACCGCGTTTTCAACGTGTCCTGTGCTTGCAGTGAAAGGGGGCGCGGGGGGGGGGGGG
>NZ_JBLLJS010000014.1:0-105498 GCF_047692315.1 Symbiopectobacterium sp. | reverse complement strand
AAGTCAACATCTTTCGTTCAACTTTCTAACTGACCTCGCAACCGCGAATCGCTGTTGCCGTGTCAGTGGAGGCGCAGTATAGACACTTCTCGCGCCCTGACAAGCGCTAATTTCAATTTTATTTCTGAGTGCGCATTTTTTCGGCGAATAGCATATCAAACCAGCATAGCTGACTCTGTTTTATTCCGATCGCCCCATTTTACCGCGCATTAATCCCCATTGACCGATGAGCAACCGACTCGCGCATCACTAACTCCGGCGTTAACACCAACACCGTTGGCTCCGTATCGGGGTGTTCCAGGCGATATAACAGCGTATCTACCGCCAGTTCTCCCAATTCATCTTTGGGTTGATGAATGGTTGTTAATAGCGGAGACATATAACGCGCCAGTTCAATATCGTCATAACCCACCACAGCCATATCCGCAGGAATAGACAATCCCGCCTGATAGAGCGCGTGATAAACCCCGACGGCCATTGCATCATTGCTACAGAACACGGCATCCGGCCTTTTCGTCAGCGACAGCAATTTACGCATCGCCTGATATCCGGTTTCAAACTCGAAATCGCCCAAGACAACATAGTCATCAGGAACGGGCAAACCTGCACGCTGCATCGCTTGCCGATAACCTAACAGTCGGTTATAGGCCGTTGTTTTATCTTGTGGGCCAGCAATACAGGCGATATTACGGTAACCGCTGTCGATCAGATGGCTGGTTGCAATATCCCCGCCAAGCAAGGAATTATCCTTGATAACATCGCTGACGCCTTCAAACGGCGACCAGTCCATCATGACCAGAGGAATTGACGGGTAACGATTAATGGTTTCAGAGGAAGGGCGATGACTCTCGGTGCACATGATTAGCAGACCATCAACCCGTTTTTGCATCAAGGTTTCCAGGCTACGGTCCAGCCGGTTATGATCGCCTTCAGTATTGCAAAGGATCAGGCTATATCCGCGCTCATAGCAGCTGCGCTCAACGCCACGCACCACTTCAGCATAAAACGGGTTGCTACTGGCCGTAAGCAACATACCGATGGTTTGCGTCTGATTGATCTTCAAACTGCGTGCCAGAGCAGACGGCGCATAGTTGAGCGAATCAACCGCCGCCAATACCCGCTCACGCACCGTGTCGCTAACGAAGCGATTGTTATTAATTACATGTGAAACTGTTGAAGTCGACACGCCCGCCAGGCGAGCAACATCCTTCATTGTGGCCACGTATCACCCCTGGGAGTGTAAAAATGCGTCGATCTCATTGCGCCACGGCACGGAAGGTTGAGCGCCAGAGCGAGTTACCGCAATTGCAGCGGCAGCATGGGCAAACTTCACGGCTGTTTGCATTGGTTGATTTTCCAGAAGTGCCGTTACCAGCGCACCATTAAAGGTATCGCCCGCCGCAATAGTGTCTACCGCCTGAACCCGAAAACCGGGAATGCGCTGACCTTGCCCGTTTTCACCCAGCCATACGCCCCGACTGCTCAACGTAATCAGCACAGTAGCAATGCCTTTATTATGCAATATTTGCGCAGCCTGCGCGGCATCTTGCTCGTTTTGTACGGTAACACCAGTAAGACGCTGCGCTTCGGTTTCATTCGGCGTAATCATATCCACCAGCGCCAGCAGTTCATCCGGCAAGTCACAGGCAGGAGCCGAGTTTAAAATCACGCGGGTTTGGTGCTGATGCGCTAACTGGGCAGCGGCAATAACGGTCTCCAGCGGAGACTCGAGCTGCATTAACAAGGCAGAAGCATCAATGATCTTTTGACGATGGCGCGCCAGAAAATCGGGGGTGACCGCCGCATTAGAGCCTGCATTAATGCCAATCATATTCTCAGCATCGCCATTAACAAAAATCAGCGCCACGCCAGTGGTTTCATGCGCAACGGTTTCAACGGCAGAAACATCTATCTGGTCGCGCGTCAGCTGCTGGAGAATACGGGTACCAATATCATCCTCACTCACACCCGCAATAAATGCAATATCAGCACCGCTACGCCCGGCAGCAACTGCCTGATTGGCACCTTTACCACCAAAAGCGACCTGATATTGCTTACCGATCACCGTTTCGCCTAGTTGAGGGAAGTGTGCCAGATTAAGGATATGGTCAGCATTAATACTGCCCAACACCACGAGTTTGCCCGTTTTCATAGAAATCTCCCCAAAAGTGATTAAAAGCGCCGCCTTATTTCGGAAGCGCAGTTTTTCTTTGTTGTAATAACTTATTCTTTAGCAACCAGTTTCAGGTCAACCGGGATAATGGCCTGCACCTTTTCACCTTTGATGACTTTGTCAGCGGTTTGCACACCGATTTCACCGATTTTTTCAGGGCGTTGTGCAACCGTGGCCGCCAGTTTTCCGCCCTCAACTGCTTTTACGCCATCCTGAGTGCCATCAAAACCGACCACCATCACGTCAGTTTTACCTGCGGTTTGCAGAGCACGCAGCGCACCTAGTGCCATTTCGTCGTTTTGTGCAAAAACGGCTTTTACATCAGGATGTGCAGTGAGCAGGTTCTGCATTACGTTCAACCCTTTGGTACGATCGAAATCGGCTGGCTGGCAAGAATGGCGAATTTATTTTTCTCAGCGGATTTCATGAATCCGGCTCCGCGCTCACGGGCAGCGGAAGTCCCTGCAATGCCTTCAAGTTGGATCACTTTGGCACCTTCACCCAATTTTTTCGCGATGAAATCACCAGCAACTTTACCGCCAAATGCGTTATCAGAAGCTACATGACTCACGACCGTGCCACTGCCCGCCACGCGGTCCAGCGTAATCACCGGAATGTTAGCTTGATTCGCCAGTTTCACCGCATTGCCTACGGCATCAGAGTCTGTCGGGTTGATAAGCAGCAGCTTGGTACCGCGCACTGTCAGATCCTGAACGTTGGAGAGCTCTTTCGCCGGGTTGTTTTGCGAATCCAGCACCACTAGGTTGTAGCCCAATTTATCGGCTTCTTTTTGCTCTCCGTCTTTCAATGACACGAAGAACGGGTTATTCAGGGTAGAAACCACCAATGCTATCGACTCTTTTGCCAACGCATTGGCGCTCACAGTGGCACTTAATGCAACAGCAGAAACCAGCGTAACCAGTTTTTTCATATTCATAATCCAATTCCTATGCGTGTGAATGAAGGTTATTTACTGCTTTTGTTATCTACCAAAACCGCCAGCAAAATAACGGCTGACTTAACGATCATTTGGTAGTAAGAAGAAACACCTAACAGGTTCAGTCCATTGTTGAGGAACCCAAGAATCAGCGCGCCGATTAGCGTGCCGACAATGCGCCCTTTACCGCCAGCCAAACTGGTTCCGCCCAGAACCACTGCCGCAATCGCATCCAGTTCATACCCCGTGCCCGCCGTCGGCTGCGCCGACGACAAACGCGCGACTTCGATAATCCCAGCCAGTGCGGACAACAACCCACATAAGGCATAGACGATAATTTTGACTTTATCGACGCTGATGCCCGACAAGCGTGTTGCCGCTTCATTGCCTCCCAACGCATAGATATAGCGCCCGAGCCGCGTGTGGTGCAGCATGTACCAGGCAGCAATAAAAACGATAACCATCAGCCAGATCGGTGTCGGAATTCCGAGAGGGCGACCAATACCAAACCAGCCGAAGGCATCGGAAACATCGGAAAAGCCGGTGTTGATCGGGCTGCCGTTGGTGTACACCATGGTGACACCGCGCAGCAGCATCATCACCAGTGTGGCGATAAACGCCTGCACTTTCCCTTTGGCGACAATAATGCCTGTGCCCGCGCCGATTGCCGCACCGAGCGCCAACGCGCCAAATACCGCAAGCAGCGCATTCACTTCCAGGCCAACAATTGATGCCGCCACCGCCCCGGTCAACGCCAGCAGCGATCCGACCGACAAATCGATGCCTGAGGTCAGAATAACCAGCATCATCCCCACCGCCATGATGGCGTTAACCGATGTCTGTTGCAGGATATTGAACAGGTTATTGACCGTGAAAAAATTGGGGCTCATGGATGAGACCACTGCGATCAAGATCAGCAGGGCAATCAGCGACTTTTGCTCCAACAGCCACTCTTTACTGAACCAGCACTTTGCCGTGATAGATTCGGAACTCATGTCTGACTTACTCCTGCTTTACGCTATATTGCTTGCCAACCGCAGCTGCCATCAGCACTTCCTGGGTTGCCTGCTCAATGGGGAATTCACCGCTTAGGCGGCCTTCATGCATCACCAAAATGCGATCGCTAATACCAAGTACTTCCGGCATTTCGGATGACACCAAAATGATGCTGAGACCTTCTTGCTTGAACTGGTTGATTAACTGATAAATCTCTTTCTTCGCACCCACATCGACACCACGAGTAGGTTCATCAAGAATCAGTACTTTTGGCCGCGTCATCAGCCCGCGAGCAATGGCAACCTTCTGCTGGTTACCGCCGGATAACAGGCCTATCGGCTGCGCCATTGAGGGGGTTTTGATATTGAACAAACGGATAAAATCACTGACGGCTGTGCGTTCGTCTTCATGTTTGAGTGCACCAAAACCACGGCTAAAATAACGCAATGCCGTCAAAGACATGTTCTCTTTGACGGACATCCCGAGCACCAGGCCATCACGTTTGCGATCTTCAGAGATATAAACGATGCCGTTTGCCAGCCCATCCTGCGGACTGCGCGTCACCACCTCACGGCCATCCAGCGCCACGTAACCGCGCGTGCGGGGTAGTGCACCGTAAAGGATCTTCATTAGTTCAGTGCGCCCTGCGCCCATCAGGCCGGAAACACCGAGAATTTCACCCTGCCGAAGCGTAAAGCTGACGCCTTCGACACCGGACCCCGTCAGGTCTTTAACATCCAGGCGAATATCTCCCGGTGCCGTATTCAAACGCGGGTACTGCTCTTCCAGCTTGCGCCCCACCATCATTTCAATGAGTTGTTCTTCATGCAGTTGGTTGACCGGGCGTTCACCAATAAACTGGCCGTCACGCAGCACAGTTACGTCATCGCAAATTTCGAAAATCTCTTTTAAACGGTGGGAGATATAGATGATGCCGCAACCTTGTGCGGTTAACTCCTTAATCACGGTGAACAACGACGCAGTTTCAGTATCGGTGAGCGCATCGATGGGTTCATCCATGATGATCACTTTGGATTCAAAGCTCAGCACCTTGGCAATCTCGACCATTTGCTGGTCACCAATCGACAACTCGCCGACCAGTCGGCGACTGTTGTAGCGCAGATTGAGCTTTTTCAGCAGCTTATCCGCCTCGGCGTACATCCTCTTCCAATCGATATGCCCCAACGTGCCGGTAAATTCACGGCCAAGAAAAATGTTTTCAGCAATCGTCAGTTGGGGAATCAGGTTGAGTTCCTGGTGAATAATACCGATACCCGCATGCTGTGAAGATTTTGGCCCGTTAAAGGCAACCTCCTCCCCGACAAAACAAATATGACCAGCATCTTTGCGGTAAATGCCGGTGAGCACCTTCATTAGGGGGGATTTTCCGGCACCGTTTTCTCCCACCAGCGCCATCACCTTGCCGGGATAGACATTCAGGGCGGCACCGGACAGCGCTTTTACGCCGGGAAAGGTTTTTAAAATCCCCTGCAACTGTAATAAAGGTTCCATCTCGGCCTCAGAAGGTTACGCCAGCACACAAAATAATATTGGCATAGGGCGAGCATTCGCCGCTGCGAAAAACGGCCCTGCTCTGCCCGCTTTGCGTCTTGAATGTCTCGTGACTGACATAGTGCAACGCAATGGTGTTTCCCTGATGTTGTTCAAGCTGTTGCAAATGCTCACGAATAGCTTCATGGAGCACCGGGTTCTTCTCGATAATCTCTTGCGCAACGATGGCCGCTTCCACCTGCATCTCCTGCGTAATCACGCTCAGCACCTGTATAAAGGTAGGCACATTGTGTGTTAACGCCAGATCAACACGGGTTGTGGTTGCAGGAATGGGTAACCCAGCATCACACACCACTACCTGGTCGGTATGCCCAAGGCGGGCAATCACGCTCGAGACTTCGGAATTGAGTAGTACGCCTTTTTTCATTATTAACTTCACTCGCCTTAATCTCTATAGCGAAACGTTTCGCTTGCAGTAAAGTTTAAGAAAAAGTCCTGATAAAGCAAAAAAGAGTTCGCGGAATTGTGATCGTAATCGAAACGTTTCGCTATCCCAAAAATGGAGGCATAAGAAAAACATTGGGTTAGAAAATAGCCGTTGATCGCAGTCACAAAGGAAAAACAAACAATGAAACCAAATAGTGTATTTATTAAAGCATCGTTTCTTTTTTCGTATGATTCATCTCACTTCCTTTAGCTCACATCACCATACTCACAATTTAAAGAATAACGGCACCCTGACTCCTGCCGAAAAACGCTGGTTTGTTAACAGGGACATTAACGATGAAAAACATATCCCTCTCTTTGGCAGCCATCTGCTGCATGGCAGCACTCGCTGGTCAGGCACACAGTGCCGATCGGTTAACTATTGTAAAACAGTATGCCGATACGGTACTGGATAAAGCGGGCGACCATTATCACGGCACCCAGCCTTCACCTTTATTGGCGAGCGGTGTCGATCCCCGCACCGGTAAACAGCTTGAATGGATTTTCCCTGATGGGCGCACCGCAGTACTCTCCAACTTTTCCGCACAGCAAAATTTTATGCGCGTGCTGGTTGGCCTTTCTAACCTGACGGTCGATGAACGTTATCAACAGCGCGCCAAAACCAGCGTGCGTTACTACTTCGACAACTATCAGGATAAAAGCGGTCTGCTAATTTGGGGTGGACACCGTTTTGTTGATTTGAAAACGCTTCAGCCTGAAGGGCCGAGTGAAAAAGTGTTGGTGCATGAGCTGAAAAATGCCTATCCCTTCTACGAGCTGATGTTTGCCGTGTATAAACCGGCTACGGTTCGCTTCATTCGCGCGTTTTGGAATGCCCACGTGTATGACTGGCAAATATTGGAAACCAGCCGTCACGGTCAGTACGGTAAGGACATAGGTAAACTGTGGGACAACAGCTTTACCCAGCAACCGCCTTTCTTCGCCACCAAGGGGCTGAGTTTCCTTAATGCCGGTAACGATCTGATCTACTCTGCTTCTCTGCTCTATAAAAACAACCATGAAGCCGGAGCACTGGTGTGGGCAAAACGGCTGTCTGAGCAGTATGTTCTGCCGCGCGATAAAAAAACCGGTCTGGGCGTTTACCAGTTCACTCAGGCGTTAAAGCGTGCTGAAACTACTGACGACAGCGATACCAACTCCAAATACGGTGACCGCGCTCAACGTCAGTTCGGACCGGAGTTTGGGCCTGCTGCGCTGGAAGGCAATATGATGCTGAAGGGCCGCACCAGCACGCTCTATTCTGAGAATGAGCTGATGCAGTTACAACTGGCGAAAGAGTTGGGCAAAGATGGCGATGATATCAAGAAATGGACGCTGGACGGCCTGAAGGCTTTCGCCAAATACGCTTATGACGAAAGTAACAACACCTTCCGCCCGATGTTGGCTAACGGTACCGATCTTTCTAACTACTCGCTGCCGCGCGATGGTTACTACGGTAAGAAGGGCACGGTGCTGAAAGCCTACCCAGCCAGCAGTGATTTCCTGTTGTCTTACGCCCGCGCCTATACGCTGGAGAAGGATGCCGATCTGTGGAAAGTGGCGCGCGGTATCGCCAAGGGGTTGGATCTGGGGGATATCGGCTCCGCACCGGGTAAAGGCGTCAGCGTCAATGTCGGCACCAAGAATAGCGACCCGTATGCTATTTTCGCGCTGATCGATCTGTGGCAGGCAACGCAGGATAAAACCTACCTGACGGTAGCAGAAAAAGTGGCCGACAACATCGTCAGCAATAACCTGCATAACGGCTTCTTTATGAATTCTGCCAAGTCGCAATATGCATCTATCGATAGCATCGATCCCTACGCGCTACTGGCACTGGAAGCTACGCTGAAAAATAAACCGCAGACCGTTGCCCCGTTCTTAAACGGTTCCGGCTTTACCGAGGGGGCTTATCGCATGCCGGACGGCAGCGCCCGCGTCTCCACCCGTGATGATGAACTGTTTGCCCTGAAGGAAGGAGAAACCTTAAAACCGAACGGTAAATAGTCGCCTAAAAATGACGCCCTCTATCAATGAGGGCGTCATACGCTAAATCTCTACCTGAATCCCCAGCTCTATCAGCCGGTTCAGCGGTATCTCAAACTGATCGGCCGCGCGCAACGCATTACGACTCGGCATCATAAACACCTTTTGCCGCGTACGCGCAGATACCAGGGCCGTTTGCCCATGGTCAGCGACTCGTTTGGACATGAAAAACGACGTTTCCATCATTTGGCAAGCCAACCCCTCCTGCCAGCAGCGGTGAAACACCTCTTCCACGTTGGGGGTTTCACGCCAGCCGTAGTTGGCTATCACGCGCCAGAAGGTTGGAGAAAGCTGTTCAACCGTGACTCGCTGCACGTTATGCACATAAGGAACGGCTTCTGTACGCATGGTCAGCAGCACCACTATTTCGTGCAATACCTTGTTGTGCTTGAGGTTATTCAGTAATGCAAAGGGGATGACGTGCGTAGCGCGCGAGAGATAGACCGCCGTACCCGGCACCCGTACCGGCTGGTTTTTTTCAAGCGAGACAATCATCGCATCCAGTGAATTACCATGTTCGTGCAAACGGCGCAGCAAACGGAAACGCTCGCTCTTCCAGGTCGTCATGATGGTGAACATGATTAACCCCAGCGGCAACGGCAACCAACCACCGGAAAGGATCTTGACCACGTTGGCGAGAAACAGCGGAATATCAATCAACAACATCGCCACCAGCAGCAGCCACACCAGATAGCGGTGCCAGTGCCAGTTTTTTACCGCCACGGTCGCGGAAAGAATGCTGGTCAGCACCATGGTTCCGGTTACCGCAATACCGTAAGCCGCCGCCAGATTGCCAGAATGCCAGAATGCTCAAAGCTGACGATGACAATCACTACCGCCGTATACAGCAGCCAGTTTATCGCTGGAATATAAATCTGCCCGGATTACATGTCTGACGTATGGACAATCCGCATCGGCGGCAGGTACCCCAGACGCACAGCCTGGCGCGTCAGCGAGAATACACCGGAAATGACGGCCTGGGAGGCAATGATGGTAGCCAGCGTTGCCAGGATCAGCAGCGGTATCAGCGCCCAGTCGGGTGACAGTAAAAAGAAGGGATTTTTGATGGCTTCCGGATTGCGCAGCAGCAATGCCCCCTGACCGAAATAGTTGAGCACCAACGACGGCAACACGACGGTGAACCAGGCCAAACGAATGGGGAATTTACCAAAGTGCCCCATATCCGCGTATAGCGCTTCCACCCCGGTGATCGCCAGCACCACGGCGCCCAGCGCAAAGAAGGAGATAAACTTGTATTCCATAAAGAAACGCACGGCATAAACCGGGTTCAATGCCTGAAGCACCTGTGGCGTTTCCATCACGCTGCGCGCTCCCAGCACGGCCAGCGTCAAAAACCAAATCAGCATCACCGGACCCACACTGCTAGTGCCGTGCTTCTGAATGGCGAACAGCAACGTCAGGACAATCACCGACAGCGGCACTATGTAGCTATCCAGCTCAGGCGCAGCAATTTCTATCCCTTCCATCGCGGAAAGCACTGACATCGCTGGGGTGATCACCACTTCACCATAAAAGAACCCGCCGCCAATCAACCCCATGATCACCACAATGGATGTCATGCGATCGCTGGTGTGACGTCCAGCCAGTGACATCAGGGTCAAAATGCCCACTTCCCCGGCGTTGTCGGCCCGCATCACATAGGAGAAATACTTGAGCACCAGTAGCCAAAAGATCAGCGAGAGAAAGCCAAACACCGAATGTTGCTCGACGTCAAACCCAAACTGTCCGGAAAGACATTCCCTTAATGTATAAAGCGGGCTGGTGCCGATATCACCGTAAACCACGCCAATAGCTGCCAATGTAATGGCAGGAAGCGATTGCTTATGCTCTGAGCTCATAACGCCTATCTTCTGTTGTTTTCACTTTGCGACTTCCGCTGTTTTCACTGCGTAGAGAGCAACGCGTTTTTCGTAGACTTCGCCCAAAAGCACACAGTATGCATATATTCATGCAAAAACCTATCCCTTCACGCTCTATCGAAACATCCGGAAATAAAGTGGTTTATTGATTAACATAGCCAAAGATGGCAATAATCGACGCTTATATAATTAAAAAATCTGTGATCTGCCGTATATTATTGCATCGTCGTTGATGACTTCATCTCTCGCCATCTTTTCGGACGTCGTTGCGCTCACTTGATGATTTTTGACAACAGGCGACAGTAGTAGCCCCTGTTTTGGGTCATCAGAGAAAAAACGGATTCATTATGCTTCAATCATCCTCCTCGGCCGATCGTATTACACGCCTAAGCCATGCTCTCGAACACGGCCTTTACGAGCGCCAGCACGCTATACGTCTGTGCCTGCTTGCCGCGCTCAGTGGCGAAAGCGTGTTTTTACTCGGGCCACCGGGTATCGCCAAAAGCATGATCGCGCGTCGCCTGAAGTTCGCTTTTCGTGACGCTCGCGCTTTCGAATACCTGATGACACGCTTCTCCACTCCGGAAGAAGTGCTTGGCCCGCTGTCGATTCAGGCGCTAAAAGATGAAGGGCGCTATCAGCTCCTTACCGACGGCTACTTGCCGGAAGCGGAAATCGTCTTTCTGGATGAAATCTGGAAAGCAGGCCCAGCCATTCTCAATACCTTGCTGACAGCCATCAATGAGCGGCGCTTTCGCAATAGCAGCCATGAAGAAACGATTCCCATGCGGCTGCTGGTTACTGCTTCCAACGAACTGCCCGAATCAGACAGCAGTCTAGAGGCACTCTATGACCGCATGCTTATCCTCCTGTGGCTGGATAAAGTGCAAGAAAAACAAAACTTCCGCGCATTGTTGACGCACACAGGAAGCGATCGCGACAACCCGGTGCCACCTTCTCTGAGCGTCAGCAACGAAGAATACCAGGCATGGCAAAGCGCCATCGATCGTATCGCCCTGCCTGATGCCTGTTTTGAGCTGATTTATGCACTGCGCCAACAGTTGAATACCACAGACAACGCGCCTTATGTCTCCGATCGATGCTGGAAGAAAGCGCTGCGATTGCTACAGGCGTATGCTTTCTTCAGCGGCCGTGAAAGTATCGTTCCACTCGATGTCATCTTGCTGAAAGATTGCCTGTGGCACGATAGGGATTCACAGTCGCTGGTGGAACAGCAAACCGAGCAACTCGTCACCGCACACGCCTATCAGCAACAGGCACCGTTGTTCCGTTTGCAGCAGTTAAATGTAAAACGGCAACAATATCAGCAGCAACAAAGCGAGTTGCAGGCGATTACGGTCGAAAAACAGGGGGCATTCCTCAGCCGTAAAGCCCACTATCTGCTGCCGGAAATACTGAATAAAGAGACGCTGACATTGGTGTTGCAGCGCCCGTTGGTACTGAATAATATTGACGTTACACATATAGTGTTAGAAAAAAACGCCTTGCAGTCATGGCTGCAAAAAGGCGGAGAAGGCGAAATCAGAGGGAAACTCAACGGCATCGGGTTTACCCGGCATCTCGATATGTACGTGGATGATCACCTTCATCTTGCGGTGCGTGATATCAGCCTACAAACCACCATTCTTTCTTTACCTGAAAAGCGAGACTGTACCATTCCGAAATAACTAAATGATAAATATTAAAATTTAGTCAGAAATTGCGTGAGCAGCGACGCCTATTTCACCACCATCAGCCGTGTTTGTTCGTCCCTGCCGACTGGCTGGCAAAAATAGAAGACAGCCTGCAACAGGTTGACGAGCAGATACAGCTCTCGTTACAGGATTGATCGGATGTTGACGTTAGAATCGCTGGAAATGCTGTTGTCCATTGACGAAAACGAGCTCTTGGACGACCTGGTTGTCGCGCTGTTGGCTACGCCACAGCTTGTGACCTTTCTTGAACAGCACCCGAGAATGAAAGCGGCGCTGCTGCACGATCTGCCCGAATGGAAAGCGTCACTCAAACAGCGCCTGCCGAACTGGAGCGGGAATTTACCTGTTATCAAAATACTCAGGCCATCGACAATCTGACCTTCCAGTCACGCATTCCGCGCATTGTGGATACGTTACAAACAGTTGATACCCCTTTTCTTCCTCAGGCAAACAAGTTGATCGCCCATGCGGAACCGACGCTTGGGCAGCGGTTTAGCAATGCCTTTCATTCCCTGTTCTTACAGCGCTGGAAAATGAGTCTTTCTCTGCAAACAGTCTCCTTGCACCATCAATTGATGGAAGCAGAAAAAGAGACCCTGTTAGACGAATTACAGCAACGGCTGACCTTGACCGGCAAGCTGGAAGACGTTTTGGCGGAAAACGAGACAGCCGCTGGGCGATTATGGGATCTTAGCGCCGGTAAATTGATTAAAACGAGCTACAAACGCTGAGCAACTTCTGCGATTTTCTGCAAAAACAGCCTTCACTACAACGTTTAGCCGAACGTTTAGGCCGCAGCCGGGAAACTAAATCCGTTCTCTCTACCGAGGCACCGCGTGAAGCCTTTCGCGTTATGGTTCGCGAGCCAGATACCGTGCCAGAGCAGGTCGATGGCATCCACCAAAGTGATGATATTCTGCGTCTGCTTCCCGCCGAACTGGCCTCTATGGGCATCAAAGAGCTGGAATATGAGTTCTATCGCCGTTTGTTGGAACGACGGCTGCTGACCTACCGGTTACAGGCACGAAAAGGTGATTGAGCGTCCTGTTTCGCATCAGCAAAACGAACAGCAGCCCAGAGGGCCTTTTATTGTCTGCGTAGATACCTCCGGGTCCATGGGAGGCTTCAATGAACGCTGTGCCAAAGCGTTCTGCCTGGCATTAATGCGCGTCGCTCTCGCGGATAATCGCCGTTGCTACATCATGCTGTTCGCGACGGATATCGTGCGCTATGAATTGACCGCCGTAACCGGTATCGAACAGGCTACACGTTTTCTCGGCCAATCGTTTCGTGGCGGCACCGACATGGCGGCCTGCATGACATCCCTCTTGGACAAACTGGAAGATGATGTTTGGCACGATGCGGATGCAGTGGTGATTTCCGATTTTATCGCGCAGCGCTTGCCTTGAAGAGACAGCGCAACGTATTCGGCAACGACAGCAGCAACATCACCAAGCGAGACTGCCCAATACCACCGCCAATGGTTTGCGGCATTTCACCGCGTAACAATGCCTGGTGCCATTCCAGTGCCAGACGATCGACATCGCCCGTCAGCGTCAGTTGACGTTTAAGCGCATCAGCATCCACACGAATACCCATAGAAGAGAGCTCAAAGGCATCGTTCAACGCCGGGTTCCATACCAGAATATCGCCGTTCAACCCTTTCAGACCCTGTTCACCCGCTGACGACCAGTCATCATAATCCGGTGCACGCACATCGTGACGCTCACCGTGGGATAGCGTTCCACCGATGCCGATCAGGAACACGGCACCCAACTCTTTGGCAATGGCGCGTTCGCGTCCTTTCGCATCCAGTTCAGAGTAACGCTTGAGCAGCGTATCGCTGTGCACAAAATGAATGGTTTCCGGCAGGAAAGGCGTCAGGCCAAACTTACGTCTGACCTCCGCTTCGGTGCTTTTTATTGCCTGATAAATGTTCTCAACGGTAGATTTCAAATAGCCGATGGAACGCTCGCCATCACACGTTCCCAGTCCCACTGATCAACATAGACAGAGTGGATCGGGCTTAAGCGATCTTCATCCGGACGCAGCGCTTTCATGTGGATATAGATCCCCTCCCCCGCGCTAAAGTCATATTCACCTAAGGTTTTACGCTTCCATTTCGCCAGGGAGTGCACCACTTCAAACGTGGCGTCAGGTAGCGCTTTCACGTGTACCTGCACCGCTTTCTCGCTACCGGAGAGGTTATCCTGAGTGCCATCGCCCACGCGGCTCAGAATCGGTGCCTGAACTTCAATCAGACCCAACTTCTGCGCCAGTTGTGCAGAGAAAAAGGATTTCACAAACGCAATTTGTTGTTGTTTTTAGATATAGCTCTTTTTCATTTACCCATGTCCGTCGTCACTGTCTATTGTGCAATTAAGCAATAGAATGGCAGTGAAACTCAATAATCCAGCAAAGAAACAGGCATCATGGTTTTGATTCCTCATTTAACGCATGCTAAAAATGAGAAAGAGCCAAATATAAGGAAAAATTATGACTGAAATTTATCAGATCGATAATCTCGATCGCGGCATCCTCAACGCCTTTATGGAAAATGCCCGCACTCCTTACGCCGAGTTGGCCAAGCAATTTTCGGTTAGCCCAGGCACTATTCACGTTCGCGTCGAAAAAATGAAGCAAGCGGGCATTATTGTCGGCACCCGGGTCGATGTCAGCCCTAAGCAACTGGGCTATGACGTGTGCTGTTTTATCGGTATCATTTTGAAAAGCGCCAAGGATTACCCCTCTGCCCTTGAGAAACTTAATAATCTGGAAGAGGTGGTAGAAGCTTACTACACCACTGGGCACTACAGCATTTTCATCAAGGTAATGTGCCGTTCCATCGATGCACTGCAACACGTACTTATCAACAAGATCCAGACCATCGATGAAATTCAGTCCACTGAAACGCTGATCTCACTACAGAATCCGATCATGCGGACGATTGCGCCTTAAACGTCAACAGGTATATCCCTATTATCCACAGGTAGATAACAGCTCGATCACAGCGTACAATACCGCATCTTTTATTCTGACGGGCTCGGGCATGGCAGACATTACGCTTATCAGCGGCAGTACGTTAGGCAGTGCGGAGTATGTGGCAGAACATCTGGCCGAGTTACTGGAACAGCAAGGCTTTTCCACCGATGTTCAGCATGGCCCGCAACTGGACGATCTCCCGCAGAACGGATTATGGCTACTGGTGACTTCAACTCACGGTGCCGGTGAATTACCGGACAACCTGCAACCGTTGTTTAAACAGATTAGCGATCGGCAACCAGATCTTTCACTGGTTAGCTATGGGGCAATCGGGATCGGCAGTAAGGAATATGACACCTTCTGCGGTGCGATCGTTACTGTGGATCGTATTCTTGCGGATCGCGGAGCAAAAAGGATCGGTGAGATGTTGCAGATCGACATCTCCGAACACGATATTCCTGAGGATCCCGCAGAAGTTTGGCTGGTTCCCTGGGTAAAATTACTCAGATAAGCGGTTTATTTAACCACTTAATTGTGTACAACTTTATGTATATCCGGGTGAAAACCGGTAGTTATCCCAATAACTACCGTTGTTCATTTTTTGTCTTGTGAATAACCCTCTATTTTGATCCCAGTCTATACGGTATGGGATCACCGATCATTCACAGCAAACGATCATCAACAATCTGTTGATCTTCATTTGGAAAAAGTACTTATCCACATGCAGGGCGGATCTTAATAGAAGATCTAATAAGAAGATCTCTATATAAAAAGATCTTTCTTTAACTAACGACGATCCAACAGTCTTGGTCGTTTGCGTAAACTTGAGTAGAATCCCCTTCCCCAAGGCAAGCAATGATCCTAGGCACACATCGTTAGCTCGACTATTCTCGTTAACACCAGCGAGGTGCAGTACCATGTTTTATCTAGATCCTTTTGACGTCATCGTGATCGGCGGTGGTCATGCCGGCACAGAAGCCGCTATGGCAGCGGCGCGCATGGGGCGTCAAACCCTGTTATTAACTCACAATATCGATACGCTGGGACAAATGTCCTGCAACCCGGCCATTGGCGGGATCGGAAAGGGACATCTGGTTAAAGAGATCGACGCCATGGGTGGCTTGATGGCTCGCGCAGTCGATCGTGGTGGCATACAGTTTAGAATACTAAACAACAGCAAAGGTCCAGCCGTTCGCGCTACGCGTGCACAGGCGGATCGCGTGCTTTATCGTCAGGCGGTACGCACCGCGCTGGAGAATCAACCAAACCTGACGATCTTCCAGCAGGCGGTTGACGATCTTATCGTTGAGAACGATCGTGTTGTCGGAGCCGTGACCCAAATAGGGATGAAGTTCCGCGCGAAAACCGTCGTGTTGACCGTAGGGACTTTCCTTGACGGTAAAATTCATATTGGCCTGGACAACTACAGAGGCGGACGTGCTGGCGATCCGCCATCAATACCGCTATCGTGCAGACTGCGTGAGCTGCCCTTACGTGTCAGTCGTCTTAAAACCGGTACGCCACCGCGTATCGATGCACGCACCATTGATTTCAGCGTGCTGGCACAGCAGCATGGCGATAACCCGATACCGGTGTTCTCGTTCCTGGGGAACGCCAGTGAGCACCCGGCACAGATGCCGTGTTACATCACCCACACCAATGAGAAAACTCATGAGGTGATCCGCAATAACCTGGATCGCAGCCCCATATATGCCGGTATGATTGAAGGTATTGGCCCTCGCTATTGTCCATCAATCGAAGATAAGGTGATGCGTTTTGCCGATCGCAATGCGCATCAGATTTTCCTTGAGCCAGAAGGGTTGACCAGTAACGAAATTTACCCTAACGGCATTTCTACTAGCCTGCCGTTTGACGTTCAGTGGCAAATTGTCCGTTCCATGCGGGGAATGGAAAATGCCAAGATCGTGCGTCCGGGCTATGCCATCGAATATGATTTCTTCGATCCGCGCGATCTTAAACCCACGCTGGAAAGCAAATTTATTCACGGTTTGTTTTTTGCCGGGCAGATTAACGGCACGACCGGCTACGAAGAAGCGGCAGCTCAAGGCATGCTGGCCGGCTTGAATGCAGCACGTCTGGCGTTCGATCAGGAAGGTTGGTTCCCGCGTCGCGATCAGGCTTATCTGGGCGTGTTGGTGGACGATCTGTGTACGCTCGGTACCAAAGAACCCTACCGCATGTTCACTTCACACGCTGAATATCGCCTGATGTTGCGTGAAGACAACGCCGATCTGCGTTTAACTGAAATCGGCCGTGAGCTCGGCATGGTAGATGATTATCGCTGGGCGTGCTTCAACGAGAAACTGGAACATATCGAGCAAGAACGACAGCGCTTACGCGAACTGCGCGTTCACCCTCACAGCGAACAGCGTGATGCCGTGGATGCGTTGCTAAAAACGCCGCTGTCGCGCGAAGCAACCGGTGAGGAACTGCTGCGTCGCCCAGAGATGGATTACTCCACCCTGACGGCTTTACCGATGTTTTCACCCGCACTGTCAGATGTTCAAGCGGCAGAGCAGGTTGAAATTCAGGTGAAATACGAAGGATATATCGCGCGTCAGCAAGATGAGATTGAAAAACAACTGCGCAATGAAAGTACCGTGCTACCAGCGGATCTGGATTACCGCCAGGTTAGCGGGCTTTCCAACGAAGTGATTGCCAAGCTTAACGATCATAAACCGGGATCCATCGGACAAGCTTCGCGCATTTCGGGAATTACTCCAGCAGCGATCTCTATCTTGCTGGTTTGGTTGAAAAAGCAAGGGTTGCTGCGTCGCAGAGCCTGATAACTGTGCTGCGCATATAGCGCAATATGGTGTGTCATCGTATGTGGCTGTTCCTGACAGCCATATTTCATCAGATATGGCAGGATAAGCGCGTGAAAGACAAATTAGACGCTCTATTGCAGCGAGCGGATATCTCTGTGAGTGAGCAACAAAAAAATTCGCTACTCCAGTATGTTGAGATGCTGCACAAATGGAACAAGGCCTATAATCTCACGTCTGTGCGCGACCCGCAGGAGATGCTGGTACGCCATATCATGGACAACATTGTGGTTGATCCACATTTGCAAGGCGATCGGTTTATCGATGTGGGGACAGGACCGGGATTACCGGGTATTCCACTGGCTATCGTACGTCCGTCTGCGTTGTTTACGCTGCTGGATAGTCTGGGAAAACGTGTGCGTTTTCTGCGTCAGGTTCAGCATGAACTCAAGCTGGATAATATATTTCCTGTTCAGTCCCGGGTGGAGGAATTCACCATTGAGCCGCCTTTCGATGGCGTTATCAGCCGAGCGTTTTCCTCTTTGCTTGATATGCTCGAGTGGTGCAAGCACCTGCGACCGGGCGCTTTTATGCCCTGAAAGGGGTAGTTACCGAAGAGGAATTAGCCGCATTGCCTACATCGATAGGGGTAGAACGTGTCGTACGTCTATCTGTACCTGAACTGGAAGGTGAACGTCATTTGGTGGTTCTTAAACCAAACTAATTTTGCGTTTTATCAAATAAATTATAACTAATTGTATCAGAAAGACCATTTACGCCTGATGGGTATTATTTACGGAAAAATGGGCGCCGATCACCATTTTTTTACAAACCATAGCGGCATTGCATAAAGTTTGTTTCCATTTGAATAGTAACATGAGAAATTAATCGTTACTGTGGATACTCGATGATAAATCCACATGTTAAAGACATAAGAAAATAATGTTAACGATGTCAATGCTCGGTTTGTGTGATGTTTTTGGGGCGTTTGAAAAAATGCCATTATTTAACTATTTGAATTTAATTAAGATAAATAGCTATTTTTGCTAAAGACTTAAAAAAACCGATCTGATATAAAGCGTATATGTCATTTTTATGTGATTGATATCACATATTATCGGTTAATTGAAAGGCTTACGGGCTGCGGCTGTTGTCTCGATTGTTAGTAAAAATAAGGCTTGAGAAAGAGTTTTAAATTATTGTTCACCTTTTTGCTACTTATCGATTGAATTCGCAGGCGTGAACCGTATAATTTGCTCGTTTTTCGCCGCTTGACTCGATGGGATAAAGGCAGTTTTATACGTCAGTCAGTCTCTGGAAAAGGAACGAAGAGCAAAACGCATGTCTGTCTCCCTTATACAGTGGAAAACCGGCCTTTTTGGGGCTGATGTTGCAGGCGGCTACGTTCGTGTTAATCAGCGCCGTTTTTTTCCTGCGCAGCGTGGAGGCCGGAGCTTCCGCTTTAGCGGGGGGGCTGCCGAATGTGTTTTTTGTGCTTTTCGCCTTGTGTCATCAGGCGGGTAAGCCAATCGAAGATCGCGTTGCCTGGTCGTTTGCTGTTGGCGAAGCGCTGAAAGTATTTATCACCATCGCATTGCTGGTGGTGGCGTTAGGATTTTTCAAGGCGGCGTTTGTTCCCCTTGGCCTGACGTATCTGGCGGTGCTGATAATGCAGATAGTGGCGCCAGCCGCCGTTAACCGTTACCGTATTAACAACAACAGGGTAAGGAACATCATGTCTGCATCTACTCCCCAAGAGTATATCGGTCATCACCTGAAACATTTACAGGTGGGTTCTGGGTTCTGGTCGATTAACGTCGATTCGATGTTTTTCTCAATCGCACTTGGGATCCTGTTTCTGGTCATCTTCCGCAAGGTGGCGAAAAACGCGACCAGCGGTGTGCCCGGTAAACTGCAAACCTTTGCGGAGATGATCATTGGTTTTGTTGATGGCAACGTGCGTGACATGTTCCATGGCAAAAGCAAACTGATCGCCCCTCTGGCGCTGACCATTTTCGTTTGGGTGTTCCTGATGAACGCCATGGACCTGTTGCCGATCGATCTTCTGCCATTTATCGGCGAGCATTGGATTGGATTGCCTTACCTGCGCGTAGTACCGACGGCGGATGTCAATATCACGCTTTCCATGGCGCTGGGCGTGTTTATCCTGGTGCTGTTCTACAGCATCAAAATGAAAGGTGTTGGCGGTTTTGTTAAAGAACTGACCATGCAACCTTTCAACTATCCGGTCTTTATTCCCATCAACCTGATTCTTGAAGGTGTCAGCCTGCTGTCCAAACCGGTTTCTCTCGGCTTGCGATTGTTTGGCAACATGTATGCGGGTGAGTTGATCTTCATCCTGATTGCCGGTTTGCTGCCGTGGTGGTCGCAATGGTTGTTGAATGTGCCTTGGGCGATATTCCACATCCTGATCATTACGCTTCAGGCCTTTATTTTCATGGTTCTGACGGTTGTTTATCTCTCGATGGCATCTGAAGAGCATTGATTTTTCTTTCAACACAATAACGTTCTAACTGAAACAAACTGGAGACTGTCATGGAAAACCTGAGTGTGGATCTGCTGTACATGGCTGCCGCGTTGATGATGGGTCTGGCAGCGATCGGTGCTGCGATCGGTATCGGCATTCTGGGTGGTAAATTCTTGGAGGGAGCGGCTCGCCAGCCTGACCTGATTCCTCTGCTGCGTACACAGTTCTTTATCGTTATGGGTCTGGTTGACGCCATCCCGATGATTGCTGTTGGTCTGGGCCTGTATGTGATGTTTGCGGTCGCCTAACCCGGTAACGCTGGTTAGGTATTTAACATCAATCATTTAACTTAAAAGAGGCATTGTGCTGTGAATATTAATGCAACAATCCTCGGCCAAGCCGTTGCGTTCGTCCTGTTTGTCTGGTTTTGCATGAAGTATGTATGGCCGCCGCTGATGGCTGCCATCGAAAAGCGTCAGAAAGAGATTGCTGACGGTTTGGCTTCTGCGGAACGTGCCAAAAAAGATTTGAACTTAGCGCAGGCTAATGCCACCGATCAGCTGAAAAAAGCCAAAGCGGAAGCTCAGGTGATCGTAGAGCAAGCCAATAAACGCCGTGCTCAGATCCTGGATGAGGCCAAAGCGGAAGCAGAAGCTGAACGTAGCAAAATCGTGGCGCAGGCGCAGGCTGAAATTGAAGCCGAACGTAAACGTGCTCGTGAAGAGCTGCGTAAACAGGTTGCCATGCTGGCGATTGCCGGTGCCGAGAAGATTATTGAACGTTCCGTGGATGAAGCTGCTAACAGCGACATCGTTGATAAACTGGTCGCTGAACTGTAAGGAGGGAGGGGCCGATGTCTGAATTTGTCACGGTAGCTCGCCCCTACGCCAAAGCAGCTTTTGACTTTGCGGTTGAACATCAGGCTGTTGAACGCTGGCAGAACATGCTGGCGTTTGCCGCTGAGGTCACACGCAATGAACAGGTTGCCGCTCTGCTGTCTGGTGCTATGGCACCGAATCTGCTGGCGATCACCTTCATTGACGTTTGTGGCGATCAACTGGATGAGCCCGGCCAGAACCTGATCAAGGTGATGGCGGAAAATGGGCGTTTACTGGTGCTTCCTGAAGTTCTGGAACAGTTTGCGCAACTCCGCGCCGCGCAGGAATCGACGGTTGACGTCGAAGTTACCTCCGCAAGCGCACTGAGCGAGCCGCAACTGGACAAGATTACTTCCGCCATGGAAAAACGTCTGTCACGCAAAGTGAAGCTGAATTGCAAAATTGATAAGTCTGTTGTCGCAGGCGTGGTGATCCGCGCGGGCGACATGGTGATAGATGGCAGCATCCGCGGTCGTCTGGAACGCCTCGCAGACGTCTTGCAGTCTTAAGGGGACTGGAGCATGCAACTGAATTCCACCGAAATCAGCGAACTGATCAAGCAGCGCATTGCTCAGTTCAATGTGGTGAGCGAAGCTCACAATGAAGGTACTATTATTTCCGTCAGTGACGGGATCATTCGCGTACACGGCCTGGCCGATGTCATGCAAGGGGAAATGATCTCCCTGCCCGGCAACCGTTACGCTATCGCCCTGAACCTGGAGCGCGACTCCGTAGGTGCGGTGGTGATGGGGCCGTACGCTGATCTTGCCGAAGGCATGAAGGTCAAATGTACTGGCCGTATTCTGGAAGTGCCGGTTGGCCGTGGCCTGCTGGGCCGCGTGGTGAACACCCTGGGGGCACCTATCGACGGCAAAGGCCCGGTTGAGAACGACGGGTTCTTTCCGGTAGAAGCGATCGCTCCGGGCGTTATCGAACGTCAATCCGTTGATCAGCCGGTACAAACGGGCTACAAGTCCGTTGACGCCATGATCCCGATTGGTCGTGGTCAGCGTGAATTGATCATCGGCGACCGTCAGACGGGTAAAACCGCACTGGCTATCGACGCCATCATCAACCAGCGTGATTCCGGCATCAAGTGCGTGTACGTGGCTATCGGCCAGAAAGCCTCCACCATCTCCAACGTGGTGCGTAAACTGGAAGAGCACGGCGCATTGGTCAACACTATCGTTGTTGTGGCAACCGCGTCTGAATCTGCTGCCCTGCAATACCTGGCTCCGTATGCCGGTTGTGCGATGGGTGAATACTTCCGTGACCGCGGTGAAGATGCACTGATTATTTACGATGACTTGTCCAAACAGGCCGTCGCTTATCGTCAAATTTCCTTGCTGCTCCGTCGTCCGCCAGGTCGTGAAGCTTACCCAGGCGACGTTTTCTACCTCCACTCCCGTTTGCTGGAGCGCGCGGCGCGCGTTAACGCCGATTACGTAGAAGCGTTTACCAAGGGTGAAGTAAAAGGGAAAACCGGTTCATTGACGGCGCTGCCCATCATCGAAACTCAGGCAGGTGACGTTTCCGCGTTCGTTCCTACCAACGTAATCTCGATTACCGATGGTCAGATCTTCCTGGAATCGAACCTGTTCAACGCCGGTATTCGCCCTGCGGTTAACCCAGGTATCTCCGTATCCCGTGTGGGTGGTGCAGCGCAGACCAAGATCATGAAGAAACTGTCCGGTGGTATTCGTACCGCATTGGCACAGTATCGTGAACTGGCGGCGTTCTCCCAGTTTGCTTCGGATCTGGATGATGCAACGCGTAAGCAGCTGAATCATGGTCAGAAAGTAACTGAACTGCTGAAACAGAAACAGTATGCGCCGATGTCCGTTGCGCAGCAGTCTCTGGTGCTGTTTGCCACTGAACGTGGCTATCTGGCGGATGTAGAACTGGCGAAAGTAGGCAGTTTCGAAGCGGCGCTGTTGGCGTATGCCGACCGCGAGCACGGCGATCTTCTGCAACAAATCGACCAGACTGGCGCTTATAACGATGAGATCGAGGGTAAGTTCAAAACTATCCTTGATACCTTCAAGGCAACCCAGTCCTGGTAACGCCCGTTGGCCTGCCTGATGGCAGGCCTTCAGGCATTGAGGAGATGCAAAGATGGCCGGCGCAAAAGAGATACGTAGTAAGATCGCAAGCGTCCAGAACACGCAGAAGATCACCAAAGCGATGGAAATGGTCGCCGCTTCCAAAATGCGTAAATCGCAGGATCGTATGGCGGCCAGCCGTCCTTATGCAGAGACCATCCGCACGGTGATTGGTCACCTGGCGTTAGGGAATCTGGAATATAAACATCCGTACCTGGAAGAGCGTGGCGTTAAGCGCGTCGGGTATTTGGTGGTGTCCACTGACCGTGGCCTGTGCGGTGGCTTGAACATTAACCTGTTCAAAAAACTGCTAGCAGACATGAAAGCCTGGAGCGATAAAGGTGTACAGAGCGATCTGGCGATGATCGGTTCCAAAGGCGTTTCGTTCTTCGGTTCTGTGGGTGGCAACGTTGTTGCTCAGGTTACCGGCATGGGGGATAACCCTAGCCTGTCCGAACTGATCGGGCCGGTAAAAGTGATGCTGCAAGCCTATGACGAAGGTCGTCTGGACAAGCTGTATATCGTGAGCAATAAGTTCATCAATACCATGTCTCAGGAACCCCAAGTGGTTCAGCTTCTGCCTCTGCCTCTGCCTCTGCCGCCTGCGGACGATGGCGAGTTGAAGAAAAAATCCTGGGATTACCTGTATGAACCCGATCCTAAGTCGCTGCTGGATACCCTGTTGCGCCGCTATGTGGAGTCTCAGGTTTATCAGGGCGTCGTAGAAAACCTGGCCAGTGAACAGGCCGCTCGTATGGTTGCGATGAAAGCCGCAACGGATAACGGCGGTAGCCTGATCAAAGAGCTGCAGTTGGTTTACAACAAGGCTCGTCAGGCCAGCATCACGCAGGAACTTACCGAGATCGTATCGGGAGCCTCCGCGGTTTAAACCAGGTTTACGAATTACGTATTGTCGAATTACGTAGAGGATTCAAGATGGCAACTGGAAAGATCATCCAGGTAATCGGCGCTGTGGTCGACGTCGAGTTCCCGCAAGATGCCGTACCAAACGTGTACGATGTGCTTGAGGTTGAAAACGGTGCTGAAAAACTGGTGCTGGAAACGCAGCAACAATTGGGCGGCGGCGTTGTTCGTTGTATTGCAATGGGTTCTTCCGACGGTTTGCGCCGTGGGCTGAAAGTGAACAGCCTGGGCCACCCGATCGAAGTTCCGGTTGGTAAAGCGACGCTGGGTCGTATTATGAACGTACTGGGCGAACCGGTCGACATGAAAGGCGAGATCGGCGAAGAAGAGAGTTGGGCGATTCACCGTCCGGCACCGAGCTACGAAGAGCTCTCCAATTCCCAGGAACTGCTGGAAACGGGTATCAAGGTTATCGACCTGATGTGTCCGTTTGCCAAGGGCGGTAAAGTGGGCCTGTTTGGTGGTGCAGGTGTAGGTAAAACGGTAAACATGATGGAGCTGATCCGTAACATCGCGATCGAGCACTCCGGTTACTCCGTATTTGCCGGTGTAGGGGAACGTACCCGTGAAGGTAACGACTTCTACCACGAAATGACCGACTCCAACGTTATCGATAAAGTATCACTTGTCTACGGTCAGATGAACGAGCCGCCAGGTAACCGTCTGCGCGTGGCACTGACCTGCCTGACCATGGCGGAAAAATTCCGTGATGAAGGTCGTGACGTACTGCTGTTCGTCGATAACATCTACCGTTATACCCTGGCCGGTACGGAAGTATCCGCACTGCTGGGCCGTATGCCTTCTGCGGTAGGTTATCAGCCGACGCTGGCGGAAGAGATGGGTGTGCTGCAAGAACGTATCACTTCTACCAAAACCGGTTCTATCACGTCTGTGCAGGCCGTATACGTTCCTGCGGATGACTTGACTGACCCGTCGCCAGCCACCACCTTCGCCCACTTGGATGCGACCGTGGTACTGAGTCGTCAAATCGCGTCTCTGGGTATCTACCCGGCTGTTGACCCGCTGGATTCCACCAGCCGTCAATTGGATCCGCTGGTGGTTGGTCAGGAACACTACGACGTAGCGCGTGGCGTGCAGTCTATCCTGCAACGTTATCAGGAACTGAAGGATATCATCGCGATTCTGGGTATGGACGAGCTGTCTGAAGAAGACAAACTGGTCGTTGCCCGTGCGCGTAAAATCCAGCGCTTCCTGTCGCAGCCGTTCTTCGTGGCAGAAGTATTTACCGGTTCTCCGGGTAAATATGTGTCACTGAAAGACACTATCCGCAGCTTTAAAGGCATTATGGACGGTGAATACGACCATCTGCCGGAGCAGGCGTTCTACATGGTTGGCTCCATTGACGAAGCAGTGGAAAAAGCCAAGAAACTGTAACGCCTGTGAGGAGGGTGATATGGCTGCAATGACTTACCATCTGGATGTCGTTAGCGCAGAACAGGAAATGTTCTCCGGCCTGGTGCAGAAGATCCAGGTGACGGGGAGCGAGGGTGAACTGGGTATTTACCCGGGCCATACCCCTCTGCTCACTGCCATTAAACCTGGTATGGTGCGTATCGTTAAGCAACACGGTGAAGAAGAGTATATCTATCTGTCCGGCGGCGTCCTTGAGGTGCAACCGAACTCCGTGACCGTGCTGTCCGATACCGCCATCCGTGGGCAGGATCTTGATGAAGCACGCGCTCTGGAATCCAAGCGTAAAGCGGAAGAGCACATTCGCAATTCTCATGGCGATGTGGATTTCGCACAAGCTTCCGCGGAATTGTCGAAAGCAATTGCGAAGCTGCGTGTTATTGAGCTGACCAAAAAAGCGATGTAACTTGCGCATTCAGTAAAAAAGGCCGATCTACCGATCGGCCTTTTTTTATTTCTGGGCCTTGGAAAGATCCATTTGGTGAACAAGTGTGGCAGTCTGAACCTCTTCAGGTATTTGATAGTTAAATCTTATTAGGGTGTAGCATCTAAAATAAAACGGAAAAGGACGTTAGTGAAACATGGAACAGGAAATGGGTTTTGTTTTTATGCCGTCATTGATCTCGATACTCATCAATGCTCAGGAGAAAAAAGGTGCGTTGCTGACTCAGGAAGAAGTTGAGGGTATCCGCGATCGCTCGGTTGTTATGAGTATGCCGAAATCTGTTTGTGAGAAAATGGATAAAGACCGAGGCTACAAGGATATTGATCCTGAATTTGCCTGGCTTGAATACTTACATCACAACGGGGTTCTTGATGAGATTATCAAAGAGATTAAATCGGAAGATTAATTATTAAATTTCAATATGTTAATCGCGGTTTTTTCGATGCCTGGAATAACGCGAACCTGTTGAGCCAATAAAAAAACGGCGGGATGACTCCCGCCGCTTGTCCGAATTTTTTTCAGTCAATCATTTCTTTTTCAGGAAATCACCCAGTACCAGATTGCCTTTCGCATCGCGTGCGAAGGTTTCCGGCACCGTGACCGAGACAAAGTTCTTCACTGTCATCTCTTTTCCCTGGGCGTTAACAGAGAGGCCGTCTTTGATAAAGAAGTTGCTGTTGTCTACATTTCCCACCACGGCGTCGTCGTATTTGCCTTCTTTGGTTTTCAGGGAAACGTTGTTTTTAAACACACCTTGTTTTTCCGGGCCAGAGTAAGGGCTTGGGCGGAAAATAAAGTTGAAGCGTTGGTTATCCAGCGCCGTGTTGTTTTCTACCGCCAGCGCGCCGGGGTTAAAGTTATCAGTAAAACCATCCAACTGGTTGCCAACAGCGATGCTGTTTTTCACCTTGTGCGCCACTGGCTGCCCTTCACCGCCCATTTTGAAGCCGTTACTGGTGTTGTTCATGGCAATTGAATTCTCGATCACCACAACGCCGTTAGCGCCGTCTTCAATCTTGTTGAACAGATCGAAACCATCGTCAATGTTGTTGTGAGAAAACGCACCGTGAATCACGTTGCCTTCACCAACGCGCATTTTGACTGAGAAACCGTCGGCGTTGATTTTGCCTGGATCCTGGTTGCTGTGTGATTCAGAGTTCAGAATCAGGTTGTGGCTGGCCCACAGCGGACGGCCTACATCACCGGAAGAGGAAACCTGAATCCCGGTATCGTCACAATGGTGTGCCAGTACCTGTTCGATGGTGTTGTAGCTGCCTTCGATACGGAACGGCTTCTCAGTTATTTCGATGCCTTTCACATGCCAGTAGCTGGCGTTCAGTTGCAGCCCGTGAATCACTGCTTTTTTGCCCTGAGCGAACAGTTTTTTCGGTGCCTTCTGGCTGCCGCTGGCGCTGACGGGAATAGAAGAAGCACTGTAATCGACGTCTGCTAGCCATAAGGTTGCTCCTGCTGGCAATACGTTAATTGCGGTTGCGAAATCTAACGGGGCATTTTTGCTGCCATCGTTGCTTGCCTGACCTTGCGCAGAGACGTAGAGACATTCTTGGCATCAGCCAGTTTGACTTTCTCTACGCTGAATGTCGCTTCTTTCGCTGCTTTATCATCTCCTTCTGTTGGCAGATAAACGATTTTGAAGTCACTTCCTGCACTCAGTTTGGCGGGAACGCTCAGCGTCTCACCGGCTTTAACGGTATGTGCGCCGCCCAGCGCTTTGCCGCCCTGAGTGATAGTGACCGTACCGGCATAGTTGGCGCGCAATTGCACGTCATAGTTATCACCCACACTTTTGCTGGAAGACATCACCTGGAATACTGGGGCAAACGCGGCAAATTTGAATTCCGGCGAGGCTTTGGTTTGTGCTGGAGAAGTCGTCAACTGCGCATCACTGACGGTGATCTTGGCATTACGCGAAGCGAAGAAGCCCACATAGTAATGGTCTTTATCCAGCTTGGTGACGAGATCCGCCCCCTTCACGTCTTTGGTTACCCAGTTGTCGCTGTCTTTAGGCGCATAAGACGTCACAAAACCATCATTGGTACGTTCCACCTTCATACGGAAAGAAGGGGTCTGTTCAAGATTAATTTTTTCCTGAATATTGGTTTTTGTGATCTTGGCACCCGCGTTGCCCCACGGCTGCATCACGCCGTTACGCACGATAGCTTGCAACCGGACCTCAGTATGGGATTTTTTTCCTACGTCATGATGGCATTCATCACCATGTTGGAGGCGGTAGGGAACTCCTCATAGCCTTCCTTCAACGGGTTTTGACGCGGTGCACCGATAATGTCGCGCACCAGAATCCCAGCCCCTTCCTGTGCGGCCGGTTTAGCGCCATTTTCCGGGCCAAACTGATCGACTGTCACGGTAGCTTGCAAGGTGAAATTCACATTAGCTGGCAGCGTGGTGTAGAAGAAAGTTAAGCCATCGTGCGTGTTGGAGATTTTACCGCCGCGACTTTCGATGGTGATCGGCGCTGAGAGATCGGCTTTATCATCTACAGTCAGCTTTTTGCCGTTGATGGTGACATCGTTAACGCCAATCTTTTCTGGCAGAACGTTGGAAGAGAAGTTAACGTCGGTCGATTGGCCGAAGGCGATGCTATGCCATACCGGTGCGGGTTGTTCAGTTGCGTGTGCTGTGAAGCTAAGGAACAGAAAGGACGGCGCCATGGCTACTGTGGCAAGCTGTAAAGCACTGAGTTTCATTGTATCCCCTTGGGTATTGATTATTGAGTTGTGGGGGTATCATGACACAAATGAAACGCTGCTTCTTTTGTGTTTATCACAAATGGAAACATATAAAACGAAAGTCTGTTTTTCCTGAAAACTGGATTCAATATCCGTTACTGCGTTATAGCCACTTTTCGGAAAAGATGAATTAAAAAAACCGCCAGTACGGTTTAGACTTGGGTACACTTTCTTTTTCCTCGCCAAGCGCGGTGAGGCGGTATTTTTCGTTGAAAAATATGTAGTAATCCGCGTTGATAACGGGTTTACTTTCATTCAGTTGAATCTGTGGGTTATCAATTCGTTTTATCAGGGTGGTGCATGTCTAACAGTGTCATGAGCGTGGTTATCCTTGCTGCTGGCAAGGGAACACGTATGTATTCCGATCTTTCAAAAGTGCTTCATCCGCTCGCTGGCAAGCCGATGGTTCAGCACGTGATTGATGCTGCTATGGAAACCGGCGCCAAACAGGTGCATTTGGTCTACGGACACGGTGGCGATTTACTGAAAGACAGGTTAACCAACTCGGATCTGAATTGGGTACTGCAAGCAGAGCAGCTCGGTACTGGCCACGCCATGCAGCAAGCCGCGCCGTTTTTTGCTGATGATGAAGACATTCTGATGCTGTACGGTGATGTCCCTTTGATATCACCGGTCACACTGGCGCGCTTGCTGGCGGATAAGCCGCAGGGAGGTATTGCGCTCCTGACGGTGAAACTGGACGATCCAACCGGTTATGGCCGCATTGTGCGCGATGAGAAGGGATCCGTCGTCGGGATTGTCGAGCATAAAGATGCGATAGAGCAACAGCGCCAGATTAGCGAAATTAACACCGGTATTCTGGCGGCAAACGGTCAGGATCTGAAACGCTGGCTGAGCCAGTTAAACAATAACAACGCACAAGGCGAGTATTACATCACAGACATTATCGCCATGGCTGTATCGGAAGGCCGCCGTGTTGAAGCAGTGCATCCCGATAACCTGAGCGAAGTGGAAGGGGTTAATAATCGCTTGCAACTGGCAGCGCTGGAGCGAGTGTTCCAACGGGAACAGGCCAATAAACTCCTGCTGGCGGGCGTAATGTTATTAGATCCAGAGCGTTTTGATCTGCGTGGGACATTAACGCACGGACGTGATGTTAGTATTGATGCTAATGTCATTCTTGAAGGTCAGGTCTCTTTGGGGAACCGGGTTGAGATTGGTGCGGGTTGTGTCATTAAAAACAGCGTGATTGGCGATGGCTGCATCCTCAGTCCCTATACCGTGTTAGAAAATGCGGTTCTGGACGCTGACTGCACGGTAGGGCCGTTTGCGCGCCTGCGGCCGGGGGCTGAGCTGGCGCAGGGGGCACACGTTGGCAATTTTGTTGAGATGAAAAAGGCGCGCTTGGGCAAAGGCTCCAAAGCGGGTCATTTAACCTATCTTGGCGATGCGGAAATCGGCGATGATGTGAACATTGGCGCGGGCACCATCACCTGTAACTATGACGGTGCCAATAAGCACAAAACCGTAATTGGTGATCGGGTTTTTGTGGGGTCTGACAGCCAGTTAGTGGCACCGGTGACGGTGGCGAGCGGCGCAACGATTGGCGCTGGCACCACGGTAACGCGTGATGTGGAAGAGAATGCGCTGGTGATCAGCCGCGTAAAACAGCGCCACATTTCAGGTTGGGCGCGGCCCGTTAAGAAAAAATAAGTGCTATCGCCTCCCGGTTCGTGGAGGCGGTTTTGCGCGGTGTTTTAGGCTAAAGCACTGCACAAAACATAATAATCCCCAACTCTCTACAAGGCTCGGGGACGCCGGAAAAACCGGCACGATCAGGTCAAAGACGTCGAAAGTGACACAATATGTCACGCGTATAGGAATACACATCCATGTGTGGAATTGTAGGCGCAGTTGCGCAACGCGATATTTCTGAAATTCTGTTAGAAGGGCTTCGTCGCCTTGAGTACCGTGGTTATGACTCTGCGGGGCTGGCGGTGGTTGACGGCGAGGGGCATGTTGCCCGCGTTCATCGTCTGGGTAAGGTGCAGATGTTGGCGCAAGCGGTGGAAGAACATCCGCTGGCGGGCGGTACGGGCATCGCCCATACCCGTTGGGCAACGCACGGTGAGCCGTCAGAAGAGAATGCTCATCCCCACGTTTCCGGTCCTATCATTATTGTTCATAACGGCATTATCGAAAACCACGAACCGCTGCGTGAAACGTTGATCGAGCGCGGCTATCGCTTTGTCTCTGAAACTGATACCGAAGTGGTCGCACACCTGGTGCACTGGGAACAGCAACAAACCGGTGGCGCGCTGGTTGACGTGGTAAAACGCGTGATCCATCAACTGCGTGGTGCTTACGGTATGGTAGTGATGGACAGCCGCGATCCGAGCGTGCTGGTGGCTGCCCGTTCCGGTAGTCCGCTGGTAATTGGGCGCGGTGTCGGTGAAAACTTCCTCGCTTCTGACCAACTGGCCCTGCTGCTGGTTACCCGTCGCTTTATGTTCCTGGAAGAAGGCGACGTGGCTGAAGTGACGCGCCGCACTGTGCGTGTTTTTAACCGCGCGGGTGAACTGGTTGAGCGCGAAGAGATTGAATCCAAAGTCAATTACGACGCGGGTGACAAAGGCGCTTACCGCCATTACATGCAGAAAGAGATTTACGAACAGCCGATGGCGATCAAAAATACCCTGGAAGGGCGTTTTAGCCACGGTGAAGTGAATCTGTCTGAACTGGGCCCGAAAGCGGATGAACTGCTGGCCAAGGTGCAACATATTCAGATTATTGCCTGCGGTACTTCCTACAACTCGGGCATGGTTTCTCGTTACTGGTTTGAAGCATTGGCTGGTGTCCCTTGTGATGTGGAAATCGCGTCGGAATTCCGCTATCGCAAACCGGCGGTGCGCGCGAATAGCCTGATAATCACCCTCTCCCAGTCCGGTGAAACGGCGGATACGCTGGCAGCGCTGCGCTTGTCCAAGGAGCTGGGGTATCTGGGATCGCTGGCGATTTGTAACGTGGCGGGATCTTCTCTGGTACGTGAATCCGATTTGGCGCTGATGACCAAAGCCGGTACGGAAATCGGCGTGGCGTCTACCAAGGCGTTTACCACCCAGTTAACGGTGCTGCTGATGCTGGTGGCGCGTATTGGTCGTCTGCGCGGTATGGATGCCCAGATTGAGCACGACATCGTCCACGGCTTGCAAGCGCTGCCTGCGCGTATTGAGCAGATGCTGTTGCAGGACAAGCTGATTGAGTCTCTGGCGGAAGGTTTCTCTGATAAGCACCATGCGCTGTTCCTGGGGCGCGGCGATCAGTACCCTATCGCAATGGAAGGTGCTCTGAAGCTCAAAGAGATCTCCTACATTCATGCGGAAGCTTATGCTGCGGGTGAGTTGAAGCACGGTCCGCTGGCGCTGATCGATGCGGATATGCCTGTCGTGGTGGTTACGCCCAACAATGAGCTGTTGGAAAAACTGAAATCCAACATCGAAGAAGTGCGCGCGCGCGGCGGTGAACTCTATGTGTTTGCCGACGAAGAGGCGGGTTTTGTCAGCAGTGAAAATATGCGCATCATTCCGCTGCCGCATGTGGAAGAAGTGATTGCCCCAATCTTCTACACCGTGCCGTTGCAGTTGCTCTCCTACCACGTGGCGCTGATCAAAGGCACCGACGTTGACCAACCGCGTAACCTGGCGAAATCGGTGACGGTGGAGTAACTGCTAATCTGATTCATATGTTAATAAAAATACCGGGCAGCAAGTGCCCGGTATTTATTTGACCTAATCAGAAACGCGCTTCTATATCCGTCTCCAAAGTGTGGGAGCCCGCGGTGGTTTCCAGGCTGGCGAGTCTGCTCGGTGCCGTTGTATGCATTGATAATTAATCCCTTTATAGGACACCCGTTGCCCAACTTCATACTGCGCTCCCAATTGCCATGCAGGGTACTGGGGCGGCGGAGGTGGCGTCACTCCGCCTAACAAAATATCAACCTCTCTGAGAGCTTCATTCACATTAGGTCTAACGCCAATCCCCTGCCCTTGTGCTTGTCGTGAACCACTGCGTTTTATAACTTGCAGCATGTCTCGAGAACTTAATACCACACCATAAGTCGCTCTAGTGTAGGACTGAATAAGCGCTATGGCTCCCGTTAATAGCGGTGTTGCGCTGGAGGTGCCACTGTAGGTTCCTGTATAAGCGCGTAAGGGAAACTGGAGGTGGATTTTGTAAACCACCATACCCGGTTGTCGTTACATTCTCCCCCCAAGAGTTGGCACTGAGGTAGAGATTAAAATTAGAGAAAGATAATCGTTGTCCGTTTTGAGAGCTGCAGGCTCCAGCCATGATGCCGCCGCTGTCACCCAAGCCATTGAATTGACCTAATTGACGAAGGTTGTGTCCACCATTCCCTCCGGCAAAGACCACTACAGCACCAGTACGTACTAATGTATTAATTCGACTCCAAAATGCGACACTATGCACCATAGGGACCAGAATTCCACTGGCAACCAGAATCTGATTATTTATTGCTACAATATCGCCAGGTCGAAAATTAGCTATGCAATTAAAAGCTATTCCTGTGACACCAAAGTTATTATTAGCACGAATAGCCCCCATTGTTGCTGTGCCGTGATTACGATCTCCGGTTCGGTTAGTAAATACTCTTATGCTACCGATCAAATCTTCATGCTGATTTTCTACACCGAAGTCAGAAACATGAACCCCAATCATTTGTCCAGAAACATTGCGCGCCCATGTAGCGCGTACGTTCATTCCTTGTCCTGGGTCCAGATAACCCTATCGAGAGGTAAAATTTGGCGTATTGGAAAAATGTTGCGGTTGGTCACCTTCATTTTGAGTATGCGTTGTATCATCAACTCCCTCTGTATTCAACAGCGGGGAAGATGATGTACAATCCGGTTCTTCATAATTATCCAGTGGAGGCGGATATACTAGTTTGCTTAACAATGCGCAATATTCCACATAGTCTAGCCTCTCAATTTCCTGAGCTAATGCCAGTAACTGTGATTCAGGGATGTTTGGATCAACTTTATATATGTAAGCACACTGCGCTAATATTGGCGATATTTTTAATATTTTATTTATTGTTTTTCGCGTAAATCTCGGTTCAAAAATTAGTTGGCTTCTTAAACTATAATAAATTGGAACTCGATCTTCATTTTCATTTTTTTAGTTTATCAAGGCCATTTTCATAAAACTTAACCTCCAGATAATTATCTACCCCTTGAACCAGTGCCAAGTGGCCCTTTAAGCTTTTAAAATGCTGCGGCGGTGGGGCGGCAATAGTGGGACGGGTGGTACAACGATATCACTAGAATGTAACTCCTGAACAGCTCTATCTGCTGAATACACTTTGGCTGATAGAGTGAATGTAGCAGGCTCTGGGATATCAAAGCTCAGTAGTTCATCACCGCGTCCTTTTTTTTTCCTGAATTAAAAAACCTTCTTGATAAAGTGAATATACTATTTTTTATTTTCTACATGTCCTTCGCAGAAAGCATATATTTTTCCGCTTGGTCTGTAGTCACGATAGTGGTTAAGTGTAATTGTCATATTTGACTCTCATAGGGTTTTACAGAGGTTTTTATTTAAAACACTGTGCCAAGAAAACAAACATCAATGGTTAATGGTTGTTTTATCGGTTTGTGTGGGGAAATCCACATTGTAAATCTAATGCGGTTTCATGATAATTCAAATTAATTTAATTATATTTTGATAATTGTTAGCTTGTTATTAATTTTGATGTTGTTTTTTTTTAGGTTAATTAAATTAATGATTGTTTTGATTTTATAGTGATGATTTTTAATTGTTCGTTATTTTTTATGGCTAATGATTTGTATGCTACGCAAATTTTTTAAGATTTAACGTACAGCTATTAAGATGTTTAATAGCATGCTATTTGTTTGTAATTTATTAATATTTATTAATATTTATTAGTATTTTAATGTCTTAATGAAATAATTTCCATTAAATAAAAAATGCATTAAGCATGGATAACCCTCTGTGATATCAATGACTATTTAGTTATTGATTTTTTTATTAAGTGATTTTTAACGCCGTTTCGTTATTCTTTAGCCTGGACTTCAATAAGAAAGACCAGGCCGCTGTCTGAATAGAGCAGATAACTATTGTTATCTTACCTGCGCGCAAAAGCCAGCAACACCCCCAATCCCACCAAGACTCCCCAAAGGTTCTGTCGATCCAATGGCGCACGTCGAGCAGCCGTTCACGTATTGAGCCTGAGGAGAAGAACAGTGCGACCAGGCAAAACCATGAGATGTGCGCCACAGAGATAAAAATGCCGTAACCGATTTGCACCATCAACGGCGTCTGGGGGCTTACCACCTGCATAAACAGGCTGACGATAAATACTGTCGCTTTGGGATTTAACGCATTGGTGAGAAAACCTGTGCGTAGCGCTACCCAATCGGAAACGGAGGCAACGCCCGTATCCTGGCTGGGCGTAGGTGGGTTTGGCGCGCAACATTTTTACCCCCAACCAGATGAGGTACGCAGCGCCAATCAGTTTTATCGTATTGAACAGCCACAGGGATTGCTAAATGATCAACCCGATGTATAGGTCGCATGAACCAGAATCCCACCGCCAATCCCCAGGGCTGTGAATATTCCCACACGGCGCGATAGCAGCAGGCTATTACGTGTCACCATGGCAAAATCAGGCCCTGGGCTAATAACGGCAAACAGTGTTATTGTGAATACAGCAAGATACTCGACCATACATTACCTTTTGAACATCAAATTAGATATCAATATGCTATGCAAACCACATAGGGATAACTAACGATGATTTCTGACAGTAATGGTGAGTTAGACTCACCATTAGACGTAAATCAAACCCGCCTTCCTTCGCTGCTGGCGCTACGCTGTTTTGAGACCGCAGCACGGTTTGAGAACTTCACGCGTGCAGCCGAAGCGTTGAATTTAACGCACGGTGCTATTAGTCGTGCGGTGCGTATGCTGGAGGATGATTTAGGGGTGGCGTTGTTCGAAAGACGTCGTCGTCGCGTTTTTCTCACTCAGGCGGGGCGTTCGCTGGCGCAAGCGGTGCATGAAGGGCTGGCGGTCATACAGCGAGCCACTAGTGAACTGCGTGCCAGCGCGCGTCAGAAGCGGCGCTGGGTCGTGTCATGTGAACCCACATTGCTGATGCGTTGGCCTGATTTTTAGGCTAAACATCCGGATCGGGACATTCATCTGGTTGCTGGTGGAGGCGCATTTTCCTTTCATGCTGGCATTGATTTGGCCATTCGGCGCGATGATTTCCCGTTGCCTGATGGCTATCATGCTGAATACCTGTTCAGTGAAAAAGTCGGGTCAGTGTGCCGACCTGATAAAGTGGGTGCCTGGTTTTCTCCCGCTGAAAACGCATTGTCATTAAGTGCCAATGCGCCACGTTTACACAGTCGCACGCGCTTGAGTGCCTGGCAAACGTGGAGTGAGGTAACACAACATCCAGTGCGTGATAGCAGTGAACAAACGTTCGAGCACTTTTATTTCAGCTTACAAGCTGCCGTTGCCGGGTTAGGGGTTGCGATTGGGCCATGGCAATTGGTTCGAGATGATATTGCCAGTGGCGTTCTGGTCGCGCCGATGGGATTTGTCGAGGAGGGTTCCAGCTACTGTCTGCTGTCGCCTTCCCCTTTATTTCCTGATACTTTTCAGGCAGATTTATTGGCCTGGTTACGCGCAATGGCTTGAATAACAGCCGTTCTCCTGCGGATAACATGCGGCGTTGAGTGCAATCCAATATGAACACTTTTTGAATGTCATAAAAATGTCATATTTCATACATTTTACTGTCACGTAATTGTCCTATTTTTCCTCCTGCGAACTACACTCTGATCAATAAAGAATCTGGGTCGACACCTTTAAAAAATCCCACAGGAGGGATTATGAAACTGATGCGTACCACGATTGCCGGTCTTGTTATGGCAACCTTCTCCCTGACGGCGGTCAACGCCTCAGCTGCCGTTAACCTTACCGGTGCAGGTGCTACGTTCCCAGCGCCGGTCTATGCCAAGTGGGCAGACTCTTACCAGAAAGAAACGGGTAATAAAGTTAACTACCAAGGTATTGGTTCTTCTGGCGGCGTTAAGCAGATTCAAGCAAAAACGGTTGATTTCGGTGCATCTGATGCCCCGCTGGTCGATGAGAAGCTGGCTGAAGATGGCCTGTTCCAGTTCCCGACCGTCATCGGTGGTGTGGTTCTGGCGGTTAACGTTTCGGGCATCAAATCTGGCGAACTGACGCTGGATGGTAAAACGCTGGGTGATATCTACCTGGGGAAAATCAAAAAATGGAACGATGCGGCCATCACTAAACTGAACCCGGGAGTTAAACTGCCGGATCAGGATATCGCTGTTGTTCGTCGCGCTGACGGTTCCGGTACCTCTTTTGTGTTCACTAGCTATCTGGCGAAAGTGAACGCAGAATGGAAAGAAAAAATTGGTGCAGGCTCAACGGTTAACTGGCCGACCGGTCTGGGCGGTAAAGGTAACGACGGTATCGCCGCGTTTGTTCAGCGTCTGCCGGGTTCTATCGGTTATGTTGAATACGCTTATGCCAAGCAGAACAACCTGGCTTACACCAAGCTGATTTCTGCCGACGGTAAAGCTGTTCAACCGACGGGTCAGTCATTCAGTAACTCAGCCAAGGGTATCGACTGGAGCAAATCCTTTGCCCAGGACCTAACCAACCAGCACGGTGCTGACGCATGGCCAATCACCTCTACCACCTTCATTCTGGTTCACCAGAAACAAGAAAAACCAGAGCAGGGCGCTGAAGTGCTGAAGTTCTTTGACTGGGCGTTCAAGAAAGGTGGTGAGCAAGCTGTGGCTCTGGATTACGCCACGCTGCCAAACGAAGTGGTCGATCAAATTCGTGCCGCATGGAAAACCAGCGTAAAAGACAGCAGCGGTAACGCTCTGTTTAAATAAGCATTGAAACAGTATGCAAGCCCTTGTGCTGTTAACAAGGCACTGACATAAGTCATGGCGGATGGGCGGGAAGCTCGTCCGCCTTTGCCTGTCAAAGGATATATGCCCGAATTATTTTGGGTATAACACTGAAGAAGAGAGCTCTATGGCGGAGTATAAGCCAACCATGAAAGCCCCCGGAAAGCTGGGCGACGTCATCTTTAGCGCGATGGTAAGATTCTCCGCGCTGCTGACGTTGCTGCTGCTGGGCGGTATCATCGTATCCCTGATCGTGGCATCCTGGCCAAGCATTGAGAAGTTTGGCCTGGCGTTCTTGTGGACCAAAGAGTGGGACGCGCCTGCCGGGCAGTTCGGTGCGCTGGTGCCGATTTACGGTACCGTTGTGACCTCTTTGATTGCCCTGATTATTGCCATCCCTATCAGTTTCGGTATCGCCTTGTTCCTGACTGAACTGGCCCCGAACTGGTTAAAACGCCCGCTGGGCGTTGCCATCGAATTATTGGCCGCCATTCCGAGTATCGTTTACGGCATGTGGGGGCTGTTTATCTTCGCCCCGTTGTTTGCCAAATACTTCCAGCAGCCGGTAGGGAATATCCTGTCCGGTATTCCTATTTTGGGCACGCTGTTCTCTGGCCCTGCGTTTGGTATCGGTATTCTGACTGCCGGTGTGATTCTGGCCATCATGATCATTCCTTATATCGCCGCCGTAATGCGCGACGTGCTTGAGCAAACACCGGTGATGATGAAAGAGTCAGCCTACGGCATTGGTTGTACAACGTGGGAAGTGATTTGGCGCATCGTGTTGCCTTACACCAAAAATGGTGTGATTGGTGGCGTCATGTTGGGATTAGGGCGTGCGCTGGGCGAAACCATGGCAGTGACCTTTATCATCGGTAACACCTACCAGTTGGACAGTCTATCGTTGTTTATGCCTGGCAACAGTATTACTTCCGCGCTGGCTAACGAGTTTGCCGAAGCGGAATCTGGCTTGCACACTGCGGCATTGATGCAGCTCGGCCTGATCCTGTTTGTGATTACCTTTATCGTGCTGGCGCTGTCTAAGTTGATGATTATGCTTTTGGCAAAAAATGAGGGGGCACGCTAATGGCGGCGTTAGGAATGGAACAAGAAGCCACTCTGGCGCGTACCCGGCAGAAAATGCAGGCCTGGCGTCGTCAGAAAAACCGCATTGCGCTGTGCCTCTCGATGACCACCATGGCATTCGGCCTGTTTTGGCTGGTATGGATCCTGTTTTCTACCGTGGTGAGAGGGATCGACGGCATGTCGTTGGCGCTGTTTACCGAAATGACGCCACCGCCCAATACGGCGGGTGGTGGGCTTGCCAACGCCATTTTCGGTAGCGGATTGCTGATTTTCTGGGCGACAGTATTGGGTACACCGCTTGGCATTATGGCGGGGATCTACCTGGCAGAATATGGTCGTAAATCCATTATTGCCGAAGTGATTCGCTTTATTAACGATATCTTATTGTCAGCGCCTTCCATTGTGGTTGGCCTGTTTGTCTACTCGATTGTCGTGACCAAAATGCAGCACTTCTCAGGTTGGGCGGGTGTGATTGCGCTGGCGCTGTTGCAGGTGCCTATCGTCATTCGTACCACGGAGAACATGCTGAAACTGGTTCCCGATAGCCTGCGTGAAGCGGCCTATGCGCTGGGAACGCCAAAGTGGAAAATGATTTCGGCCATCACATTGAAAGCCTCTGTCTCCGGCATCATCACTGGCGTGCTGCTGGCAATTGCCCGCATCGCGGGGGAAACCGCACCGCTGCTGTTTACGTCGCTGTCCAACCAGTTCTGGAACACCGACATGATGCACCCGATCGCCAATCTACCGGTCACTATCTTCAAATTTGCCATGAGCCCGTTTGTGGAGTGGCAACAGTTGGCCTGGGCGGGGGTGCTGCTGATTACGCTGTGCGTGCTGTTGCTGAACATTGTGGCACGTATTCTGTTCACGAAGAAAAAATATTAATGGATTCAACGGTGTGTCGGATGGCATGCCAGTTAAAAGAGAGAAGTCTTAATGAGTATGGCTACCGAGACATCCAACAGCAAAATCCAGGTGCGCAATCTGAATTTCTATTACGGAAAATTTCATGCGCTGAAAGATATTACGCTGGATATTGTCACCAATCAGGTGACAGCGTTTATCGGCCCATCTGGGTGCGGCAAATCTACACTGTTGCGTACGCTGAACAAAATGTATCAGCTCTATCCGGAACAGCGCGCGGAAGGGGATATTTTGCTGGATGGCAATAATATTCTTACCGACAAACAGGATGTGGCGTTGTTGCGCGCCAAAGTGGGTATGGTGTTCCAGAAGCCGACCCCGTTCCCGATGTCGATTTATGACAACATCGCTTTCGGCGTGCGCCTGTTTGAGAAGCTGTCCCGTGCTGATATGGATGAGCTCGTGCAGTGGGCCTTGACCAAGGCCGCACTCTGGCAGGAAACCAAAGATAAGTTGCATCAGAGCGGATATAGTCTCTCTGGCGGTCAGCAACAGCGTTTGTGTATTGCGCGCGGTATCGCTATCCGCCCCGATGTGTTGCTGCTTGATGAACCCTGCTCGGCGCTGGACCCGATCTCTACGGGCCGCATCGAAGAACTGATTTCCGAGCTGAAGAAAGATTATACCGTTGTGATCGTCACCCATAACATGCAACAGGCAGCACGCTGTTCGGATCACACGGCATTTATGTACCTGGGCGAACTGATCGAATTTAGCGATACAGATACCCTGTTTACCGCGCCCAAACAGAAACAGACCGAAGACTACATTACCGGTCGCTACGGTTGATTACAGGAAGCATCATGGACAATCTGAATCTGAACAAACACATTTCCGGGCAGTTCAACGCTGAGCTTGAACACATTCGCACCCAGGTGATGACCATGGGAGGTTTGGTTGAGCAGCAACTGACGGATGCCATTACGGCAATGCATAACCGTGACGCTGAGTTGGCTCAACGCGTGATTGAAGGTGATGCCAAGGTGAATTTGATGGAGGTGACCATCGATGAAGCCTGCGTGCGTATCATTGCCAAGCGTCAGCCAACGGCGAGTGATTTGCGTCTGGTGATGGCAATCATCAAGACCATTTCTGAGCTGGAGCGTATCGGTGATGTGGCGGATAAAATCTGCCGCACCGCGTTGGAGAAATATTCACATCAGCATCAGCCTTTACTGGTTAGCCTGGAATCGTTGGGTCGTCACACTGTCGAGATGCTGCATGATGTGCTGGATGCCTTTGCGCGTATGGATCTGGATGAAGCTATTCGTATCTACCGTGAAGATAAAAAGGTCGATAAAGAGTATGAAGGCATCGTACGTCAACTGATGACGCACATGATGGAAGACTCACGCACCATTCCGAGTGTATTGACCGTGCTGTTTTGCGCCCGTTCAATTGAACGCATCGGTGACCGTTGCCAGAACATCTGCGAGTTTATTTTCTATTTCGTTAAAGGACAGGATTTCCGCCATATTGGTGGTGATGCGCTGGAAAAACTGCTGGAAAAAGAGAAAAACGGACCCGCACCTCAGTGATCTTTGCTTGCTGATACGCCCCGAACGGGGCGTATTGTTGTATCCGCTTTATTTTAAAGAGTAATGTCTATCACTTGATTTTCACGCTGGATAGTCAGTGCCAATTTTCCTTTTGGCTCCTGAAGAAATAAATTTCTCACCGTTTTTATTTTTTCTGGCGGATACGTGGTGTTGTTAATTTTTAATATCTTATCACCATTTTTTAATCCATACTTCTGTATTTCTTCGTTATTGTTGTAAAAAACTTCAATGTTTCCATCCATGTAACGTATGGCAATGGATCGTTCATGCGGAATGTTATTTTTTTAATAGAGTCAGTATCATAGCAAAACATCATGCGTGAAGGGATAAATGTGTAGCGTTTAAAACGAGACAGGAAATCCATTCCGACATGAAATTTCCCTTCTTGATTATCTGAAAATTCCATTTTACCTAATGGCAATCCATTAAATACAAAGTCCTGTAAGATATATTGGTTGGTTTTTGTTACACCACCCGCTTTTGCCATTGGTTCATTGATAGAAGCTAATTCAATCGGCAGTTTATTCTCTTTTACATAATTGATAAACTCATTGGAAACGAAACTTTGATCGGCGCCAGTATCAATACGAAAAGCGACGTCATTATTGTTATATTTAAACCAGAGTTGGGGTAATCTGTTGTAACTGTCATCATAACCGGTACAAGCCTGATAATCCGATGCAGAGGGTGCAGTTTCAGAAACGATAACATTTTTTTGTTATTATCGACTTTCCAGTTAAACCTTCTGAACGTATCAATACCAATGATGCCGTCTATTTTCATCCCGATTGATTGGGTAACCAGCGACAAATCTAGCGAAACCCATAGGTCACTGTCATTGATTTCTTTCGTACCAATGAAAAAGGTGGTTGGCTTTAACAGTGTGAATTGATGGCTCTCAAGACGTCCAGAAACCGTAGTAATGCTCGAAAACTCCTGACGATAATTATGAGGGATCTCTGATGAGAGTACGAGGCTCGTTATCGTATTTGCAATTTTTTTATCAATTATGGTAACGCTGGCACCGGTATCAACGAGAAAGTTTAATTTCTTGTTATTTATCATGACTGGGATCACAATGTCATCTTCGATGTTTGTTTCGAGAATTGTCCCTGTTTTTTATTATTTTGCGTTTCTCTCTCGTTTTTTTCCAGATAATCGCATCCTATCACGCTTGATACACAGAGTAATATTGATGCTATTTTGGTTATTTTTTCGTGGCTTTAGAGGCATGTTTATTCCTTTGGTTGCTGTGTTTTTTGAAAATTCTATTGTGATAAATATAAACAAAATATAAACAATGTTTGGGTTTGCGAGAATTAGACGCATTTTTAAGTATAATGTTCAGCCTTGGTTGTAAGGAGTCTGCTATGGCAAGGGAATGCTTTTGTTTGAATGTTGGGCCATTACAGTTTATCAGGAAGTTTTTAAGTACGTGTTTGCCTTGATAAAATAATTTTTTACTCAACGTCGATAGTCTTGAATCGCCGCTCTGGATATCTGTCTACTGCTGAGGGTAGTATCTCTCTATGTATTGATATGCTATCTGGTTGAGTGTTTTTCCTCATTATTCATCGTTTTTATCTGTATTTAAAGCCGCTCAAGACGGCTGGAGTATAAACTCATGATAAATAATTTATTGATCATTGATTGACACTTTATCTTCTTGTGAAGATAAAGACGAAAGATTTTCATCAAAAGAAAGAGAATAGAGTAATGCAATTGAAGTATTTGGCTTTTATCCTTTCCTTATCTATGGCTTTTTCTGCTACGGCAAACACCGGACAGGGTATTTTTCCCGAAGGGAACGGGAGAGGGAATATTGGTTTAGGAACCCTGAGCGGTAAGGCCCAAGAGCGCGTTTACCTTCCAAAGTATAGTGGTCGAAATGCCTGGCAATATAATGAGGGTATATGGAACTGTGCAACGAACAGAAAAGGTAATCAACCCTTCGATGGCTACGGTGAGGGCGGTAACGACAAGGTTGTAAGTGCTCGCGGTATTGAAAACTACAACCTTATCACCACTGTCGGTGTGCAATACACCTTCTAAACCGGATAGCCGGACGATTCGTCCGTCTTCTTCCCTATTCACTTACGTTTCATCTGTCCTCAAACGCTATCTCAGAGTCTGAAACTCGGCTATGTGACATAAAATTATAATATTATCCATTTTTATTATTTCCTGATTGTCGTACGGGCTGTTAGCTTGCTTGTTAACAAAACTTATAAGGGTGACAAGGAAAATGGTGAAAAATCAGTTTGTTACATTAACATTATTGGCGGGTTTGATTTCTGTTTCCGGTATCGCTCAGGCGGACAAGCTGGATGATATTCAGAAAGCGGGCGTGGTGAAAATTGCTGTGTTAGACAGTAACCCGCCGTTTGGTTTTGTCGATCCGCAAACCAAAAAGCTGGTGGGTTATGATGTGGATATCGCTGAAGCCATCGGTAAAGCTCTGGGTGTGAAAGTAGAACCGCGCGCTACCAACCCGGCTAACCGTATTCCCTTACTGACTTCGCAGAAAGTCGATTTGATTGCCGCCAACTTCACCATTACGGATGAACGCGCCAAGCAAGTTAATTTCAGTATTCCCTACTTTGCCACAGGGCAGAAATTTATTGCCCGTAAAGGCGTGCTGAAAACGCCGGAAGACATTAAAGCGCTGCGTATCGGTGCTGACAAAGGTACAGTTCAAGAGATCACGCTGCGTGAACATTACCCGACGGCGAAAGTTATCTCTTATGATGACACGCCGCTCGCCTTTGCGGCCCTGCGCAACGGTAACGTTCAAGCCATCACTCAGGATGATGCCAAGCTGGTTGGCTTACTGGCCAACGTGCCAGATGCACAAAAAGCAGAGTTTGAAATCTCTCCGTTTAGCATCACTAAGGAATACCAAGGGGTGGGCGTACCTAAGGGCGAAGATCGCCTGACGCAAAAGGTCAATGATACGCTGCTGCAATTGGAAAAAACCGGCGAAGCTAAACAAACCTACGATCGCTGGTTTGGGCCGACCACTAAATCTGCTCAACCGCGTGGTGATTTCACTTTCGCGCCGTTGGATAAACAGCCTAAAGCCTGATGCCATTATCTGCCCAAACGTGCAAACGTGAGGCTATAGGTTTCTTCAGGTAACGCCCCATTCCGCCCTCTGTTGCACAGAGGGCATTGTCGTTTCTGCAACAGAGAGTTTTTACTACCGCGAACAGGTTATGACATTGACTGAAAACGTTGCTTCTTTTTTGGAAAACTGGCTGCTGGCTCCTCATTATCTGTCATGGCTGTGGCACGGTTTTTTGCTGACATTGTGGCTTTCTCTGTGTGTCATCGTGCTGTCAACGCTGCTGGGAATGGTGCTTGCTGCCGCAAGATATAGCCAGCGTAACCTGCTGCGCTGGCCTGCGATCGCTTACAGCACGCTCTTTCGCGATACGCCGCTGCTGGTGCAATTGTTCTTCTGGTATTTTGGCGCTGCGCAGTTGCTGCCGAGTGCGCTGTTGCAGTGGCTGAATTCACCCCATGATGTTGCCATTGCGGGTAGGGTCCTGAGCTGGCCTTCATTCGAATTCATCGCCGGGCTGATTGGGCTGGCGCTCTACTCCAGCGCATTTATTGCGGAAGAGATTCGTGCAGGGATAGGCGGTGTCGCGCGCGGACAAAAATACGCGTCGCTGGCGCTAGGGCTGACGCCCTGGCAAGCCATGCGTTATGTGGTGCTGCCTCAGGCGCTGAAAATTGCATTGCCACCGCTGCTGGGGCAATACATGAATATTATCAAGAATTCCTCTCTGACGATGGCGATCGGCGTCGCCGAACTCTCTTATGCATCGCGTCAGGTGGAGACGGAAACCTTGCGAACCTTCCAGGCGTTCGGCGTGGCGACAGTGCTGTATATAGCTATCATCGCACTTATCGAAGGATGGGGCATGTGGCGGCAGCAACGTCAATTGGTGCGAGGACACTAACATGGATTTTACGATTATCAGCGATAACCTCAGCTATCTGCTGTGGGGCACGTTCCCTGATGGGCCGCTCGGTGGAGCCGCATTGACGCTTGTCATCAGCGCACTGGCGGGTATCGCTTCGGCGATTTTGGGCACAGTGCTGGGGGCTGCGCTGGCGATGTCACGAGGCTGGTTGGGGGCGCTGCTGGCGTTGGTGTTGGGGTTTTTCCGTGCGATTCCGGTGATCATGCTGATTTTCTGGACCTATTTCCTGCTGCCGATTTTGTTTGGCGTCGATATTCCTGAAATTACTACCGTGGTGTGTGCTCTGGCGTTTATTGGGGCGGCTTATCTGGCGCATGGCGTCAAGGCGGGGATAGTTGCTATCAGTCAGGGGCAGTGGCAGGCAGGGTTGTCGCTCGGTTTCAGCCGCTGGCGTGTACTGTGGTTTATCGTGTTGCCTCAGGCGCTACGCATGATGGTGCCATCGTTTATTAACCAGTGGATTTCCTTAATCAAGGATACATCGCTGGCGTATATCGTTGGCGTAGGCGAGCTGACATTTCTGGCAACGCAAGTTAACAACCGCAGTATGGTCTACCCCACTGAAGTGTTTCTGTTTGTGGCGCTGGTTTATTTTATTATCTGTCTGGCGCTGGAACTGTTGGCGTATCGCGTCAGCCAGCACTATGCGGTGCATGCACGGGCTGACGCGCCAAAACGTCGGTTTTGGTGGCGCTTTAGGCCGCGCCCGGCATAACGCGGCCTAAAGTCGTCAGGCTTGATGTTCCAGCCTTTTTCGCGCCACAGTTGCGGTAATTCACCCATATTGTGGAACGTGGTGACCAGCGGGTGATCGATCGGTGGATCATGAGGATCGGCGCAGTAGTAATACACCGGAATGCCCGCTGCTATACTAGCTTCAACGCCTGAAAACGAATCTTCCACTAACAGACAGTTCGCCAGATTGACCTGCATCTGCTGGGCGGCGTGATAGATAACGGCGGGATCGGGCTTCCATTTTTTCAAATCATAACCGCTATACAGACGATCGGCGAAGTGCTCACGCAGCCCGGTTAACCCGAGCGAGTGCTGCATTTTGCTTACCGGGCCGTTCGACACCACGCCCATTGGCACGGTAATGGCGGCAAGCAGTTGCGGAATGCCGTCGATGGCTTGCAGCGATTCTTCAAACAGCCGGGCGATCTCTTCACGGAAGTGTTTTTCCAGCGTTTCGGGCACCACTGTCAGGCCATGCTGTGCACTCACGCGATCGATAATGTCGTAGAGCTTGACGCCTTTGTAGGTCTTGATGACCTCCTCCAGCGATAACTGTAAGCCGTAGGGAATAAAAATATTCACATAGGCCTGGCAACAAATCACTTCGCTGTCGACCAGCGTGCCATCACAATCGAAAAAAACACATTCGATCGAAGACATGGGGTTCCTTATTGGTAACGCGTGTTGTTCGCCCACTACTTTACCCCACCGCGTCAGCATTGTGACCTTATAGGGTGTAAACACGATAAAACCCTGTTTTTCCCTGGTTTTCATTTTTTGCTCTGAAGGGGGATAGTTATCGCACGTTCGCTCTTTTTCCCGCGTACTTGCGGAAAAATTCGTACAATTACAAGGTGTATTTAAAGATATCGGTTGCGATAACTTCCACTTATAGCAAGAAAAAAAACCTGCCAACGGCGTTAATCTCTGCACATTTTGTTATAGGATACCCACCGACCATAATTCCTTATCTGGAACGTTGATAATGAAAACATCACAACCTGAGCTTACGGGAGAGCAAAGCTTATTGGAGCGCGTATTCAAACTGCGCCAACATGGCACTACGGCGCGCACGGAAACGATTGCTGGGTTCACTACCTTTCTTACCATGGTATACATCGTTTTCGTTAACCCGCAGATTCTGGGGGTTGCGGGCATGGGTGTTTGTGACCACCTGTCTGATTGCCGCATTTGGCAGTATTTTGATGGGGCTGGTGGCTAACCTGCCGGTTGCGATGGGGGCAATTTTCTGGGGCGCTGTCGGATTTCTGTTACTGACCATTTTTCAGATTCGCTACTGGATGATCGCTAACATCCCGATCAGCCTGCGTTTAGGAATTGCCAGCGGTATCGGTTTGTTTATCGGCATGATGGGCCTGAAAAACGCCGGTATCATCGTTGCCAACCCGGAAACGCTGGGGACCATCGGTAACTTGACTTCTCACAGTGTCCTGCTGGGCGCGCTGGGATTCTTTATCATTGCGGTGCTGGCATCGCGTAACATTCACGCCGCTGTGCTGATTTCCATCGTGGTAACCACTGGTATTGGTCTGCTGTTAGGTGATGTGAAATTTGCTGGCGTGTTTTCGATGCCGCCGAGCGTCACGTCCGTCGTGGGTCAGGCTGATCTGGTCGGGTCACTGAATTTGGCGCTTTCCGGTGTGATCTTCTCTTTTATGCTGGTAAACCTGTTTGACTCTTCCGGTACCCTGATTGGTGTGACGGATAAAGCCGGGTTGGTGGACGCGCGCGGTAAATTCCCGCGTATGAAACAGGCGCTCTACGTCGACAGCATTAGCTCGGTGGCCGGTTCCTTTATTGGCACCTCCTCCGTGACGGCGTATATCGAAAGCTCTTCCGGCGTGTCTGTTGGCGGGCGTACTGGGTTGACGGCAGTTGTGGTGGGGATTCTGTTCCTGTTGGTGATTTTCCTCTCTCCATTGGCCGGCATGGTGCCCGCCTATGCGGCGGCAGGTGCGTTGATTTATGTCGGGGTGTTGATGACCTCTAGCTTGGTGCGCGTGAAGTGGGACGATCTTACTGAAGCGGTGCTTGCGTTTATTACTGCGGTGATGATGCCGTTCAGCTTCTCTATCACGGAAGGGATTGCCCTGGGCTTTATCTCCTATGTGGTGATGAAAGCGGCAACCGGACGCTGGCGTGAAATCAGCCCTTGTGTGGTGGTTGCGGCGCTGTTCCTGCTGAAGTTTATCTTTATCGACGCACATTAATCGCACACGCTGTCAGCGATAAAAAGCCCCGTCTGCTGCGGGGCTTTTTTTATGTTAAACCGAAGGGATTCTCTCTGCGACGTGGCTGATGAGCTTGATGTAACTGCGCGATTGCCGCTGCTGCTGGATTATCTCACCGGTTTTACTCATCACGCCGTCCCCCTGATAATCCCAGGTTACTAAATGATTTATCGTTGGAATCCGCGCACAGGCCCAGGCCAGATAACCGTCGATGTCGCTAATCACCTCAAGGGAGGGAAAGTGCATCGAGCGTAATCGACCGGAAGCTGGGTGCAGCCGCAGGTTATTGCCGCTGATTTGCTCAGGCTCGGTCATTTTCATGATGGCCTGCCGGATAGTATAAAGCTGTGTGGCGGCTTCTAACGGATCGCTTTGGGCGTTGATCCAAGCAGTTTCTGCCGGCGTTTGCGCCTGTGTGTGGCTCGATGTGACATGGGGGGGCGCAAATGGACAATCTCAATATCAATCCCCACTTTTCCTTCTTCGCTCAGCAGGATTGCCCGCATATGCCAGACTGAAATCGGGAAGATAGGGATCGAGAAAGCGAGGACGCTCATCAGGGGCAAGCGTCAATGCGGGTAACACAGGGTAGCCGAAAAAATAGAACATCATCTCGGCCAGCAGTGCGCGACTTTTTAAGTAGCGTTCACGCCGCCTGGCAGGCAGTTCCTGCGCAGCGGCGATCAGCTCATCGGGCAAACGCTGTAGATCGGGTAATGCCTCCGTGCCGGTCCACCTGACAAAATGGCAGGTCATGCTTCACTCCGTGATGATAACCAAGGGGCGAATGTGATCCGATTCGTCCCGATAAAATACAAATTATATGCATATTAACAGACTATTATATGAACAAAAGTAAAAACGCCCATAAGTTAGCGAGATCGGCTATCAGCAGAAACAGAGATTTTTAACTACAGCAGACGGATATCTGCGTTATCTCGTGCCGCCTGTTGCTGCTTTTTGAAGCTCCTTTGTTGCAGCTCACTGCTGCTCACCAACGTCAATGCGGATGTCGGACACACCCGCACGCAGGAAAGGGGATGTCGCAACATCGACGCAGAGATCGCACTTGCGCACCTCGCTTTTTGACGATGCGCCTTGTGATGTAACCACCAATCGGCAATCACAAAAGCGTTCATTAAAGCGTTTCCTCGCGCGACGAGTTGAACTGGGAGGCCAGTGAGACGGCCGGCAAAGAAGCAATCGTGCTCTGTAACCCCATTTGATCGAGCATGCTGATGGCGGCCTTGCGCCCGTCAGCGATAGCGGTTACCACCAAATCAGCACCGTGCACGGCATCGCCACCGGCAAAAATACGCGGATGGTTGGTCTGGCATGGGCGTCGACCATTGCCGCGCGCGGGCGCGTTAATGTGGCCCCAATCATCCAGCCTCACCTTGGCCTCTTCGAGCCACGGCATGCTGTGCGGCTGGAAGCCAAACGCGGTGATGACAGCTTCGGCGGGTTGCACAAATTCCGAGCCGGGGATGACGCGTGGCCGACGGCGGCCGCTGGCATCGGGTTCCCCCATCTCTGTTCTGACCAGGCTGATGCCGCAGACGTTGCCCTTTTCATCCAGGCAAATCTTTTGCGGCTGAACGTTAAACATAAATTCCGCACCCTCTTCGCGCGAGTTCTTCACCTCTTTTTTCGAACCTGGCATGTTGGATTCATCGCGACGATAGGCGCAAGTTACGGATGATATACCCTGACGCAGTGAGGTTCGCAGGCAATCTATGGCAGTGTCACCGCCACCGAGCACCACAACGCGCTTTCCTTCCATCGAAATATAGGGTTCTCCTTCCAGATCGGGCAGGCCCATAACCCGTTTGGTGTTGGCAATCAGGAACGGCAACGCATCGTAAACACCGGATGCATTTTCCAGACCCGCTTTCATCGAACGGTAAGTGCCGACACCGAGGAACAGGGTTTCGTATTCCTCTATAATCTGCGACAGAGCGATATCTTTCCCTACTTCGGTATTGAGCTGGAAGTTAATGCCCATTTCACTAAACAGGTGACGGCGGTGGGTCAGCACTTTCTTGTCCAACTTGAAAGGCGGAATCCCAAAGGTCAGCAGGCCACCAATCTCTGGGTGACGATCGAACACGGTAACCTCAACGCCATTGCGCGCCAGCACGTCCGCACAGGCTAAACCGGCGGGCCCGGTACCAATGATCGCAGCGCGCTTGCCGGTCGGCGTAACGCCGCTCATATCCGGCTTCCATCCCATCGCCATGGCGCTGTCCGTGATGTAACGCTCGATATTGCCGACGGTAACCGCGCCGAATTCTTTACCCAATGTGCAAGCGCCTTCGCACAACCGGTCCTGTGGGCATACGCGACCGCAGATCTCCGGCAGGCTGCTGGTTTGGTGTGAAAGCTCTACCGCTTCCAGAATGCGGCCCTGTTTTGCCAGATTGATCCAGTGCGGAATACTGTTGTGCAGTGGTCAGGTCCATTCACAAATAGAGTGGTTGCCGCAAGAGAGACAGCGACCCGCCTGGTCTTGCGTCTGTTCAGCAGAAAAACCATGATAGATTTCGTCAAACGTGGTTTTACGCAACTCAATGGGCTTTTTCTTTGCCTCTACGCGCGGCCAGTTTTGGCGCTGTTTGAGTGGATTGCCACTTGGTGCCGGGACCGGCGTGGCGCGTTGCCAGGTGGTGGCTGAACGCTGTGCCATTGCTTGCTGTTTGGCTTTTCGCTTCGCCTCCAGCGTCTGTTCGCTCACCAGCGTTAGCGCTTGCGTCGGGCAGGCAGCCACGCACGCCTGACCTTCTGGGCGATCAATGCGCAGGTCGCATTTATGCGCGAGTGAGGCCGGACTCGTTGGTTCTGCGACCATCGACACGGCCCCAAACGGACAGGCAAGTACACAGGTCTTGCAACCGATACATTTATCTTTTAACAGTTGGATGCTGTTGTCTCTACGCACCAGTGCTTGCGTAGGACACACGCTGGCGCAGGGGGCATCTTCACAATGACGGCAGGTTACCGCAGAACGCAGTTCTGGCGTATTAAAGGCCTATGCGGGGTAAAAACGCATCCGCGCTTGCAGGATACTGGTTGTCGTTGTGTGAAATGACACAGGCGATTTCACAGGCTTTACAGCCCATGCAATCTTGAGCGTTAGCAATAACAAAGCGATTCATAACCTCTCCCTGACACATCTAGCCGATAAAAAAGAACCCAGAGTGGTGACGACAAACGTCCCGCAGCATTTTTGCCGCGCACATTCCCCGAGCCGTATGAGCAAAGATCATCGGCGAGGCGTTACTCTCTGATTGTTAACGTTCGATTTTTGTCTGGTCACCCAGAAAGCGGTTTGGAAGGGGTTGGCACGGGTCTCGCACTCGCAGGAGAAAATACAAGAAAAAATACAACTTCCCCCCATTTACTGTCTCTCATCCTACTGTCTCCCTGTGTCTGTAATCTTGATGTAGGACATGTAAATAGAGGGTTAATGAGGGAGAGTCATTGAACGGGATGAAAAATAGTGTTTTAATTCAGTTTGTTACGTTGCGTTGTTTTACTTAGTTCAACATCGATTATTCAGCATAATGTGCCATGAAATGACGAAATAATAAACAATAACATTTGTTTTATTGTGGTTTTGGCGTTTTTTGTTATTAAAAATAAGAGAAACAGCTAGTGACAGGTCTTTACATTCATCATATTGTAATATTACCGATAAATGAAATTTAACATAATGAATTTATTGGTTATTTTTTAATTCCCACGGAGGTGGTCAATTAAGACTACAAAAGAATATTGATAAGGGATTAGTCTATGAAGAAAAAAGTCATCTTGGGTTCTCTATTGGTATCCGCGGCATTATTAAGTGGATGTGCAACAGAATCCTCACGCAGCGTTGAGACACCCAAAGTCACCTCCTACCAAACGGCATACCAGGGCGTTCGTAGCCCGATTTCTGTTGGCAAGTTTGAAAACCGTTCTAACTACATGAACGGTATCTTCTCTGATGGCGTTGACCGTTTGGGAAACCAATCAAAAACCATTTTGGTTAGCCATCTTCAGCAAACGGGCCGCTTCAATGTGTTGGATCGCACCAACATGGAAGAGATCAAAACTGAAGCGGGTATCAAAAGGCCAGCAGCAAAAACTCAAAGGCGCGAGCTATGTCATCACGGGCGATGTGACCGAATTTGGGCGCAAAGAAGTGGGTGATCACCAGCTGTGGGGCATTCTCGGTCGCGGAAAAACGCAGGTTGCCTATGCAAAAACCACGTTGAATGTGGTCAATGTGCAAACGTCTGAAGTGGTTTACTCGGTACAGGGTGCGGGTGAATACACGTTCTCTAACCGTGAGATTATCGGCTTTGGCGGTACGGCAAGCTATGCTGAATGGAAAAGTTCTGGATCTTGCCATTCGTGAAGCAGTGAACAACCTGGTGTCAGGTATTGAGAGCGGCGCATGGCGCCCGAGCAACTAACAGCATAGGGATTGCTACGTATGTCTTATGGAAAAAAGGCGCACTGCTGCTGGCCGCAGCGGTGTTGGCAGGTTGTGCTTCGGAACCCAAAACGATTTATAGCTGGGACAATTACCAACCCACGCTGTACCAATATTATCAGCAAGATAAAACCAGCCCTGAAGAGCAGATCACGGCGCTGAATCTGGCGCTTGAAAAAGCCAAAGCGAAAAATAAACCGGTTCCACCCGGATTACACGCTCAGCTTGGCTTACTCTACGCCAATACCGGGCGGGGCACGGAAGCCCGTCAACAGTTCGAAACGGAAAAAGCGCAATTTCCTGAATCTGCGCCTTACATGGATTTTCTGTTGAGCAAAAATAAAGGAGCGGCCAAATGAACCGTCTGTTGGGATTTCTCGGGCTGGCATTCGCTTTGCTCCTGACCGGCTGTGCCAAGCCGACACCTTATGATTACACTGCATTTAAGCAAAGTTGGCCGAAATCCATTCTCGTGCTGCCGCCGATGAACCATTCTACGGACATTAAAGCGGGTCCCAGCATGTTGACGCAGGTGACCTACCAGTTGGCGGAAGCGGGGTATTATGTGTTCCCGGTAGCGGTAGTGGATGAAACCTTCAAGCAAAATGGAATGACGACGGCTCAGGACATTCATGCCGTCAGCTTCGAAAAGTTACGCCAGATTTTCGGCGCTGATGCTGCGCTCTATTTGAATGTCAAAGACTACGGCTCCAAATACATGGTGCTCAGCAGTGAAACTCGTGTAACGGCGGAAGCGAAGCTGGTGGATTTGAAAACCGGAAAACAGATTTGGAACGGTGTTGCCACCGCCTCAAGCAGCGAGCAGCAATCCAACTCTAACGGCATCCTTGGTGCGCTCGTGCAGGCGGCGGTAGAGCAGATTGCCAGCACGGTTTCTGACAAAGGGCATGATATCGCCGGTATCACCAGCGTTCGCTTGCTGTCTGCGGGCACGCCGCGCGGTGTGCTGTATGGCCCGCGTTCGCTGCAATATGGCAAAGATGGTCTGTAAGTTACCTCACGTTTAAACACGTTATCGATCAAGAAGGAGCGTTAATCTATTACGCTCCTTTTTTTATCTAAGTAAACAGCTCGCTTGTGAGTCACAGTAGCGTCAGCGTAACCTCAACATTATTGCGTGTGGCGTTAGAAAAGAGACAAAGGATGTGCGCCTTTTCTATCAATGCCTTCGCCTGTGTACTCTCCATACCCGGAAGGGCGATTTTCAATTCGGCCTCAAGGCCAAATCCATTGGGAATTTTGCCAATACCGACATGGGCTTCGATCGTTGCTTCTGGCGGGATCGTGATTTTTTCGCTGTTGGCAACAAAGGCTAACGCAGCGAGAAAACAGGCTGAATAACCTGCCGCAAACAACTGTTCGGGGTTGGTTCCCGTGCCTCCCATTGCTTTTGGGGTGTCCAGCTTGATGTTCAAATCCCCACCGATTGCGCTTACATGGGCGCCATGGCCGCTGGTTGCCTTTGCTTGTGCGACATAGATCGCCTTTTCTATTTTCATTGCCCAATACCCCATTTTTTCATGGTGTTAAAAATAAAAAATCTAGCATAAGATATTGGTTGCTGTTTTTTGGGGGCCATTATTAGGCTTTAAATATCGATTTTTGTAATGATTTTTTATTTCGCGTGCAACCTGTTCAAATAAAGATTTTTTTGTATTATCACTCGAGGCTTTAGGCAAGTATGTAGTGGTCTATTTTGGGCTGAGCTTTTGAAAAGCCGATTATTAATAGTTACTCGAAGAAAAAAACGCATTCTTTAACTGTTTTTTATTTAACATTAGAACAATAAGGGGAAATTTATTTTCCGGGTATTCGGCTAATGCATAAGTATTTTATAGGGTGATAGTACTATGAGTGTGAGTTTTTTAGGCGGTTCAGCTTTAAATAAAAAAATTTATCTAATCTTGTCACTTACAATGATAAAGGTGAGGCAACGAAGCTTAGCTTGTGGGATAGATTTGCTGATCTTTTCAAATCCTGTAAAAAGAAAGATGTCGTTAATACGTTTTACAACCTTATTCATGGAAGTCGGAATGAAAGGTTCGAGGCTAAAGAAAACAACAAGTTTTATTGTTTTGAGCAATTAAAAAGGCTGGCTGGCGTCGAGCATCAGCATCTGTTCAACGTACGCGAAGAACAACACAGTGCCAGCAAGAGTAAGTACACATTCTCAATCGATGGCGAAGATATCGTCAGCTTTGATTCTGAAAGAAATGGATATTCACTCGCTGAGTTGGGTGCTTCGACATTACCGGTCGTGGACAATTATGAGCGTATTGTATACGACTATATGAAGAATCATGAAGAACGCTTCTTGATTGATTATAAAGACACAAAAACGAATGCGGATTTTGGCGCAGACGAGCTTTTGGATTATAGCTGTTTCTTCTTGAAAAATAATGCGGATATAAGAAGAGAGCTTTTTGCACATGGACTTATAAATATGGATGTGATGGATATACTCAGGGATGATATGAACGATCGTTTTCCCATCGATGAGAATCGAAGAGATTATGTACTTACAGTAATCGCCAGTTCGTTGAGATCGCTGAATCAGTTGGATAGCGATTACATGTGAAGCATGGTACCTATTCTGTTATTTCAGACTTCGAATAAATTTATTCGAAGTCTGGGGAATATTGCTAATTGATGTATGGCGGGCGTGTCAGTTATCGAACAGAACTTGCCAGGGCACGATCGTTTTCCTGTCGCTCTAACGCCAATTCAATCAAGGCAGTGATGAGGTCGGTATAGCTCAGGCCGCTCGCTTGCCACAATTTGGGGTACATGCTGATGTTGGTGAAGCCGGGCAGCGTATTCACCTCATTGATAATCACTTCATCGTCAGGCGTGAGGAATACGTCTACGCGCGCCATACCCTGACACTCAAGCGCCTGGAATGCTTGCAAGGCTATGTGCTGGATTTTGCCGTTGATTTCAGGCGAAAGCTCCGCCGGTGCGCGCACCAACGCGCCTTGCTCATTGATGTATTTGGTATCATAAGAGTAAAACTCATCGCTCAGCACAATTTCGCCACAGACGCTGGCTTTCGGGTGATCGTTGCCCAACACCGCGCACTCGATTTCTCTGCCAACAGTCGCGGCTTCTACCAGCACCTTGTGATCGAACTGGAAAGCCAGATCGATGGCCTGTTGATATTCTGATTCGTTACGCACTTTGCTAACGCCTACGGATGAGCCCTGATTGGCCGGTTTGATAAACAGTGGCAGCCCGAGTGAGGCGCTGATGCTGGCAAAGCTGTGACGTTGGAGATTAGCGCGATTCAGGGTAACAAACGGTGCCACCAGCAGGCCAGCATCACGCAGCAGGCGTTTGGTGACGTCCTTATCCATGCTGACAGCAGAGCCAAGTACGCTGCTTGCCAACAAACGGAATATTGGCCATTCTCAGCAAGCCTTGCAGTGAGCCATCTTCTCCCAACGTACCGTGCACGATGGGAAAGATCACATCCAGCTATGTAAGCGCGTGGGCATTCTGACTTTCGATCACTTATTGCTGCGTTTGTCCTGGGATCAGAGCGACGCTCTTATTCGAACGGTTCAACGCGATAAGTGCTGGATTTTCGGCATTGAGCAGATAGTTTGACGCATCGTTGATATGCCACGCACCTTGCTTGTCGATGCCAAGCAGAGTCACATCAAACTTGGCTTTATCGATGGCATCAATAAGATTCTTGGCCGATTGTAACGAGACCTCGTGTTCAGCGGACTTACCGCTAAAGATGATGCCTATGCGTAGCTTTTTCATGCGTTGATTCCTGTGTTGTGGTGCTGAACCTCTAGCGCTTAGGATACTGATTAGATAATCAAGAGCCTCTGCGATCAAGCGCTTCACGGTATTCCTGCGAAAAAAATTGCTTGTTGGAGAAAGACGTGTTCATGAACGGTTGAAAAGGCATTGTGCTATTGTTTCGAATGAGTGGCATACGCTAGGGCGTGTTATTTATAAATACACTCGGAGGATATAGCGATATGGAAATCGAACTTTCAAGGGGAAGAAAATTACATCATGGTGATATGGCGAATTTGGTTCAGTACGACGATAAAAAAAGCAACTGCGTTGAATTTATGGCAACGATTTCTCGATCTATTCAGAATATCGCCGAAAAAAGCAGTTGTTGACTCTCTTTATGAAAACATCAATGAAAACCCTGAAGCCAAGCTTGGCGGCGAGGTATATTATTGTTTTTATAATTTTGAAAAACTTAAATCCCTTGCATTACCAGCATATAGAGATCTCTTTAAAGTAGGAGTTCAATCCCTGGGTATGAAAGGACCAGATACACCTTTTCGATAGACAAGGTTGATATCTACAGCTTTGATACACCGAATAGCTGGAATTCACTATCTGAACTGTCATTTAATCAATTACCGTTAGTGGAAGACTACAGCCATATTGTTAAAAACTACGCAGCCGATAATTAGGTTGAATTTAAGAAACAATTCCCGGATACGAAAATAAGAAATGGTTACGGCGGGGATGAGGTGATGGACTACAGCTGCTTTTTTTTAGAAAGAAACCCGGACATCAAACTTGCTTTGCTTGAATATGGACTTTTTGATCTGGATATCACGAATGCCTTTGTTAAAGAAATGGAAGAACAACTTAAAGGTGATGATGATCGGTCTGGAAAGATAAATTACCGACTGATCACACTGCAAGTATCGCTCAAATACCTTGAAAGCAGAGGGTTCATGGGGTGATATATTCGCAGGCAGCGGGGGCCGTGCGAGGGCGAAAACTCACTGCCTGTGATGTTTTATCGCGTTACCCTCCGCTCCTCTGGGCGGTCAGCGCATTGCTTTTACTCTGCGTGAGTTTTTCATGCTGATGTTTGCGTTGACCCATTTCTTCAATAATAAGCGCAAAGCGTTTCTCATTAAGTTGATAAAAGATGCCCATGGTTAATGCGGCGATAATCGCGAGCCCACATGGCCACAGAAAAATGAGCTGACGCAGACCAAGCAAGGTAGTATCACTCTGTGCCACATTCGGAATATAGCCGATTTGTGTCAGCATAATACCCGGCATCACGGCGGTGCCGGACGTGCATCAAGCGTGGTTAACACCGCGTTCGAGCAGCGCGAAGTTTCCCTGACCGATGAAAAAAAGGCGATTGCTGAGGCCATCGCCGATTATATCTTGGATGGCTCGACGATTTTCATCACCATCGGTACTACGGTGGAGCATGTTGCCCGTGCCCTGCTGAACCACAATGAGCTGCGCATTATCACCAACAGCCTACGCGTTGCACATATTCTGTATAAGAATCCTCGCTTTGAAGTGATGGTGCCAGGTGGTACGCTACGTCCCCACAACAGCGGCATTATTGGCCCGGCAGCCAACGCCTTTGTATAAGGATTTCGCGACATATCTTGCTCGCTGCCGATCACACCAAATACCACGCCTTTGCTGCGGTGGATATCGGCAATATCACGCAAGCGGCGGCATTGTTTACTGATGAAATGCCGCCTGCTGCGTTAAAAACGCGCCTCAAGGAGAGTCAGGTGGAGATCATTATTTCCAGTGAGGAAGTGCCAAAGCATGAATAGTTGCTGAGCGCCAGTCTATTGATGGCGAGCATCAGCAGATGTTCCCTCACTGTTTAACGCTATGGAATGGGGTCTTTGGTTTTGAACGAGATCCCTAAGCCTGTTTAACTCGACAAGTCGCTTCAAATGAATGGATTTTGATATTGTAAAAATTTTATCATTGTCATTAACTTCAACGAATCTGGTGTTCATGACATCAGTGATGTTTTCATTTTTTTATTTATAAAACTGTTTTTATTTTCTGGGTTTGCTTTTAAATATTCCTGGATTCTATATTTACTTTGAGTGTGTTTGTAAAAATCAGCGGGTAAGAATTTATCGGAGATGTTTTTTCTAATAAACCCTTCAGCGTTAGGCTTTGTCATTTTGTTATCGGCAATGAATTTGTGCAAAGAATAAATAGCCTCTTCATGCTTGTGAATTTTTTTGGCTATTGCCAGGCTGAACATGGCGCAATCGTAATGACTTCTTTGGATATCCAGTTCTACCACACAAAATCGATCGCTGAGGTTGACTTTTTCAAGTGCTAACTTGACGTTAAATGTAAGCATGCCGGATGCGTCGCTGCTTGATTTTGAGGATTCAAAAAATAATATGGAGGGTTTCCCATTGATGGATTTTACATCAATAACCGCGCTGTGAGGGATTCTGTCGCTTATTCTTATAATATATCTCTGGTCATGGTTATTTTTATTTTTTATTTTATCTAAAACTCCTTGCGGTGTTTCTACATATGATAAATTTAGTCCATGTTTATTTTTGTTAGCGATATCAACCCAGTATGGCATTAGCTTTGCGTCAAGCTGGGATAAATCATCATTGAGAATTTTTTTTCTGGTCAATACTCTACTCTATCTTTTCTATTTGTTTTTTTATTTCTTTAATGTCAATGTTTGCTGCTTTATCATTCACCGCTTGACCTAATGTTTGGTAATGACTGGATGTTATCGAAGGGAGCATGTTATTCTCTATAGGGTTTTATATTTAGGCTGGTATTATATAGAGGTTCGCGATGGTGTTATGCTAAATGCTTTTAAAATTACGCTTTTTATCTTGATTATCAAAGCATGTTAACGTCAACAAGGCATGGTTAACGATGCTGAGTATAATCAGTATCGATTCATGCCCGTTTTTTTACATTGCAGTGGTTTACTCTTGAAATAATAATTTGCGGTACATTTCATTAAACCTGTCCATCAGTATATAGGTGGCATCTTTCCGCTTGTGCTGATCAATCATAGGTACAAGACGCCGGAAATGTTCACTGGCACAATGCGTATCCAGTGCTGAACGGTCTGGCCACTGCTTCACTTCCCAATACAGAAAGTGAAATCTCATTATAAAACAATGAAATTATAGTTTTTTGAGGCGGGTGTGGGCAAAGGATTCATCGTGGCATTTACCTCATGTTGCCTACATCCTTCTTACACGTTATAGCAGGTAAATGAATACTTAACGCCTATAGCGTGTAATATTTATTCTACCGTCTACAACTGGTAGAATAAGATAATGAAGGTCACCAACAGCAAACGGCTTAGCAGCTATCTGAAAGATGTTCGTATCACGCAGAAGCTTTCACAAGGGAAAGTGGCCAGTAAAGTGGGTATTCGCCAGGACACGGTATCCAGCTTTGAACAACATCCTGATTCCACCAAGCTGGAAACCTTCTTTAAGATCCTGTCGGCATTGAATTTAGAACTTACGGTTACTCCCAGAAACGCAAAGGCAGCCAATAACGAGGCCTCTGTTGCAACATCATCCTGGAAAGAAGAATGGTAATGGCAGCGCTCGACGTTTACATGAACGGCTATCGGGTGGGGGTATTGAACAAAACGAGCAGTGGAGCGCATCATTTTTCCTATGATGAGAACTGGCTCGGATTGCCGGGGAGTCGCCCCATCTCTCTCTCTATGCCGCTATGCCGCTATGCCGCTATGCCGCTACGCCATCAGCCCTATCAAGGTGATGAAGTTTATAATTTCTTCGACAATTTGTTGCCGGATAACCCGGATATCAGAAGACGGATTGTCGTTAGACATCACGCAGATTCCACCCAGCTGTTTGATTTGCTGGCCAAAGTGGGGCAGGACAGTGTCGGGGCGTTGCAATTGGTGCCGCAGGGTACACCTGTTCGCGATATAAAACAGATCGAATACAAAACCATATCCGAACAACAGCTTGAAAATATACTGACGGGATATCTGGCCGATGCGCCGCTGGGGATGATTGATACAGAAGATGATTTTCGTATCTCTATTGCTGGCGCTCAGGAAAAGACGGCGCTGCTCTATCTGGATGGCCACTGGCGTCTGCCTCTCAATGCCACGCCAACTACGCATATCATTAAGCTACCGATTGGTAAGATCGAGAGTCACTCCTACTCTATTGATATATCTGACAGCGTTGAGAATGAATATCTGTGCCTGTTCATTGCCAAGGCATTTGGGCTGCTGGTACCGCACTGTTTTATGCTCAAGGCCGGCAATATAAAAGCGCTAGCGGTAGAACGTTTTGATCGTAAATACTCCTCGGATGGCAGTTGGATTATGCGGTTGCCGCAGGAGGATTTTTGCCAGGTATTAAACGTTCCCTCCGCACTGAAATACGAAAATCATGGTGGACCGGGTATTTCTGCCATTATGTTGGTGCTATTGGGTGCGGTTGAGCCACAAAGGGATCGTTATCGCTTTATGCAGGCTCAGGTGCTGTTTTGGCTATTGGCCGCAACGGATGGGCATGCGAAAAACTTTTCCCTGTTTATTGAATCTGAGGGACGCTATCGTCTCACGCCTTACTATGACATTCTCTCTATGTACCCGGCGATGGGCGGTCGAGGAATTGACCGCAGAGAGGCCAAACTGGCGATGGGATTGACCGGTTCAAGAGGCAAGAAATACGCTATTGAGCAGATCTTTCCACGGAATTTTTTCCAAACCGCAAAAGCGGTTGGATTTGCCAGAGAATCGATGGAAAGCATTTTGACTGAGTTTGCGCAGTCGATAGATGCTGTTGTTGTGAAAATCAGCAACCAACTACCTGATGATTTTCCTGCGTCTATTCGTGATGCGATTCTCGCAGGCATGCAGGCCAAGGCGCGGCGATTAATGACCGGGTGGGAATAGGCACCTTATCGGTGCCTGTCTGCGTGAGTGTGGCTGCTACTTCCCAATACAAAAACTCGAGAAAATCCGCCCCAGCAAATCATCGGAAGTAAATTCGCCGGTGATTTCGCTCAGTGCCTGTTGTGCCAGCCGCAGCTCTTCCGCCAGCAGTTCACCTGCGTAAGCGCTCACTAACTGTTCTTTGCCTTGCTCCAGATGCTGTGCGGCGGTTTCCAGCGCTTGCAGGTGACGGCGGCGTGCCAGGAAGCCTCCTTCGGTGTTGCTGGTAAAGCCCATGCTCTGTTTTAAATGGTTGCGCAGGATATCTACGCCATCGCCGGTTTTGGCTGACAAGCGAATAAGTGAGTAAGTGTTCACCTCTTCAATGCCTTCTGGTTCGCCAGTGATATCGGCTTTATTGCGCACCACGGTGATTGGCAGCGTGGCGGGCAGGCGTGCCATAAATTCTGGCCAGATTTCGGCGGGTGATGTGGCCCCCGTCGTGGTGCTATCAACCATAAACAGCACGCGGTCAGCCTGCTCAATCTCTTGCCAGGCACGTTCAATGCCGATGTGTTCCACTTCGTCGCTGGCATCGCGCAGCCCGGCGGTATCGATGATATGCAGCGGAATGCCATCGATATGAATATGCTCACGCAGTACGTCGCGCGTGGTGCCCGCGATAGCGGTCACGATCGCCGCCTCGCGCCCAGCCAGTGCGTTAAGCAGACTGGATTTGCCCGCGTTTGGGCGTCCAGCAATCACCACCTTCATGCCTTCACGCAGCAGGCTGCCCTGATGCGCTTTTGCCTGCACGCCAGCCAGATCGGACATCAAGCCGTTTAATTCTGCCTCAATCTTGCCATCAGAGAGAAAATCAATCTCCTCGTCAGGGAAATCGATGGCAGCCTCAACGTAGATACGCAGGTGAATCAGTACTTCCACCAGACGATGAATGCGGGTGGAGAATGCGCCTTGCAAGGAGTTAAGCGCGGAGCGCGCCGCCTGCTCAGAGCTGGCATCGATCAGGTCAGCGATGGCTTCTGCCTGCGCCAGATCGAGCTTGTCGTTGAGGAACGCGCGCTCGGAAAACTCACCGGGACGCGCAATGCTCAAGCCTGGCAGCGCCAGAATACGCTGCATCAGCAAATCGAGAATAACCGGGCCGCCGTGCCCTTGCAGTTCCAGCACGTCTTCGCCGGTAAAGGAGTTGGGGCCGGGAAACCAGATGGCAATACCTTGATCCAGCGTGCTGCCGTCGGCATCGCGAAACGGCAGATAATCCGCATAGCGCGGCTTGGGTAATTTACCCAGCACAGCACGTGCCACGTCGGCAGCCTGCCTCCCGGACACGCGCAAAATACCTACGCCGCCGCGTCCGGGAGGCGTGGCTTGGGCTACGATGGTATCGGTATGGCTCATGATGGTTTCTCTGTTGCGATGCAATAACGTTGCGATTAAACAAAAAAATAAGGCGGCCAGCAGCCGCCTTATTTTCAGACTTGTGCAGCCCGCTTATCCTTCTCTTTCTTGTCGCGGCTGTGCAGGCCTTTCTTCTCCAGACCGCGGTAAATCAACTGCTGCTGGATAATGGTGACCAGGTTGCTGACGATATAGTACAGCACCAGACCAGACGGGAACCACAGGAAGAACACGGTAAAGATCACCGGCATGTAGGTCATGATCTTCTGCTGCATCGGGTCGGTCACTGTGGTCGGCGACATCTTCTGGATGAAGAACATCGTGATACCCATCAGGATCGGCAGGATGTAGTAGGGGTCTTGTGCAGACAGGTCAGTGATCCACAGGATGAACGGCGCATGGCGCAGCTCAACCGAGCTCATCAGCATGTAGTACAACGCCAGGAAGATAGGCATCTGGATCAGCAGCGGGAAACAGCCGCCCAGCGGGTTCACTTTCTCAGCCTTGTACAGCGCCATCATTTCTTGGCTCATGCGCTGCTTGTCATCACCGATACGCTCGCGCATGGCTTGCATTTTCGGTTGCAGCATACGCATTTTCGCCATCGAGGTGTACTGCGCTTTGGTCAGCGGGTACATGATGCCACGCACGATAAAGGTGATGGCGATGATGGAGAAGCCCCAGTTACCGATGAAGCCGTGCAGGAATTTCAGCAGTTTGAACAGCGGCTGGGAAATAAACCACAGCCAGCCGTAATCCACGGACAGATCCAGATGCGGTGCAACGGCCGCCATCTTGTCCTGAATTTCCGGGCCAACCCACAGCACCGCGCTGATGTCTTTCTGCGCGCCGGCTTCCACCGTTACCGGTGTAGCTTTAAAGCCAATCGCCGCTAAACCGTTACCCAACTGCGAGGTGTAGAAGGTGTTGGCACCGGCGGTGGTCGGGATCCACGCGGTAGCAAAATACTGCTGCAACATCGCAACCCAGCCGCCATCAGTGGTGACGTTCAGGTTTTCTTTCATGTCGCTGAAGCTGTATTTCTTGTACTTATCGTCGCTGGAGGAGAACGCTGCGCCACGATAGGTATGGAGTGCAAAATTGCTGCTGCCGGTATCGCGGTGCTTCGGCAGGTTAATAGACTGTTTCAACTGGCCAAACAGCGTTAACTCCAACGGTTGTGCGCTGGTGTTGTTCACGTTGTAGCTGACGTTCAGCGCGTAGTCGCCGCGTTTGAGCACGAACGTTTTGGTGAAGGTCACGCCGTCAGCGTTGGTGTAGGTCAACGGAATGGTCAGCGAGTCCTGTCCGTCGGCCAGTTCAAAATGATCCTGTGCGGCAGTAAATAACGGACGTGCGCCGTTCGCCGGATTATCCGGACCGTGTTTACCCGTCAATCCACTCTGTGCCTGATACACGAATTCCGGCGTGGTTTCCAGCAGCAGGAATGGCGTAGTAGAGTGCAGTTTATCAGGGAACGCCAGCAGATTGGCTTGTTCGATATCGCCGCCGCGCGTATTGATAGTCAGCGACAGCACGTCGGTTTTCACCGTGATCAGTTTACCCTGACCGCTGTTAGGCACGCCCTGGCTGGCGGTATCACCGTTGACTGCGTTCGTCGCTTGTTGAATGGCTTGCGTTGAAGCAGCAGGCGGATTTTTATCCGTCTCCCACGTCTGCCAGATCAGAAAGCTTACGAATAGCAGAGCGATGAGAAGAAGATTGTTTTGCGAATCCATCGTTAATATTCTCTGTTATTGTCGGGTTTTGGCGGTACGGGATCATCACCACCAGGGTTCAAAGGGTGGCATTTTAATACGCGTTTGAGCGTCAACCAACTGCCTTTTATCATGCCAAACCTGCGTGTGGCCTCAATGCCGTATTGTGAACAGGTTGGGCGAAAACGGCAATGTGGCCCCAGCAGCGGGCTGATAAAGAGTTGATAACCGAGTATCAACCCGATCAGGAGGCGCGAGCCAAGCGACAGTGCCGTTGCCATAATTTTTCCAACGCTTCCGTCAACGTACGGTTATCCAGATCGGCCACCCCTTTTTTAGCGATCACCACAAAGTCCATCGCAGGTAAAGTGTGTTGATGCCAACGAAAGCTTTCCCGCGTCAGACGTTTAATCCGATTGCGTTCATGCGCACGTTTAACATGCTTTTTGGCGACAGTAAGACCGATACGAGGATGCCCCAGCGAATTCAGGCGGCCGAGGATGGTGATTTGCGGCGTGCCAGCCCGTTGTGGCTGCTGGAAGACGAAAGCGAAATGGCTGGGAGTTAACAAACGTAACTCCCTGGGAAAAGCGAGCTTAACCACTCGGGGGGGGTTAGCTTTTATTACTTAGAAACGGTCAGACGAGCACGGCCTTTTGCACGACGGCGGGCCAGAACCTGACGACCATTTTTAGTGGCCATACGAGCACGGAAACCGTGGCTACGGTTACGCTTCAATACGGACGGTTGGAAAGTGCGTTTCATGGCGATTTCTACCTAAACTTGGATAATTGACTTCACAGTAAACGCGTTTGGCGCTCCGGCTTGAACACTAACCGGCGTGAACACTGACCGACGCCTCAATCGCATACATCAAAGATAAAGAGGCGAGATTGTAATAATTGTACAGTCCTGAGTCAATTGGCATCACACGCCTATGGAGCCCTTTCCGCAATAAATTTGGGGAATTCCTGCCTGGAACAGCACAGAAGGGCATCAACGCGTCGGGCTGAAGATTATACGGACTCTGCATTAAATCGCAAGGATCCTGACAAGATCCTCGATGCGGGATCATGATCGCTATCACTCCGGCGCGGACGTATATTCGGTTATGCTACGCTTCTGCCCTGTGCAAGCCAGTGCCATCGCCGTGCGGCACGTGGCGGCCAAGAGTGATAAGAATAGCCTGTGGATAAAGAGGATCGAAACTGTGCGGAAAGGGAAGATCTCTGCCGAGGATTAGGTTATGATCCGCCGTCCCGTGAACGATCCTTTCTTCGGGATCGTCTCGGCAACCGCATGGACATCATCAGATGCGCGGTGCACTCAGGATCCTGCCATTGCAGCTTCCGGGTCATAATCATGAATTACACTAACTAACGTATCTGATTCTTTTCTATTTTAATCTTGTTCGAGTGGAGTCCGCCGTGTCACTTTCGCTTTGGCAGCAGTGTCTTGCCCGTTTGCAGGATGAGTTACCTGCCACAGAATTCAGCATGTGGATACGTCCGTTACAGGCGGAACTGAACGACAACACGTTGGCGCTCTATGCGCCAAACCGTTTTGTGCTGGATTGGGTAAGAGACAAGTACCTCAACAATATCAATGGACTGCTGAACGATTTCTGCGGTATGGATGCGCCTTTGCTGCGTTTTGAAGTGGGTAGCAAACCGCTGGCTGCGGCGGTGGTGAGCCACCAGCCAGCCAGCCAGCAGGCGGCCGTGCAGCCGATCAGGCAGGCACCCGTGCGACCCAGTTGGGACACGCCGGTGACGCAGATAGAGCACACCTATCGTTCCAACGTTAATCCGAAACACTCGTTCGACAACTTCGTTGAAGGTAAGTCAAACCAGCTGGCACGCGCGGCGGCGCGTCAGGTCGCGGATAACCCCGGTGGGGCGTACAATCCCCTGTTTCTCTACGGTGGCACCGGTTTGGGTAAAACCCACCTGTTGCACGCGGTAGGCAATGGCATTATTGCGCGCAAGCCAAATGCCAAAGTGGTCTATATGCATTCTGAACGCTTTGTGCAGGATATGGTCAAAGCCTTACAGAACAATGCGATCGAAGAGTTCAAACGCTATTACCGTTCCATCGATGCCCTGCTTATCGATGATATCCAGTTTTTTGCCAATAAAGAGCGTTCTCAGGAGGAGTTTTTCCACACCTTCAATGCCCTGCTGGAAGGCAATCAACAGATCATCCTTACCTCGGATCGTTATCCCAAAGAGATCAATGGGGTAGAAGATCGTCTGAAGTCACGCTTCGGTTGGGGCCTGACCGTGGCGATCGAGCCGCCGGAGCTGGAAACGCGTGTGGCGATCCTGATGAAAAAAGCGGATGAAAACGACATCCGCCTGCCGGGCGAGGTGGCGTTCTTTATTGCCAAGCGGCTGCGCTCCAACGTGCGTGAGCTGGAAGGCGCACTGAACCGCGTGATCGCCAACGCCAATTTTACCGGCCGCGCCATTACCATCGATTTCGTGCGTGAAGCGTTGCGCGATCTGTTGGCGTTGCAGGAAAAGCTGGTGACTATCGACAATATTCAAAAGACGGTTGCGGAGTACTACAAGATCAAAGTTGCCGATCTGCTGTCCAAACGGCGATCTCGATCGGTGGCGCGTCCGCGCCAGATGGCGATGGCGCTGGCGAAAGAGCTGACAAACCATAGCTTACCGGAAATTGGTGATGCGTTTGGCGGTCGTGACCACACCACTGTGCTGCATGCGTGCCGCAAGATCGAGCAGCTGCGTGAAGAAATTCACGACATCAAGGAAGATTTCTCTAATTTAATCAGAACATTATCTTCATAATATTATGAAATTCATTATAGAACGCGAGCATCTGCTAAAACCGTTGCAACAGGTGAGCGGCCCATTAGGTGGCCGTCCGACGTTGCCGATTTTGGGCAACCTGTTGTTACAAGTCACGGACGGCGCGCTGTCGTTGACTGGCACCGATCTGGAAATGGAGATGGTGGCTAAGATTGCGCTGTCTCAGGCCCATGAACCCGGCGCGACCACGGTTCCAGCGCGTAAGCTGTTTGATATTTGTCGCAGCTTGCCCGACGGTGCGGAGATTACCGTCACGCTGGAGGGCGACCGGATGCTGGTGCGTTCCGGCCGCAGCCGTTTCTCTCTTTCAACGCTTCCGGCATCTGATTTTCCTAATCTGGATGACTGGCAGAGCGAAGTGGCGTTCTCGTTGCCGCAGGCAACGCTGAAACGTCTGATTGAAGCTACGCAGTTCTCCATGGCGCATCAGGACGTGCGTTATTACCTTAACGGCATGCTGTTTGAAACCGAAGGAGAAGAACTGCGCACCGTGGCAACCGATGGCCACCGACTGGCGGTATGCGCTATGCCGATTGGTCAGTCGCTGCCGTCTCATTCGGTGATCGTGCCGCGTAAAGGTGTGATTGAGCTGCTGCGGCTGTTGGATGGTGGAGATACGCCATTGCAGTTACAGATTGGCACGAACAACATCCGCGCCCATGTGGGGGATTTTATCTTTACCTCCAAGCTGGTCGATGGCCGTTTCCCTGACTACCGCCGCGTGTTGCCGAAAAACCCAGACAAGGCACTGGAAGCGAGCTGCGATCTGCTGAAACAGGCTCTTGCGCGTGCGGCGATCCTGTCTAACGAAAAGTTTCGCGGCGTGCGCCTGCACCTGATTCAGAATCAGTTGAAAATTACCGCCAACAACCCGGAACAGGAAGAGGCGGAAGAGATTCTGGACGTGCAGTACAACGGCACGGAGATGGAGATCGGCTTTAACGTAAGTTACGTGCTGGATGTGTTGAACGCGCTGAAGTGTGAAGATGTGCGTTTGCTGCTGACCGACTCTGTCTCCAGCGTACAGATTGAAGACGGTGCCAGCCAGGCGGCGGCATACGTTGTGATGCCGATGCGGTTGTAACGGGATTCTCTTGATCTGCTCCATTTTTTGCGTGAATGCCGACGCTTGCCGTCGGCATTCACGCAGGTTGTCGCGTACAGGATCTGGTTGTCCATGGCTCTGACCCGCCTTCTGATTAAAGATTTCCGTAATATCGCTTCTGCCGATTTGGCGCTCATCCCCGGATTCAATTTTCTGGTGGGGGAGAACGGCAGCGGAAAAACCAGCGTGCTGGAGGCTATCTACACGCTGGGGCACGGACGTGCGTTTCGCTCCATCCAGGCGGCACGCGTGATTCGGCATGAGCAGCCGGAATTTATTCTGCACGGTCGGCTGGATGGCCTGGAGCGCGAACGTTCGATTGGCCTGAGTAAAAACCGGCTGGGCGATAGCACCGTGCGTATCGACGGCAGCGATGGTCACAAGGTGGCGGATCTGGCGCAGTTGCTGCCGATTCAGCTCATCACGCCTGAGGGGTTCACGCTGCTCAACGGTGGGCCAAAATACCGGCGTGCCTTTCTCGATTGGGGCTGTTTTCACCATGAGCCCGGCTTTTTCGCTGCCTGGAGCAACCTGAAACGGTTACTGCGCCAGCGTAATGCCGCGCTGCGCCAGGTGGGACAGTATCGCCAACTGCGCGCCTGGGATCAGGAACTGATTCCGCTGGCGGAGCGCATCAGCACCTGGCGAGCGGATTATACCGCGGCGATAAGCGCGGACATTACCGCGACTTGTGAGCAGTTTTTACCGGAGTTTTCTCTGAGCTTCTCTTTCCAGCGCGGCTGGGACAAAGAGAACGACTATGCCGAACTGTTGGAGCGGCAGTTTGAGCGCGACAGGCAACTGGGCTACACCGCGCTGGGTCCGCACAAAGCGGATTTTCGTATCCGTGCGGGCGGCGTGGCGGTGGAAGACATGCTGTCGCGCGGGCAGTTGAAGTTATTGATGTGTGCGTGGCGATTGGCGCAGGGAGAATTCCTCACTCGCCATAGCGGTGCCAAGTGTATTTATCTGATAGATGATTTTGCTTCCGAACTGGACAGTACCCGCCGCCGTTTGTTGGCTGAGCGGTTAAAAGCCACCGAGGCTCAAGTATTTGTCAGCGCGATCAGCGCTGAGCAGATAGATGACATGATCGGTGAAAAGGGCAAGATGTTCCGTGTGGAACAGGGTAAAATAACGGTTCAATTACAGGACTAAAATGAGCGAGAAACGTTGATGTCGAATTCTTATGACTCCTCAAGTATCAAAGTATTGAAAGGGCTGGATGCGGTACGTAAACGCCCGGGTATGTACATCGGTGATACGGATGACGGCACAGGCCTGCACCACATGGTATTCGAGGTTGTGGACAACGCTATCGACGAGGCGCTCGCTGGCTTCTGCAAAGATATTGTTATTACCATTCACAAGGATAACTCGGTTTCGGTGCAGGATGATGGCCGTGGCATCCCTACCGGTATTCACGAAGAAGAGGGTGTCTCCGCTGCCGAAGTGATCATGACCGTGCTGCACGCGGGCGGTAAGTTTGACGATAACTCCTATAAAGTCTCCGGCGGTCTGCACGGCGTAGGGGTGTCTGTGGTTAACGCCCTGTCTGAGAAGCTGGAACTGACTATTTATCGTGATGGCAAGATTCACCACCAAATCTACCGACACGGTGAACCACAGGCTCCTCTGGCTGTGGTGGGTGATGCCGACCGTACCGGAACCACGGTGCGTTTCTGGCCGAGCATGGAAACCTTTAGCAATGTTACCGATTTCGAATATGACATTCTGGCCAAGCGCCTGCGTGAACTGTCATTCCTGAACTCCGGTGTTTCCATCCGTTTGAGCGACGAGCGCGAGCAGGGTAAGGCCGATCACTTCCACTATGAAGGCGGCATCAAGGCATTTGTTGACTATCTGAACCGAAACAAGACGCCGATTCACCCGCAGGTGTTCTATTTCAGCGCAGAAAAAGACGATATCGGCATGGAAATCGCCATGCAGTGGAACGACGGGTTCCAGGAAAATATCTACTGCTTTACCAACAACATTCCGCAGCGCGATGGCGGTACACACCTGGCGGGTTTCCGTGGGGCGATGACGCGCACCCTGAACAGCTACATGGAAAAAGAGGGCTACAGCAAGAAGGCCAAAGTCAGCGCTACCGGTGACGATGCGCGTGAAGGGTTGATTGCCGTGGTATCCGTGAAGGTGCCGGATCCGAAATTCTCCTCGCAGACCAAAGACAAACTGGTCTCTTCCGAGGTGAAAACTGCGGTCGAATCGCTGATGAACGAACGTCTGGTCGATTACCTGATGGAAAACCCGGCTGACGCCAAAATCGTGGTCGGCAAAATTATCGATGCTGCGCGCGCGCGCGCAGCCGCACGTAAAGCGCGTGAAATGACGCGTCGTAAAGGTGCGCTCGATCTGGCCGGCCTGCCGGGCAAGCTGGCGGATTGTCAGGAGCGCGATCCGGCGTTGTCTGAACTCTACCTGGTGGAAGGGGACTCAGCGGGCGGCTCTGCCAAGCAGGGGCGTAACCGTAAGAACCAGGCCATTCTGCCGCTGAAAGGTAAAATCCTTAACGTGGAGAAAGCGCGTTTTGACAAGATGCTCTCTTCTCAGGAAGTGGGCACGCTGATCACCGCGCTGGGCTGCGGCATTGGCCGCGACGAATACAACCCGGACAAGCTGCGTTACCACAATATCATCATCATGACCGATGCCGACGTCGATGGTGCGCACATTCGTACTCTGCTGTTGACCTTCTTCTATCGTCAGATGCCGGAAATCATCGAACGTGGCCACGTCTTTATCGCTCAGCCTCCGCTGTACAAGGTCAAGAAAGGCAAGCAAGAACAGTACATTAAAGATGATGGAGCGATGGACCAGTACCAGATCGCGCTGGCTCTGGATGGTGCTGCGCTGCACATCAATGCTCAGGCTCCTGCGTTGCAGAGCGAGCAGGTGGAACTGCTGGTGAAAGAGCACCACAGCGTACAACGGGTTATCGATCGTATGGAACGCCGTTATCCACGTGCGTTGCTGAATGCCTTGATTTACCAGGACACGCTGGCTGAAGGCGATCTGCAAGATCGCGCCAAAGTGGAAAGTTGGTTGGCGACGTTGGTGAAAACCCTCAATGACGGCGATGTGCACGGCAGCAGCTACAGCGGAACGTTGAGCGATAACCAAGAGCTTGCCGAGCCAGTACTGCGCGTGCGTACCCACGGGGTCGATACCGATTATGCACTCGATGCAAACTTTGTACGTGGCAGTGAATACCGCAAAATCGTGCTGTTGGGTGAAAAACTGCGCGGCCTGTTTGAAGACGGTGCGTACATCGAGCGCAGTGAGCGTAAACAGCCGATTGCCAGCTTTGAGCAGGCGCTGGAGTGGCTGGTGAAAGAGTCACGCCGTGGGTTGAACATCCAGCGTTATAAAGGTCTGGGTGAAATGAACCCGGAACAGCTGTGGGAAACCACCATGGATCCGGAAAGCCGCCGCATGCTGCGTGTAACGGTAAAAGATGCTATGGCTGCGGATGAACTGTTCACCACGCTGATGGGCGATGCGGTTGAGCCGCGCCGTGCCTTTATCGAAGAGAATGCGTTGAAAGCGGCCAACATTGATATTTGATGATTAATATCTAATGTGATGTCGCGACACAAAAAAACCGCCGCGTTGCCTGAGCTACGCGGCGGTTTTATTTTGCGTCACACGGCAGCGGTAGCGCGGCGCTTGCTGGCGGCCCAAGGGCTGGTGGATCTACGCCCCAATAAGCGCGTGGTGGTGGCTTCTCTGGCGGCAAATGAGATCGAAGACATGCTGGTGGTGTACACCGAAATGGAAAAACTGGCGGGCCGACTGGCGGCGCTGCAAGCGACGGACGACGATCTTCACGCGCTACAGCAGCAGGAACAGGCGCTGATGGCGGCGTTTCATGCCGGGGAATCGCTGCGTTATTTTCACGCCAATCAAGCTTTTCATCGGGCGTTGGTGCATGCTTCGCACAATGCCACACTGATTGAACTGCACAATAATCTCAATGCCCGTCTTTATCGCACGCGCTTCAAAGGAAACCAATGGAACGCACGCAGCGGCGACTGGCAGCGCGTGGCCGAAGAGCACAGTAAAATTCTGCGCGCCATCGAGACGCGAAATGGCGATCTGTGCGCGGAACTGCTGGCCCGCCACCTGAACGGTGCGCGTGCTTCCCTGCACGCGGACTGATCCGGTGAGCATCCCCGCTGATACAGCGGGGATCATCTTAAGGTTTAGGTTCTACCCATACCCCTGCCAGATTTCCTTCAACGCCATCTGCCGTGGGCGAATGGTCGTGAACGCGCGGGTTGTAAATGGTGATGAACTGCGGCGACAGTAGGTTAATGTCCGGCGCGTCATGCATCACAATTTTCTGGAATTGGCGGAACTGCTCAATGCGTTTGGCGCCGTCATTTTCCGTCTGTGCCGCTTCCAGCAGGCGATCTACTTCGGGGTTTAACGTAGTGGGAGGTATTGGAGAACGGCAACCCGACGCGGTAGTTCTTCGACCAGTAGAGACGTTGTACGCCTGCGGTAGGATCGTACAGGTTGGCGAACATGTTCAATGCCAGCGTAAAGTCGCGATCGGTATACACGCGTTTGGTGTGAGACGAAATGTCCGATGAGCGCAACGTTACGGCAACGCCAATTTTTGCCAGTGACGCCCGCGTGAAATCGGCGATACGACGGAAAGCATCGTCATAGGTGTTGTAATCCAGCGTGATGCTAAAGCGCGTACCGTCTGAGCCGCGCGGGTATCCGGCTTCATCCAGCAGGCGGTTGGCGGCAGCCAGATCGAAGGGATACGGGGTCGGAGACGGATCGTGGAAGGTTTTCAAGCCGGGTGCAACGGGGGATGCCGTGGGCGTCGCCAGGCCGAAATAGGCAACGCGAACCAGCGCATCCCTGTCAATGGCGTGAGAGAATGCCTGACGCACGCGCAGGTCTTTGAAAATCTTATCATCCAGATTGAATTGCAGTGACGCGACGCTGTAGGAGTAATTATTCCCCTTGGTTTCAAAGCCCAGTTTACCCTCTTTCTTCAATCGGGCAATTTCACTCAGCGCAACCGGAGTGCGGTAGGCGATGTCAGCATCACCGGTTTCCAGCGCCAGCGTGCGCACGACGGCATCCGGTGAGAACTTGACGATCAACTGATCTAGATAGGGTTTTGGGTTATCCCAATAGTTGGGGTTGCGTTTGTAGACAATATGGCTGCCGCGCACCCATTCGCTGAAAATATACGGTCCGGTGCCGACAGGCGCGTTGTTATTGGCATTTTTCAGCGGATCGCCGCCCGGCACGTCATAAATATGTTTCGGCAGAATCGGTGTTTCGCCGGCAGCAAAGGCGCGTAGCAAATAAAGTGCAGGGTGTGATAACTCAAATACGGCAGTCAGCGGATCGGGGGTTTTAATGTCACTCACGTTAGCAAAGGTGCTTCGGGCACGCGGGTGTATTTGTTTAAGCAACTGAATGGAATAGGCCACGTCAGCGGAGGTAAAAGGCTGACCGTCGTGCCATTTCACGCCCTGACGCAAATGGAATGTATAGGTTTTGCCATCGGGGCTGATGTCCCAGGACGTTGCCAGCTGCGGCTGCGCATTAAGATCGTAATCGTAGGTCAGCAGACCTTCCGTGACTTTACCACTGACTGCAATGGCCGGTTGCGCGACGGTGGCGAGTGAAACCAATGTGGACGGTTCACTGGACAGTATCAGCGTCAGCGCACATGCCGCCGCGCTGCGGCGGCATGTGCGCTGACGGCCAGCCACCCTGAGAGAAGAAGTGCGTTACCTCCCCAGCGAGACAAACGGGTAAACCATGACATAAAACCCCCTGGTTGAAGATCGAAAAAAGCAAAATGGGTGAGCGAAATTCAACCTAACAAATATATATTTTATATTGTATAAACTTTATGGGATAACCAATTGCGTAAACTGCAAATGCACATCACGCGCCCGTGTTCGCTATCATGAACCTCACAGCGCTTTCTCATGACCTTCTGACACAATCATCTCTAAAGAAGCGGGGAGCCACACTCGCTGTGCGCAAGACGTTTGGCGAAAAGCGACCGTGCCAGCGGGCGGCATCGGCGTGTGCTTGCAACCTCTCAATTCGACGCTGCTGTTACCGATCCGATGGAGCTTGCTCAGGCTGTCAGGTTTTTTAGGCGTATGGAGAGCAAATTCCCCTCTATTGACATGTAGCAAGCGGGAAAGGCTGTTTAACTTCATTGATGAGCACGTCCATAGGTGTTCAGGTAGCGGTAGGCTCCCGAAGAAACGGCTATATTATGCTGATAAATAAAGGAATGAATGTCAAAAAACCGTTTGTTAGGAATCTACCCGATATGGTGTATGGCTAAACAGGTTACGGATGTGCAGTACTTGATTGAACGGCAGCAGCGGGAATGATGGGCAGCTTTTCATCGTGGTGGATGTGCGCGCAGTGAATCATCCGGCTTTTCTTTGCCCGAACGCGAATAGTCATAAGGCAACAACAAGGTATCCATGACGGCGGAAAACGGCATATCGAGAATCACCAGTGGCGTCATGGCCCAACTGGTATCATCGCTGTGCAGCACGTCAATATTGGCACGCGTACCGGAGTAGTAACCCTGATCGGGGCCGGTATGTGTCATCACGCTGGAACAGCCGCCGGTAAGCGACAGCCCACTTCCTGCCATCAACAAAGAGAGTGCAGTACGTTTCAGTACTTTCATATCGCTGTCCATTGAGAAATGGTCGGCTCATGCCAGGCCTTGCCACTGTGTAACGGGCTACAAATAAGATGTCATGTTTTGTGTTTTGGTGGTAGTACTTCATTTTCCGATAAATTTTTCGGAAAATGAAAAATTGCTTCTATCGCAACCTTGAAAATTTGAGCCTGGTCCCCATCTTTATTGTAGCCCCAGATTATGACGCTATGCCGACAGGGTAGCCGATGGGGTGTAGGGCCTGTCTATCAAAGAAGGTTCATATCAATCCTCGCTGAATTTTTAGGAGGCTGTAATGCGTAATTTCGATTTCTCTCCCCTGTATCGTTCTGCGATTGGTTTCGATCGCCTGTTTAATCTGCTGGAAGCCGGGCAAGGCCAGGGCAATGGCGGATACCCTCCATATAATGTTGAACTGGTTGATGACAACCATTACCGCATTGCCATTGCTGTCGCGGGTTTTGCCGAGAATGAGCTGGAGATTACCGCTCATGACAACCTGTTGATTGTGAAAGGCGCACACGGCGGTGAACCGGTAACATGTAACTATCTCTATCAGGGAATTGCCGAGCGCAATTTTGAGCGCAAATTCCAACTAGCCGAGCACATTCAAATTACTGGCGCCAATCTGGAACATGGTTTGCTTTATATCGATCTGGCGCGCGTAGTTCCGGAAACGATGAAGTCACGCCGTATTGATATCAAGTAATACGACTTATACGTTTTAACGCCCGCCCGCCGTTAGGGGGCGAATTCGGTGGAGCCTGCCTGCTCCCCTGAAGGCACACTCTCGCTTCAAAGAAGGAGTCACATTATGCGTAACTATGATTTATCACTGCTGCTGCGTCAGTGGATTGGTTTTGACAAATTGGCCAGCTCAATGCAGGGCGGCCAGGAAACCGTTGAGTTTCCTCCCTACAATATTGAGAAAAAAGACGACAACCATTATCGCATCACGCTGGCCCTGGCGGGATTTCAGCAAAGTGAACTGGCGATTGAAGTGGAAGGCCCGCGTCTGACGGTAAGCGGTACGCCGACGCTGCCGGAGAAGAAGGTGGAATATTTGCATCAGGGTCTGGTATTTAAACCGTTCACCCTGAGCTTTATGCTGGCGGAGCACCTGTCTGTCTCCGAGGCGAAATTTGAACTCGGTTTGCTGCACATCGATCTGGTGCGTGAAGTCCCGGTAGAACTGCAACCGCAGCGTATTGCCATCGGCGGTAGCCGCCCCGAGTTAACGCACTCGCCAGAAACGGCCAGTGATGCGTAATCCATAAAATAACGCGGTGAGTCTGTTATCAATCCCCGGCCTTTGCTGGGGATTTTTATTTCCACATCATCCATAAGGATTTGTGCTGGAAGGCACGGATTCCCACTTCTCCTTTTGCCAGACTGGCTGTCAGTGGCGCTTTTGTGGCGTAAGTCTAGACTGATTTTCAAGCGAAAAGACGGCTGTACAAGGATACGGCTATGAGTGATATCACACTTACCGTGAGTATGCTGGCGTTAGTAGCAGTATTGGGGCTGTGGATAGGCAATTGGCGTATCTACGGTGTTGGGTTGGGCATTGGCGGCGTGTTGTTCGGCGGTATTGTGGTGGGGCATTTCGCCCAATACTTTCAGTTCACCCCCAACAACGACATGCTGCACTTCATTCAGGAGTTCGGGCTCATCCTGTTTGTCTACACCATCGGGATTCAGGTGGGCCCGGGCTTCTTCTATTCGTTGCGTGTTTCCGGTTTGCGATTGAACGGCTTTGCGCTACTGACGGTGCTGCTGGGCTTGTATCGTCACCATTATCATTCATAAGCTGTTTGCCGTTCCGTTGCCGATCATTCTGGGGATTTTTTCCGGTGCGGTGACCAACACCCCGTCTCTGGGCGCTGGCCAGCAGATCCTGACCGATTTAGGATCGAATCCAGCGCAGGTCACCCTGATGGGCACAGGCTATGCCATGGCCTACCCGCTGGGGATTTGCGGCATTCTGCTGGTGATGTGGCTGCTACGCGTGGGCTTTCGGGTTATGGTTGAGGCGGAAGCCAGACAGTTTGATAACAGTAACGGCCATCACCATGAGCAGTTACAAACCATGAACATCAAGGTGGATAACCCGAATTTGCAAGGATTAGCGATTCAGGATGTGCCGATGCTTAATAGCGATGCGATAGTCTGTTCCCGACTGAAACGCGGCGATACGCTGATGGTGCCCGCGCCCGCCACCTTGATTCAACTGGGCGATTATCTGCATCTGGTGGGTGTCCTATGGAGCCTGTATTACCATTATTCCGCTGTTGATCGTCGGCGTACTGGCGCGAACGGTCGGGAAAATGAACTACCTGACCCTGTGCGGCATGTTGGCGGGTTCGATGACAGACCCGCCAGCGCTGGCCTTTGCCAACGGGTTGCATGCCACCAGTGGGGCATCGGCGCTCTCGTATGCGACTGTTTATCCGTTAGCGATGTTTCTGCGTATTATGTCGCCCCAGTTGCTAGCGGTATTATTTACCGCATTATTATTTTATTTTACGCATCACTTTTTCTAATAACTTAATTTCCATTTATTACCCCGTGACTGAACGCACTTTTTTGATGGCGCATATGATGCTAAATGGCCAAGATATTTAAACTATTAAATCGTTTTAGTAAGTAAAATAATGCTCATTTCACTGCTATTTATTCTATCATACCCCTGTTAATCATTACGATTTGATGGAGCGAGAAAAATACCCTGACCAATTGTTTTCTCGCCTTTTTTCTGCTGCTGATGTATCCGCTTTCAGAATATCCTTATTACCGAATTAGAATGAGAATCAAGAGAATAAGATATTGGTAATCGGGGTGATGAAGGAAGAATAACGAAACACCGCTCCTCCGCACTGCATTGGGTGGAAAAAAACGAATTCCGTTTTAATCTTTTAGCGTGGTGTTTTTATGTCTGCAAACAATAGCAGGTTAGTTAAGCTCCTCATCATTATCGGTATTGCAGTTGCATTATGGTTATTACCCGTGCCGGAGGGCGTCAAACCCGATGCCTGGCATCTGATGGCCATCTTCATTGCCACCGTTATTGGTCTTATCCTCTCCCCGTATCCCCTTGGTGCCATGGCGATGTTCAGTTTGACGTCCGTGGCGATCCTTGGTTTGCTCTCGATTAAAGACGTGTTGGCCGGGTTTAGCGATCCCACCATCTGGATGAGCGCCTGCGCCTTCTTTATCTCACGCAGTTTTATCAAAACCGGTTTTGGCCGTCGTATCGGTTTGCTATTCATCAGCAAACTGGGTAACAGCTCGCTCGGTCTGGCTTATGGTCTGGTGTTCACTGACCTGCTGTTTGCCCCGGCGATGCCTTCCACTTCGGCGCGTTGCGGTGGGATAATCACGCCGTTATTCCGTTCTATCTCCGAAGCCTATGATTCTACGCCGGAGAAAGGCACCCAGCGCCGTATCGGGGCGTTTCTGGTGCAGTCCATTTTCCAGTGTAACGCCATCACCTCAGCCATGTTCATGACATCCATGGCCGGTAATCCGATGGTGGCGAAACTGGCGGCGCAGCTCGGTATTCACACCAGCTGGACGGATTGGGCGCTGGCAACGCTGGTGCCGGGCATCCTTTCTCTGGCGCTGATTCCCTATCTCATCTACCGCTTCTATCCGCTATCCGCCTGAATTGAAACAAACCACAGAAATGCGCGCCATTGCTGTGGAACGGTTGCGTGAAATGGGGCGAATGACGCGTGACGAATGGGTCGTGTTGGGCGTGTTCCTTGGTCTGGTCACCTTCTGGGTGCTGGGTTCGACGCTGAATATCGATGCGACCTTGACCGCATTGGCGGGCCTGAGCGTGTTGCTGCTGAGTCGTGCGTTGAGCTGGGATGACGTAGTCGGCGAGAAAGAAGCCTGGCACACCGTGGTGTGGTTCGCTGTGCTGATGACGCTGGCAGGGCAACTGAACAAAATGGGATTGATTGCCTGGTTGGGGCAACTTGCAGGCAACGCTGTCAGCGGGTTCCACTGGCTGCCGATGTTGGGTATCTTGCTGTTGGTTTACTACTACAGCCACTACCTGATGGCGAGTGCGATTGCCCATATCAGCGCCATGTATGCCATTTTCGTTTCCATTGCGTTGGCAGCGGGTGCTCCGCCGATGTTGACCGTGCTGGCGTTTGGTATCTTCAGTAACCTGTTCATGTCTACCACTCACTACTCAAGCGGCCCGGCATCGATCCTGTTCGGGTGTGGCTATATGCCGCTGGCAACCTAGTGGAAAATTGGCTTCTTTATCAGCCTGGTCGTGATTCCCATCTGGCTGGGTATTGGCGGCATGTGGTGGAAGGTATTGGGATTCTGGTAATCCCCGTCAGCCTGCGTCATTGTCCCGTAACGCGGGACAATGACGCAGGACGATAAATACTGAAAAACAGGTTAAGATAAGGATATCCAAGGTGATTCCGGAGCACGACATGAGCAGGAAAAAAGCACCGATGAAGCTGGGAACATCCGTTTTTCTGATGGTCTCTGTCGTGTTAGGCGCAGTATTGCTGGTGGTCTACGCCCTGCTGTTTTTCCGTATCAACCAACTCTCTGAAAACAGCCTGCGCGACAAGGCATTTGCCATTGCGCGCACCTTTGCCGCCTCCCCGGTGGTGATTGATGAGTTGCAAGGATTGGGCAACCCCGAGACCATCACGCACCGCAATCAACTGCTGTTTGTCACCGTGACCGATATGGACACTGTGTGTCATACCCACCCGGAACGGGAGCGCATCGGTGAACATTTTGCCGGGCGCGACATTTACCCTTCGCTACGGGTGTTTACACCGGTGTTTAACTATGACGGCAAGCAGGTTGGCGTCGTGGCGTTAGGGATTGCCCTGACCAGCGTTCAGAAAGTGATCAGTGAAAACCGCTGGATTATTCCTTGGGCTCTTCTGGCGGGTGCGTTGGTTGGCGGGCTCGGCACGCTGGTGCTGGTGAAAATCCACAAGTGCATCATGCTGGGATTTGAACCCTATGAAATTTCCAACCTGTTTGAACAGCGCAATGCGATGCTTAAGCAGATCAAGGAAGGGATGATTGCCGTGGATGAAAGCGGGCGCATCACGGTGATTAACGATGAAGCGCGAAGGCTATTCCGGCAGGGGAATATGGCGGCCAATGCCTCGTCAGAAACCATCAGAGAACAGTGGATGGAGCATCTTCGCCTTAAGCAAGTGCTGGAAAGTGGTATCGCTCAACGCGATGAAGAGATCAACATTAACGGCAACTTGCTGCTGACCAACACCGTGCCAGTGACGGTAAAAGGTAACGTAATTGGCGCTATCGCCACGTTTCGTGACAAAACCGAGATTGGCCAACTGTTGCAGCGCTTGACGGGGATGTCCTACTACGCCGATGCGTTACGCGCACAATTCCACGAGTTTATGAACAAGCTGCATGTGATTTTGGGCATGCTGCATTTGAAATACTACTCGCAGTTGGAAGACTATATTTTAAAAACGGCAAACAACTATCAGGCAGAAATCGGCTCCATTATTCGCAAGGTGAAATCGCCCGTTATTGCCGGTTTCTTGCTCGGTAAGATCAACCGGGCACGCGATCTCGGCATACAACTGTCGATAACAGAAGAAAGCCTGTTACCCGAAACTGACGATGTGGATGCTACCAACGAATTGATCACCGTTTTGGGTAACCTGATTGAGAATGCCATGGATGCAATGAGTAACATGGAAAACGGTGAAATTAGCGTGAGTTTCCATCATCAGGATGGGCGCTTAAACTGCATCGTGGGCGATGATGGCCCCGGTATTACGTTGGAAAATCAGCACCGTATTTATGAACAAGGATTCTCCACCAAGGGTTCCGGGCGCGGAATCGGTCTTTACCTGACCAAGCAGAGCCTGGAATAAAGTGGGCGGCAGTATCGATTTTGAGTCGGAACCTGAGATTTATACCCAGTTTTTCGTGAATATTCCTTATCAAGCCAAGGCTGTTTAACCATGATAAATGTACTGATTGTTGATGACGATGCCATGGTTGCAGAACTTAACCGTTCCTATCTGAGCCAGGTGCCCGGGTTCAACTGTTATGCAACGGTGCCAACGTTACAGCAGGCGAGAAATTTACTGATGCAGCCAGATTCTGAGATCGATCTGGTGTTGCTCGATATTTACATGCAACAGGATAACGGGTTGGACCTGCTGCCTACTATTCGTGAGTTCAGCGAACAGACGGACGTCATTATTATCTCTTCCACCAGTGATGTGTATACCATCAAGAAGGCACTGCATTATGGCGTGGTCGATTACCTGATCAAACCGTTCCAGTTCTCCCGTTTTGAACAGGCGCTGACGGCTTACCGTGAAGAAGCGAATCTGCTGAAACACCGCGAGTTTGTCGCTCAGTCGGATATTGATAGCCTGATTCGTCGCACCAGCGGCGGTGTGGCGGGCGAGCGCAAAAAGTTGCCGAAAGGGCTGACCAGCCTGATGCTACGCACCGTATGCGAATGGATTGAAGGTAATCAGGGGCGGAATTTTCGACGGAAATACTGGCGAATGCGATTGGCATTTCTCGCGTCTCTTGCCGTAAATATCTAATTTATCTTGCTGACACTAATATTCTGGCCACCAATATCCTCTACGGCTCTACGGCTCTACGGCTCTACCGCCTGCTGCCGGAGAAACAAGACGCGCTGCGCCAGTATTGCGAGTAATCAGTACGCTTAAGTGAATACGAAAGGCCGCGACAGGTTGAGGTATCCTCAATCATGTCGCGGCCTTGTTTTATATCACCTTGAGTTCAACGATTATGCTTTTTCATCAATAAAACAGATTCTTATCCGGTGTCCATCAGGATCGAGAACGGCAAAGGAATAACCAAAGTCGAGCTAGGCAGGTTTTTGGGTCACGGTGGCCTGATGATGAGTCCCCCCAGGTTTGATAAAGTGCATCAATCTCTGGTTTATTCTGTACCGTAAACACAATCTCACCCGAAGGTATGCTGGCAATCTGGTTGATGCCGGGTTCAACGGTGTAACACGACCATAGACCTAGCTTGAAGCCATTTTCAAAAACAAACAGCGCAAAGGTGGGGCTTTTTTCCACGGGGTTGATGTCAAACAGCTGTGCGTAAAAATCGCTGCTTTTCATCACGTTGCTGACGTACGGAATCGAAATATCGGCGGATAACATGGCGGTCTCCTTGGTGGTAGACCGCCATATTAATCAGGCGCAGTGACAGTTTTTGTCAGCAGACCGAGCTGCTGGATTTCATTACAGCAACCAGCCCATAAGCAGCGTTGCGCCGATCACGGTAGAGGCACCACCGATACGCGTTGCGATTTGTGCGAACGGCATCAGTGACATACGGTTGGACGCCGAAAGAATGGCGACGTCTCCAGTACCACCCAGGCCGCTGTGGCAGGTGGTGACGATTGAGGCTGCAATGGGGTACATATTCAGGCGCGGAGCGATCAGGAAGCTGACCAGTGCCATAGAAAGCGCCACGGATCCACAGACGATAACGTAGCCAACGGAGAACACCGCAACCATGCTTTCCAGCGGAATATAAAGCATCCCCAAACCAATCATCAACGGCCAGACCAGCGAGCTGGAGACGAATTTATAGACGCTGTGCGCGCCGGTTTCCATCGTGGCGGGAATAACGCGGCTGTATTTGCAGAACACGGCAATCAGGATCATCAGTACTGGCCCAGGAATGTGCACCAGTTTCTCGAACAGGCCGCCGACAATAAAGAAAGCGCAAATCATCAGCAGACCGCCACCCATCAGATGGAAATCCACCGGTTTCGGCGTGTCGTTAACCGTGAACAGATTTTGCTCTTCATCACTGCGAACCAGACGCCCCTCACCGTTAAGATCTTTACGGCGCATACCGAGGCGAGACAGGATACCCGCGCAGAAAATCGCGAAGATATTGCCGACCACTGCCGCAGGTGCCAACTGTGCTACATAGACATCCGGTGCCTGGCCCAGCAGGGCGGAATAGGCCAATGACAGCGGAAAAATACCTTCGCCGATGCCGCCGCCAATGATGGGAACGATGATAAAGAAGAAGGTGTGATACAGGCTGTAGCCGCACAATTTACCCACCAGCAGACCTGTTACCACCGCGGTGACGGTACCGATCACCAGCGGTACGAACATGCGCACCATCCCCTGAATCAGGATTTTGCGGTTCATGCCCAGAATACTGCCGACAACCAGACAAGCGATAACAAAGTAGAGAAAATTCGCTTCCTTCATCAGCAGGTGCACGGTCTTCATGGTGTTGTCGTTAAACGGGTGAAAATAGACCAGTATTGATGGCACCATCAAACAGAGGATGGCTGGGCCACCGATATCTTTAAAGACCGGAATGGTGTGGCCAACATGCGCGAGCAAAAAACCCAGTGTCATAATAACGGAAAAACCACCGATCATATTTTTCGGCAGATAGCCTTCATAGGAGGCAGCAAAAACAACTGAGGCGATAGCAATAAATAATGCAACGGGTACTGAGCCAATTTTAGTTTTCAAAAATTGGGTGAAGAACGACAGTTGAGACGTTGGTTTGGCAGCGATCGTGCTCTCGTAGAGGACATCGGTTTCAGTTCTTTTCATTATGTTTACTCCGCGTAAGCGGGTTATATATTTACGGATTATCCTTATTGTTAGTAAGATAAAATCTTTTATTATCAATAAATAAAGAGGTTATTAAAGAGGGTGGTTGTGTCAGTGGATATATTATCCATGAGTAACCTGTCATGATTAAATTTTAAATATAATAAAACATCCATGAGCAAATGAAATAATTGTGAGGTTGACGGCAACTCTTTTTTAAATAAGTTATCTCAAATTAATGTAGTTAAATTTATTTTTTATTATCAAAGGGGTTTTGGATTGATTGCATTAATGGTTATTAAATTATTATATCGTTAATATAATTAAACAAGATGATTTTTAATTTAAATAACTAATGTTTGTGGGGTTTTTCAGTAATGCTTTGTGGCATCGTTGATAGATCTTACCAACGATCTGTTGTGAGAGGTTTTTTTATGTAGCGTAACTAGTTGGTGCCAGACTAATGATGTCTGTGATAATTATCACTAATTCTTATGTTCTTTCGGAACTTTTACCTGACATTAACGTTTTTAACAAGCGTTGTTGCTCATTGATTCATCGTTTGACATAAGATGTTTCATGTTTTTTTTATGGTGATAATTTCTCATATAACAAAAATTTTCAGATGATGGTTTTGTGTGGTTTTTTTATCGATTTTTTTATAATCTTTCATGTTGTGTTCTATTGTTTAACTTGTGGCGATTTTGTAAATCCCTACCCATTATATTGACGTTAGGGTGATCTGTTGCCATATTGACGGGGTTGGAAGGGGGGACAACGGATTGTCAGACTGATGCCGGGTTCGCACCTATCCGCAGGCCACTCTCACATACTGCCTCATCTCCCTCCTTACTTGAGTGAATTATAGCCTTCGGGCAAAAAAGTACAGACCACAGCCACCACATGACGCGCTGCGTCGATACTGATGAGAACGGCCTCTTGTCGGCGGCGAGTAAAAATATCCTGGTCTGAATTTCATCAATACACAACATCCACAATGGAGTACACGTAATGGAAAAATCCTTGTCGAAATCAAGGGTGCTCAAAATCGGACTCGGCTTGCTGGCCATGTCTGTCGCAGCCGGTCTCCAGGCAAAAACCCTGGTCTATTGCTCCGAAGGTTCTCCTGAAGGTTTCAACCCGCAACTGTTTACTTCCGGCACCACCTTTGATGCCAGCTCAATTCCTATCTATAACCGTCTGGTTGAGTTCAAAAGCGGTACTACCAAAATTGAACCGGGTCTGGCGGAAAAATGGGACATCAGCGAAGATGGCAAAACCTATACCTTCCATCTGCGTAAGGGCGTGAAGTGGCAAGACGGCAAAGAATTCAAGCCGACGCGCGAATTCAATGCGGATGATGATGTGCTGTTCTCTTTCCTGCGTCAGCAAGATCCGAACCATCCGTATCATAAAGTGTCTGGCGGCAGCTACGAATACTATCAAGGCATGGGCATGCCGGAACTGATCAGCAAAATTCGAAAAAGTGGACGATTACACTGTCCGTTTCGTGCTGACCCGTCCGGAAGCGCCGTTCCTGGCCGACCTGGCGATGGACTTTGCGTCGATTATGTCCGCAGAGTACGGTGCCAACATGCTTAAAGCAGACACCCCGGAGAAGATCGACCTGAACCCGATCGGCACCGGCCCATTCCAGTTGCAGCAGTACCAGAAAGATTCCCGTATTCTTTACAAAGCGTTTGATGGCTTCTGGGGCAAGAAGCCGGGCATCGATCGCCTAGTGTTCTCCATCACGCCGGATGCGTCCGTGCGTTATGCCAAGCTGCAAAAAGATGAGTTCCAGATCATGACGTATCCTAACCCGGCCGATCTGTCCCGCATGAAAGAAGACAAAAACATCACGCTGCTGGAAAAACCTGGCTTGAACGTGGGTTACCTCTCTTTCAACCAACGTGCAGAAAAAACCGCTGGATAACGTCAAAGTGCGTCAGGCACTGACCTACGCGGTAAACAAGGGCGCCATCATTGACACGGTGTATCAGGGGGCGGGCCAGGCGGCCAAAAACCTGATCCCACCGACCATGTGGGGCTTTAACGACGATGTGAAGGATGATTACTCCTACGATCCGGAAAAAGCCAAAGCATTGCTGAAAGAAGCGGGTGTGGGTGATGGCTTCACCGTGGATCTGTGGGCGATGCCGGTTCAACGTCCGTACAACCCGAATGCGCATCGTATGGCGGAAATGATCTAGTCTGACTGGGCTAAAGTCGGCGTGAAAGCCAAGATTGTCACCTACGAGTGGGGTGAGTACCTGAAACGCGCCAAAGCGGGTGAACACCAGACTGTCCTGATGGGATGGACTGGCGATAACGGGGATACGGATAACTTCTTCGCGACCTTGTTCAGCTGTGACACGGCAGAAAAAGGCTCTAACTACTCCAAATGGTGCTACAAGCCGTTTGAAGATTTGATTTAGCCTGCGCGCGAAACGTCTGATCACCAGAAACGTATTGATATGTACAAACAGTCACAGGTTGTGATGCACGATCAGGCTCCTGCGTTGATTGTCGCTCACTCCACGGTCTATGAGCCTATCCGTAAGAACGTGAAAGGCTATGTGATCGAGCCACGTGGCGTACACAGCTTCAATAACGTGACCCTGGATTAATTCAGCCTGCCATTTCATGGGCACTCTGGCCCCGCCCCAAACGCACCGACGGTACGTTTGGGGCGGGGCCAGAGTGCCCGTAAAAATCTAGCTGTGAGCATTGATAAGCCTGGCAGCCTATGAGCCGTCAGGCACTTATATACAGAGAGTTCGGGATATGTTTCAGTTCATACTCCGGCGTTTGGGGCTGGTTATCCCAACGTTTATTGGTATTACCCTACTGACGTTTGCCTTTGTGTACATGATCCCCGGTGACCCGGTGATGATTATGGCAGGCGAACGCGGCCTTTCTCCTGAGCGCCATGCGCAGCTGCTGGCTGAGCTGGGGCTTGATAAGCCGTTATGGCAGCAATATGTCAACTATATCAACGGTGTGCTGCACGGCGTCTGGGTATTTCCCTTAAGAGCCGCATCCCGGTGTGGGATGCGTTTGTGCCGCGCTTCAAGGTCACCCTCGAGCTGGGTGTCTGCGCGATGATGTTTGCCGTGATTGTCGGTATCCCGGTGGGGGTGCTGGCGGCGGTTAAACGCGGTTCCATTTTCGATCACACCTCGGTCAGCCTGCCGCTGACCGGCTTTATGCTGATCGATACCCTGTTCTTCGGTGAGCCGGGCGATTTTATCGATGCCGTGATGCACATGATTTTGCCTGCCGTGGTGCTGGGGACGATTCCGCTGTCGGTGATCGTGCGTATGACCCGCTCCGCCATGCTGGAAGTGCTGGGTGAGGATTACATCCGCACCGCACGCGCCTGCAGAGCAGTTCCTCGATACGCTGCTGCTCGGTGAAGCGCTGCGTTGGAACCACTTTCTCGGCATTGCTATCGCTACCCTGGGCATGTTTGTGTTGGCGGAAGGCGGCATGCTGAATCAGACCACTACCGGGTTGACGCTGCTCACGATGCTGCCGACGTTAGGCGGCGCGCGCTCCTGGGCATTCGGCAATATCAGCAACAAAGTCATCATGAGCCGCCACGGTGCGGGTCTGAATGTGATGTCGCTGGTGGTGTGGAGTGCTTTGGTACCGATAGGGCCGTTCTTGCTTTGCTCCTGGCTATTTGATAGCCAGGAAGCGATTGTCACCAGCCTGACAAACATTCACATGAGCACGGTACTGGCGCTGGGCTATCTGGCATTTGTTGCCACCATCATGGGATTTGGTATCTGGAGCAGCCTGCTGGGGCGCTATGAAACCTGGCGCGTCGCACCGTTGACATTGTTGGTGCCGGTGTTCGGCATGCTGAGCGCTGCGCTGTTTCTTGATGAACACATGACCCTGCTTCAGGTGGCGGGAGCGCTGCTGATCATGGTAGGACTGCTGGTCAACGTGTTTGGTGGACGTCTTGCCCTGCTGGCGCGGGCGCATAGCGTATCTTAACGAACCCTCACCACCGCTATTCTTTTGCCGCTTTTCTGCAACCTGAAACCCGCTGGGAAAAAGTAAAATTGCAGTCAAGCGGCAATGTCTGTAGCTCAGCCTTGTAGCAATGTATGAATAGCTTAAAAGGGATTTAATCTATGCATGCGGCTCCGTGTTCTGTTTTCTCTGGTGTCAGTGCTTCCCTGTCAGTTTCTGCCAACGATGAGTGCCATGAATCATGGTTTGATGTGTTGGAGCAACAGTGCGTGGATGATATCTGGTTCGATGTTCGTGAGGGCTTGCAGTCGGACCCCCGCTCGCTGGCAGAAAAAGCGGAATATCTGGTGCCCTTTACTGAAGACTGCCGGCGTGCTGTCAAACAGATGGTCCAGTATCTTGGCGAGGTGAAGCAGAACGAGTTTATTGCCACGGGATTGGCGCGACTGTTGCCCGGCTTGCCGCTGGGTGTTATCGCTGTTGCCCACAGCCTGTATATCTCTATCACCGAAAAAAGGGATATCGATCTGGCATTTCTCAATACGCTGGGGATGCTATCAGCAGACATGCTGAGTGGAGGGAATGTGATTTCTCATCTGGCAGATTTCATAAAGTAAACGCTTCTCGACTATACCGGAATGCCCTACTTTTCCCAGTTTCTGCCTCAGGAGCCAAACGCTTCTTGCCATGCGATTTATCTGGCGCTCGGGCTTCTGGCGATTTCCACCCGGTATTGGATGACGCAAGAACCAGCACCTCAGCGCAGGCTGCTGCGCGTCCCGGTCTTTTTTGCCAATCTGTTAATCCGGATTGATATCTACTGGCAGCCGCTTTCATTCATGGCACAGAATGTCGGTAAAATCCCCCATCTTCCAGTGAAAAGCCTTGCGGTGCGCTCATCTGCGGTGAAAATTGCCAACAGTGAGGCCGTTCTTCCTGTGGTGGCGGGTGCGATTGTCACCACGGCGCTGTCTACTCAACGTTCGGACGTGCGCAGCCGTGTGATCATCGGTGAGGTTGGCGGCGCAGTAAGTACGGTGTTACTGGGAAGCGTAAATCTTATTTATCATGCTTGTCTTAGGCGCGGTGGTGCTTCCACACACGAATCCGAAGCGGCCTTTGTGCAGAACAGGCGCGAGCGGGCCGTTCCTTTTCCCACTCAGACCGTCAAACCTGCCATGAAATAAACCTGAAAACGCTGTCTCCTGCCGGATTACGCGGATTCAAACTGGTCAGCGATATGCACGGCAACACACAACCCGTCACCTACCGTCTCCTGAATGCCTGTCTGTTGGTGTATTTTGAGTCGGTTAACGGCATCAACAGCCTGGTGTTTGATATCCCTAAGTCTAGCGATGACTGCAATGCGTTAAACATCTTCCTGAAGCGTAAAATGCCTGCCCACAACGCTAGGGTTCGTTTCTCAATACGCGTAAATGCCTATTATCCTGAAGTCCACTTTTTTACCTTAACCGACAGGGAAGGTCATACCTCGGTGGCGCTTGGCAGGGTGAATAACGCGTACTTTATGGATATCCATGAGGGTGCAGAAAAAGTTCGGTTAACCGATACGACATTGCCGCTGGATGTGATGCGCTTTATCAACATGGATGTGATTGTCCGCCAACACGAAAGCGGTTGGCGGGTCGATATCAAAAGGTACGGCAGGACAATTTTCTCCCGTGTGCTCCAGCAAAAACCGAGGGTTGCCTCGCTTGGTATTGGCAGCAATACGCCGCTCAAGGAATACCGTCGGACGATTGAAATCCGATCCTTGCAGGTAAAAGCGTTGCCGCCCGTGCACTGAGTTTGGTACTGCGTGCCGGACGCTGCATTTTTCCCCAACCGCTTAGCGCGCAATTCTAACCGCTTAATACGCTATGCCGACGTCGATACAAATTGCTTCTGTGCGCTCGCGCGCATTACCGTATCGTCGCGCCATCACCACACCCCACACAGTCAACGATTCCTGCCTTGTCCAACATGGACGCCAACGGCGTGGTGGATGCTCGATATTGTTCGATAAAGATTAAAAAAACAGACTATTAAGACTTAATTTGCCTGAAGGATGTCTTATGAAAAGCAGTACTATACTCAAACACATTCCCTGGGTGATGCTTGCCGTCATCGGGGCATCTTGCCTTGGCGTGGTTGCACTGCGCCGCGGCGAACACGTGAGCGCACTGTGGATTATCGTCGCTTCCGTGTCCGTCTATCTGGTGGCATATCGCTACTACAGTCTCTATATCGCACAGAAAGTCATGCAGTTGGACCCAACCCGCGCTACGCCGGCGGTGGTTAACAACGATGGCCTGAACTATGTGCCCACCAACCGTAACGTTCTGTTCGGTCACCATTTTGCGGCTATCGCAGGCGCAGGCCCGCTGGTAGGACCGGTGCTGGCTGCGCAGGTCGGCTACCTGCCGGGTACGCTATGGCTGCTGGCAGGGGTGGTGCTGGCCGGCGCCGTGCAGGATTTCATAGTGCTGTTCCTCTCCACTCGCCGTAACGGTGCGTCGCTGGGTGAAATCGTCAAGAAAGAACTGGGTCCGGTTCCGGGCACCATCGCGCTGTTCGGCTGCTTCCTGATCATGATCATCATCCTGGCGGTGTTGGCGTTGATCGTGGTGAAAGCACTGGCAGAAAGCCCGTGGGGCGTGTTCACCGTATGTTCTACGATACCGATCGCGCTGTTTATGGGTATCTACATGCGTTACCTGCGCCCGGGCCGTGTAGCGGAAGTCTCCGTTATCGGTATCGTGCTGCTGGTAATGGCTATCTGGTTTGGCGGCGTGGTGGCTCATGACCCGTACTGGGGCCCGGCGCTGACCTTTAAAGATACCACCATTGCCTTTATGCTGGTGGGTTATGCCTTTGTTTCCGCGCTGCTGCCGGTATGGTTGATTCTGGCACCGCGCGACTACCTGGCCACCTTCCTGAAAATCGGCGTTATCGTTGGTCTGGCTATCGGCATCGTGATCCTAAACCCGGATCTGAAAATGCCGGCGGTGACTCAGTTCGTTGACGGCACCGGTCCGGTATGGGAAGGCACCCTGTTCCCGTTCCTGTTTATCACCATCGCTTGTGGTGCGGTGTCTGGTTTCCATGCGCTGATTGCTTCCGGTACCACGCCGAAACTGCTGGCGAATGAAAACGACGCGCGCTTTATCGGTTACGGCGCGATGCTGATGGAATCCTTTGTTGCGGTCATGGCTCTGGTGGCTGTGTCCATCATTGAACCTGGCCTCTACTTTGCCATGAACACCCCGCCGGCCGCGTTGGGCATCACCATGCCTAACCTGCACCAGTTGGGTACCGCAGATGCGCCGATGATCATGGCGCAGCTGCAAGAAGTCTCTGCGCACGCCGCTGCGACCGTTAGCTCCTGGGGCTTCGTTATCTCTCCTGAGCAGATCATGCAAACGGCGAAAGATATCGGCGAACCTTCCGTGCTGAACCGCGCAGGCGGTGCACCGACTCTGGCCGTGGGTATCGCGCACGTGTTCCACCAGATTATTCCTGGTGCCAACATGGGCTTCTGGTATCACTTTGGTATCCTGTTCGAGGCGCTGTTTATCCTGACGGCTCTGGACGCCGGCACCCGTTCTGGCCGCTTCATGCTGCAAGACCTGTTGGGTAACTTTGTGCCGTTCCTGAAGAAAACCGATTCGCTGGTTGCGGGTATCATCGGTACGGCGGGCTGCGTCGGTCTGTGGGGTTACCTGCTGTATCAAGGCGTGGTCGATCCGCTGGGCGGCGTGAAGAGCCTGTGGCCACTGTTCGGTATCTCTAACCAGATGCTGGCCGCTGTGGCGCTGGTGCTGGGTACCGTTGTGTTGATCAAGATGAAACGCGCTCAGTACATTTGGGTCACCGTGGTGCCTGCTATGTGGCTGCTGATCTGCACCACCTGGGCGCTGGGCCTGAAACTGTTTAGCGACAACCCGCAACTGGAAGGCTTCTTCTACATGGCTAACATGTTTAAACAGAAGATTGCCGAGGGCGGTGCCGATCTGAGTGCACAGCAGATTGCCAACATGAACCACATCGTGATCAACAACTACACCAACGTGAGCCTGAGCATCCTGTTCCTGTTCGTGGTGTACAGCATCATTGCCTACGGTGTGAAAGTGGTGATTGAGTGCACCGGCATGGCCGATCCTGGCCCTATCACCCAAACCTTTTTCTCCAATGAGCTGATTTGCGAACGCTTTATGCTGGATGGCATCATCACGCTGGTGGATGCGGTGCACGCGCAGCAACAGCTCGATCAGTTCACCATCGCCCAATCGCAAATTGGTTACGCCGATCGTATCTTGCTGACCAAAACCGATGTGGCAGGCCAGGATGAAGCGTTGCTACAGCGCTTGCAGCGTATCAACGCGCGCGCGCCGATTTACACCGTGGTCAACGGCGAGATCGATCTCAGCCTGCTGTTCAACGTCGATGGCTTTATGCTCAACGACAAACTGACGGTAAAAGCCCCGCTGTTCCGTTTCGTGGCACCGCAACAGAACAACGTGGAGTCTATCGTGGTGGAGCTGGATCACGCGGTGGATTTCACGGCGGTTTCCGACGTGATGGAAGACTTCTTACTCAAATATGCCGATAACCTGCTGCGTTACAAAGGCATACTTGCCATTAAGGGTGACTCGCCGACTGCTGTTTCAGGGCGTGCAGCGCCTGTACAGCGCGGATTGGGACAGAGAGTGGCTGCCAGAAGAAAAGCGCGGCTGCATCATGGTCTTCATCGGGCTGGAATTACCGGAGCAGGAAATCCGTGACGGTTTTGCCCGTCTGATGTGACAGATCATCAACACTCCGCCTCCCCACTGACCGTGAAGAGGCGGAGATGTTGAATGCTCTAGGCCGTACTGGCCTCCTGCGCGGGTTCGTTATGCAACCGCTGACGCTGGCGTAGCGTCGGGAACCATTTCATCCACAGTGCGACGACCAACAGCGTACCAATGCCGCCAAGCGCCGCTGTGGGCACCGCGCCCAACTACGCCGCAAGCAGACCGGATTCAAACTCGCCCAGTTGATTCGAGGTATTGATAAAAATTGAATTGACCGCACTCACGCGGCCACGCATGTCGTCTGGGGTATCAAGTTGCACCAGCGCGCCGCGAATCACCATGCTCACCATATCAAACGCCCCAAGGGCAAACAGCGCCAGCAGTGATAGCCATAATTGCGTGGACAGGGCAAACACCAGCGTCGCGACACCAAAACCAGCCACGGAAGAGAACATAATCATGCCCACGTTGCGCTCCAGTGCGCGACGGGTTAGCCAAAAGCCCATCAGCAACGCCCCAACGGCGGGCGCGCCGCGCAGCAGCCCCAGCCCCCACGGGCCAGTGTGCAGGATATCTTTGGCAAAGATGGGCAACAGCGCCGTAGCCCCGTCCAGCAATACGGCAAACAGATCTAGAGAAATAACGCCCAACACATCAGGTCGGGCACGGATAAAACGCACTCCGGCAAACAGCGTGGCGAAACTGGCCGGCACGCGTCGCACCGGTTCCTGTACATAGCGCAGTCGGCTGACCATGACCATTGAGATCAGATACAGCAATGCGGTAGCGATATACACGGTGCCTGCGCCAGCCACGTACAGCAGGCCGCCCAGCGCCGGGCCGACCATCATGGCGGCTTGTCCGGCAGCAGAGTTTGCCGCCATGGCGCGCGCCAGCATGTTGGGTGGCACCAGTGCAGGCAGCATGGAAAGCAATGCCGGGGCTTCCATGGTTTTGGCGATGGCGATGAGCAGCACCAGCCCAAGAATGGTTAACTCATCCGGCTGTTGCGTAAAGGCCAGTACCGCCAGCAGGGCGATGGCGAGCCACTCCACGAGCTGGCCGATTAAAACGATACGTCGGCGGTCAAACTGATCGGCAATATGCCCGGCGGGCAGTGCCAGCAGCACGGAAGGTAAAAACTGCGCCAGACCAATCAGGCCCAGATCAAACGCGCGGTCGGTAGCGGAGTAGATTTGCCAGCTCACCACGATGTTGAGCATCTGAAAACCAAAGCTGGACGCGGTGCGGGCCAACCAAAATGCAACGAAAGAACGCTGACGCAGCAGAGAGTCTGCGCCCGGTGAGGCAAACAAAGCCATGGTGAATCCTGGTGTTAATCCAATACGACTATTCCCCGTTGGCGGGGTTTAGGGGGGAGAGACGTTATTTTTCTTACCATCCATGGCAGGGCGTAAGCAAGATATTTTCGTGCCGGGCGAGCGCATTGCGCACGGTATGCGCTCGCCTGCCGTTTAGCGTGAATTTGCCAGTGCGGTGGTACGTTTCACTGCCGCCAGCACGCTGCGTTGCAGTCCAGAGGCAAAATCGCTGTTGTTCAATTCATACAAACCGTGCATGCCGACGCCAGCGGGTGAGTTATTGATATCCAGCAGCTGGCGTGGGTGTTTGCCGCTTAAACGTAGCATTTCCACTGCGCCGAGCAGATTTTCCTGCACCACTTTGGTCGCCAGTGGGCGCGGTAATCCTGCCAGCACACCGGCATCGGTCAACGATTCGATAAAGCAGTAAATATAGTTCGGCCCCGCCACGCCAAAGCCGGTGAATACGTCGATCAAACGTTCTTCCAGATACAGCACTTTTCCGAACGCGGTGAAGAACGCATCAAGCTTTTCAGCCTGCGCATGTTGATTCAGCGTCACGCCGCTATAGCCGTAGCCGGTGTCAGTCAGGGTATTCGGAATAACACGGGCGATGGCGCGCGTTTCACCCAACAGTGCCGTAAGCTGCGCCAGCGTAACACCGGCCACAATGGAGATAACCGTGCTGTGCGCTGAAGCAAGCTGGTTAATACGCTGCGCCACGGCCGGAATATCATCCTGCGGGCGAACGGCAATCACCACCAGATCCGCTTCTGCCAACGCTGTATCCGGTGTTTGAGCAGGCAAAGAATAGGTGTGAGTCAGGGTGGCGACACGCTCGGCATCGATATCTTCAATGCTGAACTGCGCGTCGGTCAGCGCTGGGTTGACGTGTGCGGCGCGGATAATGGCTTCAGCCATTTGACCTGCACCAATAAAATGAATGTGTGCCATAGCATTTCTCTCGTACGAATGAAAATCAGGCCGGTTTGGTGTCTTGAGACAGGCGCACGGACTTCAACGTGCTGGCGCGTACCGCCTGATAAATGGCAGCGCGGAAACCTTTGTCTTCCAACACTGCCACACCTTCAATGGTGGTGCCGCCGGGGGAGCAGACGTTGTCTTTCAGCGCACCGGGATGCTGCCCGCTTTCCAGCACCAACTTAGCGGAGCCCAACACGGTTTGTGCGGCAAACTGATAGGCCTGTTTGCGCGTTAAACCGCCAGCAACCGCGGCGTCGGCCATGGCCTCAATCAGGATAAACACAAAGGCGGGTGCCGAACCGCCAACGCCCGTTACGGCGTGGATCAGGTATTCTGGCACCTGCTCGTAGCGGCCAATGCTGCCGATCAGCGTGTTGACCTGTTCCAGTTCTTCGGCAGTCACCTGTGCGTTGGGTGTCACGGAGCAGATGGCTTAACGCACCAGCGCGGGTGTGTCCGGCATGACGCGCACCACTTTGTGCTCCGCGCCCACGACAGCGCTGATAGCATAAAGCGAGATACCGGCGGCAATCGAGACCAGAATCTGGTTGGGGTTGAGCAACGCGGCAATGTCGTGCAGCGCGGTATCAATCATATCCGGCTTCACTGCCAGAAAGATAATATCTGCCTGAAGGGCCAACACGGCATTACTGGTTGCAGCGATAATGCCGTGTTGGTTGGCAAGCCCGGCGGTAATATCAGGAATGATATCGTAAGCAATAATCTGCTGCGGCGAGATTACCTGGCTGGAAATTAACCCTAACAGGATGGCGCGTCCCATATTACCGCAGCCGATAAAACTAATTTTTTTATTCATGATGCTGTCTTTTTATTCGACTTATTTATTTGAAAGTAATAATGCAATAAGCGCAGATCAAACGTGAGTAAATATTAAACAAACCGATATTCACCGCCGCCCAGGATCACTGATTGACCTTTGACAGCCTCATTATCCGTGGTGATATGCAATGCGGTGAGGCGGTTCTCTTCACCCGATTGAAAAATAAATTGTTGTTCACCGATATACAGGGTCGTAGGCGTTTGTTCACTGGCCGAGAATTGGAATAACGTTTGCCAGTGCTTCGCCACTTGCTCTGGATGCTGCACCGTGAAGACGGCCGCCTGAAGACGAGCCTGACCCACTGGGTGCGGTCTGTCTATGTTGTGGGTACGCAGGAAATCGAGACGGGCAGCGTCATTGGTTTTCCATTGCAGGACAAAGGGATAAGGCACGCCATGGAAATCACCGCTGATGGTGAAGATGCGCCACTCGATCAAATTACCCTGTTTGTCGTGGCGTTTGCCATCCACGATGGGCGACAGCGTTAACCCCTGCTCCCGCAGCGCCTGATGGGTGGCATCAATATCATCGCTGCGCAATGCCACGCGGTAGAGCACCTGCTGTTCTGGCAGTAGGCGTGTATCCTGAGACAGCAGAAAGTCTTGCTCTTGTTCCAGCTCCTGCGCATCACGAATGCTCAGGAATTCGAGATAAGTCAGGCCAAAATAACTTAGCGCATTGTGGGTGCCCCAACCAGGGTGTGCGCCACCGGGAAAAGCAACCAGCTGATTATCGGTAAAAGCGGTAATCGCGTCATCCAGATGGTTGACATAATGTACGGCGTGATCCCAGCGTAATGTAGCCATTATTTCCCTCACTAAATAAAAATATTATTCGAACATTAGAAAGAGATTAACAACAGTTAGGTAGTGATTTTTTATCTTTGCTTTTCTGAAAAATGAATATAGCGATGCAAAAAATTATATATGCCAATTTCCTATTTCGATATGACGAAACATCATTTACATAACAATTATTACTGACTTTATGCCCTGTGCTATTCTCCTATTAATTCGAGTGACGATTCATGAATATTACCCGCAGACGTTTATTGCTTTCGACCGCCGCCGTGACGGCCACCTTGCCCTTTACGTCTTATTTATCTGCCGCGCAGGGAACGGGCGCGACGGCAGCTGGCACCCCGGTGAAAGGGGGCACGCTTAGCGTACATTTGGCTTCTGAGCAACGTATTCTCAACTCGGCGCTGCGCGCATCGACGGGGGTATACATCGTCACCAGCAAGATTATTGAATCCCTGGTGGAGCTGGATGCACTGGGCAACGTGGTACCGCAACTGGCGACAGGGTGGCAAACCTCGCCGGACGGCAAACGCATCACCTTTACGCTGCGTCAGGGCGTCAAATGGCACGATGGCAAGCCGTTCACCGCAAGCGACGTGCAGTACAATGCGCTGGAATTGTGGAAAAAACACCTGAACTACGGCACCGCCGTTCAACAGTATCTGGAAACTGTAGAAACGCCGGATGACCACACCGTGGTGTTCAACTATTCACGCCCGATGCCGATTGGTTTGCTGCTGCGCGCCTTGGCGGATCTCGGCTATGTGGTGCCACGCCACGTGTACGAAAACACCAACGTGCTGGAGAACCCGGCCAACACCGCACCTATCGGTACCGGGCCATTCAAATTTGTGCAGTACGAACGCGGACAATACATCGTCGCCACGCGCAACCCGGACTACTGGCGCGAAGGTCAGCCTTACATCGAACGTATTGTATGGCGCATCATCACTGACAAATCCGCTGCGACCGCCGCGCTGGAAACCGGGCAGGTACAACTGAGTGCCTACTCGCAGCTCTCGCTGGCCGACCTGGATCGCCTGCAACGCCACCCGGATTTCGAGGTCACGCCGCGCGGCTCGGAAGGCAACATCTTCAACAACACGGTGGAGTTTAACTTCCGGCGTAAAAAAATTGCCGATATTCGCGTGCGTCGCGCGATTGCTCACGCTATTGATGTGCCGTTCTTTATTGAAAACTTCCTGTATGGGCAGGGTAAGCCCGCCACCGGCATTATTCCGTCTACTGCCACCAACTTCTATCCGGCGAACAGCAAGCAACCCTATCCGTTCGATCGCAAGAAGGCAGAAGCCTTGCTGGATGAAGCAGGCTACCGCCGCCAGGTCAACGGCACGCGCTTTACACTGAAGCTGGTGCAGATTGTTAACGGTGAAGATGTGCCGCTGTTTGCCACCTTTATTCAGCAATCACTGGCGGAAGTGGGCATCAAAGTGGAGATTGCCAACTACGACTACGCGGGCGCATTGACGGCGGTCTACAAAGAACACAACTTTGATATCGCCACTGGCTGGCACCAGTATCGCGGCGATCTGGCGGTTTCCACCACGGTATGGCTGCGTCCCGGCAGCCCGGCGGTCGCACCCTGGACCAACCAATATGGCTGGCAGTCTGATGCTATCGACAAGCTGATTGATGATGCCGCGTCAGAAGTTGATCCGCAGAAGCGCCGTGAGCTGTATGCCACGCTGGTCGCGCAGGTGAACGAGCAATTCCCGGTGTGGTTTGCTACCGAGCGTCAGTTCCTCACCGTCATCAATAAAAAGGTGAAGAATGCGTTGAACACGGCGCGCTGGCCTTCCAGCAGTTGGCATGACACCTGGTTAGAGGGTTAATCACCGATGAGGCTGTTACTGCTGAGCGGTCGCCGTCTGGCAACAGCGCTACCCGCGCTGCTGTTGATTCTGGCCGGGTTGTTTCTGCTGCTGCAACTGGCACCGGGCGATACCGTTGATGCGCTGGTGGCACAGGTCGGCGGTGCCGACCCCACCATGATTGAGGAACTGCGCCGTTACTATGCGCTCGATCAGTCTACGTCTGTACGGTTGTGGGACTATCTGTGGCGGCTGGCGCACCTCGATCTCGGGCAGTCAGCCATTTACGGTAAGCCGGTAGCCAGTGTGATTGCTGAGCGTTTGCCCGTTACGCTGCTGCTGATGGGCACTTCGCTCGCCTTTGCCATCCCGGTCGGAATGGTGCTGGGTATTGTGTCTGCACGGCGGGTTAACCGCTGGCAGGATACGGTGATTTCGCTGTTGGGCCTGCTCTGCTACGCCACGCCCTCATTCTGGTTCGGATTGATGGGCATCTTCCTGTTCTCTATCTATCTCGATTGGCTCCCTTCCGGCGGTTTTGAAACCATCGCCAGCGGGCTGACGGGCTGGGCCAGAGTGTTGGATATCGCCCACCATCTGGTGCTGCCGACGTTAACGCTGGCACTGATTTTTCTGGCGATTTATCTGCGCATTATGCGGGCATCGATGCTTGAAGTTTCGACGCTGGATTTTGTGCGTACCGCCCGCGCCAAGGGCGTGCCGGAGACGCGCATCGTGGTGCGCCACGTGCTGCGTAATGCGCTGCTGCCGCTGGTGACGCTGATTGGGCTGCAAACTGGCACCATGCTGGGTGGTTCGGTGGTGGTGGAGAGCGTATTTGCGCTGCCGGGGTTGGGCCGATTGGCCTATGAGTCGGTGATGCAGCGCGATCTGAATACCCTGCTCGGCATTGTGTTTGTCTCTGCGCTGTTAGTGATAGCAATCAATTTTCTGGTGGACCTGCTGTATGCCCGGTTGGACCCCTGTATTGCAGGTGAAGGCTGATGGTGAACTTTTTTAAACTCTATGCGCGCAGCCCGAGCGCGCTGTTGGGCTTGATCTTGTTGGTGCTGGTGATCGGCATGGCGCTCCCTGCGGGCTGGTTCTTCCCGTCCGATCCGCTGCGCTTGGCCGGGCGTCCGTTACAGTGGCCACTGCACAACGCACGCTTCCTGTTAGGCACAGACCATATTGGGCGCGATATTGCTGCGCAGATCTTTCACGGCGCGCGCGTGTCACTCACCATTGGCGTGGTTGCCACGGCGATCGCCATTGCCATCGGCATTGTGGTAGGCGCGTTGGCCGGTTTTTACGGTGGCGTGGTAGACGACATGCTGATGCTCCTGGGCGTTACGCGACCTGTCGCTGGACTTGCGCTATAACGAAATTCTGTGCGTGGTTGGCGAGAGCGGATCGGGCAAATCCATGACCGCCAGTGCCATTATGGGACTGCTGCCGGAGCGGGTACAACCGACGCAGGGCAGCATAACCTTTGAAGGGCGTGACCTGCTGCAACTGACGCAAGAGGAACTCCGACAGTGGCGCGGTGCGCGCATCGGCATGATTTTCCAGGATCCGATGACGGCGCTTAATCCGCTGCACCGGGTTGGTGACCAAATCGCCGAAATGTTTCTTATCCATCGGCCTAAACTGACCAAGCAGGAAGTGGACGCGCGCGTCCTGCGCTTGCTGGAAGATGTGCATATTCCCGATCCTCCCACCATGGTGCGCGCCTATCCGCACCAGCTTTCTGGCGGCCAGCACCAGCGCGTGATGATCGCTATGGCGCTGGCGCTTGAGCCGCTGATGCTGATCGCGGATGAACCGACGACCGCGCTGGATGTGACCACACAGGCACAGATTCTGCGTTTGATTCGCGAGTTACAGCAGCGGCGCGGCACTTCGGTGCTGTTTATTACCCATTATTTTGGCGTGGTGGCTGATATTGCCGACCGAGTAGCGGTGATGCGCCACGGTGAACTGGTGGAGCAATGCCCGGCGGCGCAAGTGTTGTATGCACCGCGCCATGAATATACCCGTTCGCTGATTGCCGCTGTGCCATCGCTGCATCCGGCGCTGCCGCGCCCGACGCAGGAACAGCCCGCACTGCTCACCTTAAAAAACATCAATAAAACCTTCCGCGAGCCGGGGCTGTTTCGTCGTCGCCAGCGGCAGGTGGCTGCGGTGCAGGATGTCTGCCTGACGCTGCCGCAGGGCAGTACGCTGGGCATTGTTGGTGAAAGTGGTTCCGGCAAATCGACGCTGGCGCGCTGCATCGTGCGGTTGTATCAGCCGGATTCCGGCGAAATTCGCTTTGACGGGCACGATCTTGCCCAACTGAAATCTCGCGCGCTGCGTGAACAGAGCCGGGATATTCAGATGGTGTTTCAGGACCCGTTTGCCTCGTTGAACCCGCGTCAAACGGTGGGCGAAATCGTGGCCAAAGGGCTGCTGATTCGCGGCGTACCGCGCGCGCAGGCGCTGGAGAAGGTCAAAGAATTGTTTGCGCTGGTGGGGTTGGATGCCGCCGCGATACACCGGTATCCCCCATGAATTCTCCGGCGGTCAGCGTATTGGTTTGGCGCGCGCACTGGCGGTGGAACCGAAGATTCTGGTGGCCGATGAGCCGGTATCGGCGTTAGACGTCTCTGTGCAAGCGCAGGTGCTGGCGCTGTTGGCGGATTTGCGGCAACGCTTGGGCTTGTCGCTGATTTTTATCACCCACGATCTGCGCGTGGCGGAACAAGTGTGCGATCGCATTATCGTGATGAAATCCGGCAAGATTGTGGAGCAAGGGCCAACCTATCAGGTTTATCAGCAGCCGCAGCATGCCTATACCCGGCAACTGCTGGAGGCCATTCCAGGGAGTGAGTGGCAGGTGTCGGCGGCTTGAATCCGCCCACCTCCATCACAGAAACCTGAATAAAAACGGCTTGCTACTGCCCGAATGCGCGGGGTAGATACCCCGTGTAACTTTCTGGCGGCATCGTACGCGCCATGCGTCTTTTTTTGTGTCGTAGCCTTGGCGCACCCATTTTTACGGTATCTATCCGTACTGAATCAATGGTGGCTCAGGCGGGGCAGCCCTTGGGCTGGCCGGTGTCCAGTGAGGCCGGTAGTGAGATCTCCGTCTGGGCTACCACCCATGAGAATCTCACCCCAGGGGGTAGCAGTTTTACTACTCACTGGAGGTTGACGCCATGTCATCTACCCCTACCCAAACTCATACTGAATATCTTACAGCTCCCTTTCAAACCCGCATCTGGCAAGGCGTTGTGCGTTGTTTTGCTGGCTATTTGTCGGTGGGAGGGGCGTGTGATGTTTGATAACCCCCCACTGGAACTGGAGGAAATTATTGACCAATGCCGGGCGCTGGCGTCTACATTGGTTGAAATGAAACAGCCTGAAACCAAAGAGATTCTGACCTTTATTTTGCAGGAACGACTAGAGATATTGCACTGCGCCTTTCACCAGCCGGTTGCGGAGGAATAATAGGGTCGATGCCACGGTCATCCGTGGTCTTTGAGAGTACCTCTGAGGCTATCTAGCTGTCTCAGCGGAGACGTGCCACGTGGGTGGAAGAAGAATAGGCGAGCATGAATGCACGAGACATTGCGCGCTACTCGCCTATGAGCGTTACGCCGTCCGAATCAAATAATCAAACGCACTCAGCGAAGCTTTTGCGCCTTCACCGGTAGCGATGATGATCTGTTTGTAAGGCACGGTGGTGCAGTCACCGGCGGCAAACACGCCTTTCACGGTGGTTTCGCATTTGGCGTCGATGATGATTTCGCCCATGCGGTTGCGCTCCACGCTGCCTTCCAGCCATTGGGTGTTCGGCAGCAAACCGATCTGCACGAAGATCCCTTCCAGCGCCAACGAATGTTGCGTATCGTCCACACGGTTGAGGTAGCTCAGGCCAGTCACTTTCTGTCCGTCGCCTTTCACTTACGTGGTTTGCGCGTTAAGGATGATATCTACGTTCGGCAGGCTGAGCACTTTTGCCTGCAACACGGAGTCTGCTTTCAGCTCGGGAGCAAATTCCAGCAGGGTAACGTGCTTCACCACACCCGCCAGATCGATAGCGGCTTCCATGCCGGAGTTGCCACCGCCAATGACGGCAACATGCTTGCCTTTGAACAGCGGGCCATCGCAGTGTGGGCAATACGTCACACCACGCGTGCGGTACTGATCTTCGCCGGGCACGTTCATGTTGCGCCAGCGTGCGCCGGTGGCAAGAATGATGCTGCGCTCTTTCAGCGTCGCGCCGGAGGCGGTTTCAATCTGGTGCAGTTCACCGGGCACTTTGGCCGGAATCAACTTACTGGCACTTTGCAGGTCAATCACATCCACATCGTAGTCATCAACGTGGCTTTTCAGTGCGGTAGCCAGTTTGGCGCCTTTGGTTTTCGGCACCGAGATGTAGTTTTCGATATCTACGGTATCCAGCACCTGACCGCCAAAACGCTCGCCCATCAGGCCAGTACGGATGCCTTTACGCGCAGCATATACCGCTGCCGCTGCGCCTGCCGGGCCGCTGCCAATGATTAGCACATCGTAAGAGGCACGGGCGTTGAGCTTGGTCGCTTGTTTGTCACTTGCGCCTGTGTCGAGCTTCGCTACGATTTCACCTAGGCTCATGCGACCCTGGCTGAAGTGTTCCCCGTTCAGGAAAACGGTAGGCGCCCCCATCACGTTGCGGTCCTGCACTTCCTGTTGGAAGACGCCGCCGTCAATCGCGGTGTGGGTAATGTTTGGATTCAGGATCGCCATCAGGTTCAGTGCCTGAACTACGTCCGGGCAGTTATGGCACGACAGCGAATAGAAGGTTTCGAAATGGTAGCTACCGTCAATGTCGCGTACCTGCTCCAGCAGTTCCTGCGTCTCTTTCGACGGATGGCCGCCGGTTTGCAGCAGTGCCAGCACCAGCGAGGTAAATTCGTGGCCCATTGGTGAACCGGCAAAACGCGGACCGCTGTGGGAGCCGGGATTGGTGATCAGGAATGAGGGCTTGCGCTCTGCTCTTGCGTTATCTTCTCTGAAGGTCACCTGCGCCGATAAGCTGGCGATATCCGTCAGCAAAGCGCGGATTTCAGCAGATTTTGCCGAGTCGTCCAGTGTGGTGATTAACTCGACAGGTTTGGTTAATTTTTCCAGATAGGCGGCTAACTGGCTTTTCAGATTGTTGTCGAGCATGGGTCATCCTTACGTGGTGCGATAAAGCGGGGAAAATAAGATTGCTGACAAACCCTTTTCGGCGTGCCCGTGTTTCCCGGCGAATCACGACGAGGGGCACTCCGGCGGCTTACGCCGCTACGACTCCATCGCCGCACTTCACCTAACAGCGGGCGTTGTCAGCAGTCTGAAATCGGGTACAACGCACCCGATTGCGGCAAAGCAAAAATCAGATCTTGCCAACCAGATCCAGAGACGGTGCCAGCGTAGCTTCGCCTTCCTGCCATTTGGCCGGGCACACTTCGCCGGGGTGGGAAGCAACGTACTGTGCCGCTTTCACTTTGCGCAGCAGGTCAGAGGCGTCACGGCCAATGCCTTCCGCAGTGATTTCTACTGCCTGGATGATGCCTTGCGGGTCAACAATAAAGGTGCCGCGGTCGGCCAGGCCTTGATCTTCACGCATGTTTTCAAAGTTACGCGTCAGCTGGCCTGTCGGGTCACCGATCATGGTGTATTGGATTTTAGCGATGGTATCAGAGCTGCTGTGCCAGGTTTTGTGCGTGAAATGGGTGTCGGTGGACACGGAGTAGATTTCTACGCCTTTCTACGCCCAGTTTCTTAAATTCTGCATAGTGGTCAGCCACGTCGCCCAGTTCGGTCGGGCAAACGAAGGTGAAGTCAGCCGGATAGAAGAACACGCTCCATTTGCCTTCGATATCCCTTTCGGTTACTTCGACAAATTTGCCGTCTTTGAATGCTTGGTTTTTAACAATTAAGGTTTTTGCCAGTTTCCCGCCAGAATAAGTGCTAACCATGCCTTGGTAAGGCGGATGCATGGCAAAACAAGCAGCATTTATCGCTTAAATAATAGCCAAAATGCCGATTTACAGTAAAAATCGATGGTTTGATTGAATTTTAAGCAGGTTTTAAGGGGGTATGAACGGGCAAATCGCGCTACCGACCTTGCGTCGGCTAACATGAAACATAAGTGGCACTAGCGATCAATAAAGCCTTATCGATCGTTAAAACAGATCAATTACAGTGGTTTAATCATCCTCTCCCTACTTAGCAAGTAACATATGTTTTCTTGATTTAAGTAGGGGAAATAAGAGGATGTTACAGGAGATACGCTGCTGCGGTTGCCACCGATTGCTGGCAAAAGCAGAAGCGATTTACATACAGATAAAATGCCCGCGCTGCAAAGCATTTAATGAAATGAGGATGAGCAATCCCTCAACCAGAGTCTCCGAACGCCAGTCGGAGACCGGAAATGAAGCGCGCACATACTTCACGCATTCTCACACCACCCCAGCCCATTTTCGATAATGACCAGATTGTTGGATACGGCTCACACGAATTGCGGGTAGAAACCATCGCCTGCTGGCTGGCCCGCGTCATTGTAACAAGTCGGCATTATAGCCGGCGGTTTGTTAATAATTCCTGGCTACATCTTGGGGTATTCTCCGGTAGGGCTTTGGTTGGCGTGATGCAGTGGGGATACGCCCTGAATCCTAACAGTGGCGCAAAAGTGGTCTCTGGCACGGGGAATCGTGAGTATATGGAGCTTAACCGCTTATGGCTGCATGATGACATGCCTAAAAATTCAGAGTCACGAGCGATCAGCTATGCCCTGAAAACTATCAGGTTACTTTATCCTCAGGTGCAATGGGTGCAATCCTTTGCAGATGAGCGCTGTGGGCGTTGTGGCGTGGTGTATCAGGCGAGTAATTTTGAATATATCGGCAGCCATTACTCGCGATTCTATGAGCTTGATGGTGAGTGGTATCACGAAATAGCCCGCAACGCGATCACGCGGGGCGGCAAGCGAGAAGAATACCTGAGGGCCAATATAGAGCGTGCAACTGTTCATCGCTTCCAGCAGTTCCGATATATCCGCTTTTTGGACAAACGCGCGAAGAGGCGCCTCAACACAAAATTATTTAAAGTGCAACCTTATCCTAAGCCGGAAACGTTAAAACCAAGTTCATGATGTTTTAGGGACAATAAAAGCGTTACATCAGTACAGCAATTGGTATCAAATAATTTTCATTTGTGTGATTTTTGAGCGTATTAAATATTTTGCCTTTCGGTATCAAATGATTTGCCGCGCTATA
>NZ_JBLLJS010000013.1:0-190797 GCF_047692315.1 Symbiopectobacterium sp. | reverse complement strand
AAGTCAACATCTTTCGTTCAACTTTCTAACTGACCTCGCAACCGCGAATCGCTGTTGCCGTGTCAGTGGAGGCGCAGTATAGACACTTCTCGCGCCCTGACAAGCGCTAATTTCAATTTTATTTCTGAGTGCGCATTTTTTTGGCAGGGCGTACTAAAAATCAGCATTAAACGCGTTTTTTTTGCACCAAGCTGAGCAAATTCATGCGCGAAATGCTCAACCTGTTGCCAATCTGTGTATTCAATCTCTTTACTGCTGTCCGTCTCACCACCGGTCATACGCATAATAAGCTGAATCATAACCCGATCGAGCCAGCCATAGCGCGGATAGCGCAATGCACCAGCAAACACACCGCACAGCGCTGGCTGCCACGGTGAACGCAGCAAAAACTTCCTTGTGTAAGGATTGGTTTGTGGTGTGAGCTTTTCTGGCTTACGCGCTGTCAGATTCACAGAAAAGAAAGCATTCGGCAGACGCTGCAATTCCTCCAAATGCTGTTTGATAAAGGTGTAGACCTCCGGCTGGAAATGACCGTAACGCACCGAGGCACCAATCAGAATGCGATCGTAGTGCGCGGGTTCGATATTCTCAGCCGCAGCCAGATTCACCACATCGCACTCTACCTTCCCCTTTAGCACATTGGCGATATAAGAGGCGATAGCCTTGGTTTGACCATCCTTACTGGAAAAAAGTATCAACGCTTTCATAGGACATTGCTCTTTGGCTTTTTGTTTTAGGTTATGCGCGCCAGAACGTAGGGGTAAACAACACCAGCAAGGTAAATACCTCAAGACGCCCGAACAGCATAGTAGAGATCAGAATCCATTTCGCAGCATCATTCATGGTGGTGAAGTTATCGGCCACTACACCTAATCCTGGCCCCAGATTGTTTAACGTCGCCGTGACAGCGGCAAAAGCAGAAAAATCATCTACGCCGGTGGCAATAACCGCCAGCATACTGACAATAAATACCAACGCATAGGCGGAGAAAAAGCCCCATACAGCTTCGAGAATCCGCTCCGGCAACGCACGACGACCAAGCTTTATGGTATAGACAGCGTTAGGGTGCACCAACCGCTTCAACTCACGGTGCCCTTGCAAGAACAACAGCAGGATACGAATCACTTTTAAGCCGCCTCCCGTCGAACCTGCACACCCACCGACAAAGGCAGAGCACAGCAGAAGAACGGGCAGGAATAGCGGCCAGGCAGCAAAACTACTGGTAGTAAACCCCGCAGTGGTGGCCATAGAGACCACCTGGAAAAACGCCTGATTTAGCGTCTGAATACCGCTGTCGTAGACATTATGGAACCAAAGCACCAGCGTACATACTGCCACCAGCGACATTTGAACAAAGATGAACATGCGAAATTCCGGGTCACGCCCATATACCTTGAGGCTCCTGCCGCTCAGCATGGCAAAGTGCAAGCCGTAATTACACCCGGAAATCAACAGAAACACGGCGATGATGGTATTGATGGTGGGGCTGTTAAAATAGCCGATGCTGGCGTCATGGGTCGAAAAGCCGCCGATGGCGATGGTGGAAAAGCTGTGCCCGATAGCATCAAACAGCGACATCCCCGCCAACCACAACGCTACAGCGCAGGCCACGGTAAGCAGCACATAGATCATCCATAACGTTTTCGCAGTTTCAGCGATGCGGGGCCGCATTTTATTATCTTTCAACGGCCCAGGCATCTCAGCACGGTAGAGCTGCATCCCTCCAACGCCAAGGATAGGCAGAATAGCCACAGCCAGTACGATGATCCCCATACCACCGAACCACTGCAACATCTGCCGATAAAACAGAATGGCTTTGGGGAGAGAATCCAGCCCGACCAACGTCGTCGCGCCCGTGGTGGTTAATCCGGAGAATGATTCGAAGAAGGCATCCGTTACGCTGAGATTCGGATGTTCAGAAAAGATAAAGGGCAATGCCCCTACGCTACCCAGTACGGTCCAAAACAGCACCACAATCAAGAAACCTTCCCGCGAGGCCAGCTCATGCTTGTGCTTACGATTGGGAAACCAGAGCGCGCTGCCAATAAACAGGGCAACTAAAAAGGTTTGCGTGAATGCCCGTCCTGCGCCGTCACGATAAATCAGAGCAACCAGACCAGGGATAAACATGGTCCCGGAAAACAGAATAACCAGTAACCCTACAATGCGGGTAATGGCGCGCAGGTGCATGGAGAAACATCCTTAACGAGTCATCAAACAGCGCTGAATTATTATCATATAATGGATATTTGCAACGTTCCCCTGCTTATATCGCGCAAACGGCGCACCGTCTCCTCATAAGTACTGTCGGGGATCGCCACCTGCAATGTCACTTCTGCACCATAATCACAGGTATTCACTTCGCCGCCCATTTGGCGGATTAACGCGGTAACGGGCACATGTAAGGTATAGTCGCATTGCAGCCGATACGCCGTACGCAGCACTTTTTCCAACGTTTCCACTTGCTTCAATGCTTGCTGGACGCCGCCACCATATGCTTTGACCAATCCCCCGGTACCTAACGGGATGCCGCCATAGTAACGCACCGAGACGGCAGTTATCTCACCGATTCCGCTTCCCATCAGTTGCGCCAGCATGGGTTTTCCCGCCGTTCCTGAGGGTTCGCCATCATCCGAGAAGCCAAGCTGTTGCGAGTCATCCGGCGCACCCGCCACAAAGGCCCAGCAGTGGTGCCCGGCGTCTGAATAACGCACGCCAACCTTCATTGATTCAATCAGCGCCTGCTGCTCTTGGTTCAAATCCTTAATGAGCTGCGCAAAAAGATGGTCGCTTTGCGCGGCATAGGTGCGAGTCAGATCGGCAGCATAGCCATGATATTCCGCACCTGCGTCGATCAAAAAGCTTCTTACGTCGGACGGCACACTCTGCTCAAGCTGGGTATAGTGCAGCACAGCGGAGTGCTAATTGAGCGCTACAATATTGTCATACGGCACATCCGTATCCCGGTGACCTGTCGCAGTAAGATAGGCTTGATTGATATCGAACTCGCTCATACCGGACAGAAAAGCTTCATGCGCGGCGCGGTGCCCTACCACCGCCGTTTTCTGCGCCTCACGCATACAGAACGGTTCGTAGTCGGTTTTATAAGCACGATGGTAGTGAAGGTAATCCAGTGCGGATTTCGGATTGATGTGCTGAGGAGCAATCCCCAAGGCCAGCGCACGTTCGGGAACATAGCCAAGATAGGCCACACGCTCGCGTGCCGCAGGCAACAGCGAACCAATATCGTCTACCTTGCGAAGCACATTCACTTCAATGTCTTTGGTCCAGAAGCTCTCCGGCAATGGCGCAACGTTATGCCAGTAATCAACCGGAGAATAGAACCACAATCGTGGCTTGTTAACACCGTCCACCCACAGCCAGCAATGGGGCACTTGGGTTACCGGAACCCAGGCTTTGAACTGAGGGTTAACCTTGAAGGGATATTCCTGATCGTCCAAAAAGCGAGTCAGGGGCTCCCCGGAATGAATGAACACCGCATCGAGCTGATGCTGCGTCAGTACGGTTTGCGCGCGCTGTTGCATCGTCGCCAGATGCTGGTGGAACAAAGACGCCAGCTTTTCCATGAAGATCCTCATTAACCATAGCAAGATACGCTCAGTGTATCACAGTGATTGCTGGAGGGTAGCGGTGGGCGCTTTGTGATCAAAATAGCAAATAATTAATCTTTTATTTTCATTTATTTAACATTAGACCACAACCCAGTCATCTGGTCATACCAGATAATTATACGGCTTCTGGAGATCGCTATGCTTTATCAAAGTGAAACGCTCTACGTGCGCTGGCTGGAGGAAGGAATAGCGGAGCTGGTTTTCGCCTCTCCCGGCTCGGTGAATACACTGGGTTGCCAGCCTTGGCAATGCGTTGACCGTGCTTGAGCAGTTGGAAGGCTTGCAGGGCCTGCTGCTGCGCTCGGATAAACCGGCGTTTATCGTCGGTGCCGATATTACCGAATTCTTGTCGCTGTTTGCCGCACCGTGCGAGCATCTTCAGACCTGGCTGGAAGAAGCTAACCGTATTTTCAACCGCCTTGAAGATCTGCCGGTGCCTACGCTCGCCGCCATCAACGGCTATGCCCTTGGCGGTGGCTGCGAATGTGCACTGGCCATCGATCTGCGCATCGCCACACCATCCACGCGCATCGGCCTGCCAGAAGTGAAACTCGGTATCATGCCCGACTTTGGCGGATCCGTTCGCCTGCCGCGCCTGTTGGGTGCTGACAGCGCGCTGGAAATCATTTCCGCAGGAAAAGACATCGGTGCTCCAGAGGCACTGAAAATCGGTTTGGTTCAGGCAGTCGTGCCCGATGAAAAACTCGTAACGGCCGGGATAGATATTCTTCGCCAGGCCATTTGCGGCCAGATTGATTGGTTGTCGTACCGCACGCCAAAGCGGGAACCGCTCAAGCTCAACGCGATAGAGGCAGCAATGAGCTTTACCACGGCCAAAGCGATGGTGGCACAAACCGCAGGTAAACATTACCCCGCCCCCTTGACCGCAGTAAAAACCGTTGAGGCGGAGGCTGGAATGACGCGCGATGACGCGTTACGCATTGAGACACAGCACTTTGTTACGCTCACCGCGACGCCAGCGGCACGTGCGTTAGTCGGCATTTTCCTCAATGATCAGTACGTTAAGGGTAAGGCCAAGAAACTGTCAGGCGCGGTATCCGTACCGCAACAAGCTGCCGTGCTGGGCGCAGGTATTATGGGCGGCGGCATCGCCTACCAGTCCGAGTACAAGGGCGTGCCGATTGTGATGAAAGACATCAATGGCAAAGCGCTGGAATTGGGCATGAAAGAGGCCGCCAAGTTGCTCAACAGCCAGCTTACGCGCGGCAAGCTGGATGGTAATATCCTGAGCCAAATTCAGCCAACGCTCGATTATGGCCGCTTTGCAGATATTGATATCGTGGTGGAAGCCGTAGTGGAAAACCCCAAGGTGAAGGGAGAAGTGCTGGCACAAATGGAAACACACCTTTCCGAAAACGCCATCTTGGCTTCCAACACCTCGACTATCCCTATCGCCTTGCTGGCAAAATCCCTGCAACGCCCAGAGCGTTTCTGCGGCATGCACTTCTTTAATCCGGTGCACCGTATGCCGCTGGTGGAAATCATCCGTGGTCCGCAAACCAGCGATGACACCATCGCGCGCGTGGTGGCCTATGCCAGCAAAATGGGGAAAACCCCGATTGTGGTTAACGATTGCCCGGGCTTCTTCGTCAACCGCGTGCTGTTCCCCTACTTCGCCGCTTTCAGCTTGCTGCTGCGCGATGGCGCTGACTTCTGCCAGATAGACAGTGTGATGGAGAAACAGTTCGGCTGGCCAATGGGACCGGCCTATTTGCTGGACGTTGTCGGTATCGATACCGCTCACCATGCACAAGCCGTTATGGCGCAGGGCTTCCCGCAGCGAATGCAGAAAACCGCAGCGACGCTATCGATGTATTGTTCGAACATCAGCGCTACGGTCAGAAAAACGGGCAAGGGTTCTATCGCTACGTCCCCGATAAGAAGGGCAAGCCGGTAAAAGAACAAGATGAAAGCGTTGATGCACTGCTGTCAGAAGTCACCAATAGCAGTACCGCATTCACGGCACAAGAGATTATCGCCCGCATGATGATCCCGATGGTCAACGAGGTCGCCCGCTGTCTGGAAGAAGGCATTGTCGCCAGCCCGGCAGAAGCCGATATGGCGCTGGTGTATGGGCTTGGTTTCCCGCCGTTCCACGGTGGTGCCTGCCGCTATCTCGATACGCTGGGTAGTCGCGAATACGCGCTACAGGCCAACGCCTTGGAATCCCTCGGGGCAATATACCAAATCCCCGAAAGCCTGCGTCAGTTGGCGGAGCGTAACGACAGCTACTATCCCCCAACGGCACCGCACGCTGGTATCTCTCTCGGTTAATCGGCATGAGGTCACAGAATATGGAAAACGTTGTTATTGTCGACACCATCCGTACCCCGATGGGACGCTCAAAAGGGGGCGCATTTCGTCAGGTTCGCGCCGAAGATCTTTCCGCTCACTTGATGCGTAGCCTGTTGAGCCGTAACCCGGCGCTGGACTCACATGAGATAGACGATATCTACTGGGGCTGCGTGCAACAAACGCTGGAGCAAGGCTTTAACATTGGCCGCAACGCAGCACTGCTGGCGGAAATTCCGCCGACCGTCCCCGCCGTAACGGTCAACCGCCTGTGCGGCTCCTCCATGCAGGCGCTGCATGATGCCGCACGCGCCATCATGGTGGGTGATGCCAGTACGTGTCTGATTGGCGGCGTGGAGCACATGGGGCATGTGCCGATGAACCACGGCGTCGATTTTCATCCGGGCCTGAGCCGCACCGTGGCGAAAGCGGCCGCCATGATGGGGCTGACGGGGCGCCAAAAGCCATTAACAGAAGTCGCGATCATTTTTGCTGAAATCCGCACACGGGAGGGTTTTGAGGGTGTGGGGTTCAGTTACTCCAAACGCGCGGGTGGTCAGGGTATTTACGCGCACGCTAAAGAGATTGCCGATAATCTGCTGGGGGAAGATCCTAACGACATCGACAAAATCTACACCAAACTGCTGTGGGCAGGTGCTTTCCGTAGGGCGCAGCGGTATGGCGATACAGGCTATCTCCCCGATTGATATTGCGTTGTGGGACATGAAAGCCAAACGCTCCAGATTACCGCTGGCAAAGCTATTGGGCGCACACCGCGATTCGGTGCAATGCTATAACACCTCGGGCGGTTTTCTGCATACACCGCTGGATCAGGTTCTGAAAAACGTGGTGATTTCCCGCGAAAATGGCATTGGCGGCATTAAAATCAAAGTAGGACAACCTGACACCGCAGAAGATATTCGCCGTCTCACCGCCGTGCGTCAGGCTCTGGGCGATGACTTCCCCTTGATGGTCGATGCCAATCAGCAATGGGATCGCGAAACCGCCATCCGTATGGGCAGGAAAATGGAAGCGTTCAATCCGATTTGGATTGAGGAACCGCTGGATGCCTATGATGTAGAGGGCCATGCAGCGCTGGCAACAGCGCTGGACACCCCGATTGCCACCGGCGAATGCTGACAAGCTTCCGGGAACACGAGCAACTGATCCTCGGCAATGCCTGCGATTTCGTTCAGCCAGACGCACCGCGCGTTGGCGGCGTGACGCCGTTTCTGAAAATCACGGATCTGGCGGCCAAACACGGTAAGAAATTGGCACCGCATTTAGCGATGGAAGTGCGCCTGCACCTCGCCGCCGCCTATCCCATCGAACCCTGGCTGGAACACTTTGAATGGCTGAACCCGCTGTTCAACGAACAGCTTGAACTGCGCGATGGCCGGATGTGGGTCTCTGACCGTGCGGGACTGGGCTTCACCATCAGCGAGCAGGCGCGGCGCTGGACGGTGCAAACCTGTGAATTTAAGTAATCGGTAGCGCATCCCGTTGCGGCTAATGCTGGTCTGCCTTGGCTACAACGCAAGATGCTTTGGTGCACCTTTGGCACACGTGCTGTTTCCACCCGTTGATGAACTCCGCCGGAAACAGCACGTTTTTTAAGGCACTTACTTTAAGGCACTCAAATGAAGGAGAATGCGTCGCTGTAGAGGTGATCAATCAGCGCGCCACGCTCGTTACAGAAGCGCTAGCGGGCAATTTTCGCCATTTCAAAGCGGCCTGCAATATAGATATCGTGGCCGGACAGCGTACCGTAGTCCTGCAACACCGCGCTCAGCACAGTACCCGTTCTGCCGTGCCACTCCCCTTCCGGTTGCTCAACCACAGGGATGACCTGCAAGTGCGCGTGTTGGCTCGCCAGAGCCTGTAACTCTGTCAAATCATACAGGTGCTTGATCTCCCACCCACCCCAGTAGATGGCAACATCGCGCTCCGGCTGATGTGCCAGCACCGTCAACAGAATAGAACGCACATAAGAAAAACCGGTGCCGCCTGCAATCAAGATTAACGGGCGATCGCTCTCTTCGCGCAACCAAGCCTCACCGTGAGGAATATCTACCGTCAGTACGCGCTCTTTCAGAATACGATCCATCACCGCCATCGCGTACAGATTCAACTCTGAGACACCCACGTGCTGTTCCATCGGCGTTGACGCCATTGAGAACGGGCGTTTATCCCGTTCATCCATGACCACCATCAAATACTGACCGGCCCGGAAAGAGAAAGGGGCTTCCTGCAACAAACGTACCCGATAAACCGTATCCGTTATCGCCTCTACGGATGTCACTTTACAGCTCAATGTTGTCATGCATTCCCTCTAAGGGTGATAAAAGCAAAACGGGTAACAGCAGCACACAATACATCAGGAACGCGGCGGACTGTCGTTAAAAATGGCAAGCTCATCCCATATGGCGTCAATACGGGCACACACCTCGGGATCTTTCTTGATGGGATGACCCCACTCGCGCTGCGTTTCACCTGGCCACTTATTGGTGGCATCCAGCCCCATTTTGGAGCCCAGGCCAGAAACCGGCGATGCGAAATCCAGATAGTCTATCGGCGTGTTTTCCATCAGCACCGTATCTCGTGCCGGATCCATGCGGGTGGTCATGGCCCAGATAACGTCCTTCCAGTCTCGGGCATTGATGTCGTCATCACAGACAATGACAAACTTCGTGTACATAAACTGGCGCAAAAAAGACCATACGCCCATCATCACCCGTTTGGCATGACCGGCGTACTGTTTTTTCATCGTGACGACTGCCAGACGGTACGAACACCCTTCCGGCGGCAGGTAAAAATCCACAATTTCCGGGAACTGCTTTTGCAGAATGGGGACGAAAACTTCATTCAGTGCCACACCCAGCACCGCAGGTTCATCAGGCGGACGTCCGGTATAGGTTGAGTGGTAAATGGCGTCCTGGCGCTGCGTTACATGCGTGACGGTAAACACCGGGAAATTGTCCACTTCATTGTAATAACCGGTGTGATCGCCGTATGGCCCTTCCGCGGCCATTTCCCCTGGTTCAATGTAGCCCTCCAGCACAATTTCCGCGCTGGCAGGCACTTCCAGATCGTTGGAGAGGCATTTCACCACTTCGGTTTTATAACCGCGCAGCAATCCAGAAAAGGCGTATTCGGAGAGCGTATCTGGCACTGGCGTCACCGCACCAAGGATGGTCGCCGGATCGGCGCCAAGCGCTACAGAGACCGGGAAGCGTTGACCGGGGTTTTCCTGACACCACTCCTGAAAATCCAACGCGCCACCGCGATGAGATAACCAACGCATGATCAGCTTGTTTTTACCCAGTACTTGCTGGCGATAGATACCGATATTCTGACGCGCTTTGTGCGGCCCGCGAGTGACCGTTAAGCCCCAAGTGATCAAGGGAGCAGCATCTTCCGGCCAGCACTGCATCACAGGAATACGGGTCAGATCGACGTCTTCGCCTGACCAGACCTGCTCCTGGCAAGGTGCCGATGAGAGCCGTTTGGTCGGCATATTGAGCACCTGACGGAATTTGGGCATGTTTTCCATCAGGTCACGGAATCCTTTGGGCGGCTCTGGCTCTTTTAAAAAAGCCAGCAGCTTGCCCACATCACGCAGGGCAGTCACGTTTTCCTGTCCCATGCCCATCGCCACTCGCTCCGGCGTGCCAAACAGGTTGCACAACACGGGCATGGTATAACCGGTCGGATTTTCAAACAGCAACGCCGGACCACCCGCACACAGCGTTCTGTCGGCAATCTCCGTCATTTCCAAATGGGGGCTGACAGGATGGCGAATGCGTTTCAGTTCTCCCTTCTGTTCAAGAAGTGCGAGAAATTCACGTAAATCACGATATTTCATGCTGATTGTCAATGCTGTCTGTAAAAACGACATTATAAGGTTTCTTGCCAATTCTGTCGCTTCTTCATGCCGCTATTTATCCGTACAGGGTTTTGTTATGCTTTCCGGCAATGCTCATCGACTGACAGATCATCGACAGAACACATTATGGAAGCCTGGTATTTACTGTATTGCAAACGTGGGCAGCTGTTGCGCGCCAAGGAACACCTTGAACGCCAGGCTGTCAACTGCCTAAGCCCGATGATCAAAATGGAGAAGATCGTACGGGGAAAGCGTGCGGAAGTCAGCGAACCGCTGTTTCCCAACTATTTGTTTATTGAGTTCGATCCTGAACGCATCCACACCACCACGATTGGCGCTACGCGCGGCGTCAGCCATTTTATCCGTTTCGGCGCTCTGCCCGCCGTCATTCCCGTGAGCGTCATCACCGAACTTGCACAACATCCGGTGCAGATGATTCACGATCCACAAACGCCGTATCCCGGAGATACCGTGTTGATCACTGAAGGGATTTTTACCGGGCTACAGGCGATTTACAGCGAACCAGACGGCGAAGCGCGCTCCATGCTGCTACTCAATCTGCTGAATAAGCAGGTGCCGCAAAGCATCGATAATCGCCAGTTCAAAAAGATGTAGTCGGCCGCACCAGACGAAAGAAATGCCGCCAGTGAACCTATCCACTGGCGGCAAAAGATAGGCCGATTAGCGGGAAAGCTGCTCGTCACGCAGCCATTGTGCGACTTGCTTGGCAAAATAGGTCAGCACGCCGTCTGCACCCGCGCGCTTGAAGCACAGCAGTGATTCCATCACCAAAGGCTGCTCCTGAAGCCAACCGTTGCGAATGGCCGCCATATGCATGGCATACTCGCCGGAAACCTGATAGGCAAAAGTTGGCACACCGAAGGTTTCTTTAACACGGTGCAGCACATCCAGATAGGGCATGCCGGGTTTAACCATCACCATGTCCGCGCCTTCCTGCAAATCCTGAGCAACTTCCTGCAAGGCTTCATCACCGTTGGCCGGGTCCATCTGATAGGTTTTTTTGTTACCGCCTTTCAGATTACTTGCCGAGCCGACCGCATCGCGGAAAGGCCCATAGTAGCAAGAGGCGTATTTTGCGGAGTAAGCCATGATCTGGGTGTTCACCAGATGCCGCGCTTCCAGTTCGGCACGAATGACACCAATGCGTCCATCCATCATGTCGCTCGGTGCAATGATCTCCGCACCCGCTTGCGCATGACACAGTGCCTGGAGCACCAGAACGGCTTTGGTGATGTCATTTATCACATAGCCGTCTTCGTCAATAATGCCGTCTTGTCCATGGGTGGTGTAGGGATCCAGCGCAACGTCTGTCAGCAACCCCAGTTCCGGCACCGCATCTTTGAGCGTACGGATTACACGGGGCACCAACCCCTCTGGATTGTAAGCTTCTTCGGCGTTCAGAGATTTTTTATCGGTATCGATCACCGGAAACAGTGAAAGCACCGGGATACCCAGCTTAGCGAGCTCTTCTGCCTCTTTCACCAGAAGATCCAGCGTCATGCGATACACGCCCGGCATGGAAGGCACTTCCTGACGCTGATTTTTGCCTTCCATCACAAACACGGGGTAAATCAGGTCATTGACCGTCAACTGGTTTTCAGCAACAAGGCGACGACTGAAATCATGACGGCGCACACGGCGCAAGCGACGGCCGGGAAAGGCGCCGGGAAAAACATTGCTCATAATTATTCTCCAGAATCATGGCAGCCGGAAAATCCGGCGTGCGTTTTCATCTACTTTTTGCCCCAACATACTGGCGTCTTCATCGCGCCAGGCAGCAACCTGCTGAACGATATGTGGCAAAAAGCAGGGTTCATTACGCCGGGATGCAGGTTTTGGTGATAAATCCCGGGGTAACAAATAGGGCGCGTCTGTTTCCAACAACAGTCGATCAATGGGAATCTGTTTTAGCAGATGGCGAAGTGCAATTCCGCGCCGTTCATCGCACACCCAGCCAGTAATGCCTATCGAAAGTCCACGACGCAAGCACTCATCCAGTTCCTGTTCAGTGCCAGTGAAACAGTGCAGCACCGCTCCGGGTAGCTTATCCAGCCAAAGGGGAGAGTAGCGCCATAAAACGCGTATGTGTGTCACGGCAATGCAAGAAAACGGGCAGCCCCAGCTCAGCCGCTAACGCTAACTGCGCGGAAAATGCCTGCTCCTGCTCATCGGGGGTTGAAAAATTGCGATTAAAATCAAGCCCGCATTCGCCAAGAGCCACAACGGTGGGCTGCTTCGCCAATTGCGAAATCTGTTCCGCCAGCGCCGTCGACCAGCAATAGTCTGGATATTCACACGCTAACGCCAGCGCCTGTTCACTTTCATGCAGGTTGGTTCCGGTGACAATCATCCCACTGACCTGCCCCGCCTGAGCGCGCGCGATAACCTGGGCACGATCGTGAGCAAATTGACTATTGGTGAGATTGACGCCGATATCAAACATGGATATTCCTGAATGGTGATGACATGCCCGCACCGGCGAGCATGTCACGAAAGGAAGCAAGTGTAATCTGGAGGAAATCTCCGCCTAAGCGGGGATGACAGCAGGGTTCAAGACGATGGGCCTTCTTCGCTTTCCTCAGCCTCAACCTGACGACGCCCTTTCCCCACGTAAAAACGCGAACAGAACAGGCCGACTTCAAACAGCAAGTACATCGGGATCGCCAGCAAGGTCTGTGAGAACACATCAGGTGGCGTCAACAACATACCGACAACGAAGGCACCAACCAGCACGTAAGGCCGTTTCCTCTTCAAATCTTCCGTGTTGGTAACACCGCTCCAGCACAGCAGCACAATGGCAATCGGCACCTGGAAAGAGACGCCAAACGCCATAAACAGCGCCATCACGAAATCAAGGTAGTTATTGATGTCGGTGGCAATGAGCACGCCTTGAGGTGCCGTCTTGGCAAAAAAACTGAACGCCAGCGGGAACACCACAAAGTAAGCAAATGCCATACCCGCGTAGAAAAGCAGGCTACTGGAGAACAGCAAGGGCATCATCAGGCGGCGTTCATGCTTGTACAGCGCCGGGGCGATAAACGCCCAGACCTGATACAACACCAGCGGTGCCGCAACAAACACCGACACGATCATCGTGAGCTTGATCGGCGTAAAGAATGGGGAAGCCACATCGGTAGCAATCATACTGGCCCCGGCGGGCAGTTGCTCAATCAGCGGTGCCGAGACAATCTGATAGATATCGTTAGCAAAAAAAACCAGCACGACAAACACGCCTAAAACACAAAGAATGCTGTTTAACAGGCGTTTTCGCAGCTCAATCAGGTGACTGATTAACGGTTGTGTATCTTCAACGGCCATAGACTAGCGTTCATCAGCAGAGGGTTGGGAAGGCGCGACAGTAGCGGCAGGTGCTGCGCGCTTATTGAGCGCATCATCGTTCGGCGCGACCGTAGCGACAGTCGACGAATTTTCCGCAGGCACAGCGGCTGCCGCAGAAGGTGCTTCAGACGCACTCTCCACTGCAGCACGCGGTGCCACATCGGTAAGGGATGAAGATGGCGTAGCTACGGATTTGTCTACAGACGGTAACGCTGCTGACGAAGACGCCTGCTCAACGCTGATTACCCCATCATGTGCCGCCTCAGCATCCGCCAGCGGTTGATGCAGCACCTCTCCGACGTGCGCAGTCGCGCTGTCGCCAGGTTTCACATAACCGCGCCGCATCGCATCCGCCGCTTCTTTGAGTTCGTCCATAGAGGCTTTCAGCTCGGGAGAGAGGTTTTTCAGGCTAGCCTGCTCCACCTTCTTCAAACTGTCCTGCAACTCTTGCAGCTTTAACTCTTGAGTCAGCTCATTTTGCACTGTGGAAGCCAGCGAACGTAGTGTCCTGACCCAACCAGCAATCGTTTTAACTGCCACAGGCAGGCGTTCAGGCCCGAGTACTACCAGGCCGATCACCATTACGAGCATCAGCTCACCAAATCCAATATCAAACACCGATTATACCTGCTCTTTATGCTGGCTCTTCGTTTCTTCTGATTTTGCGTCAGCCTGTTGTTCCGTGATGGACTTCGTCGTGAAATCGGCATCCTGCTGTGTTTTTTCATTCTGGTTGGCAGATGCGCTGTCAGCGGACGGGGGTTGATCATCGCTTATGGCTTTTTTGAAGCCTTTGATCGATGCCCCCAAATCGGAACCTAACGTTCTTAGCTTGTTAGTACCGAACAGCAGCACCACGATCACCGCAATGATCAACAAGTTCCAAATACTAATACCACCCATACCAATTACCTCTTTTCTACAAAGGGGAGTTATCCATCATCTTTCACACCGCAAACATCGTGTGTACGTTGGTGTTCAAAAACGGGTTACCGCGCGTTGTTCATGCCCAGAGGATGCGCTCGGTTTTCGTTTCCTGCAACGCCTTTTTCCTGCGGCAGAAAGGCATATTAGGTCAAAGCCATCACTATTATATACGGCTATTAATACCGTCTGTCATGATCTGCTTCAACGTGTACGACGCCAACCAATGACCCAGCTCACAACACCTGCTGTCATTAATCCTGCGGGAATCACTTCCGGGAGATCCTGACGCCCCACCAATATGAGTAACCCAGCGAGTAGCAACGTTGTGCCAACGCCAAAAAAATAGCGTGACTGGCCTTGCCGCATTCGTTGCATGCGCAGTTCATCGGTCAGTTGCGTAACGCTATGATGCAGCAACCGATGCTGTCGCAAACCATCGTAAATCAACTCGGGAATTTCCGGCAGTTTTTCCGCCCAGAACGGCGCTTTTTCTTTCAATCCGCGAATCAGTGCGGCAACGCCCATCTGGTCTTTCAACCATGACTCAAGAAAAGGTTTAGCCGTTTTCCATAAATCCAGTTGCGGATAAAGCTGTCGGCCTACACCCTCAACGTAAAGCAAGGTTTTTTGCAGCAACACGAGCTGGGGTTGCACTTCCATATTGAAGCGGCGCGCCGTATTGAACAAATTCAATAACACATGGCCAAATGAGATCTCCGCCAATGGCTTTTCAAAAATGGGCTCGCACACGGTGCGAATCGCAAATTCAAACTCTTCAACATTGGTATCGGCAGGCACCCAGCCGGAATCCACATGTAACTCCGCGACGCGGCGATAATCCCGATTGAAAAAGGCAATAAAGTTTTCCGCCAGATAACGCTTGTCTTCCTTGTTCAGCGACCCGACGATACCGCAATCAATGCCGATATATTGCGGATTTTCAGGGTGTTCATAGCTGATAAAGATATTGCCGGGATGCATATCTGCATGGAAGAAGCTGTCACGGAACACCTGAGTAAAGAACACCCGCACCCCACGCTCTGCCAGCAGCGGCATGTTGGTGCCGTTGGCTTTCAATGCCTCAACGTCCGACACCGGAATGCCGTAAATGCGCTCCATGACCAACATGTTTTCAGTACAATAATCCGAATAAATCTCCGGAATATAAAGCATGGGACTGCCGTCAAAATTACGACGCAGTTGAATGGCATTCGCCGCTTCACGCAGCAGGTTTAATTCGTCAAGCAGGTTTTTTTCATACTCGCGCACCACTTCGCGCGGACGCAAACGCCGCCCATCCGGCAGCAACATCGGTAGCCAACCGGCTAAACGGTTCATCAGGCGCATATCAGCTTTGATAACGGGAAGGATATCAGGACGAATCACCTTGATAACCACCTCTTTGCCATTCATTTTGAGCCGAGCAGTATGCACCTGTGCAATAGACGCAGAGGCGAGCGGGACTATCTCAAAATCATCAAACCAGCTTTCCAGCGGAATGCCGCCCATGGACAGCTCAATCTGTTCACGGGCCAGTTTGCCGTCAAAAGGATCGACACGATCCTGAAGAATAGCGAGCTGATCGGCGATCTCCGGTGGAAACAGATCGCGGCGGGTAGACATCATCTGGCCGAACTTGATCCATACCGGACCCAATTCCTGCAACGCCAGACGCAAGCGTTCACCAAGAAGCTTATCCTTATGGCGGTTTGGCATCCAGAACAAGCACTTGCGCCAGATACGCAGCGGCAGCGTAATACGTAAACGCGGGATCAGCTCATCCAGGCCGTAACTCAACATGACACGGATGATGTGGTAAAGGCGCAGCAGTTCACTTGGTGTCATTGTGCTGACTCCAGCTTCGCCAGGCGTGCCGCCAGCGTATCAACGTCATCGTTTAACGCAGCCACTTCATCATACCACCAGGCCGCTTCCAGGCGTCCCGGCGCAAGCCGCCACTCTTCCGTTACGGTCTCTGCCAGATAGCGCCGCTGGCGATCAAACAGACGGGTCGCACCGCGCCACACTCCCCGCGCTGCCTGACCAATTCCTTGTGCGACAACGTCGCCCGTATAAGGCGCAAGCCACTCAGCAGGATCGCACTCCGCCAAATCTAACAGATTGACAAAGTGTTGGACAACTTGCATATCCCCTTCGATCACCAACTCACCGCTGCTCATCAGCGATGAAAGATGCTGGCGATCACGCAGCGTGAGCAGTGCGGGGATTCGGGTTTCCAACTGGCAGTCCACCGTATCAGCCCACTGACTCACCACATCGAGGCGGTGTTCGCCAAAGACCAACACCAGCGGCACTGGCAGCTCGGCTAACACGATTTTGAGCGTTTTTCCCTGTAGACACTGGCGCGCCGCTTTCAAGCTGTGTTCGCGAAAAAGCAGACTATTTAACGCCGTTTCCAGCGCGGCAGTCAGCACAGACGTTATCAGCATCAGCGTTTCCCACTATAAAACGACTTAAAATTTGAACCCACGGTGTAATGCGACAATGCCTCCCGTGAGGTTGAAGTAATTTACACTGTCAAAGCCTGCATCCACCATCATACCTTTCAGCGTTTCCTGGTCAGGATGCATACGTATCGATTCTGCCAAATAACGGTAGCTGACCGCATCTTTGGCCACCATATTACCAATGCGCGGCAAGACATGGAATGAATAGAAATCATAGACTTTGCTAAGCGGTTTCAGCATCGGTTTGGAAAATTCCAGCACCAGCAGGCGACCACCAGGTTTCAACACGCGAAACATGGAACGCAGCGCTTTGTCTTTATCCGTCACATTGCGTAAACCGAAAGAAATGGTAATGCAGTCAAAATAGTTTTCCGGAAAGGGCAACGCTTCCGCATTGGCCTGCACATAGCTGACGTTATCAATAATCCCCAGATTGCGGAGCTTTTCGCGTCCCACTTTCAGCATGGAAGCATTGATATCGGCCAGCACCACTTCCCCCGATTCCCCCACCAGATGTGAGAATTTAGCGGTCAAGTCACCCGTGCCGCCCGCCAGATCCAGCACACGCTGGTCGCGACGCACACCGCTGCACTCAATGGTAAACCGTTTCCAGGCACGATGAATCCCGAAGGACATCAAATCGTTCATCAGGTCATATTTTCCCGCTACCGAGTGGAATACACCTGCTACCATGGCCTCTTTATCGTTCTTGTCGACAGTACGAAAACCAAAATGCGTGGTTTTCTCCGGATCGTTCGTCATGTTCTTCGCCCTACTTTTCCAAATCAGAATTGTGGTCAATCCCCTTTGCGCGCTATCGGCTGGACTCGCCGCTCACATTGCGCTGTCGAGCGTTATGCGCAACACGAGCTTGGCGTGTCTGTACGCGTTTCGCATCAACAATCGAAGAGGAACATCGAATTTTGAAACTACCCCTTAATGGGGAGAGTGTAACAGACCAAGCTTAAAAACCCACCGCTCTGATGCACTGAATAAAGTTGTAAAACGCGAACATACGTGACGCATCAGAGGCGATTCGATATTTCCACGTCTGCGCTTTCAGCGTGTTCTCCCCTGGGGGGACATCTGTTTGCATAGATTCAGACTGCTTAGACAGCCGCACGGTCTCCGCGTCAGCCTCGGCAGAAAGCACCGCTTGCTCCGCCACGTTGGGGTTAATGGTACGCTTAACCTCTACACCAAGGGAACGGAAACCTTCTACCTGGGATATCAGATTACCGCGTCCCGAGGCCAGTTTATTCATGGCCTGCCGATAGCTGGTCTGTGATTTATCCAGGCTCTGCCCCAACGCCGCCATGTCTTCAACAAAGAGACGCAGTTTATCGTACAGTCGAGAGGCGCGTTCTGCGATCTGCTGCGCATTGTGGCTTTGCTGTTCATAACGCCACAGATTGGTGATGGTGCGTAACGCGACGAGCAGCGTGGTAGGGCTAACCAACATGATATTGTGTTGCAGGGCTTTGCTGATCAATTCAGGGTGACGATCAATGGCCACCAGAAACGCAGGTTCCACGGGGATAAACATCAGCACATAATCCAGCGAGCGCAGCCCCGGCAATTGCTGGTAGTCCTTATTACTCAGCAGGCGGATATGCCCACGCACGGAAGCGATATGCTCGCTGAGCGCGCTGGCACGTTCTCCATCATCTTCACTATTAAAGTAGCGCTCATAGGCCACCAGCGACATCTTGGCATCAATCACCACATCTTTGCCTTGTGGGAGACGGACGATCACATCTGGCTGCATACGTCCGTTCGCGCCAGTCTGGATACTGACCTGTGTTTGGTATTCATGTCCTTCACGCAAACCGGAAGCCTCGAGCACGCGGCCCAGTACGACTTCGCCCCAGTTCCCCTGCGTTTTGTTATCACCTTTCAGGGCTTTGGTCAGGTTGACCGCTTCTCGTGCCATTTGCACGTTCAGTTGCTGCAACTGACGAATTTCATGCGCCAGAGTATGGCGTTCACGCGCTTCACTGCCGAACCCTTCCTGAACCTGACGACGAAAACCATCCAACTGTTCCCGCAACGGAGTCAGCAGTTTATCGAGGCTCTGTTGATTTTGTTCATCTACCCGGCGACCACTGTGCTCAAAGATCCGGTTAGCCAGATTTTCAAACTGTGTCGTTAAGCGTTGCTCACTGTTGATCAACAGTCGCTGTTTTTCCTCAGCGGCGAGGCGCGTTTCTTCCAGGCGGATAGTCACCTCACGCAGTTCTGCTTCCTGTGCACCGTTTGCTTCGCGCAGCGCGCGCAACTCTTGATTGAGATGGCTGCACTCTTCTTGCAACTGGGCCATGACCAGCAACTTCTCCTGATGGGCACTGAGTTTGCCGTGCATCAGACGCAGTTCCATATCATTCTGGCGCAGACGCTGTTCATCCTTATCACGCGCGAGCTGAAGTTCACGTACCGAGCTTTGCGCCTGCTGTAACGCTTGTTCTTGTATACGTTGTTCTGCTTCTTGCCGGGCGCGGCGCTGCTGGTAACGCAGGCTGGCAACAAGCCATCCCACCCGCCCCCCAACCGCCCCGCCGCCTATGCCGTAAAATAGGGTGATATCCACGTCTCATTCCTTTCGTTATCGCCACTGTCCGTCAAGGTAAAGCGATACTGTATATATATCCAGAAAGAATAGCGCAGGCCAGCTCGAAACAGCATCGCAGTCAGCAGTGAAATGATTAAAATGCGAGGCGTCTTGCGTTGCTGGCTTACGTTCATAGGCAGAATAAGAAAGGGCCGGAAATCCGGCCCTGATGCAGATGACATAACACTATCGGTGTTACAGACGCCCTTTGGCATCGGCAATTACCTGTGCTACCTGCTGCGGTGATACACCACCTTTGGCCGCACGTTTTTCCAGGCAGGATTGCAAAGACAGGATGGGATACACATCATTGCCAATGGTTGCGCTGAATTTTTGCAAATCCTCCAGCGACAATGCTTCCAGCGCTTTACCCTGACGAATGGCTTCCACCACCGCCTCACCGACAATATGGTGCGCTTCGCGGAATGGAACGCCTTTTGCGACTAGGTAATCTGCCAGCTCGGTCGCATTCGCATAGCCCTGCTGCGCTGCTTCCTGACAACGCGGACGGCGAACCTGAATGCCCTCCAATACCAGTGCAGCCATCATCAGGCAGTCATGCCAAGTGTCGAGCGCGTCGAACAGCCCTTCTTTGTCTTCCTGCATGTCCTTGTTGTACGCCAGCGGCAAGCCTTTGAGCGTCATCATCATGCCAGTCAGTGCACCTTGCACTCGACCCGATTTACCGCGGATCAGCTCCAGTGCGTCCGGGTTTTTCTTTTGCGGCATCAGAGAGGAGCCGGAGGTCACACGATCGGACAGCTCAACGAACCCGGATTCACCGCTGTTGAAGAAAATCAGATCTTCTGCAAAGCGCGACAGGTGCACCATGCCGATTGAAGCATTAGAGAGCAGTTCCAGTACATGATCGCGATCTGATACCGTATCAAGACTGTTACGGGCAGCAGAAGCAAACCCCAGCCAGCCTGCCAGTTGCTCACGATCGATAGGATAGGCAGTCCCGGCCAACGCGCCACAGCCCAGTGGGCTAACATCCAGGCGTTTTAGCGTATCTTCCAAGCGGCTTTCGTCGCGCGCCAGCATTTCATGGTAAGCCAGACACCAGTGGGCAAAGGTAACCGGCTGTGCGCGCTGCAAATGGGTGTAACCCGGCATCACCGCATCCTGGTTCTCCTCAGCGGTAGCCACTAGCGCGGCACGCAGTTGGCGCACGGCCAGTTGCAGTTCACCGATTTGCGCCTTGCACCAGAGTTTAAGATCGGTCGCTACCTGATCGTTACGGCTGCGGCCGGTGTGGAGTTTTTTGCCCAGATCGCCCACTTTGTCGATAAGCTTCTGCTCTACCCAGCTATGAATATCTTCTGCATCGCTTTGCAAAATCTGTTCTGGGTTGGCTTGCACCTCAGCTAGCAGCGCATTCAACGCCTGCTCTAGCTGCTGTTGTTCCTGCGCGCTGAGTACGTTGACCGTCACCAGCGCCTTTGACCAGCCGATGGAGCCGACGATATCTTGCTCCACCAGACGGTAATCAAACCGCAGCGAGTCATTAAATTGTTTGAACCGCTGATCTGCCGCCTGACTGAAACGACCGCCCCACAACGCCATAACCGATACTCCCAAAATTTGCTTCAATGTCTTGTCACCACACGGGCGAACCCGCATGCTCGCTTCCGTTACCTTTATGCCAACGGAAATTCCCTACAGGTTAACAGATTTACGCCAGGATTCGCGTGCCAATCGGCGTGCCGTTAAACAGCGCGGGCAGTTGATCGGCATGACGCCAGCTCGCGATATCCACCGGACGACCCAACGCACGGGCTGCATCCAGCGCCGCGTTGACTTTAACAATCATGCCGTCAGTGATAATGCCTTGCGCAATCAGTTGTTCCGCTTTCTGCGCCGTCATTTCCGCAATCCGCTGGCCCTTGCCATCAAGAATACCGCTCACGTCCGACAGCAGGATCAGATCGGCTCCCAGCGTTTCTGCAAGCGCTGTCGCTGCCTGGTCGGCGTTGACGTTCATCAAATCGCCTTGTTCGGTGATCCCGATGGAGCTGACGATCGGTAAATACCCTGCTGTCAGCAGCGCATTGGGCAGATCCGCTGAACCAGCCTGTGCTTTGCCAACGTACCCCAAGGATTCATCCAACTGCGTCACCGTGGTCATGCCACCATCCGCCAGACACAACCCCACCGCATTGATAGCGTGTTTCTTCGTCCAGGCCAGCAGCGTTTTGTTGGCCGATCCAGCCAACGCTCCTGTGATGATGTCGATCTGATCCGCCGGCGTAACGCGCAGCCCGTTTTTCTTCACCACGGGTAACGCCAGTTTTTTCATCAGGTCATCCACCAGACAGCCGCCGCCGTGCACAATGACCAGCGGACGCTGGTATTGCTCACGATAGGCAACCAGCGCCGTAAACAGACGCTCCAGCGCTTCTTCGCTGTCCAGTAACACACCGCCCAGTTTGATAATTAACGGATTCATCGCTTTCGTGCCTCAGGATTATGTCAGAGCAAAGATTGGGTTTCAGGGAAACCGAAACGAATATTTAGGCACTGTACAGCTTGTGCCGCCGCGCCTTTGAGCAGGTTATCTTCCGTGGCGACCACAATCAGGTGTTCATCCTGTACGGAGAAACCGATATCGCAAAACGGTAAGCCCACAACTGATTTTAGCGCCGGAACCCCTTTATCGTAGAGGCGCACCAATGGTTTGTCGTGATAGGCATTGTGGTAGGCTTCTGCCACATCCTGCGCGCTAATACCCGGTTTCAGGCGGCAGGTAATGGTCGCCAAAATCCCGCGAGCAAAGTTCCCAAGATGCGGAGTGAAGATAACCGGGATGCCCAGGTGGGACGCAATTTCGGGTTGGTGACGGTGATTGAAGACACCATAGGGCTGCAAGCTCACTTCACAGAAGCTGCTGGTGAGCGAGGCTTTACGTCCGGCACCGCTCACGCCGCTCACTGCATTGATAACCGGCCACTGGTCAGCGTTGAGCAGTTGCGCATCCACCAGCGGTTTAAGTGCCAGTTGTGAAGCCGTCGGGTAACAACCGGGTACGGCAATCAGCTGCGCTTGCTTAACGCGCTCAGCCTGAAACTCGGCAAGACCGTACACCGCCTGGGCCAGCCAGTCAGCATGTTGATGTTCGAAACCGTAGTAGCGGCGATAAAATTCAGCATCCTGCACGCGAAACGCACCGGAGAGATCGAATACCACGCAGCCTGCTGCCAGAAAAACCGGCACAAGATCGTGGCTCACTTTGTGGTCAGTCGCCAGAAACACCACATCGATGCCTTTGGCAGCCTCGGCCGCATCCGTCAACGCCTGCACCGGCAAATCGATGATGCCTTTCAGTTGAGGATGCAGGTCAGAAATGCGTTTGCCCGCATCGACGCTCTGCGCGGATACCGCAAGTGCGGTAAGGTTCATCTGAGGATGACGATTCAGATAGAATGCAAGTTCAGCGCCAGTATAACCGCTTGCGCCAACAATCAACGTATTCAGCATGGGATCTGCATACCTTCCACTAAAAATGATTTAAACACGGTGTCGTTAAAACAGGGTATCTACAAAACGCCAAACCCACTAACGGTATTCAACCGTTACAGGTGTAGACTAGCAGGTAATGTATCCTCCCAAGGGAGAGAAACAGTTTCCTTTCGCTACACGTTATTGTATTTTTATTCAAAATAAATGCATGAATATTGATACTACCCTAACATAAGGCTGTCAACAGTGAAGATGAATTTACCCCCATTTATTGAGCTGTATCGGGCGTTGATCGCGACGCCTTCCATCAGCGCCACCGACCAGGCGCTCGATCAGAGCAATGAAGCATTAATCAATCTGCTCGCCGGGTGGTTTGCCGATTTGGGCTTTCACGTTGAGGTGCAGCCGGTGCGCGGTACGCGGCATAAATTCAATCTGCTGGCACGCATCGGCCAAGGTCAGGGCGGCTTGCTGCTGGCCGGGCATACCGATACGGTGCCGTTTGATGATGGTCGCTGGACGCGCGATCCCTTTACGCTGACAGAACACGATAACAAGCTGTACGGGCTGGGCACTGCGGATATGAAAGGCTTCTTCGCCTTTATTTTGGATGCGCTACGCGATATCGACCCTGCAACGCTTGCCAAACCGATTTACGTGCTAGCAACCGCCGATGAAGAGACCACCATGGCAGGCGCCAAGTATTTCTCTGAATCTACGCAGATACGCCCGGACTGCGCCATCATCGGCGAGCCAACTTCGCTGAAACCGATTCGCGCCCATAAGGGCCATATGTCAAATGCGGTGCGTATTCAGGGACAATCCGGACATTCGAGCGATCCTTCGCGCGGCGTAAACGCTATCGAACTGATGCATGATGCCATCTCCCATTTGATGGTGTTGCGCAATACGCTGCAAACCCGTTATCACAACGCGGCGTTCCATATCCCCTATCCGACCATGAATTTCGGCCATATCCACGGTGGCGATGCCGCCAACCGCATCTGTGCCTGCTGTGAACTGCACATGGATATTCGACCACTTCCGGGATTGACGCTGAACGATTTGAACGGTCTGGTAACTGAAGCGCTGGCACCGGTGAGCGAGCGTTGGCCGGGACGCGTGAGCGTCAGTGAACTGCACCCACCAATCCCCGGCTACGAGTGTCCGGTGGATCACTCATTGGTCGGTGTGATTGAAAAGTTGCTAGGCGTGCCCACGGACGTGGTGAACTACTGTACTGAAGCGCCGTTTATCCAAACCCTGTGTCCGACGCTGGTGCTTGGCCCTGGCTCGATTGAACAGGCTCATCAGCCGGACGAATATATCGACACGGCATTTATCGCCCCGACACATAAGTTGATCACACGGATGGTGCAACATTTCTGTCGGTAAACGCAAAACGCACGGACGCGATAAGCGCCCCTAATCTGCGCACGGATGTAATTAAATTTCACCGATTGCCAATCCCACACTAAAGCAGGTACAACAACAGAGGGGTAAAACGGCAGGGTGATAAAACAACCAATCGTCAATTGACGAATCCAGCCGGGCGTGGCTAGATGAAGGTAGCGTTTTGCGTCTTTCTATGAAACAAACTTACAAAAAATAGAGATGGGTCAGGGTAAATATGAACGAACAATATTCCGCGATGCGAAGTAATGTGAGCATGCTGGGTAAACTTCTTGGTGACACCATCAAGGATGCGTTAGGAGAGAGTATTCTTGATAAGGTCGAGACAATCCGTAAGCTGTCAAAATCGTCCCGAGCAGGCAATGAAAAGCATCGTCAGGAGCTGTTGAACACACTGCAGAATCTGTCCAATGAAGAGTTGCTCCCGGTAGCGCGCGCCTTCAGCCAGTTTCTTAACCTGACCAACACCGCAGAGCAATATCACTCTATTTCGCCACACGGTGAAGCGGCCAGCAATCCGGAAATTTTATCGCAGGCGTTCGATCGTCTGAAAGCGCAAGCGCATTTAAGTGAACGCGATATTCGTGACGCCGTGGAGACTCTCTCCATTGAGCTGGTGCTGACCGCGCACCCTACAGAAATCACTCGCCGTACGCTGATTCATAAGCTGGTTGAAGTAAATACTTGCCTAAAGCAGCTCGATCACAACGATCTGGCAGACTATGAGCGCAACCAGATCATGCGCCGTCTGCGCCAGTTGATCGCCCAGTCATGGCATACGGATGAGATCCGTAAGATCCGCCCGACGCCAGTAGATGAAGCCAAATGGGACTCCGCCGTGGTGGAAAACAGCCTGTGGGAAGGGGTGCTGGCCTTCTTGCGCGAGCTGGATGAGCAATTAGAAAAATCCTTTGGTTTCCGCCTGCCGGTGGATTCCGTACCTGTTCGCTTTACCTCCTGGATGGGCGGCGACCGCGACGGCAACCCGAACGTGACCGCTAAAATCACCCGTCACGTCCTGCTGCTTAGCCGTTGGAAAGCCGCAGACCTGTTTTTACGCGATATTCAGGTGCTGGTGTCCGAGCTCTCCATGTCGGAATGTACACCGGAACTGCGTCAGCGTGCCGGTATCGCAGAAGGGGAAGAGGTTCAGGAACCCTACCGCGTTATTATGAAATCCCTGCGTGCACAGCTTAACGCGACGTTGGCTTATCTTGGGGGCCGGCTGAAAGGCGAGCGCACGCTACGCCCACACGATCTGCTGGAAAGTAACGAACAGCTGTGGGAACCACCGCATGCTTGCTACCAATCTCTTCACGCCTGCGGCATGGGCATTATCGCCGACGGCCAACTGCTCGATACTCTGCGCCGCGTGCGCTGTTTCGGCGTGCCGTTGGTACGCATCGATGCACGTCAGGAAAGCACTCGTCACACCGAAGCGCTGGCGGAAATCACCCGTTACCTCGGGTTGGGCGACTATGAAAGCTGGTCTGAATCCGACAAGCAGGCGTTCCTGATCCGAGAATTGAGTTCCAAGCGGCCTCTACCGCCCCGTCAGTGGGAACCGAGTGCAGAAACCAAGGAAGTGTGCTGGATACCTGCCAGGTGATCGCGGAAGCGCCGCAGGGCTCTATCGCCGCCTATGTGATCTCCATGGCACGCACACCGTCCGACGTGCTGGCCGTGCACCTGCTGTTAAAAGAAGCGGGCTGCCCCTTCGCTTTGCCGGTCGCCCCGCTGTTTGAAACGCTGGATAACCTGAACAACGCTGACGATGTGATGAAGCAGCTGCTGGGTATCGACTGGTATCGCGGCTTTATCCAGGGCAAGCAGATGGTGATGATCGGCTATTCCGACTCCGCCAAAGATGCGGGCGTGATGGCGGCCTCCTGGGCACAATACCGTGCGCAGGACGCGCTGATCAAAACCTGCGAAAAAGCAGGGATCGCCTTGACGTTGTTCCACGGACGCGGCGGCGCTCCAGCCCATGCAGCCTTGCTCTCGCAACCGCCGGGCAGCCTGAAAGGCGGCCTGCGCGTGACCGAACAAGGCGAAATGATCCGCTTCAAATTCGGCCTGCCAGAAGTGACCATCAGCAGTTTGTCGCTCTATACCGGTGCTATCCTCGAGGCCAACCTGCCGCCGCCAGAACCGAAACCGGAATGGCACGACATCATGGAAGAGCTTTCCCGCGTGTCTTGCGATATGTATCGTGGCTATGTGCATGAAAACCCGGACTTTGTGCCCTACTTCCGCGCAGCAACGCCGGAACTGGAGCTGGGCAAATTGCCGCTCGGCTCACGCCCGGCCAAACGCCGTCCTAACGGTGGCGTAGAAAGCCTGCGCGCCATTCCGTGGATTTTTGCCTGGACGCAGAACCGCTTAATGCTGCCTGCCTGGTTGGGCGCGGGTGCTGCGTTGCAAAAAATCGTGGAAAACGGTCAGCAGAAAGCGTTGGAAACCACGTGCCGCGACTGGCCGTTCTTCTCCACGCGTATCGGGATGCTGGAAATGGTATTCGCCAAAGCGGATCTGTGGCTGGCGGAATACTACGATCAGCGCCTGGTAGACGAGAAACTGTGGCCGTAGGGAAAGAGTTGCGCGATCAGTTGGCGGCGGATATCAACGTGGTGCTGCGAATTTCCAACGATGACCATCTGATGGCTGACTTGCCGTGGATTGCTGAGTCTATCGCACTGCGTAACGTTTACACCGACCCGTTGAACGTACTGCAAGCCGAGCTGTTACACCGTTCGCGTGAGCATGAGAACCCCAGCCCGGAAGTGGCGGCCGGTATGCACAACACCGGCTAATCGCGACAACCTTATCTTCCCGCCTCACTCTGAGGAGGGATATCTTCTTCGTTTTACCGCGTTATTCAGCCAGATATTTACGCTGTAGCTGGTAGCGCGCGTCATCATCCAGCCCGTAGTCCGTCGCCAGCCAGCGATTTATCGACCCGTACCGTTCTTTGATTGCACGCAGTGCCGTCTCCAGAAACGCTTCCTGAACCGAGAGCACAAAGGAGAATTGCGACAACGCTTTCTCATTCAGCGTATCTGCCAGCGATGCCAGCAGCTGCTTGCGGAAAGGCGCGAGCGTGATGTCCGTGACCAGATAGTCTTCCATCACCGTCTGCTCATCGGCCCCGAGCGCAAACAACACCAGGGCGGAGCCGATACCAGTGCGATATTTGCCAACGGCACAGTGCTGTACCAACGCCCCCTCTTCCGGCCTCAGCAACAGAGCAACCAGTTGGCGATAAGCCGGATTGTTGAACGGCAAACGCCGATAGAGTTCCAGCATAAATGCCTGCGAATCAAAGGCAGAGAGCTGCTCCGACCCCAACGACTCCAGACTGGCTGTTACCTCATGGCGGATCGGATTGGCAGGACAGGTGTGATAATTTGCGCCTTCCCACAGGATATCGGGCTTAGCCGTCACTTCATCCGGATCGCGGTAGTCAACCACATGAGAGACCAGAACACCGGCCAGATGCTCACAGTCGGCGGCACTCAGTCGATCCAACGAGCCTGCGCGGAACAGTTTGCGCGGGCGAATACGTTGGCCATCCGCAGTACGCAACCCACCTAAATTACGAAAATTGATGCCACCCTCTAATGCCAGCAAAGAGGGATAGCTTGGTGCTGTTTTTGTCATACATATCCTTGCAATTCGTGGCGGAAGACTTAGGCACTCAATAACCGACGCGCTGCATCCAGCACCACCTTGACGGCAGCGGTTTCGGCCAGCTTCATGGTCGCGACATCCGGCGTTTCCTGCTGGGTGCGGTTGACGATCACGCCTGCGACCATACCCGCCCGTAATCCCTGGCTGGAACACATGGTGAGCAGCGTGGCCGACTCCATTTCATAATTCAATACGCCCATGCTTTGCCACTCTTGCATCGAGCCTCGAAAACGCCGCACGACGCGTCCGGAGTAGGTATCGTAGCGCTCTTGCCCCGGATAAAAGGTATCCGAAGAGGCCGTTACGCCAATATGCAGCGGGAAACCAGAGGCTTTTGCGGCGTCCACCAGCGCGGCGGTACAGGAAAAATCTGCCACTGCCAGGTACTCCAACGGTGCAAAGTGCAGGCTGGCACCGTCCAGACGCACGGCCGCTGTAGTGACCAACACGTCACCCACATTCATATCCGGCTGAATCGCCCCTGTGGTACCCACGCGCAGGAAGGTTCTGACGCCCAATTGCGCCAGCTCTTCCACGGCAATCGAGGTCGAAGGGCCACCAATACCCGTCGAGCAAATCACCACAGGTTGCCCCGCAAGCGTAGCACGCCAGGTGGTAAATTCACGATGCACCGCCAGAAACACGGGGTTATCCATCTCCCACGCAATTTTTTCGACCCGCGCCGGATCGCCGGGCACAATGGCTAACGTCGCTCCTTGCAGATCCTGTTTGGTTAACCCCATGGAACACATCAGATTCAGACATACTCGTCTCCTCATCGTGGGCAAAATATTACCGTTATTATCCTACTGCATCATGGCAATAACTGTAGTGATACATCTCACTACCAAAAGAAATCAATACAGTGGTATACACTTATAAATTGCGCGTTGTCACACCAATAATCCCTTTTATGCTCAAGAGGAGAAAAACCACCATGAAAGTGGCCGAACCGCTGGAACTCCGACACACCGATCGAGCAATGACTCGTGCCGTGACGCCTCATGCCGCGTCAACCATCCTCACAGACACTCAAGGGATTATCGCGGGTGAAACCACCATTCCATCCCAAGGCGAGCAGCTTCCCGCTTATCTCGCCAAACCGGCTTCGGGTGACGGGCCTTACCCCATCATTCTGGTGGTTCAGGAAATTTTTGGCGTGCATCAGCATATTCAGGATGTCTGTCGTCGGCTGGCCAAACAGGGTTATCTTGCCATTGCGCCAGAACTTTATTTCCGTCAGGGCGATCCGCATCAGTACGATGACATTCCTTCGCTGCTCAGCGAATTGGTCAGTAAGGTTCCGGAATGCGCAGGTGTTGTTGGATCTCGATCGCGCCACCAACTGGGCAGTGCGACAGGGGGGCGATGCCAACAAGATAGGGATTACAGGCTTCTGTTGGGGAGGACGAATCAGCTGGCTGTATGCAGCGCACAATCCACAGTTGAAAGCCGCCGTTGCCTGGTACGGAAAATTCTCTGGTAACAAAACCCTGACCACGCCGAAACACCCGGTTGATGTCGCCGCCGACCTCAGTGCACCGGTACTCGGATTATACGGTGCAGAAGATGGCAGTATTCCCCTCTATCAGGTCGAACTGATGCGACAGGCGCTACGTGCCACCAACGCCACGGCAAAGATTGTGGTTTATCCCGAGGCAGGACATGCATTCCATGCGGATTATCGCCCCAGCTATCATCAAGAATCGGCTCAAGATGGCCTGGCAGCGTATGCTGGCGTGGTTCGCGCAGTATGGCGTGAAATAAATACATAAAAAAACGCAGGGAGAAGCTCCCTGCGTTTTATAACGAACGATTGAGGTTACGCTTCGGTTTCGCGTAAGCGCTGCGCCGCTTCCACCATGTTGGCCAGTGACTGACGCGTTTCCGGCCAGCCATGCGTCTTCAGGCCACAGTCCGGGTTCACCCACAAGCACTCAGCGGGAATACGCTGTGCCGCTTTACGCAACAGTGCTTCAATCCATTCAACGCTCGGTACGTTCGGTGAGTGGATATCGTACACACCCGGCCCGATTTCATTCGGATACTCGAACTCTTCGAACGATTCCAGCAGTTCCATGTCTGAACGCGAGGTTTCAATGGTGATCACGTCAGCATCCAGTGCAGCAATGGAGTCCATGATATCGCTGAATTCGCAGTAACACATGTGAGTGTGAATCTGGGTGTCATCCCGCACAACCGCCGCATTAAGACGGAACGCTTCCACGCCCCATTCCAGATAAGCCTGCCAGTCAGAACGGTGCAGCGGCAGCCCTTCACGCAGTGCCGGTTCATCAATCTGGATGATGCCAATACCAGCACTTTCCAAATCAGCCACTTCCTCACGCAGTGCCAGCGCAATCTGCTTGGCGATGGTTTCCCGGCTGACGTCTTCGCGCGGGAACGACCAGCACAGAATGGTTACCGGCCCGGTCAACATACCTTTTACCGGCTTATCGGTCAGTGATTGGGCATATTTGGCCCACTCAACCGTGATCTGATATCACCGATGATCACCGGAGGCTTAACGCAGCGTGAACCATAGCTCTGCACCCAGCCGTTTTGGGTGAAGATAAAGCCATCCAGTTGCTCACCAAAGTACTCCACCATGTCGTTACGTTCTGCTTCACCGTGCACCAGCACATCCAGACCCAAACGTTCCTGCTCAACAATCGCCTGTTTGATATGTTCAGCGATGCCAGTGCGGTAGTTGTTGCCATCAAGGCGGCCTTGCTTAAAGTCCAGACGCAGGCCACGAATTTCCGTGGTTTGCGGGAACGAACCAATGGTAGTGGTCGGCCAGGCGGGCAGATTGAAACGAGCACGCTGTGCCTCGGCGCGCACCGGATAGGCGTGTTGACGCTGGCTGTCCTGCGCGGTAATCGCCGCCAAACGCTGAGTCACCGCCTCATTGTTAACGAGCGTTGAAGTGCTGCGCGCACGAATCGGTGCGCTGTATTCCGCCAGTGCGGCACCATCGCCGTTGTTCAGTGCCGCAGTCAGCAGCGACAGTTCAGCACATTTCTGCAACGCAAAGGCGAACCAACTTTTGACTTCGTCATCCAGACGAGTTTCAACGCTGAGATCGATCGGGCTGTGCAGCAGAGAACACGAAGAACCGATCCACAGTTGACGTTGCCCCACTAGCGGTTGCAGGCGTTCAAACCAGGTGCTTAGATCCGCACGCCACACGTTACGGCCGTTGATCACACCTAATGATACCAGCCAATCAGCAGGCAGTTGCGCCAGCAGTGCAGCGGCATCATCCTTGCCGTGCACCAGATCCACATGCAGCCCTTGTACTGGCAGCGCGCGAATGGTGTCCAGATTATGACCGATGCTGTCAAAATAGGTGGTCAGCAGCAGTTTGACCGATCCCTGCAACGCATCGTAGGCCGGTTTAAAGGCATTCAACCACTCTTGCGGCAGTTCCAGCACCAGTGCAGGTTCATCAATCTGTACCCACTCGATACCGCGCTTCGCCAGCTCTGCCAGCACTTGCTGATACACCGGCAGAATGTCTTTCAGCAGGGAGAGGCGATCGAACGCCTCTCCCTTCACTTTACCCAGCCACAGGTAGGTCACCGGGCCTAACAGCACGGGTTTGACCTTGTGGCCCAGCGCCAGCGCTTCGTCCACTTCATCCAACAGTTACGTCCAGGTCAGGGAAAAACGCTGCCCCTGGGTAAATTCAGGCACCATGTAGTGGTAGTTGGTGTTACACTATTTGGTCATCTCTGCGGCCGCCGCCGGCTCACCGGTCGGTGCGCGGCCACGACCAATGCGGAACAGCGTGTCGATATCAACCTTGCCATCTGCATTTTGGTGACGTGCAGGCACGTTACCCAGTAGCTGGTCAGCACGTGATCGTACCAGGCAAAATCACCCACCGGCAGCAGGTCAACACCAGCATCTTTCTGCTGTTGCCAGTGACGTGCCCGCAGCGATTTACCCACTTCCAGCGGTTCCGCCTGGGTAAGGTTGCCTGCCCAATAGCCTTCTTGCGCTTTTTTCAGTTCACGGCGCGGTCCGACGCGCGGAAAACCCAGTGTGTGATTTAAAATTGCCATCGTTGATCCTCATTTAGCCGTCCAGATGTTTACACATCCATAATCAACAGGTACTGTATAATGCACAAGCGCAAATTATTCACTGTCATTGTGAAGGACTCTCATAATCGAACTGAAACACTTACGGACACTGCAAGCGCTGCTCAGCACAGGCTCGCTGGCAGCAGCGGCAGCGCAGCTTCACCAGACGCAATCGGCGGCTTTCCCACCAGTTCAGCGAGCTGGAGCAGCGTCTGGGTTTTCGGCTGTTTGTGCGTAAGAGCCAACCGCTGCGCTTTACCCCTCAGGGGGAGATCCTGCTGCAATTGGCCGATCAGGTGTTACCTCAGATTCAGCAGGCGTTGCAGGCGTGCAACGAGCCGCACCAGACCACGCTGCGTCTGACGATTGAATGCCATAGCTGTATTCAGTGGCTGACACCCGCGTTGGAACATTTCCATAGTCAGTGGCCACAGGTGAACATGGATTTCAAATCCGGAGTCACCTTTGATCCTCAACCGGCCCTGCAACAAGGTGAACTGGATTTGGTGATGACATCGGACATTTTGCCGCGCAGTGGGTTGCACTACTCACCGATGTTTGATTTTGAAGTGAGATTGGTACTGGCACCCGACCATGCATTAGCGAGCAAAGAGACCATCTCACCGGACGATCTCGCCAACGAGATCCTGATGATCTATCCGGTTCAGCCCCAACGACTGGACATCTGGCGTCATTTCCTGCAACCGGCAGGCGTCAGCCCGACGCTAAAAAGTGTGGATAACACCTTGTTGCTGATCCAGATGGTGGCAGCACGTATGGGCATTGCCGCGTTGCCGCACTGGGTGGTGGAAAGTTTTGAGCGTCAGGGATTGGTGGTCACCAAAACGCTGGGCGAGGGTCTGTGGAGCCGGCTATACGCTGCGGTGCGGGACGGAGAGCAGCGCCAACCGGTACTTGAAGCCTTTATTCGTTCTACCCGCCAGCACGCGTGTTCACATCTGCCGTTCGTGCGGGATGCTGCACGACCCAGTGCTGGTGTACCCACAAGGCCGCAAGGATAATCAGCGACCCCAAGGCAAAACGCCCCCAGTCGGGCGTTTTCTGCCAGAAGAGGAAGTTGACCAGCAGCCCGGCAGGGACGTGAAAATTGTTCATGATACTCAACGTGCCGGCATCCACCCTGGTGGCACCGTAGTTCCACATGAAATAGCCCAGTCCAGAGACAATCGCCCCCAGAAAGACCAATACGCCCCACTGGATTGGTGCTGTCGGTAACCTGGCGAAATTGCCAAATAAGCCCCACGCCACCAGCGTCACCAGAGCCGCCCCAAGATAAAACCAGGAAAACGCGCTGTGCTGTGGCATTGGGTGCAGTTCCATCAGGCGCTTATAACCCACTTGCCCAGCGGCAAAGCAAATATTAGCGGCTTGAATCAGAAGAAAACCATGCCAGAAATGCGCGCTGACGCCATGATAGTGAATGACTACAGCACCCAATACCGCCAGCAACGCGCTAAAAACATAACCCCAGCGCAAGCGCCGCCCGCTGATCACATCGTAAATCAATGTGACGTAAAGCGGCGTCATCACCGAAAATAGCAGCAGGGTCGGAACATCAAGATAGAGATAGCTGCGGAATAGCAGCAGGTACATCACGCCCAGTTGGATTACACCTACCAGCAGATACAATCCCAGTACTTTGGCGCAATAGCCTCGCCAGCACAGGAACGGCAGAAAAACCACGGCGGCCAGCACCAAACGAAACATGGCAGAAAACCAGCTATCTACCTGACCTGTCAGATATTCGCCAATCAGGCTGAAGGAAAACGCCCACAGAATAGTGGTAATGACCAGTAATAACACGCTGACACCCTAGTAAAAACAATAAGGGGCCATTGTACCGCATTGGCTGCATAAACCTCGACCAATGCAGTTTACATTAGGCTGATATACGAACAATCAGATTTGCCAGCGCAACCAGGCAAAAAAGACGTTGCCGTTGTTATAGGTGCCTGAAATGAGAGGCGCTGATAGTTCACTGAGACCAGCGGCAACAGCACCGGGATAGGGATATAGTGCCAGTTGTCACGCATGGTAACGCCAGCGGTAAAGCCTGCCCCCAATTGAAAATCTGGGTTAGTGGTGGGCGTCCAGAGTTTCTCAAAACCATAACCGCCGATAGGCTCCCATTTGTTAAAGGAGTCCTTGAACGCCATCAGGTACAAACCGTGCCAATCGCCATCGGCATCCAGACGCGACACGCCATAACCCGCTCCCCAAGGGCGCTCATTGTACTTATCTGTTTTCTCTTTGTCGTAGGTCCAGCGGTTATGCCAGGTGATAGCCGGAATATAGAGTTCCTGACTTGACGAGTTCGACCAGGTTTCTGACAGATTGAACTTCGCCTTTTGCCACCAACTGCCATGTCCATTGTCCTGCGCAACCTCCTTCGACATTTCCACAGGGGGAACCGTTGGGGCAGCAAGGGCAGGAAGTGAGAACAGAAAAGGGAAAATGATAAAAATCACACGTCTCAGATACATCTTTGCTTCTCGTAAATCATCAATATTGTTGCGAAACCTGAACCATCACATGACAGGGAAAGTCCGGTTTAGGGAAAACAGGCTACCGCAAAAAGCCTGTCCAAAGGGGTATTATGAGGGATTCACGCTATAGATTGCGTGTAATTGTCGGCTTTATCGTAACATTTAAGACATTTCTTATAAGAAAATATCCTAACTCAGCTGAATATTCGGATAGTATGCGGTATAAATAGGGAAAATCATTTGAAAAACGGCTTGCGATAGGAAAAACTCAAATCCCATCGCCGTATTCAAAGCCACGATTGATCCCGTTGAAGTACTGATCCATGTCCATGGCTGGCTTGTCGCTTTCCGGGCGCCCCACAATGCGCGCCGGGACACCCGCCGCCGTGGTATGTGCCGGAACCGGTTGCAGCACCACAGAGCCCGCGCCAATTTTTGCGCCGCGCCCGACTTCAATATTGCCGAGGATCTTGGCGCCTGCCCCGATCATTACCCCTTCACGGATCTTCGGATGACGATCGCCGCTGGTTTTCCCCGTCCCGCCCAGCGTGACAGATTGCAGGATCGAAACGTCATTCTCCACCACCGCGGTTTCGCCGATCACAATCCCGGTGGCGTGATCGAGCATGATCCCACAGCCGATGGTCGCAGCCGGATGAATATCGACGCCAAACGAGACCGATATCTGGTTCTGAAAATAAATGGCAAGCGCTTTACGCCCCTGATACCAGAGCCAGTGACCGATACGATACGCCTGAAGCGCATGAAATCCTTTCAGATAAAGCAGCGGCGTGGAGTATTTATCCACGGCGGGGTCGCGCTGACACACCGCGCGAATGTCGCACGCAGCCGACAGAATCATCTGCGGATCGGCACGATAGGCCTCTTCGACCACTTCACGAATGGCGATCGCGGGCATGATGGAATTTGCCAGCTTGTTGGCCAGCATATAGCTCAATGCGCTGCCCAGGTTCTCATGTTTTAGCAATGTGGCATGAAAAAAACTGGCCAACATCGGTTCGCAATCAGCCAACGAGCGGCCTTCTGCTTTGATATTTGCCCATACCAATTCCAACTCATCAGTCGACATTGCCTTCACTCCGCTGCCACATCGTTCATTGCGATGCGCTTGCACGTTGCATTTATTGTTATCGTCCGTCAGGTTGACCAGCCATCGTTGCCAAAGCATAGCGTAGCCACCAGAATACGATATAAAAGCCAAAAAACGCCAGAAGACCAACGTTGCCGCTGGCCTGCCAGATATAACGCTGTGTTATTCGCGGTCGCTTTCGTCTTTCCGCGTTCTGCCAAGCAGAGTGAGCGCCGCTTCACGCGCTGCCTTGCCACAGTATAAAACCTGCCACAGTTGTTCACTGATGGGCATTTCTACACCATGACTCTGCGCCAGCGCCAGCACCTCTTTGGTGTTGCGATAACCTTCCACCACCTGACCAATCTTGTCCTGAGCGCTTTGTACATCCAGCCCCTGACCCAACATCATGCCAAAGCGGCGGTTGCGGGATTGATTATCGGTACAGGTCAACACCAGATCGCCCAGCCCCGCCATCCCCATAAAGGTCGCAGGATCGGCCCCGAGTGCTACGCCAAGCCGCGTCATTTCCGCCAGCCCGCGCGTGATCAGCGCCGTGCGCGCATTGGCGCCGAAACCGATACCATCGGACATACCGGCACCAATGGCGATCACGTTTTTTACCGCACCGCCAAGCTGCACGCCGATAAGATCGGGGTTGCTGTAGACACGAAAACTCTTGCTGCAGTGCAGCAAGGTTTGCAGATCGTCGGAAAACGTTTTATCCGTCGCAGCCAACGCAATAGCAGTAGGTAATCCCGCGGCGAGTTCTTTTGCAAACGTAGGGCCAGAAATCACGGCCAAAGGGATGTCATCACCTAATGCTTCCCGTGCCACATCCTGCAACAAACGCCCGGTTTCCGCCTCCAGCCCTTTTGTCGCCCACACCAGCCGCGCATCAGCGCGCAGCAACGGTTTTATCTGACGCAGCACATCACAAAACACATGGCTAGGCACCACCACCAGAATATTGCGACTTGCCGCCAACGCCTGCGCGAGGGAAGCCTCAAGGTGCAGCGTATCAGGGAAAGGGACATCCGGCAGGAAGGCCTGATTGCTCCGGGCTGCCTGCAACGTCTGTATGTGCGCAGGATCGTGTCCCCACAGCACCACGGAATGGCCATTGCGGGCCAGCGTAATCGCCAGAGCGGTGCCGTATGAACCGGCACCCAGCACTGTCATGGAAGCATTAGATGTGCTCATCAGGCATCCAGGCGCGGCGCGCCGTTTTCACCTTCTGCGGACTGCCCTTCCGTTTGCTGTTGCAGATAGTTCATGAACAGCGCATCGAAGTTCACCGGCGCCAGGTTCAACTGCGGGAATGTGCCACGTGTCACCATGCTGGTCACACATTCACGCGCATACGGGAACAGAATATTCGGGCAGTAAGCGCCCAGGCAATGGGCCAGCTGTGTGCCTTCCAGGCCGCCGACGGTGAAAATGCCCGCCTGCTGAACTTCACACAGGAATGCAGTATTTTCGCCCAGCGTAGAGGTTACCGTTACGCGCAGCACAACTTCGTACACGTCTTCCGCCAGTTGGCTGGACGCCGTATCCAGATCCAGTTTGACTTCCGGTTGCCAATCCTGTTGAAACACCTGCGGAGCATTGGGTGCTTCAAAAGAGACATCCTTGGTGTAAATGCGTTGAATCTGAAAAGTCATTTCGGCGGAGTTTTGTTCGGACATGTTGGCTAATACCTTTAATGTTAACGTATTTAATGCGCCGCATTCATGGTGTGGCTGCGGACGCTAATGTGTGCATTTAAAATCGAACAATGCGCGCAGGGAGCCTGCGCCTACTTACAACCTAGCATACCTTGACGGCATGCTTTAAAGACATTCGGCTTGCGCCATCGTGCGCTTATTTGCCCTGCACCAGCGGAAGGTTTTCACCGCTCCAGCCTGACAGACCATCTTTAAGAACAAACACACGCTCAAACCCGGCCTTCAGCAAGTTGTCGGCAGATTCACGTGAGCTGATACCGTTTACACAAACGACAATCACAGGACGCGTTTTGTGTTTCCCCAACTCGCCCAGGCTACCGTTCTTGATGTCGTTAGGCAGCAGGTTAATAGCGTTGGCAATGTGGCCACGACGGAAATCATCACGGTTGCGCAAATCAACAATAACCGCTTCTTCTTTATTGAGCAGTTGAATGGCTTCGCCACGTGCGATTTCTTTCACTTTGGAAAGCTTACTCTTCACGGTCATGACGATAACGGCAACCAACAGTGCAACCCAGGCGATACTCATAATGGGATGCCTGCTTACGAACGACATAATCTCTTGCATGGGGGGTAACAGCTCCCGAATCAGTTAATCAACAAAAATCAAGGTTTCTGAGTATACCTATGCGGTAGAGCAATTACAGCCTGTAACAACCAGTAAGCCGCTAAACTGTAACTCTATCTGTGGCATGAATCAGAAAAATCGTAGCGACCGCCGCTTACGGTTCTGCCATTTTATGCGTAATACGCCCTTTTTATCTATGCTTGATGCAGTGCATCCTGTGTAAACCTTGCCCGTGATGAGCGCCCTCGCGACATGTTCTGTCACGACTGGAGAGAGAAAAGCGCGGTCAGGTGGCTGGTCAGGGGCCGCCCATCGTGAAATAATCCCACCTTATGAATAAGAAAGCGTCACTGATCTCGCCCCGCGCGCCATGCAGTGTGCCTGTTCAAGGTTCCACGTCTGATTCAGGCTCAGGCAAATCGCCGTTGCATGCGCTGCTCGCTATCTGTATCAGCGCGGTTTGCGTTGGTGCTTTCGTGTGGCCGACGATCGGGTTCGGTGCCGATAATCAGCAACGGCTCAAGACGCTGCAACAGGATATCGCGGAGAAGGAAAAACGCGTTCAAGAGCAGAAACAACAGCGCGGTACCCTGCTTAACCAGTTACAACAGCAAGAACAGTCCATCGCCCGCGCCAGTCGCCAACTGCGCGACACCACGGGAACGCTCGCCACGCTGAGCGAAGAGCTGAAAGGGCTGGCTGCCTCCATCACCAAACTTGAAAGTCAAAGAATACAGCAGGAAGCGTTGCTGGCACGCCAACTGGATGCCGCCTTTCGTCAGGGCCAACACAATGGCTTACAGCTGATTCTCAGTGGCGAAGAGAGCCAACGCAGTGAACGCATTCTGGCCTACTTTGGCTACCTGAATGAAGCACGCCAAAAAAATATCACCGCACTGCAACAGACGCGCACTGAACTCACGGTGCAGAAGCGGCAGGTAGAACAAAAGCAAGCCGCACAAAAAACCTTGCTCGCCGAACAGCAAGCGCAGCAAAAGGCGTTGGAGCAGGCGCGTGGAGAGCGTAAGCAAACCCTGTCAGCACTGGAAAGTTCGCTGGAAAAAGATCAACAGCAACTGACAGAGCTACGCCAGAATGAAGCACGGCTGCGCGATCAGATTGCCCGCGCCGAACGCGAAGCGCGCGAGGCTGCCAAGGTTCGTGAGCGTGAAGAGCAGGCCAAGCGGAGTGGCACCCGTTATCAGCCATCAGAAAGTGAGCGCTCACTTATGGCACGTACTGGCGGATTGGGCCAATCCGCAGGCCAGGCGCTCTGGCCGGTCAGAGGACGCGTCGAACACCGTTTTGGCGAACCGTTACAGGGCGAATTGCGCTGGAAAGGCATGGTGATTGCTGCACCAGAAGGCACAGACGTCAAAGCCATCGCCGACGGCACGGTGCTGATGGCCGATTGGCTGCAAGGGTATGGACTTGTCGTGGTGCTGCAACACGGTAAGGGAGACATGAGCCTGTATGGCTATAATCAGAGCGCCCTGGTGTCCGTTGGCGCGCAGGTAAAAGCCGGACAACCCATCGCACTGGTGGGTACCAGCGGCGGCCAAAGTCAGCCTGCGCTCTATTTTGAAATTCGCCGCCAAGGTCAGGCGGTCAATCCACAGCCTTGGTTAGGGAAATAACAGGGAAATCATTTTGCTGATACCGATGTTACGAAAAGTACGCCGTCCTCTGCTCTTTACCGTGTTATTGGCATCTTGTTCATGGGCGACGGCGGGAAAGCTGTCGATCGTGATTGATGACTTCGGCTATCGGCCCCACAATGAAAACCAGATACTGGAGATGCCGACCGCCATCTCCATTGCAGTGTTGCCGAACGCGCCTTACGCCCGCGAGATGGCACTGAAAGCTCACCAGCAAGGGCGAGAGATATTAATCCACCTGCCAATGGCTCCGATGGGAAAACAACCCCTCGAAAAAGACACGCAGCGCCCGGAGATGAGCAGTGAAGAGATCGAGCGCATCATCCGTCAGGCGGTAAACAACGTCCCCTACGCGGTCGGGTTAAATAACCATATGGGCAGCGCCATGACCTCCAGCCTGCCGAGCATGCAGAAGGTAATGCACGCGCTCAACGCCTACCAGCTCTACTTTCTCGATAGCATGACCATCGGCAGCAGCCAATCCATTCCGGCAGCGGCGGGCACACACGTTAAAGTGATCAAGCGTAAAGTCTTTTTGGACGATACCCAAAATGAGACTGATATCCGCACCCAGTTCAACCGCGCCGTACCGGTTCCGCCATCGCCATTGGTCATCCTCATCCTGCCACCATCAAAGTGCTGCAACAGATGCTACCCTCGCTGGATGCCGATATCGTTTTGGTGCGTCCCAGTCAGTTGTTGAATGAACCGGTTCACTACCAGACACTGCCTTATGAACCTCGTCCAGTGCAACCCGCACGTAAACCGTTCCGTAAGCCACAGCTGTGTGTCATCAAACAGCCATTGCCGCCGGTAGGTAACAAGGTCTTCTTTAAACTTATCGGGGAAAGCCTGCGTGACAGCGCGCCGGTGCATTATATTGAGCAGCGTTGGCGCACCTGGGTAGCATCATCCGGGCAAAAGTAAGCGCACAAACGCGCCCCGGAGGCTCCGGGGCGCAACAGCGTGGTCAATCCCAGTGCAAAATCACTTTGCCCGATTGCCTAGAGCGCATCACGTCAAAGCCCTGCTGGAAGTCATCTATTGGGAAGTGGTGAGTGATGATCGGCGTTAAATCGAGGCCAGACTGAATCAGCGAGGCCATTTTTTACCAGGTTTCGAACATCTCTCGTCCGTAGATTCCTTTGATCGTCAGCCCCTTGAAAATCACTTCATTCCAATCAATCATCATCGGTTCCGGCGGTATTCCAAGCAGCGCGACCCACCCGCCGTGATTCATTGCATGCAGCAGTGCGTGCATCGCCGCCGGCGCGCCGGACATTTCCAGGCCCACGCCAAACCCTTCACGCATACCCAGCGACAACATGACATCCGCCAGCGTCTCTTGCGCCACATTCACCGCACGCGTGACGCCCATTTTACGCGCCAGTTCCAGCCGATATTCATTGACGTCGGTAATCACCACATGGCGAGCCCCAACGTGGCGGCACACCGCCGCCGCCATGATGCCTATCGGCCCTGCTCCCGCAATCAACACATCTTCGCCAACCATATCGAATGACAGCGCAGTATGTACGGCATTGCCAAAGGGATCAAAAATGGCAGCCAGATCGTCAGAAATTCCGTCGGGAATAGGAAAAGCGTTAAACGCCGGGATCACCAGATACTCCGCGAAGGCACCGGGACGATTAACGCCAACGCCAATGGTGTTATGACAAAGGTGACGTCGCCCGACGCGGCAATTACGGCAAAAACCACAGGTGATATGCCCCTCTCCCGCAACGCGATCGCCAATAAAAAAACCACTGACCTCCTGGCCAATAGCAACGATTTCGCCCACATATTCGTGCCCGACAACCATCGGCACGGGAATGGTTCTCTATGACCAGCTATCCCAGTTGTAAATATGCACGTCGGTGCCGCAGATCGCCGTTTTGCGAATCTTGATCATGATGTCGTTATGGCCCACTTCCGGCAACGGTGCATCCATCATCCAGATGCCGAGTTCCGACTTCAGTTTGGCTAGTGCTTTCATGCGTTCCCTCCGTTAGCTGACGACGCCCAAACGTTTCCCAACCCGGATAAAGGCCGCCACGGCATGCTCAATCTGCTCGGTGGTGTGCTCGGCAGACATCTGAGTGCGAATGCGGGCTTGCCCCTGCGGCACCACGGGATAGAAGAAGCCGGTGACGTACACGCCTTCTCGCTGCATGGCCAACGCAAAATCCTGTGCCAAACGCGCATCGCCCAGCATCACCGGGATGATGGCGTGATCGGCACCTACCAGCGTAAATCCGGCGGCCGTCATGCGCTGGCGAAACAGCGCGGCGTTTTCCCACAGGCGTTGACACAGTGCATCACCTTGTGCCAGCAAATCCAGCACGGCAATGGAAGCCGCGACAATAGAGGGCGCCAGAGAGTTGGAAAACAGGTACGGGCGAGAGCGTTGGCGTAGCCAGTCAATCACCGGTTTGCGCGCGGCGACATAACCGCCAGACGCGCCACCCAGCGCTTTGCCCAGCGTTCCCGTCAAAATATCGACGCGCCCCATCACATCGCAGTATTCGTGGGAACCACGCCCCTGCTTGCCGATAAACCCTACCGCGTGCGAATCATCCACCATCACCAGTGCGCCATAGCGCTCCGCCAAATCGCAAATGCCTTTCAGGTTGGCAATCACGCCATCCATCGAAAAGACACCGTCTTTCGCCACCATCAGCGTGCGCGCGCCTTCGGCTTTTGCCTTTTGCAACTGTGCTTCCAGTTGCTGCATATCGTTGTTGTCATAGCGATAGCGACGCGCTTTACACAAGCGCACACCATCAATGATCGAAGCATGATTCAGCGCATCGGAAATGATGGCATCTTCCATACCGAGAAAATCCGCCAGCTTGTTCTCCAGCGTCTTATGGATATCTTGCGTTCCGCAAATAAAACGGACCGACGCCATACCAAAGCCATGGCTGTCCAATCCCGCTTTCGCGGCGGCAATCAGGGTCGGGTTGTCAGCCAATCCCAAATAGTTATTGGCACAGAAATTCAGCAAGGGGCCGCCGTCGGCCACCTCGATATCCGCACGTTGCACGGTGGTGATAATCCTTTCTTCTTTAAACAGGCCGTCGGCTCGCGCCGCCATGAGCTGCGCAAACAGACGCTGATAAAACGATGCAGGCATGATGTCACTCCTTTGTGTAAGCCCGTATTCGGCTTAATCAATCCTGTTTATCACGGTGACAGATAACGCCACAGAATCTGAAAAATGCCAGCGCGGTCATGGCATGCAGTTATGCCTGCCAGGGAAAACCTTGCGGCAGCACAAAATGGTGTACTGTCTGTGATGCAACGAAATGTTATGATAGCAGTCATAAACAGTGTGGAGCGTGGAGCGTGGTGCTTCACTCGCGAGATTTACGAGGGTTACTCCCATGATTATCGTCACAGGCGGAGCCGGTTTTATCGGCAGAAATATTGTTAAGTCATTGAATAGCATCGGTTATCGAGACATTTTGGTGGTGGATAACCTGAAAGACGGCACCAAGTTTGTCAATCTGGTCGATCTGGACATTACCGACTACATGGACAAGGAAGACTTCATCGCCAGTATCGTTGCGGGTGACGATCTGGGCGATATCGATGCCATCTTCCATGAAGGCGCGTGCTCTTCCACGACAGAGTGGGACGGCAAGTACATGATGGACAACAACTATCAGTACTCTAAAGAAGTGCTGCACTACTGTCTGGAGCGTAGCATCCCGTTCCTGTATGCCTCTTCCGCAGCCACTTACGGCGGGCGTACCAGCGACTTTATCGAAGAACGTCAATACGAGCAGCCGCTGAACGTTTACGGCTATTCCAAATTCCTGTTCGACCAGTACGTACGCGATATCCTGCCGCAGGCAGACTCGCAGATTTGCGGTTTCCGCTACTTTAACGTCTACGGCCCGCGTGAAGGTCACAAAGGCAGCATGGCAAGCGTCGCGTTTCATCTGAATAATCAGATCAACCAAGGCGAAAATCCGAAGCTGTTCGCTGGCAGCGAAAATTTCCAACGTGATTTCATTTATGTTGGTGATGTTGCTGCGGTGAACCTGTGGTTCTGGCAACACGGCGTTTCCGGTATTTTCAACTGCGGAACAGGTCGTGCCGAATCATTCCAGGCCGTGGCCGATGCCGTGCTGGATTTCCACAAGAAGGTCCAGGTGGAATACATCCCCTTCCCGGAAAAACTGAAAGGCCGTTACCAAGCCTTCACGCAGGCGGATCTGAGCAAACTGCGCGCGGCAGGTTATGACAAGCCATTTAAAACGGTTGCCGAAGGTGTCAGCGACTATCTGACCTGGCTGAACCGCTCCGCGTAAACGTCATGTCAACGTGCGGCCACAGAGACCCCTGTTGCCGCACGCACCCGGTAAGCAGTGCATGCCGGATTGCATCCTTCGATGGCGTTCCTCTGGCCGCCAAGAAACAGAACAGAAAAGATAAACGGTATGAAAATCCTGGTGATCGGCCCGTCGTGGGTGGGCGACATGATGATGTCCCACAGCCTGTATCGTTCTCTAAAAGCACAGCATCCCGATGCACAGATTGACGTGATGGCTCCGGCCTGGTGCCGTCCGCTGTTGGCCCGGATGCCGGAAGTGCGTCAAGCGCTGGCGATGCCACTCGGGCACGGTGCGCTGGCGTTAGGTGAGCGCCGACGTTTAGGTGTATCACTGCGAGAACAAGGTTACGATCGTGCCTATGTGCTGCCGAACTCGTTTAAATCCGCGTTGGTGCCCTTCTTTGCCAAGGTGCCTGAGCGGGTTGGTTGGAGCGGCGAAATGCGGTATGGCCTGCTCAACGATCTGCGTGTGTTGGACAAAGCGGCGTTTCCCCTGATGGTGCAGCGCTATGTTGCACTGGCCTATCCCCGCAGCCAGATACACCGGGCTGAAGATCTTCCGCAGCCGCTGCTGTGGCCGCAACTACAGGTTGCACAGGCAGAAATTGACGCCGTGCTCCCCACCTTCAACTTAGTAAGCGAGCGCTCACTTATTGGTTTCTGCCCTGGCGCTGAATTTGGTCCGGCCAAGCGTTGGCCGCACTATCACTATGCCAATCTGGCACAAACGCTGATTGAGCGCGATCACCACGTTGTACTGTTCGGCTCAGCCAAGGATAACGACGCAGGCGAAGCAATACGCGATGCGTTGCCGGAAGCCATGCGCGCCTTTTGCACCAATCTGGCGGGTAAAACATCGCTGGATCAAGCGGTCGTGCTGATCGCCGCCTGCCACGCCGTAGTCAGCAATGACTCTGGTTTAATGCACGTTGCGGCAGCACTGAATCGTCCGCTGGTGGCACTTTATGGCCCCAGTAGCCCCGATTTCACGCCACCGCTGTCACATCAGGCCAACGTTATCCGTTTGATTACTGGCTATCATCGCGTACGCAAAGGGGATGGCGAGCAGGGCTATCACCAAAGCCTGATTGATATCCAGCCTGAACGCGTATTGGAAGCCTTGGCGCCTTACCTCCAGACACAGGAACATCGCTAATGCGGGTGCTGATCGTTAAAACCTCTTCCATGGGTGATGTCCTGCACACGCTCCCCGCCTTGACAGACGCCATGCGCGTAATTTCCAATTTGCAATTTGATTGGGTAGTCGAAGAAGGATTCGCCCAGATCCCCACCTGGCATGCCGCGGTTGACCGCGTGATTCCGGTGGCGATTCGCCGCTGGCGTAAAAGCTGGTTCAGCGCAGAAACACGGCGCGAACGCGCGCTCTTTAAGCAGCAACTGCGCGAACGCCAATATGACGCGGTGATTGACGCACAGGGACTGCTGAAAAGTGCGCTACTGGTTACGCGCCTCGCGCGCGGCAAAAAGCACGGTTTAGACAGCAGCAGCGCACGTGAGCCGCTGGCCAGCATCTTCTACAACTACCGGCATCGAATTGCACGGCAACAGCACGCCGTTGAACGCATACGCGCACTTTTCGCGGCCAGCCTGAGCTATCGGAAGCCCAGCGAGCGAGGCGATTACGGTATCGCTCAGCATTTTTTGGCAACGCCGCCAGAAGATGCAGGGCGCTATCTGGTATTCCTGCACGCCACCACCCGTGATGAAAAGCATTGGCCGGAATCCCATTGGCGTGACCTGATCGCCAGCCTGCAATCATCAGGATTACGCATTAAGTTGCCGTGGGGCGCGGAGCATGAACATCAGCGGGCACTGCGCCTTGCGGCTAACTTTCCGCATGTCGAGGTGCTGCCGCGCCTGAGCTTACAGCAGATGGCCGCTGTACTGGCGGGGGCCCAGGCGGTTGTTTCCGTTGATACCGGCCTGAGCCACCTGACTGCGGCGTTAGATCGCCCTAACATTACGCTCTATGGCCCTACCGACCCTGGGTTTATTGGCGGTTATGGCCTGAACCAGGTGGTAGAACAATCTGAAAGTCATCACATGAGTGCCGTCTCCGCCGACGCCGTCCGGCAAAAGCTGTCAGAACTGGTAGACTTACAGTCACTCGACGCGACTCCCCTGCATACATCGGCTTAAGGCTCTCTTCGTTAGACGCTTGCGCCGGAGGCTACCCTCGTGCCTCCCTGACTGTAGGGATAATGGGGATTTTACTACGTGACCCAATGATATGTTGAATGAATTAAGATACAGCTGGGCAAAATACCCCGCCGTAAGCACTTCTGTAACCACAAATACGCTGTTTCCGGGGTGCCTGCTGACCCTTGCCGTCATGCCGTTTAGCACCGTAATAGCCGGATGGCTGTTTTATTTGACCGGGGTGTCTGCCGCACTGTATGTGGTCATGCATGCGAAACAGATTCTCGCAGCCAAACGCCTGTTGGTATTGCCCCTATTGCTGTTGCTGACAGGCTGTCTCAACCTTGTCTGGTTTTCTATTTACTATCAACCTGATACGGTTTTCACCGATGTCTACTCCGCCTATCGCACAGCCGGGCATGGGGCGATTCTCGATGCGTTTATTCTGCTAGCGGCGTGCCGCCTGTCACGTGAAAACTAGCCCGTCGTGCGATTTGGCTCATTAGCGATCTGCGCAATGACGCTGGCTTATGCGCTATATCAGTCACTTTTTCACGATATGCACCGTGTGAGCCTGATCTTCGGTCCTGCAACCAGCGCGGCCTATTTTATGACGTTTATCGGTGCCTTGGGTGCGCAGGCATTACTGACGCTCAATTTACGCTACAAATATTATCTCTATTTGATCCATTTCTTGCTGGTGACCAGTGCGATCATGCTGACTCAGACGCGGGCAGCCATTTTCGTTTATCCCCTGGTGGGGGCGATGATTCTGTTATCAGAAGTGCGTCACAATAAACGCAAGCTGCTTAAGGGTGTCCTGGGTTCAATCGTGACGCTAACGCTCTGCATTGCGCTGTTCCACGACACGATCAATAAACGCGCCAATGATTTGATCAACGACATGCGTAGCTACAGCCAGAACAACAGTAAAACCTCGGTAGGCGCACGGTTTGCCATGGTGCAATCCGGCATGGACGCTGGGCTTACTGCGCCGTTCGGGCAATCTGCCGAGCAGCGTGCGCAAGAGATTACGACCCTTGCACAGCACACTCCCGCTATGACGGGTGCCGTAAGTTACCTGAACGTGCACCTCCATAACGAAGTTATTGAAGCTTTTTCGCTGAAAGGCTGGCCCGGTGCACTGCTGATTGTTTTGTTTTATGTCGCGCTCTCTTATTTTTCGATTTTTGTGTTGCGTAGCCACTTCTCCATTGCACTGTTATTTGCCTTACTTATGTTTGGCTTGAGTGATGTTATTTTCTTTGCACGGGATATGTTAATGGCGTGGCTGGTCACTTTCTGCCTTGGCATGACGCTGACGGGAAAATGGAACTCACCGCAACATGCGATGTCCCACAAGCCCAACACACATGCAACTTGAACTATGACGGGTATAATCGTAATTAGCGCTGTGAGTGAACCAAGCCTTTTAGTACCATGGCGGCATAAAATGGCAGTGTGTGTATTTTCTTTATAAACACGGCCTGGTAACAACCCGGATGATGATATGCAGAGCTGGTAAGCCAGGGGCGGTAGCGTGGTCATTTTCTGGTCTGAGTGCCCTGATTTAAGGAAAGCGAGTGAGTCTCAAAACCCTTACCTATAACCGGATCTTGATTGTAAAGCTGCGTTTTCACGGGGATATGCTGCTGACTACGCCGCTGATCAGCACGCTAAAAGCGCGTTATCCCGGCGCAGCTATTGATGTGCTGCTCTACGAGGACACCATCCCTATCCTTTCTAAGCATCCGGATATCCACCGGTTATACGGTTTGAAAAGAAAAACCGCTGGCTCGATGGAGAAAATTAGCGGTTTTCTTACTCTGCGCAATCAACTCAAACGCAACCGCTATGACCTGATTGTAAATCTGGCCGATCAATGGCCAATAGCGCTGCTGATTAAATCGTTAAACTGCCCTTACAGTCTCTCCATCCAACGCGGAGGGGCCAGACAGTCGTTATGGCGCGCCTGTTTCACACACTGTCTGGAGCCAAAGGGGCAGCATATTGTTGAGCAGAATTTCTCTCTGCTCGCCCCGTTGGGTGTACCTGAGGAAGACAGGACACGGCCGCTGTCACTGCACTATGGCCAAGAGGACGCTCAACGCGTTTTCGCCCTCGCGCCTGAGTTACAGGAAACACCTTATGTGGTCATTCAACCGACCGCCAGACAGTATTTTAAATGCTGGGATAACGATAAATTTGCTCAAGTTATTGATCATCTGAAACAGCAAGGGTTAGAGGTCGTCCTTACCTGTGGCCCTGGTGCAGAAGATTTGGCAACAGTGAACGACATTCATGCCCTGTGTGCACACAAGCCAAATATGTCGCTGGCGGGTAAAACACATTTTCTCGAACTGGCGGCACTCATCGACAAAGCCGTGCTTTATATCGGCGTTGACTCTGCACCGATGCACATGGCGGCAGCACTTGAAACGCCAACTGTGTGCCTGTTTGGAGCAACTGATCATCGTCAATGGTACCCTTGGTCGAATAACCATATCGTTATTTGGGCCGGAGACTATCAGCCAATTCCAGAAAGACACCACCTCGATAGGACATTTAAATATCTTTCCTACATTCCCGTTCAGGATGTCATTCAGGCAACAAAGACTCTTCTGTCCCAATCAGAAAATCTCACTTCTACAGAGGATAAAAGAGAGATAAGAGGTGTCAGATGAACATTGCTTTTTGTCTGTACAAATATTTTCCATTTGGAGGGCTTCAGAGAGACTTCCTCAATATTGCCCAGGCCTGTATAAAAAAGGGGCATCACGTTCGTGTTTATGTACTGTCATGGCAAGGTGAGCAGCCAGATACACTGGAAATCATTTATGTACCCCAATTGGGGCTGAGCAATCACACCCGGCACCAATGTTACAGCACTTGGGTGCAGCATCATCTCCAGCAACACCCTGTGGACCGGGTAATCGGGTTCAACAAAATGCCTGGATTAGATTATTACTATGCTGCTGATGTGTGCTATGCAGAGAAAGTTGAACAGCAAAAAGGGTTCTTTTATCGGCTGACACCCCGCTGCAAACATTATATTGCCTTCGAAAAAGCGGTGTTTAGTTCTGATAGCCCCACAAGGTTGTTAATGCTGACGCAACAACAGATTGCTGACTTCAAGAAACATTACAGAACACAAGATGAACGATTTATTATTTTAACGCCAGGTATTTCGATTGATAGAAAGTACAATCGGCAGCCATCAAATATTCGGCAAACGTTCAGAAATATACAAAAAATAGATGAACAGGCAGTAGTCTTACTGCAAGTAGCCTCAAATTACAAGCTTAAGGGTGTAGAACGTAGTATTCGAGCTGTTGCTAAACTACCGGTAACTTTGAGGCAAAATCTGATATTTCTGGTTGTAGGTCAGGATAAACCTGAGCGATACCAAGCATTAGCAAACCAATTGGGCATCGGCCAAAACGTACGTTTTTACCAAGGCCGTAATGATATTCCTGAATTTATGGCCGCAGCAGACCTTTTAATACATCCGGCACATCAGGAAGCAGCGGGCATCGTACTGCTTGAAGCAATTACCGCGGGATTACCGGTTATTGCGACCGATATTTGTGGCTATTCGTTCTACATCAATAAAGCGAATGCAGGATACGTGCTTCCTTCTCCATACGATCAGGAACGCCTGAACTCTGTATTACACAACGCCTTAGAACAACCCGCTATTCTGAAACAGTGGTCAGAAAATGCACGGTATTTCGTAGATACAGAAGATCTTTACAGCATGCCAGAGAAAGTCGCGACACTGATTTCAGGATAAGGTCAGATATATATGAAAAGTATTATCGAATTACATGAACCATTCGCCACTGCATGGCAAGGACGGGATCCGTTTGAAGAGGTCACCAAGCTAGGGGGGGATGTTTTTCGCGCACTGGAAAGCCGAAGAACACTGAGGTTTACGTTTGCTGACCGCTCTTGGTTTATTAAAATTCATCGAGGGACGACGCTTAAAGAAGTACTGAAGAACTTGATAGCACTACGTCTACCGGTACTGGGCGCAGATCGCGAGTGGATTGCCATTCACCGACTACGAGACCTTGGGGTAGATACCATGACGGGGGCGGGTTTTGGTCAGCGAGGCCTTAATCCGCTACAGCGCAAGTCATTCATTATCACTGAAGATTTAAAACCAACTATTAGCCTAGAGGACTATTGTGCTAATTGGCTGGATACTCCCCCATCGTTAAAAGAAAATCGGTGCCTTATACAACGAATTGCGGAGATGGTGAGAAAGATGCATGCTGGAGGCATTAACCATCGGGACTGTTATATCTGCCACTTTTTGCTCCATCAACCTTATCATCTGACTAATGATACACTGAAAATCTCTGTAATCGACCTTCACCGTGCACAAATTCGCCACAAAGTTCCTCTACGATGGAGGAACAAAGACCTGGTTGGCTTATACTTCTCATCACTGAATATTGGTTTGACAAAGAACGATTATTTGTGGTTTCTCAAGAATTATTTCGCACACCAGTCTTTGCGTATCACACTGAAGCAAGAGCAAAGACTATTTCAAAAAGTGCGTATCAAAGCAGAAAAGATACGCGAGCGAATGGCACGCCATGCATTATAGTTCATCATCAGATATAACATTATGAATATACTCTTTGTTGGCGAAGCCATCTCTGGATTCGGTGGTATTGAAACTGTCTTAAAGAAAGTTACTCATTTTTTGACTAACGATAAAGAAGCATCCAATAACTATACATTGTATTTTCTCTGTCGAGACGACAGAATGGAAAAAAACTGGTTACAGGGGCTGAACGTTGTATGTCATCATTCCGGAATCAAGATTTCTTTCTTCAGACGTATGAGCTATGTCTGTGCCCTGGCTAAATTTATAGTACAAAACCAACCAGATATCGTTATTGCTTTTGATTCGCCCTCTTGCCGTTTTTCCTCATTAGCGATCAAAAAAAGCAATAGCAAGGTTCCAGTGGTTTCATGGGTACATTATTCCCTTGATCACAAGAAGCATTCTAAGCAGGTTCTTCTCGCAAATTATCATCTTGCAATTAGTTCTGGCATTAAACAACAATTGTTAGAGCGTGGAGTTTCTGCTGATCGTATCGCACTGATATTTAACCCCATATCACGAGTAACACAAGTTATACCTCGCCCAGACAACTCACAACCAGCAGTATTTATTTATGTTGGCAGACTAAAATTTGAAGGGCAAAAACGGATAAAGGACATGTTAGATGCATTTTCTGGTTTAAACCAAAAATGGGAGTGTCACTTTATCGGGGATGGTTCAGATCGATTAAAATGCCAAGAATATGCTCATAAACAGGGGGTTGATGAGAACGTACACTGGCACGGTTGGCAAAATAATCCTTGGGGGTATATTCAAAATAATATACCCGCTGTAACAGCTCTACTGTTAACCTCCTCATTCGAAGGGTTTGGCATGGTGTTAGCAGAAGCAATGTCATTCGGTATTTACTGTGTCAGTAGTGACTGCCCATCTGGTCCAGCTGATATTATAAAAAATAACATCAATGGTACTCTTTTTAAGCCAATGGATTATGTTGAGTTACAATCAATATTAAAAAACATCATAGACAGAAATATTCATACGCCACCCAATGAAATAAAGCATTCGATTTCAAATTTGTATGATGATGTTTATTACAAAAATCTTAAAAGCACACTTATAAGAATAAAAAACAATAAAAAATTAGAGAATTCATTATGAATGTGAATGCGCTGGTTATCAGTTACAATTCGTCAATCTCACAGTCTTCAACATTACAGAGTTTGCTTGACACAGACAATAAAGATATTAATTTCAAAATATTTATATGGAATAACGGCCCCAATCTATTTGAAGATCATGACATTGAAGAATATCTCGAAAAATGTAAAGAGAAAAGAATCTCCCTCTCTATATATCAAGACTTAAGAAACATCTCCCTTTCCAAGATTTATAATTATATTATAAAAAAGGGTAATTTTGACTTCATCGCAATTTTAGATCAAGACTCAACAATAAATGTAGAGTACTTACAAAACATCGCTACCCATAGAAAAAGCAATCTTATATTCCCCCGAATCATAACAGAAAAAAATAACGTCGCCATACAGAGTCACCCACACTCATCAAAAGATAAAAATATATTAATCAACGAGGGCCCTGTAACATCAAACATGAGCTCTGTAACTTCAGGAATAGTACTATCCAAAGACCTTATTAATAAAATTGAAAAATACAGAGGTTATGTTTTTGAAGAGAAATTAGGTTTCTATGGTATAGATGTCGACTTTTTCGTAACCATAAACCATATGATAGAAAAAAATATTTCTGTCAACGCCTTTTGTGTTGGCTCAATAAATCATTTATTTTCATCTAATAATGAGAATGAGAATGAGAATGAGAATGAATTTAAGAGTCCATTTAGATATTTAGAACTCCTTTATTTTAAGATATTTTTTAGGGAAACTCATCAAAAGAAAAGCAAGTTGACCACATTATGGATCTGCATCCGAGAGATATTAAGAGGTAAGTTACCCCCCCTTAATGCGATATCCGTTCTCCGTTTTGCATTCGAAAACGTTCATCCAAGATCAAAACTCATAATCAAACCCGATGTCGAAGAAAAAAACTGCATATACCTTGAGTGTCAAAAATAACATTTAGACATCTGTTAATGTATAAAATTATTTGATATTATAAAACCATAACAAATATATCATGTTTTATTTTTATAACGACTAAATAGGCTAACTCGGAATGCAAATTAAATTTTTACAGCTACAAACCCATGGCGATGAACGTGGCTCACTCATTTCTCTTGAACACGAAAAGAATATTCCCTTTGAGATTAAGCGAGTATATTACATGTTCAATACAAAAGAAGGGGTAAGGCGCGGCTTTCATGCGCATCAACAACTGAAACAGGTTGTTATAGCCGTTCGTGGGTCGTGCCGTTTTCTCCTTGATGACGGGAAAGAAAAAATAAGTATTTTTCTGGATAATCCAGCACAAGGTCTACTCATAGAGTCTTTTATGTGGCGAGAAATGCATGATTTCTCTGATGATTGTGTCCTAATGGTGCTTGCAGACAGGCTCTACGATGAGTCTGATTATATCAGAGATTATAATGATTTCCTCAAACTAATTAAAATGGTTGATAAACAGAATGATTAAGTTCTTAGATCTTCAGTTAATAAACAAGCAATACCAAGAGGAATTAAAAAATGCCTGCTCCAGAGTTATCGATTCTGGATGGTATATTTCCGGCAACGAGCTTAATCACTTTGAAAGTGAGTTTGCTTCCTTTTGTGGAACTAAATTTGCGATTGGTGTTGCAAATGGACTTGATGCCCTCAGTATTGTGCTACGCGCATGGAAAGAATTAAAAAAATTAAAAGACGGTGATGAAGTCATCGTTCCTACGAATACTTACATTGCATCGATACTTGCGATTACTGAGAATAACTTAGTCCCAGTCTTAGTTGAACCGAACATTCAAACATTTAACCTTAAACCTCAGAATGTTAAAGAAGCCATAACAAAGAAAACAAAAGCCATACTTGCTGTACATTTGTATGGTCAATTAGCTCCTATGAATGAATTATCTATAATTGCCAAAGAACATAATTTGCTATTGCTTGAAGATAGCGCTCAGGCACACGGTGCACACATTGCAGGTCGAAAAGCTGGGAACTGGGGTGATGCCGCAGGATTCAGTTTTTATCCAGGGAAGAATCTTGGTGCATTAGGTGATGCAGGAGCAATCACAACGAACGATGCTGAACTTAGAGATACCGTCAATGCAATAAGAAATTATGGCTCTCATGAAAAATATAAAAACCTTTACAAGGGGTTAAATAGTAGATTAGATGAAATGCAAGCAGCAATGCTTTCTGTAAAACTGCCTTATCTTGAAAGAGAAATTATTAAAAGACAAGAGATTGCAAATTATTATTTACACAACATAAATAACTCTAAAATCTCATTGCCGACTGTTCTAAATCCATCGGCACACGTATGGCATTTATTTGTTATAAAGAGTAAGCAAAGAAGCGAACTCATAAAGCATATGAATGATAACAATATACAGACTTTGGTACATTATCCTATACCTCCTCATAAACAAGATGCTTATAAAGAATGGGAAAACTTATCTCTTCCTATTACAGAAGCACTCCACAACGAAGTGCTTTCTTTGCCAATTAGCCCAGTAATGACAACCGCTGAGGTTGCTCGTGTGGTGGAGGTTGTTAATGCCTGGTGATGCCCAGCCTTTATTTTCTATTTGTTGTCTTGGATATAACCATGCAGAATTTCTTGAAGAGACAATAAAATCCATTATTGATATTAATTATAAAAATACAGAAATAATTATTGTTGATGATGGTTCAAAAGATAATAGCGTAGAGATATTAAAGGAAATAGCAAAGAAAATCCCGTTGCGGATGGAGATAATAGCTCAGGAAAATACTGGTAACATTGGAAAGAACCTAAATAATGCTTATAAAAAAGCCAATGGTCAATTCATATCTTTTATTTCTTTAGATGATATATATAATTCATCAGTAATGCTAGGGCAAATCAATAAGATGGCCAAAAACTCTGATCTTGCTCTAATTGCTTCATCAAAAGTTGTGAATATAAATAGTAAGGGATTTATTATAAGTGACAACCACACTCTTGTTCTAGATTCAATGACAGATTGCAATACTAAAGACTTATTAGAGCTAGAGTATAATGAATTTGGTGCTTTCTATATTCAAGGTGCCATTTTCAGAAAATCGATCGTCGATGAAGTCGGTGCTTTTGATGAGGATATCATAGGCGATGACATAGTTTTAAGAACAAAAATCTTTAGATATATGCTAGCCAATCCAACCTATGAATTCGAAATTACTCGCAAGAATGCTTGTTTTTATCGACTACACGAAAACAATATACACAAAAAAACGTCTCGACAAATAAGAATTGTGACTGAGTATCTCGACAGATATTGGAGCGAACGCGAAAACCCAAGAGTATTGATTTCTTGGATGTGTCATATTATTGCTAATAGCAAATTTGAAGAATATATCAGCATATTTACCATCAACAACCGAGCGACACAACTTTTATTAGACCACAGGATTCAGCATCAAATAAAAAAAACCTTAGCCAATGAGCAGGATATACTAAAAAAAATTTTTAGGCTTATTTATAGAAAAGAAAGAAAGGCGCACAATATTCGTACTGTTACCTTATTTTGCTTTTTTAAGTTCAGTTACGCAAAAAAAAAGAGCACACCGAGCAAGCGTACATTATTCTGATTTCAAATCAAACTAGATTACAGAGAAGATATGATACATTCTCATTAGCCTTCTTGCCATTAATACGATAAAATCACTACTGTGATAACTCTAAAATAGCCAAGACTGATGCTACAAACCTTTTACACCATCCTACTTTATCTTTTCCAACCGCTAGTCTGGCTTCGCCTGTGGTTGCGTGGGCGCAAAGCCCCTGCATACCGTCGCCGTTGGGGCGAGCGCTATGGCTTTTGCGCGGAAAAGGTGAAACTAAATGGCATTATGTTGCATTCCGTCTCGGTTGGCGAAACATTGGCAGCCATTCCACTCGTCAGAGCGCTACGTCATCGCTACCCGTCATTACCCATTACGGTAACAACGATGACGCCAACAGGCTCTGAACGTGTTCGCTCAGCCTTCGGCAATGATGTCTATCACGTATATCTTCCTTATGATCTCCCCTGTGCGCTGAAGCGATTTTTTGATCAGGCGAACCCGAAGTTAGTGATTATCATGGAAACTGAGCTATGGCCAAATCTGATTACCGAGCTCTATCGGCGCGATATTCCGCTGGTCATTGCCAATGCTCGGCTTTCTGAGCGTTCGGCAACAGGCTACAAAAAAATCGGGTTCTTTATGCGCAGTATTTTACGCCGCATCACATTAATTGCCGCGCAAACTCAGGAAGATGGAGAACGATTTATCGATCTAGGTCTGCAACGTTCACATTTAGCCATCACTGGTAGCCTGAAATTTGATATTTCTGTCACCCCTGAGCTAGCCGCCCGAGCAGTTGCACTGCGCCGCCAGTGGGCCTCACGCCGTCCTGTGTGGATTGCCACCAGCACACATGAAGGCGAAGAAGCAATGATCTTAGCAGCTCATAGCGAACTGTTAAGACGTTTCCCCAATCTGTTGCTAATTCTAGTCCCACGCCATCCGGAAAGGTTTTCTACAACGCAAGCACTGACAAACAACTTAGGATTCACGTATAGCCTCCGCAGTAGTGGTGAAGTACCTTCCTTAGAAACTCAGGTGGTTATTGGCGATACGATGGGGGAACTCATGCTGCTTTATGGGATTGCCGACTTGGCATTTGTGGGGGGAAGCCTTATCGAGAGTGGTGGTCACAACCCATTAGAGCCGGCAGCACACGCACTCCCAGTGCTCATGGGACCACATACCTTCAATTTTAAAGATATCTGTCAAAAGCTTTCTAACGCAGGTGGATTAATCACAGTAAACGATACAACAAGTATTGTTAAAGAAGTGACTAGTTTGCTGGCTGATGAGGATTATCGGCTTTATTATGGTCGTCACGCCGTAGAAGTTTTGCACCAAAACCAAGGTGCATTGCAACGCCTGTTATCACTGTTAGAACCCTACTTACCTCAACGATCCAATTCATCCATTTAATGGGCTATATACAGGTTAAGGACTTTCTATGGTTACCAAAGCGATTTACCCTGGAACTTTTGATCCCTTAACCAATGGACACCTCGACCTGCTTACGCGTGCGTCTCGACTGTTTGATCATATTGTATTAGCCATTGCCGCGAGTCCAAGTAAAAACACCCTGTTTACACTCGATGAACGCGTCATTCTGGCAAAACACACAACCCAACACCTGCCAAACGTCGAAGTAGTCGGTTTCTCGGATTTAATGGCACACTTCGCACAGCAGCAACAGGCAAACATACTAATCCGTGGGCTGCGTGCAGTTTCAGATTTCGAGTATGAATTACAACTGGCGAAGATGAATTCACACCTCTTACCAACGCTAGAAAGCGTATTCCTGATGCCGTCGGAGGAGTGGTCATTTATTTCGTCCTCCTTGGTAAAGGAAGTAGCCCGTCACGGCGGTGACGTTTCTCACTTCTTACCAACTCCAATTGGGATAGCGCTAAAAGAGAAATTAGAGCTAACAAAATATACATAGCATCCATATAAGTAAGAACACTTTTTTTATGTTCCATATTGTTATATTATTAGCCGATACATTCACAGTTGGCGGTTATTAAAAGCATCGAACCAGTTGTTGTAAAAGTAACTGCCTATGTAACACCATCTCTGGCAGCCTGCATATACTGATTTTACATCAGCCAAGGCGAATGAGCTCGTTTCAATACACCGACTAATATACTGAAGGATGCAGGCCTTTCTGTCTTATTTAGGCTATTCTCCCTCCAAGTATACCATGTTAGAATTTTTTCTTTTTTATGAAGGGGTAACTACAATGAGAAATATCATTATTGAAAAATTTAATGATGCATTAGAACAAACTAATGTAGATAAACATTACGATACAATTTCAGATGATATCATATTACTTGAGAGTGGATTAGATTCTCTCGGCTTCGCTATTTTAGTAGCTCTTCTCGAAGAAGAGTTAGATTTTGATCCATTCCAAGAAATGCAAGATGCAGTTTACCCGAAAACATTTGGTGAATTTGTAGGCATCTATGAAAACCACAATGAAAAGTAACCTAATTGACTATATCAAACGTATCCCTCCAGATCGGGAATTTTTAGTCACAAATACAAAAAAATATAGTTTTGGCGACATCACGAAATTATATTATGAAATTAAAGAGAAGTACCCTCAGCTAGAGGGAAAAAACTGTGCTGTTATCTCATCGGATCGAGAAAGTCTAGCTATATTGATTCCTGGTTTAGATGCAATATCATCCAGTTTGTTTCTTCAAGCACCAGATATCGAACAAGCTACAGCAGAGATATTTTATCAATCAGCAAATATCCAGTTTGTAATAAAGCTATTGCAAGGTGCTATAAAGTCAGTCGACAAGCAAACATTCACATGCTGTGAAAAATCACAGCGAGAAAACCATGATGACTTTTTACTCGCGACGTCAGGAACCTCTGGGGTACCAAAGTTAGCAAGCTATACATTAAGTTCATTAATGTCTACAGCTAAGAGTGATGTTAATAAAGGAAGCCTTTTCACATGGGGACTATGCTACGATATAAATAGATTTGCCGGTCTGCAGGTTTATTTACAGACTATTGCATCTGGTTCTAAGCTAGTTCTTTGCGAACCTCAGGATACAATTAATCATGTAGTGGATGTTTTTTATAAAAACAAAGTTAATTGTATGTCAGCAACTCCGTCATTTTGGCGAAAAGTGTTAATGGTTCCAGAACATAATCTTATTCCATTAAAACAAATAACATTAGGTGGTGAGATTAGTACTCAGAATGTATTAAACGCTTTATTGAAAAGTTATCAAAATGCGAAGATTACCCACATCTATGCATCTACTGAAGCAGGGGTTGGCTTTGCAGTAAAAGATAAAATGGAAGGTTTTCCATCAGAATATTTAGAAAAAAAATCTTTTACTGGCTACCAACTAAAAGTAGATAACGGGATCTTGTGGGTAAAAAGTGAACATGGTTGCACTCGGTTCTTAAGTGGAACGATTGATATTGATAAAAATGGTTTTTTAAATACTGGTGATTTAGTAAAAATCGAAGGCCAGAGAGTTTATTTCCTCGGAAGAGATAGTGGTACTATTAACGTTGGAGGGAATAAAGTCATGCCTGAGAAAATTGAAGCAGTCTTGGAGAAATCTGACTTTGTTTCAATGGCTAAAGTATCATCCAAGAAAAACCCTATTCTAGGAGCGATAGTCTCTGCTGAAATAGTGCTGAAAAAATCTGTTAGTCATCTGAGCAATAAAGATATAAAAAAAGAAATTATTAATTTTTGCAGAGATAAACTTGAATCTTTTGAAATACCTGCGATAATAAAATTTGTTGACCAAATTGAGATAAATACAACAGGCAAGAAAATCAGGAACTAATATGAAAAGTGTGATAATAACAGGGGCAGCAAAAGGGCTAGGATTAGAAACATCTCGCCTACTTGCGTCTTCTGGTTACGAAATAATTGGTATTAGTCGTGCTGAGACTCCTGAATATCAGGAGCTCAAGAATAAATTTAGCCATGTGCATTTTTATCAATTTGACTTTGAAAACACTAAAGATATTGCAAGCTTAGTTAAACGTATAACTAAAACTCACGGAAGGCCATATTCCCTCATAAATAATGCAGCTATTGGTGGTGATGGTGTGTTATCAACAATGCATGAAACGGACATTAGCCATCTTATTAGGATAAATATAGAAGCGCCTATACTTATTACTAAATATGTATCGCGCGCAATGCTGTTGAATCAAGAGGGCCGGATTATCAACGTAGGCTCAATTATAGGTTCTACAGGTTTTAATGGCCTTAGTGTCTATGCAGCAACCAAAGCAGCACTCGGGGGTTTTACAAAATCACTCGCTAGAGAACTGGGCAAGGCAAAAATAACAGTAAATACATTAGCGCCTGGCTATATGGAAACAAGTATGACAGGTAGTTTAATTGGGGAAAAACTAGATAAAATCAAACGTAGAAGTTGCCTGGGACGTTTGGCCAATGTAAGTGATGCTGCTAATGCAATTTTATTTTTACTTTCAGAAAATGCATCTGGAATAACCGGAACAACCTTCACTATTGATGCAGGGAGTACAGCATAATAATGATACATCCTAGCGCCATTATTTCCCCAAACGCAAAAATAGGGAAAAATGTAAACATTGGGCCATTTTGCACAGTTCATGACTATGTAGAGATCGGCGATAACGTTACAATTGACAGCTATTGTGAATTGGGGATACCAACACACCTAGCTAATAGCAATGCTTTATCTATTGGAGAGAATGCAAAGATACGCAGCCACAGCTGTTTATATGTAGGTTCAACCTTAGGTGCCAATTTTACTTCTGGACACCATATAACAATCCGTGAAAATAGTAGTATAGGTTGCAACGTACAACTTGGCTCGCGAGGAGATATTCAGGGTGATTGTGCGATTGGTAATTACACAAAGATGCATGCTGATGTGCATATTGGAAAAAAATCCAAAGTAGGAAATTATGTTTGGATGTTTCCTGAGGTTCTCTTAACAAATGATCCTACTCCACCTAGTGAAATACTTCTGGGAGTAACGATTGAAGATTTTGTGGTCTTAGCAGCAAAGGCATTAATTTTGCCCGGAGTTATAATAGGTAAGGATGCTGTTGTAGCTGCAGGGAGCGTTGTTAAATCAAATATTCCTAATGGTCAACTTTTTTCTGGAAATCCCGCTAAGTTTATTTGCGATGCAAAAATTCTTCGAGTAAGCGGAAATATAAAAGAAAAGGTTTACCCATGGCGATATCGTTTCCATCGCGGCTATGATGAGAATGACATCCAAGAGTGGTTAAACGAATTAGTCAAATAGAGCTCATAGCTCATAGAAATGAAAATAAGAAACATCCCGGCCTATTGAAGAGATAATAATGGCAAAATACTCTCTGCTTTTCAGTAGTACCGGGGATGTTAACAATTTGTTGTTCACCATGTACTTACCCCAATCTAACCGAACAGCAGGATCCACTGATGGTGTGAATAACAGCCCAAGATAAGTAGCAGACTGAGAATAAAAGATTAGAACTAAGGTATTAGCCCGCTTCATTCATCGGAATTGTGCGTATTAAGCTCGTGGATAGCCCCCTACGAAATGCCCCACCAATATTAAGGTACACACATCGCTTGTTGACGTTCTTAGCGACTTAGAAGGAGTCAATTGTGATATAGTACCTAATTAGCAGTCCTATCCTTGGGGATTTCGTAGGGCAAAAGTAGCGACTATTCAGCGAGCCAAAGAGGCAAACATATAGCGGAACCACCACAATGACCGCCACCATTTTTTTAGCGGAGGTAGTTCTTTAGGCACTAAGTTATTGCGATATGCGATACACGATGTCCCAAGTGAAGTTAAGAAAAATGCGGCTCTGCCCGTATCCATCACCAAACAAAGAACACTCTTCCTTTTTTCTCAAATCTATTGGGGTATTACCAGAAAGATCACGATTCAAAGAGTGATAGCTTTCATCGCGATTAACGTTTCGCTCGTAGCACAGAAATTTTTTAGGCATATAGTGCTGCCGTGATCATTGGTATTTTTGGTATTTAACAAAGCGAAAATCTTCTGCGCCATAGTTACCAGCAAACTCTTCATCGTACCCGAAGAAACGCATAAACTGCGCACGAGACATGAAGAAAGTATTCGGGTGTCCGTAATAGAGATCCCCAATATTACATACCTTTCCTCTTTTCATCGCACCATCAACACGACTTTCACGATATATTTTGTAAAAATTTCTCCCAGGGTTACGGCAATTTATCATATAACGAAATGTAGTTTCTGGTAACTCATGGTCAAGATCAGTAATTAGGATTTTATCTGATTTCGCATAGGTGACGCCTAAATTCCGTGCACCAGCCTGGCTCCAACGAATATCCTCTTTCAACCATTTGATATTCAAATCATATTCACCAACATCGTACTCAATGGGTGAGCCATCATCCACGACAACAAATTCCACTGCTGTTCTCATGTATTCCGGCAACTTTTCGTACAGCCGGAGCAAGGAAAACACTGAATCCATATTGTTTTGATTGGAATAAAAGTGCGTCACATAGGTCAGTTTTATATGCTGCTTATCAAGCGGGTGTCGTGCAGCAGTAGAGTACTCTTGATTCACCGATAAAATCCTCAGTCATATTATCTTATTGATTCACATTTAGATTCGCCATTACATACAACTACGTAGGCGTTGCTTATCAGGCATCACTTCTGACAGCAGCGACAATAAAACGTACTACGCTGCCCATGTTTTTTCATTAACAGCGGCGTTCCGCATACTCTGCAAAGCTCCCCCGCCCGACCATAAACCTGCAATTCCTGCGCAAAATACCCTGGTTTACCATCTGACTGTAAGAAATCCCTTAGCGTTGTTCCGCCTTGCTCAATCGAGCGCTGTAACACCAGCTTTATCGACTGAAATAAATGATTAGATTCTGATTCGCTTAGCGAACCTGCCGCACGATCAGGGTGAATACCCGCCATAAACAGGGATTCGCTGGCATAAATATTTCCTACGCCGACCACAACCTTGTTATCCATCACCCACTGCTTGATGGCAGTGTGCTTACCGCGAGACCGTTGATAGAGATAGTCGGGAGAGAATTCCTCACTCAATGGTTCCGGGCCGAGGTGAGCAAGTACGCTACTTGATTCAAGATCTGTCGTCCACAGCCAGGCACCAAAACGCCGGGGATCGGTATAACGCAGCACATGGCCGTTGTCCATGACCATATCCACATGATCGTGTTTAGCGGGCGGGAGATATTCCGGCAGGATGCGCAAACTGCCAGACATGCCCAGATGCACAATAATCCAGCCACCAGGCAATGCAAACAGCAGGTATTTTGCACGACGTTCGATACTTAGAATAGGTTGGTCGCTTAACGAAAGAATCTCGCTAGAGACTGGCCAACGCAAGCGGGCGTTACGCACATCAACATGCAGGATAGTGTGCCCGACAAGATACGGTGATATTCCACGGCGGCTAGTTTCTACCTCTGGTAATTCCGGCATTTTATCCTCCTGAACACGCCCGCGGCTAACGTAGCATAAAAAAACCCGGCCTTGGCCGGGTTTTTCATAAGTCCACTAAAATTACTTGATTTTAGCTTCTTTATAGATCACATGCTGACGGACAACCGGATCGAATTTCTTCAGTTCCAGTTTTTCCGGCTTAGTGCGCTTGTTCTTCGTCGTCGTGTAGTAATGACCAGTACCGGCAGAAGAAACCAGCTTGATCTTCTCGCGAACACCTTTAGCCATGATTCAGTTCCTTAGTACTTTTCACCACGGGTACGCAGATCGGCCAGGACCGCTTCGATACCCTTCTTATCGATAACACGCATACCTTTAGCAGATACGCGCAGCGTTACAAAGCGTTTTTCGCCTTCAACCCAGAAACGATGGGAATGCAGGTTCGGCAGAAAACGGCGTTTGGTCGCATTCAGTGCGTGGGAACGGTTATTACCGGTCACCGGACGCTTGCCAGTAACTTGGCAGACTCGGGACATGTCTATTCTCCAAAAATCAAATCAGCTCGAGCTTCGTAGAGGATGTTGGCCGCCTCGTCAGGCTTTAGAGCCCATCTCAGTAGCTTTACAAGTAAAGATGCTGTCATCAGGGTAAACCTGCCGAGATAGGCTCTTGACGCCACACCCAAGATTCTCAAAGGTGGCGTAGTGTACGCTCTAGCGCGGATGTGCTCAAGTCCCGAGCAGCGAAAGATCCCTAAGGATCGCGGAAAATGTGTTAAATCCAGCCTCGCTCGGCAAATGATACGTACTCACCACGCCCAATTACCAGGTGATCGAGGACGCGAATGTCCATCAATGCGCATGCCTGAATAATATGCGTCGTTATCATACGATCGGCACTACTCGGCTCTGCGTCCCCGGAAGGGTGATTATGCGCCAGAATGAGCGCCGCCGCATTGGCTTTTAACGCTTCACGCACAATTTCTCTTGGATGCACCTCAACGCTGGCGATCGTACCAGCAAACATTTCTTGATGGCGAATCACACGATGCTGATTATCAAGAAATAGTGCGGTAAAAATCTCCCTCGCCTGATGTGCCAACGCCGATTGCAGATACTGTATGGTCAGATCAGGATTCAGCATCGCTTTTTCCTTCACCAAACGCGTTGCGTAGAGCCGACGAGCCAGTTCCGCCACCGCCTGAAATTGCACAAATTTAACCACCCCCATCCCTTTTACAGCGCAAAACGTGTGTTGTTCCGCCATCATGGCATGATAGAGGGAGCCAAAATGATGCAGCAGTTGTTCCGACAGCGCCATCACGTGAACACCTGGCAGCCCGGTTCGCAGAAAGATGGCCAACAGTTCTACGTCCGTAAGCGCTTCAGCCCCCGAGGCAATAAGCTTTTCACGCGGAGCCTGATCGTCAATCCACACCGTTGCGCCTCCTTTCCATCGTTATTATATCATGGCAGGCTCAAGGAAACACCGCGAGAACTCGAGTAGACACCTGCGTAACAGCACGCAAGATTCCTTACAACCAAGTATCAAGAACATGCGCAAACGCGAGTAAGATTCCTCTCATCCGGCAAGATTATGATAAAATGTTTCCTCTTAGGCGTTAATCGGACAAAGATGATGACGGGATTTTCCAACCAGCCCGGGCTCTCCGGTAAAAAAATCGTGCTCGGTATCAGCGGCGGTATTGCTGCTTACAAGTGTCCCGAGATTGTCAGACGTCTGCGCGATCGCGGTGCAGAAGTACGCGTGGTAATGACACCCGCCGCGAAGGCATTTATCACGCCACTCACGCTTCAGGCGGTTTCGGGATACCCGGTATCAGACGATCTGCTTGATCCTGCCGCTGAAGCATCGATGGGACATATTGAGCTCGGGAAATGGGCGGATCTGGTTATCCTTGCCCCCGCAACGGCAGATGTGATTGCACGCTTAGCCGCTGGCATGGCTAACGACCTGCTCACCACGCTTTGTCTGGCAACGGCTGCGCCCATCGCTATCGCACCAGCCATGAATCAGCAGATGTATCGCGCCACACCGACACAAGAGAATCTTGCCACTTTGGTACGACGCAGTAGCCTGGTTTGGGGACCAGACAGCGGCAGCCAAGCCTGCGGTGATGTGGGTCCCGGTAGAATGCTGGATCCGCTGACGATCGTTGAACTCGCTGAAACGCATTTTTCGCGCGTCAACGATCTGCAACATCTCAACATTATGATCACAGCGGGGCCAACGCGTGAAGCGTTGGATCCGGTACGTTTCATTACCAATCACAGTTCAGGCAAGATGGGATTCGCCATCGCCCAGACAGCAGCGGCACGCGGTGCCCAGGTTACGCTGGTCGCCGGCCCGGTGTCATTGCCGACGCCGGCAGGCGTGCAGCGCATCGATGTCGCCAGCGCATTGGAAATGCAACAAGCCGTAATGGCCCATGCCGCACAGCAGCACATCGTCATCGGCTGTGCCGCAGTAGCCGATTACCGGGCCCAACAGATCGCCGACGAAAAAATTAAAAAACAGGGTGATGAAATGAGTGTAACACTGGTCAAAAACCCAGATATTATCGCAGGGGTTGCGGCCATGTCCGAGTCTCGCCCTTTCGTCGTTGGATTTGCTGCCGAAACCCAGAATGTGGAAGAATACGCGCGACAAAAACTGGCGCGTAAAAATCTGGACCTGATTTGCGCTAACGACGTATCCCTCTCAGGGCAGGGATTCAACAGTGACACCAACGCATTACACCTGTTTTGGCCGGAGGGCGACACCCGCTTACCTCTGTGCGAAAAGCGCCTCCTTGGCCAACATTTAATCGATGAGATTGTCCGCCGTTATGATGAAAAAAATCGACGTAAAAATTCTTGATTCACGCATTGGTCAGCGGTTCCCGTTACCGACCTATGCCACCGCAGGGTCAGCAGGGCTTGACCTGAGCGCCTGTATTGATGAGGGGATTGCACTGGCAGCTGGGGATACGATACTGGTACCGACAGGTATCGCTATTCATATCGCCGATCCCAGCCTGGCTGCCGTTATTCTCCCTCGCTCAGGTTTAGGGCATAAGCACGGCGTAGTATTAGGCAATCTGGTTGGGCTTATCGACTCTGATTATCAGGGACAACTGATGGTTTCCGTTTGGAACCGTAGCCAACAGGCATTTACTATCGAACCCGGTGAGCGCCTCGCACAGATGGTGTTTGTTCCCGTCGTTCAGGCTGAATTCAACATCGTTGATGATTTTGTGGGTACAGAACGCGGAGAAGGCGGTTTCGGTCATTCCGGTCGCCATTGATCCAAAAATCGGTATACCGTGCATTACCCGATAGACACGCGGTCAATCGCGTGTCTTTGTAGTGTTTATTCAGAACTAAAAGAACATAAGCCGCAGCGTTATCAACAACTGCGACGCTAATAAATGGTTGTCAGCTTATTTTTGATCAAGGGTCTCTTCTGACATGGCAGAGAAAGAGAATACGAAAAGGAATCGCCGCGAGGAAATCTTGCAAGCGTTAGCACAGATGCTGGAATCCAGCGATGGCAGCCAACGCATCACCACCGCAAAGCTTGCCGCAATGGTCGGGGTTTCCGAAGCCGCACTCTATCGATACTTTCCCAGCAAAACGCGGATGTTTGATAGCCTTATCGAGTTTATTGAGGATTCGCTGACAACACGTATCAATCTGATTCTGCAAGATGAGAAAGATACTTTCCAACGTTTGCGGCTGATTTTGTTACTCATGTTGGGCTTTGCGGAACGCAACCCCGGCCTGACGCGTATCCTGACCGGCCATGCGCTAATGTTCGAACAAGATCGCCTGCAAGGACGTATTAACCAGCTGTTTGAACGCATTGAATCGCAGCTTAAACAGGTGTTGCGCGAGCATAAGCTGCGAGAGGGTAAAGCCCTTGCGCATGATGAGTCACTACTTGCCAGCCAACTGCTCGCTTTCTGCGAAGGTATGCTGTCACGCTATGTTCGCTCTGAATTCCGTTTCCGGCCAACACAGGAATTTGATACCCGTTGGCCGTTGTTGGCTGCACAAATTTTTTAATCCGTCTTCAATACCCAATATTATTCTATCCTCAAAGCCTGTTTTTACTTTGAAGCAAGAACAGGCGTAGCCCCCTTTGCACCACATCTTTATATATCCACATTGGACTAAGATCCAGATTAAGCGATTTACCTTATATTCTTATCTTTTGGGATCAATATTATAATTGGGGTGTTAAAAATGCATAAGGAAGGCAAAAATGACAACAACCATTTCAGTTGGGAATACATATTTTTCCATAGAGCAAATTTATGGTCTCATCACGGGAGGTAAAGATATTCAATCAAAATCAGATAACTGGGTTAAGTTTTATGATTTCATATTGAATTTATTGAATGTAATCCCGAATGTTGAATTAAAAACAAGACAATACATTTTATCAAAATTTAATAACGATGATGACCTAAATAGCACCCCTGAAATTTTTTTTGAAAAATGGTTAAAACCATTATTTGAACTGATAAATACCAATGAGAGTAAGAATTTCTTTATTGAATTCGACGAATCAGAAGAGGACGAGTTAACACTGAGAATAATCTACAACAATCAAGGGAAAGAAGAGATATCAGAATGGATAAAATTTGACAATACCGATGATAATAAAAATCAAATCAAAGCCTTACAACAAGTTTACTTTTCATCCATAAACAATAGCTTAACATCTTCTAACAGGGATACATATTGTATAAATGAGAGAATGCTTTCTTCCTCTAAAAAATAGAGTTTATTAACGAGGCAAAAAATTTATATTGCAAAAAAACCTCAGTCTTAAGACAGGGAATAATAACAAAAAATCTGGACGAAAAATTGCTTTCTGAAATTAATGAAATAAAAATAAACATTGAAAAAAATTTATCATCGCTAACGCCTTCCTTGCCATTCCATCGATCTAAGTATTATATAAAGAATCGCTGCGCTATTGAACGAGAATTAATAGAACAAATATTAGGAAATAAATATTTAAAAGAACTTAGCGGTAATGATTTACTTTTCAAACCGTTAAACATAACACAGGTTACCATTGAGTTAAATGTCAAAATCCTCGCCATAAGCAATTTATTTAAATATAACTCAACACATAATAAAGAAATAAAAGAATTATCAAAAAAATGTAATGAATTAGTTGTTTACTGCAAAGAAGTTTTAGAAGCAAGGAAAAAATAAAAACAACAGCAAAAATAGAGGCATACCAAAATACTCATTGCATTTCAAAAGGGCAAACGGAAAAAATACGCGAATTTAATAAATTGAGCCACAAAATAATGGAAAAGACCGGCAGTCTTGAGATGATGTATAATACCGGTCGTGATAACGACATGAAAAAAGTTTTATTTACCTCTGATGTATTAAAAAAACACAGTATACAATACAAAAAATTGGCTAAAATGATAGACACGCTTATAGAGACAAGATCAAAATTTCTAATGCAATTATGCAATTATGCAATTATGCAATTATGCAATTATGCAATAAACAAATAACATATTTTGAAGACATTAATGCCTTGTCGATATTGCAAAAAATAGCTAATGGCGAACCAGAGTTGACAGCGTTATTAGAAAATTGAGTAACGCACGAAATTCATAAAAGCGTGCGTTATTCCAAATAACATAAACGATACGGCTACGCAGAAATACCATACCGATCGCGATAGGCCTTCACCGCATCCAAGTGCACGGCCATCTCTGGTTTTTCTGCCAAAAAGCTTATCAAGTCTTGCAGTGCAATAATGGAAATCACCTGGCACTGATAATCGCGTTCCACTTCCTGAATGGCAGAAATAGCGCCAGTGCCACGCTCCTGACGATCCAGTGCAATCAACACCCCGGCAAGCGTCGCACCGTTAGCAGCAATAATCCCCATGGATTCGCGAATGGCGGTGCCCGCAGTAATCACGTCATCGACCAGCATGATGCGGCCTTGCAGCGCGCTGCCGACCAGATTGCCACCTTCCCCGTGATCTTTGGCCTCTTTGCGGTTAAAGCAATAAGGCACATCGGTTTCATGGTGTTCAGCCAACGCCACCGCAGTGGTCGTAGCGATCGGAATCCCTTTGTAAGCGGGCCCAAATAGCACATCAAAGGTGATACCGGCATCCACCAACGCTTCAGCATAAAAACGGCCCAATAGCGCCAGATCGCGCCCGGTATTGAACAGCCCGGCATTGAAAAAATAGGGGCTGACGCGTCCGGATTTCAATGTGAACTCGCCGAATTTTAATACCTGTTTGCTAAGTGCAAATTCTATAAATTGGCGCTGATAGGCTTTCATTACTGCATCTCCTCGTATCACGGTGAGTGTGGTTATGGCTAAAATGCCAGCCATAAAAAAGCGACGCCGGGGTCGCTTTGCAAAAATGGATAACGCCGCTGCCAGGCAACGGCTGATGAGACGACAGGCGGTATAGGCCAGTCATGCTTACTTGAGACCCGCGACCGATACTGGCACCAGCGCTGCTTTTTGTGCCTCAACGATGGTGTCAATACCACCGCGCGCCAGAGCGAGCAGGGCGAGTAGTTCTTCATGGCTGAACGGCTCGCCTTCGGCGGTGCCCTGCACCTCAATCATGCGGCCATCTTCAGTCATGACAACGTTCATGTCCGTTTCCGCAGCCGAGTCTTCCACGTATTCGAGATCGCACACCGCTTCACCGGCAACGATGCCAACAGAAACCGCCGCAACCATGCCTTTGAGCGGGCTGGCTTTCAGTTGTCCTTTTACCACCATGCTGTTGAACGCATCCGCCAGTGCAACACAAGCGCCTGTAATGGAGGCCGTGCGCGTACCGCCATCGGCCTGCAACACGTCGCAATCCAGCGTGATGGTGTATTCACCGAGCTTTTCCAGATCAACAGCAGCGCGTAGAGAACGTGCGATAAGGCGCTGGATTTCCAACGTTCTTCCGCCCTGTTTACCCTTGGCAGATTCACGCGCATTGCGGCTATGGGTCGCACGCGGCAACATGCCATATTCAGCCGTCACCCAGCCTTTCCCCTGCCCTTTCAGAAAGCGCGGCACACCTTCTTCTACCGTCGCGTTACATAGCACTTTCGTGTCACCGAACGCCACTAACACTGAACCTTCAGCATGCTTGGTATAGCCACGCGTTAGCGTGATGGGGCGCACCTGTTGTACAATTCTGCCTGACGGACGCATGAGATTCTCCGGGTTATGCTCTGTTGATTGGCGCGCATTATACGGCCTTCGGGCAACAATTCCTACTTTAGCTGCCGCGCGTTTCGCTATATCGGCGGGGTAATGTTGGCGTCTGCATCAGGGTATAACCTGAGGTTATACCCTCCCGACAAACAAGTATTCGTCAGTCATTCCCCTGAGTGAAATAGTTTTGGTTATTCATTCACCAGAGGGATATGCGAGATGCGCCAGATGCAGGTTGAGACCGTCAAACTCTCTCTGGCACGCCCGTGCAAGCGTGCACAGGAACTGCGTAATGCGGTGAGCGTGGTCATAATAACCTTTTAATAACAATCTCTTATAAGTTTTAATGGGTGTACTCCGGCCTTTGAATATCAGGAATCCGCCACCAGTGTCTGCCGTCAACTTGATGCGGTGCGAAGCGCCGTTACCCACGGTGCATCGAGGGATGATGAAGTACAAACGCTGCTCCCCCCTGGTGCGGCACGCAACGCACTCGATTACGCACTGTGGCGATTAGATGCCGCGCTCCATAAACAAACCGTATGGCAACAAGTGGGAATACAGCAGCCTGCCTCATTGATCACCACGGAAACGCTGAGCATTGCCTCGTTGGAAAATACCGTTACAGCGACCCACGATGCGATTTCACGCGGAGCACAGGTGATAAAGCTCAAGCTCGATCGGAGCGACATCGTTGAGAAAATTGCTGCCGTACGCGACGTCGCACCACGGGCCACCTTGATGGTCGATGCCACGGAAAGCTGGGCAGAGCTCGATTTACTCAGCCTGTGTCACGCACTGCTGCCCTATAACATCGCGCTGATTGAGCAACCGTTACCGGCAGGCAAGGATCAGGAGTTACTGCGTTTCGCGCACCCGATCCCCCCTCTGCGCTGATGAAAGCTGCCGTCACGCCGGAGATATTCCCGGCATCCGTCGTCGTTACGAGATGATCAACATCAAGCTGGATAAGTGTGGTGGATTGACTGAAGCACTGGCAATGGTGCGAGAAGCGCGACTGCACGGGTTAAAACTGATGGTCGGTTGCCTGGTCGGTTCCTCACTGGCGATGGAAGCCGCATTACCGGTCGCTGCCGCCGCTGACTATGTCGATCTGGATGGCCCACTGTGGCTGGCCGCCGACAGTTCTCCCTATCTGACTTATCACCACGGACGTATCTGGCTATGACGCAGCAAGAGTCCACACTGTTAACCGGAGTCCACATGACGCAACACGCACAGGCCGCCCCGCTCCCTGCTTCGGCCCCCAACAAACCACAATGCCGGTGCTGGAGATCGATGACCTGAGCGTCAGCTTCAGCGGTAGATCGGGCAAGCACGTCGCTTTGAAAAGCGTCTCATTTTCCGTCAACAAGGGGGAAATCGTCGCCATTGTGGGTGAAAGCGGCTCGGGAAAATCCGTTACTTCGTTAACTGCGATGGGTCTGCTGGCCAGTTCCGCCGCCATTGAGCGCGGCAGCATTCATTTCCATTCCCGCCACGGACAGCGCCACGATCTGCTGAATATGAAAGAGGACGATCGCCGCCAACTGCGCGGACGCGACATGGCGATGATCTTTCAGGAACCGATGACCTCGCTTAACCCGGTGTTGAAAGTGGGCGATCAGTTGACGGAAGCGCTGCGCGACCACCGGCTTTGCGATGCCGCCACGGCGGATAAAAAAGCGCGCGAGTTGCTGCGTAAAGTGCGTATCGCCGATGTGGATCGCGTGATGAAAAGCTACCCGGCATCCCTCTCCGGTGGCATGCGCCAACGCGTAATGATTGCACAAGCGCTGGTGTGCGAACCGCAGTTGCTGATTGCCGACGAATCCACGACAGCGCTGGATGTCACCGTGCAAGCACGCATTCTGCATATCCTGCGCGATCTTCAGCAGCAGAGCGACACTGCCGTACTGTTTATTACCCATGACATGGGCGTGGTGGCCGAAATCGCCGATCGCGTGGTCGTGATGTACCGTGGCGAAGTGGTAGAGCAAGGGGCGGTTGAGCAAATTTTCGCGCATCCTGAGCATCCTTATACCCAGGCACTGTTGGCGGCAGTACCGAAGTTGGGCGACATGCGTGACAGCGCGTGACCGCGTCGTTTCCCTCTGCTGGGGCAACAACAATCCAGCGATAGTGAACAGAAAACCGCGCACTATGATGCCGAACCGCTGCTGCAGCACGGACTGGCCCGCGTACAGGAACTGCTGAAAATCGTCGGGTTGCCCCCCGAACACGCCCGCCGCTACCCGCACGAGTTTTCCGGGGGCCAGCGCCAACGTATCGCCATCGCCCGCGCCATAGCGCTGCAACCGCAGGTCATTATTGCTGATGAAGCCGTCTCAGCGCTGGATGTCTCCATTCAGGCACAGGTGGTGAACCTGATGATGGATCTGCAACAAAAAACCGGTGTGTCATGGATTTTCATTTCCCACGATATGGCCGTGGTGGAGCGTATCGCCAACCGCATTGCCGTGATGTATCTCGGCCAGATTGTGGAAATCGGCCCGCGTCAGGCGGTGTTCAATAACCCCCAGCAGCGCAGCGTACGCCAGTTTGATGACAGCGAGATCCCATCTCCGCTGCGCAAAGCGGGCGAAACGGTCAATAAAATGACCTATCGGGAAGTCGGCCCGCACCACTGGGTCGCTAACGACAGTTATTGATGAACAAGAAAAAGTACGACTCATTCTTAACCGGGAGACACACCATGAAGCCACTACGACATCGTTCCGCTCTGGCCCTCGGGCTTTCACTCTGTCTGGCCGCTGCGGCTCAGGCACAAGATCTACGCATCTCTATCTATGCCGATATTACCGGGCTTGACCCGCACGACACCTCAGACACCTTGAGTTACTCCATCCAGAGCGGAATCTTCGAGCGCCTGTTCCAGTTTGATAATCAAATGAAACTGGTACCGCACCTGGCAACCGGATACACCAGCAATGACGATGCAACCGAGTTTGTGGTCACGCTGCGCGAAGGCATCACCTTCCAGGACGGCGCACCGTTTAACTCCGAAGCGGTCAAAGCCAACCTGGATCGTCTGGCCGATCAGAGCAAAGGCTTAAAGCGTAATAGCCTGTTCAATATGGTGAAAACCGTCACCGTACTTTCTCCGACGCAGGTGAAGATTGAACTGAACAAATCGTTCGGCGCCTTCGTCAACACATTGGCGCACCCGTCTGCCGTGATGCACAGTCCGGAAGCGCTGAAGAAATACCCGGATGAAGAGCAACTGCGTGTACACCCGGTCGGCACCGGTCCGTTCAAATTCACCGAATGGCAGCAAGGCAAAGACGTCAAGCTGGTCAAGAATGACAGCTACTGGCAGAAAGGCTGGCCAAAAGTGGATAGCGTGACGTTCTATCCGACGCCAGAAGACTCCACGCGCGTGGCGGCCCTGAAATCCAGTCAGGTTGATGCCATTTATCCGCTGCCGTCCGATCTGGTAGGCACCGTGCAAAGCGACAGCAAGCTGGCCATCCAACGTGACCCCGGTATCTATCAGTTCTGGTTGGCCATGAATAACCTGCGTCCGCCCATGAATGACATTCGCGTGCGTCAGGCACTCAACTACGCTATCAACCGCGATGTGTGGCTGAAAGTCGGCTTCGCGGGCATGGGCACACCGGCAACGTCTGCGATGGCTCCGGGCGTTCAGTTCTTCCAGGCGCAAACCACGCCGAGCTACAGCTACGACCCGGCCAAAGCCAAAGCGCTGTTGAAAGAAGCGGGCTACCCGGATGGTATCAGCCTCAAGCTGTGGACCACCAGCCGTACCGATTACATCCGCAGCGCACAGTTCTTCAAGCAGCAGTTGGAACAGGTGGGCATCAAGATCACCGTGACACCGATGGATTCCGGGATGCGTAACGCCAAGCTGTTCGGTGTGAAAGACCCGAAAGATGCAGAATTCGATCTGTTCTACAACGGCTGGTCGCCGTCTACCAGTGATGCCGACTGGGCACTGCGTCCGCTCTATGCCACCGAATCCTGGGTACCGGCGGCCTATAACGTTGCCTACTACAGCAGTGCCGCCGCCGATAAAGCCATTATGGCTGGGTTGGCTACCGCTGATCTTGGCAAGCGTGCCTCTGCTTACGCCGAAGCACAGAAGGTGATTTGGGGTGATGCGCCTGTGGTATTCCTGGGTACGCCGGACAACCTGGTGGGTAAAGCGAAAAATCTCTCTGGCGTTTACATTCTGGCAGATGGCTCGTTGATCTTCGATCAGGCTGAATTTAAGTAATCGCACAGGGAGAACGCCATGTTTGCTTATATTGTCCGACGTTTGCTGGAAATGATCCCGGCGCTGCTGGTGGTCTCCCTGTTAGTGTTCGGTTTTATCAAGCTGTTACCCGGCGATCCGGCGCGGATTTATGCTGGGCCGGATGCACCGATTGCCGCCGTGGAGGCTGCTCGCCAGCTGTTAGGGCTCAACGATCCCCTGCCACAGCAGTGTGTTCGCTGGCTGGGTGGCTTGTTGCGCGGCGATCTGGGCATCACCTATCGCACACAGCAACCGGTGATGGACGTGATCGCTAAAAGCTTTATGCCAACCATGTGGCTGGCGCTGGCTGGCTTCGCCTGGTCAGTGGTACTTGGCCTGTTGATTGGCGTGGTATCCGCGTTACAGCGCGGAAAATGGCAGGATTGGACGCTGATGAGTGCCGCCGTAGGCGGCATCTCCATGCCCCCGTTCTGGCTCGGGTTGCTGCTGATTCAGTTTGTTGCGATGCCGTTCGGCGTATTTTCCGTCAGCGGCTTTAACCAGCCGAGCGATATCGTGCTCCCCGCTCTGACGCTGGGTGCCTCTGTGGCTGCCGTGATGGCACGCTTCACCCGATCCGCATTCCTTGAAGTGGCGCAAGAAGATTATGTGCGCACCGCGCGCTCCAAAGGATTGCGTCAACGGCTGATCACCTGGAAGCACATCATGCGCAACGCGCTGATTCCCATTATTACCATGCTCGGCCTGCAATTCGGTTTTCTGTTGGGCGGTTCGATTGTGGTGGAAAGCGTATTCAGTTGGCCCGGTTTGGGCTGGCTGCTGATTGAATCGATCAAGACGCAGGACCAGCCGGTGATTCAGGCGCTGGTGATGCTGTTCGTGTTCGAATTTATTGTTATCAACCTGCTGGTCGACCTGCTCTACGCCGTGGTTAACCCAGCCATTCGTTTACTCTAGGAGCGATCATGAGCCACTCTACAGAGCCTACGATGACCGCCGCCGCGCAAGATAACGCCACCATCCGCTCACCGATGCGCGATTTCTGGCAGGCATTTATCCAAAACCCGCTGGCGCTGGTATCCGGCGGATTTATTCTGCTATTGGTGCTGGTCGCTGCCTTCGCCCCCTGGCTGGCCCCTTTTAACCCGATGGATCCGGACTGGATGGGCACCGATGACCTGGGACGCGATGTGATGAGCCGTATTATCTACGGCTCGCACATCTCCTTATATATCGGCCTGTTTTCCGTCACGCTCGGCATGGTGGTCGGCATTGTGCTTGATCTGCTGGCCGGATTTTATGGCCGCTGGATTGACATGCTGATCATGCGTAGCGCCGATGTGCTGTTTGCCTTCCCCGGTATGCTGTTGGCTATCGAAGTCGTCGCCATTCTCGGCCCTGGCTTGAATAACGTGATTATCGCCGTCGCAGTGTTCAGCGTGCCGGTGTTCGCGCGTATCGTGCGCGCATCCGCATTAACCTTGAAACAAGCCGCTTATGTGGAAGCGGTGCGCAGCGCAGGCGCGCCGGATCGCATCTTGCTGATCCGCCATATTCTGCCAGCCACCTTGCCGAACGTGATCGTCTATTTCACCATGCGTATTGGCACCAGTATTCTCACAGCGGCCAGCCTGAGCTTTATCGGTCTTGGCCCCGAGCCGGACGTGCCGGAGTGGGGCAATATCCTTGAGATGAGCCGCAGTATGATGATGGCCGGGCAATGGCACGTCAGCGTCTTCCCCGGTCTGGCCATTTTCTTTACCGTGCTGTCATTCAATTTGTTAGGCGACGCCTTGCGCGATACGCTGGACCCGAAACTGAAGAATGCATGAGAACTCCATGATGGCTTTTCAACAGGCACAGCTGCACGCCCTATTGCAGCGCTGGCATGACCACCAGCAAGTCGGCGTGCCACGCATGCCCAGCGGTCCAAGCAACAGCCTGTGCGATGTGACTGGCGTGCGCGTCGGGCATGAAACGCTGGCGCAGGGCGAGGTGCAAACCGGCGTTACCGCCATTGTGCCCCCCGGTGACAACCTGTTTACGCAGCCGTTGCCGTGCGGTGTCGCCGTCCTTAACGGTTTTGCCAAACCGGTGGGTCTGGTGCAGGTGGAAGAGCTGGGGCAACTGCAAACCCCGATCCTGCTGAGTAATACGCTTGCCGTCGGTACACTGTTTACCACGCTAGTGCGCGACGCCATTGCCAAGACCCCTGAACTCGGGCGCACGCTGCCCACGGTGAACCCGCTGGCGCTGGAATGCAACGATGGCTGGCTGAACGATATTCAGGCATTGGCGGTGACTGAAGCCATGGCGCAGGCGGCGCTGCACAATGCAGATACCCACTTTGCGCGCGGCAGCGTCGGTGCCGGGCACGGCATGAGCTGCTTCGGCCTGAAGGGTGGCATCGGCACTGCATCTCGTCTGATTCCCGAGCTGAATGCCACACTGGGTGTGCTGGTGCTGGCCAATTTTAGCACGCTGGACAGACTGCAAATCGGCCCCTTTATTGAACCGCTGTTGCCTGAGCTCACACCGCAACGCGATGCGGGTTCGATTATCATCATCATGGCAACCGATGCACCGCTGGATGCGCGCCAGCTCGGGCGCATCGCCAAACGCGCTGGTGCCGGGCTGGGCCGTCTGGGCAGCTATTGGGGCCACGGCTCTGGCGATATCGCTGTCGCTTTTTCCACACAACCCACGCCGCAGCCGCCGGAAGAGGCAAAACTGGAATCCATGCTGTGCGCCGCCGATGCCACTGAACATGCCGTACTGGATGCCCTGCTCTGCGCCGAAGCGGTGACCGGTTTTCGTGGTCACCATCGCCCGGCATTGCGGCAGGTTTTAGACCGTCTTGCACAAAACGTTTTAGCGTAAGGACATAACCATGAAAGTGTTTATTTCTGCCGACATCGAAGGGATCGCCGGCGTGATGCGACCGGAGCAGTACAGCCCCGGACACGCAGAGTACCAACTGGCTCGCGGGCTGATGGAGCAGGAAGTGAACGCCGCCATTGACGGTGCCTTTGCCGGTGGCGCAACGGAAGTCGTGGTGGCTGACAGCCACGCCGCCATGACCAATCTGCGGGCTGAGAATATCGATGCTCGCGCCCGTCTGGTTCAGGGCAAACCACGCATATTATCGATGGTCGACGGGCTGGAGCAGCAGGCTTTCGATGGCCTGATGTTCATCGGCTACCACAGCGCAGCCGGGGAGCACGGCCTGCTGGCACATACCATTAATGGCCGCGCCTTTTATCGTGTGAAAATCAACGATGAAGTGATGGGCGAGAGCGACATCTATGCCGCCGCCGGAGCCGAAAAGGGTACACCGTTGTGGCTGGTCAGCGGCGACAATATCCTGCAACAGTGGATAACCCGCTATTATCCCCAAACAGGCTATGCTTGCGTCAAACGCGCCATTTCGCAAACCTCGGCGGAATCTCTCAGCCCGCAAGCGGCACAGCAACTGATTCGCGCACAGGCACAACAGGCCGTTCAACGCGCACACCGTGAAAGAACCTCGCGTATCGCTGCCCCCTATCATCTTGAGCTGATGACCGCCAAACCGGTGCTGGCCGATCTGTTTAGCCTGATCCCCGGAGTGGAACGCGGTGATGCGGTGACGGTACACTACACCGCACAAAGCATGACAGATATCGTTCGCTTGCTAAGCACTTTCTCATATCTGGCCACCACACAGAACTAATAACAGGGAGATGACATGGTCAAGCCAGTCATTGTGATCCACGGAGGTGCGGGAGCATTGACCCGCTCCGCCATGAGCGCGGAAAAAGAGCAAGCCTACCGCGAGACGTTAAACGCTATCGTCGCCAGCGGCCAGCAGATTCTCAGCCAGGGCGGCAGTGCGCTGGATGCAGTCACCGAAGCGGTGCGTTTACTTGAAGAGTGTCCACTGTTTAATGCCGGACACGGTTCGGTCTTTACGCACGATGAAACCCACGAACTCGACGCCAGTATCATGGATGGCCGCACATTGGATGCCGGTGCCATCAGTTGCGTCAGCCATATCCGCAATCCAGTGCTGGCTGCAAGGGCTGTCATGCAGCAGAGCCAGCACGTGATGTTTACCGCGGCGGGTGCGGAAGCATTCGCTCGGAAACAGGGATTGGAGATGGTCGAACCCGACTTCTTCTCAACCGATGCCCGACGTAAGCAGTTACACCACGCGCAAGCAGGAGAAGGTCGCGTGGTGCTGGATCACGATGGTCAGCGCGATGTAGCGCAGGGTGACCCTATCGATCCGGAACGCAAATATGGCACCGTTGGTGCCGTGGCGCTGGATAGTGCAGGAAATCTCGCAGCGGCAACCTCAACCGGCGGCATGACCAACAAGCAGGCCGGACCGCGTAGGCGATAGCCCAATCGTTGGCGCAGGCTGCTACGCCAACAACAATACCGTCGCCGTCTCTTGTACCGGAACAGGCGAAGTATTTATCCGCTGCGTGGCAGCATATGATGTGTCTGCGTTAATGGAATATGCCGGGCTGACGGAAACCGGCCTGCGCCTGGTGAAAGCCTGTAACGCCAAACGCATCATGGTGGATTTGTCGCACATGGATGAAAAAGGGTTCTGGCAGACCGCGAGCATCAGCGATGCGCCGATGGTAAAAAAGACCCCAATGCCACGGTGGAAGAGATTGTGCGCCATGTCGATTACCTGCTGAACAAGCTGGGAGAAGACTGCGTTGGATTGGGATTCGATTTCGATGGCACCACCGTGCCGTCGGACCTGCATGATGTCGCAGGGCTGCCGATTTTGGTCGATGCGCTGACGCAGCGCGGATACGATCGCCCATTACTGGAAAAAATCTGCTACGGCAACTGGTTGCGTGTACTGGAAGCCACCTGGGGCAAATAACCACCGGGTAAAAACGCCGGGTGGCGTGGATATTGCATGGAATTTGCTCAAGGTGAAATCATGACCTAACCAACACGGAGCACCTGTCCATGCGCTTACGCCACATCGAAATCTTTCAGGCTATTCTTCAGGCTGGCACCATCAGCGGTGCCACCCGCTTACTGAACGTTTCACAGCCGAACGTCAGCCGGGTGCTCAATCATGCCGAGCAGCAACTGGGATTTGCCCTGTTTGAGCGCGGCACGCAGGGCATGGTCGCCACCCTCGAGGGGCGGCGTCTGATCCCGGAAGTGCAGGAGCTTTACATCCACCTGCAAGCCATTGGTTCGCTTACGGAACAGATGAGAAAAAACTGGGTGCAAACTGTGCGTTTAGGGGCTGCCCATGCGTTCAGCCAAATGGTGGTTGCCCCGACGATGGTGGAGTTTCACAAACAGGAAGAACGCGTCAACGTGGAACTGGTCACCGAGCACTTCTCCACTTTGTGCCAAAACATTCTGCAAGACCAGCTCGATTTTGCGCTGGTATTTGGCCAGCAGGTGCCTGCTGCGCTACTGGCAGAGCCGCTGTTTCAAGCCTATATGGTGGCGGTGTTGCCCAAAGACAGCCCGCAAAACGGCCCGGTATCGCTGGAGTGGCTCTGCTCCAATAATCTGCTGATGATGCAGCAGCAAGATCCGTTAGGCCAGGTGCTGCACCGTGCGTTACGCGCCAAAGGGCTGACGCCGATGTCATCAGTGTATATCAAAACCTACTCGGTGATTGCCGATATGGTGTTGGCGGGCAGCGGTGCGGGTATCGTCGATCTGTTTACCACACATCGCTATGCCGATATGTTGAAAATCGTACCGATTGCACAGCCGCTGCCGTTCGAGATGACGCTCATCAGCCGCCGCGACAATCCACAATCACGCGCCGCATTGCAATTGAAGCAACTGATGAAAAACAAATGCTGGGAGATTGCCCGGCAAAATGAAGGTCTGTTTCACGCTGCATAATGCGGCAGCGCTCTGAAATCCTGCTCCGCTCCGACCGCTCAACTGATTTTATCCTACCCTGCAAAACCACGGGCGCGTTATACTCGCCTCATCACTTGCTAAACAGGTAAATACCGATGATCCGCAGTATGACCGCCTACACCCGCGGTAACATCAAGGGCGGCTGGGGTAACGCCGCGTGGGAGCTTCGCTCCGTTAACCAACGTTACCTTGAAACATACATCCGTTTACCGGAACAGTTCCGCAGCCTGGAGCCGGTGATTCGTGAGCGTATCCGCGCCCGTCTGACGCGCGGAAAAATCGAATGCAACCTGCGTTTTGAACTCGACCCGAGCGCGCAAGGCAGTTTGATCCTGAATGAAAAGTTGGCAAAACAACTGGTCGAAGCCGCCAACTGGGTCAAAATGCAGAGCGACGAAGGGGAAATTAACCCGGTTGATATCCTGCGTTGGCCGGGCGTGATGTCTGCGCAAGAGCAAGATCTGGATGCGATCAGCACAGAGTTGATGGCCGCGCTGGAAAAGGCGCTGGACGACTTTATCACCGCGCGAGAAACCGAAGGTGCTGCACTCAAACAACTGATTGAACAGCGCCTTGCTGGCGTTAGTGCCGAAGTGGTGAAAGTGCGTGCGCACATGCCAACCATCCTGCAATGGCAACGCGAACGCCTGCTGAACAAGCTGGAAGAAGCGCAGGTTCAGTTGGAAAGCAACCGGCTGGAACAAGAGTTGGTGCTGCTGGCACAGCGAGTTGACGTTGCCGAAGAGCTGGACCGGCTGGAAGCGCACGTCAAAGAAACCTACAACATCCTGAAGAAGCCGGAAGCCGTTGGCCGCCGTCTGGATTTCATGATGCAAGAGTTCAACCGCGAATCAAACACCCTGGCCTCCAAATCCATCAACGCCGACGTCACTGCCAGCGCCATTGAGTTGAAGGTGCTGATTGAGCAGATGCGGGAACAAATCCAGAATATTGAGTAAATTCAATGCAATAAACTGAACACCGCAACGCCCTTTTCAGGGCGTTTTTATTGCCATCTGCTTCCGCAATGAGAATACAAATGACCTCATTGATATGCTCGTGCTGAGCAAAAGACAGGCTGAGCAGCATCGTTAAAATGTATCTTCCGTATTCTTCTAATATCCAAACCCTGCGTTCCCTTCACACAAGGGGCTAAATACCCTGGAGAACTTAACCGTAGAAGCTGCGACGGGGGCAAAGAACGTTGCCCAACTAGCACATCATCTACGAGAACGGATGGATAGCCTATGAGGTGCTTATTCTCATTGAGAGCTACTATCCAGAAATAACGCCCTGTAAACCCACGTTTAAACCCATATCAGCGTTGACGCTTCCGCCAACACATTCTAGAGGCACAACTACCTTGCCAGCTGCAACGTCACGTGCAGCAAGTATTCCACTTCAAAATCCCCAGGGCCGCTTCTCGCAGAGAAATGTACGTCACCCACATAGCGACCCGGCGGTAAGGTTGCATTATCGTCTGCGGCAAAAACCAGTTCTGCATCCATGCCACTTCCCGCCTTTGGGCAGCTTATTGCGTCATTTAGCGGCCTGAGTTTACAACCAGAGTGGCGATATCCTCTAAATTTTACCGCATAGCGATTTTCATCCATTTGATTGGTCAGCGTAGCAACCAAGGCCTGATTGCTACGTGATGACCAGACCAACTGCCGGGGGACAAGGGTCGGTGCTTTTGCAACAAAACCCAATGAGGTATAGCCCTTAACCGGTGCCGAGCGATACCTGACACCATCGCTCGCCATATCCCATGAGTCTTCAATAAACCCCATCGTTTTGACGCTGACATCACTCACACTCGAGTGGTTAATAGAGGCGGTTACCGTCACTTTGCCTTTATCAACACTTTTAAAGCTGACGCTGGCAACCCCCTGCTCTGATGTCAGTGTCTTACTGGCCGACAAGCGACCAAATGAATGACGCCACTGCACCATGACATTTGGAACCGGGTTGCCATGCGCATCAGTGACCACAGCGGTAAACTGAACATAATTCATGCCATCACCGGTCAGTAACGATTTATCTGCCGACAGAGACTCTACCTTGGCAGTGGTGACATCCGCTTTAAGGGCAAATGTCGCAGATAAAGATGCCATCGCCACGCCATCAAGCAGAGGAGTGACTGAATAAACGCCCGCTCTCGTTCCCTTTTAACGGCCTGCCCCTCCACTTTCTCGTATTGCACTGATAGTGACTTCACTGGCAGGAGGTTCACCACCCTGTTGGTTTCTTAGCCTAAGTGCAATATGGCCGGCCATATTGCTTAGGGGTTTATCGTTGCTGTCTTTTACGTTAAGAATGATGTTTACACTGGCTGCATTATTCGCAACGGCAGAAGCTGGCATAACTGAAAATGTGCTGCGAGCGGTGTCAGAGACCAGACGCATCATAGTCATTGCGGGCGCATGAACGCGTATCCAGGATTTCCCCTGATTAGAGCGATGACCTTCCGTATCCACCGCAACCGCACAAACACGATAGCAGTTCTTGGGCTGGCCGCCTTCTTTGTAGTTCGGTAACACCACCGCATAATTTTCGTATCCGCGCGGTAAAATTTTTCCGCCAGCAGCGATCAACGCTGGGGCAGACCATTCCAGACGTGCGAGTTTATGGGTTGCATTCACTTCTACGTTGAGCGGTTTTTGCTCTCCTGAATAACCGTCCACTGCCCGAATCATACTTAAAAAGAGGCGCTGCTCCGCGCTCAACATGAGCAACGGAAAGGGCGTATAGCTTACACCCGCACCAATAGCATGAGGATTATGCTGACGATCGTCCTTACCAAACAGCACCACCTGATCGCCATAAAACTGTTCATACAACAGCTTCACCCCTAATTGAGGCCAATCAGGCAGATAGGCTTCCGTGCGAATGTCCCATCCATTAGCGGGGCGCTCTCGTTCGTTGCCATAGGGCGTCTTCCAATTACTGAGGCGCAGGTAGCTGTTCACACCTAGTTTCAGGAAATCACGCCAATACTCAATGCCAATTCCTGCCCGTACATGATGATGCGAAAAATCGTAGTCGAGAAAGCCGTTGCCCCCCCACTATAACGTTATGCGTTACATGACGCATGCCTAAACCCAGGTTTGCTTGCACGCGTCTATCCGTATGATGAATGCTGCCCTGAGTGAAAATAAGATTGTCCTGCCTGTCGCGTATAAGGAAGCAGTAGATCGACCTGAGATTTTTTCAGCAGAGAGGCATTATTCGCATCGAGCTGCACACGAGCAGTGCCAAAACGGCTCAGCCAATGCTGAAATCCACTGCCCGCCTGATCAATAGCAATGCGATGCAGTTCGGCAATAGCCGTATCGTGCTTTGGATCGTTGGCAAGAAAAGGCCCGGCACGAGAAGCTAATAAAGCAAGCCTATACGAACGTTCATCATCTGGAGGTTTCGCCACGTTGAAAATTTGTCTCTGTTGATATCAGAGGCGACTGCGGGACAATAAGCGCCTTACCAGGTTGAAGATTATTGAACCCGTGCAAAAAAATCCGTGATTCATTTAATTTTCGCAATATATCCATATTAATATGAAGGCTTTTCGCCACGGACTGAGGAGATTCGCCCGTTTTGAGCGTATATAACGTGGTAGGCAATGAGGCTAGATATTCGGGATGAGTAGAGACTCGATTATCACTCTGAACATGCGTAGAAAACAACATACCGCTAAGCGTCAGCAAGCACAGGATACTTCTCTGAGAGAAAGTAACGCTTAACCGTAAAATGCACGATAGGTATGAAAAAACGTCGTTTATAACCATTTACTTCATCTGTAATTCTGATCGTAACGAATACAGGGAAAAAAAGGCCGAGAAAAAGAGAAACTTGATATAGTCACAATGAGAAACTATTTTTACGATTGCATTCTATCGAAATAGTATCGACTAACAGATTAGAACAGACCACACCACAATTCTTTCAAGAAATGCTACAACTTTATTATCGGATAAAAACAAAATACATGAAAAGGAACGCTGATATAATATATTGATTTAAAAGAAATTATCACCATTAAAACAACCATGAAAAACGGCGAAAATAGAAAGATAACTTCCGCCAATTTACCCCTTAAAATTTTTCTGGCAAATCTGCGACAGAGATAAGCTTCCCATCTTTTGTTTCAATGTATCCACCCTTTTTCAACTCAGACAGAATTCGCATGACATGGCTACGAGACAACCCAGTTAGCTTGGTAATAATCGAGGCTATGCCAAACTGCATTCTGAAATCCAGCGGTTTATCAATATAATGCAGTAAAATACTTTTTATTACCTGATAACCATCTGATTTCCCAGAAATTAGATCTCTACGATATAATTCATTCATATTAGAAATCATAACATAGAGAAGACACTCTTCCAGATGATTCTCATTTATTTTCTTTAGAAGTGTATCAACGTCGCCCTTATAAATAACTGACCCCACACCCCCAGTAAAATAAACGGAGAAGTAGGCATCGTACAAATAATTAACGCCAAAAAAATAGGTGCATGTAAATGCCCGAGAAGAATGTCTTCATTTTTTCTATAAACAGAGATAAAGCCAGAGGAAATGTAGAAGAACGACATTAAATCCTGCTTATCCTTCACGTTTTTCACCTTCACCATATGAGGCAGAAAATGGCTTTTCAATAGATTTATTTTACTGCTCAATTTTTTTCAAACAACGGGCAGCGTTTACCTTCATAATTATATAACATTCTTGTTTCTTACCTTATCAGGAAAACCGGGCTTTAATTTAAACGATGAAACAGTATAAATAAAAAACTTACAAACAATAATAGGGTTATATTTTATTGGCACAGATACCAATATTGAGCAACTTCAATATTTTCACAAAGAGAGCGGGTTCAATATTTTTTTCTATTACTAAATGCGGGCAGAGTCTATTGATGTAAAAATTACTTTTATTCTTACTCTCTATTAAGAAAACAATCTTCGTTTTTTCCGAAACAGAACGGACAGAGGCTAAAAAATCCTCTGAGATAATCCAAATGCTTTGTGAAGGATCAATGATGAGGATATCAATACTCTGCGTTTTGACAAGTTCAATCACATCTCGCTGCGTTGCAGCAATATAAATAGGGTCAAAGGTATCAAGCAATGCCTTGGCACCAAGCACAAAGAAAGAATCCAAATCATAAAAAACAATATTACTCGGCATATTAAAGCTCTGATCAAGGAATAATACAGTCTCGAAGTTTTCTCACACCCAGTTTTGCGAAGAAACGTCGCTTATAGGTCATGATCGTTTTTCTTTAATTTTCAATTGCTTTTATATATCCCTTACGCTTACACCGCCGGTCATCATGGATAAAATGGTATTTTCTCGCGGGCTTAGGACTTTCTGGACATTCAACTTCTTATCGGGGACGACTTTCGAGTCTGTTAGACGGTAGCCCGCACAAAACAGATCGATGATGGTTTCATAGAATGGTAATGGATTTTTTATCCACAACAGAAAGATCTTTGCTAATACTAAAGTCGACACACCCATCGGTAAAAAGCAGGACTCTCACTCCCAATGTATAGCATTTGAGCTTGAAGAGTTCTCTTTTCCTTTCACAATCCAATATATCATCCGTTACGATGACGAGAGATGGGGCATCACTAACGAGCTGTGTGAAAAATTGACGATAACTTTTTACATGAACGCACTGGATATTTCTTTCTAGCATAATATCAGATACGTTCTTACAGAAAAAATAATCTTGACCGAAGATCAAAACGTTATTTTTTATCATAAATCCTCCGTTGCGCATCAATCGCGAAATTTTACTTTTTCACTCACCACATGGGCGTAGCCTTGACCATCCTAAAGTTGCCTAATCGAAACAAGAGCAACCAAACCGATATCATGAAAAGATACGAATGAGTACGCACAACTTAAGATTGCGCCCAAGATTGCGCCCAGTCATCATGGAAAGGGTTCGAAGTATTCTTCTTCTCTGCGCAAGAGCACCAATCTACGGAGTAACCTAAAACAAGTGTAGCTCAAGTATCCAGATAGTGTAACCAGACATTTTCACTCAGCGTTATTATAAACATGACCATGTATAGCTCTACATTTCAATGGTCCGCAACCTCTTAAAGAAGAATTTAATTACATACAATAATCATTATTATCAATAAGTTAATAGAAATCAAAACACTAAATGAACGGCCAGTCATCCCACCACTTTTAAGCAACTCACGTTCATACATATAGGTACATAAAATTCGGCATGCGCATATCAATCCATTCGCCTATTTTCTCAAAAAGGCCATCATGCCCCAAAACCTCACGATTTCCCCAGCCTGACCCTTTGCTGGACAGCCTTCACCCTGTGGCGCTCAACGCAGCTGAGTTCAGGTGCGATAACAAAGTTAATGCGCTTCTTACCTGATATTAAGAGAGTCAACAATATCCTTTGCAGCACAAACAATACCATCAACACGATGATATCCATAGCAGAAGAAATAAATCAAAACTTCAGATAATTCTTAATTTAAATAGCCCGAACAAGGTCCCGACATTCGAGATTTATCTTCATATCCTAGCAAATGTAGCTAACTTCAAAAAATGCACAACTTTCACATTCAATAAAAGAAAAACCAGATGGATTTTACCTTCCTGGTCCTAATGGGTCACTGTCTCATTTAAGACACAAAAAAGAGGAAATATACCTCACATCAAACCGAAAAAATTTGCAATGAAAGCATAAAAGTCAATAAGCCATTCACCCCACTTATTAAGGAATAACCACAACTATTATTAAATAGAAAATAAAAAATCATCACTGACCGGCAAACGCCTTACTATTCCCCAATAAAAATTTTCAAAACATTGAGCGAAAAATGACAGGAAATGACGAAAAAAAGTTTATATTACCTGCCAACACGATGCACATAATGAAGACGAAAACATTCATCAACCCTGGATGATATTTGTTGAAATTAGCTATGTATCAACTAATTAGCATCAATGAAATGGAATGGCCATTCTTGCCAGTGTGTCGTTGTCAAAATGAATGATAACGAGATTCATTCATCGTATCAGCTATAAAAATATAAAAACAGTGACAGACAACCATTAACCGACAGCATAGCAGAACTTTATCGCCAGGAAAAAGAAATGAAAGAGATACATTCCACATCCAATGTTTTTGATGCGGCTTTATTACGCCTTGACATCATCGTCAGTAACTATGAAGAAGTGTGTATTTCCTTATCTGGGGGAAAAGGTTCGACAGTATTATTGCACCTCGCCGCTACCGTTGCTAAAGCTCACGGAAAAAGGCTTACCATATTGTTCATTGATCAGGAAGCACAACATACGCAAACTATCGCTCATATACAACGCTTGAAACAACTCTACTGCGATGTAATTGACAATTTTTATTGGATTGCGTTGCCGCTCACAAATGAGAACAGCCTGACATCTAACGCACGCACCTGGATATCCTGGGAAGATAATGTTGAATGGTGGAGACTCCCCCCAGCAGACGCAATTACGGATCAAAATATCTTTCCATTTTACTATTATGCGATGACGGAGCGCGATTTTACCTCTGCGTTTCTGAATTGGCTCGCCTCAGGAAAAACACTCGCGTTCATAATGGGAACAATGACCAATGAAGCGACCAATGATAGCGCGCTTACTCAGAAAAGTTAACTCTATAGCATATCCTGAAACCCATATTGAATCAGGAACAAGCAACCTAATTCATACGCTATATTCGCTGTTTGATTGGCACTCGCAAGACGTTTGGTTATTCAATAGTCTTTCAAAAGCCTCTTACCAACCCCTTGTATGATCTCATGTACCGCTCAGGATCACCGCGTAGCGATATGAAAATACAAGAACCGTTTGAACAACGAACAGTAGATGCCTCTCTGAGTATGGCGCAAGGTACTCACCGCAGCCTGTTTAGTAGCGCTTACTTATGCGATGATTCCGATTGCGAAAAACCAGCCAAACCCAGCGACGATACATGGCAAAACTATGCCACGTTTCTCTTGAACTCAATGCCGCGGAAAATGGCAGATCAATTTCGCGTCAACATTGCTCAGTATCTCAGTTGGCACCGTTCACGCGGTTTTCTTCATTGCATTCCGGATGAAGATGCATGCGCGACTGAGGAACACGATATCGTATCATAGGAAAAGATATGCGCCATGATCATGAGTAACGATTACCGTGGCCTGGCGCTCTCAGCATCCCCCTCTCTTATGGGGGACGCGACACCTGGCGGTAGCGGCAGGAAGAAATCTCGCAGAAGGCGTTGTAAAAGTAACGATGCCATCTTTCTGTAACATCCGCTGTCTTCTTTGCTTGATACTGATCGTTGCTGGTAATAGCTTACTAACCATAAAAGTGTGACCAAGCCTTGATCAACACAAAGGCAGAGACACTCCAGCAGGCTACCGCAGATAGCAATGCCAGCGGCAGTTTCATGGACGCGGTAAAATAGTAAAGTGATATCAGGTAAATCAGATAGGGAATGACCGACCAGATGCCAAACAGGATAGTGGCTCGCAGCGCTTCTGTGCCGCGCTCTGTCCCCACAATGTAGTGAGCAATTAATGCAAATGTTGGGAACAGCGGGATCAGCCCCGCAATATAGTAGTGTCTGGTCTTAGCCAAAATACCAATTAGCACAACAATAACAGCGCCAAGAATGGCTTTGATTAACAGAGACATTGCAGATTTACCGTGCCGTGCGGGGACAAGAGCGTCAAGTGTAACAGAAAAGGAATAAAAAATACAGAAAGAACCACCGTGTCCCCCTTGCCCGTAGGCCACCTCGATACGCTCCGGCGCACCAAACATCGGATACCAGGTGATATCGCAGTCCATCAGGCTACCTTCGTTCTTGCGCTCTCCCCCGCCATTGACGTAGGAGTTCTCGACCAGTTTCATTTCCAGCCGCCCTTTGCTGCCATTGAAGGCGATATTCAACCCTTCCCAAGGCTGATAAGCGTTGAGGGAGTAAGTCAGCAGCGTTTTATTGCGGTACTTCACCATCACCGCCAGGGTATCTTCGATGCTGATGCCATCCCCGAACACGCTCTGATCGCGCAGGTAGCCATCCTCATGTTCCGCATTCAGATACAGTTCCTTGAGCATCGCCCGCTCCTCCATATGCAATGCGAAAGGATCGTTGCGCGCAGCCGGCTGGTTATGACAGCGGGAATAGAACTCACTCACTCCGCGCCGCTCGGCATTTTCCTCACCGTAGAAACACAGATCGCCTTGGGCGAAAACGAACTCCGGCACGGAGTCGAGCCAGAAATTGACTAAATCGAAATGGTGAGTGGATTTATGGACCAGCAGCCCGCCGCTGTTACGTTTGTCGCGGTGCCAACGGCGAAAATAATCAGCGCCGTGTTGAGTATTCAGCAGCCACTCAAAATGCACGGAGAAAACGTCACCGACAGTACCGTTGAGGATAAGCTCACGCAGCTTGCTGTGATGAGGCACATAGCGATAGTTAAACGTTACGCGCAGATCGCGACCGGTGCGTTCCACCGCATCAACAATCGCCAGACAGCGTTCTTCATCGATGGTCATCGGCTTTTCAGTAATAACATCGCACCCCAGCTCCATAGCGCGGATGATGTAGCGATCGTGCGTGCGATCCACGCTAGTAACGATCACGATGTCAGGACGATGCTGTGCGATCAACGAACTGAATCTGTAGGTCTTTCGCGTCTGATCCGCGCGCCGTCAGCCTCACCGCGAGCGCTGTTTAGCGAGTGGCTGGAACCCCACGCCCTGAGTCCCCTCTCACAGCAAGAGATTGACGATCTGTTTGCCATTTACACCTCCAGCCACGACTGGATGTGTAAAACCTCTAGCTTGCTGGGGAGACTGTTGCAACGCCATAGCCGCCCTCCACATGACTTTGAGCAGGCACTGCAACTGCTGCATATGGATACCCGCAGCGCAAATTGGTCTCAGTCTTTTCAGCCGTTGATGCCGCCGGATGATGAGGCCGTCGGTGAGCAGCAAATGCAGCTCATCATCCTGGAAAAACAAAAGTCCCGCTTTCTGGCGGAATACCTGCGTGCTCAGGTGGATAAAAAACTGCCCGCCATGCCGCTCACTGACGCCTTTAAACACATGCTCACCGATAGCTGGGAACGCGCCTTCTGGTATACCCACGCTTACAGCCACATTACCCATGCCTTTGCGCTCTGCTTGTGGATCCACAAATACGGCAATACCCCTGCGCAACACGAACAACTGCTGCAAGCGTTACAAACGCTGCGTCACTTCATCGCCGAACTGGAAACCTGGTTTTTTTCGGCAGGAGCGCACCATCCTTACACCTTTCAATTGCTGCTCGACCCGCAGCGTCTTCTTCATTTAGCGGCCAGTCTGGAATGCGACATCGCCGCGTCTTGACCGTGAAATGAGCATAAGCATTTCCCCACAGGTAAAACACACAGGAACCCGATACTCAGCATCAGGGGACGGACTTATTGGGATAAATCTTGAAATCACTCATACAATTAACAACTTGTGTGTGATAACAGTCACGGGTGGGTAGCCTGAAAATGTGATAGCGGTCATTTGTTGACCGCGATGTAGCAACGAAAAAGGGCACCCACAGGTGCCCTTTTGAAGAGGAATGCAACAATCGACGCGTTATTTTCTGTTCTTGTCCTGCAACTGCTCCACACTTTCCATCTGCGGCAAGCCCGCCGTCGCTGAGGAGGAAAGCAGCCCAGTCTCGACGTAGTTGAACAGTTTTTCACGCGTATCAATGATGTCCAGATTACGCATTGTCAACTGACCAATACGGTCATCCGGCGAGAACATCGAGTCGCCTTTTTCCATCGTCAGACGTTCCGGCTTGTAGGTCAGGTTATCCGACACTGTGTTCAGGATGGAGTAGTCATTGCCGCGACGCAGTTCCAACATCACTTCACCGGTAATGGCACTGGCTACCCAGCGTTGCAGCCCATCACGCAGCATCAGCGCTTGCGGGTCAAACCAGCGGCCCTGATACAACAGACGGCCCAACTGGCGACCATGAGCATGGTATTGCTCAATGGTATCTTCGTTATGAATACCGGTAACCAAACGCTCGTAGGCGATATGCAGCAGCGCCATACCGGGGGCTTCATAAATGCCACGACTCTTCGCTTCAATAATACGGTTTTCAATCTGGTCGCTCATGCCCAAACCATGACGACCGCCAATCCGGTTGGCTTCCAGCATCAACTCCACATCATCAGCAAACGTTTTACCGTTCAGCGCCACTGGATAGCCACGCTCAAAACGTACCGTCACTTCTTCTGCCGCGACCTTGACGTTTTCATCCCAGAACTTCACGCCCATGATTGAGTTCACGATCTTCACGCTGGAGTTCAGGAATTCCAAATCTTTGGCTTCGTGCGTCGCACCCAGCATGTTGGAATCGGTCGAGTAGGCTTTTTCCGCTGACATCTTATAGTTGAAGCCAGACTGCACCATGAACTCAGACATCTCCTGACGTCCGCCCAGTTCATCGATAAAGTCGGTATCCAGCCACGGCTTATAGATTTTCAATTCAGCGTTGGTCAGCAAGCCATAGCGGTAGAAACGCTCGATATCATTGCCCTTATAAGTGCTGCCGTCACCCCAGATATTTACGCCATCTTCTTTCATGGCCGCTACCAGCATGGTTCCGGTTACCGCACGGCCCAGCGGGGTAGTGTTGAAATAGGTCAAGCCGCCGGTAGTGTTATGGAAGGCGCCACACTGAATAGCCGCAATCCCTTCTGCCACCAACTGCTTGCGGCAATCGACCAGACGGGCGTCTTCTGCGCCATACTCCATCGCGCGACGGGGAATCGCCTCATAGTCATCCTCATCCGGCTGCCCCAGGTTTGCGGTGTAAGCATAAGGAAACGCGCCTTTTTTACGCATCCACAGCAGTGCTGCACTGGTATCCAGACCTCCGGAGAACGCAATGCCAATACGTTGACCTGCCGGAAGGTGCTTGAGAATCGTCGTCATAAAATAAATCCCTGCTCGATAGACTTATGGAGAGAAGCTTAACAGCCACACCACGATATGTTAGCCACGCATTGATGAGAAAAAATCAGATCGTTATGCGCGTGGCGGCACGCTCATGTACCGATCTTGTTTGCCATCCAACAAATGCATATTTATGCAAAATAAGTGAGTTATAATTTAAACATCTTTTTGCCGCGACAGGAAGAGCCGAGTGATGATTTCTGCAAAAAACCGTAAGTGTCGCTAAGCAGCCTTTGAATGTAACGGTATCTATAGGTTTCTACCACAAAGATTCATCAACATGCGGCTTTGGCAACCTTCATGGCATCACGACGATAGTTAGGCATTTGGACCCCTTAAGCATTGAGTTCAGTAAGCAGTCGTGTATTGAGATAGAGTTTTTCTCGCCCAGCGCCCATCTCTTCCAGCACACCAATCTCAACCAGTTGTTTCAGATAAATAGACGCAGTCTGACGACGTGCAATGCCCAATTCCACCAAATTCTCAATACGACAATAGGGTTGCATAAACACCACCTGAATAAGCTCATGCGAATAGATTTTTGGGAGTTTTTCACGCACATAGTCGGCAGTCCTCCTGATAAGATCTCTCACAATAGCTATTTTCTTCGTCGTCCAGTCTGCTGTAGTGGCAACGGCCTCCAGCATGAACAAGAGCCAAGGCTCCCACTCTTTTTTGGTGGTAACATCCCGCAGCAGCGTGTAATAATCTGCCCTATTTTCAAGGATAAAGCGGGACAAATAAAGAATAGGCAGCGACAGCAAGTCATTCTCGATCAAGAAAAGGATGTTCAGAATATGGCCAGTACGCCCATTTCCATCGAGGAAAGGATGAATACATTCAAACTGGTAATGTGCTATCGCCATCTTCACGAGTGGATCAATATCATCCTGCACGTGTAAGAAGCGTTCCCAGTTACCCAACAAATCCCGAATCACGATTTCGCTTTCCGGGGGGGTATAAACCACATTCATATGCTGGTCGCGCAAAACCGTGCCTGGCGTCTTACGGACATCGGTATCCACAGCACGCAATGTTGTACAGATATCTACCGCCGTGCGTGCGCACAACGGATGCGTCTCAAGATGTTTAACGCCTTCATACATTGCCGTGCGATAACGTAGAGTTTCCTTCGTTGCGGGATCGGCCTGCTCTGCGTGGTCAACGAACCGAAACAGTTGGTCGCTGGTGGTGACAATGTTTTCAATGCGGGAAGAGTCTTTTGCTTCCAACATCGGGAGAATGTTAACCAGCAAGCCTTGATCTGGCAGAAGCTGCCCTGCGGTTTTCAATTCAGCCAATGCCGCACGAGCCTTGATACAAGCTTTTAACACCGCTCGTGTTTCAACGATCTCTAATTCAGGAGGAAACAAACGTAGCAGGCAATTATACCGCCATTTTATGGCCGATCCAGCAGCTAAAAGCGATTTACGCGACGGAAAACCAAATAATAAAACAATGCTTCATTTAAAAGATAAATCTTTGTTATTCTCGGTTGACTATGGTTTCCCTTGCCTATTTGCTGGAGATGTTATGTCTACTAAGAAAGTTGCCGTCCTGCTGGCACCAGGCTTTGAAGAAGCAGAGGCGGTTATGGTGATAGATATCCTGCACCGTATGAAGATCGGCGTGAAAATGTTGTCTTGCCAGAACATGCTGGAACTGCGCAGCTACCACAACATCCGCATGTTTGCTGATGCGCTGCTGGAAAGAAGCATGGATGAAATGTTCGATGCCGTGGTGATTCCGGGTGGCTTGCAAGGCACGCTGAGTCTGGCCGCGAACCCACTGGTGGTCGAATTTATTCGCCGTCATGACGACACAGGAAAACTGATCTGCCCTATCTGTTCTGCGGCAGCGCGCGTATTAGGCGGCAACAAGCTGCTAAAAGGCCAGCTCTATGTCTGCTCGGGCGATCTCTGGAAGGACGTAACGGACGGCGTCTATGTCGATCAAAACGTAGTGGAAGATGGCAACCTGATCAGCGGCAAAGGGTTGGGCGTAGCCTTCGACTTCGCGGACACCATTGCCTGCCGTTTGATCGGAGACGTTGAAGACACCAACTTCCAGATCGAGCATATCTATTACGATCACTGGCGCGTACCGGCATAAAAATCGATGGCCCGGCATATCGGATTACGCCGGGCATTTCACCGATTCACATCTTCACCGAAGCAATCGCGATACTCTTTTGGCGTCAAATCGTACTCTTTTCTGAACACCGCATAAAAATAGGGCAGCGGCGAGTAACCGCACATCACCGAAATCTCGTTGATCGACAATGAGGTCGACACTAGCAGATTGCGCGCACGCTCGAGTTTTTCCGCATGAATGACAACGTGAATGGTCTTCCCCATCTCATCTTTGAAGCGCTTTTCCAGATTGGAGCGCGACATGCCAACAGCACCCAGCACCTGTTCGACCTTGATGCCCTTACAGGCATAGCAACGAATATAGTGCATGGCCTGAATTACTGCCGGATCGTGCACCGAACGGTAATCGGTAGAACTGCGCCCCACCACCCGCACGGGAGGAACCAGAATGCGCTGAAGGGATATCGCTACCGGGTTGTGTAATAACTGATGCAGCAATTTGGCAGCGCGATAGCCCATCTGCCGCGTACCTTGCGCAACAGAAGAGAGCGCAACCCGTGACAGATAGCGCGTCAGCTCTTCATTATCGATACCGATGACGCACAGTTTTTCCGGCACCGCGATATTCAAATATTCACACACCTGCAATAAGTGGCGGGCACGGGCATCGGTAACGGCAATAATACTGGTTTGCGGCGGTAAGGTTTGCACCCAGTCTGCCAGACGATTTTGCGCGTATTGCCAGTTATCCGGTACGGTTTCCATCCCCTGATACACCACGCCCTGATACTGCTCCGATGCCACCAGTTGGCGAAAGGCGTACTCGCGCTCCTGAGCCCATTCTTTACCACCAGAAGGCGGTAATCCATAAAAGGCAAAGCGGTTAAGCCCTTTCTCTTTCAGGTGCATAAACGCACATTGCACCAGAGCATGATTATCGGTAGCGATATAGTGCACCGGCGGATAATCATCAGGATCGTGATAAGAGCCACCAACGCCCACCAGCGGCACGCCCACATTTTGCAACGACTGAACAATTTCCCGATCGTCAAAATCGGCAATCACGCCATCGCCCAGCCAGTCTTTCACATTATCAATACGGCAACGGAAATCCTCTTCAATAAAGATATCCCAACCGCATTGAGATGCCTGCAAGTACTCGCCTACGCCCTCCACCACTTGCCGGTCATAGACTTTGTTGGCATTAAACAACAGCGTAATACGGTAGCGTTTCTCAAACATATTCACTGCTCCTGCCGTGGAGATGCCCTTCTCAATAGCACACCCCCACGGTGAGCAAAAATATTTTGCTGATTAATGCGAGCCGCAGCAGGTTTCCTGAAATGCGTCAGCGGCGGTTATCCCTTGCTCTTGGTGGCCGTATCCATCCAAACAGCTAACAACAAGATGCCCCCTTTGACGATGGTCGGGACACCCAGCATGCTCATTCCGTTATCTAACGAGGCCATGATAAACGCCCCCATGACCGCCCCAGCCACGCTGCCCACGCCGCCTGCCAAACTGGTGCCGCCAATCACGCACGCAGCAATGGCATCCAGCTCGGCAATATTCCCGGCAGAAGGTGAGCCAGCCCCCAGACGCGAGCTTAAAATCAACCCGTTGATGGCAAAGACCGCCAGTTTGCTGCGTGCAACATTGATACCCGACAAACGGGCCGCCTCAATATTGCCCCCAATGGCATAAATACGACGACCAAACGCCGTGCGCGTTGCCATAAAAATCCCGCCCGGCATCAGCAGCGTCAGGATCAGCACCGGCGTTGGCACGCCACGATAATCATTCAGCAAGTAAATCGCGCCCAGCACCAGCACAGCCATCAATACCTGACGCCCTATATCACTGGCAGGGCGCGTTACGGCAAGGCCCAGATTGGCTCGCTTTTGCCGCCGACGCCACTGCCAGGCAACAAATGTCAGTAGCCCCGCCACCCCGAGCGTAAAACCCATACCCGCGGGCAAATAACTTTGGCCGATCTGCGCCATGGCGCTACTGGTAGGCGATACCGTCGTACCGTTGGTAATGCCAATCAGAATGCCGCGAAAAGCCAGCATTCCCGCCAGCGTGACGATAAAAGAGGGCACCTTGCGGTACGCCACCCACCAGCCGTTCCAGGCTCCCAACAGCAGCCCGAGGATTAACGTCACCACAATCGTCAACGGCAACGGCCACCCTAACCAAACGTCAAAGATGGCGGCCAATCCACCCAGCAACCCCATCATGGAACCCACTGAGAGATCAATCTCGGCAGAGACGATAACAAACACCATCCCCACCGCCAGGATGCCAGTGATAGCGGTCTGGCGCAGCAGGTTAGAAACATTGTGTGCGCTGAGATAGGCACCCTCGGTCATCAGCGTGAAAAACAGCATAATCGCGATGATGGCAGCAATCATCACAAACACCTGAAGATTTATCTGCTTGAACCAGCGCGCAGCGTCGCCTGCTGGTGCTGATTGTTTAGGCGCCAGAGTATCGGCGGAGGCATTAGATGGTGGCGTTTTCAACATGTTGTTCACTTCTCAGCGCGGCTTCCATAACCTACTCTTGTGTCAAATCGCGATTAACCAAATCCGCTTTTACGCGACCTTCATGTATCACCAAGACGCGATCGCTCAGCCCCAGCACCTCGGGCAGCTCAGACGAAATGACGATAATGGCCATTTTGTCTTTGTCTAACTGATTAATAAATTTATATATTTTATATTTGGCACCGATATCGATACCACGTGTGGGTTCATCGAGGATCAAAATATCGGGGTTTAACAACAGGCATTTTGCCAAGACCGCTTTTTGCTGATTTCCGCCGCTCAGGCGGGCAATCGCTAAATCCTGGCTGGCCGTTTTCACTTTAAGATGTGCAATCGAATAGCGAATCACATCCTGCTCGCGCGCGTCATCCAGCGAAGAAAACAGCCCGGAAAAACGATCGAGCGCCGCCAGCGTGATGTTTTGCGCCACGTTCATCACCGAAACGATGCCATCCTTTTTACGATCTTCCGGCACCATCGCGATACCCAGCGCCATCGCCTGTTGGCAATCGTTGATAACCACCGGCTGCCCCTTAAGCACAATCTCGCCCTGCCATCGCCCGCGGTAAGCGCCAAACAGACACTGCACCATTTCGGTCCGACCGGAGCCAACCAGCCCCGCAACGCCCAGAATTTCGCCCCGACGCAGCGTAAAGGAAACATCATTGACGCGACGAATATGGCGATTAACCGGGTGCCAAGCGGTCAGGTGCTCGACGCACAGGATCTCCTCGCCAATGTCGTGCGCCTCAGACGGATAGAGCTCGGTTAGTTCACGCCCAACCATCATGGCAATGATCTGATCTTCACTGAGCGAGCTGGAGGGGTGGGTACCAATGTGCTTGCCATCGCGAATCACGCAGATGGTGTCCGAAATGGCTTTGACTTCATTAAGTTTGTGGGAAATGTAGATACAGGCGATACCGTGATTGCGCAAATCACGGATGATATCCAGCAAAATCGCGGCTTCGCGCTCAGTCAGCGAGGCGGTCGGCTCATCCAACACCAGCAACCGCACCTGCTTATTAAGCGCTTTGGCAATCTCCACCAACTGCTGTTGGCCCAGGCCAAGTTCGCCTACTCGGGTATGGGGATCGACCTCAAGCTTGACGCGCGCCAGCATGGTTTGGCAGCGTAAAAACATCTCGTCGCTTTCCAATATGCCGCGTGTCGTCCACTCATTGCCCAGGAAGATGTTCTCCAACACGCTCATCTCTTTGACCAGCGCCAGTTCCCGATGAATGATGGCGATTCCCTTCTGCTCGGTCTCGCGAATATGGCTGGCGTGCAGCGGATCACCGGCGAAGACAATCTCTCCTTCATAACCTCCATAGGGGTAGATGGCGCAAAGCACTTTCATCAAGGTCGATTTGCCTGAACCATTCTCACCGCACAGCGATAATACTTGTCCGGCTTCAAGCGCCAGGCTGACGTTATCCACCGCCTTTACGCTGCCAAACGCCTTGGTGATGTTTTTCATTTCCAACAACAACGGCATTCTCGCCTCCATCATTCACCCGCCGCACACCGGATAACGCTGCTCACTGGCCCCGGCGTCAGGAAACGCCGGGGCCAGTGACTCACTTCAGGTCTGCGGCTTTATGGAACCCATCTGCAATCACGGTGGTTTCAATGTTGGATTTATCAACCGGCACCGGCTCTAACAGATACGACGGCACCGCTTTCAGTCCGTTATCCAGCGCGACATTGGATTTTAGTGCTTTACCCACCCCTAACGCGACGGCAATATCCGCCGCTTCCGTCGCCAATTTGGTGATCGGCTTGTACACCGCCATGGTTTGCGTTCCAGCGATAATGCGTTTTATCGCCGCCAAATCCGCATCCTGACCGGAGATCGCCACCTTTCCCGCCAATCCCTGCGCGGCCAGCGCCTGAATCGCGCCGCCCGCCGTTGCATCATTTTACGCGACGACAGCCTGAATATTGTTATTGTTTGCGGTTAGCGCATTTTCCATAATTTTCAAGGCATTTTCCGGCAACCAGGCATCGACCCATTGATCGCCAACAACTTTTATTTTTCCAGAGTCAATCAAGGGTTTTAATATGTTCATCTGTCCCTTACGGAACAATTTTGCATTATTATCTACGGGGGAGCCGCCCATCAGGAAATAATTCCCTTGTGGTACTTTGTCAACCAGGTATTTCGCCTGTAATTCTCCAACCTTTTCATTATCAAACGAGATATAAAAATCAACATCCGCGTTATTAATCATTCGATCATAAGCTAATACCTTAATGCCTTCCCGCTTTGCCTCTGCAATCACATTGCTAAGCACTTGACCGTTATAAGGAATAATAACCAGAACATCAACACCGCGATTTATCATGTTTTCAATTTGAGAAATCTGGGTTTCTTCATTGCCGTTCGAGGATTGAACGAACACTGTCGCCCCTTGCGCCTGTGCCTTGGCAACGAAGAGATCGCGATCTTTCTGCCAGCGTTCCAAACGCAAGTCATCGATTGCCATACTAATTTTTACCTCTTTGGCAAATCCGGCATGGCTCATTAAAGCAAGTACGGCACAGGCTGACAGTAAAAAGTGTTTAACTTTCATCATGAGTACCTTTCTTTTTTAACGTTTAACGTGCAGGAAAGAAACGCTACCGAGCAGAAAAAGTGTTGCTGGTAACTGGCGCAGCTTCAATTACAGACTTTCACCAAGCAATTACGTTTTTTGGTTTAATCGTAATTTTATGAAGTCGGTTATATTTTATTGTTATCGACCTCAACCCTTCCTCATTATTTATGAATGCGCATTCAGAATGTTTTTCCATCTTCTTTTTGCGATCTGCTGCACATTTAATAATTATCTGAACTTAAGTGTGAAATAACGTAATTGAGCAAACGGCTATCCACTCCGAAGATGAATAAAAATGACCGCTTATCCGCTGAGTGATTTTCTTGAGGAGTTCTCCATGCCAACCTATTTTGAACAAATTGAACGTGTTCGTTATGAAGGCCGCGGCACCACAAATCCCTTTGCTTTTCGCCATTACAACCCCGATCAGGAAATTTTTGGGAAACGTATGGCAGAGCATCCGCGTTTCGCCGTCGCCTACTGGCACACCTTCTGCTGGAACGGTGCCGATATGTTTGGCGTGGGTTCCTTTGAGCGCCCCTGGCAAGCCGCAAGGGATCCTTTGGCGTTGGCAAAGCAAAAAGCCGATATTGCGTTTGAGTTTTTCCAAAAACTGAACGTGCCCTATTACTGCTTCCACGATGTGGACATCGCTCCGGAAGGCAGTTCGTGGAATGACTATCTGTATAACTTCCAAACCATTGTCGACAGATTTGCCGAAAAGCAGCAGCAAACCGGAGTAAAGCTGCTCTGGGGCACCGCCAACTGCTTTACACATCCGCGCTATGCCGCAGGTGCCGCCACCAACCCGGACCCGGAAATTTTTGCCTGGGCGGCCACGCAGGTCTTTTCTGCCATGAATGCCACCCAGAAGCTCAGGGGAGAAAACTACGTGCTGTAGGGCGGGCGCGAAGGGTATGAAACCTTGCTCAACACCGACTTGCGTCAGGAACGGGAACAGATCGGCCGCTTTATGCAGATGGTGGTCGAACATAAGCATAAAATCGGTTTTCGGGGCACACTGCTTATCGAACCCAAACCGCAAGAACCCACCAAGCACCAGTACGATTACGATGTGGCGACCGTTTACGGTTTCCTGAAACAGTTCGGCTTAGAGAAAGAGATTAAGGTTAATATTGAAGCAAACCACGCCACGCTGGCAGGGCACACGTTCCACCATGAAATCGCCACTGCCATCGCGCTTGGGATTTTTGGCTCCGTTGACGCTAACCGCGGCGACCCACAGTTGGGCTGGGACACCGATCAGTTCCCGAACAGTGTGGAAGAGAATTCCTTGATCATGTATGAGATCCTGAAAGCGGGCGGCTTTACTACCGGTGGACTGAATTTTGACGCCAAAGTCCGTCGCCAAAGCACCGACCGTTACGATCTGTTCCACGCTCATATCGGTGCCATGGATACGCTGGCCTTATCATTAAAAGTCGCAGCCCGTATGCTGGAAGATGACAAGCTGAACCAATGGGTTGCCAAACGCTATGCGGGCTGGAACGGCGAACTCGGACAGCAAATCCTGCAAGGTAAACTCTCCCTTGAACAGTTGGCGAAACACGTTCATGCACAACAGCTCGCCCCGAAACACCAGAGCGGGCATCAGGAGATGTTGGAAAATTTGATTAACGACTACCTGTACCAGTAACAACCCGCAGTAGCCTGTTCCCACGGGTAGTGTTTTGTTCGTGGGAACAGCGAGGTGGAATAGCAGCGGTATCTGCAGGCATATAAAAAACAACAGGATCTCACGCTATGTATATGGGTATCGATCTCGGCACATCGGGTGTAAAGACCATTCTGCTGAATGAGGAAGGCAACCGATGCCACGGTGCAGGCGCTGGCAACACAGCACGATTTGCGTGCCGTTAAAGCTATCGGCCTGACAGGGCAAATGCATGGCGCTACCCCGCTGGACAAACAGCATCAGGTGTTGCGCCCCGCGATGCTATGGAACGATGAACGTAGTGCCGCCCAATGCAATACGCTGGAACAACAGGTGCCGGACTCCCGTCAGATTACCGGTAATCTGATGATGCCGGGGTTTACTGCCCCCAAGCTGAAATGGGTTCAGGAACACGAGCCCGAATGCTTTCGAAAGATTGATAAGGTCTTGTTACCCAAAGACTACCTGCGCTGACGTATGACGGGTGAATTTGCCAGCGACATGTCGGATGCCGCCGGTACGATGTGGCTGGACGTCGGCAAACGGGACTGGAGTGATGCTTTACTCGCCGCCTGTTCGCTCGATTGCCGGGCAATGCCTGACTTGTTTGAAGGTAATCAGATAACCGGCTATCTCTCCGACGCACAGGCACAACACTGGAGCATGAATTGCATCCCGGTTGTCGCGGGCGGTGGGGATAACGCTGCGAGTGCCGTCGGGGTAGGCCTGTGGCAAGCAGGGCAAGCCATGCTGTCACTGGGAACATCCGGCGTCTATTTTGCCGTTAGCGATGGTTTTCTCAGCAACCCGAAGCACGCGGTGCACAGCTTTTGCCATGCCCTACCGGGTACCTGGCATCTGATGTCTGTCATGTTGAGTGCGGCATCGTGCCTGGATTGGGCAGCCCGGTTGACCCACGCCGAAGGCGTACCGCAATTGTTGGAAGAGGCCGCGCAGGCCTCCGTCAGCGCCGCCGTGCCGCCCATCTGGTTCCTCCCCTACCTTTCAGGCGGGCGCACCCCACACAATAACCCGCAGGCAAAAGGCGCATTTTGGGGGTTAACCCACCAGCATGGCCGGGCCGAACTGGCGCGCGCCGTGCTGGAAGGCGTGGGATTCGCCCTTGCCGATGGCATGGACGTGCTGCATATGACCGGGCTGCGCCCCACCAGCATCACCTTGATTGGCGGTGGCGCACGCAGCGCTTACTGGCGTCAAATGCTGGCGGATATCAGCGGACAGACGCTGGAATACCGCACTGGGGGCGATGTCGGCGCCGCACTGGGGGCAGCGCGGCTGGCACAAAGCGCTGTGAATCCCGATATCTCACTGGCCGAACTATTGCCACCGCTGCCCTTGGAACAGGTTCACCAGCCTGATGCCGCACAGCACAAACGCTATGCGCAACAACGAGAAACGTTTCGTATGCTTTACCAGCAGTTGCACCCGCTGATGAGCGATGCCTCGGTCAACTAACCCAACGCCGAATGTCGCAACGCTGCACCAACGGGGAGAGCAGCATGCTGCACACAACCGCACACAGAAAAACGTAAAAGATATCCAGTATCGGCCAACCTTTTAGGGCCAAATCGCGAGCGCGAATAAAATGAATGATCAGGGCATGGAAGCCGTAAATAGCCAGAGAATGGCGGGAGATAAACGCAAAGCCCGACAAAGGCGCGCTCGGCGCTGACGCTTTAAACAGCATCATCAGGCATACCGCCGCAATAAACACTAACGGGTTGGCATAGAGGTAGAAGGTTTGGGTAAAGTTATCGTTTGCTATGGTCTGCTGCGAGGTGCCCATCGCAATCAGCAGCACGGAGGCAACAAACAACGGTGCCGCTCCCAGCGTTACCCAACGCGCTGGCGTCAACGTACCCAGTGCACGCCCCACCACCGCATACAGCAGGTAGTAAAACGTGTCGCCCACAATATACAAATTGACCGGTAACAGCGGGGTGTGTCCTACCGTAAGTTCAGGCGTATTGAGGTTGACAACAACGGCCAGAATCACGACAACTACGGCAAGATAGCGTCCCGATACTGGGGGAACGCGTATGAGCGGCGATAACAGATAGATAACCAGAATCGCATAGAAAAACCACAGGTGGTAAAAAACCGGCTTTTGCCGGAACAGCCGTAGCGCGTTGCCTGCATGAATCGGTGTCAGCAGCGCCATATACGCCAGTGCCACCGCGCTGTAAAACAGCAGACAGAAGCCGATACGCAGGATGTGTTTTTTTTCCGCCCGCCGTTCGCCAAAAAACAGGTAGCCTGAAATCATAAAGAACAACGGAACACCTACCCGGCAAGCGGAATTAAGCCAGTTCGCCACATCCCAATGGTGCTCTCCTGGCATGCCAGCTGCCGTAATGTAATAGGTGGTGCTATGGATCAACACCACCATCAGGCAGGCGACGGCGCGTAGGTTATCCACCCAGTCTATCTTGTCCGACATGAGGCTCCCCTTTTGTTTTTAACAACATAAGGGTAGCCGCCATCCCGGTATGCCTCAATGGCATGGGTTCTGGAAATATCATTAAGTCAGATATCTAGTAATCCACTAACATCACAACGCTAATGAGTAGACGCGCGATGATTCGCCCCACGGGTGATAACCAGTCCCCGCATACACAAATCCCGCTTGCTCATAAAATCCAATCAAATCGGTACACAGATGAAGATGGGAAAAACCGTGCTTTTTAGCTTCATTGGCGACATGGCGGATCAATTGGCGAGTATGGCCGCGAGAACGACAATCAGGTTCCACATAAAGCGCACACAACCACGAGTAGAGCTCCATCCGACTGATAAAATCATTGGTAATCAGCCCTGCACAGCCAATAACCCGCTCATCTTCAACGAGCAGATACCATTGCGGCAACGGATTATCCGCCGTTAGCGAGCGTTCAATCGCATCCTGATACAGCACCATCGTCTCTTCGGATGCCCAATGTTTCTGAAAATAAGCCGTAGCAATTGCGGCCCAGCGCGGTGTTTCACGCACAGAAATTATCTTCACACAACGTTCCTTCGTGATAGAACAAAATGCAACGCCCGTTGTAGACGGGCGTTTATCCACGGTAACACCCGCGGTCTACTTATACGCAGCCGCAAGGTTGATAGCAACAAACCGTCAGAATAACCCGAGCGGTTTGTCGGAGTAACTTACCAGCAAGCATTTAGTTTGCTGGTAGTGCTCCAGCATCATCTTGTGATTTTCACGGCCAATTCCCGACTGTTTATAGCCGCCAAAAGCCGCATGTGCCGGGTAAGCATGGTAGCAGTTGGTCCACACGCGCCCCGCCTGGATACCGCGTCCCATACGATAGGCTATGTTACTGTTACGGCTCCACACCCCAGCCCCCAATCCATAGTGGGTATCGTTGGCGATCTCCAGCGCATCGTCCATGGTTTTAAACGTGGTTACGGCGAGCACTGGACCAAAAATTTCCTCCTGAAACACGCGCATGCTGTTCTTGCCGAACAGCACGGTCGGCTCCAGATAGTAGCCCTGCGTCAATGCGTCCGGCAACGCTTTACGCCGCCCACCAGTCAGAATCCGCGCGCCTTCCTGTTTACCGACTTCAATATAATCAAGGATGGTTTTCAGTTGGCCTTCCGATACCTGTGCCCTCATCATGGTCTGGCTGTCCAGTGGGTTACCAATGCGGATGGCTTCGACTCGTTTTATCGCCCGTTCCATAAAACGGTCATAGATGGATTCCTGAATCAATGCCCGGCTTGGGCAGGTACAGACTTCCCCCTGGTTAAAGGCAAACAGCGTGAAGCCTTCCAACACTTTGTCGAAATAGCTGTCTTCTTTGTCCATGACATCAGCAAAAAAGATATTGGGGGATTTCCCACCCAGCTCCAGCGTCACGGGCACCACATTGCGTGCCGCATAGCTCATGATTTGTTGCCCAACTTCGGTGGAACCGGTAAACGCCACTTTCGCGATGCGCGGCGATGTCGCCAGATACTCACTAATCTCACTGCCAGAGCCATTCAAGACGTTGACCACGCCTGGCGGCAACAAATCCTGAATCAGTTCCATCAGCACAGAGAGCGGCGTCAATTTTGCCGGTTTAAGCACGATGCAGTTGCCTGCCGCCAGCGCCGGAGCCATTTTCCAGCATGCCATCAGCAGGGGGAAATTCCATGGAATAATCTGCCCCACCACACCCAGCGGTTCGTGAAAATGGTAAGCGACCGTATCCTTGTCGATTTCACTGATAGCCCCTTCCTGCGCGCGGGCACAGGCGGCAAAGTAGCGGAAATGGTCGATCGCCAGCGGAACATCAGCCCCTAACGTCTCACGAATCGGTTTCCCGTTATCCCAGGTTTCCGCATACGCCAGCAGTTCCAGGTTCTCCTCCATGCGATCCGCAATGCGGTTCAGCAGCAAGGCACGCTCCTGTACCGACATCGCTCCCCACTCTGCCTTGGCGTCATGGGCTGCATCCAGCGCATGATCGACATCACGCATGCCGGAACCGGCGACTTCACACAGGGGTTGTCCGGTGACAGGCGTCAGGTTAACGAAATAGTCGCCACTGACCGGAGGCACCCAGGTGCCGCCAATAAAGTTGTCATAGCGTTTTTTCAAATTGAGGGGGTGAGCATAGGTGCCGGGCGCAACCCGGTCTTCAGCGGTGTGATGTGCCATTGCGGTCTCCTTTTCTTCGCCGTACGGTTGCGCGGCCTGGCCGCGATGAAAACAGAGCCAATATGCAAAAAATTGCTAACATCAAGGATGGTTTACCAAGCGTATACACAAATCGGCTTTCCTGCCGCGCTGTTTAGCGACTCTTCGATGAAACGCACACTTTACTGTGCATATACCCCATTTTGTGCCCTGTACCACAGGAAAATCGTCACTTTCCACGATAAAACTCGCATCGCACCCGGTGGGGTGAAATAATGGCTTTCTACTCCAGAATGAATACCTTATGGGGATAACACGTGGAAGAAGCGATCCCTGCGCTCGAGGGCACATGCCAGCGAACGGTACGCCATCAAGGCAGCCTGTCTCAGGCCAAAACTGACTGGCTGGCGGAAGAAGTGCCTGTCGCGCTGGTGTACAACGGTATTTCCCATGTGGTGATGATGGCCACGCCAAAAGATCTGGAAGCCTTTGCGTTAGGCTTTTCCCTGTCGGAAGGCATTATCACGTCGCCACAAGAGATTTACGGCATGGACGTGCAGCCGGTCTGTAATGGTATTGAAGTCCAGATAGAGCTCTCCAGCCGCCGCTTTGCCGGGCTAAAAGAGCGCCGGCGCGCCATGAACGGCCGAACCGGCTGCGGCGTCTGCGGCGTTGAACAGTTGGAAGAGATCGGCAAGCCGGTCACACCGCTACCCTTCACACAAACCTTCTCGCTGAATCAACTGGGCAGTGCATTAAAGCAGCTGACAGACGTGCAGCACATCGGCCAGTTGACTGGCTCTACCCACGCGGCAGCCTGGCTCTCCAGCGACGGCAACATTTTGGGCGGTTGCGAAGATGTCGGCCGCCACGTTGCGCTCGATAAACTGTTGGGCGTTCGCGCCACACGCCCCTGGCAATCTGGTGCCGTGTTGGTTTCCAGCCGTGCCAGCTATGAGATGGTACAGAAAGCCGCGATGTGCGGCGTCGAGATCTTGTTTGCCGTCTCGGCGGCGACGTCGCTCGCCATCGATGTGGCTGAGCGTTGCAACCTGACGCTGGCGGGCTTTTGTCGCCCAGGTCGGGCGACCATTTATACGCACCCGCAGCGCCTGCACGACAGCACATGAGGTAAGCGCGGATAGATTAATCTGTTTTTAGCTTAGGCAACAATGATATAACCGTTTGTTTTCCGGGGGTAAACGTGCGAACTCCGTGTGATTGCGGCGCGAATAATCGTTTTCAAGATCATTTAATTAACTATAATGAACCTCATGATTACGCGACGCTAACAAACGGTTGTTTGTTAACCACCACCGCTTGAGGCGTGCCGTACCTGACTATCACGCGCGCGCCACAACGAAGACCAAGCACGCTCGCGATTATTTAGTAGTACAACTATGGAGATGATAAATATGAGTTATTCACTGCCATCCCTACCTTACGCTTATGACGCGCTGGAACCGCATTTCGACAAACAAACGATGGAAATCCATCACTCTAAGCACCACCAGGCTTACGTCAATAACGCTAACGCAGCGCTGGAAAGTCTGCCGGAATTCGCTAGCCTCTCCGCAGAAGAACTGATCGCCAAACTGGATAAAGTGCCAGCAGAGAAGAAAGCGGCACTGCGTAACAACGCAGGCGGCCATGCCAACCACAGCCTGTTCTGGAAAGGCCTGAAACTGGGCACCACGCTGGGCGGCGATCTGAAGGCTGCTATCGAACGCGATTTCGGCAGCGTTGATGCATTCAAAGAAAAATTTGAGCAAGCTGCTGCAACCCGTTTCGGTTCAGGCTGGGCGTGGCTGGCGCGCAAAGAAGACGGAAAACTGGCCGTGGTATCCACCGCTAACCAGGATAGCCCGCTGATGTGTGAAGCCATTTCTGGTGCCTCCGGTTACCCGATCGTCGCACTTGACGTGTGGGAGCACGCTTACTACCTAAAATATCAAAACCGCCGTCCGGATTACATCAAAGCTTTCTGGAACGTGGTGAACTGGGATGAAGCTGCTGCGCGTTTTGCTGCCGCTAAATAATCAGTCCTGAAGGCAGAAAAAATAAATAAAACCGAAATAAGATTTTGTTATTTCGGTTTTATTTGCTTTCTACTAGCTGACTCGATTCATCTTTCTTACATTTAAACAATTAAAAAATTTTTTAAAGGCGTATTTTTCATTTATGCTGCCGGGGTTAACTCGTCGAAATCATGCTGTGTTTTGTGCTGCCTCCTTTGCCGCACACGCTGCCTTGTACCCTGATGATGGCGATTAACACCGCATCAGATGGCAGTCCCTGCTGTCTGAAGTAGGCAGTCTATCCCATCCGGAATTTTACCATGGGAAGGTGAATACGGTTTGTACGGTGCAATACGGTACATAGCCACACGCTGACACGGAGCTTGTCTTTCTTTCCTGACGTGCCTTCAGCCTGACACCCCACCGCACGGCGTGAGCCTGTGCGCTCCCCGGATAGACGCCATTGTTTGGCTTCACACACAGTGGAAAAACAGAATGGCTATCAAGTTTGAAAATATCAACGTCGGTAAGAAATTAGGGCTGGGGTTCTTTTTAGTATTGCTGTTAACCGCGCTGATTGCCGGTGCAGGAATTAACTACGTTGAGTCGTTACAAGAGAGTATTCAGAAAGTTAATTTAAGTAATCAGATTAATACCGAGGTTAATCAGGCCAAATATTATCGTGCATGGTTTGGTGCCAACTACGATCTGAACGACATCAAACAAAACAGTATCCATATCGACAACATCAATACCCTGGTCGCACAGGCCAAGACGCTAAGCTGGTCCGCTCAGGATATCAAAACGCTCGATAGCATTGCGACCACGATAAACAGCTACAAGCAGCAGCGCCAAAACTATCTGGATGCCGTTACCACCAAAGATAACGTCAGAAAAAGCTGGAGCCTGGACGGCACAGATGAAGCGATGAGCAAGCTTGACGACCAACTGCGCGCTACGGGCGATAGCCAGTCGCAGCAACTGCTGCTGGCCGATTTCAAAACTAAGCTGATGACGGCGCGTTTCCATCTGGACAACCTGCTACTCGAACGCACCAAAGCAGCAGAGGAAACGCTGACTGATCCCATCAATGAAGCGCAAACGGCGTTGACCTTCCTGAGCTATAGACTTTCCGTTGAGCAACGGGAAACGTTGGACCCGGTTCTGACCACCATGAACCATTACGAAGAGCAGATGCAGCAGGTGCTCTCTTACATGCTGGCTTACCAGAAGGAGATGGAGAGCGTCAAACAGATGAACGACATCGCCGTCGCACTGGGCGGTCGCATCACGGAGCTCCTGAACGCGCAGTTGCAGCAAACCGACCACAACGTGCGTACGTCAGAAATCCAACTGACCATAACGGCATTGATCACCCTGTTGGCTGGCCTGATGATCGCCTGGTTCATTTCGCGACAAATCACCGCGCCGCTCACCCATACGCTCACCATCACCGAGCGCATCGCCACGGGGGATCTGACCATGAACATGTCGACCTCGCGCCGTGACGAGCTGGGCCAGCTGTTGAACGCCATGGCAAAAATGACGGCAACCTGCACCAAATGATTGATGACATTCGCGTCGGCGTCGGCCAAATCTCCACTGCCGCCAGCGAGATCGTCGCTGGTAACACTGATCTCTCTTCTCGCACCGAGCAGCAAGCCGCAGCCGTGGAGCAAACGGCTAAACAGAGCGGCGAACAGGTGGGCCATATGGTGCAAACCATGGTGGATATCGAACAAAGCTCCAAGCGCATTGCCGAAATCACTTCGGTTATCAACAGCATTACCTTCCAGACCAACATTCTGGCGCTGAACGCAGCGGTCGAAGCCGCGCGTGCCGGAGAGCAAGGACGCGGTTTCGCCGTGGTGGTCGCTGGTGAAGTGCGCAATCTGGCACAGAGCAGCTCACAAGCCGCCAAAGAGATCGAAGGGTTAATCAGTGAGTCAGTCTCGCAAATCAGTCAGGGAGCCAATCTGGTCACCAACGCGGGCAAGACCATGGATAACATCGTGAAATCGGTAACGCAGGTACACGATATTATGGGTGAAATCGCCACCGCTTCTGAAGAGCAGAGCCGTGGCATTGCGCAGGTCAGTCAGGCGATGGCGGAAATGGATGGCACCACTCAGCAGAACGCCGCGCTGGTAGAACAATCCGCCGCAGCGGCTAACTCGTTGGAAGAACAAACGCAGGTGTTGACGGAAGCGGTATCGGTATTTCGCCTTACACAACCCGTAAACAGCGCCAATGCTGCAATAGGCTATGGCGAACGCCCCGCACAGCTCGACTATCAGCGGTAAGTATCAACAGGCCAAGCGTAGAATGCGGTTAAAATAAAATTTGGCGTAACAAAACGGGCAGGTGCGTTAAGGGTAATAACGCACCGCCCGTCAACATTGTGAACCACAGACTTAAAAAGCTTTTTTGAGGCTAATCTGCAAGATTAACGCCGTCAAAGAAAGCACCAGCGTGGAACGCACCACCTGCTGATAACGCTGCTGCTGCATCGGGATCAGCAATGGATCGGCAGGCTTACTGCCAGCCAGCATCTCTGGAGGTTGAGGCAACGCGGTGACACAATGCAGCTCGATAATCGGCCCGAGGATTTCATCATCCGTGAAGCGATAGTCGCTTTCGTCGTGGAATAACTCTTCCCCCAATGCCATCACCAGCTCTGCATCTTCATACTCTTTACGGCTGATCACGCCCAGACCGTAAATCAGCTTCAAACGCACGGAGAGATCCCCTAACGGGCCGCTGCCGGTCATTAGCGGCTCTACTGCGTATTTCACCGCGTAATCGTCTTTGCGGAAGATCTGCAGCATAAGAATACTCACGGCTTCCGCCAGCAGCTCAACCGCTTTCAGCATAAAGCTGCGCACCGTCTTCGCCGCATTGAGGGATTCCAGCACGCGATTCTCAAAGGCTTGAGTTTCTTCCATCATAACGTCCCTGCCGAACGGCGCGAATTATTGCATGGCGTTATACACACTCACTGCTTGCTCCACAACCTTACTCTGCGCATCCAGACCAGAAATTTGCACCAACGCAGCCTGTGGCCCCACTTTCTCCAGCAGCGTCGCCAGTTCCTGCGCCTGCGCCTGCGGATCCTGTTCGCTGCGATAATGCATTGCCGCCGCGATGCCGATAATCAGGTTATCATTTGGCAACTGGTATTCCAGCGTGCCCAGCAGCGGTTTGATCAGGCGATCGCCTGCGCTGAGTTTACGCAGCGGCTGACGCCAGACACGCCCAACATCGTCGTGCAGATAGGGGTTTTCGAAGCGACTCAAAATCTTGTTGATGTACGCGGCATGCTTCTCGGCATCAAGACCGTAGCGTTTAATCAGCACTGCCCCGCTCTCTTCCATCGCACCGCGCACCACAGCGCGCACCTCTGTATCCAGAATAGCATCTCGGATCGTCTGATGACGGGCCTGCTGCCCCAGATACGCGGTAATGGCGTGACCAGTATTGAGTGTAAACAGCTTACGTTCAACGAATGCCATCAGATTGTCGGTTAATTCCATACCTGCGATCTGCGGTAGCGGCCCGACGAATTGGGTTTGGTCCACAATCCATTCACTGAAGGTTTCTACCGTCACGGCCAAAGGATCGTCCTGGCCCGCTTCCACCGGCGGGACAATGCGATCTACCGCCGAGTCAACAAAACCAACATGCTCGTTGACCCACGCTTGTGCGTTCTCCGGCAGATGCTTCCATACGTGTTGTTTTAACTGTGTGGTGCCGCGTACCATATTTTCGCAAGCGATGATATTCAGTGGACGCGTATTGCCCAGCGCATGGCGCTTCACCAAACCTTGAGCGATGGCACCCGCGATTTTTTCGAGAATTTGCGGCCCTACCGCTGTCGTCACCAAATCGGCCTCGGCAATCAGCGCCACGGCCTCCGGGCTTGCGCTGTACACCGCGCTAACGTTGCTGACCGTTTCCAACTGCGCCTGTTCGCCGACCACTTTCACCTGATACTGCTTACGGCTGTTGATGGCATCCAGCAGCGGCTGGTTCACATCTGCAAAGGTGAGTTCAATGTTGGCGTCCGCCAGCAATTTTCCGATAAATCCGCGTCCGATATTTCCGGCACCAAAATGTAAAGCTTTCATCATGCGTTAACCTTTAAAAACAATGGCAAAAAAAGAGGCCGCCCGAAGGCGGCGCTGCCGATAAATCAGGCACTCTTTTTCTCGGAGAGCAGGTCTAGCACTTCCTGCACATCCTGGGTCTGCGCCAAACGGGCAATCACCGTGTCGTCGTCCAGCGCATTGGTCAGGCGGGTAATCACCGCAATATGTTCATTATTACGCGCCGCTATACCGATAACCAATTTTGCGACGTCATCTTCATCATCACCGAAGCGAACCCCCTGCGGATATTGGCAGAAGACGATGCCAGTTTTCAGCACGCGATCTTTGGTTTCAATGGTGCCATGCGGCACAGCGATGGATTCGCCCAGATACGTTGAAGTCAGCTTTTCACGCGCCAGCATCGCATCCACATATTCCGGCTCAACATAGCCGCCTTTAACCAGTTGTTCGCCGGCAAAGCGAATTGCCTGCTCTTTGTCGCTCGCCTGCAAGTTCAGGAACACGTTCGCAGCGCCCAGTTGGAACAAGCTTGCTGCTTCTGGCGCTGCCACCCGCTGGCTGAACGGCTGCCAGACTCCCCACCAGATCGCTGTGCAACTGGCTGTCGAGGAAATTAGTCAGCGAGATATGCTGTGCTTGCGGCGCATGACGCATGGCGCGCTCGGTCAAATCACGGTGAGTGATCACCAGACCGACATCATCAGGCAAGTTGTTGATGGCGCTGTTAGTGACGGATATTTGCGTTAAGCCCGGCGTCCTGCACTTTCTTGCGTAGCACACCCGCCCCCATGGCACTGGAACCCATGCCTGCGTCACAGGCCACAATGATTTTGCGCACGGTGCTCAGATCGCCGCTGATGCCGGTTGGTACCGAACCGCCTTTGGAGGCCGCTTTCATCTCTTGCGCACGGCGTGTGGCTTCATCCAGATCGTCACCTTCTTTGGCCTTGGTGCTTTTCAGCAGGATAGCTGACACCACGAAGGAGACGGCAAACGCCGCGGTAATCGCCACGATATTGGCAAAGTAGGCCCCTTTCGGCGTCATCGCCAACACGGCCAGAATAGACCCCGGAGAAGCCGCCTATCTGGAAAACCGTGATGCGCGTGGGTTGCTGATGACGGGCTTCACCTATGGCGGCCATCTGTTGGCCTGCTCCGCCGGGCTGGCGGTACTGGATATTGTGGAACAGGAGAATCTGCCTGCCAATGCCGCACACATGGGAGAATACTTGCTGGGTCAACTGCTGCCGTTTGAATCACGCTTTCGCTCCGTGGGCAACGTGCGGGGCAAGGGGCTGATGCTGGCGCTGGATCTGGTGGAAGACAAAGCGGGCAAGCGATCATTAGCGCCGGATAACGGCCTGGCATTTCGCATTGCAGAAGCGGCACGCGATGCCGGAGCGGTGGTGCGCCCGGTCGGACCGAAACTGATGCTGGCTCCGCCGTTAACCATTGATAAAGCAGGTTGTGATACGCTGGTGATGGCTCTGCAAACGGCGTTTGAGAAGGAAGATAGATAGTGCCTTGGCACTGGAAGCATTAGACATCTAAGGCAAGTATTTCTGTCAGTACGAGAGGTCAACGAGTGGATTAAATCCTGTCAACACAAAGCAGAAAGGCACCTTTTTGGCAAGACAGAGATATCCTGTGAACTAACATTATTGCGTTTGACATCAGAGGATGTAGCGCCCGATTAAGTCAGGCGCTTCGCTTAGGCACTTGCAAGTACAGAGAACTGGAAACCCGTTGCATGAACGACACTGCGGAGTGTTTTCAATGTTGGGTTGCCAGTCGGAGAGAGAGTGCGGTATAGCGATTCACGTGATACACCGGCTTTCTGGGCGACCATAGCCATTCCCCCTCGAGCTTCAACCACATGACGCAACGCGAGTAAAAAGGCTTCCTGACCGCCATCTTCGTCCATATCAAGGAACGCCTGATGCAGATAGGCCTGAGCAAAGGCCGGATCTTCTCGGAGAGCATCCACCATTACATCATCATATAAACGTTCTTTAGCCATACATCACCTTTTTAAAACCATCCAGTTGATCCGTGAAGGGGCCTTAGCTTTCTGAGAGTTTCCCCAAAAATCGTCTAGGGACTTTTTAGAATTGTTCAACGGTGCACTACAGCTTGAACTTAACATGCATAGATTAAACCCCTTGCGACCCCTCACCGATAAAGATATCTTCTAGTGGCACCTGCAAAATCAGGTGCCGGGATTAGCCTCCTGAATGACTTCACTGACGACACAAAGCGCGTCTGCGCTTTGTGTCGTGCGCTTAGTTACATCTCAATGGTGGGCCGGGCGGGGGCGTCGCAAGACGCGCCGGTGTCAGTGAGGCCGGTAAGGCTAACTCCGTCCGGTTCCACCACCCGCAAGATTAGCCTCTTCAGTGGTGGAAGATATTTTATTACTCACTGAAGGCTGCCTTATGGCTACAACCCCAACCCAGACTCACCCTTTACTGGACATTCCCTTTAGCGCCACCACGGATTTCACCGTTTTAGCTGTCCACTGCGAGCGCTTCGCCGACACTCTACTAGAAAGCGACGATCCCACGCTCAAGATTGCGCTGTGCGGGCGACTTACGGCTTATCTTACGCTGCTGCGCGCTACACTCAATGCGCCTGTTCCACCGCATTTAATCGAAAGCCTCACCGTCGATGTCCTTCCTGTCACACGTCCTTGTTTTGAGCCGGATACTGAATCACTCTGCGACTACTGCATGACGTTGGCACAGTTGGTGACGGAGCGGGCGCTATCGTTGGAGGCAGAAAGGGCGCTAACAGGGTTACTGGCGGAACTGGTTTGGTTCTTTTCCGCTGAACTCAAAGCCCCACGTTGGGTACGAACAGAGAACGGTGTGGAGAGTATCGAGATGAACAACAGGGAGAATGTTTTGCCGATATAGTGTCTGTTATCCTCCGATTTCGCGGAGGATACAAAAACAACAGGCACTAAAACCTCTACTGCAATACGGAAATATCCGCCACTTTCAGGAACAGGTTACGCAGTTGGTTAAGCAGCGTCAGACGGTTGAGGCACACGCTTTCGTCTTCTGCGTTTACCATCACCTTATCGAAGAAGTTATCAACCGGTTCACGCAGTTCGGCCAGTTCCGCCAATGCTTCCTGATAACGCCCTTCGGCAAACCAGGGTGCCAGCTTGCTTTCCAGCGCGGTGACATAGGTCGCCAGTTGAATTTCCTCTTTCTCTTTGAGCAGAGAAGCATCAACGTTAGCTTTCAGCGTATCGGTGGATTTCGCCAGAATGTTAGACACACGCTTGTTGGCAGCAGCCAACGCAGTGGCGGCGTCCAGCGAGCGGAAGTGGCTCACCGCTTTCACACGGGCGTCGAAATCTGCCGGGCGCGTCGGGCGACAGGCCAGTACCGCCTGAATGGTGTCCACGCTATGACCTTCTTCCTGATACCAGGCGCGGAAACGGCCCAGCATGAATTCGATCACGTCATCGACCACTTTGGCGTTGGTCAGCTTGTCGCCATACAGACGTACCGCTTCTTCCGTCAAGGTTTGCAGATCGAGCGGCAGCTGTTTCTCAACGATAATACGCAGAACACCCAGCGCAGCACGGCGCAGAGCGAACGGGTCTTTATCCCCTTTCGGGTGTTGGCCGATGCCGAAAATACCCGCCAGCGTATCCATCTTGTCGGCAATCGCCAATGCGCAGGCAACGCCAGAAGCAGGCAACGCATCTCCGGCAAAACGCGGCTGGTACTGTTCGTTCAGGGCAACGGCAACGTCTTCGGCTTCACCGTCGTGACGCGCGTAGTGCATCCCCATAACGCCCTGGGTGTCGGTAAATTCGAACACCATGTTGGTCATCAGGTCGCACTTGGAAAGCAACCCTGCGCGCCCAGCGTGTGCCACATCAGCACCGATCTTCTCAGCCACCCAACCCGCCAACGCTTGAATGCGATCGGTCTTGTCACGCAGCGTACCCAGTTGCTGTTGGAACAGCACGGTTTGCAGACGCGGCAGATGGTCTTCCAGACGCTTTTTGCGGTCGGTGTTGAAGAAGAACTCGGCATCCGCCAGACGCGGGCGCACCACTTTCTCGTTACCCGAGATAATCTGCTGCGGATCTTTGGATTCAATGTTGGCCACAAAGATGAAATTCGGCAGCAGCTTACCGGCGTTGTCATACACCGGGAAATACTTCTGGTCGCCCTTCATGGTGTAAACCAGCGCTTCGGCAGGCACCGCGAGGAATTTCTCTTCAAAGCGCGCGGTCAGCACCACTGGCCATTCCACCAGTGACGTCACTTCTTCCAGCAGGCTTTCGCTCAGATAGGCATTGCCACCCATCTGACGCGCAGCCGCTTGTGCATCGGCTTTGATCTGCGTCTTACGCGCTTCGTAATCGGCGATAACCTTGCCGCGCTCCAACAGGATGCTCGGATATTGGTCAGCGTTATCAATAGTAAATTCGGGTTCGCCCATAAAGCGATGGCCGCGAACGGTGCGAGCGGATTCAATGCCCAGCACCTTGCCGGGGATCAGTTCATCACCCAGCAGCATCGTTACCGTATGCACCGGACGCACAAACTGGGTTTCTTTGTCGCCCCAATGCATCAGTTTTGGGATCGGCAGTTTCGCCAGCGCGTTAGCGACCATATCCGCCAACAAACCCTGCGCGCTTCCACCTTTTACCTGTGCACGATAAAGCAGCCATTCGCCTTTGTCCGTCGTCAAACGTTCCGCCTGATCGACAGTGATACCGCAGCCGCGCGCCCAGCCTTCAGCCGCTTTGGTCGGTTTACCCTCGGCGTCATACGCCTGAGCAATGGCCGGACCACGTTTTTCAACTTCGTGATCCGGTTGCGCAGCGCTCAGTTGCGCCACTTTCAGCGCCAAACGGCGCGGCGCGGCAAACCAGCGCACATCGCCGTGCGTCAGCCCGGCATTATCCAGTTCAGTGGTGAAGTTGGCGGCAAAGGACTCCGCCAGAGAACGCAGAGCCTTCGGCGGCAGCTCTTCCGTGCCGATTTCCACCAGAAAAGTCTTGTCAGTCATCGCTGTTAGCTCTCTTTCTTATTACACATCGGGAAGCCCAGCGCTTCACGGGAAGCGTAGTAGGCTTCGGCCACCGCTTTGGTCAGCGTGCGAATGCGCAGGATATAGCGCTGACGTTCGGTAACGGAAATGGCTTTACGCGCGTCCAGCAGGTTAAAGCTGTGCGCGGCTTTCAGAATGCGCTCGTAGGCAGGCAGCGGCAGCGGTTTTTCCAGCGCCAGCAGCTGTTGCGCTTCTTTCTCGTACTGCTCGAAGCAGGTAAACAGGAAATCAACGTCGGCGTATTCGAAGTTGTAGGTGGATTGCTCCACTTCGTTTTGGTGGAACACGTCACCGTAGGTGGTTTTACCCAGCGGGCCATCGCTCCACACCAGGTCATAGACGCTGTCTACGCCCTGGATATACATCGCCAGACGTTCCAAACCGTAGGTGATCTCACCGGTAACCGGCTTGCACCCAAGACCGCCCACCTGTTGGAAGTAGGTGAACTGTGTGACTTCCATACCGTTCAACCACACTTCCCAACCCAACCCCCAGGCACCCAGCGTCGGGTTCTCCCAGTTATCTTCCACGAAACGGATATCGTGAATGGTCGGGTCCAGCCCAAGCTCTTTCAGCGAACCAAGGTACAGCTCCTGAATGTTATCCGGTGACGGCTTGATGATGACCTGAAACTGATAATAGTGTTGCAGGCGGTTTGGGTTTTCCCCGTAACGGCCGTCGGTAGGACGACGCGACGGCTGCACATAGGCGGCGGCAATAGGCTCTGGCCCCAGGGCGCGCAGACAGGTCATCGGATGAGAAGTGCCAGCGCCGACTTCCATATCCAAGGGTTGGACAATGGTGCAGCCTTGGCGAGCCCAGTAATCCTGCAACGTCAGGATCAGGCCCTGGAAGGTCTTGGTATCAAACTTTTGCATGTCAGATTCACGCGATACATGTGGATTTATATGGAATTTACCAGTATACCCTCTGAGTGCAAGATATACAGCCAGAATACTGCAACAACTTCATTTCAGCGGCACTTTATTGATGTTGAGGGCGGTTTCACGGCGGCGTGGCCCCGTTACTGGCCGCGCCCATCGGCTCAGGCGGTGAACACCGTTTGCAGCATTTTCAGGCTCAGCACCAGCAGCAGTGCAGCAAAGATCTTTTTCAGGGTAGCAACCGGCAAGCGATGTGCCAAACGGGCACCATACGGCGCGGTAAAGAAGCTCACTGCAGAGATCAGCACCACGGCAGGCACCGAGACATATCCCAGTGTGTAGGCAGGCATCCCCGCAGTGGACCAGCCGTTAATCATATAACCCAGCGCCCCCGACAGCGCGATAGGCAGCCCCACCGCCGCCGACGTGCCGATCGCCTGCTGGATGCGCACATTACACCAGGTCAGAAACGGCACGGTGAGCGAACCACCGCCAATCCCCAACAGCCCCGCCACGAACCCGACAACGCCGCCCAACGCTAGATAGGCGACGATCCACTCAATAGCCATGTGCTTCCCCTTCCCCGCTTGCAATGTGTGATGGTGTATAACCTGTGCAGTGCCTTTAGCGTGCTGATCTTATTGATTTCTTATGAGCATGCACACAAAAAACTGGTTGCATATACAGCTAAATTTTGCCATGATCGCGATTATCTTTAGCAACATCATGATGAAATGACAACTTGATGAAACTGCAATAGCGTCCCCTTATCACAGGAACGCCACAATGAACAGATGCGCTTGGGTCACGCAAGACCCGCTCTATCTCGATTATCACGATACGGAATGGGGCAAACCGTACAAAGAGAGCGTCAAACTGTTCGAACTGCTCTGCCTTGAAGGACAACAGGCCGGTTTGTCATGGATAACGGTACTGAAAAAGCGGGAAAACTACCGGGCGAGCTTTCATCAGTTTGACCCGAAACGCTTGGCGAGCATGACGCAGGAAGACGTCGAACGCTTGTTACAATACAGCGGCATTATCCGTCATCGCGGCAAAATTGAAGCCATCATCACCAATGCGCGCATCTGGTGTGAAATGGAAGCGCGGGGCGAATCGTTTTCCGATTTTATCTGGTCTTTCGTTAACCACACGCCGTTGGTCAACAGCCCAACCACGCTGTCCGATGTGCCCGCCAAAACCGCCATTTCCGATGCCATGTCAAAAGCGCTGAAAAAACGCGGCTTCAAGTTTATCGGTTCCACCATCTGCTACGCCTTTATGCAAGCCGCCGGTTTGGTAAACGATCACACTACCGACTGTTTCTGCTATCAAGAGGCCACGCGTGATTAGAGGCTATCAGCCAGAGGATCTTGCACTCCTCCTCCCCCTGTGGCTGGAAAGCACAACCCGAGCGCACCCGTTTATCAACTTAACCTATTGGCAAGAAAGCGAACCGCTGGTGCGCGAACGCTATATCCCGAACGCAGAGACCTGGGTTTATGAGGTGGAAGGGGCGATCATCGGTTTCATTAGCGTGATGGAACAACGTTTTGTCGGCGCGCTATTCGTCAATCATCGCTGACATGGCAAAGGCGTTGGCGTAGCGCTGATGACCCATGTGCAGCAGCGCTACCCTATTCTGAGCCTGGAAGTGTATGGACAAAACCTGCGCGCCTGTGCCTTTTACCAGAAGCTGGGTTTCTCCCCGGTAAAACGCACGTTTCCCGCAGAAACCAATGCCCCAGTGCAGATTATGCAATGGGAAAAAATGGCCTGACGATGTCAGGCTAGCATGCACGAGTTCCTCTCAATAACCTGCCCTGCCTGCCAATACTTTGTAGTGCGCATTATCTGTTCAACGAGTAATTAGTGATAACGATCGCGTTTCATCAACCCTGTGGTTGAATCACTCACCGGTTGAGTGGTTTATTATATAGAACTATTGTTTAATATAATAAACATAATGAAAGCAGATCGAATTAAGGGCGTGATTCCACCGCTCCCCACATTGACGGATGGTGCAGGGAACCTCGATAAGCAAGCAATGGGCAGGTTGCTCGACCAGGTGATTAACGCTGGCGTACACGGCGTGTTAGCGCTGGGCACCTGCGGTGAGTTTTATGCCCTGCGCCGGGAAACGCGTCAGGAAACCGCAGAGTTTGTGGTTGATTATGTTAACGGTCGTGTGCCGGTGATTCTCGGCATCGGCGGCACCTGCATCGATGATGTCTTGTATTTCGGGCAGCATGCAGCACGTTGCGGCGCGGATGCAGTATTGGTCATCAATCCTTATTATGCGCCGCTCAGCGCAGAGAGTCTTTTTCACTTCTACCAAACCGTTGCGGAAAATCTTGCTCTGCCGATCATGATTTATAATTTTCCGCAGCTGACGGGGCATACGATTTCTGCCGAAATGGTGAACCGTTTGGCGCAGCAATTCCCTTCGATAATCGGCATTAAAGACACCACTAATAATATCAGCCACATTCGGGAATTGATTAATCAGGTCAAATCCCACCGCCCAGACTTCCTTATTTTCGCCGGTTACGACGAATACCTGTTAGACACGCTGATATTAGGGGGCGACGGCGGCTTTCCGGCGAGTGCCAATTTCTCCCCCGAAGTTACCGTTAAATTATATGAGAACTTTTGCGCGGAAAATTATTCGGCCTTATTTCAGCAACGCCGTGAATTATCGCGTCTGGCGCAGCTCTTTTCCATTACCGCGCCCTTGCCTGATTTACTCAAACATCTGTTAGCGATGACGGGAATTTATACGTCTGACGGCGAACGCAATAAAGCAAATGCGCTCTCACCGGAACACATTGCAGAATTAAAAGACCTTCTGCCATTACGTGAAGAAAAGGAATAAACCATGGGTAGTGAAAAGATCCAGGCGGCCATTATTGGTTCAGGAAATATTGGCACTGACTTGATGTTCAAGATAATGAAAAACAGTCAATACCTGAGCATGGGAGCGATGATCGGTATCGATCCTGCATCTGACGGTTTGGCGCGCGCTGCGCGGTTGGGCGTGCCGGTTTCTGCCGAGGGCATCGATGGGCTGCTGGCATTGCCCAATTTCCAGGACATTAAAATCGTTTTCGATGCCACCTCTGCTAAATCGCATCTGGTACACAACGAGAAGCTGCAACCGTTCGGTATTAAGGTGATTGACCTGACACCGGCCGCCATCGGCCCTTATGTGGTTCCCTCCATTAATCTGGAGCAAGAAAGCGACGCAGCGAATATCAATATGGTTACCTGCGACGGCCAGGCACCCGCGCCAATATTGATGAGTTTACTGAAACGACCTCTGCCGCCATTGTTAACGTAGGTAAAGCGCGCGCCGGAAAAGCCATTATTATTCTCAACCCGGCGTCACCGCCTATCATGATGCGCGACACGGTGTTTACCTATTCCGCCCATGTCGAGCCCGAAAAAATTGAAGCCAGCATTCACAGCATGGTGCAAAAAGTCAGCCGCTATGTGCCGGGCTATCGCCTGAAACAAGCCGTGCAATTCGATGTTATCAATGAGGACAATCCGCTTTTTATCGACGGGGAAAAATACACGACAGGGTTAAAAACATCGGTATTTATCGAAGTGGAAGGCGCAGCCCACTATTTACCCACCTATGCCGGCAACCTGGATATTATGACTTCCGCCGCTTTAGCCTGTGGCGATCATTTTGCCAAGAACCTGAAAAATTAATCCTCAGCGATAAAAGAGAATGACGATGAATAATAAAAAAATCTACATCTCGGACGTAACATTACGCGACGGCTCCCATGCCGTTAAACACCAGTACACGCAAGAACAGGTAAAACAGATCGCCACTGTGCTGGACAGGGCGCATGTGGACTCTATTGAGATCGCCCACGGCGACGGGCTGGCAGGATCGAGTTTTAACTATGGTTTCAGCCGCTGTGCCGATACCGAGATGATCGCCGCCGCCGCAGAGGTTGTCACCCACAGTAAAATTGCCACATTGCTGATCCCCGGCGTCGGAACCATCCATGATTTGCAAGCCGCCTATGATGCAGGCGCACGCGTGGTTCGTGTTGCCACCCACTGCACCGAAGCAGATATCTTTCGACAACATATTGAATTTGCACTCAACCTCGGTATGGGCACCGTCGGTTTTCTGATGATGAGCCACATGATTACACCGCAGGAACTGGCTGAGCAGGCGAAAAAAATGGAGAGCTATGGCGCGAATTGCATCTACGTCGTAGATTCCAGCGGCGCCATGCTGATGCAGGACATTCGCGATCGCTTCCGCGCGCTGAAAGCCATCCTGAACAGCGATACCCAGACTGGCATACATGCGCACAACAATCTTTCCGTCAGTATTGCCAACTCACTGACCGCCATTGAAGAGGGCTGCGATCGGGTGGATACCAGCCTGGCGGGCATGGGTGCTGGCGCGGGAAATACTCCCACCGAAGTGTTTATCGGTTGTCTGGAAAAACAGGGATGGCAGCACAGCTGTCAATTGGACACGTTGATCAACGGTGCTGACGATGTGGTGCGCCCGTTGCAACACCGCCCGGTGCGCGTCGATCGCGAAACCTTATCGCTCGGACTCGCCAGGGTTTATTCCAGCTTTTTGCTGCACGCCGAACGTGCATCGCAAAAATACGGCATCAGTACCATGGATATTTTAATGGAGCTCGGAAAACGAAAAATGGTCGGCGGTCAGGAAGACATGATTGTCGATGTTGCATTGGATTTAAAAAACGCCAACACCAAGCAAGCACAATAATACTAATGATTATATGAGGTTTTAATTATGCGAAGCCAAAAAATATTAGGAAGCCTTGAGTGGGGTTTTAACCGTAGCGTATTTAAAAACATCGGTTATTCTGATGAAGATCTTAAAAGACCTGTTATTGGTATCGCCAACTCCTGGAATGAACTGGTCCCCGGCCATTTCAATCTGCGTCAGGTCGGCGAATCGGTGAAAAAAGGCATCCACATGGCGGGCGGTACCGCCGTGGAATTTGGCCTGATTGCCGCCTGTGACGGCACAGCACAAGGCCATAAAGGCATGCACTATATCCTGCCTTCACGGGATATGATCGCCAACGATATCGAGATCATGGTAGAAGCCCATCAGCTTGATGCCATCGTGATGCTCGGCTCTTGCGACAAAATTGTCCCCGCGATGCTGATGGCCGCAGCACGTCTGGATATTCCCGCCATCATTCTGCCCGGCGGCCCGATGCTGGGCGGCAAAGTGTTCGACGGACGCAAATCCGATCTGACCACCATGTCTGAATCATTAGGCATGCTGAAAGCAGGCAAAATCACCGAAGACGTTTGCCATCGTCTGGAGAACACCTGCGGCCCGACCTGCGGTTCCTGCCCATTCCTCGGCACGGCCAACACCATGTGCAGCCTGTCAGAAGCCATCGGCATGACATTACCCAATGGCGCGCTGACGCCCGCTGTTTATTCCGAACGCCTGCGGTTGGGTGAAAGCACCGGTTTTGCCATTATGAACATGGTGAAAAACAACGTTACCGCCCGCGACATTATCACGATCGATGCGATTAAAAACGCTATCAGGGTGTTGATGGCGATTGGCGGCTCCACCAATGCCGTCCTGCACCTCTCTGCATTGGCACATGAGCTTGATATTTCTGCCGAAACCATGATGGATCTGTATGAAGAGCTGAGCGACAGCACGCCGCAAATCGTCAAAGTGAATCCGGCAGCGAAGTTTGATATGGAAGATTTTCACCGAGCAGGCGGCATTCCGCAAGTGATGCATGAAATCAGCGGGTTGCTGGAAAAAGGCGCACTCACTGTCACCGGGCAAACCGTGGGGGAAAACCTGGCGGCCATGAACCTGCTGTACCAGCCCAACCGCGACATTATCAAACCCATAGAAACGCCCTTTGCACCTCAGGGGGGTATCGCCATTCTCAAAGGCAATATCGCACCGAAAAGCGGGGTGACCAAACCCGCCACCATTTTGCCAGAAATGCGCCATTTCACCGGAAAAGCCGTCTGTTTTGACAGTGAAGATGCCGCCGAGGAAGCCATTCTGGCTAGGCACATTAAACCTGGCGACGTGTTGGTCATTCGCTATGAAGGCCCGAAAGGCGGCCCCGGCATGCGTGAAATGTTCAAGGCGATGAAATACCTGTATGGCATGGGGCTCGCCAGTAACACCGCCATCATTACCGATGGCCGCTTCTCCGGCACCAATAATGGCTGCTTTGTTGGTCATATTTCACCGGAGGCGGCGGAAGGCGGTCCCATTGCCGCGCTGCGCGATGGTGACATTATTACCATTGATATTCCTAACAAAACGATTCACGCCCATTTAACCGATGAGGAAATCGCTCAACGGTTACAACAATGGCAAGCACCCAAACGTAAATTCACCAAGGGTATTTTGGGTATCTACTCACAATTAGCCAGCTCGGCGCATGAGGGCGCCGTTTTGAAATAACCAGATTGTCATCATTGATGACATTACACCCGTAATAATTTGCGTAGCCGGAATATGGCCTCACTCACCGTGAGGCCCAGGGATGAAATGAATAACGCATGCCGTTTGAATTATGACGGGTATACACGCTGTACCTACCAATTAATAATAGCAGGTCTATAGTATGGAAAATACTAATCCAGCAGTAACTTACAATCAGGTTGACGCAAAAATACCCAACGCCAGATCGTGGCATATTATTCCTGCCACAATATTAGTTTATATCGTCGCATTTATGGATCGTACCAATATCGGGATTGCCATTGCCGGCGGTATGGATAAAGATCTCAGTATTACCTCCTCGGTCGCCGGTGCCGCTGCGGGTATCTTCTTTTTTGGCTATCTTTTTTTTGCAAATCCCTGGCGGCCACTTTGCAGAAAAAGCCAGCGCCAAGAAATTTATCGCCTGGACCATCGTATTTTGTGGCGGTCTGGCTGTGGTATCGGGCTTTGTGCAAAATACCTGGCAACTCATGACGGTTCGTTTCTTCCTCGGCGTGGCGGAAGGCGGGGTATATCCTGCGATTCTGGCCTTGATCGGTCACTGGTTCCCCAATAAAGAGCGGGCCCGAGCCATTGCATTTTTCCAGATGAACATGGCCATTGCGGTGATCATCACCAGCCCGATTTCCGGCTGGCTGATTCAAAACTACGACTGGCGCGTGATGTTTATCGTTGAAGGCCTGGTTTCACTGGAGCTGCTGTTTATCTGGTTGCCAATGGTCGCCGATCATCCCAAAGATGCCAAATGGTTGTCGGCACAAGAACGGGAATGGATTGAAACTGAACTGCGCAAAGATGCGGAAGAAAACAAACGCAATCAGGGCACATCGGCAAAAGGCGGCTATAAAGCCCTTTACCGTAGCCTTAACCTGTGGCGCATGGTGGCAATCTACTTCTTTATGTCTGCCGGTTTTTACGGTTTTTCACTGTGGATGCCAACGCTTATCAGCGAACTCACCAAATCCACCATGACAGTTGTGGGTTTACTGACCGCAGTACCCTTTATCTTTACCATTATCGGCCAGTATATTTTCGCCAGACTGTGCGACGCCACCATGAACCGGCGGCTGTTTACCGCACTGTCATTCTTTGGCATTGCGATCTCGCTGGCCCTTTCTGTGGTACTGAAAGAAAACGTCTGGCTTTCCTACGGTATGCTGGTGTGCGGCGGCTTCTTCCTCAACGCCTGGGCAGGCCCGTATTGGTTGATGCCCACCCTGCTGTTCCCGACTGAAGCGTTAGGCGGCGCACACGGCACCATCAATGCCATCAGCAGTTTAGGTGGATTCTGTGGGCCATATTTAGTTGGTCTGGTCTCACTCTATTTAGGCAGCAAGATGGGCGTATTAACGCTGGTGATCTCATTGATTATCGCTGCATTGCTTACGTTATCGCTGCCCAAAGTGACAGCGAATAAATAATCACACTGGCTAGAAAAAAAGAGCGTTGCTGGCAGCGCTCTTTTTTATTTTTATTCATATAACTTGCGGCTAATTTTTTGGCAGGCTTCGCGTAATTGATGAATGATTTCTTCATGCCGCGTTTCGGGCATTTGGAAAGTAACCCCTGTTACGCTCACACCCGCAATAATATCGTGATTACCATCGAATATTGGCATGGCAATACAAAATATGCCCAAATCCCCTTCTTCGCTATCAAAGGCATAACCTGATTTTCTGATTGCTTGCAGCTCTTTTTTCAGTGCCGTTTTTGTCGGAATGGTCATCGGGGTGAAGATTTCTAAATTCTCTTCTGGCAACAAACGATCCAACTCAGCATCACTTAGCTGAGAAATCAGCGTCTTACTCAGCCCTGAACTGTGCAGTGATAGTTTTTTACCCACTACACTTTTGATGCTGATCAGTTGATTGCTTTCAATCTTATCCAGGTAGATCGGGCTATCGCCATCAAGTACGCCCAAATGGCAGGTCAAATTGAGTTGGTTCACAAGATCGGACAATATCGTGTGTGCAACAGATTTAACATTAAAATTCTGAATTGCTGCACTGCCGTATTCATACATTTTCAACCCCAGGTGATACTTGTTTTTTTCAAATTTCACCAGGCGGTGTGTTACCAGCGACGCCAACATCAGGGAGAGACTGCTTTTCGGTAATGATAATGCATTGTGTATTTCAGTGAAGGTTGCCACATTACGTGTTGAAAGATAATCAAGCAGCAAAATCATTTTATCGATAGCCGGCACTTTTGTTTTTGCATTATTCATTTTTGCTCCTGGTTTACACCCTGTTTAACCCCGACACCAATTTATAACTGATTGATATTTAATATGACATTATCTACTCATCAGATTTCATACCACAGCAAACCTGCACCTATCCTGACATATTGCTTTGACAACACCGCGCCACTCAACAGCACGAATGGTATCCTGTAATGCAGGATTTTTGTTCAAATACAATGCCAATGATATTATATTGGTATTAGTTCAGTGTCACTTATGCACCACCAGCGTTACCTATAACAACAATCAGAGTACAGCTTATGCCATCAAAAATAGAGAGTCATATCGCCGGGGCGTTATATGGGCAAATGCTGGGGGATGCGATGGGAATGCCATCAGAGCTGTGGCCGCGAGCGCGTATCAAGGCGCATTTTGGATGGATAGACCGCTTTCTGCCGGGTCCTGCGGATAATATTGCCGCCTGCTATTTCACCGCCGCGCAGTATACCGATGACACCTCCATGGCGCTGGCACTTGCTGATGCGCTGATTGAATGCGAAGGTGCCGTCGTGCCTGAGGTTATTGGTAACCACATCCTCACTTGGGCGTTACAGTTTGGTGTCTTTGAGAAGAACATTCTTGGCCCCAGTTCTAAAGCGGCACTTTTCGCACTCAAGCAAGGTGTGAATATCGACTCACTGGAAAACAACGGCATTACCAATGGTGCCGCGATGCGCGTCTCTCCGCTGGGTTGCCTGCTTCCGCCCATGCCATTATCTGATTTCATTGATGCAGTGGCGCTGGCTTCCAGCCCGACGCACAAATCAGATATCACCGTAGCTGGGGCCACTGTTATCGCTTGGGCGATCTCTCAAGGTATTGCAGGGAACAGTTGGTCGGAGATTCGGGCAGTATTACCGACAGTGGCACAGGCGGCACAGGAAAAACGCGTGACGACGTACAGTCCGGCATTGTCGGCTCGTCTTCACTCATTTCCGTCGGCTATGACACCTTTGATGTTGCAGCATTAACAGAAAAGGCCATCCCGCTCATGCACACGCCGACAGTACTGACCGAAACCGTGGCTGACACCGTTTTTGCGTTAATCCTGTCAAGCGCCCGCCGCGTGGTCGAAGTGGCTGAACGCGTCAAAGCAGGTGAGTGGAAAAGTGGTATCGGCAGCGACTGGTTCGGTATTGACGTTCATCATAAAACTATCGGGATCCTCGGTATGGGCCGTATTGGTCTTGCCGTAGCGCAACGTGCGCATTTCGGTTTCAGCATGGAGGTGCTATACAACGCGCGGCGCCATCATGCCGAAGCCGAAACACGTTTTAACGCGCGCTACTGCGATTTGGATACCTTACTGGCAGAATCCGATTTCCTGTGCGTCACCCTGCTGCTGACAGAAGAGACACGCCATCTGATTAGCCGTGAACAACTGGCGAAAATGAAATCCAGCGCCATTCTGATCAACATCGGTCGCGGTGCCGTGGTGGATGAGGCCGCATTGGTCGAAGCCCTGAATAACGGGACTATCCACGCAGCAGGTCTGGATGTGTTCGTTCAGGAACCGTTGCCGGTTGATTCCCCGCTGCTGAAGCTGCCGAATGTTGTTGCACTGCCGCATATCGGCTCTGCCACTCATGAAACTCGTTATGGCATGGCTGCCTGCGCTGTTGATAATCTGACGCCGCACTGACTGGCGAGGTTAAAGAGAACTGCGTCAACCCACAGGTTCTGAAATAGCCTATTGCGCGCCAACGTTCCCCCGTTGGCGCGCTCATCACGCTTTAAGGTGTCATTTCGCCAAGCCCGCGACCAGGCAATGTCTTGCAAAAGTTTCCATTGACTGGCGGTGCTGTAGTCGGGAAAGCATCATCCGGCGTAACGTAAACACGACTGGTCGCAACGAAACCGTCCTTGAATGTGGCCTCCACAAAGGTCGCCTGCCAACCACTGTGCTCTGGGTTCAGCGCAAGGCTGACCGGCCCGTGATTGGGCAGCGTCACCTTCGTCCCCTGATATTGAATATTACAGGCATAGCGGAAATCCCGCGCCTCAGGGTTCTTCGCCGTCCAGCGTCTTACTGTGATGGGTTTTTCAGAAAAGCTAACGCTAAGCGCATCATCTTTAAGTTTGACGGTAATCTGCGGCAGCGGTTTGTTTTTCAGGAAACGATTAACAAACGTGATCAACGTTCGTTCAACGTGTTTCAAAATACCGTTGTGGTTAGTATTAGGCACCACACGCAGGGATTTTTCCCCCGGTAATGCGTCATAATAAAACCGCGCATTATCAGTGGCATAGAAATCATCACCGCTGGCGTTGACGATATATTTTGTTTTATTTAACTGCGTAATCTGCCCTGCGGCTAAATATTGCATGGGATCTTCAATTTTCATCAATTCCTGAAATGCCGGTGTATCAATGGCTTTATCAATTCCCTGCTGGTAATAAGGGTAAAAGACGATAGGCCAATTTCCACCATAGGAGCGATACATATGTGTCAGCGCAACGCGTGTATCCAGCAGATCGATAACAAAAGGCACCACGGCATCTACATCAGGATCGGAAATAAAGGTCAACCAGGACGACCAACCGCGCTTGGACGCCCCCGTCACAATAAACCGAGTGATGTTTTGCGCTTTTAATTCCTGCTTCGCCAGTCTGATTGCCTGAGATACTGCCGTCGCCATAGGGATGTGTACGGAGGCCCGCGTTCTTAACGCCGGGTTTTCCATAAATAAGGACCAACTGCGAGCAACACTGTCATCCTCTTTCAGCGGTTTGCTGTCCGCGCTATACGTCAGGTATTGGTTCGGTATATTGCTCACTGAAATAACGATCGTTTTAGTCGCTCGGGCAATAGAAACCAACATCTCCGGGCTGAATTCATTGCGCTGATCGGCTTTGATAACGCCATTAGAGTAGTTGGTTTCGTTATTGACGACAATCAGCGCATGCTGTGATTTAACAGGACGAGCAGGAAAATAGATATCAACATGGTGTTGCCACTGTGTAGGTTGCACCAATCCGCCGGGGGACCAGGATTGCGAAACCATCTGATATTTCTTTACCCTGACATCAGACTGAACTTCATCACCGTCGTAATGATAATTCATCGGAAGGGCCGCCAAATCCTCGCGATAACACGACACCACGTGTGTGAAATCAATGTCCTTATCATCGTGGCACGCTGTTTCCAATGCATTTGCCTGAGACAGAAATCCCATAAATAATAAGAAAAAAATAAAAGTTAAGTTATCAATCTTCATTTATCGTCCTTATTAATGAGCTGAGATTTGATAGTGTATCCGTGCGTAATTAAATGAACGTGTAAGAGGAATGTGAATTTTCAATTTCCAGCAGTCTACTTCACCTTTGTATATAGGTCTAACACCTGTAATTTTTTGTCGCGGTATTTGAAACTTTTCAGCAACGCGATAACATCACCGATTGCTTATTTTCTTCGCACATTGCGGACAAAATATAGTCCACTCGCCACCAGGAAACGGGTTACCATTGCAGCCACCGGCGGCAAGCGCCATGTTCTTTGTTAACGTTAGCATCACCTTTAAGCGACACATGATGAACTTTTCTCTTTTCGGCAACAAATTCACTCGCCACGCAGGCATTACCCAATTGATGGACGACCTGAACGACGGGCTACGCACGCCAGGTGCCATTATGCTGGGCGGCGGCAATCCCGCACACATTCCGGCAATGGATGCCTATTTTCAACAACCCTGTCAGGAGATGTTAAGCACAGGCACACTGACCGAAGCGCTGTGCAACTACGATGGCCCGCTAAGGAAAAGATACGCTCCTCACCAACTTATCTGCGTTGCTCAAACAGACGTTCGGCAGGGAGATTGGACCGCAAAATATTGCCCTGACCAATGGCAGCCAAAGCGCCTTCTTTTACCTGTTCAATCTCTTTGCAGGTCGTTATCAAGAAGGGTCATCGCGCAAGGTGTTGTTCCCGCTCGCCCCTGAATATATTGGTTATGCCGATTCCGGGTTGGAAGAGGACATGTTTGTCTCGGTGCGTCCGCGGATTGAATTACTGCCCGAAGGCCAGTTCAAATACCATGTCGATTTTGAGAATTTAACCATTGGTGATGACATCGGGATGATTTGCGTGTCACGCCCGACCAATCCAACCGGCAATGTGTTAACGGATGAAGAGCTGGTACGTCTCGATAAGCTGGCTCAACAGCACGGCATTCCGTTAGTGATCGATAACGCCTACGGCGTTCCCTTCCCCGGCATCATCTTTAGAGACGCCACGCCGCTGCGGAACACCAATACCATCCTCTGCATGAGCCTGTCCAAACTGGGTCTGCCAGGATCGCGCTGTGGTATCATCATTGGCAGCGAGCAGGTTATCTCCGCCATCAGCAACATGAACGGGATTGTTAGCCTGTCACCTGGCTCCATTGGCCCTGCGCTCGCCAACGAAATGATTGTGCGTGGCGATCTGCTGCGTTTATCCAATGAGGTGGTACGCCCATTTTATCAGCAGCGTGTAACGGAAACCATCGCTACGATTCGCCGTTATCTGTCACCAGAGCGTTGTCTGATCCATAAACCGGAAGGGGCTATTTTCCTGTGGTTGTGGTTCAAGGATCTTCCCATCTCAACGGAAACGCTCTATCAGCGGCTGAAAAAGCGTGGCGTATTGATGGTGCCTGGCCACTATTTCTTCCCCGGTTTAGCTGAAGAGTGGCCCCATGCCCACCAGTGTTTGCGCATGAACTATGTGCCTGAACCCGGGAAGATCGAACAGGGTATTGCGATTTTGGCACAAGAGGTGGAGCGGGCATTGAGTGAGAGGGATGTTGCCTGATTCTCGCTACAGTGCTCAACATGCCTATGCCGACAGCGCCTTCTACCAGAAGGCGCTGTCATAAAAAAGTTCTGACAACCTGGGAATGGAATTATCAGAGCAGCAGGGAAGAAACCAATATTGTTATTAATGTACTGACGAGATACTTACTCTCTTCGGTTTCGGCGCAAACCAAATAACCAGAGCAGCGACAGCAAAAATAGCGGCAATCGCCATAAATATATGGTTTGTGGCAACCATGACGCTCTGCCCTTGCAACATCCACTCTATCGATCCGCGAACTTCGTCTATATTCATTCCATTATTCAGCATGGCATGGGTAGCGATCGATCCCCTATCTGTTAGACCGGCCAGCTCCGCATGCACGTAGCGGGTTTGGTTCTCCCAGGAGGTGTTGACCATGGATGTGGCAAAAGCGCCTGACAAGGTACGAATAAAGTTCATCAACCCTGCGGCAGAATCCATCTCTCGCTCAAGCACGCACCCGAGGGAAATCCCAGTCAGTGGAACAAAAAACAGGGGCATACCAATGCCCTGGAACAACATCGGCAAACTTATCTGGGAAAATGTCATGCTCATATCTGCCTGACTGCGAAACAGCGTCCACAGGCCAAGCCACAGCACTCCAGCAAACACCAGCGGACGTGGATCGATTTTCGTCGCCAGCGTGGCAATCAGCGGTGCCAGAAATACCGCCAGCACCCCCATCGTCGCGGTATAGCCCATGTAAATTTGCAGCCACAAGGGTGTTAGCACGGTAATGCCGAAGAATGCGCCAAACTCCAGCGAGAGTGTAACCATACTGGTAGTAAAACCGCGATGACGAAAAACTTTAAGATCCACCACGGGATTACGTTCTGTCAGTTCCCAAATAAGGAATGAGATAAAGCCAATCAGCGCAATAATCGCAAGAATGACTATACGCGTAGAGGCGAACCAGTCATGATCCTTCCCTTCATCAAGCATAATCTGTAAGGCAGAAACCCAAACCACCTATACGCAGCGGCAGACGTTGAACGACCTTGATCCAGTTACCCGTCGCATTTTGCGCAGGAATCATGGAGAATGCAGACCCCGTGCCGCCAGAGACACCGCTCACCACACCGTGGTACACCACCTTATCGCCATAGATATCTGCTGTTACTTCAACAGGCTGGCCGATTTTCACGTGGCGCAGTTCAACCTCTTTAAAGTTGGCATCGATATGGACATCATGCAGCGGCACCACCGTCATTAAGCGTTCACCGTTCTGTACGCGTTGGCCGACCTGCACCTGACGTCTGGCAATCACCCCCTCGACCGGTGCCTTGATGACCGTTCGTGCCAGATCAACTTGCGCTTGCTCCACCCTGGCCTTCGCCAGCATCACCTCCGGGTTGGTTTCAACCGTGGCATTAATGGTCAGTGCAGCATTCCTTTTTCGCACCGATGGTCGATAAGCGATTAGCTACCGACTGTGCGGCTGCCGCTTTGGCGATATTGAGATTAGATTCAGCCTACGTCATCGCATTACGCGCATTGGTGAGCTCCGCGCCAGACTTTGCCAACGCCTCACGGCGCGTTAAATCCACCTGAGCTTTGGTGAAATCAGTCTGCGATGCAACCAGCCGCGCCTGCGCCTCATCCGCTTCTCGCGCCTTGACTTACGCGGCTAATCCCTCATCGGTCGCCATGTAGCTGCTCACGCGCCTCCTCGACTGCCCCAGCAACGCCTCGGCCTGCGCCAACGCCAGGCGGGCATCGGTATCATCCAGCTGTACCAACACATCACCTTGTTTCACCCACTGTGTATCCACCACATTCACGGTCTGCACAATGCCCGTTACCGAAGGCGTCACTTCCGCCACTTCCGCCGCGCTGTAGGCGTTATCTGTCGTGACATAACGAGAGTCCACAACGGCGTACCACGTGCCGTAACCTCCTGCGGCGATAACTACCGCAGCAGCCAATCCCATAAACCCTTTTTTACGCGACGCTGCCGCGCGCGACGCATGAAAATGCGCATCAGCCGCAGGCGTGGCAGAGTCATTATTTCGCTGTGACATAGAAAAACTTCCTGCAAGTCAGTGAGGATTAAGAAGCATCAAACCCGCCGCCTAGGGCGTGGATTAATGAAACGTCGAGTGAGAACGCCTGTGATTGCAAATTCACCAATGCACGCTGGGTATCCAGCATGGCGTCCTCAGTTGTCAGAACAGCGAGATAGGTTGCCAGCCCACCGCGATAGCGTTTATCCGCAATGAGATACGCCGCTTTGGCATTTTCGAACGCATTTTCGGTTTTCGACAGGCGTTCTTTCAGGGCATGATCACGGGTGATAACATTGGCGATATCGTGCAATGCCAGCGTCAGCGTATTGTTATAGGTCTTCACGGACTCTTCGTAATTGGCCTCGGCGGACGTTAATTGCCCGGACAAGAGCCCACCGGTGAAAATAGGCAGATACAGCGCAGGCCCGATGCTTCCGGCATCATTGCCCGAGCTCGTCAGATTATTCAGGCCGAACGACTGATAGCCAATAAAGCCGGTAATGCTGACATCGGGGTAGTAAGCGGTTTTGGCGACATGAATGCGTTTTGCCGCGGCTTCAACGCGCCAACGCGCGGCGCTAATATCTGGGCGATGGCCCAGAATGTTGATGCCGGTTTTAGCCGGCAAATTGAAGGATTCATCCAAATGAATCGCCGGACGCTGAATGGAGAGCCCCTTGTCTGGCCCTTCTCCCAACAGTGCGGCAATGGCATTTTTCTGTAGCTGGATAGCCTCATCGGAGGCAATCAATTCAGCTTCAGCGCTCGCTTTTAGCGCCTGCACCTGTTTGACCACACCGTCGGTTTCTAACCCATTGAGATTGCGCTCTGTCATCAATTCAACGGTCTTGCTACGGATTTCCAGCGCATTCAGTGTCGTGTCATGATTGAGGTACAAACGCGCCAACTCCGCATAGGCTTGAACTAATGAGGCCTGAAGCAGTAATTTTGCCGACTGCATTTCTGCGCCAACGGCAGCATAATCTGAAGTTGCGGCAGCGACCTCAGCACGGTTTTTGCCCCAAAAATCCAGATTAAAACTCAGATTGGCGGTAACCGAACCGTAGTCATTCCAGCCATGCGGCGGCATGTAAGCTTGGTAGGCATAGCTGACTTTGTCCTTGGAGGCTGACGCTGACGCGCCGACTTGCACAGAACGAATCGAGCCGATTTGCTCGGCGATCCCGGCCGCGTTCTTTAATCGAGACTCGGCTATTTTCAAGGTTGGCGCAGAAGCCAACGCCGTTGCCATCAGGCTATCCAACTGCCTGTCGTGATAGAGCAGCCACCACTGCGAGTCTGGCCAACGGCCTTCTTTTTCCGTTGTTAGCGACTGCGAGGAGGCAAACTCATCGGCGTGTTTTATTTGGCTCAGTGTGTTGTCTGGCGCGGTTGAACAGCCCGCCAAGATGAGCACTGTGGCAAACATTGAGAACCGCAAATCAGGAGGTAACAGGCTGCGATTTATTAACTTATTGATTTTCAAGATACACCATTTTTAATACCGTACTGTACTGTTTTGTTATAATTTGACATAAAACGAGAGTCAAGAGAAGCTTGCCTATTGGACGGAAAGAGAAGAGAAGCGTATGCGGGTTAAAAGTGAAACAAAGCGTCAAACCATTCTGGATATCGCGACGCACGCATTTATAGAGCAGGGATTCAACAACACGTCGATGTCGGAGATCGCCAGTCGCGTGGGGGGCTCCAAGTCAACGCTCTATAACTATTTCAGTTCTAAAGAAGAAATCTTCTCTGCTGTCATAGCGTCATTGGCGAAAACAGACATCGCAGATGCGTTCGAATCATTAGACCTAAAGAAAGACATCGAAACGACGCTCAATAAGTTTGGCTGCAATTACCTCTCCTCGGTACTGAGCAGCAGCCTGATGGCGATCTGGCGCATGGCGATTAGCGAATCAGAACGTAGCGACATTGGCCGATTGTTTTACGCCGAAGGGCCACAAAAAGGCTGGAAACGGTTAAGCCATTATCTCAGTAAGAAAATTGACGAAGGCGTACTGCGCAAATCAGACAGTTGGGTATGCGCAATGCATTTGAAAGGGCTGATTGAAGCGGAGCTGTTTCTTGTCGCAGCGCTGGGCGTCGACACAGCGCCAGACGCCCAGCGCATTGAGGAAGCGGTTTCTCGCGCCATCACGGTATTTCTGCTCGCCTATCGGGCTGAAGCACCGAAACCTTAAACCGTATGCTGCCACCAATAAAAAAGAAGCTCGAGATCGAGCTTCTTTTGAGGCATTGAATAGGTCTTCAAACAGCAGCCTTAGCGCATGGTCACAAACTCTTCCGATGCGGTCGGGTGAATCGCCACAGTATTATCGAAATCACGTTTGGTCGTGCCCATTTTCACCGCCACGGCAAAGCCTTGCAGCATTTTATCCATGCCGAAACCGATGCCATGTATGCCAAACAATCTTCTCTTCTGGCCCGACACACACCAGCTTCATGCGGCACGGCTGGCGATGCTGCGTTACCGCGGTATACATCGCGGTGAAGGAAGAGGTGTAGACCTCAACCTTGTCATCACCGAATTTTTCCCGCGCTTGCGGTTCAGTCAGCCCGACAGTGCCAATTGGCGGATGGCTGAACACCACGGTGGGAATATTGGTGTAATCCAAGTGTTCTTCCGGCTTATTGTTAAACAGGCGCTCTGAGAGACGGCGCCCCGCCGCCACTGCCACCTGCGTCAGTTCGACTGCGCCCGTGTTGTCGCCCACCGCATAAATACCCGGCACGTTAGTGTTCTGATATTTATCAACCTTGATAAAACCGCGTTCATCTTTAACTACGCCCGCCGCTTCAATATTCAGGTTGTCAGTCGCCGGTTCGCGCCCAAGCGCCCCAATCAGGCAATCCACGGTATAGAATTCACCGTTGGTCAAGCGTAGGGTCAGGCTGCCATCCGTGTTCTTTTCCACCGCCTGCGGCGTGGATTCAGTATGCAGCGTCGGCCCTTCTACCTTCATCACTTCCACCAGCGTACTAAAGATCAGCGGATCGAAGCTGCGCAACGGCGCATGCTTGCGCACAAACAGATGAGTTTCAGAGCCGAGCGCATTCACGACGCCCGCGATCTCAACGGCGATATAACCCGCACCGACAATTGCCATACGCTTTGGCAACCCATCAAGCGCAAAAAAGCCGTCGGAATCGATGCCGTACTCTACTCCGGGAATCGAAGGACGTGTCGGGCGTCCACCGGTTGCGATCAAAATATGGTCGGCAGTGATGGTTTCGCCACTCACTTCAACGGTATGTGCATCCACAAAGCGGGCAAAGCCGTGAATGACCTCCACCTTGTTTTTGCCAAGCACATTGTTGTAGGACCGATGAATGCGATCGATATAGGCACTGCGGTTCTTCACCAGGATATCCCAGTTGAAGGCGTTAACGGTGGTATCAAAACCATAGTCCGGCCCATACTGGTGGATCGCTTCGGCAATCTGCGCCGCGTGCCACATGACCTTTTTCGGTACGCAGCCAACATTAACGCAGGTGCCGCCCAGATACTTTGCTTCAATCAACGCACAACGCACATTTTTGCCCATACATTACATTGCCGCACGGTTAATGGACGCGATACCGCCACTGCCGCCACCGATGGCGAGATAGTCATAATGCTTTGTCATGAGAAGATCCATGGTTAAGTGAAGAGAATAAAACGCAGTGTAACCCCGGAGCTCGGTCTGCGGCAAAACCGTTCATGTCTGTTTTGCCGATGGGCGCAACAGACAAAACCTGTCACACAGGGTCTGGCTTACTCCGGCACCACTTGCTCAATCAGCGTATGCCCGGTACCGTTCGGCGAAAGCACACCGTGCAGCCACGGCAGCAGCGCTTGCATTTGCGCTTGCAGTTTCCACGGCGGGTTGATGACAATCATGCCTGAGGCCGTCATGCCGTGGCGGTCGCTGTCCGGCAGCACCGCCAACTCAATTTGCAGAATATTACGGATACCCGTTGCTTCCAGCTCTTTCAGCAACCGCTTGATTTGCTGGCGCAGCACCACCGGATACCACAGCGCGTACACGCCCGTGGCAAAACGTTTGTAACCTTCCTGAATCCCTTTCACCACGGCTTGATAGTCGGTTTTCAACTCGTAAGGGGGGTCTATCAGAATAAACCCACGGCGAGAGGCTGGCGGCAATTGGGATTTCAACTGCTGATAGCCATCTTCGCGCACCACTTTCGCTCGCGCGTCGCGTTGAAATTCACCGCGCAGTAAAGGGAAGTCGCTCGGATGCAGTTCTGTCAAATGGATACTGTCCTGCTCGCGCAGCAACTGACGGGCAATCAACGGCGACCCGGGGTAGAAACGTAGCGTACCGTTGCTGTTGTAAGCTTTTACCGCATTGAGGTAAGGCATCAGCGCCTCAGGAATATCATCCCGTTGCCACAGTTTGGCAATACCGTCCAGATACTCCCCGGTACGTTCCGCATGTTCACCGCTAAGCTGGTAGCGCCCGGCTCCCGCATGCGTATCCAGATACAGGAACGGTTTCTCTTTTTCTTTGAGTGCAGTAATGATCAGGCTCTGGACAGTGTGCTTCAGTACGTCGGCATGGTTGCCGGCATGAAAACTGTGGCGATAACTCAACATAACGGTTTTTGTTCCGGTGAAATAAACTGGGGTGCCCAAAGGCAATATCATGGTCAGGCACAGTATAAACGTTCTGCCGCAGAAAATATCACCGTAAAACAATAACGCAATCCTCTTGTTCTCCCCTTGCCGAGAGGGTCGATCGATCATTATATTATTAAATATATAACGATCATGAGTGGAGAACATCATGACAAACCCCTTTGGCGATGGCGTCATGGACGGGCTTAAGCTTAAGGCCCAAACGCCCCAGCCATTAAGCGAAATTCAGCATCACGGCATCGAATATCGGCGTGGTTATATCTGCGGATACGCGTATAACCTGGCAGAAGCGGTGGGCGATCGGCAAAAAGCTGCGTTTGAGGCGGGTCTCCTGTCGCGGCGCTATGGGCTGGAGCGTGACCACATCGCGGAATTTTTTAGTGAATACGGCAACCCACAAACCGTGGTCTATTTTTACGCCGGTTATGATGCGCCGGGAAGCAGAGAGACAGCTCGCGCATTACGTTAACCACAGCGCCACTCACTCGATACTGTCACCATACCGCAGCACAGCGTCTGCGTGGCAGCGCACGCCAACGTGTGCGATACATGCAGACCTAACGCGCTCAGGGAATTTTTCCCCGTTCATTGATTTTTGCCCTTTCTGGCCTCATGTTAATCAGTAATTCGCCCTTTTTTGCCAGGGCCGCCGCTCGCGCGATGGCCCTTGCCGCTGGCTGACACATAACGATAGGACCGTGATATGACGAATCCATTATTGACCCCGTTCACTCTGCCCCCATTTTCCGCCATCAACATCGATGACATCGTCCCCGCCGTTCAGTCCGTTCTGACAGACTGCCGTAATGCGGTTGAGCGCGTGGTCGCGCAGGGCGCGCCGTTCACCTGGGAGAATCTGTGTCAGCCACTGGCAGAGAGCGACGATCGTCTGGGCCGTCTGTTTTCCCCTATCGGCCATCTCAATGCCGTAAAAAATAGCCCTGAACTGCGTAGCGCCTACGAACAGTGCTTACCGCTGCTCTCTGAGTACAGCACCTGGGTCGGGCAACACACCGGTTTGTATCAGGCCTATCGCGACCTGAAAGAAGGGGCTCACTACGCCACATTGAGCGTGGCGCAGAAAAAAGCGGTGGATAATGCGCTGCGCGACTTCGAACTGTCGGGTATCGGTTTGCCGCCGGAAAAACAGAAACGCTACGGCGAAATCGCCGCGCGTCTGTCTGGACTGGGGGCGCAGTACAGCAATAACGTACTTGACGCCACCATGGGCTGGAATAAACACGTTACCGACGTTGCGCAGCTTGAAGGGATGCCGGAAAGCGCGCTGGCCGCCGCCGCTGCGCAAGCCGAGGCGAAAGGGCTGGAAGGCTGGCTGCTGACGCTGGATATCCCCAGTTATCTGCCCGTCATGACCTACTGTGCCAATCAGGCGCTGCGTGAAGAGATGTATCGCGCCTATGCAACCCGCGCCTCCGATCAGGGGCCGAATGCGGGCAAGTGGGATAACAGCGAGGTGATGGCAGAAGAGTTGGCGCTGCGCCATGAACTGGCACAATTGTTGGGCTTTGACAGCTTCGCCGATAAATCCCTTGCCACCAAAATGGCAGAAAATCCGCAGCAGGTGCTGGATTTCTTAAACGATCTGGCGACGCGTGCCCGCCTACAAGGGGAAGCGGAACTGGCACAACTGCGCGCCTTCGCCAAAGCGCATCATGGCGCTGACGAGTTGCAACCCTGGGACATTACTTACTACAGCGAATTGCAAAAACAACACCTCTACACCATCAGTGATGAACAACTGCGCCCTTATTTCCCGGAGCAGCGCGTGGTTGAAGGGCTGTTTGAAGTCGTGAAGCACATTTACGGCATTACGGCCAAAGAGCGCCACGATGTGGATGTGTGGCACCCCGAAGTGCGTTTCTTCGATTTATTCGATGAAAGCGGCGAGCTGCGCGGCAGCTTCTACCTCGATCTCTATGCACGCGAACACAAACGTGGCGGTGCCTGGATGGACGACTGTGCCGGACGGTTGCGTAAGAGCAACAGCGAGTTGCAAAAACCGGTGGCCTATCTGGTGTGTAACTTCAACCGCCCGGTCAACGGCAAACCCGCACTGTTCACCCATGATGAAGTGACGACGCTGTTCCACGAATTTGGTCACGGCCTGCACCATATGCTGACCCAGATCGACACCGCAGGCGTCGCGGGTATCAGCGGCGTGCCGTGGGATGCCGTCGAACTGCCGAGCCAGTTTATGGAAAACTGGTGCTGGGAGCCGGATGCGCTAGCGTTTATCTCCGGCCACTACGAAACCGGAGAACCGCTACCGCAAGCGATGCTGGACAAGATGCTGGCTGCGAAAAACTATCAGGCGGCGCTGTTTATCCTGCGCCAGTTAGAGTCTGGCCTGTTCGATTTCCGCCTGCATGCTGAGTATGATCCGGCAAAAGGTGCACAAATCCTGCCGACACTGGCCGATGTCAAAGCCAAGGTCGCTGTCGTGCCTAGCCCAAGCTGGAATCGCTTCCCGCATGCGTTCAGCCATATCTTCGCAGGCGGTTACGCCGCAGGCTACTACAGCTACCTGTGGGCCGACGTGCTGGCAGCGGACGCCTACTCGCGTTTCGAAGAAGAAGGCATTTTCAACCGCACCACCGGACAATCCTTCCTGGATAACATCCTATCGCGCGGCGGTTCGGAAGAGCCGATGAAACTGTTTAAACGCTTCCGTGGCCGTGAGCCGCAGCTTGATGCCATGCTGCACCACTACGGTATCAAAGGGTGAACATCAGCCTGCTGACAGAAGGGGGCGCCGATCGAGGCACCCTTGATGCATTAGCAACACGCTGGGGGTTACAGGACGATCCTGCCGCTACGCTAGCACTGGTACTGACGCCAGAACGCCTGGAATTGCGCAAGCAGGATGAAGAGAAACTCGGTGCTATCTATGTCGATTTCGTCTCTGGCGCAATGGCCCACCGCCGTCGCTTTGGCGGCGGGCGCGGCGAAGCGGTCGCCAAAGCGGTCGGCATCAAAAAGGATTATCTGCCGGACGTCGTGGACGCGACCGCCGGGCTGGGCCGTGACGCCTTTGTGCTGGCCTCGCTAGGCTGTCATGTACGCATGCTGGAACGTAACCCAGTGGTTGCCGCCCTGCTCGATGATGGCTTAAGGCGCGGCTATGAAGATGGCGAGATCGGCATCTGGCTGCGTGAAAGGTTTATCCTGATTCACGCCTCCAGCCATACCGCCCTGAGCGATATCACACCGCCACCGGATGTGGTCTACCTCGATCCCATGTTTCCTCATCGGCAAAAAAGTGCGCTGGTAAAGAAAGAGATGAGAGTGTTTCAATCACTGGTGGGGGCGGACGAAGATACAGATGCCCTACTGGCACCCGCGCGAGCCTTGGCGAAAAAGCGCGTTGTGGTAAAACGCCCGGACTATGCCCCACCGCTGGCAGGCATTGCGGCCCAATCGATGCTGACCACCAAAAGTCATCGGTTTGATTTTTATTTGCCGCTGTAGTTCACCGTCCTCATTTTTGTCTCCCATACAGTTAAGCGCTCACATATAAGCTCTTAAATCGCATTAGCGCTTATATGTGAGCGCTAAACCCAATACCCGGTCGCTTTCTGCCCCTGTCGTTCGGGCACTCAAAAAGTTGGGGGCTGATATCGCTCTGGCACGGCGGCGACGGCATATTACACAGGTATCCATGGCGGAACACCTTGATATCTCTGTCGCTACGTTACGCCGTTTGGAAAAGGGCGATCCGCGTATCTCCATCGGAACGCTGGCGCAAGCGCTACTGATACTGGGCGAATTAGCGAAAATAAATGGATTGCTGGACATAGCCACGGATGACATTGGGTTGATGATGATGAACGATGCACTTCCTCAGCGTGTACGCGCCAAACGCCTCAAGTCTGGTTCAGGAGGATTATAGCCATGTCGGCAAGACAGCAAGCTGTTCGGGTTGCCATCGGTCAATCAGCACTGCCGGTGGGAGAGATAGGATAACGCGTGGCCTGTTCGTCACCTGACAGGCCACTCGGCGACCTTACTCCTACAGAGCCTCAACGCGCTCAATGGCACCACGCAGGCTATCAGTGCTCAAGGGCACAGGCAGATTCGAAAGGTGCCAGCGTGCGCGCAATGACTTTCTCCACATCGGCGTGATTATGGATATCTACATCCAGCTCCTTCAGGCTGTTGGGCAGGTTGAAACGCGCAAACGCCGCAATCAGTTGCTCGGTAACGTCGCGCTGCCCGAGCAGTTCGCTCTGCACTAGAATGCCATAAGCCACTTTAGTGCCGTGCAGGAAACGCTCAGTTTGCGGTAATGTGGTCAGCCCGTTATGCACTGCATACGCCGCAGCCACGCGAGTGTAGCGCTCACCCAATCCGCCGACCATCCCGCCACCTGCAATAATCGCATCCACCACATCAAGGAAAGACTGCGTCAGTTCGCCACGCAGTTGATCGGCCAACGCTTGTTCGCTGCTGTTGAGCAGAACATTGCGAATGGAGAGCGCCGCTTCAATCCCCAAGCGCACCGTCAGCGGCAGGTTTTCCGGTTGCGGACTCAACACCACCGCTTCATACCATTTTGCCAGCGTATCGCCGATCCCTGCCAACAGGTATTTCCTGCGGCGCGCGCAGAATGATATTTGGCTCCACCAGAACCAGATGGTTGGCATCGTTGAAAATTTCAAAACGCAGCGCCTGCCCTTCATCGTTATACCAGACGGAAAGCGGCGTCCAGGCTGCGCACGTCGCGGCGATGGTGGGGATAGCCACCAGCGGTACACCGAGGCGACGCGCCACCACTTTAGCCGTATCCAACAGCGCACCGCCGCCAACACCGATCACCACCTGACGATCGTCACCCGCTTGTGCACATAACTGCCCCACCGCGCTTTCGCTGCAATGGCCGCCTAAAGCAATGTGCTTCGCACCGGCTAATGTGAATGCCGCGGGCAAAAACGAGGTAGCCGCCGCAATCGCCCGTTCACCATAAATCCAGACCGCTTGTTCCAGCTGTGCCGGGGTATAAAGGTTCTCCAGCTCCTGCAGCGCACCGGGGTAGGAGTAATAGTTGGCGGGGCCGGTTACCACGCGAATTGCCGTGCTGGTCATGGTGCTAAATCCTGTCATGTGTTGACTGTCATAGGGTGAATAGTGACTACCTTATCACAAACAGACTTCTGGATGGCTAATAACATTTTGCTTTATCTTATGCGTTTTCGTTCATCGCCAGGCGTTATCACCCCGTGAAAGATTTGGCCGATCAGATGATTTTTTCCTGGGATGACCGTCATGACGCACACACTTCGGCCAACGCCACACAGACTGGAAATGCGTGGAATTTCCATTGCCTTTTCCGGCTTCGCCGCTCTGACGCAGGTCGATTTCACGCTGGAGGCGGCTCTATCCACGCGCTGACCGGTGCCAACGGCGCAGGCAAATCGACGCTGATGGCGGTACTTGCCGGAGCTCATGAGCACTATCAGGGAACAATTGTCATTGACGGGGAACCCGTTGAGATTCGCTCGCCGCGTCAGGCCAAGCAGCTCGGTATCCATTTGGTACAACAGGAAGTCGACGTCGCGTTGGTGCCAGGCCTGAGTGTGGCTGAAAACATTATGCTCGATCAGTTGGCAGAGCCGGGGCATACCTATCGCTGGCAGCATATCCGCCACAGCGCTCGCAACGCGCTGGCGCTGCTGGGTGTCGATCTGGACGTGCGTCGCCGCATCGAGCAATGCTCACTGGCCGAAAAGCAGCAAATCCTGCTGGCTCGCGCCCTCTCCCACCACTGCCGCTTTCTGATCCTCGATGAACCCACTGCACCGCTCGATCAGCATGAAAGCGAGCGTCTGTTCAGCGTAGTGCGTCACTTGCAGCACAGCGGTATCGGCGTGGTGTTTATCTCGCACCGTATTCATGAGTTAAAAGCGATTTGCGACCGCATGACGGTACTGCGCGATGGCCGCCTGATTGAGAGCATCCCAATGGCTGGGCTAAGCGGCGAAGCAATCGTCGAAAAGATGCTCGGCCATGCTTTGGATGATATCTATCCGCCGCGCCGCCCGGCGATAACCGGTAAGGCGCTGCTGGCCATTGAGGGCCTGCATGACAATACCTTGCTGCACGATATCTCGTTGCAACTGCGCAGAGGCGAAATTCTTGGGATTGCCGAACTGGCAGGCGCAGGAAAAACCGAATTGTGCAAAGCGCTGTTTGGTGCCAGCGCCAGCCGCGTGCGGGCAGGCGAACTGCGCGGCAAACCCTGGCAACCTAGCACGCCGGCGGATGCCGTCGCCGCAGGGATTGCTCTGGTGCCGGAAGAGCGCCGCAAAGAGGGTATTTTTATTGATGAGTCGGTGGCGATGAACCTGAGCATCAGCGCCGACGACAGCTTTTCTCGCTGGAGCCTTTTCAATCATCGGCGCGCTGGGCGCAGGAGATTATTTCCCGTCTCGGGGTACGAACCACCGGGCCGGCACAGACGCTGCGCCGCCTGTCAGGGGGCAACCAGCAGAAGGTCGCCATTGGCAAATGGCTGCGCAACGATGCCGACGTACTGATTTTTGATGAGCCGACCAAAGGCGTTGATGTGAAAGCCAAAACCGATCTCTTTCTTCTGATCGATCAACTGGCTCGCGAAGGCAAAGGCGTGATTTACGCCTCCGGCGAATTCGCCGAGCTGGTCGGACTGTGCGATCGCATTTGCGTGCTATGAGATGGCCGCATTGTGGCAGAACTGGATGGCCGCAAAGCCAGCGAAGAAACCCTTTTACTTTACTCCACCGGAGGAACCCCTGCGTGAGCAAAGCACTTCCCCTTAAGGCGACAGTTTCGGGCCGCCAACAGCTGTTTGAATTTCTCTACAAATGGGGAATGCTGCTGACGGTTGTCGCGCTGATCGCGCTGTTTGGCATCGCCTCCGACAACTTTCTCGATCCGTACAACATCATCAATATTCTGCGCTCAATTGCCATCGTCACGGTGATCGCCATTGGCGTATCTGTCTCACTCACGGTGGGTGGGTTCGATCTATCCGTCGGTTCTACCGCGTCGCTGGCCAACGCGCTGGTCATTTCGCTGTTCGTCTGGCACGCTTTTGGCACCACAGAAGCGATTCTGGTGACGCTGCTGCTGTGTACTCTGGTCGGACTGTTTAATGCGTTTCTCATCGTAGTGCTGAAAATTCCCGACATGTTGGCAACACTTGCCAGCTTGTTCGTGATTCAAGGCGTAGCGATGACCTACAGCTACGGTGGTTCCATTACCCAAAACATGGTGCTGCCCAGCGGAGAGATGGCAGAGGGCGTTATCCCTGACGCATTCTCGCTGCTCGGTCAGGTGCCGACCATCGTGATTATCATGCTGGCTGTCACGTTGGTGGCGCAGTTGGGCCTGTCACTGACCAAACATGGCCGCCGCATGTATGCCATCGGCGGCAACGCCGAAGCCGCACGGCTTTCCGGCATTCGTACCACCCATTACCGCGTTGCGGCTTATATCATCGCCTCATTGTTGGCGGGATTGGGCGGCATTCTGCTGGCATCGCGCATTGGCTCATCACAAGTAAACGCCGGTGGCAGTTACCTGATGGACGCCGTGGCAGCGGCCTGGATCGGCTTTTCACTCGCTGGCTCCGGCAAGCCCAACGCATTGGGTACTCTGGTCGGCGCCGTGATCCTCGGCGTATTGCAGAACAGGCTGGTGATGCTTTCCGTTCCCTACTACGCCATGGACATTATCAAAGGGCTGGTGCTGGACGCCGCCCTGGCAATCACTTACGTTCAACGCCGTTAACCGAAGCTGTTCACCGAAGCTATTCATTAAAAAATACGGGAAACTATAATGAAAAAATTGACGTTTTCACTGCTGGCGCTGAGCCTGCTGACCATCGCCCCCACCTTTGCGGCCACCCTTACACCAGTGCCGGAAGCTATCGCCAAACACGACGGACCGATTCGCATCGCCGTAATCCGCAATCTTGGCTCTGATGATAACACCACCCAGTTCATTGCCGGTGCCCATCCAGCAAGGGAAGAAGCTGGGATTCACCGTCAATACCTTCCTGAGCAACGGTGATGATGCACGCTTTCAGGATTTCGTTAATCAGGCTATCAGCCGGATTATCCTGTCTCAGGGCCGCGACCCGTACTCGACTGCGCTGGTTCAGCGCATCGTTGACAGCGGCATTGCGGTCTCCACCTTCGATACCGCCGTTAATAGCACCATTCCCGGCGTGACCGTGACTCAGCAGGATGACGCTTCGCTGACCGAGCTCTCCTTCGGCCAACTGGTGAAGGATTTCAACGGTCAGGCCAACATCATCAAGCTGTGGGTAGCCGGGTTCCCGCCGATGGAGCGACGCCAGGCTGCCTACCAGAATATCCTGAAAGAGCATCCCGGCATCAAAGAGCTGGAGTCCATTGGTGCAGTCTCTTCCGACGTGCAGGGTGACACCGCCAACAAAGTAGGCGCTGTGCTGGCGAAATACCCGAAAGGCAAAATCGACGCAATCTGGGGCACCTGGGATGCCTTCAGCCAGGGCGCTTACAAGGCACTGAAGAATGGTCGCACCGAGATCAAACTCTACAGCATCGACATCTCCAATCAGGATGTGCAACTGATGCGCGAAGCCAACAGCCCATGGAAAGTGAGCGTAGCGGTTGACCCGAAACTGATCGGTGCCACCAACGTACGCCTGATTGCCAACAAAATTGCAGGCGAACCCACCCCGGCAACCTATGATTTCAAGGCCGCCACCATTCCACAGGCGCTGCTGGTGAGCCAACCGGGGCAAGTTAACGTTTCTTCACTCGGCAACATCATTCCCGGCTGGGGCCAGAGCGATGATTTCATTGCCCCGTGGTTCGCCACGCTGGAAGCCAAACAGAAAAAATAAGGAACTACAGCATGGCAAAGCAGGAACTGCCGCGTCCCGATTACAGCCGCAATATGCAGTTGATCGGACATAGCGATCAGGGCGGTCGGCCGGAAGGCGTACAGGTGATGGTCCATCGCGGCTACGCCTATATCGGGCACATGGTGTCGCAGGGGTTCTCCATCGTTGATGTGCGCGATGCGAAAAACCCTAAGGCGGTGGGTTACGTGCCCGCTCCGCCCGGCACCTGGAATGTGCACTTGCAGGCGCATGACGATCTGCTGCTGGTGATTAATGCACGCGATCTGTTCGCCGATACCCGCTTTGCCGATGAAAAGGTCTATTACACGCGCTCCGTTGCCGATACGGTGAGTGATGTACAAGACAGAGGCTGTAGCGCCGGACTGCGCGTGTTTGATATCGCAACGCTGGATAAGCCGCGTGAAATCGGCTTTCTGCCGCTGAACGGCATTGGTATTCACCGTATTTGGTACGTCGGCAGGCGCTGGGCCTAAGTCTCTGCCCTGTTGGACGGTTTTAGTGATTATATCTTCCTGACCATCGATCTTGCCGATCCGCGTAAGCCCGAAGTGGCAGGGCGCTGGTGGTTGCCGGGCATGCACAGCTCCGCAGGCGAAACACCAAACTGGCCGGAAGGGAAACGCTATGCCCTGCACCACGCGATTATCAGCGGCGATACCGCTTACGCCAGCTGGCGTGACGGTGGCCTGACGCTGCTGGACGTGAGCGATCGCAGTCAGCCGCAGTTAATCAGCCACCGTAACTGGAGCCCGCCGTTCGGCGGCGGTACCCACACCGCGCTGCCGTTGCCGGATCGCGATCTGCTGGTGGTGCTGGATGAGGCGGTGCTGGACAACCAGGAAGATGGCGAAAAGCTGATCTGGCTGTTCGATATTCGCGAACCGAGCAATCCGGTCAGCATTTCCACCTTTCCGCAGCCGGATGAAGTGGATTACGTCGCCAAGGGCGCGCACTTCGGGCCGCATAACCTGCACGAGAACCGGCCGGGTAGCTTCATCAGCTCAACGCTGATTTTTGCTACCTACCAGAACGCAGGCGTGCGCGCTTATGATATCAGTAACCCGTACCGACCGGTGGAAACCGGCGCGCTGGTGCCTGCTGCACCAGAGAAAATGATGGATACCCGTCCGGGCCGCCCGCGAGTGATTCAATCTTGTGATGTGTTTGTGGATGCACAGGGCATGATCTACAGCACCGATTACAACGGCGGACTCTCGATCATTGAGTATCTGGGCTGACGCTATTTTCTCCGTTATGACGGAGAACTCTGGGAAAAAGAAGTGTCTCTCTGCAAGACCGTTGATGTTTCGTGCGCTTTAACCCACGCTGATTTCTGCAACCGATGCAGCACGCGCCCGACACGAGGCGGCTCAATCGCCACCGCCTCGTGACTCCCGGCTTTTCGCGAGGAATCACGACCACCTCAGCGTAATTCTTTACGCGAGTGAAGGTCAAAAGACCAAAACCGAATCGACATCATCGATAATTGCACGAAATTCCGATTACACCACGCCCTGAGCCAGCATGGCATCAGCCACTTTCACAAAGCCCGCGATGTTCGCGCCACGCACATAGTTGGTGTGCTTACCTTCGCCGCCGAAATCCACGCACGCATGGTGGATATCCAGCATGATGTGGTGCAGGCGCGCATCCACCTTCTCCGCTTTCCAGCCCATACGCGCCGCGTTCTGCGCCATTTCCAATCCAGACGTTGCTACGCCACCAGCGTTTGCCTCTTTACCCGGCGCAAACAGCACATTCGCTTCCAGGAAGGCGTCCGTCGCCTCAATAGTGGTCGGCATGTTTGCCCCTTCCGCCACGACTTTTACACCATTAGCAATCAGCGTTTTAGCACTGGTCAGGTCCAGCTCATTCTGCGTGGCGCACGGCAGTGCGATGTCCACCGGAACGTTCCGCGGCGTTTGGCCCGGCAGATAGGTGAGATTGGCTTCACGCGCATAATCTTCCACACGGCCATAGCGTTGGTTTTTGATCTCAGCCAGCAGCGCCAGTTTCTCCGGCGTAAAGCCCGCTTCATCCACAACAGTCCCATTGGAGTCTGAAGCCGTAATCACGCGAGCGCCCAGAGACAACGCTTTTTCAATGGCATACTGTGCCACATTGCCTGAGCCCGATACTGCAACACGCATTCCCTCAAATCCCAGACCGTGGCGCTCCAGCATCGCCTGCGTGAAGTAAACCAACCCATACCCTGTCGCTTCCGGGCGAATCAGGCTACCGCCAAAAGAGAGCCCTTTGCCGGTAAACACGCACGCGGTGTTGTTGGTCAGCTTTTTCATCATCAGGTCCGCATCATATTTCTTAATGGCATCCACCAGTACTTGCCTCAGATCGCCACTGCCGCTCAAGGTTTCCGTAATCGGGTAACCTGCATTTTTAGAAAGATCGGTCAACGCGTTTTGCATTTCTTCAGAAATACGCTGCTGCATGTCACCCAGATTAACGTCGCTCAGGCCGGTGTAGAGATCGGAGTAATTGACATCGACATGTATCAACGAGACTTTAGCATTGTACGGCCTTGCCATCGAGACCGCCTTTTCCACTAACACTTTACTTTCTGGAGAAAGGTCAACAGCAATCAGGATATGTTTATAAGCCATAATAAGCTCCTTCCGTAAAGACACATTAATGGTTCAGCAGATTTTCCGCCTGCTAATCTGATAATTAACGGCTTGGCTATAGAATAGCACCCCTGCCGATTTTTGTTATGTTCAGCAGATCACACCACCACATATTTACCTCACTCTGCGAGATGGCACGCATAGGGCACGCTCCCCGAGCGACGCTTACTGCATGCCGCCTTACAGGCACGGCGATATGACCGTGAAATTTCTCGTACTCATTGATAAGTGTAGTAGAAACTGCTCCCTATCACGCCAGGATTCCCGATGTTCCGCTTTAAAACCGGGAAAAGGGTGGGGAAAATCATCAAAATTATTTGATATCGGTCACTCTCTGGCAAAAATCTGTTTTCCTCTTCTACAATAACAATGAGGGGGATATCAACGCATCATTCTATTGCTACTCCCCTCCTTTCAGGGTGAGCCGAGCGGTGTTCCATTACGGTGCTTGAGGTCTCTCGCATCACCGTACTGCATACTGCCCGGCAGCAAACGACGCACGCGACCGCGATCCTCGGCATTCAACTGGTCATAACTCTTCAGGTTATTCAACAGGCCCAGTGAACGTTCAATGGCAATCATCACGCGAGAGCTGTCACAGTGAAACTCTTTTACGCCATTATCAGGCAGCACATTTTCTGTTGCTGGCACTGGCGTAGAAAGGTCGATAACGTGTTTGAGCGCATCACCATGCTGTTGATAGAACTCCTGCAAATTGACGACCGCATCACGCGTTCGGCTGATCTCATAACCAGAAGCACTCATGTTAACCACAAAGCCCACAGGGGCGACACTAATTAATACCAGCATAATCAAACAGATGCCCTTCTGGCCGTCATTTGCGCCGTGAGAAAAGCTGACACTAATAGCGGAAATAATCAGCGCGGTACGGGTCCAGAACGGTGGCTTACGTTTGCCATCCTGCTTTTCACGATCGGCAGGCGTCAGGTGAACGCGTTTACGTTTTTTGTTGTTATTCCAGAAACGCAGCAGCACAAACAGCATCAAGCCTGCAACGACCACGACCATCCCCACAATCGGAGAAAGAATTAACGACAGGAAGATACTGATCATTTTGGGAACGTTAAGTGCATCCACCACGGAGGTATCGGTGAGCAGGGTGTTGGTCAAGCCAATCCCGATGATAGAACCAATCAGGGTGTGGGAACTGGAAGCAGGCAGACCAAAGTACCAGGTGCCCAGGTTCCAGATAATCGCCGCCAACAGCATGGAGAACACCATGGCCAGGCCGTGCGCGGAACTGACATTAAGCAGCAAATCGGTAGGCAGCAAATGAACGATGGCATAAGCCACGCTCAGCCCGCCCAACATCACGCCGAAAAAGTTAAACAGTCCGGCCATGAAAACCGCATATTCCGTCCGCATCGCACGCGTGTATATGACGGTGGCAACAGCATTCGCCGTATCGTGAAAGCCGTTGATGGCTTCATAGAACAGAACAAATACCAGTGCCAAAATCAGCATCAGACCGGTATGAAAATCAACTCCAGTAAATAAATGTAGCATAAGCGTTAGGCCATTTGTGGTCATGAACGCGGCGCATTATCTGCGACAAGCCTAAACGGGAAAAGGAAAATATGACTTTTTTTGACGAAAAGATGACCAATTCGGCTGCCAGTCAGATTTATCTCAATAAAATCAAAAAATACATATTCTTGTATAAATATACATTTTGTTACGCTGGAATCCATTCGCGCCTGACACTACAATCAGCCGCCCGTATATTATTGGGAAGATTCTTACTTTTTACGTTGCCATTGGCAGGAGAACGCACTGTGGAATCGTTTGATGTTGTCATTGTGGGCGCTGCGGGTCTGTTTTGCGCCGCTCAGGCCGGACAACGCGGACTGCGCGTTCTGCTGGTGGATAACGGCAAAAAACCGGGCCGTAAAATATTGATGTCGGGCGGTAGCCGCTGCAATTTCACCAATATGTACGCCGAGCCGGCTGCCTATCTGTCACACAATCCGCATTTTTGTAAATCCGCTCTGGCGCGCTACACCCAGTGGGATTTTATCGATCTGGTTAACCGGCACGGTATTGCCTATCACGAGAAAACCCTTGGGCAACTGTTCTGTGATGACAGCGCACAACAGATTGTGGATATGCTGATGCGCGAATGCGAACTCGGCAACGTGCAGTTCCGCCTGCGCAGCGAACTCCAGAGCATTGCGCAAACGGGCACCCGGTTCACGCTCACCTTTGCCAATGGCACACTCACCGTTCCACAGGTCGTCATTGCCAGCGGCGGGCTTTCCATGCCGGGGTTGGGCGCATCGCCATTGGGGTATCAGGTCGCACAACAGTTTGGCCTTAACGTGCTGCCCACGCGCGCAGCGCTGGCGCCCTTTACGCTGCATAAACCGCTGTTGGAGCAGATACATACCCTGTCTGGCGTTTCCGTGCCCGTAGCGGTGACGGCGAAAAACGGTGTCAGTTTTAAAGAGAGCTTGCTGTTTACCCATCACGGTCTTTCTGGCCCGGCCATCCTGCAACTGTCCAGCTATTGGCTACCGGGTGAAGTAATAACGATCAATCTGTTGCCGCAGCACGACCTTAACGCACTGCTCGCCGAGCAGCGCGCCGCGCACCCGAATCAGAGCCTGAAAAATACGCTGGCGCTATGGCTGCCAAAACGATTGGTCGAGTGCCTGCAAATTTTGGGATTGGTGCCCGAGCTTACGCTTAAACAACTGCAAAACCCCCAGATCGCGGCGCTCACGGAAAATCTGCATGCCTGGCAGGTGCAGCCCAACGGCACGGAAGGCTACCGCACCGCAGAAGTCACCCCCCGGCGACGTGGATACGCGCGAGTTATCGTCAAAAACCATGGAAGCCAGTAAAGTGCCCGGCCTCTATTTTATCGGCGCAGTGGTAGACGTTACTGGCTGGGAGGCTATAATCTCCAGTGGGCGTGGAGCTCAGCCTGGGCATGTGGGCAGGCGTTGGCGTTTTACCATCAAGATACTGCCTAATTATCTTGAATAAATGGCAGCTTCAAAACCACGAAAAACATACCAGCGCAGTTCTTCACGGCCTGCGCTGGTTTTCCATCATCACTGATGCAATTTCCCCTTGGCGTCCATCGCAATCAGCAGCACGGATGAGAGGATAAGCAACGTGCCAAGCCAATCTGGTAGGGTGAAGGTAATGCCCAGCAGCAGCAAAGATAGCACAGCGCTGGTCAGCGGCTCCGCGCAGCTAAGAATACTGGCCTTCTGGCCGCCAATCAGCGATGCGCCTTTAAGATACAGGCTGAACGTAACGGCGGTGCCCACGATAATCAGGTAGAAAAAGGCAAACAGGCCAAGGCCGTTAACCGCAATATTCTCTTCCGGCAGCAGGAAAAACGGCATCATCGATACCCCCGCAATAAACATGCTCCACCCCACCACCAGCAACGTGCCGTGTCGGGCTATCAGCCCCGAGGAATAGGTGGAATAGAAGGCGGCGGCGAACGCCGAGGCAATCCCCCAAATCAGTGCCGCAGGCGAGATCGACAGCGACGTCGGGTTTCCGTGCGTCACCAGTAAAAAGGTGCCTGCCAGTGAGGTCAATATTGCGGCACACACGAAGATTCCCGGCAACTTTTTCCGCGTCAGCGCGAACCATGTGACAATCACCGTCGGAGAGAGAAACTGAAGGATGGTCCCGGTTGCCGCATTCGATTTTTCAATCGTAACCAAAAACGTAAACTGCACGGTCAACGTACCGCACAGACTGAAAATAAATAGCTTTATGGCCCCTTTCTTATCGCTGAATACGCTAAACACCGGCTGGCCTTGCAAGAAGCCCAGCATTAACAGAATAATGCCGGAAAACAGCAGGCGCGACATCGTCAACCAACCGGCGGAAATGTGCAGATGCTCCATCAAATATTGGGCACAAACACCGGAACTGCCCCACAGGATGGAGGCGATTAACACATACAGGATGCCTTTTTTGGCAAGACTCATCACAACCTCATGGCGGAATAAAACGGAGTAAGGCGACACCTATCAATAACGCTCACGGCACGCAACCAATACGTTATCGCCCTATGCCCTACACCATACTGAAGATAGACAGCCTTTTCGATAAGTCAGCCTAAAAAATCACAGTCCCACACTACATTACAGCGCTTTTAGCAGCGCGAACGCCTCTTTCATCCGATCTTCGCTTACCACAAAGGCGCGCAGTCGCCCCTCGGCATCCATCCCCTGCGCTACCATGCCCTCCGGTGCAGTGGCAATCTGCCAGCGCAAGTCACTGCGACCCGATTCTCCAGCCAGATGTAACGGTAACGCCGGTGTTTTAACCTTGACCAGCATGGCGGGCAGCGCGAGCTCGGTGTTAACACCAAGCAGCGTTTTCGCCAGCGCAATAGCGCTTAGCTGGATCGGTTGCAAAAATGGCCGAACCTGCCCCGCTATCTCGGCGCAGTCACCTAACGCATCAATGTCCGCCTGGCTGGTTTGCAGGGTGTTGTCTACCACCACGCCGCGTCGGGTGACAATCCCTGCGCGCTGCGCCAGCGCCGTTTCCGGGCACAGGCCGGTCGCGGCCACCACCACATCCACGTCAATAATGCGATCGCCATCGAATCGGGCACGAATGCCTTTATCGGTCTGTTCCAGCGATTGCAGCTGTGATTTCAGTAACAGATGCGTTCCCATATCGACCAGGCAGTGTTGCAGGCGGCCACTCACCTCCGGCGGCATCAATGTCGATAATACGCTGGCTGCGCAATCGGCCAGCGTAACAACCTTACCGGCACGGCAAAAATCTATCGCCAACTCAGTACCGATCAACCCGGCCCCCACCACCAACACCCGCCGCGCATCCTGCAACTGCGATTCACACGCGCGGTACTCCTGCTGGCTGTTCAACGTCAGCATCAGTTCATGCCCCGGTACCGGTGGCACCCGCGCGAAGGCACCCGTTGCCAACACCAGCTTGTCGTAACCCCATTCGCTGTCGTGACTTTTTACCCGGCGATGTACGGCATCAATGTCAGTGATATGCGTGTTAGGGTAAAGCCGTAGCTGATATTGCTCCGCAAATGCTCCCATCGACTGCCGTGTGAGATCGTCGGCTCGCTGCCCTTGGCTTATCACATGGCTGAGATCGGGTTTGTTATATTCATCCATACTGTCAGCCGCAATCAGAGACAGCGGGATCGCCGCATCCTGCTTGCGGATATTTTTCACCAATTGGCGCGCCGCGAAGCCTGAGCCGATAATAACGATACCGTGACTCATACTGCCTCCACAGCCAGCTCATCAAACACGTCTTTCCCCAGCGAACATTCCGGGCACAGGAAATTATCCGGCACTTGGCTCCACGGCGTTCCGGGTGCCACGTCCTGCATCGGCTCACCGCGTGCCGGGTCATACACCCACTGACATACGCTGCACTGCATCTGTAGCCCCAGATCGGCGGCAGCTTTCGCTGCACAGGCGCAGGATTCTTGTTGCGGCATTGCGCGAACCGCCTCCGGCAACGGGGAGAGCGCCCACTGACGGCCAATTTCACGCCCGTGCTCACGGGCACATTTTCAGTGCATCGATATCGGGACGCCATTTGGCTTTCAGGGCAATCTTGGTTTCGAAACCGGCATCCATCAAGCGCGTTTGCACGCGATCGACCGCGCCGCCGTTCCAACCATAGCTGCCGAAAGCAGAGGCTTTCTTGTTGCGAAAACGCAGACCAGTCAATTCCTCCATCATGCCCGCAACTTTGGGCATCATGACGTTGTTCATGGTGGAAGATCCCACCAGAACCCCCCTTGGAGCGGAACACATTAGCCAGAATCTCGTTTTTATCGCTGCGTGAGATATTGAAAATTTTCACGGCAACGCGCGGGTCAACGTCGTTGATTCCCTGTGCGATAGCATCCGCCATCATGCGTGTGTTGTTGGACATGGTGTCGTAGAAGATTGTGATGCGGTCTTCCTGATAATCCGCCGCCCATTTCAAATACAGCTCAACAATTTGCGTCGGGTTGTCACGCCACACCGTGTGAGGTAGCAATCATATCGACCGGCAGATTAAAACCGAGGATCTCATTGATTTTAGGCGTCACCAGTCGGCTGAACGGCGTGAGAATGTTGGCATAGTAGCGCTGGCACTGCTCAAACAGTTCAGTTTGATCAACTTCGTCGTTAAACAAGCGCTCGTCACAGTAGTGTTGACAGAATGCATCGTTACTGAACAGCACCGCATCCCCCGTCATGTAGGTCATCATGCTATCCGGCCAATGCAGCATCGGCGTTTCCACAAACACCAACTGTTTACCATTGCCAATATCCAACGTGTCGCCGGTTTTCACTATGTGGAAGTGCCATTCCGGGTGATGGTGGTGACCATTGATCGAATCAATAGCATCGGCAGTGCAGTAGATAGGTGTATCGGGAATTTGAGACATCAGCTCAGTTAACGCTCCCGCGTGGTCTTCTTCCGCATGGTTGATAATGATGTAGTCAATCTGTGCCAGATCGATTTCTGCGCGCAGGTTCTGTACGAAATCTCGGCTGAATTTGTGGTCCACCGTGTCGATAAGCACGTTTTTCTCTTCGCGAATCAGGTAACTGTTATAGCTACTGCCGCGCAACGTTTTGTATTCGGTGCCGTGAAAATCGCGAACTTCCCAGTCACGTTGCCCTACCCAGTGGATGTTGTTCTTTACATGAATAGCCATATCAACCTCAAATTTATGCTGTAATGCGAATAAGATATTTTGGCTATATCAATTGGCGCGCCATGTTTTTAATTAACTGTTTTAATTTATTTATTGTTTTTATCAAAAATAAAAAATGTCATAATAACTATACATTTTATAGTCATTATGACATCCTCCATTGTCAATTTGACTGTCGGGGATAGCCATGAGTTTTTCCGTTAACGTCTTGGCGAAGATTGCCATTGAACTGCAAAGCGGCATCGGCCATAAGGACCGGTTTCAGCGTCTTATTACCACCCTGCGCCAGGTATTGGATTGCGATGCCTCTGCCCTGCTGCGCTATGAAACGCGGCAATTTATTCCTCTGGCCATTGATGGTCTGGTATCAGATGTGTTGGGCCGACGCTTCACTCTGGAAGCGCACCCACGGCTGGAGGCGATTGCGCACGCTGGCGATGTGGTACGTTTCCCCGCCGACAGCGACTTACCCGATCCCTACGATGGATTGATCCCCGGCCAGGAGACATTGAAAGTGCATGCGTGTATCGGCCTGCCGCTGTTTGTCGGGCAGAATCTGATTGGCGCGCTCACCCTTGACGGTCTGGCTCCGGATCAATTCGATACTTTCAGTGATGAAGAGCTACGCCTGATCGCCGCGTTAACCGCAGGTGCATTGAATAACGCGCTGCTGATCGAGCAGTTGGAAAGCCAAAACATACTGCCCGGCGCAGCTCCCGCATTTGAAAAGGCCACGCATACCGAGATGATCGGCCTCTCTGCGGGTATGACCCAGTTAAAAAAAGAGATCGAGATTGTCGCCGCTTCCGATCTTAACGTGCTGATCGGCGGAGAAACGGGTACCGGAAAGGAATTGGTTGCTCAATCCATTCATCAGGGGTCGGCCCGTTGTGCAAACCCGCTTATCTACCTGAACTGTGCAGCACTGCCGGAAAGTGTGGCCGAAAGTGAGCTCTTTGGGCATGTGAAGGGGGCCTTTACCGGTGCCATCAGTCATCGCAGCGGCAAGTTTGAAATGGCCGACAAAGGCACGCTGTTCCTCGATGAGATCGGTGAACTCTCCTTGGCGTTACAAGCCAAATTACTGCGTGTTCTGCAATACGGTGACATACAGCGCGTTGGTGACGATCGCAGTCTGCGCGTTGATGTGCGCGTGCTGGCGGCAACCAATCGAGACTTGCGCGAAGAGGTGCTGGCGGGGCGCTTTCGCGCCGACTTATATCACCGACTAAGCGTATTCCCGCTCCTGGTGCCTCCCCTGCGCGATCGCGGCGAAGATGTGATTCTTCTAGCGGGGTATTTCTGCGAGCAGTGCCACGTGCGACTGGGGTTGACCCGTGTGGCGCTCAGCCAAAGCGCGCATGCACTGCTGCTGCATTACACCTGGCCGGGGAATGTGCGGGAACTGGAGCATGCCATCCACCGCGCCATCATCCTTGCTCGCGCAGAGCGGGCTGGCGATGACGTTGTGCTGGAAGCGCGCCATGTTGCGCAGCAGGGTGAACCTGAGCGCCCAGTGCGGGAAAGCCGCGCCATAAACCAAACGCCCAACTTACGCCACGCCACGGAGGATTTTCAGCGCAAGGTGATTAACCAGGCACTAACGCAAAATGGACATAACTGGGCAGCCAGCGCCAGAGCGCTTGAAATCGATGTTGCCAATCTTCATCGATTGGCGAAACGATTGGGGATCAAAACATAACCATACTCAGCCAGCGCCATAACTCATGGCGCTCATTGGTAATGACGTGAGAAAATGGAAAACGTTATTTATTGTTACGCACCATTATTTATCACACTGAAATAAAAACACCGCGCTTAATAATTTAAAATAAAGGCGACATCACAATTTTTCCCATTCTCACACCCGTGATAATTTGAAAAAAAAGATTACTCAAGATATTATTAAATAACATTCTTACCACGATAAGAGCCTACCATTGAATATCAAACAACTGCGCTATTTTTGTAAAGTGGTTGAAACAGGGAGTGCCAGTCAAGCAGCAAAAATGCTCGATTTGGCACCTGCAGCAATCAGCATGCAAATTTCGGCACTTGAAAAAGAGCTTAACGGTGAGTTATTCAATCGTAGTTCACGTCCGATGACCTTAACCCGGCTTGGGGAATTTATCTATCAACGTGCGCCAGAGATCATTTTTAATATTGAAAAACTTGAAAAAGATGCCTGGCAATATGTTAACAGTAAATCTATCACGTTGACACTTGGGTTCGTTCGCTCCGTGATGTTTAACCTGATTCCAGAAACGATAAAATACTTCGCTGACACGCATGGCCATATAGAAATCAATCTGAAAGAAGTGCTTTCCGAGTATCAACCTGAATTGCTATTGAACCATGAGCTTGATATTGGCTTCACACGAGAAATGGATAACGATAATTTTATTGGCCATGAACTCAATCATGAACTGATACTGGTTGATCCTCTTATCGCTGCGATTCCCAAAAATCATTATTTAAGCAAGAAAATACATTGCGTGATTTTTGTAACTCACCGTTTATCATTTTCCCCAGCGATCCTAAAAGCGGTTACTCATTACGGGTATTTGAGAAATTCGATGAATACGGTATTCGTCCTGCCGTTTCTCATCGCGTCGTTGAAATTCATACGGCATTGGCGTTGGTAGGTGCAGGGCTAGACGTGACGTTGGTGGGCAAAACCACCATTCCCAATAATCGACAAGATATTATCTTTTTACCTATCGAAGATTTTCGCTGCCTCAGCTATATCTACGCGGTTTATAACCCGAAAAATACCAATCCTAATATTCAAGCCTTTATTGATACCATGAAAAAAATCGCTGAATAATACGGTGAAAAAAGGGAAGCGTAGACTCCGCTTCCCCGGCATTGAATCTTATCTCATCAACAGCGATTTTTATGCGTCACAGTTTTCCATCGGCTCATCAATGGTTACTACTACCAAAAATGTCAGTAGTGAAATGGCCGCCATAAACAGAAACACGGTATTCCAACCATAATGGTCAAGAATCAGCCCGGCCATAAAGGACGTCGCCGCACCGCCTAATTGCCCCCCATGTTGACAATGGCATTGGCAACCGGGAATTTATCTTTGGCCACAAAAGACATGGGATAGACCATGTAGGCAGAGAACCCAATGCTCAGCAACAAACCGGTCATAAACAGCAGTAGTGCGCACAACACAGGATTAGCAGGCATATAGAGCAGGCACAGCATCATCACCGATGTGGAAACAGCAGAGAGCAACATGCCCGGTTTTCTGCGTTTATCCAGAAGCGTATCAGAGAGGATGCCGCCCAGCAGATTACCCAGCACTGCACCGACCCAAGGTGCCGCAGAGACGAACCCCATACCGACCATAGAAAGGTTTTTTTCCGACAGCAGATAGGTGGGAATCCCTAACTGACAGCAATAGCCCAGGCCGCAGCCAAACACATTCCATGAGCGATACACTTGCTTGGTAGTGGTCACTTTAGGGGTATTACGTACCCGAATAAAGCTGTCCAGATAAGGTATCCGTTTGTAGGCTTTCTTCTCTTGTACCTGCGCCGTCGTCTGCTTTTCATTGATGATGTCGACTTCCTGTTGATTGACGAAGCCGGAATCAGCTGGCTTGTCTTTCACAAACAGAAACCACATGACTGGCAGGATCAGGCCCGGCAGGGCAAAGAATAAAAAGACCTCTTTCCAACCCCAATGGATGATAATAAACGAGCCAATGATCGGCGTTATTACCGGACCAAGCTTGATAGAAGAGAGAAAAATGCCGGAAGTGATGCCTTTTTCTTTCGAAGGAAACCAATTGTTAATGGTGGAGGTCACGCCAATAGGCAGTGGACCTTCGGCAATACCCAACAGCACCCGGCACACTTTCAGTTGCAGGATGGACCCGGCAAACCCCGTCAGCGCGGTCGCGATAGACGTCAGAATCATAGATGACGTGAAGACTTTTCTCACACCAAAGCGCGTAATCAACCAGGCTGAAGAGATCTGGATAAAGGCATAGGCCAACAGGAACAAGCTAACGAGCGCCCCGGCCTCCGCGTTGGTCATGTAAATTCTTTTCTGATAAACGGCAGCGCTACTCCCAGGTTGGCCCTGTCTGCCGCCGCAATGGTATAAATCAAGAAAAATAAGAAGGCGACCCACCACCGATGGTGGGTCGGTTTAACCCCTGATGCTGCCTGTTCTATATTCAGACTTATTTTCAAAACCTCATTTTAAATCGAGATAATCAAAGACGCGGTTTAGTTGCATTAATTCCGCCGTTGTTGCGCCATTGATAATTTTATTTTTATAGTTATTTTCTTTTTCCTCTCGAGCGTCGGAGAGTTTAATAACGTTATCAACCTGCTCCCGCTCAATGATTACCAGACCATCCGAATCACCGACAACGATATCACCTGACCGGATTATACAGTCACCGATAATCAACGCTCCATTGAGCGTACCTGGTTGTTTTTTCTCCGTGCCTCGAATAGAGATACCTCGGGCAAAGACAGGAAAACCAGATTCGATAATTGCATCGCTGTCTCTTACCGCACCATTGACAACCAACCCCGCCAGACCAATATGTTGCGCTTGTGTAGTAAGCACATCATCCCAAATGCCTGCGCCGATAAAACCATCACAATTAATAACCAGGACATCACCTTTCTTTGCATGCATTAAGGCATAGTGAACCATCAGGTTATCGCCGGGACGCATGTGTAACGTTAATGCAGGCCCCGCCATTTTCATGCCGCGAGCCAAGGGTTTTATTTCTTCAGACAATGCCCCAACGGCCCCTTGCGCTTCATAAACGGTTGCGCTTCCCAGTCGAATTAAATGTTCGACAACAGCGTCAGTCAGCGTATTTTCATTTTTCACGATATGGCCTTATTTATAAAGAGGGGTTGCGTTATAGAAGGTGATAATTATGCTTCTTTCTGGCGGCAGAAATAGACATCCAGGCCAGGGCATCATGAACAATTTGTTCTTCTATTTCTTTCATTTCCAATGCGCGATCGATCACCTGAGCAATATGTTTTTTGCCAATCACCACCACACCATCAATATCAGCCACCATCAGGTCACCATGATTAACTAAAACACCATAGATATTGACAGCACCGGCTACCGCAGCAACCTGAACCCGATCTTTTCCTGTACGCATATAATTACCACGGGCATAAATAGGATAATGCGCATTTATCGCTTCATCCGTGTCGCGGCTGACGCCATTAATAATGGTTCCGGAAACACCTTTAGCCGCAGCAACCTGACTTAAAATGCCGCCACACACGGTACAATCCTGACGACCCGCATTATCAATAACAACGACATCGTCCTTTTCAACCTGATCGATATAATCTCCCACCGAGCCGGGGTTATCGGGATCTACCGGCACATAACGGACTGTCCAAGCCCATCCGGCTATTTTTTGATTTCCCGTAATCGCCTTTAAACCCAGTAACGTTCCAGGCAAAGAAAAGAAATCAAGCGCGTCAGCAAGTTCCGGAGTGATCAGTGTTTTGGCCTTTGCTAAATATTCAGCATCATTCATTGCGAACCTCTCAAAAAAACAAAAACATTTCGCGCTAAATATCTGAAATAGCGACACAGGCCACAACGGTACATCGCTGAATCTAAGTTCAGAAAAAATGAATCTGGCCAAAAAACAAATATCTCACTTGATGAAACAAACGATAAAAACAATAAAATTCATAACATTAAAATAATTTTATTATATAAAAATAATTTAATTACTTACCGGCGATAACTAAAATGTGATCCGTCAGGAAATCTTTATTATCACCGGGTCAGGCACAGCGAGACGAAGCTACCTTAGGTTATAATTTGTTCATGCGACCAGAGACAGAATCTTTTCCCCCATTATTCAGAGGCGATCATGACAGTGAATGAACCGGAATCATACACACTGCAAGCCATTCCTCAGCCGGAAACCTACGCTTGTGTGAAAGCACTCCTCTTAGTGATGAAACCCAGCGAGAACGTCTGCGGCGTGTCCTGCACGGCATGCGTCAGCACGGTCTTGATGCGTTGGTTATCTATGCCGATAAAGAACATGGGGGAAATTTCGAATATCTGAGTGGATTTATTCCCCGCTTCGAAGAGGCGCTGCTGATCGTCGCGAAAAGTGGTGCCGCAACCTATGTCATGGGGAACGAAAATCTTAAGCTGGTACCTCACGCCCGACTGCCTGGTGCGGTTCTGCATGCCCCCTGTTTTTCACTCCCCGACCAGCCAATTCCACCCGATTTCGATCTCACTCAACTGCTTAAGCAGTCCGGCATTGCGCTTTGTAAGCGCGTCGGCATCGCTGGCTGGAAACATCTGACGTTAAACGGGCCAGCAGGTAAGGCCATGTTTGATATCCCACACTTTATTTATCAAAGCATTCGGGATGCATTACCCTCCGCCACGGCACTGGTGAATGCCACCGGCATTTTTATCGCACCCGACGCGGGCGTGCGCACCATCAATAACGCCAACGAACTGGCGCACTATGAATACGGAGCGAATCTGGCATCGACCGCCATCCTCAATGCGTTAAATGCGATAGAGATCGGCAAAACGGAAAAAGAGATCGCCGCATTACTGACAGTTGAAGGGCAACCTCATAATGTGGTTACCATTGCAGCCACCGGCGATCGTTTCGAGCAAGCCCGGCTCTATCCCGGTGATAAAAAGATAGCCCTGGGAGATAAGTTTTCCCTCACCACCGGTTTCAAAGGCGGGCTCTCAAGCCGAGCGGCCTATGTGGTAAAACATCGAGAGATACTGACTGCCAAAACCAATGACTATCTGGAACGTGTCGCCATTCCTTATTATCACGCCGTGGTATGCTGGCTGACCGCACTTCGCGTCGGCATCATGGGAGGAGAAATCTATGCCTTGATCGAGCATGTCCTGCCCAAGGAGAGGTTCAACTGGCACCTGAACCCGGGTCATTTAGTGGCCGATGAAGAGTGGCTCTGTTCACCCATCAGCCACAACTCACCCATCGCGCTTGCCAGCGGCATGCTGTTGCAAATTGATATTATCCCTTCAGTATCTGGCTATGCGGGTGCCAGCATCGAAGATACCGTGGCGCTTGCAGATGCAGACCTACGGGACGAAATAGCCTCAACCTACCCAGCATTGTGGCAACGTATTGTTAATCGAAGAAGGTATCTGGACGAGATATTGCATATTCCATTACATGCCGATGTGCTGCCGATGTCCAATACCGTCGGTTATTTGCGTCCTTTTCTGCTGGATAAACAAAGAGCGCTGGTATGCGGTGGATAACAGCCTGATCGTCTATTCCGATTAGCAGTTAGTACTATTGGGATAGTGTATCCACTATCCCAAGCGATGATTAATCGCCGATAAACACATCAATGAATTCAAAGCCAAAACAATTGAATTTTGAAAGAAACCAAGGAGGCTCTATCATTCATTACAGGCTCGTTCTTCACTTCGCATAAGGATGCGCCATGTTTAATCCTATTCTGAGTAACGGTCCATCGCTTCTCACATTCCCCCCTCTGGAAGTCGATAGACACAATACGATTAATCGCCAAAATGCAGATGACCCATCAGGCTCATCACACAGGAATATCAGGGAAAGTCTCAATATCATTTCGAATAATGTTGATCTATGCACAATGCATCGAACAGAACCGGCATGGGAGTCTACCTATTTAACGACACATATTTCTATTGCGGAAGGACAGCATTTAAGACATCTGAGAAATTCAGTAGATTATTCCTACAAGGTTTCGGACATTATACACAGTAAAAAACAGGCACTCCGTGAGTTAAAAAATATTTATACAGAAGAGTATCTCAATGGCTGGCCCTACTGGAGATATGGATGAATTAATAAATTCATTTAACCAGACAAAATTGTATGGAAAAATTCACTTCATTGATCTGTTTTCAATTTATGATTATGGCAAAGATGGCTATGTGGATATCAATAAAAAAACTCTTAACCCTTTCGCCGGATGCTTCGAAACCGACACAAATTGAGCAACTGGCGCTCAGCATGCACCATGTGGCCATGAAACAAGCCGATGATGATGAACACTTCAGCAACGCAGTTCCTTCATTCCGAGGGGAAGTAAGAAAAAACGATGATTTTCAGTTTATTGAAGAGGGTGACACTTTTTCCTCACCGCTATTTCTCAGCACCTCTGACGTTCAAGAAGTTGCGGAATCATTCCTCAACGCCAAGGAAACACTAAAGCAAGGAGAAATAAATGTACTTTACACCATAGAAGAAATCACCCCCTACTCAGGTATATTCATTTCAGAAATAATGAATGACAAAGAAAATTAATTTTTATTCCTCCCTGATGTGAAGTTTATTATTACTGAAAAACACTACAATGAAGAAAATAGTACTCTTCACTTATCGATGCGCCAGTTACATATCAGCAAACACGATTTTTTCGTTCGGTTAAATGCACTTATAAAAAGAATCACCTTCACAGGTGATTTGCCAAGAAAAATGAATGATATAACGTTAACGTCCCCCCAATAAAAAACGCCAAGATATAGATGAATACCTGACCGCAGCAAAAACGCCAGAACAGGCTATGGTTCTGTTACGTAAGCTAAATGAAGACGCATCAATGCGCGCGAAAAGTGCTGTCAAACATATGCTGAAAAATTATACCGAGAAACCGTAACAAATAAAAAAAGAAAAATGGATGAGGTAATGGATCCTGATTCATCATCAACGGTCTTTGCTCAAAATACACGTAAAAATTGGAAAATAGAGCATAAGCTGGAAAAAATAAAAGCATTCCGGGCAAAATATGAAATGGAGAAAATAGAGCAACGGCTCAGTGCCATTCGGCAGTTTAATCTCGACAGGTATACGGCTGCACAAGGCAGAGAAGCCCGCAAAGAACAGGATTTCGCGTTACCTTCTCCCCCCTTGCCAAAACAGTAGCCATAGCAAGGTGTCGAAGAAGACATCTGGCCCTTCCCGATAACGGGGCGGGCCAGTCATCCATCAAATCATCAGCATTTAATCACTGCACGGCCTCGCACCTTACCCGCCAGCAATGCCTCAGCAACATCAATGGCCTGCGTCAGTGGGTATTCCGTCGTTAACGCAGCCAGTTTTGCCATCGGCAGGTGTTTACAGGCTTTCTCCCACAGTGCAGGGCGTTTTTCCGTACTCACCATCACACTGTCGATACCTTGCAAGGTGACGTTGCGCAGGATAAACGGCGCAACGCTCGCCGGGAAATCCAGCCCTTGTGCCATGCCACACGCGGCAACCACGCCGCCATACTGAATACTGGCGCACACGTTAGCCAGCGTATGGCTGCCCACGGTATCCACAGCCGCCACCCAGCGCTCTTTTTGCAGCGGTTTACCCGGCGCACTCAGTTCAGCACGATCGATAACTTCACTCACCCCCACCTCGTTACGCAGCCAGTCAGCCTCTGCCGGGCGGCCCGTGGAGGCCACCATTTGATAACCCAACTGCGCAAGAATGAGGGCCGCGTAGCTGCCCACGCTGCCGCTGGCACCCGTCACCCATCCTCCGGTTTCACCCCATGGTTAAGCACAGCTTCGACACAAAGCATCGCGGTAAACCCAGCCGTGCCGATCGCCATCACGTGCTTGGCATCCGCGCTCTGCGGCAGCGGCGTCAACCACTCAACACTCACCCGCGCCTTACCTGCAAGGCCGCCCCAATGTTTTTCCCCAACGCCCCATCCGGTCAACAGCACCTTGTCACCGGCTTTGTACGCCGGGTTAGCGCTTTCTGTTACCGTGCCAGCAAAATCGATACCGGGTACCATCGGGAATTTACGCACGATAGGGCCACTCCCCGTGATGGCCAGCGCATCCTTGTAATTGATGGAGGAGTAGTCGATGGCGACAGTAACGTCACCCTCCGGCAATGCGCTTTCCTCTTGCGCCACCAGCGCCGTATGGTAGTTACCTTCAACCTTGTCGATCACTATTGCATTGAACATGTAAACCTCGTCTCCGTATCGTTCGCCCGTGGCGGGAACAATTCATTAATTTAATTATTGACCGATCGTCTATAAATTAATATCAAGGTAACGGTCATCACTTTGCGTTTCAAGCGAAGCGCCGCAACCGGCATTGAAGAGTGAGAAAAGTTTGTTATTTATCAATTTCTCGGCAGTGAAAAGCACGCTGCTGTCAGCGCGATACTTCATCATCCGAGTGATAACCGAGGGCATGCGAAAAGAAGTACCAAAATTCATTAAGCGGTTGAGTGGATTGGTACAGTTTGGCTCTCATCACCGCCCCTTCCCAACCGCTCCAGAACATCTCTGCCAGTTGCTCGGGTGACGTCGCAGTGCGGATTTCGCCTGTGGCCAGCGCAGCCCGCAAACAGGCTCCCACCAGCCCTTGCCATGCCTTAAGAATCTGCTGCAACTGCCCTCTGAAACGCATCGGGCAATCCTGACGCTTCCTGCATCAGGTTGCCCACCAGACAACCTCGAGTGAAGGCGTATTTCTGCATGCCTCGGCCCACATCTGCCACAAAATGGCTGAGCCGTTTCATCGGCGTCACAGACGCATCTGACAGGAATTTATTCAACTTATGTTGAAAAAAGCTGTCATAGGAAGCGAGCACCGCGCGCCCATAATCCTCTTTATTTTCAAAATAGTAATAAAAAGAACCCTTGGGAACACCGACGTTTTTCACGATGGCATCGATACCGGTGGAAAGAAAGCCATTTTGCGTCAGCAACGCCAACCCACTGCGAATCAATACTTCGCGCGTGTCTTTATAGCTCGCATTATAGCTCGCATCGGTTTTTGGCGGTCGCCCTCTGCCGCGTGGCGCAATGTCCGTACTCAAATCAGCCTCCTGAAACCCACTGCTAAAATCATACACCCATGACCACAATACCACTATGCCAGGCACGGAGGGGTTATGTCGGATGCAGCAATGTTCAACCAAGTATGACATAAAGCAAGAAATCGATAATATAAGATAATATTTCTCATTCTCATCATCGCTCCTGCGATAGACTACGCCTCTGTTTCCACTCTGGTTTCTCTTGCCCGATGATCGTTTCACACGTAACGACACAAAAAAGCGCAGCATTACTGGCAGTGCTACTGCTGTTTGTCGCTCCAGTGATATCAAAGGGACGTGCCGATCGTATGCCATTACCGCAAACCCGCGAAATGGCGATGAATCATCACGGCGCAACGCATGCTGCTCACGATCACGCCGCCATGATGCAGGAAGAGGGGTTCGCCTGCGGCTACTGTGAACTGCTGGTACATGTCCCCTTTATCGTCGGCATATTTATGTGGCTGATGGTCCTGTTAGCTCGGGCACCGCCACTCCCCCGAGTTCTCCCTCCGCTTTGCCCCCAGCTTGATGCCACGCATCTTCCGCGTGTGCCGCCGCGCCTTCATCTGTCACCCACAGCGTAAATTCCCCTTTCCACAGTAACCGGTTATCGGGTTAACACCGTGGACATGTCGTGCCCGCAAACCTCGCGCTTATGGGCCAGGGATATTTCATCTCGTTCGAAACGCATATCTGCCTTTTCGCAACGACATAACCTTTTTATCCACCGGGATCAGGTGGCTGCCGATCGTGGCGTTTGTCATACGCACGGTCGAAGACAGGTGAAAATAATGAACAAAACTATAATGTTAATCACATTACTGGCGGTATTCAGCTCCTTACCGCTTCAGGCAACGACCCGCGAAGAAAGCGCAATACCATCACGATGAAGGCGATGTGATGACGGTAACGGCCCCGGTCTATTCGCCGTTAACCATCGTGACCTCCCCAAAAACGCCGCGCCAACCCGTCCCCGCCAGCGATGGGTCGGATTACTTGAAAACCATCCCCGGCTTTAGCCAAATTCGCAATGGCGGCACCAACGGTGACCCGGTGTTTCGCGGCATGTTTGGATCGCGTTTGCGGTTGCTCACCAACGATGGCGAAATGCTCGGTGCCTGCCCGGCACGAATGGATGCACCCAGCTCTTATATCTCGCCGGAAAGTTACGATGTACTCACGTTAATTAAGGGGCCACAGAGCGTGTTATGGGGGCCGGGTAACTCCGCGGGCACGCTGCGCTTCGAAAGGTTACCCCCTCAGTTCACGCAGGCTGGCGTCAAAGGAAATGTCAGCCTGCTGGCCGCCTCCAATCGCCGCTGGGATCAAAATGCGGATATCAGCGTCGGCAACGAGCAAGGCTATCTACGACTGACGGGAAACAAATCCCGCGCCAACGACTACAAGGACGGTGATAACCGCCGTGTGCCCTCAAAGTGGGATAAGTGGAACAGCGATATCGCACTGGGGTGGACGCCAGATAAGGATACACTGCTGGAACTTTCCGCAGGCGATGGCGAAGCACGCTACGCAGGGCTCAGCATGGATAGCTCGCAGTTCAAACGGGAGAGCCTGGGGCTGCGTTTTGAAAAGAGCAACATTGGCCCCCTGCTCGATAAGTTCGAAGCCAGCGCCTATTACAATTATGCCGACCACGTCATGGATAACTTCAGTTTGCGCACGCCGGGCAGCATGTCTATGGGAGGCATGGGTATGTCTATGCCGATGGCAATGGCAATGCGTCTGGATCGCCGAACCGTCGGCGGCAGGATGATGACCACCTGGCTGTGGCAGGACTACCAGTTACAAACGGGCGTCGATACCCAGTTGAATACCCACCGCAGTTTGGACAATGGGCGCTGGGACAAAGATGCCCGTTTCCACAATTATGGCCTGTTCGGTGAACTGACCAGGGAGGCCAGCGCACAAAACAAGATTATTGCCGGTACGAGACTGGATCGTGCGCAGGTGGATAATTTCACCGCAGCAGAACAACCCAGCCGCAGCGCCACGCTGCCCGCCGGCTTCCTGCGCGTAGAGCACACTGTCGCTTCATTGCCGTTGATGGTCTATGCCGGGGTTGGCTACACCACACGTTTCCCCGATTACTGGAAGCTTTTCTCGCCTAAACGCGGCCCCGGAGGCAGCACCAATGCATTAGATGATTTAAAAACGGAGAAAACCACCCAGTTGGATATCGGTGCTCAATACCAAGGGGAACGCCTGACCAGTTGGGTATCCGCTTATGTGGGTCGGGTGAATGATTTTATTCTGTTTCGTTACAATGCCAACAATGCCCGTATAAGTCAGGCGGATAACGTCAATGCGCTCACCCTGGGGGGTGAAACCGGCTTGAGCTATCAACTGACCGATCATTGGAAAACGGATGCCAGCCTGGCTTACTCTTTGGGCTGAGAACCGTTCAGATGGCCGCCCTCTGCCGCAAATTCCGCCGCTGGAAACACGCTTAGGGCTCTCCTGGGAATCTGGCAACTGGAGCAGCGGCGGCTTGCTGCGACTGGTCAGCAGCCAAAGTCGGTTAGCGGTTAACGAAGGCAATGTGGTAGGTAAAGATTTCGGCAGCAGCAGCGGTTTCGCCATTTTCTTTGCCAATCTGGCGTATAAAGTCACTGAGCAGGTGAAGGTCGGTGCAGGCGTCGACAACCTGTTTAACACCGCCTACAGCGAGCACCTGAATCTGGCGGGTAACAGCAGCTTCGGTTATTCCGCCAATACCACGGTGAATGAGCTGGGAAGAACCTTCTGGGGAAAAATTAATGTGACGTTCTAAACCCATGCAGATGCCGGCGGCACGCTCGTCGCTGGCAATGAGAGCAACGCATTGAGCGCCGCGATATCTTGGTTATCCAGCAATGGATTTTTCATCGCCAGATACACATCCAACGCATCCATGAAATCCGGTACCACCGTCAGTTGATGCGCTTCGGCAATCGCTTGCGACACCATGCCCACGCCACCCTGGCTTTTCATTAATGACATACTGACTTGTTCACTTCCGGAATCGTAAACCGCTTTCCCCTGCACCCACGGCTGATACATGGCCACAAAGCGCTCGAACACACGAACATAAGCGCATTCCGCCACCGGTTTGATCAACGGAGCCAGTGCCAGCGTGGTGCCCGGTGCCATCGCCGCCACGATCGGCACTTTCAGTGCATCAATCAGGTACATAGGGTCATCACATTGCGCCGGACAGCCAATCACCATCCCCATGTCTGCATCGCCATTGGCCAGTTTGGTTAGGTTTTCCGGCGATTCAGAACTGCTAAATACGATGCGATAACCGTGCAGCGTATCCATCATAAAGTTCATGATGCTGTGGTTAATATCCAGTGAAAACGTACTGTTCAGCGCGATGTGTAGCGTCGTTGGCGCATGCTGGCGCAACTGATCAACCTTGCGTTGCAGTTGCTCCGCCGTTCTGACCATCGCCATGATTTCTGGCAGCATGTGCTGACCCTCCGGGGTCAGCGACACACCCTTGTTAGTACGGTTGAGCAACCGGAACCCCATGTGTTGTTCCAGTTTTTTGATTTGCGCCGTCAGCGATCCTAACTGGACGATTTTTAAAAAGTGCTTCAGTACTTTGCTGTCCATACGCTACCCGGCCACCTTGATTGTCCCGTTATAGCAGCCGTCGTTATCCTTTTCAACGCAGCGTAGGGGGGGCTTGGCTTACCGTCAGTTATCGGTAGACCGGATGGCAACAACATAAATCCACCACCTGCTTACGAACCCGATCGCGCACAGCCCTCTGTGCACTTTCACCGTTCTCCAGCACATCCAGTACATCACACAGCCAGCCGGCCAGTTGTTCACACTCGGTGGCGCCAAAACCGCGCGTGATTACCGCCGGTGTGCCAATGCGCAACCCGGAGGTGACAAAGGGCGAACGGGGATCGTTAGGTACGGTATTTTTATTCACGGTGATATAGGCATCACCCAGCGCAGCATCGGCGTCTTTGCCCGTGTAAGCGCGGTCTGAGAGGTCAATCAGTATCAGATGGTTGTCAGTACCGCCCGAGACAATCTTGTAACCACGCTGTTGCAGCACGGCCGCCATGGCGCGGGCATTAGTCACCACCTGACGCTGGTAGGTTTTGAACTCAGGACGCAGCGCCTCCTTGAAAGCTACGGCTTTGGCAACAATAACGTGCATCAGCGGTCCCCCCTGAATACCGGGAAACACGGCAGCATTGAGCTTCTTGTAGAAATCCTCACTTTGCCCTTTGGCGAGGATGATGCCGCCGCGCGGGCCGCGCAAGGTTTTGTGTGTCGTACTGGTTACCACATGAGCATAGGGCAACGGATTGGGGTATTCTCCCGCAGCCACCAGACCTGCAACATGCGCCATATCCACCCAAAACACAGCCCCTACTTTGTCGGCGATGGCACGCATCCGTGCCCAGTCTTTGTGGCGCGAGTAGGCAGAAAAGCCCCCCGATCAGCATTTTAGGTCGCGTTTCCAGCGCAATACGCTCCATCTCGTCGTAGTTGATAAGCCCCGTCTCGGGATCGAGCCCATAGGGCACAATCTTGTAGTGACGGCCCGAGAAGTTGGACGGATTGCCGTGCGTCAGGTGCCCCCCCTGAGCCAGATTCATGCCCATCACGGTATCACCGGGGTTTGTGAGTGCCAGAAACACCGCCGCATTGGCTTGAGCGCCCGCGTGAGGCTGCACATTGGCATAGTCGCAGTCGAACAACACCTTGGCGCGTTCGATGGCTAAGCGCTCCGCCACATCGACAAACTCACAGCCGCTGTAATAGCGCTTGCCTGGGTAACCTTCGGCGTATTTGTTGGTGAACACGGAATTTTGGATAGCCATCACCAACGGACTGGCGTAGTTCTCAGAAGCAATCAGCTCGACGTGCTCCTCCTGACGGCGTTCTTCATTCAGGATGGCATCCGCCAGCTCAGGGTCGACATCGGTCAGGGTAAGGGAAGCGTCATACATGGCATTGTCCTCTAAATTGAAATAGTCGCATTTGATTCATCAGTGGCGGATGGGCATTATTGCGATGGCTCTCCGGGCCAGTAATGGCTGTCAGGCAGCGCGCGAGCGCCGAAGATGGCCTGTCCAACGCGCACCACGGTGGCGCCCTCTTCGATCGCTATCTCGAAGTCACCCGACATCCCCATCGATAGCGCATCCAGCTCAATCTGTGCGGGAGCACTCTGCCGCAATTGATCGCTCAGGGTGCGTAATAGCACAAAGCACTCGCGTACTCGTTCAGCCTCACTGGAAAAGCGCGCCAGCGTCATCAATCCACGCACGCGCAACGCGCTGAAGGTGGGCAATGCCTGAATAAATGCCGACACGTTCTCGGGCGCGAGGCCATATTTGCTCACCTCACCGGAGGTGTTGACCTGCACAAACACATCCAGCGAACGCCCTTCACTTTGCAGACGACGATCCAGCGCTTCGGCGAGTTTCAGGCTGTCCAGCGCCTGAAACTCGGTGGCGAAACGCGCCACCAGCCGAGCCTTATTGGTTTGCAAATGGCCGATAACAGACCATTGCAAATCGGTCAGATCCTGCATTACCTCCCACTTACCCAACGCTTCCTGCACCTTGTTTTCACCCAGCATGCGGCAACCCGCCGCATACGCCATACGCAGGTTGCTTTCGGGTTTGGTCTTGCTGACCGGCAGCAGACGCACCGTGGCAGGATCGCGCCCCACGCGGTGACAGGCCGCCTCGATACGCGCCTGCACCGCCGCCAGGTTGTGCCGGAAATCCTCAACGGTCGTTGCCTCAGGATAAAGGCCGTGGCGATCGTGATGGGTCTGCGTGCTCTCAAGAACCGATGAGCGTGAAGTAGAAGATGACATGGCCTGACACTAACTCCTGAAAAAGGGAACAAACGGGTTGTACCTATTAGAGGTTGCACACAACCCCCTTTTCGATATGTCCGTGTTTCCCGGCGAATCACGACGAGGGGCGCTCCGGCGGCTTACGCCGCTACGACCCCACCGCCGCACTTCACCTAACAACGGACTTTGCCATTAACCTGAAATAGGTTGTACCCGTTATTTATAGCTCTAAAATGGCCTGAACCACCCCACCAATTAGCCGAAGAGATACAGACCAATTATTTAAACATGCCCAGCTTGAATCGGTCAAAGCCTGGATCGGCGATCCCGCACAGCACGCCCTGCCGCTGCATGTGCGCATACAACGGGCTGTACGTCAGTTGATCCTCGATGGCGTTTTGGATGTGGGCAGACCATTGCCCGCATCGCGCGCATTGGCAACGTCTCTGGGCGTTTCCCGCGATACCATCGAATCGGCTTACGGGCAGTTGCACGCAGAAGGCTTCATTGAGCGACGTGTGGGCAGTGGCAGCTTCGTCTCTGAACGAACACGGCGTTTGCCAGGACGCGGCAAACCCCGGCGAGCGGAGGCTGACAGCGGGACGCCGCGCCTCAGCCAGCGTGGTAGCGCGATGTTTCAGGGCGGTGGCGTACGCGATTTTCTCATCTCTCGCCCTTTTGCACCGGGCGTGCCGGAAACGCGCAGTTTCCCACTCGCCATCTGGGAACATCTGGAACGGCAGGTACTGAAAGAATATGGCACTCAGGCATTGCTGCACAGCCCACCTCAGGGCATGGAGCCACTGCGCCAGGCCATTGCCAATCACGTGAATCTGGCGCGTGGCGCACGCGCAACACCCGAGCGGGTGCTGGTGCTGACCAGTTCCCAGCAGGCATTGACTCTGTGTGCCAATGTCTTGCTTGATGTGGGCGACAAAATCCTCCTCGAAGACCCGCCTACCACGGCGCGCGCAAAGCATTCGATGCTGCTGGTCTCATCGGTGTGCCGGTGCCTCTGGATGCCGATGGCGTAAGAGTGGATCAGCTTTTTACCGCCGCAGCTTCTTCTGAAGTACCGCTCAGAGCGGTGTTTCTGACGCCTTCACACCAGTTTCCTTCCAGTGCAACGCTGGCCTTGGATAGACGGCTGGCTGTCATTGAATGGGCCAGACAACACCAAAGCTGGATTATCGAGGACGATTATGACAGCGAGTTCCACTATGCAGGCAAACCCACCGCCTGTGTACAAGGACTGGACCTGCACGAGCGCACGATCTACATCGGCACCTTCAGTTCCCCGGCCTGCGTATCGGCTATATGGTGCTGCCGCCGTCGCTGGTGGCACCCATGACCGTGGCCCGCACCCTGCTGGATGGCCACAGTGCGCCCATCCCCCAGCTCACACTGGCGCGCTTTATCGAAGATGGTCACTTTGGTGCCCATGTGCGCACCATGCGCCTGCTGTATGCCGAGCGACGTGATGTGTTGGCACGGCTGGTGCGACAGCATCTGGCCGATATCGTGGAGCCCTTGGTGCCCAGCGGCGGCATGCAGATGCCCTGCGTGTTTATCCCGAACGTGAGGTGGTAGAGTGCGCCCGCCAGGCTGGTGTCGACCTGCTGGGGCTATCGACACTCTCTGCATTGCATCAACACCGCACTGGCTTTCTGATGGAGTTCGCCGCACACACGCCCTATGAACTGGAGATCGCCGTAAAAACGTTGGCAAACGTCCTCAAAAAAAATTCATATGCCTGAAAAACAATTGAATTTACCGCATTAACAGACCTGTTATTTTCCCGCTTACGGCAAGGGCGTCTATCCACGCTCTTTGTGCTACATCACGTCGTGCTACATCACGTCATAAAAAGGGGAAATCATGTCCATCACTGAACAAATCAACTACTACCAGCAAAAGCTGACGTTTGAAATTGACGCTGCCGACCTGCACTGGGCGCGCCAGCAAGGCAAGAACCTCGTGGTGGTTGATGGCCGGCAGCACAGTTATTATCAAATCGAGCATATTCCCGGTGCCGTCAATTTGCCCCATCGAGAACTCTCGTTCGATACCACCACGGCATTGGACAAATCGGGTACTCTACATCTGCTACTGCGACAGTATTGGTTGCAATGGATCGACGCAAACGGCACTCAAGCTGTTAATGCTGGGATTTGAAGTCAAAGAACTGATCGGCGGGCTGGATTGGTGGAAACGTGATGGCTACCCCATTGAAGGCGATCAGGGGCAGGCAAAACACCCTTTGCAGTGCGGCTGTTAACCCATCGCCAGCAAATAGTGTTAACCTCCCAACAATTTATCGATCGGTGGTTGCTGTAACCGTGTTTTCCTGCGCATGATGCAGAAAGTTTTCATGACTGTTACAGCAACATGATTAATGTAGCCTTGATTGACGACCACGTAGTGGTGCGTTCCGGTTTTGCCCAATTACTTTCACTCGAGCCTGATATGCAGGTGGTCGGGCAATATGCCTCGGCTGCCAGCGCCTGGTCGTCACTGTTGCGCATGAATATTGATGTGGCAGTGATGGATATTGATATGCCAGACGAGAGCGGGCTAAACCTACTGGCGCATTTGCGACAAAAACGCCCGGATTTTCGCGCCATTATCCTCAGCATTTACGATACCTCCGCGTTTGTGCAAAGCGCGCTGGATGCGGGCGCACGCGGTTATCTCACCAAACGCTGTGGCCCGGAAGAGCTGGTGCAGGCACTGCGCGCCGTGCACGCGGGCGGTACTTATCTGTGCGCCGATGCGATGCGCGCCCTGCGCCACCCGCCGCAGAAATCAGATGCCTTACATGAATTGACGCCGCGCGAGCGCGAGGTGTTCGATCTGCTGGTGGCTGGTGTGAGCGTCAAAGCCATCGCTGAGCGTCTGGCGCTGAGCCATAAAACCGTGCACGTGCACCGCGCCAATGTGCTCGGAAAGCTGCAATGCGAATCCACCATTGAACTGGTGCACTTCGCCTTGCAACACCAACTGATCAATAAAGCGTAATACGACCATGTCTGCACTACGGCGTTGTGGATTGATGCTGTTTCTGGCGCTGTTTTATGGCTTGAGCTGGCTGGCATTGTGGACCATCAGCTTCTACCTCAATGATAACGGCCAACAGGCGGCGTTGTTATTGCCACAAGGGCTACGTCTGGCGTTACTGATTCTGCTGACACGCCGTTACTGGCCAGTGCTCATTGGGGTGGAAACCGCCCTGCTGTTCCGCGGTCAACGTGCACCGATGATTTTGCTGTTCTCGCTGGGATTATTTCTCAGCGTAACCGCCATCTGGCTGGTGCCTATCCACCATTACGCACTGCTGGCGGTGAATTTTTTCAGTATCGGCTTTTTTGTTTTTGGCCCTCAGATGATTATCGGTCTGGCGGCCACGGAATACGCCCATAAGGAAGCAGCAGGGACCGCCACTGGGTTTCTTGGCCTGTTCGCTTATCTTGGTGCGGCGTTGGCAGGGTGGCCGCTGGCCCAGTGGATGCAATTCTACGGCTGGTCCGGTTTCTTTGCCTTACTGACACTGGCGGCAGCCTGTGTCGGGCTGCTGCTGATGCCATTGATGATGGCGGGCACCAGTCGATCGCAAATGCATCCGTCTCGGGGGCCAAACGCTTCAGGCCCGCCCTGACGCTGTTAACCACTGATAATAAGGAAGCATTATGAAACTTTCTCTTCTCTCTGCCCTTATCGTTACCGGGAGCGCGGCGGCCACACTGTCGGGCGCGGCACAAGCCAAAGGCCGTCTCGTGGTGTATTGCAGTGCCACCAACGCCTTCTGCGAAGCAGAAACTAAAGCGTTTGGTGAAAAGTATGACGTACAAACCTCCTTCATCCGCAACGGTTCTGGCAGTACGCTGGCAAAAGTAGAAGCGGAAAAACGTAACCCGCAAGCCGATGTTTGGTATGGAGGCACGCTCGATCCGCAGTCGCAGGCCGGTGAGATGGATCTGCTGCAACCGTATGTCTCCCCTGAGTTGGCGAATATCATGCCGCAGTTCCGCGATCCGGCGAAACGCAAAGGCAACTATTCTTTGGCAGTCTACATCGGGATTCTCGGCTTTGGTGTTAACACCGAACGTTTGAAAGAGAAAAACCTGCCGGTACCGCAATGCTGGAAAGATCTCATCGACCCTATCTACAAAGGTGAAATCCAGATTGCCGACCCGCAAAGTTCCGGCACCGCCTACACCGCCCTGGCCACCTTCTCGCAGCTGTGGGGTGAAGATCAGGCTTTTGATTACCTGAAAAAACTCAATGCCAACGTGTCGCAGTACACCAAGTCGGGTATTGCCCCGGCACGTAATGCCGCCCGTGGCGAAAGCGCTATCGGCATCGGCTTCCTGCATGATTACTCACAGGAAAAAGAGAATGGTGCCCCGCTGCAACTGGTATCGCCTTGTGAAGGTACCGACTATGAAGTGGGCGGCGTCAGCATTCTGAAAAACGCGTGTAACCTGGAAAATGCCAAGCTCTTTGTCGATTGGGCGCTGTCAAAAGAAGCGCAAGAACTGTCCTGGCAGAAGGGCCAGTCCTACCAGATCCTGACCAACACCAAAGCCGAAGCATCACCGCTGTCGCTCAAGCTCGAAGAGCTGAAATTGATCAATTACGACATGGATAAATACGGCGCGGAAGATGTGCGTAAAGCGCTTATCACCAAATGGGTGAATGAAATCAAGATGGGCAAATAAGCCCACCGCCCCGGCATAAGCCGGGGCTCCCCATCACCATTGTGACTATTCGTCAACTTAGAAGGAAATCCATGTCTCACTCACTCGCCTCGGCTCAACGCCCGCAGGCATTGGACGCCATCTTTCTCTGGCTCGGCGTTATCCCGCTCTCGTTCGCGCTGATGCCTGCCTGGAGTTTGGATTACGGCCTGTTCGGTGCCACCCGGGAAGAAGTGCTGCACGCTTACGGCTGGTCTGGCGTCAATATCAGCCTGCTGTGGCTGTTGCTTCCCTTCGCTCTGTTGCTGCGTCCACGCACGCCCGCCTCGCGTAAACAGCGAGGTCGCCACCTGTTTGATGCCGGCTATGCCCTGTTTTGCATGCTGTTTATGTTAATCAGCGCCACCGTAGTACAGCAGGGCATGGGGTATGCCACCATCGGCATATTTATCGCGTTAGGCGCTATCATGACGTTGGCCATGGCACGCCTGGAATGGCTGGGCGGCGATCGCTTCGTCATCGGCTCATTGATAACCATCATTGTGCTGATCGGTATCTTTATTCTCTACCCCAGTATTGCCATTTTTATTCCCATGTTTACCAACAGCGCGGGCGAATTCGTGCCGTTAGGTTTTGGGGCAATCATACATTCTTCAGGTGATCTGGAACTCCTTCCTGCTCGCCATGGCCGTTGGCTTTGGTTGTACTTTCTTTGGGCTAGTGCTGGCGATTTACACCTCGCGTATTGACAAGCGTACCGCCATTATCGGGCGGGTATTCTCCATTCTTCCGATTGTCACACCGCCGTTTATCGTTGGGCTGGGCTTAACGCTGATGATGGGCCGTTCCGGCTATGTGACCGAGCTGATGGTTTCCTGGTTCGGGCTGACCAACACCAACTGGCTGTACGGCTTCACCGGCATCTGGATTGCGCAGGTACTGGCCTTTACTCCCATGGCATTTATGATCCTCGACGGTGCCATAAAAAGCATCCACCCGTCGCTGGAAGAAGCGTCCTATACGCTGCGTGTCAACCGCTACCAAACCTTTAACCGCATCTTCCTGCCACTCTTGAAACCGGCGCTGGCGAACGCTTTCCTGATCGTGATCGTTCGGTCACTGGCAGATTTCAGTAACCCGCTGGTGCTGGGCGGTAACTTCGACGTATTGGCCACACAGATTTACTTCTACATCACCGGCGCGCAGTTGGATTATCAGGCCGCCAGTACCCTAGGCGTGATTCTGCTGGTGTTCTCGCTGGTGGTATTTTGTATCCAATATCTGTGGATAGGGAAACGTTCTTACGTCACCATTTCCGGAAAATTCAGCCGGGGCCGACGTGCAACCGCTGCCGCGCCTGATGGTGTGGGGTGTCACCTTTATTCTCATTGCCTGGGTGGCGTTTAACGGTCTGCTGTATGGCAGCATTTTCTACGGCAGCTTCACCGTTAACTGGGGTGTGGATTACACTCTGACGCTGCAAAACTTTATTACCCTGTTCGGACAAGGTGTTAGCGACGGAGCCTGGCCTTCACTGCTCGATACGCTGCTCTACGCGGGGATCGCCGCGCTGTTCGGCCTGTTGATTGCCTATATCGTGGTACGCCAGCAGTTCCGCTGCAAAAAAACCATCGAGTTCACCACCATGCTCTGTTTTGCCGTACCGGGAACCGTGGCGGGTATCTCCTATATTCTAGCGTTCAACAACGCGCCCATTTATCTGACGGGTACCGCCGCCATCGTCATCATCTCGATGGTGATGCGTAACGTACCGGTCGGGATTCGCGCGGGCATCGCCGGATTGGGTCAACTGGATAAATCGCTGGATGAAGCCTCCCTCAGCCTGCGCGCCGGGGCAATGCTCACTATCGTCTACATTTTACTGCCGCTGCTGCGCCCAGCCATTCTTTCCGCGTTGATCTACAGCTTTGTGCGCGCCATCACCACGGTGAGTGCCATCGTGTTTCTGGTGACACCGGACACGCGCGTCGCCACCGCCTATACCCTGAACCGCGTCGAGGACGGTGAATATGGGGTGGCTATCGCCTACGGCTCTATCCTGATCGTGGTGATGCTGGCGATCATTTTCCTGTTTGACTATTTGGTTGGCGAATCTCGCACCGCCCGCTCCAAAGCCAAAAACGCACAATAATCAGAAGGTGACTATCGTGGATACTATATTAACCCAACACGCCACCGCTGAAGCGGAGCAGGCACCGCGTAAAAACTTCGTTGAACTTAAAGGCGTGACAAAGTGCTTTGGCACCAACACCGTGCTGGAAAATCTCGATCTGGCTATTCCACAGGGACACATGGTGACATTGCTCGGCCCTTCCGGCTGCGGCAAGACCACCGTACTGCGACTGGTGGCTGGGCTGGAAAAACCCAGTGAAGGTCGAATCTATATCGACGGCGAAGACGTGACCGATCGCTCCATCCAGCAGCGTAATATTTGTATGGTGTTTCAGTTCTATGCGTTATTCCCCCACATGTCGCTGGGAGAGAATATCGGCTACGGCCTGAAGATGCTCGGCAGACCCAAAAGCGAAATTCGCGATCGGGTCAACGAAGCGTTGGCGCTGGTGGATCTGGAAGGCTTTGCCGATCGCTATGTCGATCAGATCTCCGGCGACCAGCAGCAGCGCGTAGCGTTAGCCCGCGCATTGATTCTTAAACCTAAAGTGCTGCTCTTCGATGAGCCGCTGAGTAACCTGGATGCCAACCTGCGTCGCAGCATGCGGGAAAAAATCCGCGAATTGCAGCAGCAGTTCAACATCACGTCACTTTACGTCACTCACGATCAAAGCGAAGCCTTTGCCGTGTCTGACAGCGTACTGGTGATGAATAAAGGTCACATCATGCAGATGGGGTCGCCACAAGCGCTGTACCGTCAGCCCGCTTCGCGTTTTATGGCAAGTTTTATGGGCGAGGCCAATATCTTCCCGGCACAGCGACAGGCCGACAGCGTAGAGATTTTCGGCTATCGCATTCCTAAACCGGAACATTTCGGCGCGGAACGAGGGGAATGCACCGTGGGCATACGCCCCGAAGCCATTACGCTTAATACGCAGGGCGATGAGAGCCAGCGCTGCTCGGTGCGCCATGTGGCTTACATGGGCTCACAGTATGAAGTGAGCGTCATCTGGCACGGGCAATCACTGCTATTACAGGTAAATGCCACCCAGCTACAGCCCAACGTGGGTGACGATCTCTACCTGCAGATTCACCCTTACGGCATGTTTATTCTCAACGAAGGCTAACGCTTGCCTAACCCCTTCTGGGAGCCCACTTTGGGCTCCTTTTTTTTCATCCTTTACTTTCAAAACAATTTCCGATCGATTTACATGGGATTGATATACTTAAAGAGCGCGTAGACGTCTTCATGTCACGACGCGTTTCAGGGTGCGCTGGCTGCCTGGTTCTTCACAATGCTATACGCCACGACAGGCAGAGTCATATCTACGTGGTACCAAGGAGTAGTGACGTGAGTCCACAGCATAAACGCGCGCAACAGCGGGGCCGCTGGCTGATTCTCTGCGCCGGGGTGTTCCCATTGCTATTGGTATTACTTTTTACCTTTGTAGAATCACGGCAAATTGTAAAACGCGATCTGCAATCCACGGCAAATCTGGCACTCGACCAGTCTGAAAGCATCACCACCCGTGCCTGGTCACTACTGGAAGCCTTGCAACCACCGCAAGGAAAACTCTGCGAGGATATCAGAGACGATCTCCAACTACTCAGCGCGCAGTTCGCCTACTTTCGCGCTATTGGACTGACCTATGACAAGAGCATTTACTGCTCCTCGCTGTTTGCCCATAACGCCCTGGAAATCAGCGATGTGATCATGATGCCGCTTCCGGCGAAACTTCCTCCCGCCTGGAGCCTCTCTGTTGATCAGATCAAAGATGCAGACATCAGCCCGACGCTCATTTTTATTCGCACGCCAGACGATAGCTGGGGCGCATTTGGTCTGGTGGATGCGCAATATCTGGTGACTTTAATGAACGCCGTCAACAAGCTGCGCGGCTTTCAACTGAATATCAGGGTGGGAGATGGCGATTTGATTCATCCCAGTGTCACCGCGGTACCGAATCAGCCCGAATGGCTTTCTGGCGTCGAATTTCACATTACATCAGAACGTTTCCCCATTACCGTCTCCATTACTGCCCCCGCCGCTGAAATGGGCAAAGCCTGGCAGTTTGCCTTCCTGACGCTTCTTCCGCTCACGTTGGTGCTTTCCGCGCTGTTTGTTCTGGCCGCGCTGTATTGGCAAAAACGCAAGCTCTCCTTTCAGGACGAATTACGCCGCGGTATTACTAACAATGAGTTTTCTGTCTACTATCAGCCGGGTTACGGCACTGAGGCGCAACGTTGCACTGGCGCAGAGGCTTTATTGCGATGGCGTCATTGCGATGGCGTCGCGCCGATGGACAGTGAATTCGCCCGGATGTGTTTATCGCCGCCGCTGAAGCGGAGAACATGATTATCCCGTTGACGCGACATTTGTTGAAACTGGTGGAAGAAGACGTTTCCAGTTGGCACATCGAGCCGCATTTTCACCTGGGCCTGAATGTATCGGCAGAGCATCTGCAAGACAGTGAGTTTATCGCCGATATACGCCAGTTTGCAGCCAATGTGGCGGCCCATCGTTTCTTGATAACGCTAGAACTGACGGAGCGCAGCCTCATCAGCGAAGGGCCCGAGGTGGCGCAACGCCTGCAACAGCTACGCCAGGAGGGCATACACATCGCTATTTATGATTTTGGCACCGGCCACTGCTCTCTTTCTTACCTGCAAAGTTTCCCGCTCGACTATTTAAAAGTCGATCAGGGGTTTGTCCGTACCATTTCATCACAGGAAGAAGAGACGCCGATTTTGGATACCATTATCAGCCTTGCTCACCGCCTCAATTTGAAGATTGTGGCAGAAGGGGGGGGAAACCTCGCGTCAGCTTCGCTACCCGACACAGCATGGGGTTGGCTACATTCCAAGGATTTTTGTATGCCAAATCCATGGATAATGAAAATTTTACCATTTGGCAGCATTACCACGCCGGACGCAAGTTAACACCCAGCGAAGAGCATGCCGCAACGCCCCCTCAGGCGGGAGATCAAACGCCGAAGTCCACTTCGACATAGTCAGGCTTAAAAGCGATAGCCGAGGCCGATATTGAATCCGTTGAGTTTCGCCTCCTTGATTCCTGAACCCTCGTAGCCAATATCGACCGTCCAGTTTGCCGCAGGCGCTATCTGAACACCGGCACCGTAGGCAAAACCTGTCGCGCTTTCCTTAAAATCAGTTCCAGAGGCTTTGATTTTACCATGCGCGGTCCCCGCTAAACCGTAAAGGCTAACAAATTCATTGACACGATAGGATGGCCCCACTAACAGCGAATAATATTTCAGTTATACTTTTCCTTTATCTCCATCATCATTAAATTTTTTAGTTCCACCCATATAGGTCAGTGAGCTAATAAAACCCAATGAATTATCCGCCTGATAGTGATATTTTGCGGTAGCGCCGTGGATATTTTTAAAGCCAGGAACTTTAGCATTAGAATAACCCAGACTGATTGTCTGTGTATCCGCTTTAGCTATAGCACAACTGCCCATTGCGGCCAACAACACAGATAACGCTAACAGATTCTTATTGATATTCACTTTTACACGCTCCTTTTATGATATGTAACATCCCAAAACAGAGCGTAAAATGTCAGTTGATACTTGGCATGTAAATAAGCCAAACACCCTACAATAGAACCAAAATAAATATTATCATGAGCTTATAAAAGTTACTTTTATTATCAGCCTGAATGCAATAAGACATTCTGCCAAAAGAGTAAACAGAGACTATCTGGACAGGATATTAGGCGAAAAAAAACGGCAGATGATGTCATCTACCGTTTCTTGCAGCCCCATCTGAAATGCATCAGACAAAACTGAGGGAATTTGGTCGGCGAGAGAGGATTTGAACCTCCGACCCACACGTCCCGAACGTGTTGCGCTACCAGGCTGCGCTACTCGCCGAATGCGGGGCGCATATTACTGCGCCCTCGAAAAAGCGTCAATCCCTTTTTGATAAAAGAGCACGCGCAAGCGCGCTGTTGGCGCGAAAACGAACAATGCTCATCTCCCATTAACGTGACGGTAACACGCACCAGTTATTGCTGGCGTTGATGCCACCATCGGGCGAACGATAACCCAGGCAGCCCAATATGGAATCAAACAACTCCTCATGGCGGTGGAGGGTTCCCACGCGCTGCTGTGCTTTCAACCGTTCAAACATTTGCGTATTTTGCGGTTGTGCCAGGAACGTGTCTGACGCCAAGGCCAGCATCGGCGAGCGGAACTGTTCCGGCGGCGCGACATCGCGCGGGGTGCCGTGCAAATGGTAGTTTTCATCAATCGACTCACCGTGGTCTGAGGCATAAAACACCAGCGCTTTCTTGTCACGCACCTGATCCAACACGTTTTTAATGAAGGTGTCGGTATACAACACGCTGTTATCAAACGCGTTGATCAGTTGTTCCCGTGAGCAAGAGGCATCAACGCCCATACATTCGGGCTGATAGCGCGCATAGCTGCGCAGGTAACGCATGGAATAGAGATAATGGGAGCCTTTGGTGTGCAGCACAATCAAGTGCTTACCCTGAGGATAGCGCGCCAGTGAACGCTTCACCTCGTCGACCAAAATCATGTCGTCCACCGATTTGCCCTCATTACGTTCTTCGGAAGCGATCATTTCACGAAACGAATAGTTATTGGCATTGATGCTGTTATAAAACCAGACCTCACTTTGCATAGCGAACAGTTCCGAGGTAAACCCCAGTGAACGCAGCACATTGCAGCACATTAAAAATGTTCTGTTCTTTTAATGTGCGTTGCTGATTGTTTTCAACGCCGCCCTCACGCACAAACATACAGCGCATGGAAAGTTTGGTTGAGGTATCACAAGACTGACCGCGAAACGCCACCAGATTGCGCTCTTTTAACAGTTGTGGCGTGGTATCGCGTTGATAACCCAACAGCCCCATATGATCCCAACGAGCGGTCTCCCCCAGGATAAAAATCACATAGGTATCCTCAATACCGGCGGGGGCCACATAGGTAAATTTTTTGGCGGGGTCGAACAATTCCGCTGCATCCTGGCTTTCGTCATATTGCGTGTAAGCAAACAGCCCCAATGCCGAGATCCAGTTGGATGGCAAATAGGAGTGTGCAATAACGCCGCCGTAGCTGGGCAAATCCACATTGGTGCGCTTTTCCATGCGCTTTTGTTGGGTTCCCATATATTCCATGGTGCCCCATACCAACGTGATGACAACAAGCAGAATCGCTACTGGCTTTATGCGTTTTCCCGGCGTTTTTAATTGTTCTATCAGTGTATTACGCAAATCAGCCTTCCAAATGATCGCCAGGGGAATCGCACTGACACACAGCGTCCAGACCACAAACTGCCAGCCAATTACCTCCTTTGACAAATCAATATCCGTTGTCATCACAGCAGCAATAATACCGTAGCCAATGACCACATTGAAAAACGTCATGTAATAACTGGCCGCAACAGAAATCAACACTAACAGTGAGGCGATAAGGCGGTAGAAATAACGACCGCCGAGAGAGAGTACCCGCATTAAGAAAAAAGTGAATAGCACACTGAGCGATAATTCAATCAACGCGGGCAGGAATTTGGCAATAACGGCCCCAGAGGGGGAAGCAGCATCATCAAAGCGGCGATAATAGACGGAGACGTTAAGACATAACCCAATATACATTGCGAGAAAAAACTACAAAGCAGACTGCGAAAAAGAGGTAATCACCGACATATTACTGTGGCTCCAGCATAAACTGATGCTTCTTTAAAAAAATTAGGACACAGGAATAATTTATAACTTAATGAATAATATAATTTTTTAACTCTTTCCTTCGTTCTCGCGAACACACCCTTGTTAAACTTAAACGTGTCTAATGCTTTTATTCCGTCGCTCGATTAGCGCATAACATCCCGCACGAGTGACAACACCAGCGCTGTAAGAACTTTTCACCGTTGCAACGAAATTTTATGAATACAGCGGATCGTTTTCGTTCCCTGCTTAATCCAGCGCGTTATTATTTTCACCATTTGCATAGAGTGCCGGTGAGGTAAGGTTTTTTTCGTCGAATCAGGCGCTGAATCAAGCTTTTTGTCCAGCCGTTGCCACCAGGAATAACGATCCCAGCATACAGAAAAACGCTTTTCCTGAGCCACCAGCGTTACTGCCCGCACGGTGGGGTCAGACATCGATGTTCGCACCAGCATCGTCAATGATTGCAGCAGCACCAGGAAAAACAACATAGTGCCGTAATGGAGAACAGATTGTCTCATAAGCGCATCCTTTACGTTTCTGTCGTTATGCTGGCACACACTAAAACGCCTCAGAAACCAAAAAACGCGCGAAAATTACATATTGCATGAAAATTTAAGCAAACTATCGAAAGCGATCACGAATCCGGTCATCACTTGATGTGATATCAGGCGACACGACGGTAAAGATTACTGCGTGTATAATGCAAAAATTCGCACCAGCGAAACAGTCAACCGACCCATCACATTCACCATACATTACGTTCATCACTATGGCTCAAGGCACGTTATACATTGTTTCCGCCCCCAGCGGCGCAGGGAAGTCCAGCTTAATAAATGCGTTACTGAAAACGCAGCCGTTGTACGACACTCAGGTGTCAATTTCCCACACGACCCGCGCCAAACGCCCGGGCGAAAACCACGGTGAACACTATTTCTTCGTTTCTGTGGATGAATTTAAGCGTATGATTCAGGAAGATGCTTTCCTTGAGTACGCGGAAGTCTTTGGGAACTACTACGGTACGTCCAAAGCCGCTATCGAGCAGGTGCTGGCAACCGGTGTAGACATTTTCCTGGATATCGACTGGCAGGGCGCGCAGCAAATCCGCCGCCGGATGCCGCAGGCGCGCAGTATTTTCATTTTGCCGCCGTCCAAAGAAGAGCTGGGGCGCCGTTTACGCGGACGCGGTCAAGATAGCGATGAAGTTATTGCGCGACGTATGGCGCAAGCGGTGGCAGAAATGACACACTATGCAGAGTACGATTATCTGATCGTTAACGATGATTTCGATCTGGCGCTGTCCGATCTGAAAAACATCATCCGCGCTGAACGCCTATTGCTGAGCCGCCAGGCATTGCGGCATGATGCTTTAATCACCAAACTATTGGCAGACTGACATCACTTTCAGTATGATGCGCAGTCATTTTATTTCCTGTGGAGTAGTAGCACATTATGGCACGCATAACTGTTCAAGACGCTGTAGAGAAAATTGGTAACCGTTTTGACCTGGTGTTGGTCGCTGCTCGCCGCGCCCGCCAGATGCAAGCAGGCGGAAAAGCTCCGCTGGTCCCTGAAGAGAACGACAAATACACCGTTATCGCGTTGCGCGAAATCGAAGAAGGCCTGATCAACAACCAGATTCTGGATGTGCGTGAGCGTCAGGAACAGCAAGAGCAAGAAGCCGCAGAAATCCAAGCGGTTACCGCGATTGCTGAAGGTCGTCGTTAATCTCGCTACGGGCCGCCCTTGTATATCTTCGAAAGCCTCAATCTGCTGATTCAGCGCTATCTGCCGGAAGACCAGATCAAGCGCCTTCAGCAGGCTTATATTGTTGCACGTGATGCTCACGAGGGGCAGACACGCTCCAGCGGTGAACCCTACATCACTCATCCCGTCGCCGTAGCGTGCATTTTGGCGGAGATGCGTCTTGATTATGAGACGCTGATGGCAGCGCTGTTGCATGACACCATCGAAGATACACCCACCACCTATCAGGATATTGAACAACAATTCGGCAAAAGCGTCGCCGAACTGGTAGATGGCGTCTCAAAGCTGGACAAGCTGAAATTCCGCGACAAGAAAGAAGCGCAGGCTGAGAACTTCCGCAAGATGATTATGGCGATGGTGCAGGATATCCGCGTCATTCTCATCAAACTGGCTGACCGCACGCATAACATGCGCACGCTGGGATCGCTGCGCCCTGACAAGCGTCGTCGCATCGCGCGTGAAACGCTGGAAATCTACAGCCCGTTGGCACACCGTTTGGGTATCCACCATCTGAAAACCGAGTTGGAAGAACTGGGTTTTGAGGCGTTGTATCCGAACCGCTACCGGGTCATCAAGGAAGTGGTCAAAGCCGCACGCGGCAACCGCAAGGAAATGATTCAAAAAATCCTTTCCGAAATTGAAGGGCGGTTGAACGAAGCAGGCATTCCCTGTCGCGTCAGTGGACGCGAAAAGCACCTCTATTCCATCTACTGCAAAATGCACCTGAAAGAACAGCGTTTCCATTCCATCATGGATATTTACGCGTTTCGGGTGATCGTCAAAGAGTTGGATACCTGCTATCGCGTGCTCGGACAGGTGCATAGCCTGTACAAACCGCGTCCCGGCCGCGTCAAAGATTACATCGCTATTCCGAAGGCTAACGGTTATCAATCGCTACATACTTCGCTGATTGGGCCGCACGGCGTGCCGGTGGAAGTGCAGATTCGCACCGAAGACATGGACCAGATGGCCGAAATGGGTGTGGCTGCGCATTGGGCTTATAAAGAAGGCGAAAGCAGCACCACGGCACAGGTACGCGCCCAACGCTGGATGCAGAGCCTGCTGGAGCTACAACAAAGTGCAGGTAGCTCGTTCGAGTTTATCGAGAGCGTCAAATCCGATCTCTTCCCTGATGAAATATATGTGTTCACCCCGGAAGGGCGCATCATCGAACTTCCTGCTGGAGCGACGCCGGTCGATTTTGCCTACGCAGTACATACGGATATCGGCCACGCCTGCGTCGGCGCGCGCGTAGACAGACAGCCCTACCCGCTCTCCCAGTCCCTCAACAGCGGGCAGACTGTAGAGATCATTACAGCACCGGGCGCACGTCCCAATGCCGCTTGGTTAAACTTTGTCGTCAGTTCGCGCGCACGCGCCAAGATTCGCCAAATGCTGAAGAATCTCAAGCGCGACGATTCGGTGAGTCTGGGGCGTCGCTTATTGAACCACGCCTTGGGGAATGGCAGAAAGCTCAGTGATATTCCGCAAAAGAGTATCCAGCTCGAGCTCGATCGCATGAAGCTCACAACGCTGGATGACCTGCTGGCGGAAATTGGCCTCGGCAACGCCATGAGTGTGGTGGTCGCAAAAAACCTGCTGGATGAGCAACCGTTACAGCAAGAGCACACCGGTTTGCGCAAACTGCCGATTAAGGGTGCAAATGGCGTGCTGATCACCTTTGCCAAATGCTGCCGTCCGATCCCCGGCGATCCCATTGTGGCACACGTCAGCCCCGGCAAGGGTTTGGTCATCCACCATGAGTCTTGCCGTAATATTCGCGGCTACCAGAAAGAGCCGGAAAAATTCATGGCAGTCGAGTGGGATAAGGTTACCGAACAAGAGTTTATCGCTGAGATAAAAGTCGACATGTTCAACCATCAGGGGGCATTGGCCAACCTGACCGCAGCGATTAATGCCGCCAACTCCAATATCCAGAGCATCAATACGGAAGAGCGGGATGGTCGCGTCTATAGCGCCTTTATCCGTTTGACCACGCGCGATCGGGTACATCTAGCTAACGTCATGCGCAAAATTCGCGTGATGCCTGATGTCATCAAAGTGACCCGTAATCGCAACTGATCGCCACCGTATCCGTCCTGGTCGCACCAAGAGCGCCGGGATAATGCAAGAGACATCGTATGACACCAGAACGCTACGCCCGCATCAAAGAGATGCTGACCAGCCGTCAACCCGATTTGACGGTGTGTATGGAGCAGGTGCACAAACCCCATAATATTTCCGTTGTCATTCGCACCGCCGATGCCGTTGGTGTACATGAAGTGCATGCCGTTTGGCCCACCAGCCGCATGCGCACACTGGTGTCATCGGCGGCAGGCAGCAACAGTTAGGTACAGGTTAAAACACACCGCACCATTGCCGATGCTGCCTCGCATTTAAAAACGCAAGGTATGCAAATTCTGGCGACCAATCTTTCCACCAAGGCAGTGGATTTTCGCGAGATTGATTACACGCGACCAACCTGCATTCTTCTCGGCCAGGAAAAAACCGGTATCACTCAAGAAGCGCTCGCTCTGGCGGACCAGGATATCATCACTCCGATGATCGGCATGGTGCAATCCCTGAACGTCTCTGTCGCTTCAGCACTGATTCTTTACGAAGCTCAGCGCCAGCGTTAGAATGCGGGCATGTACCAACGTGAAGTGGGTATGCTTGATGATGAGCAACAGCGCTTGTTGTTCGAAGGGGGCTATCCGGTGCTGGCGCACGTAGCGAAGCGGAAAAAACTCCCCCGCCCGCTGATCGACAACCAGGGGCAGGTCGTTGCCGACACCGCCTGGTGGGCAGCCATGCAATCCGCCGCCGAATAGCGAGACCGCCAATGAAAAGCCACCTGCTGAATAACCAACCGTTGAACACCCTCGCGGGTGTGGGGGCCAGTCAGGCGGCTAAACTCGCACGCCTTGGGTTGGAAACCGTGCAGGACGTGCTACTGCACCTGCCTCTGCGTTACGAAGACCGCACCCACCTCTACGCCATTGGCGACCTGCTGCCCGGCATTTACGTCACCGTGGAAGGCGAAGTGTTGCGCAATGATATCGTTTTTGGCCGCAAACGCATGCTGACCTGCCAGATCAGCGACGGCAGCGGCGTGTTGACGATGCGCTTCTTCAACTTCAATGCTGCGATGAAGAATAGCCTGTCCCCCGGGCAGCACGTTATCGCCTACGGTGAAATCAAGCGTGGCAAGAACGGCGCGGAGATTATCCACCCGGAATACCGCGTTCAAGGCGAGGCACAACCATCGGTGGAATTACAAGAATCCCTGACGCCGGTTTACCCAACCACCGAAGGGGTTCGACAGGCCACGTTGCGCAAACTGACCGAACAGGCGCTGGAACGCCTGGATGCACAACCGATAGAAGAGCTGCTGCCGCAGGAATTAAGCCGCAGCATGATCGGTCTGTCAGATGCGTTACATATATTGCACCGCCCACCGGCTGGCACCCCACTGAGTGAGCTTGAACACGGTAAACACCCGGCGCAAATACGCTTAATCATGGAAGAACTGCTGGCGCATCACTTGAGCATGCTTGCAGTGAAAGGGGGGGGGGGGGGGGG